>JBFWNG010000001.1:0-747306 GCA_050251195.1 Oligoflexales bacterium
GCAACAACTTCCTTCGACCCGCTGTGTGGATAACTTTAAAATATGAGTGAAAAGAGAAAACGCGCTACGCGCGTTCGTAATCGGGCGACCCGAGGCTTTGCGACTTGATGAAATTTCGGATTAGGGTTCAGGAAGGCGTTAACGCCAGCGTAGCGCACGATATGGGTTCCCCGGAAGGGTAGGCCAGCCCGTAACAGGGCTCTGTCATACTGCGCTTTGAGACACCGGTATGTGAAGAAACTTCCCGTTTTGGGATCTTTGAAGACAAGCCCCTTTTCATCCGTGGCATGTAGCTCTTCAGGGCTTGCTTTGAGGTACAGTTGCCGAAGACCGCTCGTGGAACGGGGGAAAAACGGGTTAGTCTTGGAGAGAGATTCCCTTCTGAGGAATCGCATTCCTTTTCGTTTCACGAACTTTCGATTCTTAAGTCCCAATGCGATCCTATCTGGATACTTTTCTTTGCTCCGGTGGACGTATTGGATATGTCGCTGAAACTTGATTTCACCTTCGGACCATTTCGGGTCGCCCGGCTTCACGTCTTGCCACATAAGAGCAGCTACTTCGCTTATTCTGAGGGAGTGCTCAAACTGTGTGTCCGCAAGCACTGTCAGCGTGGCGCCTAGCTTTGCCTTTGCAAGCTCCGCTCTGAATCGCTCGTAATCGCTCTCCGTCAAAGGAATCTCGTCTGACACTTGGCCGAAGAAGTCCTCCGTCGAAAGATGAGATTTCTGATCAAGCCAGATCTCTTCTGAATGGCGTTTCTTAATCGGCGAAGCGAAATTTGGATCATCCCTGTAGTCGCCATACCAGGCGAGCAACGATTTGAGGAGGTCTAGCTCCTTTCTAAAGGATTGACGTGTTTTCGAGGTGAGGAACCGGTCTTTCTTCTCTTTCATGTCCAAGATCCATAGAGATACGCGCTGAGGTGTCAGTTCACGGATGGGGACGTTCGCGATCAGATCGAACCAACGTTCAAAAAGGCCTGAATACATTATTTGCGTTGTGTATTGGAGCCTTTCCCAGACGACTGAGCTCTTGTACGCCATGATCAGCTCCCCGATTTTCGAGCTTTGTTTCTCTTGTAGTTCGTTTTCGGTGCTCCTGAAGGTAAGGCATTCTTGCATTGTGTCGAGGTGTCGTGCGATCGTCGTTTTTTTGCCGTCAACGATCGCTTGCTTTCGAACATAGTAGCGAGGTTTGCCGTCCTTCGGGTTTACGTAATGGCCACCTTTTGCATCCCAGACAAGAATCTTGGCGATTCTTGGGATCGATGTGGCAACGTAGATCCGTTGGCCTTTGTAGGTCTTTAAACTGATTCTTTTGGTCACTGGAAATGTCTCCTCTCCAGCCAAACCAAAACTTCGTCCAGATTAAACCTTACACGACCGCCTACTTTGTAATAAGGCAGTCCACGACGCATCCATTTGTTAACGAAGCTTGTGGACATGCCCAAGATCTCGGCGAGTCGCTTTTTGCATATTAAGTTTTCAAAGAACTGCATTTTCGTGTTCATCTTTATTATATTCCAATCGAAAAATTAAGTTCTTCTACGTAAGGTCTCGTATTTTTTCATTGTCCTCGCTTTCCCACCGCCTTTCGGTGCCAGGCTGTGCCATCACAGACTCAACTTCAGATTTTGAAAATCCTAGTTCGGTCATGCCGCGTTCAATGCGCCGCCTCAGTTTGTGCCCTGGACGCATTTGATCGTTGACCAGCAGGCTGATAACGCTGGGTCGCAAGTAATCGCAAGCCTTCGCTAGGTCGACACCCTTAACGCCTTTTTTTTCCATGAGATGCCGTAAAAGAGAATGATTCATAGCAGTCCTCCATTTGTTCATCATTTTGTTTATATTTCCCTGCAACCTGTTCTTCCAAGCTAAGAATTTTTAGATGCTTGAAGTCATCGCGCTTCGGCTAGGTTAAAACGGTTGAATGGCTCTCGGCGATCGTGGATAATAGCCGTAAAAGAAAGAAAAATAAGCCATGTAGGTCCGAAAGTTTCAGCCACGGGGCGAGGAATATTACAAACTCGAAATCCTAGGAAAGTAGGAGGGCTCAAGCCGATATGGCCAATAAAGTAACTTCTGATTTCGAAAATGACATTAAAGTCTTTGTCGCGGCGTTGACAATAATTTCTGCTGTAACTTACGCTTTCACCATCGGTTATCTGGACGAGCACCTGGTTTATGCCCAGCCGAGCTTTATTGACTCGGCAAAGTTCTTTGTCAGAACTATCGTCTTTCCATACTGGTACGTACCTATTTTGTCGGCCGGTTGGATATGGGGGGCTATCGTGCATTGGTCTGATGCACGAAGCACTTCTGAAAGGGCTCTCGTTTTAGGCTGTTTGGTAACACCCTTTTTGTGGTTCGCTAGTAAGGCTGACCTCCCAGACATCCGACGTTTTGGAGTGGGCTTAGCATCTCTCGCTTTGGTGGCCGTGCCGGCAGTTCTCGTGGTTGAAGATTCTTTCAGGCTTCGGATGAAGCGGTCTGTTTGGATTAGAACAATCACAGGAACGTGGGCTTTTTGTATCCTAGCCGCTTGCGGGCTCGGGCATTGGGCTGCTCGGGAATCGATTACTTACCCTGTAATCGGAGATACCCTTCTTCTTTGGTCAGGTGAGGCTGGTCAGTATTTTCTAGAGTGCTCCAGCGATCGGCGACCAGCTATCCTTTGGAGGAAAGATGATTCCAGTCCGTTTGTTCGTGCTCGTGACGTTCGCGTTGAAGATCGGCAATTCCTTTGCCGCCGACACTTCCAATACGTTCGCTGATGTTGTTTTGAAGAAGTGTCGATCGTTGGGGAATCGCGGTGAGACCGTGGCCGAGGGGTATTGTACCCGTCATGGGGAGTTCTGGGTAGTTCGAGACTGCAGGACTGGCTGGGAATGTTCAGCCCCGGAGGATGCTCTGGTTTTTGGAGTTGAAATCCTTTGCCCTAAGGGCAGCCCTATACCAGGGCCGACAAACCAAGGGAGTCCGGTGTACCCGCCGTGCCGGCCAAATCATGCTCCAGCATCCTTCTCAGAATGATACATAAACGGCTCTGAAAAAAATGATGGATTGGCTCCCGGGCAACTGGGGATGAGGTGTCTTGGTGATCGCCTTCACGCTCGTCGAAAGCAACGGACGCTAAAAAGGTTAACTTTTACGCAGGTCTTTTCGTTTTTGATTACAAATGATTATATATTCCCGCTTGACACGATTTCGCGATGTATGATCATCAATAGTATCGTTTTTTCTTCAGTGGTAAAACCAGCTTTTCCGAAATCCCTAACTCTCCCGATGGCCCGAAGGGCTTGGCCGTCAGGCCCATCGGCCCCCGCTGGGCAGGCGAGCCGTCCGGCTTGAGGACACTCCCCCGACTGTCAAGGAGGGTCTACGTCGTTGACATGTGTTGGCGAGCGCAGCGACTAATGGAGTGGTGCGTTTTTTCATAATGGAGCGGTGCGTTTATTCTAACCGCTACCAATCAAGTCGGTTATTGAGACCTTTAGAGCTTTTGACAGGCGATATATCGTGTAAAAACTGGGGCTATACGTGCCACTCTCAAGTCTTTGGTAATGCCTGTAGTTGAATCCGAATTTCGTCATATCTTCTTGAGTAAGATTTCTTTTTTCGCGAATGCTTTTTATATTCGCGGAGATTTTCATCAAAACCTTTGAGTATTCAGCATTTTGCTCCATAGCTCCATGATGGTTTGCATGACTTTTTTATGCCACGTACTATAAAGTTCGTGGTCTCTCTGCCGATGTGAGATTTGTTCTCAAAAAGCCCATTGCCTTAGATATATTGGGAGGCCGACTTGAAAGCCTTGATCCTGCTTGCGATGATTTGCGTATCGTGCACAGCCACAATGGTCTCACCGTCAACCGTGGATTCCGCCTACGCCCCGGTGAATAGTGGGACAAAGACGGGGATCGTCAAATATTTGAATCAAGGCGCGGATTCGGTCATCAAAGCAAGGCGCGAGGACGCCTACAAACAGATGTTTGACAACTGCTCTGGGAAGTACAAAATCGATGCTGAAGGACCGAGAACCGAAGGCGGGTATGTTACGGCCGTGAGTAGCAGCGCCGCCACCTGGGGTGATATTCAGTATTGGTATATCCAGTTTTCATGCGTAAAAGAGTAACGGTCGAGGTTCCGATGTTTGAGAACAAAAAAAATAACGTGCTTTCCATGAGCCGCATACTTCTTGTCATGTGTTTTGGGCTATCTGCCCCTATGTTCGGAGCCGACTTGACTTGCATACAAACGACCAGTTCTTTGACGACCTATGAGGCATACCCCAATAAGTGGATCCCAAATTCGAACAGATGGGAAGTAGAAGGGACATCGTCGGCCAAGAATCCTATCACGGTCAGATTTCGCAATGTCGGGAGCAAGAATGCCGAATTGGTTGGCAACGCGGGCACTGCTAGTCTGATTCTTATCTTCGAGGAAGGCGTCCGGTTTGATTATTTAGAAAAGTCTGGGAGTGGTGCTCCAATCTTATGGTCCTTTTTTCTCGGATCTCCGGCGAACGCGAGTAAATACGGTGGTCCTGATCACCCCGTTGTGGTCACCTTTAAGAACAATGCCGCTGCTGGACCGGTCGCATTTACATTTGGGTATAGCTGCCAGTAAACTGGCCCGTTGATGAACCTCGCGACGAGGTCAAACACGCCGACGAGAGTCTCTGACCCATCGCGCTATGGGACCAAGGCGGAGCTTGCTGGGCCAAAGGCCGCTGACTTGAACTTGAAGATAGAGATATAACGGAAAAATAACGCAAAAATAGCGGAAAAGTATGTCGCGAGGACGATTTAGCCTGGGAGCCTTTCACAAGCCGATCGGCTTCTCGGACAGATGAGATGTGCGGCGATAAAGTCTCTAAGCATTAAAAAAAGCCATAGTAGTTTCCTCTTACGCCACAATGGATACCCCTACCTGGCGTTCTCAAATTCATTGAACGTATGCTTCGGAATGAGCCAAAACTCTATCAGAGACGTTTCCAAGAGGAGGCGAGAAGAAAGATGGGGCATTAGGTCAACGTCGACACAAGGTTCTTTCCAGCAGCTCCCATAGTACCCACGAGGCGCCGTAGGAGTAAGGACCGAATGCCGGTCAACTTACTCCTACCTGGCCAGAAAAAGACCCTTTCCGCCTACTGAATCTCGAGTATTTTGTCGTACCCAAAAGGTTTATGGCAATCCAGGGATAAACTCAGACGAAAGGCAAAAAAAAGTAAGTATCTCCTCGTCCGCTGGCTTAGCGGATAAGCACCTCTTATCTGCAACGCCATATTCTTACGTTAGGAAACCGCTAACGTATAAGAATGCTGCATCAGATCGTTTGTCGAATGGCGAGAACGTTTACCTTTCGCTAACAATCTCAAGCGAAAGTCATCAGTTTCTCTTTGTTTCTTCCGATAAATGACAAGGAGGAGCAGTTGGATGGGAACCTTCCCAAAAATCGTAAATGACAAAACAGATGCTCTAAACAACAGGCGTCGGTTGATCTCAAATTGTACGTCGTTATTTAATATCGGGGCGACACTATGGGCTGTCGGATGCGTTGTAACATCGGAGCCTGAAAATCTTTTTCTCGTCGGTTTAGCCGTGGCTGCGTTTTATATTGCTCGCAACTTTTGCTTGTGGTCCCTCGAGTTCTTTTACGTTCGTTGGTTTTACAGAGAGAGCCTGTTCGAAATCGAAAATACTTTCAAGTCGGACGTTGTGTCCCCAAGTTTGCGGCACGCTCGAAATAGCAGATATGGGGCATTCAGGGCGTTGAACTTGCTTCTCAAGGAGCGGCCAATAACATCCCTTTTATTGACCATCACTGTAGTAGCAAATTTTTACCTGGTTTTGCCGTTGGTTGTCTTGGCTTATTTAGTTTACCTGAAGGTCTTCGCCTTGCGTGAATTTGGTGAACTCGAATCCGAGTTAATAAAAAATTCAGAGGCGCATCCGGCCGTGACGGCGATTTTCGTCGCCAACACACAACAAGAGTTTAATAAGGTTATTCAAGAAATCATAAAAGTTGCTGCTTGATAATAGGAGCTTAACATGAGCATTGGTGATGTTGGGAATGAAGGTAGCAATAAGCGCCCTCCCTATCCGTTTGTCTCAAAATTGTTTGGTTTTGCCGTGTTTTTGGGCTTGGCCATGGGAACAAAGTATCTGATAAGAACCTTCAGCACTACCGTCAGCATCGAAGCGCGGACAGCAACAGGACATGGGTGGGATAGTGCAAGGAGTGAGTTGACGGAAATGTTGCGAAAGTCGGTCCGTACTAATTTCGGCGTCGGAGCCTTCGACGGTAAGGTCGAGCAAGATTTGGTAGCTTGTGAAGTAGATGCTGCGATCGCGTGGTTGAACACGACCGGCTGCTACTACCAGTACAACACGATGTTAAAAGATAAAGAAAAACATCTCGCCGAACAAGATGCCTGCGTAAAAAACGCCGGCGCCGCAAAAAAGTATGAGGAGATAGACGCTGAATGCAGCAAAAAAGTCCTGCCGAATGATTGGGCCGTTTACGAAAAAATCTTTGCTGATTCGTTTTATGAGACATGGAAAGAAACCATGAATAAGAACGGTATGAGAGACGTCAGTCGCGACGTACCTGTATGTGTCGCAGCCAAATACGCCGTGCTTCTCAATAAGTTTGAAGATTGTGGGCCGGCAGCAGTCAGCGCCCCAGGTTGCCTCGACAAGTACAATACAGTGATTGAGGAACAAGCTGCAAAAATGTGGGATGCCTGTGTTATAAAATATCGTTAATCAATCGAACGAGAAACCCGCAAACCCGTTTCATACCAAGTCCTTCAGGTCAGCATCTCCTTGGATGGCATGCGTATTGTCCGTGCGACCGAGCAGAGCTAGCTGGGCATTATTTGCCTTCCCTTGCTCTCAATCGACAGAAAAATTGACCGATGGATAAGGAAAGTCAATAACTTTGGAGCGCGCTGCGTGCCGATATGGAATTGCGAAAAAGTAAAGTCAACTCCCTCCATTGTCAGTCCTTTTGACCCGAAAAGGATTAATGGCGGTGCTTATGAGCTTGCCCTGGGCGATGCTGCCATCACAGATGAAACAGGAAAACCCAAGCACTTATGCCTGGACGTCAGGGAGTCTTTCGAGATCTTTCCTGGCCAATTCGCGATACTTTTGACGTCTGAGATAATAAAAATACCAACTGATGTGCAAGGCCGCATCTCAATCAAATACAAAATCAAGTCGCGGGGATTAGTTAATATATCGGGGTTTCATGTGGATCCTGGCTTCGAAGGTAGGTTGAAGTTCGCCGTTCAAAATGCTGGGGGCCAAGCCATTACACTCCAGCAGGGGCAGGTTCTATTCCAGTTGTGGTGCGAAGATATGTCGGGTCCATGCAGCGCCTACGGATTTAAGGATGAGCATAACTATATAACAGCTAGCGATCTTGATTGTTTAAAAGGCCACCCGTTTTCCCCCTCGAGTGTACAGCATAAAGTTGAAGAAATCGCCAAAGAAAGCTCCATAAAACGTGTCGCATGTGTAACCATAGCAGGCAGCTTTGTCGTCGCACTGACGATAGTCATCCTAACAACCATGATGAAAATCTCTCCCGCCACCTTAGATCGCTTTGTGATGGCTGCCACCGACCGGATTTCCCCCACGCAATCGCTGGCTGGCAAAAACCTAAATGTTAACAGTCCGGACCGGATTGAGTCGCCTAGTGACGTACAAGATCCGGGACAGCCTTTGCCCAACGGGGAAGATGAGGAGAGCCACTAGCATGATAATCGTGGCGCATAACGCTGGTGTAGAGCAAGAGAATCTTCCTCTAAGTTTAGACGTCGAATTTCGGTCTGAAAATAGGTTTGTGAGAGTTTATGTCCAAGGGGCACCTGTCGGTGACATTCTGTCGGACAACTCTCACGAGGAAGACTTCTTTCGTTATCATGACGTGTTCCATTTTGCCAACGCGATGGTACTCGGTTGGTCGCCTTGTACGAGAAAACTGCTGGGGAGGAAGCGAAGATCCAGCGCTTACATTGACGAGATAGAGGATGGTGGCAGGGCTTCTATCGTCGAGGAAGCGGTCGTATCGATAATGCACAAATATGTTAGGGGCAAAATAAAGTTGCAGGGAGCAATCGAAGTCATAAAAATCCTCGTGGAAGGGTATGAGCCTGAGCGTTTTTGCGATAAAGATTGGAAGCAGGTTATCGACCTAGCTTCTAAAATATATCCAGTCCTCATTAAAAATAAGGGAGGAAGGGTCGTCGGCGATCGCTTGTCACGAACGTTGTATCTGTTAAACCCGGAAGCCATTTAGGAAAGAAATAGTCCATTCCGATGCTTCATTCCTTAGTTTAATAAAATCATTTTGTTACGACTCTCCCCTGAGGCTAGGTCTCGTCCTACCAACTCGGACCAGCACCGATTATCGGGGCCAGGAGTTCTTTATGGAGAGTTTCTGGGCATCGCATCCAATGCATCCATAGATGCGTGACAAGAGAAGGCAGGTCGTGTAAGTATGGAGAAGTGGGGTTTGGCGTCAAAATGTGTGTAATTTAATAAAAACACTGTTTTACGCTTGTGCGGTAGAATGAAACTCACATCCCGTCCATCCCGCCATTTTTTCGCAAAGCGAAAAAATCCTCTACCGACCATCGACTCGACAAACAAAAAATCACGAAACGTTAAGCACTTAAAATCACGAGAGTCGCGTCAGATCGTTCAACCGAATATTTCAGGTTCTTCTCCATTGATGGTGGGCGACACGCCGCATGCCAATCAGACACAAGCATTCGATACCCTCATACGATAGTTTTTTAAAACGGTACCGACCTTCAATGCGGCTTTACGGAAGAAGGTGTGATCGCCAAGTCCCCGCCTAGTATACGGACCCTCAACGGCCACAGATTCCGCAGCTCTCGCGTATTGAACTGATGGTGATCACATCGTTTACAATTTTAAACGTGATTCGCCATCCGCCTACGTCAACATTGGCTACATCTCGAACAAAGATTAAGGCGATTTTTCCGCTAGCGGATTCTTGGGTTGCTATTTGGGCGCAGCTTTCGCCGATGCTCCCTACCGTTTTCAATGCGCGATACTGTGGCACGTTGTTACGAGGGGCGTTTTGCTCAAAACCAACGAAAGTTTCACAACTATTTCCGGATTGGTGATTGAACGCCAAGGTAATAACGGCAGAGTTCTCTTGAATCTCTCCTTGTTCTTGAATCGAAGGGTTGGTGATCTCCGTGTACTTTAGGGCTTTTGCCTCGATAAACGCTGCTCCATATGAAAGAGTGGAAAAGCTGAGTATGAGGAGGGTTAAAGTGGTTTTCATGAGCGCTCCTAAGAATTTGAGGTTAGGGAATGGATTTTGCCGTTTCGTAGAAAGACAAGGGGCGAGCCTTATCATGAAGAACGTGGGTCGAGCAAGAAGGCAAGCGTAACTTTTTGTTCGGAAAGGGGTTAATGGAGCCCTAAAACTATACCTGGTTTCTGTCTAGTTGCGCGCGGCGGATGGAAAAGAGTGTGTGGCCTGCAGTCAAACCAATGATATGATTACCCCAAGGTATGGGCTCCGGTCGGACCTGTAACATTTGTGGAGAAGACATGCTGATCGTTCGAGGTGAAAATTCAGAATTCATTAGACGCGAGTCTGGGGAACACTTTCGCGTCCTTCTTGGGCGTCACGAGAAGCATGGTGGAACAAGGCATCACACTGTCGCGATGGTCGAGTTAGATCCAGGCGCAACGTCCGAGCCGCATCTGCACAAAGAACGAGAAGAGTCGTACTTTGTCGTCAACGGAGCGGGCTTTGCCACGATTGATAGCGAAACAGCGACAATCAAGGCTGGCGATTTGATTTATGCGAAGCCGGGGCAAAAACATAGCTTCACGAATAAAGGGGATTCTCCGATGCGTTATTTGGTCATCACGGCACCTTGTTGGTCTCCGGATGATTCATTTCGGTAACGGCGCTTCTCTTGGTGACGAGCGCTTAAAAGGGTTTAAAAAAAAACCCCGCTATGTGCGGGGGATTGGAAGATGGATTTTGTTGCGCCCGGACGCCGGAAGCGTTTACTGCCCGTCAAGTCTTTCCAGGAGCCATTTGGCGGCATAGTCTGGCGCCTCGCCGGTAATGAAGTGCTGTCGGTCGTGTCCCACGGCGAGTTGGTAGGTGCCGTTGCTGTTGTTTTTCATCGCCGGCCCTAGAAGCTCGGGTGGACCGACGGTGTCGCCGGGAACTGCTAGAACATGCACATCGTTCATATTACTAATGACGGCTGGAGTGTTGAAGTCGTCAATGCCCAACCAAATCTCGTAGATCGCCTCTTTAAACATTTCGGCATCGTTTTGGAGAACTTGGGAAGGAGCGAAGCCAACTCGATCCTTCGCTCCGGGTATCCACGTGGCTGGGAAAGTGAAAAGGTTCCAGCCACCGTTCTTCCACGAGTAGTAATTGAAGAAGCGCATGTTAAATGGGTCGGAGGCCTGTGGCGTTGCATGGGGCGCCATGAGGAACGCCTTGGCCACTCGGTTCGGATATAGTTTCTTGGTGGCTGCCGTAATGCCGCCCCCATAGGACACGCCAGCCATGTGGACGGGAGCCTGGATGCCGAGAGCGTCCAGGGTCGCGATTAAAGTAGCGGCCTGTTCTTCCGGAGTGACCATGTCGTCATCGCGGCTGGAATCGGGGCCGTCGAAGGCGCCAGGCGCGGCGTTGACAGAGGATCCGCCGGTGTTGTCGATATCCCTTTTCAAGGTCTCACCTTGACACTGCAGCATCACCTTAACAATGGTGTGGCCGGCGTCGTTAAGCCGCTTTAGGAAGGGATCTTCGGCGGAGCCACCCTGGCGAGCGGCGATTCCGCTGAGGTAGATGATAGGCGGTTCGCTGTCTCCGTTGCTGCCACGTTTTAGATCGATCGAGATCTCCATTCCGCTGTCGAGGCGAACGTAGCCGGTGCCTTCGGGGAGCTGGAGAAGGGATGCGTAAGCATGGGGGTGGCTCTCTGCCTTGACGCTGCTACCCATACCCATATTCCCGCTGGATTTGCAGGCGGTTAATATCGATATCGATGCGAATAACAATTGCTTAATATGCATTTGGTCCCTTCCATCAAATGATTTCTATACTTAAAATGCTAACAACATTGGCTGTTTCTAGCAAGATCCCGTTGTGAATTTGGCGGTCTAGCTTCGAAGGCAAGAATTGAGGCAAAGGCGCAGATTTGCTGTGGAATGGCGAATTAGTGTACCATAAACCAACCATTGGAAAAAGGCAGTTGCATTGACTTATCAAGGACACGGACGCGATAGCATTCCTGAAATCGACCTATCACGATTTTCTCCGCCTCGACTTCCTGACGATGTCGTTGCTCGGGTGCAAAGTTACTTAGACATCCGCTCACCCGGCGGGGGACTGCTATCTGAAGACGGCAAAACAATGTTCTTTACATGGAATGTGACGGGTACGCGACACGTCTTCAAACTTGAATCTTCGATGAGTTTTCCCCTTCAGCTCACAGGAGGCCAGAATGCCACGACGATTGAGGCAGTAACAGACGATGCAGCTCATCTCATTCTTTCCCGAGATACATTGGGAGACGAGTACAAAGGACTTTACCTTCAAAGTTCAGACGGTGGAGCACTGAAACGGATCTTTCACGCACCCAGGGTAAAGATTCATGCTATCCGGCTCGCGGCAGATGGAGAAACGCTATTTTATTGCACGAACGAACGAAATAGCCAAGGGACAGCTTTGATTAAACAGAATGTTTTCGATGATAATCGGGAAATACTTGCCGAATTTGAGGGCCTTTGGACAATCGAGGATCATGACGATGCACATAATCGTCTTCTTTTGCGATATGCTAAAAGTAATTTGATGTCCGAGTATTCTGTGTACTCTATCGAAAGTGGAATGGTCACACCTCTTTTAGGGCAGGGAGAAAATAGCTCCTATCGGATTTTATTCGGGGCTACTATCAACGAATACATTGTGCAAACCAACCGCTTCGCAAATTTCCACCGCATCTACCGATATGTCGGCCGAAACTTCAGCCTGTTGTCGAGAGATCTGCCCCATGATGTCGAGTATTTTTTGATAAATAATGATCGCCGAAGAATCTTTTACGGCCTAAATGTGGACGGCTACATCAAGACATATGGCCTGTCTGCAACATCATATCAAGAACTAGCGCTTCCGCAATTCAAAGACGCCGAACATGTGACATCTTTGCAAAGTACGCGCGATGGCCGATACACGGTGTTTCACTGCTCTTCAACGATGCGACCCGCCGAGTGCTATGTCCACGATTGGGAACAGAATCATAGTGTTCGTTGGACGAGACCCTCGGCTCCCGAAATCAATATCCAACAATTCGTAAAACCGACCCTGGAGTATTACCCCTCCGAGGACGGAACTAAGATTCCGATGTTTGTATACCGCCCGAAAGACTGCATGCGAAACAACAAAGTAATCGTAAACTTTCACGGCGGTCCCGAAACGCAGGCTAGACCATCTTTTTCTACACTTAAACAATACATCGTCGAATGCGGATTTGTTTTTGTGGAACCAAATGTCAGAGGTAGCAGCGGCTATGGCAAAAAATGGCTTGCCGCTGACGACGGTCCGAAACGACTTAATGTCATTGGAGATATAAAGGCAGCAGGGGATTTCATAAAACGAGAATGGACCACAAGAGAAGGAGCTCCTAAGATTGGCGTTATGGGAGGAAGCTACGGCGGTTATTCAGCCTTGATGGCGATGACATTCTTTGCGGGAACTTTTGATGCCGGCGTCTCATACAATGGAATGAGCAGCTTGGTCACCTTCTTGAGGAACACAGCTCCCTATCGGCGGAAGCTTAGAAGCGCTGAATATGGCGATTTGGATAAGGATTATGAGGTACTAGAAAAGTTATCGCCGATAAACTACATCGATCGAATTTGTGCTCCGTTGCTGATTGTTCAAGGGGCTTCAGATCCTCGTGTTCCACCCGGTGAAGCAGTGCAAGTTTATGAAAGAGCGAAGGCAAAAGGTGTTGAAGCAGAGTTGGTTATTTTTCCCGACGAGGGTCACGGAATGGATCATCGGCACAATATGGTGGCCCTGAATGCGATGCTGGTTGAGTTCTTTAGGAAGCATTTAACTTAGAAGTGTAAGGTTGTGGGTAGAATTTGCCTAGCCTAGTCGCGGTATAATCTGCCTCTGCTCCCAAGTCGAAAGCTAGTGCACATCCGAATTGCCATGCTACCTTAGAAGTAGGTCTCGCGAATAACATACAAAGGACAAATGAATGAGCTACTTATGGAAAAGCCCGGTCGCTCTCCTCCTCATGCTTCTTGCCTGCAAATCTTTGCATCGTCAGTCGTCCACTAAGAATGAGACGGAGCAGTCTTGCACATTAACGGCGGGTCACGACAATAACGATGGCGTTGCAAAGGCCGCCTCCGCTAATTGCAGTACGAATATCGAGAAAATGTTGCTCACAAATAACTGTCAGACGATGGGGCGCAATATTGTTGCGGAGAGGGATCGTTCAAAGGGAAGAATTATTGATTCGTTTTCCTGCATTAGCGGCGACGATGGCGGCATCGTGTTTTTCGCTCATCCTAATGAGATGATCGGGATGGATTTTAAGACGGAAACGCTTAATTTTTACAAAATGGAAGGGACTTCGCTCGTATTCAAAGGAAACTCGTACAGCGAGAAGAACGAGTGCAAGAAATGTCACGTGGCCGGCGGCATGGTGATGAAGGAACTCGACTTCCCTTGGCGTAACTGGATTCAAGGCAGGGAGGAGTCGGGAGTTAGTGATTTGTTGGGTGAAGATGCCTTTGGGCAAAGACGCGAACTGATGCGACCGGAAAACCTCGAAGGCTTCGTGAAGAATAGTTTTGAAAAGGTGGGAAAATTGCGTCTGAAGCTAGCCAAAGCCGGGCAACCTCCCTTCGAAAATTATTCGCTGCGGGATGCTTTAAAGCCGCTCTTCTGTACGACTGAGATCAATCTGGTTCACCTGCAGCCCGGCGCGAATAGAGACCAGTCGATCTTGCCGGTGTCCGCTCTATATCGCAACGAGTTTTTCAGCAACGTATTGGCTTCGGCCGACATGAGGGATGGAGCCGCCGAAGCGGCGGGGCCTTCCGAACAGGAGATGAAGAACTATTTGATCTCGCAAAACATTGACGTTTCACACAATAACTTTCTTACTATTGTTCCGGGGGCTGGTGACTCCGATCATGTTATGGTGGACGCACTGTGGGTAAATATTATGGATGAACCCTACATGGACACTTCTATCATATTCGCCGCTGTCGCGGTGGATATTCCAAACCCCACTTTCTCCAAAAAACGGTGCTCGGTTTGGAAAAAGCTGCCTGAAACGCCGTTTCGCCAGCTGGAGAATTCAGCTGCTATAACTCAGGAGCTTATTTCGAAGTTACAAGGCGATTCGGACCCCGCTGTTAAAGAGTTCGTAAAATATTTGAAGGATAACCAGACCGAAACCGAGCCTCAGGCAACCGTGAAGGCTTTAGCGAAGCGTATACGCTCTTACCTGACCGAATGCGCAAAGCCTGGCAGCGCGGTGAACGATCCCGCAAAGGCGCACCGCTTGCTCCGCTCTAAATTGGTGCCGCTTCTGCAGGAAGCTGCACCGTTAAAGTACTTCGATCGGATCCATGTCGTTGAGAATTTTCACTCCAACGTAAATTCTCCAGCAGCGATGTTTCCGGAGTTTCAAAAAATCGTCGACGGCGAGTACGCGAACGATGAGGGTTTGGCGCTGAATGAACAGTGTCAAATCATTGAGCCGTAGAAAGGGCGGCGTGGCCGCCCTTGTCAGGCAAGACTAGGATTTGCGTGGGAATGCAGGAAAATCCATTTCCGTTTTTGCCACTTGGTTCAAGTAGTTCGTGAAAATGTTGAACGCAACGTTGGCGACGATCTCCACAATTTTCCCGTCGTCAATGCCGAGTTCGCGCAAAGCTGAAATCCGCTCGGTACTTACCTGTCCTTTTTCGTGCATGACCTCCACCACGAACTTCAGGATAGCAGAGGCTGCCTGGTCCTCTGACTCTGCCGCAAGGTTGCGGGACATTTCGGACTGAGAAAGACCGGAGAGTTTGCCTAGAACTCCGTGTGCGGCGACACAATATTCGCAGCTGTTTTGACCAGCGACGGCCATCGCGATTTGTTCGCGCTCTTTTCCCGACAACTGTCCGCCCTTTAATGTCTCGCTTGTTTGTAGGTATGATTCCAAAGCTACCGATGAATGGGCCATAACGCCGAAGACGTTTGGAACTTTACCTAGGTTCTGTTTCACCGCTTTGAGAAGGTGTTGGGATTTCTCTGGTGCCTCTTCGATCTTTAATTTCTGAATTCTGCTCATAAGGTTCTCCTTTTATAGGTAGACAGGTCTGTCTACATGAGGTGTTTATAGACAGATCTGTATATTTTGTCAAGTGGTGCGCCAACTCTTTTTGACAGTTTTTCATAGTGAGCTGAATTTATTTGGATTTTTGTGGCGAGATTTGGTGCTTGAGAGGCAGGGCCGAAGGTGTTGACGCTTATTGACTTTTATCCATGAATTCTCGAGACTAGAGCCCTTGGCTTCTCATAACTTTTACACAGAAAAGGTTATCTTTATGCGTTTCGCAGTTGTTGCATCCTCTTTCATAACCGCTGTTCTTGGATTTGCGGTCGGACGCATGACAGCGTCGCGAGAGTTGAATTCTCTTTCTCTTCAGTTGGAAGCGGCGCAAAACGAAGCCGCCAGCAATGCAAAAATGCGCGAGGCATCTGAGAAAAAGTTAGCGGACGTTGAGCGAGAAGTAAAAATGGTCAGTGACAATCGCGTCCCTGGTGGTGGTACTTCGAAGCCAGTTGAGACGGCACCGGAGCGACGGCAGCAGGAACCTGGTTATACCGAAACAGAGCGGCAGACAGCCGAAAAACGCGACATGGAAACGAGTGGCTCTTCTTCAACTGTTCAAAAAGAGGCAACCTGGAATCAGGCAGAACATGAACTCGCAGCGGTGACTTTGGCAAATGCGGGCGCATTCTTGAAAAAGGCGGAAATCTCAGATCTTCGATCCGAACTCAGGGACGGAAGACCTTTCCAGCCTGGTGATCAGCGCATTGCCCAGATTCAAGGATCATTCGCGGGCGATGTTCTTTACTTAGATCACAAACAGACCCCTGGCACCATAGAGTTTGATATTTCAGCCACAGAAGTTGACGGAGGCCGACTAAAAGGGTCTTATTCAGCTCGGATGTATAGAGACGGTCAGCGCATCGGTAATTCGAATTACAGCGGGACGCTCGAAGGGATCATGAACACGACGTCACGAAGCTCTGCGCTCATAGTCCAGCTCAGTCCGGATAGTTTTGCGCAGCTTTATTACCTGCCGGCAGCAGATGCGCTTGTGGGTAACCTTTATAAAAATACAGTTACAGATTCGAACATCGTGGCCAGGCTTAAGCTCACGCGTTAATATTTTTGCCCCATACCATCATGCCCCGCTTCCTACCGCAAGAATCCCCCTCCCGTAAGAATCGCGTCGAGGTACAACCTGCCTGTGCTTAACAACTTTTCTAGGGAGATAAAAAATGAAAGCATCCGCAGAGGACCAAAAGAATCGGGATTTAGAAGGTCTGCCAAAACTGGCTGTAGGCCACATTATCCACTATGTTGCAGAGATGGAAAGATCGTATTCCTTCTACACGACGCTTGGAATGCGAACCGTTTTAAAAAGGCCCAAGATGGCGATCTTAGAACTTCGGGGCGGAACGCATTTGCTGCTATTTGCGAAGAAGTCGGTGAAGGCTTTGACGCAGGTGAAGTTTGATCTCATGGTTGATGATCTTGAGGACTACAGAAAGTATCTCGCGTCGAACGGAATCGAATCGAGCAAGCCGATTTTTGAGAAAGTTTCTGGGCACTATGCCACTGAGATTGTCGATCCAGATGGGGCAGTGGTTCCGGTATATTCCTCACATACCGATGGCCGGCTAGTTTAGGGTGCGAATTGAATAGGTTGAAAATTTTGAGAAGGTTCCCTATCGTAGGGGTGATCCGAGGAATTCTTTCTACGAAGGAAAAAGGTCGAGTTCATGACAAGCAATTGGCGCATTTCTTCCGAGCTGATGAAACGTCCCATCAATAATGGCGAAGCTCAGGTTTACAGAGTATTCGACAACGAGAAGGAATGGGGCATCCTCATCGACGAGCGGATCAGAGGCAAGACGCTGTTCAAGCCGAGCACGCACTCGCATGCGGAATGGGATGAAGCGATTATTCCTTTGGACGGCATATACTGGGTAAAGATTGGGTCATGGGAACGGAAGTTTGCGCCGGGCGAAGCGGCGTTGATACCTGGTGGTGTGACCCATGATTCCGGTATCGCCACGAATCTTGCGGGCACTTGGTTTTTAGTTTTGTTGCTTCACAAGTCGTTGGGAATAACCATGGGTGCCGAGGGAGGCGGTGTACAGTTGCCGAGCGGAAGCTTGTCGTGGCTGAAAGGCGCGTTCAGATACTTACGTATGGAACCAAATATCGACGGATTTCTGCCGCTTAGCATTCTGCCTTCTTTCATTGATTCGATTGCAAAGAGACCGCGATTATCTCGGGAAAACTCGCATCCGGATCCTATCGTCTCCGAGGCTATTCAGCTCCTTGAACAGCCGGAGCCGCCTCAGCTCACGCAGATGGCCCAGGGGTTCGGGTTGACGCCTTCACATTTTCAAAAACGCTTTTCTCAGGCCGTTGGCTGCTCACCGCTTCAGTATTCCATTGCTTGGCGGCTCGACAAGATAGCGGAACTTCTACAAAAACAAGAGGAGAGACCGCTTGTGGATTTGGCAGTGGAGTTCGGGTTTGGAGATATGAAGCATTTTCGGAACCTGTTTAAACTCCGATTCGGGCGAACCCCCGGCACGTACCGCAAGAATCCCCCTCCTTGAAAAGTTGGAAGGCCGTAAAAGATCTCCGACGCCCCTTCAGGGCTGAAGGATGGCAATAACATCCCGACCCTTGCACCCTCGGGAGACTAAATGAACAAAGTACAAGTCTTAAAAAGCGTTCGCAAAATGATCGAGTCGAACGGTCTCCTCTTGCAAGTGGACGGAGTGTTTCCAAGCGTTGCGGGGATCGTTGCAGGACGGCCGATCAAGGGTTCTTGGTGGAGCGATCCTAACGCTCAAGGGATTTTCTATGTTTGTGGAGAGGTTGCGGAAGCTCCGGACATAGTTGTGACGCGTGTCGTCGAAGGCAAAGTCACTTTTGTGCACGAGAAACTTTGGCCTGCTCTGCTCGCCGTTGGAACCTCTAAGGAAAAGTGGCAGATCCAAAAGATGGCTAAGAGACGAAAGGCATTGCTTGCGGAAGTCGAAAGTCTTGGTGAGTTTCGGGTCGATGATCCGACGCCTGAAATTGAAAAGTTGGACCTCAAACTTACCGATGCGATAAGGGATTTTGAACGGCGACTTCTCGTGGTGACCGAGCAAATTCACACGGAGTCTGGAGCGCACACAAAAATTGTTCGGTCTTGGCGGCATTGGTCGCAAGAGAAGGGAATTGTCGCGACCTTGCCGAGCGTATCTGTCGCGAAGGAACAATTGGTGGATGCTGCAGCGAGTCTAATGAAAGGAAAAAGGCCTCGGCTTCTGTGGGAGATCTGACGTTTTTGTCCTGGACCCTCGACGCCGAACCCATTAGACTTTTCTTTAGGAGGTGGATTATGAATATTGTCTTGTGGGTGTTCCAAGTCTTTCTCGCGTTGCATACCGTCATGGGTGCTGTGTGGAAAATTTCAAATTCCGAGCAAACCGTGCCTTCTCTGGCGGCGATATCCCACGGAACGTGGCAGGCGTTGAGCGTTTTCGAGCTGCTTTGTGCCCTGGGCTTGGTCCTCCCGCTACTCCTGAAGCGTCTGGGTAAGCTCGTTCCTATCGCGGCATTTGGGATTGTCGCTGAAATGCTGCTTTTTTGCGGCTTGCATTTTTCTGCAGGTTCCACAGAATACGGTGAAGTGGCCTATTGGCTGGTCGTGGCTGCGGTTTCCGGGTGTATTGGCTACTGCAGGCTGAAGGTTAAACCTATTTAAAAGGATCCGTCATGCAATTGGAAGATCCGGGCCCATTAACCGATGGCGAGTTTTGGCTCGAGCTAAAAGAAATGAAACCTGGCATCCCCGAGAAAGGATGGGTTCCTGCTTTTTTCTTTCGTTTGAGGTTAAAGGGAGTCGAAGAATCCGTGGGAAGGATTGACCTGCGGATCGGCAACCCCGAACGAATGATCATGTTCGGCGGGCATATCGGTTACGGCGTCGAACCGCAGTTTCGCGGCAAAGGTTATGCGGCTCGAGCATGCAGACTCTTGTTTCCGCTCGCCAAGAAATACGGCATAAATCCGATATGGATCACTTGTGCCCCTGATAACAAGGCATCATCGCGAACCTGTGAAAATGCCGGCGGCAAATATGTCGAAACTGTGGATCTGCCTCTAGATCATGAAATGCGCACCGATAACCCGGGTCGTACCCAGAGTATGCGATATCGGTTTGATTTGTAATTCGAAGCCTTAAAGGTGGTTCGTCATGTCGGCGTCGATCTTTTCCAAAATGATTCGCGGGGAACATCCCTGCTTCAAAGTATATGAAGACGAGCACACTTTCGCGTTCCTTACGCGGGACGCGATTCGTCACGGTCACACGTTGATCGTTCCCAAAATCGAAGTCGATTACTTCATCGACGTACCGGAACCATATTATTCAGCCATATTCAAAACTGCTAAAACTCTGGCTCGTGCGATTCATAACGTCACGGGATGCAAAAGAGTAGGGACGGTGATCGCCGGATGGGATATTCCGCATTTTCACTATCACTTGGTTCCGATGTTTGAATATCATGATCTCGATCCGCGACGCGCGAAGCAGTTCTCCAATGAAGAGAATCTCACGATGCAAAAGAAGATCTGTGACGAGCTGGTAAGGTTGAAATCCCAATAAAAAAAGCACTCCGACGGAGTGCCTCAATTTTATCGGGGTAGGCGATCAGGTTATAAATCTTCTACGCCCGTTATTTTTTCGAAGCCTACCGTCGAATACGGGATGAAGTAAGGACTATTGCCTGCTTCGACTTCTTTAATTTTGAATATGCGAAGAAGGTTAGGATAGTTTGGTTTTTTATAGAGGATCTCCACGTCGTAGAACATGGCATGATCGGTATCCGGTTCCTTCCCTGTTGAAACGTGATGATGGCCTGTCACGCTAATCTTTTCATAACCGGAAGCAAGAAGCTCGTCTTCATCGGCTTTCGCGTCGGCTCCAAACCCAGAAGCGGAAATGATGAGGTCTGACTTCTTGGCTATATAAGTGGCGTCGCCCTGTGTGCGCGTTAGGTCGAGGACTTTGATCTCGGGATTCGATTGATAGTACAGGCGCAGATAAACTTTTTCCTCGCGCTTTGGGGTATAGTCATAGGACAGTTCCGCAAACCACGCGGCAGTGTTGCCCGGATCGATCTTGGTGTGTTTCGCCAAAATGCCTTTACGGCAACCGATCAGTGTGAGTGCTTTAACACCCTCGAAGGCGGCGTCAATTTTGTTAGTGAACGAGTTGTCACCCTTTGCTTCTGCGAAAGCGCTTTTGCAATCAGAGATAGTGTCGGCGCCTTTTGCCATGGAACCTGACTGCGTTGTTTTGCAGGAGGCAATCAGAGCGGACACGACGATAGCGTGGATAAGAGTCTTGGTCATTATAGAACCTCTTCATTTCCGTGTTTATTTGAGATTCTATGATTATAATATTAATCGCATTCGTTGTAAATCATCGCAATCCACCTGTCCGTGCTGACGTAACCGTGGCTATATGACTCCCATTTTTTATCCAATCCATCTTTCTGTATGTCTTCAAGGCTCCGACCTTTGGCCACACCTCTTCGAACCGTATCGATGCTAGCTTCGATCATACTAATATATAGTTCTAGCTCAGACTTGTTGCTTAATGGACCGTGACCAGGGACTATTTTGCCGTCTTCAGGCGTTTCCCTCAGGACGGTGCGAAGATTTTGCACATAACCTTCGAGAGTCCCGGCGTGTTCGGGATGAAAGATGGGATACATACCGGCAAAGTACAAATCTCCCAAACTTATAATTTTGCCCTTGTTGAAGAAAACAACAGTGTCCCCGTCGGTATGGCTACGCGGGAAGTGCACGATACGTATATCTTCGCCGTTTAGGTGCAGAGTAATCTCTTTGTCGAACGTCAGTGTCGGTAAAGCTTGAGGCGGGAAAGCGGGGTGTTGCTGTTTCCATAGAGTTTGTTCGCTCATCAACCGGTTTCTGACGCCGGTTGATGCTATGATCGTTGCTTTTGCTCCAAAAACCTTATTGCCGCCGGTGTGATCATAATGAAAATGCGTGTTCACGATGAACCGCGGTGCATCGCCTTTTAATTCCCTCAGTTTGGCGACCAGCTTACCGGCCATCTCCTCAAAATCGTCATCGACTAGGAAAGCGCCGTCCTCTCCGACTAGTGCCGTTATGTTGCCGCCAGCTCCTTCGAGCATGTAGATCGAAGGAGCTATAGCTGTTGATTTGATGGCCACGCTTGCGAAATCGTCGTTTGCTTCCGCTATGGATACGGTCAAAAGGCCGACTAAGGTTATTATATGTGTAGCTTTCATTTCTCGATCCTCCGCTCACGCTCCCAGGAGCAGGTAGGACTGTACCTGAAAGACAGAACTCTTAATAATTAATTGTTTTCATTTATTGATGATTATTTTTGATCGAGAATCAGGAAAGGCCGAACACTTGCTTTCCGATATAAATGCCCAGGACAGTTGCGACGAGACTCCCGCCGACACTGCCCAGCAGGTACACAGAGCCAAGGAAATATCGCCCGCTCGTAAACAGTGATACTGAATCAAGACTAAAGGCGCTAAAGGTCGTGAATCCGCCAAGGAGCCCCGACATCAGGGCGATGCGCATATCGTCGCTGATGACCGTGCTTCCTCCGGCGTACGCAAGCCCAATGAGCAGAGAGCCCAAAATATTTATACCGAGTGTCGCAACAGGAAAGCCAAAGCTCAACGTGTTCACAACAAGGGAGTTCACGAAGTAGCGTGCAAATATTCCGGTTAGTCCGAAAAAACCTATCAGAAGATATCTCGTCAATTTCGCATCCGCAGCAATGGTGATGATTGATTATAAATATGACGGCTCTAGCCTGTCACGAGAAAATAAATGGAAACTATTGCTCAAGAGGTCAAATATATGGTATCCCATACAAATCCGGAAAGGGCCGTGCCATGACCATAAAATCATCAGCGCTTCGAGATGAAACAAAGATCATCATCGATTCGATCAGAAGGATCGTTCAAGCGCTTCGAACTGCCTCCAAAAAGTCCGAGAAAGATTTGGGAGTGAGTGCGGCCCAACTTTTTATTCTTCAAAAGATCTCCGAAGACCCCGGATTGTCGATCAACGATCTTGCAGACCTGTCGTTGACGCACCAGAGCTCAGTTTCCGTTGTTGTCGCGAAGCTATTACGACGAAAATTAGTCGAAAAATTTAGAAGTAAAATCGATGCCCGAGCAGTACAGCTTCGCATCACCGATGCGGGGAGAAAAATGCTGGACGGCGGTCCGCAGTTGATTCAGGATAGATTACTTCAAGGAATCACCCGCCTGACTTTGGCGGAACGCACAGGTTTGATAGTCGGGCTTCGAGGTTTGATCGAGAAAAGCGGTCTGCCTTCGGATGCTCCTTCGTTATTTTTTGAGGAGGCGAAAAAACAAATATGAGTTCACGCGGTGATTTTTCCGTTAATGGCAGGCTAGCGTATCTAATGATATCGGCAGTTGTGCTAGGAGCCGCGGCTGCGATCGCTGCGGTAATTTTGATCGATCTTATCAACTTTTTTACGAATCTCTTTTTTTACGGAAAGATATCAATCGACGTGGTGACGCCGACAGATCATCACCTGGGTTTGTGGGTCATAGGTGTACCAGCTGTCGGCGGATTGATAATCGGTCTCATGGCGCGCTACGGGAGCGACAAGATTCGCGGCCACGGCATACCTGAAGCGCTTGAGGCGATTCTCTTTGGAAAGAGCCTCATGAGCCCGAAGGTGGCCCTTCTAAAGCCGCTGTCGTCGGCAATATCGATTGGATCCGGCGGACCTTTTGGCGCAGAGGGCCCCATCATCATGACCGGGGGGGCTATCGGTTCGTTGTTCTCACAACTGTTTGCGTTTTCGTCTTCCGAAAGGAAAGTCTTGCTGGTTGCCGGCGCCGCAGCTGGAATGTCGGCTGTGTTTGCATCTCCCATTGCGGCAATTTTGCTGGCCGTTGAGCTGATGCTGTTTGAAATGAAGCCGCGAAGTTTAATTCCTGTCGCCATTGCAAGCATCACTGCGTATGCAATGCGACCTTATCTGCTAGGTTCAGGACCTGTCTTTCCTGTATCGGCTCATGCTACCGTGGATTGGGTGGGGATTCTTTCGAGCTGCGCGGTCGGACTCATTGCGGGGCTTTTCTCCGCGGGTACGAGTAATTTTCTATATAAAGTGGAAGATCTTTTCCTACGATTGCCATTCCATTGGATGTGGTGGTGCGTTATAGGCGGCCTCGTCGTGGGTATCGGAGGGTACTTCCAGCCGCGCGCCCTTGGTGTGGGATATGACGTTATTGATTCCCTTCTGAATAGCAACTTTGCAGTCAAGGCTGCGCTGACGTTGCTCATCGTCAAAGCCTTTATCTGGGTCGTCTCGCTGGGATCGGGGACCTCGGGTGGGGTGCTTGCGCCATTGTTGATGATGGGATGCGGCTTAGGTGTCGTCGAAGAACTTTTTCTTCCGGGACAATTAAAGGCTCTTTATCCACTGATTAGCATGGCGGCAGTTATGGGGGGAATGATGCGTGCGCCTTTCACGGCGACCATGTTCGCCTTCGAGCTCACGCATAACACCGATGCAACCGTTCCCACCTTTGTTGCGACGATAGTTGCTTACACGGTTACTGTCATCATTATGAAGCGTTCTATTCTCACAGAAAAAATTGCGCGTCGTGGATTCGATATTTTTCGGGAGTATTCAGTTGATCCCACAGAAATGGTTCCTGTCCAGAACATGATGACCCAAAAGGTCATAACCATCCCTGAACATCTGCCGATCAAAAATGTTATGGAACAATACTTCCAAAAGGCCAAACACCGAGGCTTTCCCGTCGTTGACAAATCTGGCCAGGTCATCGGAATGGTCACGATGACCGACATTATAGATGCGGTATCTCATGGCGCTTCTGAAGAGGAAAGAGCCGGCGATCTCTTCCGAAAACCGGTTGAATGCGTTCTCACCGGAGAATCCTGTCGCTCCGTTACAGAAAAGATGGCTCATCTAGGCGTGGGGCGGGTTCCAGTTCTTAACAGGGAAGAACCTCATCAGCTTGTTGGCATTATTACTCGAAGTGATCTCCTAAGAGCCCGCTCGGAGCAGTACGAAGTGGAAAATCGGAGAGAACACTTTATTAGACCATGGAAACAAAAACATCTTCGGGATGCGCTTGGGAAGAAAAATCTTGCCAGTTCGTCACGATAGCCAAAGATAGGAAACAAGAACTACGTTTCTCCCTTCGTAGTTCTTGCTCTTCTCCTTTGGTGATAGAACTCCACCTTGCTTCTCGTAAAACCGGCGTGCCCGCTCATTGCCGGCCATTACCCAGACTCCGAAGTTTTGATAGGTTTTCAAAACTTCCGCTGTGCCAGCTTGCCACAGGCTTTTGCCAATGCCGCTTCCAATGAGCAGCGGATTCACATATATAGCGTAGATTTCGCCGTCTACATCCAACTCCCTCGATGGACCACCTTGAATATACCCTAAGATTTCGCTTTTGGAGTCTTCGCGTAGAAGTGTAAATCCCTTGCCGCTAGGGAAGTTCGGAAAGCCGCCGTTTAACATGCGAGCCGCGTCTTCTTTGACGTCAAGGGTTTTGGCAAAGACTTCTCCCACGTGATCTCCATGCGCGAACAGCCAAGCTGCATGATGGACTGTGGCAACAGAATGAGCGTCGGTAGGTAATGCAGGTCTAATATGGCTCGGTTTCATAGCTTCCGGGTTCCATGGATCGTTTGGTCTGAAAGATGTTTCTGGATAGTGTGTTCGGCGAGAGTTAAACGATCATTATGGTGTTTGATGGCTTCGTCATTACGATTTACCATTGATGGCAAGGTTAGTAAGGGAGATACCATTTCGAATAAAGCGTTAACCTTTGCGTTGGTTTCTTCCATCAAGACGCCAGTTCGATGGTTCATTTCGTACAATGCTTCAAATTTCTCATCGCTGTGCCGCTCCATCTCGATAAATTTCTCATCCGTGTGACACTGCATATCGTTAAATTTCTTATCGCTGCGCCGCTCCATCTCGATAAATTTCTCATCCGTGTGACGCTGCATATCGTTAAATTTCTCATCCGTGTGACGCTGCATATCGTTAAATTTCTCATCGCTGCGCCGCTCCATCTCGATAAATTTTTCATCCGTGTGACGCTGCATATCGTTAAATTTCTCATCGCTGCGCCGCTCCATCTCGATAAATTTCTCATCGCTGCGCCGCTCCATCTCGATAAATTTCTCATCCGTGTGACGCTGCATCTCGCTGAATTTCTCATCGCTGCGCCGCTCCATCTCGATAAATTTCTGATCCGTGTGACGCTGCATCTCGCTGAATTTCTCGTCCGTGTGACGCCGCATCTCGTTGAATTTCTCGTCCGTGTGACGCCGCATCCCGTTAAATTTCTCATCGCCCTGCCGTTGCATCTCGTCTAATTTCGAGTTTGTGTCCGTCTTCTCTTGTCTTATTTCTTCCCTAATAATTTTTCGAATTTCGTCTTTTGTTATATTTTCCACGGCCACCCTCAAGTCATCATTTTTTTCGGAATACTATTTTTTAGCAGGTAAGGTGATTCCTCTCCACTGACATCGTGTCCCGAAATTTGACATAGGTGAGAGGAGAACTTCTATTGAGATCGAACGTTGTTTTAATAATAATGTTGAGTTTTATTGATTTTAGTATATAATCCGTTTTCCATTAGCATTAAAAGAGGGTAAATATATGAAACTATGGAAATGTATTATAGTTTTTGTTGTTTTTGCAATAACATCCCTTGCAACGGCGCAGACGAGCTCCTCCCAACAAACCACTCCCGATGAGCAAGTGGAGCAGGTTAAAAATCGGCGGTGGGTTCAGCCTGTTAGCCCGGCCGCTCGGCCCGAACAGCCTTCGAGCGTGCGATTCTCGAAGACTTGTACCGATTCACGCGGGTATTCGTATAGCGAAAGCCAGGCTGGTTACGAGAGCTGCCTCAGAGATTATTCGGACAGAGAGAGAAATTCCCATAACGGTTGGGAAGTCGATGATCACGGGAATAAGGACAAATCCAAAGTGGGTATTGGCTTTCAGGGAAAGCTATGGTGAGCCGCCTTCTTACCCTTTTAGGCTTTTTGGCTTTGGTGTCTCTGGCCACTGTGGTTAGGGCCGACCCGTCTGTCCGCGGGCCTTTGAGCGAAGAGCAGTTTAACCAGATCATAGATAAAACTGTGGCACATTTTGTCCCGGTGGCGGACAGCTTTCAGTCCTATTTTTCTATAAGTAAGCTTTGGGATGATCCTAGCTTTCAAGCGGGATCAAGCAAGCTTGGCCTTAGATGGGTTCTTGTGATGTTTGGCGGGCTTGCTCGGCGTCCCGAGATGTCGGAGGACGCCTTCGCGTTGATAATTTGTCATGAGATTGGGCACATCATCGGGGGAGCGCCGTTTTCTCCCTTCAGCAAAATGAGCGTCGAGGGACAAGCAGACTACTTTGCCACTGCAACCTGTGCAAAGGTTATTTGGGAAAACGAAGATGCCGTCAACGCAACCTTTGCAGATAAGGTTCCTGAGGAAATGAAGACGGAGTGCGATCAAGCTTATGAAACGGTGCAGGAACGCAACCTTTGTTATCGCAGCGTTGTTGGCATCCTGACGATGGTCGAAACCATGAAATATTTGGCAAAGCAGCGCTTGGGTCATGAGGTGGTCGTTGATTTTTTGAGTCCTGACTTGAGCGAAGTAGAGGCGACAATCGTTCGCTATCCGTCAACTCAGTGTCGGCTCGACACCTCCCTTGCAGGAGCGCTGTGCAATAAGCCCGTTGATCCTTCTATTATCGGCGCGTCGGATTCCGAACAGGAAGAGCGCTACTGCAGCCTTACCCGCGACGAACGGTTCGGAAGACCGCGTTGCTGGTTCATGCCGGTCTTTTGAGAGGTGTTGTCGCCGCCTCTCAGTCTTCAGAAAGTTCTAAGTAATATATTCGCTTAATCGTTGTCCGCAGCAGGGGTAGACGTGGTTCCCGTGCTGCCTGTTGGCGCAGTGCTCGTTGCTCCAGGTGCGCCCGTTGCTCCAGGAGTGACCGGTGCGGTTCCGCCTGCTGTTGGTTGCCCTTGCTGTGTCGGTCCTGGCGCCGTACCGCCTGTTGCAGGTGCCGCTGTCGCAGGAAAGCTTGCCTGCTTCCAAGCTTTGAGCTGGTTGACCTGATCTAGGGTCAATGCAATTTTGCCGACCGCCGTTGCGGGCGGCATTTTTTTTGTTGGGCCGTCGACCGTGGTCAGCAATATCTCAAAGTTTGTTTTTACGCCGTCAATACTGAGTTGTAACTTGTTCTTTACTTCATTCGCATTATGGCAATCAGCTCCGTCGCACGATGTTGTGAGCATAGTCTTGACCTGAGGGTCCCATGCAACTTGGGTGGTGGCGCCGGCGTCACCGACACTTCGGACGCCTGATGTAGCGTATTGCCTTCCTTGGGGCTTACAGGAGGCAACGCAGAGCGAGCAACCAAATACTAAAGCGATGGCTTGGATTCTTGTTGGTGTCATGGTCTGGTCCTCATCCTTCTATCTTCATATGTAATCGATTGTGGGTCTGTTTTCCGGGTATAGGTATATTTTATCATAATAATGAGCCGCCCGGGGGCTTGACGAATTCAAACGAACGTTTGAAAATAGTGATTAGACATTCAAATCATTTCGTCTCTCATTTAAGAGGTGGCTTCTGATCAAAGAACAGCATGGTTCAGATCACGCTCAGGAAACTAGGGTCCCTTCGGTCGAGAACACGCGCGCTTCGCTGTTGAGGGCGGCAAGAACCCTTTTTGCAGCGAAGGGCTACGATGCTGCGACTGTCAAGGAAATCGCCGATCACGCGGGCGTTAACGTGAGCCTTGTGAATTATCATTTCAGTGGCAAGGAAGGGTTGTATCGCACATGCTTGGAGCATTACGGCAAGGTGCGATTGGCCTCGGCCCAACGGATTTTAAAGGCCGCGGCCTCGATAGAAGAGTTTCGAGTGCGCCTGAAGATGTTTATTGAGGAATTCTTCCAACTGCATCTGGCGGAGCCAGAGTGTTGTCTTATTTTAACCCGGGATGTTTCATTAGAGATGCCAATGTGCGAGGATATTTTTCAGGACACCTTTCTTATGATGTTTAACACATTGGTCAGGTTTGTTTCAGACGGCAAGACCAAAGGGTTCTTTAGAGCGGATTGCGAAGAAGGAATAGCCTCTTCGATACTATTTGGTTCCATCATACACCTTGCGAGAAAAGACCGGATTTCTCAAAAGTATTTCAATGTTTCTCTCCACAACGACGACTATCGTGACAAATGTGTGAGAGAACTTATCGCAGTTTTTTTTCGAGGCGTGCTACCAGCTGACGTTCGCTAAGGAGGGGCATTTTGAAGCGGTTTGGATTTTTATGTTCGATTTTTGTTTTTGCCTCGGCTGGAAAGAGTCAAGCCATCACTTTGGAAGAATATCTCAACGAAGTGCGCAACAAACACCAAGGCTATAAAGCCTCTGACGAGGCAAAAGATGGCGCAAAGCTCAAGGCGGAAGACGGTTCGCTTATCTTCGCGCCGAATGTCTTTGCCAACGTGCAGCAATCGGTGGATGAGAAGCCTCCGGCAAATCCTGCAACGGGAGACAAGTTGTCAGTAGGCGCAGCCAGCGTCGGTGTCGGGAAGATGTTTTCGAGCGGTACGCAAGCAAAGATTTCTTACAATATGACGCATATCGATATGGCGAACGCCAATCCCCAGGCAGTGCCCATGGCGGAAGCATACGAAGGAAAACCGGTAGTGGAGGTAAGCCAACCTCTATGGCGGAACTTTTTTGGCAAGGAAGTACGCGCCGCAGCTGACTTGAGCCGCGAGCAGGCGAACGCGACGAAGCACACCGAGGCGTTCAAACAGAAGATGATTCTCGCAGAAGCCGAAGGCATTTACTGGCGATTAGCGTTAGCGCGCGACGCTGTGGCGATCCAGAAAGACTCGTTGGAACGCGCTCGCAAAACTAAGCAATGGAGCGCCGGTAGGGTAAAGCTTTCTTTGGGCGACAAGGCGGATATGTATCAAGCTGACACAGCTGTTAAAGCTAAAGAGCTGGAGCTTCAAATGGCCGTGGACGAAGAGCAAGCTGCAGCTCGGGCATTTAATGCGGCGCGCGGAATCGCGTCGTCCGCGATGACGGATCCTCTACAAAAAATTGATGCTGCCCTGGTCGGAAGCATCAAAGTTCCGAAGAAGGTCGGGACTCGCGGTGACGTTGAGGCAGCGAAGGCATACAAAGAAATCGCTTCCCTTAGCGCTGAACTCAATGAAGAGAAGTATCGACCAACTCTCGAACTGTTCGGATCTTATGCATACAACTCGCGAGAAGAGGAGTTGGGCGATGCAACGTCTAATTCGTTTAAGTCAGACTATCCGACGACCGTTGTGGGGTTGAGGCTGAGTGCCCCACTGGGAAGAGACATCATCAACAATAGTAGAGCGGGATATAGGAAGGACGAAGCTGCAGCCGCAATGAACGCGGAGCGCAAAGCTTTCGAGGTTGAGCAACAGTGGAATGATTCCGTAGAACGATTAGAGCAAGCGAAAAAGCGCCTGAATTTGGCTTTAGACGTCGAGAAAATCCAGCGGGAAAAGCTTGAATATGAACGCAACCGGCTTCGCCGCGGAAGAACGACGACCTATCAAGTGATTGTTTTCGAACAGGATTACGCGACATCGCAGCTCAATCGTATTCGCGCTCAGGCAGATATTCTGCGCATTGCGGCACAACTCAAAACTTTTGGAGATGAAACGTGAGTCTAGCTGACCTCTCAATTAAGCGGCCGATCTTTATCACTTGCGTTGTTTTCGCAACCCTTTGCATTGGTTTTCTGAGTTACAAGAAGATAGGTGTGGATATGTTGCCCAACGTGACATTTCCAATTGTCACCGTGACGACAGTGTATCGTGGCGCAGGGCCTAAGGAGATCGAGACGCTCGTATCAAAAGTGTTGGAAGACGAAATTTCTAACGTTCCGGGGATCAAATCTCTTAAGTCGATCAGTCGCGAGGGCGTCAGTACCGTAGTCGCGGATTTTACCTTGGAAACGGACGTGAAATACGCCGAGCAGCAGGTACGGGATCGAGTGTCCTCCGCCAAGAGAAAATTGCCGGAGGAGATCGACGAGCCCACCATTCGAAGGCTTAGTCCTTCGGATCAACCGATCATGTATATTTCGCTTGGCGCGGATCTGCCGCCCGGCGACCTTTACGACTTCGCAAATGAAATTGTGAAGCCGCAGCTTGAACAGGTCAACCAAGTGGGTTTGGTGGAAGTCGTAGGTGGCCGAAAGCGAGAACTACAAGTAGAGCTTGATCGCCGAAAGTTGAATGAGTATGAAATGTCAGCTTCCTTTGTGGCGAACCGCCTCTCCGCGACAGGAGAAAACGTTCCCGTTGGCAAGGTGGACGAAGGCGAAAAAGAGCAGGTGTTCCGGACTCTCGGGGAATTTACGAGCGTTAAGGAAATTGGCAATACGGTAGTGAATTTCCTTGGGAACGATATTCCCGTGCGATTGAGCGACGTGGCCAAAGTGAAAGACTCGCTTATGGACGAGCAAGCGCGGTCGTTCGTCAACGGCGAACCCTCTCTGTTTATTCTACTGTTTAGGCAATCGGGTGCCAATACAGTTAAAGTCGCCGATGCCGTTAAGGCAAAGCTCGAGAAACTCAACGCGGCGCACGCTAATGACAAGGGTGCCCCGAAACTCACGATTTTGCAGGATATGTCGAAATTCATCCGCGTTAACGTGACGGACGTAAACGAATCGATACTTCTGGGGATCATCCTGACCATTATCGTCGTCTACTTGTTTTTGGGTAATTGGCGATCAACCATTATCACGGGATTGGCCCTACCCAACTCACTGCTTGGGGCTTTTATCTTGATGTCCGCAGCGGGCTTTACCATTAATTCGATGACTCTGTTGGCGCTTAGTTTGTCAGTGGGACTTTTAATCGACGACGCTATCGTTGTTCGCGAGAATATTTTTAGACACATGGAAGAGGGTAAGACTTCCATTGAAGCGGCGATTTTTGGGACGAGGGAAGTTTCCCTGGCTGTCATTGCGACTACGCTCGCCGTCCTTGCCGTGTTCGGCCCGGTTGGTTTTCTTAAGGGCGTCGTCGGCCAGTTCTTCAAAGAATTCGCTTTGACGATTTGTTTTGCTATGATGATCAGCTTGTTTGACGCGCTCACAATAGCTCCGATGCTGTCGGCCTATTTTGCCGGAAACATTCATGCAAAAAAGGACGGGATATTTAGAAGGATTTTTGGATTTCCGTCGCGTGCCTTTGGATGGTTGCAAGACAGATTGGATGATGTGTATGAAGTTGTTTTGAAAATATCTTTAAACCGTCCGATTATTGTGATGTTTTTTGTGGCAGGCGTCGTTTTCGTGAGTTGCGCTAGTGTTATCAAAGTTCCCAAGACGTTTCTCTCACCGCAGGATTTCGGCGATTTTAGCGTTTCGTTGGAGCTTCCTCCGGGGACAAATCTCGATCGGATGACGGCGGTCGCTACCGAAGTCGATAAGATGATTCGAGAGAATCCCGAAATTAGGCAGAGTTATTTGACGGTGGGCAACCGCGAAGGGCAGAAGAACGTTGCAACCTTAAACTATTCCCTAGTTGACGCAAAACAGCGAAAGGTTAACACGTCACAGTTTAAAGATGTGATACGTGAACAGGTCAAGCCATTTGCGTTCGCGAATCCTAAGGTCACGGATATGGATTTTATCGGCGGAGGCATGCGGCCGTTCAACGTGAATATTATCGGTGAAGATTTGGAGGAGGTCGCAGCCTACACGCAGAAACTATTTAAGCGGCTCGAAAATCACCCGGCGTTGACCGACGTTGATACCAACTATCGTCCCGGAAAACCAGAGGTGCAAGTTGCTATCGATCAACCCAAAGCTGTTCAGCTGGGTGTTTCGTCAACGCAGTTGGGTTTGGAGTTGAGATCACAGGTGGAAGGGGTAGTGCCTGCGGTGTATCGCGAGAACGGTCGTGAATACGATATTCGCGTGAGAATGCAGCCCGACCAGCGTAACCTCAAAACGCAGTTTCCTTTTGTGCAAGTTCCCAACATCAATAATCAGCTGTTGCGCTTGAAGGACATAGCTGAACTGAAGTCTACGGAAGGGCCGGCGACGATTAGCCGACAGGATCGCGGGCGTTATGTTCAGATTGGCGCAGACATTCGACCGGGAGGACCCGGTATGGGTGCCGTGATGAAGGACATCGACACTTGGTTGGCTTCCGACCCAGAGCTTAAACTTCCAGAAGGCATGCGTTACCAGTACGTGGGGCAAGCGGAAAGCTTCCAGGAGTTGTTGGAGAGTTTGGTCATCGCAGTGTCACTTGCGGTATTGTTTACGTTCTTGGTGCTTTCGAGTTTGTACGAATCGTTCATAACGCCTTTTAGCATCATGTTGGTGTTACCGCTTGCGGTTTCGGGAGCTTCGGTTGCTCTCTACATTGCAGGAAGCTCACTCGACATTAATTCCATGATAGGGTGCATTTTGCTGTTGGGCTTGGCATCTAAGAACTCTATTCTTCTTGTCGATTATGCGAACCAGCAGGTGAAACAATTTGGCAAGACAACCAAAGAAGCCATGCTCGAAGCGGGTAGACATCGTCTGCGACCAATCTTGATGACCACGTTGGCTTTGATCTCGGGCATGTTGCCTATCGCTATCGGCCTCAACGAGGCGTCGAAGCAACGAACCAGTATGGGTATCGCTGTTATCGGAGGGCTTATCAGCTCAACGATTCTGTCCCTTATCATCGTGCCCGCAGTGTATCCGTTTATCGAGAGATTTAGGGTTTGGGGGACGCGCGTTACGTCGAAGTTGTTTGGGGTTTCGGCACGCAGGCCTGGATAGGTGATTAGATTATTATCCGTAATCCGAAACCCGCGAATGAGATTGCGGAAATGAGCCTGATGACCTTCATCGGCACCGCCGCGGTCAATTTTTCGCCAAAGGCGACAGCAATTCCATCTGCTACCAGCATACCCATGGTTGTGCCAAGTGTGACGGTGAGAGGCGTTTCAAATTTTGCCCCCAGCGCTACTGTTGCAAGCTGGGTTTTGTCACCCATTTCCGCAAGAAAAAATAGGACGAGCGTTGCAAGGAACGGGTTTGTTTGCTCGGACGCTTGAAGCTTGTCGTCCTCCAGTTTGTCGGGAACAAGCATCCAAAGCGCAAAGGCGAAAAAGATTACGGCCAAAGCAATTCGAAGCGTTTGTTCCGAAATCTGGCTTCCGACCCAGCCTCCGGCGAGAGACGCCAATCCATGATTAAATATTGTCGCGACGAGAATCCCGGCCATGACGGTCCAGGGTTTTTTGAATCGAAGGGCGAGAATCAGGGCCAAGAGCTGGGTCTTGTCCCCCATTTCCGAAATGAGGACAAGACCAAAGGATTGAATGAGCGCATCCATTGCAGTTCTTATTCTTCGCCTGCAAGGAACCCGTCGCTGTAGAGCCGTTTCAAAGTTTTCACGTCGCTCGTTGTGAGGGTTGAGCCGCGTTGAATCGTGGTGCCGTCGCGCTTAACGATGGTTTTCAGGCCAGGTCGTTTCGCAAACGCGTAGCTGCTGTAGTGCATGATAGACCTATAGTCGTACGAGATTGAGGAATCGTAGCAGCCTTGTTTGGTGAAGTTGTGTTCTTGTCCGCGCTGGACGTTTTGCATTTTAACAATGACAAAGTTGTCTCGGTCCGGGCGAACTTGTTCGTGATACAGACCCATTGTGTGCCCCATCTCGTGGAGGATGACGGCTTGAGTGTAGCAGTTGTTGCCGAGGTTAATTGTTCTTCTGCCGCCAGCATAGCCGATATCAGCCCAGCAACCTTTTGCTGTTGTCTGAAATTTGACGTAGGACGTATCGCGCGAAGTTCGCTTGCGCCACGTTATCCCGTACTTCCCCCATACTCCCGCGGCTCTAGCGATGCGAGATCTGATATCGCTGCTTCCTACTCCGCTGTCGTCGTATGGAATTACGCCCCGAGGCCACACACGCCGTTGAGAGCAAACCTCTGCGCTAAAATTTCGATCGGGTGAGTGGATCTTTCTAAGTTCGGCGCCAGTCATGACAGTGTCGCCCGCCAGAAACCGCTGCTCGTCATAAGATCCTGTCTGGTCTTCGATGATGTATTGCAGAAGTTCATCGTTCAGAACCTGTATATCAGGGTCGCCGTCGACGCTTTCGTCAGCGGCGTTCTCGTATTCGCCATATGTCGGATCTTTCAGTTGTTCGGCGTCAAAGAAGTCTTGCGCGTACGTTGATGATGTTGTGAAAGAGGCTAATGCAATGCCTAAGGCGTACATGTTTTTCATGTCGTTTCTCCGCGAAAATGATGTTTGGACGTAGGGAAAGATAATACAGAAGAGCGCGCGGCTCAAGCAAAGAAAACATTAAATTTTCTCATAATTCCCGTGTTTTTCTTAGATTTTAAGCGGGATGCGAAAATGAATTGGCTTCGCGGTGATGACCTCAAGATTGATGTCCCAGTTACCAGCCATGTGGAATTTCACACCTTCGATACGAAACGATTTGTTGCGAGTTTGTTTGACGACGGGCGTGGTGACGAGGCCATGGTCGTGTTCTGGCATGCGTGCATCAAACTTTAGACCGTCGATCGGCGGCACCTTTTCTCTGGGATTTGCGTTGCTAAGTACTATGAACAGAGATGTAACGCGGTTAAGAACAATGCCTGGATCGGAGTCCTTTTCGGGAACGGTCTCTAATGTAAGTGTGTATTTACCGTCGGTCGACGGATACGATCCAATCGTTTTTCCCTGCGCGTATGTGGCCTGAGCGAGAAGGAGCGCCGCAACGAAAACATTCGTTGCAGCTGTCTTTTTGTGAAGGTCGCTTATTATTGACATGACAGTGTTCCTCCTGTTTGGCTTGGCAGTAGCGATGCCACGTACACAGCTACCCCGACGTTAAGCTTTTCATTGCGTTCACATGTTCTCATGACTAGCGCATTGCCTATACTCTTGCAAGGGGCGGGTGGTGGACCGCCGTTCATTTTGCTCCGACTTACTGGCCTGGGAAGGGGATTCATTAGTGGTTTTTTTTTCGGATTGATTGTGGCAGCTTGCCAAGATGACGACAAAGGCTAGGAAACGAAAGGTTCTCGAGGTATTTATGCAAGGCATCAATTTCCTTGTAAAAAGGTAGTTTGTGGAGATAAGAGTATGGAACTATTATACGTGAATCAATTTGGTGAGTCCAAAAGCCCTTGAAACTTTTGAAAAATATAGATCCCCCGAAATTTCTACTGATCTGCCTCATTATTCTTGTGGCTTTTGTTGTTTTGCAAAATTTCAAAGTGTCTAAAAAGGATTACAGTGCTGATTTGGATCAGCTGCAGTCCTTTTCTTTTTCCAAAGTGCCGGTGTTAGAAAAGAAGGACTTGGAACTTGCGAGATTCGGCAAACAATTGTTTTTTGACCGCAGGCTTTCCGCGAACGGAGAAGTGGCCTGCGTTTCATGTCACAAGCCTGAACTTTCCTTTACCGATGGCAAAGCAGTTGCAGAAGGAATAGGAAAAACAACCAAAAATACGCCGCCGTTGGTAAACGTTTTCTCAGGCTATTGGTTCTTTTGGGATGGGCGAGCCGATTCTCTCGAAGCCCAGGCCCTGGGACCTATTGAAGCAAGCGCGGAACATGGACTCGATCGCTGGCGACTGGCTAACCTGTTGAAAAAGTATTACTCGGACGAGTACGAGCGCAATTTTGGACCATGGCCAGAGATACCTAAGGAGGACCCTTCTCCAAAGAAAGCTCGAAATGCTCAGCTGGATCAACGGCTGGCGCAAGTTGCCGTGGACACCTTACGGCGGTCGCTAAAGAAAGAAATATTGGCAAAAGCAAAAGAACAAGGCGTTGTGGCGAGCGAGGTTTTCCTAAAGGAGCATATCGAGTTTCCAGCAACGATTGCGGATAGCGGCGTCTCTGCGGGGGTCGACCTGATTGCCGGGAATTTTGCGCGAGCGATCGCTGCTTTCGAGAGAACGATTGTTGCCGTCGATTCGCCATTTGATAATTTCGTCAATCGATTTTCACGCCAGGATAATGGCGATGTCAGCGAGGCTTTTGGCGAAGGGTTCGGAGAGGACCAGTGGCTTGGTTATCAGCTCTTTGTTGGCAAAGGACAGTGCGTTTTGTGCCACAATGGTCCAAGTTTTAGCGACCAGCAATTTCATAATATTGGATCTCCACCCGCTGTTGCATTGCAAGAACAAACGACAGGGGTAGATCTTGGGAGAGCGATTGGTTTGTTGCTGGCCAAAGAGAGCGCCTGGAACTGTCTCGGCAAGTTGCTTCCCAGAAGTGAATCCGAAAGTTGCCGCGAATTACCTTATTTAAATACTGTTTCGCAGGAAGCTTTAGGTGCATTTAAAACTCCGACTCTTAGGAACGTCGCGTTGACGGCGCCATATCTTCATGATGGCAGTATGGCAAGTCTGCAAGAGGTTCTTGAAGCCTACAATGAGCTTAGAACAGTCGCGCGAGTTGGGCATCGAGAAGAGACGCTCAAACCCTTAGGCTTTAGTGAAAAGGATTTGTGGAGATTAGAGCAATTCTTGCACGCGCTCACGTCGCCTGTGCGCGTGATGGTCGATGAGGAGCCCTAGACTTCACAAGAGGAACTTGCGAAATTTGTATCGCTCTACTCCGGGCTTTGGCGGACCAAATGCCTTTGCGACGAAAAAATACAGTGCCGCCGCTATGCCGAGTCCCGAGGCGATTTCGGCCAATTGCATGGCGCCGCCGAGGGCTCTCACGAAGATCAGAGAATCACTGATCCAGAAGGCTGAACCGCAGCACAAAAGTGCCAGAATGATGCGTTGCTTGTTTGACAGAGTCATACCACCTTTGTAACAGCTCTAGGTCGTGCTGTCATCAAATGGTACGGTTAGTGTTTTACTTCTCGACAGAGATCCTTGGGGGATTTGTTGTAACCATTTGATTAGATTGTTCTTTCATTTGTTCCCATTTCTGGTATGGTGTTTGCTTCTTATGTTTAATTAACCATTCGAGTCGATGACATGAACAACCTATCATCAATAGCCGTTCGCAAACTGCCTTCCTCCCATCTCTCGGTCGAAGAACTTATCGAAAACTTTAAGAGCCTCTTTGAGTATAGCCACGATGCGATGAATTTGTTCTCGCTATCGACAGGTAAGGTTCTCGTGCAGAACGCGGCTGCTTATCGACTCACCGGGTATACGGAGATCGACTACGAAAATATCCCCATCGAAAATTTTTATCCGCCTGAGGAACTACCGAAGGTTGCAGCTAATTTCCAAAAGCAAGTTCAGGTTGGTTTTGTTGAAGAGCAAGTAAAAATGTATTGCAAAGGCAGGCAGCTGAAGGACCTTTGGATTCGTTCCTATGTCGTGCAAACAACGCCCGAGATCATTTGCATCACGCACACCATAGACTTGACTGCTGAAGTGGCAAAACAACGCCGTAAAATTGAAGAAGCAAAGATGGCGGTTCTTGGCCTTTCCGCCGCGGGCATTGCCCATGAACTTGGAAATGCTTTGCAATCATTTGAATACAACATCTATAAACTTGAAGAACGGTGCATGGCGACCTCGCAAAGCACGGAAGATCTGTTGCACATCGAGAACCTGAAAAACCTGTCGCAATTCATGGGACAAATCCTGAAGAGCGTGTCGTTGTATAGCAGCGGCAAAACCCAATCGTGTGAAGGAGTTTCGGTAAACGCCGTGGTTGATGCTGCTCTGCAACTTTTGCAAGGTTTCATGAAACACAACAGAATTACCGTGCGAACTGAATATGCGTCCAACATTCCGCCAATTAAGATCGACCCAAATCACCTACAACAAATTGTGGTTAATATCGCGAAAAACGCCGTTCAGGCTATGGCTAAGAGCGAAGTGCGCATCCTTACGGTTGCCACCGCAATAAAAAACGGCGGGGTTGAAGTAAGTATCGATGATACAGGTGCGGGAATCCCGGCGCATTTGGTTGACAAGGTTTTTAATCTCTTCGAGACAACAAAAGAGTTTGAAGAAGGACATGGTATCGGCCTAGCTCTTGCGAAGCAACTTGCCGAGCAGAATAATATAGCCTTAGGCGTCAATTCGGAAGAAAATCGAGGTTCCGAGTTCGTGTTGTCCATTCCTTGTATGGCGCATGATGCGTCAAAGCCTTGCATCGTCCTTATTGGCGACCATTATGGGTCTTTGCAACAAAAAGTTAGAAGCATGCACGATGAAGGATATTCCCCGTTCGTAGCGACAAAGGTAAGTCATGCACTTAAAGTGCTTGAATTGCACCCTGTTGATTGGATCATATGCGAACAAGAAATGTATCCTCTTTCCGGCACAGAATTTGTGAAGAGATTTGTCAATCCTAACTCATACTCGGTGGTGATTCTCGGAGACCAAGAATTCCAAGAAAGGCCTTTGGGAGGACATGAATCTTTGGCGATGCTGCCGAGTAATCCTGCTCCAGAAGTGTGGAAGAAATTATTTAGTCCCACGAAACCTTCTGAGGGGCGACGCCGTACAACCTACACAACTTTTGAAGAAGAAGCAGATATCTGAGAGGAGATGTCAATCCAGGGTCAGGGCCCTGCTGGCAAGCTCATTAGGAATCTATAGATCGCTTCCAGGTCTGAATCAGTCATCCTTGAGAAGGATCCCCAAGGCATATGGGTCCCTGGAACGTTATTGCTGAGGTCTCTAAATCTGCCGATAAACTTTTCCAAGGTCCACCCGGCAATAACTCCGCCGGGCCTAATATCCGGGCTTACAACTGTACGCGAAGGATCGCCGATAGCAGGCAGTTCCAACCCCCCTCCGAAATGTTTCCCTGTAAACTCACCAGTGAAGAGGCTGCGGTTGGTATGGCAACCATGGCAGTTTGCCACCTTATAAGCAAGGTACTTGCCGTATTCCTGAGAATTGGTCGGACTCATGGATTTGGAAGGCGTTTTCGAGGGCCCTCTCGGTTTGATAAGATAGCCACGTATAAGTTTACCGAGGAAGTTGAACTCTGGTTCGGGAACTTTATGATCGATAGGTTTAGCAGAACGAAGATAAGCGACGATAGCGGCAAGGTCGTTGTCCGCAAGCTCCTCGAAAGGCATAAACGGCATCATGGGATGCCCGGCAGAATTAATGCCATTGCGCATCGCTCGCAAAAGCTGTCCGTCGCTGAGCCTGCCGATACCGGTCTGCCCATGGGGCGTTAAATTGGGCGGATAAAGGCTCGCGATCGGCAATTGAATATGCTCGCCTCCCGTTAATGGCACCATCTCCCCCGCCAGGAGTTGAGTTCGCATCGTAGGATCACCATGACAATTGGAACAATGTGCGGGACCGTGGACGAGGTATTCACCGCGCGACACGAGTTCTGCGTTTGAGATAATGTTAAGCTCTGGGTAGGGTGCGTCGATGGTCACATGGAAACGATAAAATCCCACGGCGATGAATAGCCCAACGAGGCATAGCGCGACCGAAGACGAAGTTTTTAAAATGCGAATAATCAAAGTACATTTAGGATACGGTAGCGGGAAAAAAAACTCAATCGCTACGTCAAGAGTGGCCGCAGCGCAAGAAATGGCGGTGTGTTTCTAACCGGTGTTCGCCAGTGCTTAGTGTCCACGTTGAAGCACGCCAATACAGTATTGATCACAGATCCGCATGTAAGATAATCTCCGAGTTTGAACTCGTTGGGTTTGTCTGTTCGCGGTTCGAACGTGGCAAAATCAAAGGGTCTCCCTACAACGTTGTATGCGATCGGATCAAGTTGAAGGTGTGCGCCAGAGAGCTTCGATTTTTCTTCGACTGAGGCAAAATCAGATTCGCCTAATACGAGACCGCCTTTGATGCCCTTGCCGCCAAGAAGGAACGTGTTGGTGTAGGGGTTGTGGTCTGTTCCGCTTTCGTCAAAGTAGCCTTGTCTCATCGTCCTGCCAAATTCCGTTGAAACTATTACGGTGGTCACGTCGAAATAGCTTCGCTGGTTGTCGTAGGCCGTTGTCTCTAAAACATTAAAGATGGCGGCGAGTTCGGTCATGAGTTCGCCCACAATTCTTGGATGGTCTTTTGCGCCGGATAGATCATGGCAATCTAAGTCTTGATTTTCGCTAAGATCCGTATCAAAGACACAGAGAGCATTGTTGGAAAGCCCGGCTTTAAAAAGATTGAGCGCCAATTTAACTGATTCGACGGGTGTTTGCGGTTTGTCGGAGTCGTCGATCTTGATGTCTTGCATCGTCGAGCTAAGCGCCGGAATTTTGCCAAAGGCTTCGGAAAGTAATTGTTTGGTCCGTCCATAGCTGCCGATGTCATGTTGTTGCGGCTGGAGTCGGCCTTTAATAAAATTTTGAATACGGGTGTTTGCATTGAGGGTGGTAATGTCCTTGGATCTCATGACCATATTTTTCGTGCTGTTTCTATCCAGCGGCAACACGCCGGAGGTTTGAATTCTTGGGTCGCCCACCATCGGGACACCTAAGCGCATCGCGGTAATAGGCGGCTCATCCAGCAATGTTTGGAAGGCTTCAAAATAGCTTGGGCCGCCAAAGGGATTTCCAGTAAACGTGATACTTTGGCTATCCTCGTGGCCTTGAAAATCAGGGGTCATGATGACTCCGTTTATTATTGAAAAGCGGTTTAGATAAGGCTTTAGGGGATCTACAAGCGTGGTGCGCCAAGTGTTGGTGCCATTGGAGCCGACGACTTTAACGGGCTCCTTTCCGTGATAGTTTGTTTGGAGTTTGGCCTGTGTCATTGCAAGCGGCCTTGCGTCAAAGGTATATGTTGCATCCATGCCGCCTGGGAAGAACAGGTGAAGGCAGAAGTGCGGGTCTTTGTCGACCGGGCGTGCCAGAGCCTGGAATCCGAAGCACGAACCGAGAAAAACTTGACAGCCGCCGACGAGAAAGTTCCGTCTTGTTAGATTTGCATTGAACGTAGGTTTCATACTATTTTCCTGCCAAGAAGTCGTGGTTGAAGAGCGCGGTAAAAACCATCTCATAGACGAGCTGCTTCTTATCGTTCGGTCTGTCTATGCCCGTATGGAGGGCTAACCAAAGGGATTTATCGCTGTCTGTAGCATCTTCCTGGAGCAACTCGGTCCATAACTTTAGAATGGATTCTTCGCGCGGCTCCGCAGGCGCTTCTTCTCCACAAAGGTCCTCGATGATTTCTTGAAGATGCGGCTGCAATTTGAGCTTGGCGTTATCCGCATCGTCGGATACGGTATAACACTCTTCCGCAATATCGGTTGCGAGACCGTGCATGGCGATATACCAGATGAAAGTATTAATTGGGTTTGGGATCGCGGTGCTCTCGATTGTTCTGGTTCCCTTTCCTTCCGGTCCCATGATGAGTTGCGTCAGGCTTGACTGCGAGTCGTCGGGTTCTGATTCGAGATACATGCCAAGGCGAAAGTTTCCGTCGTCTACGATTCTTTGTCTTACGATCTCGGAGATCAGTCCATAGCCTCGTAACGGAATGGGATTTTCGTCGCGCAATGCGGATTTCCAGTCGGTTTGGTTGCCGCCGTACCTCTTATTGTCGCCGCAGCTCGTGACGAGGATAGCAAGAAGATAACAAGCGAAGAGGCTTTTCATGGTTACATTCCTTGTTGTGGTCGGGTTTGTTCAGAGTTAACCCACTTAAATAGTATTTCTCTATCTCGGTTCGGCATGGTTCTGCCCATCGGCATCCGAACATCGGGATCGCTCGTGTTGAGGCGCTCGGAAAGGACTTTAAGCGTTTCGTCATAAGGGACGGGTTGCCCGTCTCGAGTATGGGAAAACCCTCTGCCCTCGGTGCCGTTCCGCCAGGTCATCAGATCAAGACCTCCTCTTCTGTTGCTGGGGTTGTGACACGTTTTACAATTTGTTTCGAGAATGAAGGCGACTTCACAGGGTGGTCCCTCACCGGGAGTCGTGCCTTCGGCGAAATCATAGCAAATGCCCTTTTCCGTGGTGTCCTTTACGAAGCTTTCGCTTTTTGCCACCTTACGCATCGTTTCTTTTAGCGCGAGTGCGCTGCTCGCCGGCAGATGTTCATTGTATGTCTTGAGCAAATCTTTCAGGTAACCTCGGTCAAGTGCGACCTCTTTGCCGACCATATGTCGGAAGAGAGTTTCCACAACGCACTGCTTGGCTTCGGGAGCTCGTCGAATTACTGTAAAAAGATCCTCAAGTTCGGGATTGTTGGGGTGATCGGAATAATCGTTTTCGGCGGGATCTGTAGCCGATCTGACATAGCCTATGTTCCACTTGCCGTCAGTCTTCCACTGCTCTTCGTAAGTTTTCAAATCAATCGCTGCATCGTCGTCGAATACAATGTCCCCTTCCTCAAACTTGGTCCCTCTATAGCCGTGTCTGCGGAAAAATCCGGCAAGCGGGTCAAGTTTATAGTGACAACTTTGGCATCCCGGGTCGGAGGCGTGTTTGTTGCCAGCGTGTGACGACGGAAGCTCGACGTTTATCGGAGTTAAGTCATCGCAAAGAAATCGTTTAAGGACATAAGCAGCCCGCTTTCTGTCCATATTGGTCGAGGAGTTTGTAAAACTGTTCCAAAACCACGCACCAGTCATTTCCGGCAACAACTCCTCTCCACCAAACTCCGTGAGATCTGATGACCGCAGGTCAAATAAATTCTGGGGTTGATAGATGTTCCGATTAAGTTCTGCAAGAGTCTTCAGGAACCCTGCTTCACGTTGCTTTAATTCGGCGAATGCTTTCTTTACGTCTTCGAGCAGATCGCCGGGTTCCTTGCGCGGTATCGAACCGCAAAGAGGGATCAGCGGTTCTGCAACCCAGTTGGCCATGACCGATGGGTATCCGGGGGCAAAAAGGTCGTAAATGGTGTATTCGAGACTTTCGAAGTAGGAACAAAATTCCTGGAGCGAACCCTGCTGGTTAAGGATGGTTTCCATTGACTTTATGACCTGCTTTCGACTGTTGAGCCCGTAATCTCGGGCTTGGTCGATATTAAGGTCGAATTCACCTATGTCTCCAGAAGGAAGAGGCGGAATATAGATTCGATGCGCAAAGATATCAAATAGACTGAGGTGGTCTTTGCCCTCATATGCGCTCAAAGCCGAAAACGCTGCCGTCGGAAAATCAGAATATGACATAACCGTAAAATAATCGGGAAAAGCGCTGCGTGCGCTTCCCTTGGGCATGGTTAAGTTGTCCGACTTGAAGCCGAGGAATGCGAGGTTGAAGTCTAATAGTCCCATCGCAAAAGACGGATCTTGCATGAGGCGATCGATAATCTCATCAGGTGGAAGAATGACCCAATTGCGCTCTTCTGAAGAAAGCTCTTTACCCATCCGTAGTTTTCTTGAAAGTCGTTGCATCCAACGCAGCTTTTGGTCGGGATTCGAGAGCAGAGGAAGATCGGGGACTTTCTCTTTCCGAAGATTTTTGGTCGAGCCGCAACCTGATCCGAAAGAGCCAAGGACAAACAAAAAAAAGAAAAATACGCTGGAGAATCGCTGAGGCATGGGAATCTCGTTTTTGTTGTAGAGGTGTCTTTAATAATAACACAACCGGAAGGAAGAGAAAATCGGCACGATGATTGCTTTGTATCTTTTTGAAGAAATTAATCAATTGGGAGACTCAGATATGAAGTTCAAATCTCATCAAAAGTTCATGAACGTGAGTAAATGGACGGTATGCCTTCTCGCGGGAATGAGTGCCAGCGTACTCTTTGCTAATATGCCGTCAAATGGCGCATCAACTCCGCCGCTTCCGACTTCGCCAAAAAGCCAGCTAAAGGCTCCCAGTCAGGACTTCGCAGCTCTTCAAAAGATCCAAATGATAAACGCGGCTGAGATAAAGGTCGGCCAGTTAGCCCTCGAAAAGAGCCCATCCACACAGATCAAACTCTATGCGGATATGTTGTTGAGAGAACATACCCAATCAAAAAACGGGTTTGCAAATCTCGATTTGGGAAATCAAGCTCCCTATTCCCTTGGGCAAGAAGCATCGGATTTTCAGATTGAACTCGACAAATCCTACGCTCGGCTCAAGGAAGTCAAGCGCGAGCAGTTCGATCTAGCATTTATAGAGGAGATGGTGAGCGGACACCAAAAAGCAGTCGATGTTGCAGGCCAGCTGAGATCTCAGGGATTTAGTCAGCCGATAAATACATACTTAAATGAATTCAACATTATGGTGAGTCGCCATTTGGATCAGGCTAAGGACCTGCAAAGGGGCGCGGTTGCGCACTAGAGGGTGCCGCCGGTTATGAGAAGACTCGCAATATAAAGAAGAGGAGTGGTTTACTCCTCTTATTCGGATTTCTCCATGGCGCCGAAGTCCTTGTCAAGGATGAGGGACCTGTCATTGGCCGAGGTACCGTTGGTATTAACGTCGCTAGCATAAAGCATATTTTCTTTCATCCACACGCTACCAAACTGCTCGGCGTTAAATACAAGGTCGCCGCTTTCGGTGGAACAGGTTTTTCCCAAAACGTCGACTTCATTGCCATTTACATCGGCGTCTTCGCAGGCGGGGGACCAGTTGGAGGCGTCAGAAGGATGTTCTTCAAATGTCCACGTAAATTCCTCGAAAACGTAATCGATCCCCGTTAGAGAGTCGCCGTCCTCGTCTTCGACTGCAGCGCTTGTCAAGTATGTTCCCCGGCCTTCGATGATGTCAGATACTGTCTTGCATTTGTTGTCTGTATAGGTGCCGTTCGCGTAGGAAAATGTCTCGGATAAAAAGGTAAACGAACTCTGCAAATAAGCCTCATCGAGTTCGCGACATTCGCTCGTCCAAGTTCCCCGCAATGTCCCAGCGCCCAATGTATCCGACTCTTCTTCCTTCTTCTTGTCACAGCCAATGCTGGTTACGATAAGGACGATCAGTAAGTATAGCCGCATAGTAAACTCTCTTTTTTAGTTGTTGTCTTCAATGCACACTATTTTGTAACTATTGTCGCAATCAGCATAGGACCAATAGGGCCACCCGTCGGATAAATCCGGCCTTTCGCTAATTCGACCGGCGGCTCCGATGTCGTTCGAGTTGTTGGAAGCCCAGTCATTGCACGACATGGCGTGGGTGGCATTGTAAAATGATCCTGTCCAAACATAGGCTCCCGAGGCAACAGCCGTGCCGTTAGCCGTTGTCGTTGGCGCGAAACCGAGGAGACTATAGCTGGGGCCACTCGAGATGCGACCTGCATAGTTGCCGTCCAAGTCATAGATGTATTTGAAATTTGTTGTGCCGAGGTTGCCAGAGGCGTCATTGCTACTGTCTGAAACCAAAGCTTTGAAGGTTCCCGCCAAACCTGCCGCCGTTGCTGAGTTGGTGCATTCGGTGTTGGCAGCTGCAATCGAAAGAGTGAGGCCGTCGAAGGCATTATCAGCAATAAATGTCCTTAGAAAGCCTGACCCGTCTTGAATTCCTGGACTGTTGCCGATGGCCCTGACATTGCCGTACATGTCGTATACGCAGGCGTAGTAGTGATACCAACCTTGTTCGTTTGTAAACCCAGATGAATTATCAAGATCAATAGCGTCAGAAACCGAATCAGATTCATACGGATAAGCTTCGGAACCGTTGTAGACCTTCACGACGTCCGATCGTAGTGGACTTCGGTAACTCGAATCGATCCGGCAGTCGTCGTTCTTGAAGTTTTTCCCGGCTTGGCGAACGAGTTTTATGTAGGAAACATTTTCTGTTGAACCAAAACTAACCGAGGCTTCAAGTGTTCCCGTCGTCGCCGTCGTTGCTACGGAAACCGTCGGTTCTTCAAAGGAAACAGAATCTGATTCGACGCAATACAAAGCCGCGCTCGCCGTGCAATCGACGTAACCATAGCTTATCCACTGGTATGGATAAGGATCGTTGGGGCTTGCGTCGGATTTCCCGAGGGCGCCGTCACCTGTGGACGCTGTAGTCGTCCAGTTACTGCACGTATTGTTAGGTCGCAGGTTGCCGCCTGAATCTGATCCTGTCCAAACCCAGTCGTCACTTATGGCCGTCCCAGTCTCCGTGTACATAACAGAGTTGAGCAATTCACCGTCCCAAATATCAGACACTCCGCTGCCTAACTTTTCACCAGCAATGTTGTGAAGCGAGCTGTACATCGGAATCCGGGTTTTGGCACTGAGGGTCTCTGAAGAAAGGAGCGCCTTCCAAGTGCCGCCTAAGCTGGCCTGATCCGCATGCCATTGACAACGCGCATCGGCGCCTTCAAGGCCCGACTGGAACGACTGAGAATTGAAATCGGCGTTTAGATTGGCATCGTACACAGTCGATGTGACGAAAATTCGCTGATAGTCGCTGGCTCTTGCTGAATTCGCTGACTGTTGCACCGTAACATTTTCGGCAGCATCACTGATACAAGCGGTGTAACTATAGTAAGCACCGGGAAAAAGGCCGGCATCAATAACAGATGCGTCCTCGAAGGTTTCAAGCGTCGTGACGACGTCTCCGGTGTTGCAATCGGCAGGTGCGGTATTGCCTAACGCGCGCCTGATCTCGATGGATTTGTAGTCATGGATTTCAGGGAAACTAAATAGAATCTCCACTTCGCCTAGTCGAGGTCCTGTCCCAACAGCAAAAGAAACCAGAGCCGTCGGCGCTATTTGGTCTTCTGGATCAATGACGCGCTTCGCTTGATAATCCTCCTTGTCGGGATCATCTTCTGCGGGCAAAGGGATTGCCGCTTCTTCCTTTTTTTCGCAAGCGGACGCGAGTGCAACCGCAACGAATAGATAAGTGGCACGTTTCATGAAGGCACCTCGGTTTGTTGTCTTGGTTTCTTCATTTCGGCGGACTGCAAAAATAGTTGATGAGGTGACGAATCAACTTATTTTTTGTAAAAGACCCTAACTTAAGAAAATCTAGACAAAGATGAGAGAAATGTTAGAGTAGTCCCAAATTATTTTGCGATTTGAACAATATGGTCACACGTGCCTTCTCTGTAATAGTTGGGACTCCCACCAAGTCCGTGGCACTCTTTCTACGCAGGTCCATCCAAAAATGGTCTTTATATTGGTGGGTTAATCGTCGCAGCATCCTAATGCTAGGTTTAATTAACACCATGATCACAACGGGGAACGAATATGTTCTTCGAACGGTGATGGCGCCGCTGACGAGTGAACATTCTAGCTACGCTTTCTTCGTAACGGACCAACTCGGGTCCTTGCATATCAATAGGCAATCTCTTACGAACATTTTGATGACGGCGTTTGCTTCTATTTTTGGTGGCCCTGTCTATTTTATGACCAGCGCGCGCAACAGGATTCTTTTCTTTTTGGCGTTCGGATTTTTCAATTCATATATCAGCCAATGCATTTCTAGCATTGTCCGAGATGGCACCATGAGCATTGCGTACCAACGCCTCATGTTCGACCTTGCCTACATGGCTACGTTTAAGGTGCTGATTTTTGAATTGGGTCGAAGACCCATATTGAAGGCGAGAGGAAGTTTCTATAGAGTCGGCACCGTTCGTGTCGGTCAGGATTTTTGTACGACAGCATTTAAGGTACTTACCTTAAATATACTAGGTTTGAAAGGTTAGTTAGGAAGGTTTGTCTATAAATAGAATCATCAAAGGAGGAGATTAGCATGAGATTTTTTGTTCCGCTTCTGTTTTTGTTGTCAAGTTCTGGTTTTGGACAAGAGGGTCCCGACCTCGACACATTGTCAAAGTCCAGTTACATCATCGGCCCGGGATCTGAGGAGTTTCCTATTCACAGGAACTGGCAAGAGGAAACGGCCATTATGCGTCAAGTGCAGGCGCTTGATAGAGTTGTTCAACGTGTTCAAGAAGTCGTTTGTGGCAGCGAAGGCAACAAGGGAGTACTTCTCGTAGGCGAAGGGTCGAGCACCTATAAATATGTAGTTGCACGATTGGCAAATAATGCCCTTGTTGGTGATTGCGCGCGTCAATGGACTATTGAAATTGAGCTTGAAGGAATTGAGAGCAAATGGGTCGGTGAAACTGAACAAAATTGGAAGACCTATGTCACGGATCCTCTTCTCAACAAGAACGGTATCGCTGTTTTCAGCAACCTTTCTCGATTGATTGGTCTAGGCACTCATTCCAACCAAGATGTCGGAATGGAAGCGGATTTTTCCACGAAGGTGTTGGCGGGAGCTCTTAGAACTGTCGCATTTATGGACAAACACTCCTATGCCTATTACCAGGCAACGCGGCATCGCTACGTTCTGCAATCATTTGCCGAGGTCATCAATATCGAAGATGTTACCGAAGCGGGCGTTGGGGAATTTCTCAATGCATATATTAGCGCTATAGCGCCTGATGTTACATTGCCGCAGACCGTCGCAGATTACATAATCGGCGAATCTGCTTACTATCAACCCAACCTCGGCGAACCTCAAAGGTCTTTGGCGATACTTAAGACCGCCATCCGAAATCTTCAATCAAACAACCAAATTAAAGAATTTTTCCCTGACGTTGAGTCGGCGCATCCCTATCTGAATTCGCAAAACGTCGATCACGAGATTAAATACGATGACGTTGACAAATTGGAGATCTTTTTTGAAAAGATTGAGACGGAAGCAAGCTACGACAAGCTTACAATCTTTGACGAACAGCATGGTGGTTCCCAACTCTTTGTCTTGGAAGGAAGTCTTGGCGAGTACCGGACGAGTGTTATCAATTCGAACCACCTTCGTTTGAACTTCAAGTCTGACGGTAGCGGTGAGAAATGGGGATACAAAATCGCGAAGGTCATCGGTACAAAGGTTGTGTCAAGCGGTCGCGAGCTTAGCTTTCACGATATAAAGCGAGCTATCTTCGAATTCGTACAAGTACCGCAATGGATGCTCGACGAAGACTACACGATTATTAGAGATTTGCAGAAGAACCTGGACGAAACGGTTGTTGGTGTTTCCCAAGGGAAGACGGACCTCGTTCGCCTTGCGAAGATCGGCTATGTTACTCGCCGAACAGACGAGAAACCCATTGGCTCCGATCTTTTTGTTGGCCCAACAGGTGTTGGAAAATCTTTCATTGCGAAAGAAATGGCTCGCGTCATGGGCCTGAAGCTGATTACGCTCGATATGACAGCCTACAAAGACGCTTCCACATTTAACGACTTTCTTGATGTTATGTCGCAAAACTTGGTCCTTTATCCGTTTGCGATCTATCTCTTTGAAGAGGTCGATAAAGCCAACAAGGAAGTGCTTGATCGCCTTTACTTCCTTCTCGACGAGGGCATCTTCTATGACAAGTATCAGCGACCTCTATTTGCGCGTGGGGCCTTTGTTCTCATGACGACAAACGCAGGAAGCAACGTGATCCTCGAGAATAAAGACAACCCAGACCTAGAAGAGCTTGTCGTTGCAGAGCTTCAAAAATCGTTCCGCGAAAGCTTCCTCAACCGGTTTGACGCCATTACGGTGTTCAAACCATTTACCGACGAAGAGTTCAAACAACTCGCCACTGTTTTGATCACCAAAAAGCTCGGCAAGGTGAAAGCGAAAGAAGGAATGCAGGTTGAGGTAGAACAACCCGTCATCGATTATCTGGCGATCGCGGGCCGCAGTGACAGGTATGGCGCCCGTCCGATGGAAAGAGCAATCGAGAACGTCATCAGCCTTGGACTTGCCGAATATGTTCTTGCTTACGGGCATCCTGAACGCGGTTCGGCGATTAGCATTGGTCTTGTAGACAGCACAACCAACATGTTTAAGGTTGGGGGAGACAAAGGCGTCATCGAGTACCACGTTGATCCAAGAAACAATGAAGGCTTCGTGAGCGGCACTCTGGAAGACCACTTCCTGGACGTAATGCGCAGCGAATAACTGGATAGTCACCCGAGCCCAAGGCGAATGAGCCTTGGTGCTCTACCTATGCGTAGTCGTGAACTTGGACCGCCGAGGCGAGGTTCAAGTCCACGCATAGGTGGGCACAGACCGTCTATGAATAGGTGTGGAGCGTCTTGCGCACCAGCGTCAAGCCGATTTACTCTTCATGAACCCGCACTGTAGACGGCAGCCTAAAGGCAAGGACGCAATTGCCAAGTGCGATGAGCGCCGCAAACAAGAAGACCATGGTCATGCCTGCATTCAAGCCCTCAATAACGCGGGTGCGATCCAACGAAGTCAGATCCTGGTTCTGCGGGTCGAGAAGCTTGTTGACCAAATCCAGGACCGTCTTTCCCTTGGCGGAAGTTGCTCCTTTCGCAAGGTACCTATAAACAGTCGAATTCAATATTGCGCCGAACGCCGCAACACCCACCGAACTTCCGAGGGTGCGCATAAAAAGGTTGTTCGCCGTCGCGACACCTCGCTCGCTCCATGATACGGCTGATTGAATCGTTATCATATAGGAGCTTGACTGGAGTCCAAGCCCCAAGCCGGTGACAAAGACTGCAAAACCGATTGCCAAAGCGGACACATGAGCGCCTTGGGCCATCGCTACGGCACCTATGAATACGGTAAATGCGCCTAAGATGACCGTTTTACGAAAACTCGTGAGCCGCATGACGTAACCTGCCGCAAAGCTTGCAAGGGGCCAACCTATAGACATGACTCCGAGCGCAATACCGGCCACGAGAGCGCTTTCTCCTAGAACTCCTTGCACATGGGTGGGGATAGTGGCTGTGTACCCAATGAGTAATGCGCCGTTTAGAAATGTTGCGATTCCAGCGACAACGATGAGTCGATGCTTGAATATCCATAGAGGCAATATTGGTTGCTTGACCCGGCTTTCCCAGAGAATAATCAGCCAGCAACAAAGAGCGAAAGCCGAAAGCAATGCAATGTTCTGCCATCCAAGCCAAGACCATGCCGTCCCACCTTGCAGCAACACCAGCATGAGAGCGCTACATCCGCATATGAGCAATACAGCTCCACCGTAATCAATTGCGGGTTTGCCTTCTGCCTTCTTCTCGTGAAGGAAGATAGCTAAGACGATGCATGCTACGATACCAAGGGGAATGTTGAGATAGAAAATCCATGACCAATGCCCCAAGTCTACAATAAGCGCGCCCAACATCGGTCCCGTAATAGAAGATACAGCGAATACACTGCCGAACAGACCTTGCACACGAGGTCTTTCCCGTGGCGAATAGAGGTCACCAGTTATCGTGACGGCGATTGGTTGGACAGCGCCACCGCCTATCCCCTGCAAAAAACGATAGACGATAAGTTCCGTCATGGTTGTTGCCCGACCGCAAAGAGTAGACGCAGCTAGGAAAAAAGCCACTCCGATGAGAAAAACCGGCTTTCTTCCGAAGGTGTCCGCAAGCTTACCGTAGATTGGAATTGATACCACTTGTGTCAGCAGATAAGCGGAAAAAACCCAGCTCATGTGAGCGAATCCACCAAGATCGGCGACAATCCTTGGCATCGCGGTTGCGACTATCGTTACTTCGATTGCCGTCATGAACATTGTTAAAAGCAGAGCAGCGGTTACCCAGCCCCGATGAGTGACGGGTTGCTTGCTGTTTTCTTGAACTTGACGCACGTTCGGGACCTGACACAATTAATGACTTGGGCAGTATTGCCGAATTTCGATGCGAGGGCAAGCGCGGTGGCGATCAGATGGGAAGGCCGGGAAGTAATCCCGGCCCTTGCGATTTTACTTTTTGCTGTAAAGCAGATCAGGATCAATGTCTTCAGGTCGTTTAGACGGATCATTTTCCGACAAGAACAGGAAGTTTCCGCCAAAGTAGAGTTCTTTCCTATCCTTTATGTTGTAAACATCGAGGACCTTTTCTTCCTTTTTAGGAACGGAATAGCCCATGCAATCTCTGCCTAAGACGTCTCTTTTCGAGTCCTTTTTCCAATCGCTGATGCCGCAAAACTTTGCTAGGTTCATCGCCTTGACAAGAGCGTCTGAATGCAAGGTGAAGTTTGCCGTCATAGGCTTGAAGTCGATATTCTTGATGTCTGGGTTGGTTTCGTTCTTTCCCGTATCCTTGTAATCGCCTTCGACTTCATAGGTGGCCGACTTATTCATACAACCTTCGTTGTCGTACAGGTATTCTTTCTTTTTGAAAGAGCCGGCAAGATCGAAGATCACTTCTTTTTGACCGTGTGTGAGGTCAAGGGCCGAACTTTCTGTACAATCAGTGTTCCAGGTACCCACTAACTCGGGGTCACTGCGAGAAACCTTTTTCACTTGTTTCTTAGATTTTTCAAATGCTCCGCACGAAACAAGGAGTGCGGACGACATTAGTGCAACTGCTATCTTCATCTTGTTGTCCTTCCCGTGAGAGATTTAGTGGCTAATGGAGCTTTCGCGTTTCACAATGATTACAGCTTTTGACGGTCCACCTTTTTCTTCAAGAACTTGGGCAATTGTTTTCGGTTCGCGATCTTCAACCTTTTTGCCTTCCATAGATTCTTTCACTTTTGCTTCCTCTGAACCGAAGGTCTTGCCAATCCAGCTTGGTTGCTTCGCCATGCTGTAAATCTCAACGTCCCGAGCTCCTAGATCTTTTAATACCGTTTTGACTTGTTCACCGCGTTTTTCAGCGAGGTCGCGCGAAGTTTTGGATAGATCGACCTTTTGATTCTTGGGCAGGCTCTCATCCGACCAAGAGGCTACGATAATCTTGTCGATATCTGAATCGCCTCGTACAGCCTCCACAACAGATTTCAGAGACGCTTTTTCGCTTTCGGAAAGTTGGGTGTTGCCCTTCTCGAATTTTATGGCTGTAATGTCTTTGTCCATCAGGTCATATGCTTTTGTTTCGAGCTTTCGTACAGTCTCAGCAAAGGCGTTTCCTGACCCGACTACCGCAATCCACGTCCATAACAGTGCTTTTGAAAAATGTTTTATCATAGCGACATTCCCTTTCGTCGTTGTTCATATGAGCGCTATTGCTCGCAGTACTCTACTGCATGACACATGCCAGAATTTTCTCCCTTGTTTTCTGGTCACTTAGGAATATTTCTGTTCCCATGACGATGATTGGGCGTTGGCATTTTCATACGCGCTGTATTGTTGAACCCGAAATAGCCCGCGTATGCAGCGCAGGCAGGAGGAATCGCAGCTCAAACGGACCTGACGCGTTGCCGCTTCTGCGCGTAAGTAGGGACCAGAACAGTCGGGGGATGCCCCGCCTTTTTCGCAAAGGCGCAGGATAGTTGGGGGATAACTTGCGCGCTCGAGTTCGGCTTGGTCAAAATGGTTACAGATCCTTCTCCAGCGCTCCCCGCCATTCTTGCACCATAGACTCCGCGTTCTCGCTTTGCCAAAGAAACCATTGTATCTATTTCGTCTCTAGAAACCTCGAAGTCCTTTTCCAAACTCGCGTGCGAAGCATCGAGCAGATGTCCGAGCTCTTTCACGTTTCTTCGCTCCAATGCATCGATGGCGGCGAGGACGCGTTCATTTTCCGTTACGACGTGGCGAACTCTGTGGCGTAACGTCTGCGGGAGCTCCTCTAATTTGGATAAGTCATCCGCTGACAGATCCCTGAGTTGATCCACCCCCAACAATCGACATGCCGACGCGCATTCTCTTTGTCGTTCGGTGCTTGGATTTATTGGGTCATCATATGTCCGGTCGGAGTTTACAACTACAAGATCGAAATTAGCCGAAGGTAAGTCGATGAGCCGAAACTCCATGGTTTTTGTGTCGATAAACATTCCCCTGCCGAACTCGCCTAAACTACAAGCTAGTGGGTCTATGAAGCCGCAGTTGTTTCTTACGAATTTGGTGTCAATATTTTGGCAAAGAAAGACCAACTCGAAGTCCGTGTAACTAAGGTCAAAGGCGCTTCGCAGAGCTTTCAACATTGCGACCATTAGAGCGCAACCGGACGCTAACCCCTTTCCCGCTGGAACATTTGACGTAATCGCGGCATCAAATCCCGAAATGGGATATTCCTGACGGCGTAACATCTTTGTCACGCCCAAAACGTAGTCGACCCACTCGCCTCTGGGTGTTTCTTCTCCTAGACGGTATTTGTGCGGTTGACTCACGAATGCTGCGTTCGCGGTCGTGGTTTCGGAAATTATGTCGACGGTTTGGTCATTTCGTGAACTGAGGCGAACGCGTATCGATTCTGGAGTAACAGTGCACAAGTTGTATCCACCATTATAATTCGTTTGGTCGCCCAGTAGATTGATTCGGCCATGAGCTTTCGAAAAGAACTCAGCTTCGTATCCGAAGTGATCGAGAAATAATGGCATTTGGACTCCGTAATAGGGGCGATTTCCATTTTGCAAAAAGGGGGCCGCGAGGTCATTGTGGCACGGGCATTGCAGTTATTGCCGAACTTGGTTTCTCAATCGCAATATGACGAAAGAAGGTAAAGTATGTACTACACATCCGACATCACAGATATGTCCACCAAACGACTTACCAAAGAAAAACCAAATCGATTGTCCATTTTAAAGGATGCTCACGACATTATTTGCTTTTCTCATATTCGTTGGAACTCTAGCTATCAGCGACCGCAGCAACTTCTAAGTCGTGCGGCGTCAGGGCACCGTGTGTTCTTTGTGGAGGAGCCGAAGTGCACTGATGCTCGTGTAGCCCCATACCTGGAGATGTCTCACCCTGTTTCAGGGGTAACGGTCGTGGTTCCCGTCTTACCTGAGCTTGACGCTATCGTGGCTGCCAGGGCGCAAGCGCAATTAATAGATGAGCTAGTCGCTGACAAAGGCATCAATAGTTTTGTCCTGTGGTATTACACTCCGATGGCGCTTACCTTCACGTCGCATCTTCACCCTGCCTTGGTGGTCTATGACTGTATCGATGAGCTTGGTGCTTTGAAAGGTTCGCCGGCGGAGCTTCCTCTTCTAGAACGAGATCTCCTCCTGAGAGCTGACATCGTTTTCGCAGGCGGTCCGTCACTATTTGAGTCGAAGAGCTCTCAACATAATAACGTTTATCTCTCTCCGAGCGGGGTTGACGTACAGCATTTTGCCAAGGCGCGCAGTCTCGACTTTAAAGAGCCGGACGATCAAGCTTCTATTGTTGGACCGCGTTTGGGATTTTTCGGTGTTATTGACGAACGGTTTGATTCAAGATTGGTGCGAGGTATCGCGAAGGCAAGACGCGACTGGCAAGTTGTTCTGATCGGTCCGATTGAAAGGGTTGATCCTATGACTCTGCCGAAGTTGCCGAACATCCACTATTTAGGCTCCAAAAAGTATGAAGAGCTTCCCTCTTACATTGCAGGTTGGGAAATAGCTATTCTTCCCTTTGTTCGAAATGAATCGACCCGTTTTGTAAGTCCGATCAAAATACCTGAATATCTCGCTGCTGGACGTCGTGTGATCTCGACGTCGGTGCCTGACGTTGTAAACTCGTATGGTCGGAAACAATTGGTGAATATCGCCGATACCTCAGAAAGGTTTATCGCCATTTCTGAAAAAATTCTTTTCGGGAAACACGATGATGGAATGTGGTTGGCAAACGTTGACGACCATTTAAAAGAAATGTCTTGGGACCGAGTGTGGCAAAGAATGTGGGATCTGATCGTGGATTCCTTGAATGATCCGAATCGCTATCTTAAACCCTTCACCCATGAGTCGATCCGCACGCCTTTAGCCCTTTAAACGCGAGCGAGACCAAATTTGGCGGGTCGAAAAAAAATGACTGATTTTCTTTTGCGAATAGCCGTTTGGCGTTTTAGCGAAATTAGCATCCGCTTTTAGCAGAAAGTATGATCTAATAATTAAAGATCAAAAGCTTTAATTTTAGGATCTTTTTATGCGTAAAAGCGTTATCGGCCTTATATGCACTCTTTTGGTGAGTTGTAAGACAAATGATATATATAGCAACTCGGAGCTCAACGAAGTTGTCCAAGAAGACAGCGACTCTATCGTATACTACGACAAAAAATTTCCACCTGTCCCTTCTGATGAACTCGCCATCTGTTCATTTAACATCACGTTTCTTGGGCATTTTAAAACCAAAGCCAATGAGGCGCTTACAGATCTAGTTGAAAACTGTGATGGGGTCCTTATCCAGGAATTGGTTGCGCCTCCATGGGATATCACCTTTCCTAACGGCGAATCGTCCGAAGGTGATGTTGAATCCCTTGCTTTTGTAAACGCCATGAAACAGCATTTTGACGGACTCAAATTGAGCGAAGAGAACACCGGCAAGAATTCAAATCACGCGTCGAATCCCGAGGCTGAATATTTTATTTTCTTTTACAAGAAGAAGAAGCTCGAAATCGCGTCGGATCTTCCTCAGGGGTTTTTAGCTGAACCGCGAGTAAAAAATCCCGTCTTCGACCGGGTTCCTTATGCGTTTGGAGTTAGAGCGGTCGGAAGCAAAAAAACCGATTTTGTTTTGGTGTCCGTCCATTTGAAAGCTACAGAGGGCAGCGGCGCGGTAAAACAGGGTCTTATTGTTGATCGGTTGAAGGAGTGGTACGGAATCAAGTCATGGATAGATCAGCAAGAATCCGCAGGTTCCGAAAGGGATTTCTTTATCGTAGGCGACACCAATATCGAATACGTTGAAGAAGTTGATGCGATCACAGGGAATGATATCCAACCTCTTCTTAAGAAGCTCACAAACACCGATGTCCGCAAGGCTTTCGAGGGTGGCGATAACAACTACCTAAGGGACTTTAAGACTCTCAATTACAGTTTTAATGCCGCCGGCAAACCGCAGATGCAGAAAACTAATGTGACCAATACTCCGAAAGCGTTTGACCACGTCTTCTACCACCCTGGTAATTCTAAGGAGGTTGAGGAAAATTTCGAGATAGTGGACATCACGAAACTGTTTCCGTTCAGCAATAACATTGGTACCTACAAAGGACCTTACTCTGACCACAATCCCATTCGATTTCGGCTAAAGACGATGCAGGATGACGATTAACCGATTGATTTTTAAGAAAAAAAGAATACTTACAGGCAAGATGCGAATCTTGCCTATTTTTTAATCATTTTCAGCTTGAATAGTAGAGTTAACCTAGTTATACTTTGACCAACCGGCCAGTCAGTATGGCTGTGAAAACAAACAGGAAACCAGGGAAATTTATGAAAAACTCAACTCAAGCGCTTGTCATCTTTGCTCTTTTATTAGGCAGTGTGTCTTGCGGCGGCAAGTCAGGCACATCTAATTTGGATTGGGAACAAAGCAGAGCCAATTCGGCGCGGTACGCGTACCTCTGGGACCGCGACCTTGAGGACGAGTTCTATTTTGGGGCGAGCGTCATTGCTGCTGACGACTTCCTTTCTGGCGCGCTTGAGATGTCGATTGATCCTATCACCGTAAAATTAAGTCTCGAACAATCCAAACTACTCGTGAACACATTGGGCGACGAGAACATCCTCTCTTTTGACGTTACACGTCGCAACAACCAGAACGAAATCGACTTCGAATCTTCTGGGAACGACCTTCAATTTAGTCAGGAAATTCTTCGCCAACTTATCAATTATTTTGGTGGTCCAATTCCTGATGACAGCGAAAACGTTTATTGGGTCAGCGAAGATGCTCCGCAAGTCACTTTTATTGATCAGGACAACGACACCGTCGTTGTAAATTTGAAACATACCGTTAGGCAAGTGCGCGCCGAAGAGGACGCCGAGGGAAATCTCACCATTCTTGAAGAGTTGAGCGAGCGTCCCGGCGATGTTGTGGTACGTATTTGGCTCAAGCGAAAGACGGCGCTAGCGCAGCTCACGGGGGGTCAGTTGGCTCGCACTGTCGGCGCAGCAAAGAACAAAGATTTGGGATTTTTCCCATCGGACTTCGACATGACCGAAGCCGGACAATTGAAACCCATTCAGAGGATGGCTCTAGGCGATGCTCACAACGACGGCGTCGGAACCATCTACTACTTGAAAGATTTCCCAGCCGCTTATGTTGATGCCGCTCGCAACGGTATCCTTGCATGGAATAAGGCTTTCCCAGCAAATCAAAAAATTAGTGTTGAGGTTGCGCCTGATAACATCGACGTTGGTGACCCGCGTTACCATGTCGTCAAATGGTTCGACAACACCGACAATTCGTTACAGTGGGCCGGTATTGCGAGAATGATCACGGATCCCGAAACAGGGCTTGTGATGAGCGGCGGCGTATACGTCCAAGGTAGCTCTGTTATCGAAGACTATAAAGGTATCACCAACTACACAAAGCAAGCATCCGCTCAGACGATTAAGGCTGTGGGACGCATCGGCAATGTTGATTTCAAGCTGGCCGAAGGTGAAAGTCCCATTATTCCATACTTTACTGACTCTTCGGCTAGCTTCGAAAGCTACATGCAGGGTTATTACCAAGAAACAGTTACCCACGAAGTGGGTCACGTTCTCGGCCTACGCCACAACTTCCGCGCTTCGGCGAAACTTGACGCACACAATCACTCCGCGTCGATCATGGATTATGTTCCTCGAGCAAACCGCAACGACGGCGCGGGGCCGGGATACTACGATATCGCTGCGATAAAATGGGCGTACTTCGGTCAGAACCCAACCGGGCCATTGCCATACTGCAGTGACGAAGACATCGAGAATCTGTTTGATTGCAACCAAGGTGATTTCGGCGACGTCGTAAACTACGCTGCTCGATCGTTGGTCGATGGGACTAACGTCCTGAGTCAAAGCTCTGTGCCCGTTCTTGCAGATGTCTGGATTTCTTCAATGAAGGGATCGCTCGACATCGCCAACAAAATACTTCGTCTGAAGAGTCAGTTAACCTCAGCGCAGCGCGCGACTGCTCAGCAGAAACTTCCGGCGGCAATTAGCTATGCCATGAACGCGAAGCCAGATGCGTCGTTGACAGGTGCACAGTTGGAGACAGTTAAGAAGAACTTGGCTTTGTTGAAACAGGTCCTGGCTTCACAGGAATAAAGTAAAATTTTCAAGGAGGAAACATTGCTCAGGACGAGTGCCGCGATTTTGGCAGTTCTCGTAACCGCATCCGCCGAAGCGCAGGATGCGATTACCCCAACGTATACAGGAATCCAAAAAGCAATTGAGGCGTATCAAGACGCGAATCCGGGAAAGACGCTTTCGATCCCGGAGATTCTTTCGCGGCTTCCAGAACATTTTCGATCGGGATTCACGCTTTTCTATGACAGTGGTAGCTTGCAAGCAGCCGACGAGGCAAATCCTCGCGTCATCATGTACGGTGACGACGCTCGTACCATAATGTCCTTCAACGGGGGTAGTGCGCAGCGAGGCGGAGACGATCTTGAGTTTGTCTATGTAGATGAAGTAACGAGCGAACTCGTCCTTCGGTCAATGAAGTTTCCGAGCAATGACGTTTCCGACGGCAAAGTACAGTTTTCCGAACCTAACCCTCCTGTTTGTATGGGGTGCCACGGGCCCAATGCCCATTATGTTTGGGATCAATATGCAAGTTGGCAAGGTGCTTATGGGAGTCGTTGGGATACTTTGAACCCGAGAGAAGCTGTTGGGTTTGAAAGCTTTTTACAAAATTCCGCTGCGCACTCTCGATACAAAAATCTGGTGCGCGAATTCAGAGATATTTCGGACTATGCTCCTTACCAGCCGCAAGTGGCCGAGAGGGAACCCTCACCGACGCTCGTCACGCCGGCGATTGAACTTCGGCCCAATGTGCGGTTGGGGCTTTTGATGCTTCGTCACCAGGCAAGAGCTCGAGTTGCAGAGATAGTTCGTTCGCCAGGATTCGAGGGTAACAAATATGGATTTGCGTACTTCATGGCCGGATGTGACAAGAAATTCGGAGCGCCTCTTTTAAACGAGGTGAAAGCAAAAACCGGACAGGAAGATTTGGCGACGTACGCACGTTTTCTTGGTAGCGACATAAAGGACGGTTGGCGTTTCTCGATAACTCGCGAATCAGTTCCGGACTTCGTGTATTACTCGGGGTTATGGTTTTTTCCTTCCGCCATGAACGGCGAGCTATGGCGTAAGGCGTTATTGACGGATTCTGATTTGAGAGAATTTTACGTGCCGATAAAGTTTGATGATTATATACGGCAACACGATAACGTAGGGCTGACTATGACCGAGCGAGGAAAGGACCTTTGGGATATTATTGACGCCCAGGGGTTGTCCCCATCCACGTTTTATGGAGCCGCGGATGGTCAAAGACTGGCTGAGGTTGCCGGGATGCCGTCTCTACCCCAAGACAGGGCAGGGGCCGCGTGCCAGATTTTGGCAGAAAAACAGCTGGGCATTCGTTGAAATATCTTTAATTATAGTAGCTTATAGCTGAAGGCTGCGATATCTCGCAGCCTTTTCTTTTGGGTCTTTCGGAAAAAAGTGGAATTTAAGTATTTTTGAACTGTTCCGATGAGCAGAGAAACCTACTCTTTGAATAGAGGGAATCATGCTACGAGTATCCGTCAATGCAATCCTGATTAGTTCAGCCATGTTACTGGCTCTCAGTTGCAAGAAATCCGGTTCTAAAGTTAAGGATCTGGGCGATACTGGAAGGCAGTCCTGCGATGAAATCACCTATATGTTCGAGAGTTCCCTAGACGAGTATTTCTACGCTTACCAAGAGCTTCAGAAAGCGTCCTGTACACTGATTACAAAGCGCATGACGGCGCCCAAAAAGGGTTTGAAACTTCGCAGTGCACAAGATCGAAATGAAGCTGACGTGGCTTTCCCCGCTCTGGCGAAAGCTTCGGCATCAGACGGTCTATTGAGAACAGAGACCTTCGACGGGTTGAAGTTAGCTGGAGGCGAAGAAAAGGAAACTCCTACGGGCAGCGAAAAGAAAGAGCCTGAGGCAGTTGTTGTTACCCCGGCCTGTATCAAACTCGAGAGATATGCCATTGATCTTAATAGGTACATAAGGAAGGCAATAGATAGTTACTCGGCTTGCGTTACAACCGAATATGGGGCTAGCAAAACCAAGATTGTGGATTATCCGGGGTGTACTTCTCCATGCCTCCTTGGCGAAAAGGATTGTTACAAATGCAATGCTATCGCCAACGGACCGGAAGGTGATAATGGGACCATCACTTGTAGCACGAAGAACGATGCGGCATTTCAGGTCGGACGTTGGTGCAACATTTATACGCCCGGCAAGTGTAACCTTACATTTACCGGTGATGCAGTTGGTTTGAACGGAATTGCCTGCGCCAAGCTGGATCATGCACCTGTTGCCATGGGTCAGACGCTTTCGGGAACTAGTGAGGAAACGGTTCTGACCACCAATACAGCAACGTCCTTCACACCTCTCGACCTGTCGCTGAAGATTGGTTATGACTTCGAAATCCCTCTGATTTTAAAAGGTGGTGTGACTGCCAAGCAAACGACCAAATACAATATGAGCACCAACTCCGTACAGGGTCTTCAGTTTTTGTCCCGTGCGGGCTTTCCGTTTGCTTTTGAAGATGCGCGCGTTACGAATACCAGCAAGAGCTGCATCAGTCCGATTGAGGTAAGTACCCAGAGCTGGGTAAAACCTAATGCGAAGGAAGTTTGTAACGTCATTGGATCAGCAGGCAACGAATACTGGTGCGTTCTGCAGAAGATCGACGTGAAAGCCACGACTATTGGCGGCGGTATTAACGCTAACGTCAAGGTAGTGGCTTTTGGAGCTGAGAATAACACCACTGGAGAAATGTCGTGGGGATCAAATACCATGGCGATCGGCAAGGGCGGCTTGTTTAGAGGATCGGGAAAGCCGATTCGAGAAATACAGGCGCAGTGCAGGCATTGGCTTAAGAATTATGTCTACATGGCTATGTCGACTGCAAGTGTTGTTAACAATGCAGTAGTGAGTTATCCGGAGGTCGAGATAAAGATAGGCGAGCCACGGGTCAAATGTACTTATAAGAACGCGAAAAACACCGAGATCAAAGACTTCTTCATTTTTGTTAAGAAAGATACAATGGAGGTTCAGTACCGCCGGCACACAGATCTTTTGAGCGGCTTCGCTGAAAAACCGCTAATTTATATTTTGACTCACGGGGAGGTCCCCGGCAAGTTTGCGAAGAATATTAAGGGAAAAACATTCCAGCCTGCGGAAATTGCCGCCTTCCTGAACGAAGCCGTGAAAACAAAAAGCGCGGCGAGCGGGGAGTGGGGAATCAATTCTTGCACAGCTTTCTAACAGATCGCGCGGAGGCCGTCAGTCGGCGGTTTTTATAAACGCAGCGATCTTTTCCTGGTAATCCCGAATTTTGGCGATCACATGCTTGCGCTGCTCGGCGCTAAGAGTTTTCTCTGTTTCGAGCAAGCCGTTCTGAAATATCTTCATTCGCAAGAGGTAGGCATCTTTGTTGGCCGCAGTTCGCAAAGCTCCGGAGTCTTTGAACCAGCCGTCGAGCGCGGTTTTTATCCGCACAGAATTGGGGGGCGGTGCTATGGCTGCGAGAAACGTTTCCTGGGCTTCTCGCCGACCGGAATAGAACGTCTTTGCGTTGTCGATGTCAGCGAAGATGCCGAAATTTTTGGCAAGGTCTTCGGTTTGTGCTTTAGTAATCGAGCCGCTCCATTCTTCGAACCGATCCTCGTATCGCTCTAAGGCATTTTCGCGATATTCTTTTGAACTTTGACGCAGACGTTTCTCCCAACTCTTGTTCGATTGGTTGAGTTCTGAAGCAAAAGCTTTATGTTGCGTTTCGCTCACAGAGAGCAAGAAGACGACCGCGTCGGGAGTAAGGCGGTCCCCAATTCTGGTTCGAGCGTCATTGACGACGGTATCGACCCATGCGATGTCTTGAGGGGTGAGTCCGCGTTCTATACGTTGGGCAAGCTCATCTAATTTGTGGTTAAAATCAGGAAGAAAGGTCGTCTTTGCCCAGAGCAGGTGCTTGTGGATTCGCGGTTCGAGAAATTCTCGTTGTTTTCCCGTCAGGTCAAAGTAGGCATTGATCTTTCTCATCGCATACCAGTCGGCGAATTTGCCGTGCAAGGTTGCTAGATCGCATGCGACGAGCGTTCCAAGGAAAATTATGCTGAAAACGTATCTTGCCAAAGCATCTCTCTGTTGTAAAAAGCCACAACGAGCAGAGCTTTAAAGATACTATCTTACCTCTTTCACTGCAATGGCGAGATAATTCGACGAAAACTGGTCCGTTTCGGTAACCTGTAGAAATCGATATCCAGAAATGGTCCAATTTGTGACAACAGGAGCGATTTCGCCGCCCGGCGACACGACTTTATATTGGTAGTTGTACTTAACGGTTGAGTTGGTTTCCTTGATGCCGATGGCCATGAACGACATTCGTGCACTGTCAGAGCGCGTAATTTGAACCAGCTTGTAACCCTTTTGACCCCATTCACCCAAGGAATTTATGATGCTCCTGGCATCTTCGCCTAAAGGCAAAGTAACATAGGAAGTTTGCGCGTTCGGTCCTGTCGTTTTACCCGCGATAACCGTATAGGTAGAAGATCGGGGATTGGAGACGACCTGCACGAGTTTATAACCGGAAGCTTTCCATTGATTGAGAGTCGGAACTGCGTCAGAGACGTTAGCCACATGAAGGACTTTATATTCATGTCGAGCTTGCGAGGATTGAGATTTTGCAGCGATAGCGACGTACGTTAGAGATAAGGGGTTGGAGCTTCGCGTGACCAGATTGAGTTCAAATCCGTTCGTGCCTAAGGAGGTTAACTTTGACGCGATTTGGGAGACATTTGATAAGTCTGGTCCTAAGTCGATTGTCTTATACGCATAGGGAATAGGGTTTGCCTTGTCTCTAATGGAGATGGCCGTGTAGGTCGAACTGGAGGTCACGGAAGGTGTTATCTGGATGAGTTTATACCCATCGAGTCCCAACGAAAGCAACTTGCCCACTATGTCCTCGGCATAGATCAGAACGTTTAGTCGAGCATCAAAATCTTGTGGCGCATTTTGCGGTGAAGACTGAACTGCAACAAAAGACTCATGGAGCTTTGGCAGAAACGGGCGGAAGTCTGCTAGCAAAGTATCGTCTTGCATGGCTCGAAACGCAACAGGGGATTGTAGTAGACCAAGGAACTCTGTTCTTTTGGATGAGCTAAGAGATTGCGTTCTTTCACTAAAGATGATTTTAAACTTTGTATAATTTACGCTTTGCTTCCCTTCTTGGCAGAACGAAGATGTCGAAAATCCTTCCTGGCAAGTTGTTCGGGTTAGAGTGTTTTCCTCTACTTTGTAGAAATAGGCCTCCTGATCCGCGTTGTTGGTGACGTTCGTCACAATGTCTTTGGACGTCGACTCATTAGAGGCGTTGCTACATCCGCCTAAAAATCCAAGTCCAGCGGCCGCTAAGAGAATTATGACGATAAGTGTATGCATTTGGAGTAACTCCCCAGTGAGTTGTCGTTCTACTTTGTTTCAAGAGCTAATTTGAATACTTCGCCAAACCATGGCATGTCTTTTAGTTCGTCTGCGGAATAGTCTTGGTCGTTTCCGTACTCGCGTAAAGACTCCTCCGCAGCTTTCACTTCGCTCTCTTTAGTCGCGACTTGGGAAGACAGATCCTTGCTACGTTTTTCGCTGGAAGTCTTTTGAGCAAATGCGCTTTGAAGTTCTAGAGCTCGTTCGTCTTGTCGATTGAGGAGAACATTTAGATCGGTGATTTTCTTTTCGTTGATTTTTCTCAATCCAGTTCTGTCGTTCAGCTGTGACTGGTAATCGGCTCGCGCTTCAACGAGGGGCTGGCTCGAACCTTGTTTCTGTATCTGTTGGTCAATTAGTGCTATTTGCTGCTGGATATCCGCGATTTCTTTGTCGAGTGTTTCGAGGTCAGTCTCAAGCCGTTCAACGGTGTTTACGGCCTCATCGGCTTGTGCTTGCTCTTTTCTGAGAGCATCAGCGATTCCTTCCTGCTTTCTAATATCTTCGTTGGCAGCGTTCACGCCCGCTGCCAGATCTGCTATGCCAAGGTGCACGCGCAGCGCTTCCAGGAATTCCGCAACGGTGGTGGATTTAGCGTTGCTAATATCGCAGGCGGATGTTTCATCGGCACAGGTAATCTTGGATATTCTATCTTTTGAAATACGATAAACGGCAGATTCGTCGTCATCAGACGCCCTAACCGTGTCTACCAAAGGAGACCTCTTGTTAAGTACTGTATTTTTGCAGGAAAATTGAGTGCCCAGGATCAAAAGCAAGACGTAATTCCATTTCTTCATATCTACTCCGAACAACAACGTCGCGCACAGCAAGCCTTCCATCGAGAGAAGGGCTAAGCTCATCTGCAACAATCAGACCAGAAACCAGCCCCTCTACCCCCGCATAACCCAAAGACAATTAAGAACAAAACGCCCACCCCCGTAACACCTAATGCCTGCACCCACGACGCTGTCCACGCCCTATGCACAATGTTGGGCGTCCGACTGTCCCCATAATTCCCTACCGTGACACCCACCTGTCCCCCCAAACAATTAATGGGCGTTCGACTGTCCCCGGAGGAACAGGTTTGAACAGAAAAAAACTTGGCGATTGCAGTCTCTTGTGCGAATCGAAAAATTATCTAGAGTTGCGCGCTCTACGAATCTTTAGGTGCCCAACTTAGGGGCGCAATGATTGAACAGCTTTGCGATCCGACGATGGAGACAAAGGAACGACCAAAGTCATTGTAATTGTTGATCTGGAGGAGGAGCAATTGTGGGGACAGTCGAACGCCCATTAATTGTTTGGGGGGACAGGTGGGTGTCACCGGAGGTAATTAGGGGGACAGTCGGACGCCCAAGATATAGGGGGCGGAATTTGAATGGTCGGGGCGTAAGAACTTTTTGTTGTAAATGTTTAATCTTGGTAGAATGGTGAGGTATTTCTCTAAAAAGATACGACTTTTTGGCGCGATGGAAATTTATGAAACCTCGGATCGCAATGTGCTTGCTGTTTCTTGGACTTCTTGCTGCGACCTGTAAGGGGGAAGTGCACAATGCACGCAAAAAGAAGGCTGGTGCCGACAATACGCCTCCAGGGGAGGCGGCTGATACGAATCCCAATGCTACGTCTCAAAACAGCGCCTGGGATGGGACTGAGTTCAAGGGAGATGACGCTTGGAATATTTCAGAATCAGACAAGTAGTATTGATTGGCTTTGTAGCGGGAGCGTTGCAATCAGGTTGTAGGCCTTCGGGACAATTATCGGGAGAATTTGAAAGCAAACTGCAGGTCGGTCGGAAGCCCATCTTTGGACGAACGGTCAAGCAGAGCAACGATCTCGGTCTTACTCAAAAAGAAATCTTTGAAACACGGATCGACCCTCTATCTGGCAAAGCTGGGGTCATCTTATTTGATCTTTCGCTTATGCCTAATGTCGAAGAAGGGGAAATTCAGACTTTTTCTGATGCTAAGGTCAGTGAGCTAGCAAACATATTGGGTGTCAAGCTCGAGGAGCTCGAGATATCTGGTCTGAGCGGAGAAAGTTTCTCGCCAAAGGTTAGGGTCGTAAACTACACACGTATATATGATAGTATCCCCGTTCGCGACTCCTACCTTCAATTGTATTTCATTCAGACCAACGAAGGATCATTTCGCCTCCGTGAGATTGTGAATAGAACCTACGGCGAGATTTCGCATCTGCAAGGCCAGGTGCCCTCTCTTTCGCTCCAGGATATTGCCAACCAAACGGGGTTGGCGTCTTTAACGGTAGAGCGGGAGTCCGCCAACATATTTGTAAGTGTCGCCGAGGGAAAATATGTCTTTTCGTACGCCAAAACCTACAAGGTAAAAGACGCTGCGAGAGACGAAGATTTTGCGCTCACGTTCTCCCAGGCTGGCTTAATGGAAGCGTTCAGCTTCACGCAATCTCTTTCGCATAAGTTTTCGGCGGAAGTTCCCGAGCGAACCTACATTCGCAACAATCTCGTCTCAAAGGCCTTGTCATACATGAGCGTGGAGGCAGTCAAAGGCAAGGCTCTCGCGACAGATAAGGACGGCATCGTCGAATTGGATGCGCTTGAATCTGGTCAGAAAGTGCAGGTTGGGTTGGCGAGTGATGGCGGTCCCGCAATTGTCGTCGACCGAAAGGTAGCCGTCGATAAGTTGGCAACCTACGAAATAGCCACTCAGGACGGCGGGACACTGATTAAAGTGCCCAAGGAAATGCTGCCGGCATTCATGGCATTTTTTTCCGTTCAGGAAGTTGTGGCCTTCACAAAAAAATTCGTGACCACGAAACAAGTTCCAGGTCTTATTGACCCGATTAAGGCCGTCGTAAATGTTGATCAAGCGTGTAACGCAAATTGGAACGGAAAGTTTGTTTCACTCTACCAAGAGGGGAAAATAAAGACTAAATCCTGCGCGAATACGGCACTCATTGCCGACGTCATCTATCATGAAGTCGGCCATGCAATTGACATGTATACGGGCCCAATGGACAAGGATAGCAAAGGAATTACGGACAATGTGTTCTCCGAAGGAATAGGCGACATTATAGCGACTTACATGAATGACGATCCAGAAATAGGTCATGGATTTTACCTCAAAGACGAACCTATGCGGACTGCCCTTAACAAGAAAAAGCATCCGCAGGATCTCGTAAACGAAGTCCACCAAGACGGTCAGATCATTTCCGCGGCGTTCTGGAAATTGCATGAAGGATACCAAGAACGATACGGTAACAAGGCGGGCGCTCGTATCGCCGCTCAGGTGTTCTTCAATCATCTATTGACAACGGGTGCCTACGTCGATTCCTACGATGCCGTGAATAGAATAGATGATCTAACCTTCGACGACGGTAACGCTACATCGAAGTCCATCAACTTTTGTATGGTGAATAAAGCCTTCGCCGAGCACGGGCTCGCCGATGACGAAAACTGCGAAGACAAAAGCGCTATTTATTTTGACGAAAACCTTAAATTGGCGGTTGCGGAGAACGACGAGGCCGGTTCGCTTACCTTCTTGGCAGCGGCGAAGGGTGCCGATAAAGTGGTGCTATGCATAGGTGGGCGAGATACATGTCGCAAGTCCAAAAAGGAGGATGTAAGTTTCTCAAAGCTTCGAACGGCGGAGAATGGAATAGATATCTTCAAGGCGGCACAAAAAGTAAAGGTCGAAGATAAATTAGAAGTAACGCTTTTGTCCTATTCGGGTGCAAATTTGAAAGGGACGAGCACCGCAGTGCTTGAGAAAAAGTGATCGTCAAGCGCGGAGCCTAATCGGTGGGCCCAGGAAGATTCCCAGCCACCAAACCTATCATAATGAACAATCCACCAACGACCATAAGCGGCCGAAGCGGTTCGTGAAAAAGAAAATACGCAAATAGCGTCGCCGATAACGGATGAAAGCCTTCAAATAGGGCTAGCTTGTGGCCGTCCATGTAGGTAAGAAGCCAGTAAAGTATAGCATAACAAAGAACGCAGGCGACGATGCAAACGAAGATCGCAGCGGATGCTCCCTTTATCGTGAGGTTCGATAGCTGACTTGTTTGGTGGAAGAAAGAAATTTGCAGCACCCACATAAAGCCCGCCGTCGCCAATTGGCCGACCGCTAGGTATTGGGGTGCGCTCATAGAATCTTTCAGCCTTTTCGAGAAGACAAAGACAAGCGCTTCGAGAATATAGGCGCCAATGACCAGAACAGCGCTGACGCCAGCAATCGATAGAGACGATATTTCATACTTTCCCACGACAAGAAGCACTAGTCCTAGGACGGCGAGCGGAAGGGCAAGCAAGAAGAGTTTGTGGGGCCGCTCCCTCAGCAGAATGATCGACAAAACGGACGTGACGATGGGAGCGAGAGCAGCCATAAGAGAATAGTTTGTTACGCCGCCGATCTTCAAACCATAGAGTGTGCCGAATGATGCAAGTCCATAGCCGCATATCCCGAGAATGGACACCATTAGAAGATTCTCGAAAGACAACGGCTTCCACTTTTTAGTTATGTACAGATAACTTAGAAAAATCGCGCCTGAGATAGTCCACCGCATCGCGATGTATAGTTCGACAGGAATCTCTTCGATCACATATTTGGATGCGCTGGGTACAAAGCCCCAGATGATTTGAAGGACTGCGGCGATAAGCAAATACTTATACGCGGTTTTGGGTTGATTCATACTTTTATGACGCGCCGGGCTTTTTGCAAATGATGGAAACGCCCGTGTCCAGATTTCCATTCATGCTCAGCCATTCCACCCGATCGATGGTCTCGATCTCGAACTTGCCGAGTAAAGCCTTAAAGCGTTCTTCGCTGCAATGCTTCACATAATGTTTGCTGTCGACCAAAAATCTTCCGTACCGACCATGCCGATCCTCAAAGAATTCATACGGTCTTCCGCGACTGCTTACCAGCATGTCGTTCACAAATAAAATGCCGCCAGGCCTAAGGACGCGCAACGCTTCGTCGATGGCTTTTTGCTCCTCATCTAGATCGGTAATGGTCGTCAAGATGGCTACAAGTAAAACGAGATCAAATGTATTGGAGCCTCCCGGAAGAGATTCGGCATAGCCAATTCTCAACTTGGCCGGCGGCAGTAGAATACTCGACGCAATTTCGAGCATCTTTGGCGCACAATCTATGCCTTCCAGATTTCGGTAGCCTCTCGTTTCGAACTCTTTCAACGCCCTCCCATGGCCGCAACCGACATCGAGAATTCGTGCATCAAGAGGGAGGCGTAAGCAGAGTGCATCATACGGAATCGGAGTTGCGAAAACTTTTGTTCCGGCAACAGAGTTCCAATAAATCGCATTATCGACCTGCACGAGGAACCGCTCTCTGAGAAATGTTAAGAGTATTAGTGGTGACTCTAACAAAGTTAGAGAGGGAAGTCTAGGTCGGTCGGCATTCCATGGGTATGCCTGGCTTTTTGCCGTTCATCAATACTTCAGCTTGATTCGGGGAGATTATGGCCATGTGCCCATCGCCTGACATGATTTTGCATGTCGCTGAGCCTTCACCCTGCTGCTCGCAGTAGTCGAGCCGGAACGTGTTTTCGCCTTTCGTCAATTCGGCAACCGTCACCTGCCCGCTTACTCTATCCGTATAGACTACCAGTCGATATTTGCCGCCGCCCTCTGACTCGGTGCACTCATTTATCAGGGGGCCAGTTCCAGAATCGGAAGAAGCTCCAGATTGATTGCTTTTTTTGCAGGAAGCAAAAATAGCCGCGACAAAGAGACACACAAAAATAAAGCGAATTCTTTTCATTGCGCTACGCCTTAAAATGTTCTTAATTTATTCTTAACACGCTAACAAATGGAAGTGTGTCTGTCAAAGGAAGAAAGGCTTGTTATGAATTCTCTACCCACTTACTTTATATCGCATGGCGGCGGGCCCTGGCCATGGATGGAAGAACTGTCTCGGGGAAAGTACAGTAAACTAGACGTTGCGCTTCGGGCAATGCCACAGGACTTAGAGGAACAGCCCAAGGCGGTACTCATTATAACGGCACACTGGGAGGAGAAGGAATTTGTGGTAGGCTCTTCGCCCGCACCCGGTATGATTTATGATTACGGCGGATTTCCGCCTCACACTTATCAAGTGAAATATGATGCGCCAGGCGCGCCAGAATTGGCGAAAAAAGTTCACGGTCTCCTACAAGAAGCAGGGCTTGCAAGCCGTCTTGACGCGGAACGGGGCTATGACCACGGAACGTTCGTGCCGCTTGCGGTGATCTTCCCGAAAGCCGATGTTCCGGTTGTTCAGCTCTCAATCCGAAAAGACTATGACCCAAAAACTCATATCGCGATGGGTGAGGCACTTGCCTCATTGCGAAACGAAGGTGTTCTCATTATTGGCAGCGGCCTTAGTTATCACAATTTGAAACAGTTCGGACCCCAAGCAAGCACGCCTTCGAAGGAGTTTGACGCATGGTTGCAGGACGCGGTCGTAAGATCGGACGCAAATCAGCGCATCAACAAGCTGATGGATTGGGTCGCAGCCCCGTCTGCCCGGCTATGTCACCCGCGAGAAGATCATCTCGTCCCGTTGTTCGTCGCGGTGGGGGCGGCCAAAGCGGAGAAAGCTGTTTGCTGCTACCACGAGGAAGACTTCGCGGGCGGTCTTGCGGTCTCCAGTTTTAGATTTGGGTAGAAAAAAGCGCTACCGCGGGTGCGATGGCGCTTCTCTTTTAGGTAGATCAATTTCGATTACAAGCATTGACGGCGGCGCAGAAACTACTTAACGAGTAGCGTATTGCCGTTGGAGACTTCAACGAGAGTTATATCTACAGCGGCTTTGATTTCTGCAAAGCACGCTTCTGGCGTCGATCCTGCTACAGTAAGGATCAAGATTTCGTCTGTTAGCAGTAGTGCTTCCGGCTGGCCTAACCCAATGCTCACACCGCCTTGAGCGTTAATCTCTGCAAAGTCAACACAGGAAACGCTTTTAACTTTAGCGAGTTTTTGTTCCATCTTTTCATTAGAAAATTCCTTGCTGAATTCGCAATCATAGACAGTCTCGGGTGGCGTCGGGCTCGCTTCGTCAAATCCGCCGGAAATTTCGGAGCATGAGGTGCCTGGAAACGCCTTAACAAGTTTTTGGCTTCCGTCGCTAAAGACATCGCTTGAGAGCACTGCTTCTTGGCTAAGGTTAGCGTAAACAAGCTTAGCTGTTTCTCCAACGACAGTGATTTTCGATTCTTCGTCAAAAATCTCATCGCCCGCTGTTGGTGCGATAGAACAAGAATTGTCTATCACTTTTTTCCCCGCCATCTCATCGAAGTAGCTAGCTTGCAAACATGAAATCGCGCCAAGCTTCTTTTCAAGTTCTTCACCGCTGCCTGGAAATACCGCGCCCGTTGCCTGTGCTTCAACGTTAAGCTTTTTGTAGAGATGAGCTGATGTCAGATCTGTTAAAGCGATTTGGCTGTTGCCGTTTGTTTTGGATTTAGGGCCGTTGGAACAGCTTACGATCATTGCAAGCATGGTGATGGCACCCATTACGTTTGACTTGTTCATTTTGTTTCTCCTTTATTCTGGTTGTTAAAGTCTCTATTTCTTGACCGACGTATTGTCGATAGCGAGCCGTGTGCAAAAAACGGGCAGTTCTGTTGGCGTTTTCGAACAAACTGTTTCCAAAATAGCCGGGAACGTCTATGTCCTGTAAGATTCGAACCTTGGGCGATAAGTCTAATATTAACCATGAATAATCGAATATTCATGACAGGCGCATTATGACTGACTCTTAGTCAATGTTCAATGCAAAATGCCTAAAAAGAAAACAAAGTGTTTCCAAAATGTGGAAACAATGCTAAATTGGAAACAGATCTTAGCTGAGAGTGAAGAACATCAATGTACGCCAAAGACCCGGATTCCTTGATAAACCTTCCTGCCCTCGAATGGATTCGAGAGGAATACCATGCTCGTCGCCATAAGAATCCAAGCTACTCGTTGCGCGCCTTCGCAAAGTTCTTAGAACTATCGCCCGGAAGGCTGTCGAACTTTCTGGCATCAAAGAGACCGCTCACCAGAAAGACCGGGGAGAGGATTGCAGACAAGCTTGGGTACAATCCTACACAAAGGCAAATCTTCCTCGATAAAATTAGAAAGGCTCGGACAGAGTTCGATAAAACTCCTCAGGAGGTGGAGTGGAAGGCCGAGGAGGTTAAGGCGGACGTTTTTGAACTCATCGCCAATTGGCATTATTTCGCAATTAGAAATCTCATTAAGACGGAGGGATTTTCTAGTGACCCGAAGGGTATTGCGAAGAGGTTAGGAATCTCTGTCATTGAGGTGCGAACAGCGATCGATCGTTTGAAACGGCTGGGGCTGGTCGATGAACAAGACGGCGAACTTGCGCTGGCGCAGGATAACCTCAAGACATCCACGAGTGATGTAATGGCAACCGCTCTTCGGCAACTCCACCGGCAGCATATGGAAAAAGCCATTGAATCTATGGAAACGGTTGAACGCGAAAAGAGAGACATTACCGGAATAACAATGGCTATTGATCTAAGTAAGTTAGCGGAGGCTAAAAGGAAAATACAAACCTTTCGAAGGTCCATGTCCGATTTTTTAGAAGACGGGACGCAGACAGAGGTTTATCATTTAGGAATACAACTTTTTCCATTGAGCATATGACAGTTTCAAGACAACGAGGAGACGTTGATGCGTAATATTGCTTGGGTCATATTTTTCTTTATGTTCGCGTGCCGAACCCCCCAAGTTTCTAAGAGCTTGGGTGATGATTTTGCCAACCCGGCCGGGGACAATGATCGAGCTTGGTTTCCCGATCCCGCCAGAGAAGTTAACTATTGTGTAAATTTGGCGGCTAATTTTGGTGTCAGTAAAGGAAGAGCCATCGCTTTGATCGAAGAATCCATCTCGACGTGGAGAGAATACCTGGCGACACGACAGACTATCGCGAAATATTTTAATTCAACGCGATATAAAGTTCAGCCAGTGTGTGGAGAAAATGTCGATCTCAGATTCGAATTAGGCGCTAGAGACGGTGATTTAGCAAAGATCGTCGAGACCATTAATGGTCCAGCAGGTCAACACGTTCTCGCTGGAACTGAGGAAGGCGGATGGTCACAAGGAATAGTGTGGCTCGCATCGGAAAAAAGTCAAACCGCTGACTTCCCTAATTGGTCCTCACATGAAAACGCCGCTTTGAAGGGCGCGCTCTTGCATCAGCTCGGGCACGTATTGGGCGTCGGACACGTCGAGGGCACGATCATGAGCAAGGAATTCAATTTGCGCTTCCTAAAAACGCCGGAAGCATTCCTTCCGTTATTAACGTCGATTGATTGGGATATTGCGTTGGCTCGGGCCATCCAATATTCCGGGTCCACGAGCTTCCTCAAGCCGCAGCACGAAGGGAAAAGAAAGCTGCTATTCGAAAAAATCGCAGGCACTGCACCGGCGGGTCCTGTGACAAGTCGTCTTGAAATATCAAATGTTAACGAAATTACTCTCACTCTAGCGGACGGTGTCAAGACGGTCTCGCGTAAATTCATGACTCCCAAACTAAAACGCAAGCAGTTGGAAAGCGGCTTCACTGTATATGCGAAGAGCCTTGCGGATTTGAAAACTAAAGCGCCAAACCTGAAGGTAGAAGATGTTGCGTTCGATCCAGTGGCGAAAAAGGCGTCTGACAATAATTTTGGTACGGAAGTGGCTAAGCTTGATCAAGTCCCAACTGCGGTGAAAATGGTACTAGAGATAAACAGCACTTTCCTGACGGGATCACCCATTGTTGTATACTACGAACTGGATGGCAAGAGGTACGAGGTCTTTCGAGCTCCGACATCTTGGGACCGACTTGAGCCTACACTTCATCCCTTTCGAAATGGCATTATGATGGATTGATATTCATGCATTTTATTACTCCTCTGGTAATGATGATCGTGTGTTTCGTTGCAGCTTGCAAAGAGCGGTCGCAATCGTCCGGTGTTTTTCACGAGTCGACGAATCTTGATAGTGAATCCGCTTATTTCGGAGACCCTACAAGAATGGTTACCTATTGTGTTGCCCTGTCACCGACTTTTGGACTGACAGAGGAACGGTTCGATGAACTCCTTAAGGAGTCGTTAGATGCTTGGAAAGACTATCTCGCCGCAAGAACATGGGGTAACCAAAGTAAAGTTTTAAAGATCAATTCATTCAGATACCAAAAAGGCCCTTGTGCGAATGCGGACCTGCTGTTTATTCTTGGTCAATTTGAAAACCCGGTGGCGAAGAGTATCGCATGTGGGCACCAGGCGCCGGGCGCGGCTTTTAAAATCGAAAATAAGATTGCTGAACGATGGTCGCGTGCCACTATCTGGTTGAGTAACGAGCTTACATTGAAGGAAGATCTTCAAACACACTGTGCTCAAAGTATGCTGTCCGAAATTCCGGACCATTTCCCTGATTGGAATGCGATGGATAATCTGCCCTTTAAGGCGGTGTTGATGCACGAGTTAGGACACGTCTTAGGTTTTCGTCATGTTGAAGGAACTCTGATGTCCGAGAATATTTCCCGGTTTGTAAAAGACCCTGCCGACCACAAGTTGGAGTTGTCGAACATTGATTGGCAAAGAGTTCTGCTCAGTTTTGAAAATAGAGACAACTTATCGAGGGATCTGCCTGTCGAAACGGAAGCGGCAAGAGAGGCGCTCTTTCGCAAAGTTGCCGGATATGGACCTGGCGGAAAATTGACTAGCCGCCTAAGTATCAAAGACGGTATCTTCTCTCTCGCTCTTATTTCCCCGGGTGAAGAGGTTTGGCTTCCTTTCAAACCCGCAGGATATTCTAATGAGGGACTGAATGCCTTTTCTTTTCAATTTCGTATGGCTGAAGGGCCCGTGGTATGGCCGATCGTGGCAGACGCTCCTTGGGATGTTGGCCCAATAGAGGGGCATTATCTCACTCTTGCTATAAACACCCAACAAAGACAACGAGCCAGGATCGACGGAACAGACGTGATCGTGACCCTGTCGACCAATCCCTCGAATATCGAAACCTCATATTATGTTTTCTATGAGGATCCCGAAACCTTTGATGAAATTCCGTTATTTATCGCCAAGACATTAAGAGAAACAGCCCCCCAGTGAGCCTAAGGAGAACCGTATGAGATACACCGATTTAATCCTTTTTCTCCTTTTTATCGCCGTTGGGAGCTGCAAAGAACGATCGCAAAGCTCGCACATCCTGGAAGAATCGACGGGCCTCAATGAGGAATCTGCTTACTTTGCAGACTTTAAAAGAACGGTGGGTTACTGCGTATCCCGTTCACCGACCTTTGGCGTTACGGAGGAACAGTTCGACGTCATGCTGAAAGAGACCTTGGCCACCTGGAAGAATTACCTCACCGAGAGGACGTATCTTCAAAATTGGCTTGGCAACAATATGGTCCTGAGAATTAACTCATTTACGTACGAGAAGCGTCCTTGCGGCACCGCTGACCTTCTGTTTGTTCTGGGTGGATTGGATCGATCCGAAGCAAGAAACATGGCATGTGGACATGGCGCGCCCGGAGCTACGTACAGAATCGAAAACAAGATAGCAGAGCGATGGGCTCGTGCCATGATTTGGTTAAGCAACGATCGGACATTAAAACGAGATCTTCAAGCAGATTGTGCTGAAAGTTCGTTCATAGAAACCCCTGAGAATTTTCCAGACTGGAAAGCGGAGAATAATCTCAACCTGAGAGCGGTGTTAACGCACGAATTGGGGCACGTTCTTGGCTTTCGGCATATGGACGGAACCATTATGTCGGAAACTATTTCTAGGCTCATGCTCGACCCGGTAGCGAACAAGCTTGAGTTGTCACACATTGATTGGCAAAGAGTCCTCCTCAGTCTTGAAAATCGAGAGACATTTTCGAAAGAGCTGTCCACCGAAACTGAAGAGGCAAGAGCCGCATTTTTTCGTAAGGTCGTGGGGCAAGAACCTGGCGGGAAAGTGACAAGCCGCCTGAAAATCAAAGACAGCGATATATCGATCGCACTTATTTCGGGAGGTCAAGAATTTTGGCTTCCGTTGAAGCTTGTAGGGCAGGAGCAGGACGGTCCCAATATTTTCGCTTTTCGATTCCGCATTGAGGAGGTTGGGGTAGTTTGGCCCGCCTTGGCTAATGTTCCATGGGGCGAGGACGAACCGAGAGAGGGTCTTATCTTGGGCCTATCGCTTCAACCTCAGAAAAAATACAAGATTCGCATCGAAGGGACGGATGCTGTCATCACTGTCTCGATTAATCCTCCCGGTGTCGAGACACCATACTATATTTACTACGAGGATCCAGATACCTTTGACGAGATTCCTTTGTTTATTGCAAAGACGTTACGGGAACAATTTCAATGATCGGCCTACCAAGCGCAGCGCCCGTTTTGTGACGACGAAGTATCTTCAGGTTCGGAAGAGTTAGAGAACTTGAATCGGCCCGATTCCGCCTCTGACTGGATCGAACCACCTAATTTCACCGCATAGAGACCAGTCGAGTTTTCCTCATAGATCGAACCATAGTCGATTGTATATCCACCGGATTGCATGATACCGCCGCGGAACAGATCAAACTTGGTATAACCCGTTGTCGAGCCGCCGCTAGAGACGTTGTAGAAGGTCATTCCGTACCAGTATCCGTCCATACCGTCGTCAAGGCCGACCCAGTTGTCAAATGTTTGGTTGCTCGATCTTTCGCCGTTGCTACCGACCATATCGTATGCGCCATACCGCGATTGGCAGTTGACGCTCGTGCCGGTCGTGCTGGCGGATCCGCCCCCGGAGTTGCAGGTGGATGTTTCCAAAGATCTGACGTTGCTGCCGACAAGGCTTGGACGTGCTTCGTTGATGTCAATATCGCCGTCTTGGTCCGTGTCTCCCCAGTCAGCGGCTTTGATCCATTCAGAAGCGCTTGGTAAATAAAGGCGATACGCGTAGGTTCCGGCTGTAAAGCTCGAGTTGCGACATGCTTTCCAGCTATCCCCCTGGGTAGGGCCGCGATGCTGGTCGCCGCTGTCAATGCCGGTCTCGGATTTGAGCACGGTGGTGGTGGAGTTGGAGCCGCAAGTGCTATCAAACGTGCCTGGATTTTGTAGCCACTTGTCGTGACAAGTCGCCGCGGACGAAACCCAACCGCCATTTCCGTCCTGTTGATTTGGATAGGCGGCTTCCGCTACACCGCCGTCATCAGAACCCGAGTTTGGAGCAGGCTCGTATTTATAGATGTAGAAATCGTGATCTAAACCTGATTTGTCCATCGGGACATGAACCATGACTTGAGGTACGGTCCTTGATTCTTGATATCCTTTGTCCACCAGCAGAACCGCTGCTCTCCTCATACGGTCTTCAAGCCGGAACGTCGATGTTTGACCCGTTTGTAATGCTCCCGCAAAATAGGGTGATCGGTGCCTTTGAACTTTCGGCGTCATAGTATTGCCTTGGGCGTCTTTCGCAACCACCATGTAGTAGTAGGCTTGCGTTGTGGAGAACCCCGTTCCAGACGTGGTGCTATCGGTAAATGTGCAGTTTGCCGGTGCCGCGCTGGTACAGTTTGATATAGTCGCAATGGGTGTGTGCACGCGTACGTTGGAACTGTTCACGGCTAGCGGATCGAGTGGCACATCGGCACCGTAGGGGTTTGTACCGCCGCTGAGCGCCCATGTTGTCGCGAAGCGAATGCTTTTCTTTGTCGGTTCAACGAAGCGATAAACCTCGTAACTGAAGTTATCCAAAGTTGATGTTGTTGAACACGCTGCGTTGGTACAATAGGTCTTCGCCCATGGGCGCCAGGATATTGCGACGTTGCCTTCCGCCACGGAATCCGTGAGGTTGCCTGTTACGTTGATTTGCACGGTCTCAGGTCTCGTATCGCCTATAAACCTGTTTTCGGGAACTGTCCAAGTCGACGCGGCACCCGACATATCGGTACTGAGGTAAACGGGCTCTTTGGGTACGGCAAGATCGCTCAGAGCGGGCATACTTGATTTCCTGAATGCGACGCAGCGAAATCCTGAAGTATTGGACGTTGAAATCGTTTTCCAGGTGTCGTTTTCGGGACCATACTGCTGCCAAGCGGCGTTTGATGGTGCTACAGAGTTGTTGCCCATTCTAAGTGCAAAGGAAGAAGCGCTGGAAAGATAATTGAACCTGCGCACAACGCCGTCTATTCCGTTGAAAGTCCGAGCGACAGTTGGTCTGTAACCTAGCCGCGCTTCACCTACGGCAATGGTGTAGTTAACGCCAACTTCATCCACCCATTCTCCTCGGTTGCCCGCGACGTCATATACGTCCAGGTGTGCCTTACAGTTGGCCCGAGAACCGGTATTTACAGCCGCGCCCGTCGAGTTGCATTCAGCTCCGGTGTCGGTGGTATACTTGGTCCATAAGCTCGAATAAGTATTGGATGAGGAGGCCTTTGCGGCTCGTACCCATTCCTCTCGCGTGGGAAGTCGCATCGCGAACGTGGCCGTTGACGAGTTGCGGCAGGACCACCAAGCGGCAGGATAATTATAGTCAGCAGAGACTGCATTAGCCAGGCTTTCTACTGTCGAACTAGAAACCTTGGTACCACAACTACTGTGTGCCGCATTGCCATTGACGTGGAATTCATATTCGCATTGCTTCTTGTTGGCTTCGGACGTGGTAACGGTATCGGTTGTGTTAGCCACCCCCCCAGCAAAATGAGCTTCGTACTGCATAATGTAGTAATCATATGCAAGACCGGAAACTGCCTTTGGAACAAGCACATAGCCGGTTGGAGGTTGAATCTGTTTTGTCCAAGTCACGGTGGTCGCTGAAGCTTCCAATTGATAGTTGCCGGCAAGGTCACGACCAATAACACACAGACGGAACAGACCATCAGCGAGGCTCGAGATGTCGTCAGTAATATCTGTGCTGACGTCGCGCTCCGCGCTATATCCTGTTGTTACGGAGCAGCTTGTGCTTGCATCCAACCCTACCTTATATTTGTAAGCGGTGACACCGGTTCCCAAAACATCAATATTGAGCACCGTCGTGCCGTTGGTCCCCGTAGGCTGGCCCGAAATCGTTGCTGTTGGAGCAACAGTATCCCAAACCATGGTTACGTCGTCTGTCGCCGAGTTGCCTGCTGCATCCGTCGCAGTAAGTCGGATAACATAGGAACCGTCAGTATTGGCGCTAACGCTTGTGTCTTCGCTGGTAGCCGCAGTGAATGTGACGGTGCCTGGGCCGGAGACCTTGGTCCATGCGAAGGTTGCAGCACCAGATGTCGTTGCATTGATGGCAGTGGAAGTTCTGATAGTTAAATCCGCGCCAGCGTTTACTGTCGGAGGAGTCGTATCCCATATGAACGTCATTTGATCGTTGGTCGTTCCGTTGGCTTGGTTCGTTCCTGCTAATTGAAGAACATAAGTGCCGTCAGCGCTTGCGGAAACCGTGGTTGACGTGGCGGTTGCCGTGCCAAAGGTTATCGTGCCTGTTCCAGATACCTTGGTCCATTGGACGCTTTGGATACCGGTCTGCGCGTCAGAAGCCGACCCGTTCAAAGTAACTTGAACTTTTGCGGAAACGTCCAAGCCTGCGCTCACAACGGGATTGGTTGTATCCCAATACATGGTAACCGTTCCCGTACCAGCATTGCCGGCTAGGTCGGTTGCTTGAAGTTGAAGGACGTAAGTGCCGCCTGCGGAAGCCGATACTGTGGTGTCTTCCGCCGTAGCCGTTCCATACGTAACCGTGCCGGGTCCGGATACCGTTGACCATTGGTATGTTCCCATGCCGCTGCCCTGTTCCGTCACAGTGGCGTTTTGGGTCACCTGAGAACCGGTTCTGATTGTCGAGCCAGCATTGACAGATGGCGCAATTGTATCCCAGGTGAAATTGATGTCATCGGACGCAGAGTTGCCTGAGCGGTCCGTAACCGTGAGGCGGAGGACGTAAGCACCTTCAGCGTTCGCGGACGCGGTCGTGTCTTCGCTGGTTGCTGTTCCAAAGGTAATTGTTCCGGGTCCCGAAACCTTTGTCCATTGATAGGAAGCGATGCCGCTAAATGCATCTGAAGCCGTTGCGTTTATTGTCGTTTGTGCTTTGACCTTTAGGTCGGCGCCGGCGTTGACAACAGGAGGTGTTTGTTCACAAGTGAAGACGAGTTCGTCATAAGCGGTTGCGGAACTGACGTCTGTTACGGTTAGCCGGAGCGTTACGGAAAAATCACAGATTCCTGGTGTCAGATAAGTAGCGGCCTGCGACGAAGGGTTCTGTATTGAGCCTACCGGAGATCCTTGGATAGTTGTTTGAGTCCATGAATAGTTTGTGATATTTCCGGTGACTGTTGCGTTAAGAAAAGAACTAGATCCGCTCGAGTAAATGTCGGCGCCCACGTCCACTGTTAACGGCACGACGCTCCAGGTAAGTGTGAAGTCGTCGGTGCCGGCGTTGCCTGCCGCATCGGTTGCTGTTAAACGGATGACAAAAGTTCCGTTTTGCGAGGCTGAAATAGTCGTGTCCTCGGACGTCGCCGATCCGAAGGTAATTGTTCCCGTGCCGGAGACTTTCGACCACTGATAGCTAACGGGTGATCCGGTGACCGTTGCGTTGAGAGTAAATTGAGCCGCTTCGGTCCTATCCGCTCCTACGTTCACCGAGGGTGCTGTCGTATCCCATACGAATGACAACTCATCAAAGGCCGAGTTACCGGCCGCATCGGTCGCCGTTAATCTTAATACGTATGAGCCTTCCGAGTTCGCAAACGCTGTCGTGTCTTCTGCCGATGCGCTACCAAAGGTAATGGTTCCCGGACCAGACTGTTTTGTCCACGAATACGTTATTGCGCCCGTAACGGTGGCGTTGATGCTCTTCGTCGCATTGGCAACGAGGTCCGCGCCCGCGTTGACAGTTGGTGCGGCCGTGTCCCGGGTAAAATTAAGCTCGTCGAATGCTGAGTTGCCTGCGGCGTCGGTGACGGTAAGGCGTAAAACGTACGCACCGTCGGTGTTCATAGAAGCAGCGGTGTCTTCCGCCGTTGGCGTTGTAAAGGTAACCGTTCCTGGACCCGATGCCTTGGTCCATTGATACGTTGCGCCGCCGCTTGTGACCGCATTAATGTTGGTCTGTGCATTGGCGACGATATCGCCGCCCACGTTAACGGACGGTGCGGTGACGTCCCAGGTGAAACTGAGTTCGTCAAATGCCGAGTTGCCTGCAGCGTCTGTTGTGGTTAACCTAATGACGTAAACGCCGTCGGCACTCGCAGAAATCGTCGTGTCTTCGGCGGTTGCGGAGCCGAATGTAACAGTTCCCGCGCCTGATATCTTGGTCCACTGATAGGTTGTCGCGCCGGACGATGTTGCGTCAACGGAAACTTGGGTATTTGTGACTCGGTCGGCGCCAACGTTGACAGTAGGCGCAGTCGTATCCCAAACAAAGGTTATGTCGTCCGAAGCGGAGTTTCCGGCCACGTCTGTAGCAGTCAATCGTAAAACAAAGGAGCCTTCTTGAGACGCCGTTATGGTCGTATCTTCTGCTGTTGCCGAACCAAATGTAATGGTGCCAGTACCTGAAACCTTGGTCCACTGGTACGATGTTGCTCCCGTTACGGTAGCGTTTGCGGTGACAATGGCTTTAGCTGAAATGTCTGGGCCGGCGTTTACGACAGGGGCGACAGTATCCCAAATCATCGTGAGTTCATCGTTACTCGTATTTCCGGCAGTATCAGTTACCGTGAGGCGGATGACGTAGGTGCCGTCAGCGCCTGCCGATATCGTCGTATCTTCGGCACTCGCAGTTCCGAATGTTACCGTGCCAGGTCCCGATTGTTTCGTCCAACTATAGGTGTTAGCACCAGACGAAGTCGCGTTGATAGATGCTTGAGCTTTAATGTTGAGGTCGCTACCAACGTTAACAGTCGGCGCCGTCGTATCCCAAACAAACGTCATTTCGTCAAACGCCGTATTCCCCGCTGCGTCGGTTGCCGTGAGACGAAGTACAAATGATCCTTCTGCACCAGCCGAAGCAGTGGTGTCTTCTGCAGTCGGAGTACCAAAGTTTATAGAGCCGGAGCCTGATTGCTTGGTCCATTGATAGCTCACAGCTCCCGTTACTGTGGCATTGAGCGTAACGGCGGCGTTGGCGTTAACGTCGACTCCTGCATTGACTGAAGGTGCGGTTGTGTCCCATGTGAAATTGATGTCGTCCGATGCCGAGTTGCCTGCAGAATCGGTCGCGATCAACCTAAGGACGTATGCTCCCTCGGTATTGGCAGATATTGTCGTACCTTCAGAAGTTGCAGATCCGAAAGCGATCGTTCCTGGGCCTGAAACTTTCGACCATTGATAGGTCGCAGCTCCAACCACTGTCGCGTTTTGAGTTACGGCAATTCGCGCGGAGACATCCGCACCCGCATTAACCGTTGGTGGCGTAACGTCCCAAGTGAAGACCAAATCGTCCGATGCGGTGTTAGTAGCTATGTCCGTCACTGTCAATCGGATGACATACGTTCCCTCAGCGCTTGCTGAGATAGTGGTGTCTTCTGCCGACGCCGAACCGAAATTCACCGTACCCGGTCCAGAAATTTTCGTCCAAGAATATGAGTTGCCGTTGGAAGTAACGGCGTTGACTGATACCTGCACATTGGTCGTAACGTCCGCGCCCACGCTAACACTAGGTCCACCAGTGAGCCAAGTAAAATCAAGCTCGTCAAATGCTGTATTACCTGCGGCATCTGTTACAGTTAGTCTCAGTACATAGGTGTCGTCTGCGCCCGCGGCGACAGTAGTGTCTTCTGCGTTCGGAGTGCCAAACGTGATGGATCCCGAGCCTGATATTTTGGTCCACTGATAGGTCGCGGCATCGGTACTGCTCGCATTAACTGTGGCTGCCGTATTGGTTGTGACGTTCGATCCAACATTGACTGCCGGCGGTGTGACATCCCATACAAAGCTGATTTCGTCAAAAGAGGGATTGCCTGCGGTGTCAGATGTCGTAAGTCTAATTACATAAGTTCCTTCTGCACTGGCGGAAAGGGTAGTGTCTTCAGACGTAGCGGTTCCGAATGTGATTGTTCCCGGCCCGGAGATTTGCGACCATTGGTAGTTGTCAGCACCAGTCGCCGTCGCATTGGCGAGAACCTGACTGTTAGTAACAATATCAGCGCCAGCGTTAACCGTCGGCGCGGTAGTGTCCCACGTCAGCGTAAGATCATCAGACGCCGAGTTCGATGCGGCGTCCGTTACGGTGAGACGAATAACATATATTCCTTCCGCCCCAGCGGAAACGTTCGTGTCTTCAGCGCTTGCAGAACCGAACGTAACTGTTCCGGGACCGGATACTTTAGTCCACGAGTAGCTTGAACTGCCTGACGTTGTGGCATCGATCGTGAACTGTGTTCTTGCCGTTACGTCGCTACCGATGTCAACAGTAGGCACACTGGTATCCCACGTGAAGTTGAGTTCATCAGATGCTGAGTTACCCGCTTCGTCTGTGACAGTTAGTCTCAGAACGTAAACGTCGTCTGCGCTCGTAGCGACGGATGTGTCTTCTGCGCTTGCAGCTCCGAAATTGATCGTGCCCGATCCGGATACCTTCGTCCAAGCGTAGGTCGCGCCTCCGGACGTAGTAGCGTCAATAACCACGTTTTGATGGGTTATGACATCTGCTCCCACATCGACGCTTGGTGGCGTCGTATCCCAAACAAAAGTAAACTCGTCAAAACTCGCATTGTTGAGAGCGTCTGTAGCGGTAAGGCGAACGACGTAAGTTCCCTCTGCGCTTGCCGATATGGTCGTACTGGTGTTGGTTGCCGAACCAAAGGATATGGTTCCCGGTCCGGATGTCTGTGACCATTGATAGGTAGCTGCTCCGCTCACCGTAGCACTTCGCGAAACTTGCGTATTGGTTGTAATATCAGCACCGACGTTGATTGTTGGCGCCTGAGTATCCCATTCAAACTGCAATTCGTCCGAGCCTACGTTACCTGCGCCGTCCGTTGCTGTAAGTCTGAGGACATAAATGCCGTCAGTAGCGGCCATCACGGAAGTATCTTCGGAGGAAGACGAACCAAATGTAATCGCACCCGGTCCAGATATTTTCGCCCATTGATAGGTAACTGCGCTTCCCGTAACCGTCGCGTCGATATTATGGCTTGATGCAGCGCTAACATCAGATCCAACGTTGACCGACGGTGGCGTTGTGTCCCAAACGAAATTGACGTCGTCCGAGGCAGAGTTGCCAGCACTATCAGTAGCCGTTAGCCTTAGGACATAACTACCATCGGCATCGGCAAGAGCAGAAGTATCCTCCTGCGTCGGCGAACTAAATGTGATTGACCCTGGTCCTGATACTTGGGACCAACTATAGGTAGCAGCTCCGGTTACGGTCGCATTGACATTCGTGAGAACTTTTGTGAGGATATCGGCGCCCGCGTTAACTGTTGGGGCAGAACTGTCCCAAGTCAACGTTATGTCGTCCGTGGTAACGTTGCCTGCTGAATCGGTTGCTGAAAGGCTAAGAACATAAACCCCGTCAGCGCTCACGGTGACATTCGTATCGACCATCGTAGGACTACCGAAAGTTACCGTTCCCGGTCCTGAAACCTTGGACCAGTTGTAAGTTGTCGCCCCCGTTACCGTAGCATCGATACTGGGCGTCGCATTTACAGTTAAGTCCGGTCCTGCATTAACAACAGGCGGTACAGTATCCCATTCAAGAACCACTTCATCCGTGGCTTGGTTGGCCGCGCCGTCCGTTACGCGTAACCGTAACAAGTATGTGCCATCGAGCGACGCCTGAACGGACGTATCTTCTGATGTATTTGATCCGAAGGTTATGGCGCCCGGACCAGAAATCTTGGTCCATAGGAAATTCGAGCCAGAAGCCGTGGTTGCGTCGATATTGATGGTGCTGCCTGTTATGAGGTCAGGTCCCGCATCGACGGTCGGCCCTAACGTAAGCCAGGTAAAAGAGATCTCGTCGTAAGCGCTGTTTCCCGCGAGGTCCGTTGCGGTAAGACGAAGAACATATGTGTCGTCGGACGTTGCGGTAACAAGCGTGTCTTCGGTATTATCGGGGTTGAAAGTCACTGTGCCCGATCCGGAGATTTTAGTCCATTGATAGGTTGACGCCCCCGAAACAGTGGCGTTGATCGCCGTAATAGCGTTTACGATCTGGTCACCTCCAGCGTTAACAGTCGGAGGCGTAGTATCCCAGACGAGCGTGAGTTCGTCGTAATTTGCGTTGCCTGCATCGTCGCTCGCGGTCAGTCTCAAAACGTATGTACCGTCTTGGTCTGCAGCTGCCGTAGTGTCTTCGACAGTTGTTGAACCGAAGGTTATGACTCCTGGGCCCGATACTTGCGACCAAGCGAAGGTGGCGGCGCCAAAGGTTGTTGCGTCAAGGTTAACGACCGTTTTGGAAGTAAGATCAGTCCCAACGTTCACTGAGGGAGGTAGATTGTCCCAGCTTAATATGAAGTCGTCGCTTTCCGCGTTGCCTAAGCTGTCACCCGCCGTCAACCTAATCACGTACGTGCCGTCTTGAGATGCGCTAATGTCGGTATCTTCTGTGGTCGGCGAACCGAAGATAACGACGCCGGGTCCCGATACCTTTGACCAAAGAAATGTCGTGGCTCCTGTCACCGTAGCATCGTGAGAGAAAGAAGTCTTCTTGGACTCGTCGAGCCCCGCATCAACGGTTGGTGCCGTTGTATCCAAAATATAAGTCAAATCGTCAAAGGCGCTATTGCCGGTGCCATCTATTGCAGTAAGCCGTAAAACGTAAGAGCCATCGATGTCTGCCATGATAGTAGTATTTGGAAGACTTGAGTTACCAAATGAAACTGTGCCTGGTCCGGAGATCTGTGTCCAAGCATAATTCGCGGCGCCCGCCGCAGAACCCGAGGTTGTGGTGATGGTTCTCGTGGATATATCGGCGCCGGCATTGACAGTTGGTGCTGACGCATCCCAAACAAAATTTATTTCGTCAAAGGCTTCGTTGCCTACAGAATCTGTTGCTGTCAATCGTAGAACATAGGTTCCGTCAGCTGCTGCCGATATGTCGGTGTCTTCCGACGTAGGTGCGGAAAAGGTTATTGCTCCCGGCCCTGAGATCTTGCTCCATTGGTAAGTCGCTGCCCCGGCTACCGTCGCGTCGTGCGCGAGGAGAACGTTGGTGTTTTCGTCGACACCTGCGTTAACGGCCGGCGGCGTCGTGTCGAGAACATAGGTGAATTGGTCCGAAGCAAAGTTACCCGCCTCATCGGTTACGGTTAATCCGATGACATAAGATCCGTCGACTGTTGCGAACACTGACGTGTCTTCGTTGCTAGGGGTACTGAAAACAACGCTGCCAGGCCCGGAGACTTTTGTCCATGTGTAGCTCAAGTTGGTTCCGGTGCCATCTGATGTTGCGTTGGCCGTTATTGACGTTTTTGCGCTTACGTCGGCTCCAACATCCACCGTCGGATCGACTGAGTCTTTGATAAAAACCATTTCGTCAGAACCAGATGCTCCGCTCGACGTGTCGGTTGCCATTAATTGAAGCACGTAGTTGCCGTCTTGATCGACGCTAACGGTGGTATCCTCGGCATTTGGCGAAGAAAAGATCGTGTTGCCTGGACCGGACACAACAGTCCAAGTCCAAGAGTTGGCATTAGTCGAAACGGCGTTGATACTGATGGAGGAGTTGGAAATTTGGTTTGCGCCAACGTTCGCCGAAACTGAGGAAACGTTCCAACTTAAAAGAAGGTCATCCGAAGCCGCGTTACCGAGAGCGTCAGCTACCGTCAACCGCAGGATGTACGATCCAGATTGATTTGCTGAAATTGTGGTGTCTTCACTTGTAGATGTTCCGAAGGTTATCGCTCCCGGACCAGAAACCTTGCTCCAGGAGTAAGTGACTGCATCGTTTGAGCTCGATGCATTGACGTTCACTTGCGCGCCGGTTGTTATGTCGGATCCGACGTCAACGGTTGGCGGCGTACTATCCCACAGCAAGATAAGATCGTCGGAAGCTTCGTTGCCGGCACTGTCCATGGCAGTAAGGCGAACGACGTAATTGCCATCACCGGAACCTATAACGGAGGTGTCTTGTGAAGAAGCACTTGAAAAGCTAAGAGCGCCGCCTGCCGGTCCGCTCATCTGTTCCCATCGGTGACTCGTCGCGCCAGACGTTGTAGCGTCAAGAGTTACCGCAGTTTTGGTTTGAAGATCTGCTCCTACGTCCACGATAGGAGCTTGAGTATCCCTAGTCACTATTTCGCTCATGCCATAAATAACGTTGCCCGCGCTATCTTCGATTCGAACGCAGACAGCGTATTCTTCGTCTGTCGCAGGAATATCGGATATTTTTGGAACGCCTTGCAAAGAATAACTGGTTTTGGATCCGCAAATTAGGCCTTGCGCGAGCATGAACGGGCTATACATTGCCACAGTATTCGCGTCGCTCGTGTAAGAAAGAACGAACGCCGGATCGTGCGACGTTAATTCCGCGGCGTTGACATACCCGTCTTCTGCCTCGTTTATGGCATTGAGTGAATTAAATACTGGCGGGGTGAAGTCGAACTTGAATACAACGTGCTTGGTTGTCCCGTTGCCCGCCTCGTCAACTGCGATGAACTGCGTGCTATAGGCGTCTTCCTGATTGGAACTTACAACCGGGTCTGGAATAGACGCATCCGAGAACTCAAGATTGCCCCTACCTGTGATTTTTGTCCAAAAGTAAGATTTGCCGCCAAATACCTCGATAGGCGCTTTGACCGCTTTGTTTGAGAAAACCTCCGAGGGTCCATCAATGACGGGCGGGGTAGTATCTCGAATGATGATAGGCGACTTGTCAAAGTACTCCGTGCCGCTGTGATTGACAATCTTGAGGCAAAAAACCAGCGCACCGTCTTCTTTAGGCAACGAGTTGATGAGCGGAAGGGACTCAGTACCGTAAACCAATCCGAGCGACCCGTCGCATTCACCGACGTCACTCATGGGATATGGCTGGCTGAAGAAAATTTTGGTTTGCTGAGACTCTTGGATGACTAAGAAAAGGTTTTGTTCGCTTTCGATTTCTTTGGCGTTGACGAATCCGTCGGCGGCTTCGTTAGTGGGAACAATTGTCACAGGGGGGCGTGCGCCTGCGCCTGACGAAACTGTTTTAAGTTTGACGTTGGCCTCGCAGCTCGCAAGTAGCACCAATATTATTAGCCTTAGAAACATCGATTTCTATCCAATATTATGGTCTGTTTTCGCTATCGGTGGGTTTCTATGGAACCTTAGGCAAGGTTGGGTTGGCACTAATTGCTAGTAATTACCGGAAGATACTGCACATATTTCTGCGTTTTAAAACCCCTGCTGCCGCGCGAACTCAGGAATTTAGGGGGGAGGCCGATAACTGAATTCAATACAAAATAGGCGGGTTTTTAGATGTCGCACAAAGAAATGGCGAAAACTTTTTTACGCATGGCTTCTTCAGGAGACGTTCGAGCCGCATACGACAAATTTATCGCCCCGGACTTCATTCATCACAACCAATACTTCAAGGGTGACCGTCAATCTCTTCTGACGGCGATGGAACAGGCCGCGAAGCAAAGTCCAAATAAAGCCATAGAAGTGAAGCAGGTATTTGAGGAGGGTGATACCGTAATTACTCATTCTCAGGTGGTCAGAAAAGGAACGGAGGCCTCAATAGCGGTCGTCCATATCTTCAAGTTTAAGGATGACAAAGTTATCGAACTTTGGGACCTCGGGCAAGAGGTCATGAAGGATTCACCAAACGAAAATGGGATGTTTTAAATGTTGAAAAAATTCACTCCCGTTTGTTTCAACTTACAAACTGAGTAAAAAAAATAAAAGGGGGTGAATCAAGATTATCCAGCCTTTCGGACAGGACCGAAATCCTCAGATTCTGTTTCGTTTTTCGAACCGAAGTTCTCAAAGTACTCCATCATCCAATAAAACGTACATCTCGATTCACCATCGCCTGTTACAGCAACCGGACTTTTGTCCGCCGTCTTCTATATTGCAAACGTCTTGCCAAAAGAAACCAATGGTTGCGCGCTTCTTCAAAACTCTCACAACCCTATGATTTGCAGAGATTTTGCGCTCATCTGAAAGCAGCCCCTATATTTCATGAATCTTCTGGGCATGAATCGTGGCGACTGCAACGTCTGAAACTCCTGTAGTCAACGACTCTAATGTCTCACTCGAGACATTGACCAGCAACGTCCTTAATTTCATAAGAGTTTTTTGGGGCTGTTGAATAGAATCCTTCTGTCTTAATCACGGTGCCTTGAGCGACACAGCTATTGCCACCCTCGTTGGTATATTCGATGGTGACTTTAGCAGAGATTTTTTCGTGATCGTGACATTCAAAACGGGGATCACTCTCAACCCAACGGTATTCGAGAACGTTGAGGTCGCTAATTTCCACTTTTGACACTTTGGAAATTTCGACGCCTTGCTCGGTCATGAATCGAGCTGCAACGTCGTTTTTTAAATCGACTCGCCACTCAAGCGGTGCAGGACGGCAAGCCCAGGCTTGGGTAGTATAGGCCATGGAAGCAATAGCAATAGCTGCAAAGAATTTCATAAGTCTCTCCTTGTTGTAGATAGAATTTGTAGAACTCGGAGAGCTTATACCATGGAACCTCACAAAGGTCCTGCTTTGGCCAGCCAGTAAGGACGGAGATTTTGTTTAAAGAAACAGAACTTTCATTCCAAGGCTATGGTGCGCACTCTATGACATAATGGCCGCAGTCCGCGTGACCAGTTTCCCATGCGCCGCTGCCGCGTCGCATCTTATACATGAAATGTGGTTTGCCTTCCGAAGGACGGACATACATTGGCGCGTTGGGAACAAGCTCCGATTCTTGGCAAGTCTCAAGGAAGGTGGGAGCCGTGAAGGCAAACTCCCGATTCCCCAGGTTTATGTACATCGAATCACATTCGTTGTGGTGACGAATTTTATATTTCGCAACTTCCTTCACCTTGTCGGAACCATCAAAAACGACTGACTTCTTTTCTGCGGGAACCGACGGATGATTGTCTGTTACCGACATTTTTACGACATCGTAAGTTGCCGTTCCGGTTGTTGATTTGTAATAGCAATATTCTAGGTCAAATTGAGCGTCTTGGATCTTGAATTGGCTTTTCTTGTACTCCTCACCTGCTTTGCAAATTGCAGTGGAAAACGGATCAGCCTGTTCCAAGGTCCCCTTTACGACTTCTTCGTGCTGGGGAACTATGACCCCATCTTTTTCTTCTCCAATGTATGCGTAAACTCCACTGGCTCCTGATTCTGATGGAAGGGCTTTGATAACTAGGATGGCAGTGTCGATTACGGGCGTTTGGATGTAGAGATTTTTAATGTCGCCTAGAGCGGCGTCCGCAAGACCTTCTACCTTCGAAGATTCGTTAGGTACGAATTTTTTGAAGCCCGGGTAAAATCCTATGCTTTTTGTGGTAATTCTAGTTATTGACGTGGTGCCGTCGAGTTCGTTAACGCATACTTCCAGTTTGATGTTGCTTTCAGAATTCGGATCGACGTACTTGAGGTTACCCTGACTATAGATCGGTTTACCCAGACCGAGGCTCGAAACCGGTGGCGCTTTAGACAAGGTTCCTAAGGAAAATACGAAGGGATCGGTTGGGCACGGCAAAGGTTCTACGTCACCTTTCGCGGAACTTGTGCTCCCTCGGCCTTTGCAACCTGCCGCGAAAAACAAAAGCGCACAAGACAGGAACATTCGTGTTTTCATGCAATCCTCTCACAATGGATTTGCTTAAGATTTTACCATTTCAGAATGGGCAGACGCGATGTCAAAATTCAGGACTATCCGACTTCGAATGCCAGATCGTCGTATGCCGTTAGTGTTTCTTGGCCAAGAGAAGAAATGGGCTCGAATCGACGCTTGGTTTGGACAGACTTGAACAGAGCGAGGTTAAACCTCAACCCACCGAGATCTTTTAGTTCGACCTGCGAACGTTTCATAGTTTCTTCAATTTCGCTCATTAACGTGCTTATTTCGAACATGATGTTTTGGGTAGGATGATGAGGCGCAAAGAATGCATAAGTAGCAATGTAAAACCATTGTGGGGCGCCTTTTTCGAATTCGATATAAAACTTGACCTGACTAATATCCTCGCCTTTTCTTGGTGTAGGTATATTTCTTATGGTCAGAACCAACTTTCGAGCTCTATTTTTATAGGCTTTAAGGACATTGACGAAGCTCGTTTTCTCTCCGGAGTCGGTTATGTTTAGAGTAACGACATTCGCCGCTTTGCTCGCCGTAGCATGTACGAAGTCAGAAGTGATTGTGGCGGACGTTGTATCAACGAGGCGTATGCCTTCCGCCGGTTTCTGATCGGACTCCGGAGGGATGACGTATTCGTCGTAGGTGTACTTCTTCTCTAGAAAGGTCAAGGAGTCGATGGTTAGCGTATCGGCAATCTTGTGAACGGCTGGCTTATTCTGCAGGTCATAAAATCCCCACACTTGGGAGTTTTTCCAATCCGCGGCGTCGGTTGACGGTTCTATTATCTTGGGGTCCCTATGATGGTGCATCATCCACGACTCCCAGATTCTATCTGAGTTGCTGTGGTGCAACCAAAATGCAGGGTCTAGCGGGGAATTCATGCCTGACATTGCCCCGCCAACCCATTGATGGATATTGTTATGCGGCTGGGCCTCGAATTCTCCTCCTGTAGTCTCTTCTTTTTGCTCCTTTGCCTTAGCGCTTGCAAACGCGGCGAAGGAGTCTATGGCTAGAATTTTGTTCATCATGGCCTTGGTGCCCCATTCGGCCATGGTCGATTCATCGGTGGCCCAGCGATTAATGGGTTCCGGCCAATAATCTTTCCATAATGTAGGGTTCAGGATATTATCGTCCATGAGAATGGGCGGCATGGTAATCCAAACGTCAGGGCCTGTATCCTGAAAAGACCAATCCCAATACGGTAGTGCGAAGTCCGTCTCAGTATTTATGAGTTGATCAGCGAGTTCCTTATCGATTTTAGGAACAACGACGCCTTGCTGGAAAATTGATTTTTCCTTGGGCACTTCTTTGCGCAGGTGGGCGCGCAGTTGCTTTGCAAACATGTCTGCAATGTTCTCGAAATAAGACGTGTAAACCCGATGCCAAGGAAAAAAATACCAGTTGAGGTGAGGACACGCTTCTCGATGAATTTTCACCTGGCCTGCCCAACCGAGGTTGCCAAGGGTGGGGTGGTCGACGCCGATTTGCCGCATCACAAGAATTGCGGATTTAAAATAGATCAGATCGGGACTTTCGCTCGTTAGCTTCCATATATTCTTCCGAAGTCGCACGGGCGAATTCGTTTCGCTCTGCACGGCAGAACCATTGGATTTACATCCCAAAATCAGCCCAGTAAAACCAGCAACGCTGCCTTTGATAAAAGTCCTGCGAGTCGAAAATCGATCCATCGCTGGGTATCCAATCTGAAAGGTTAGATTATCTGTTATGATAGCAGACAGGAGTTCAAGGACAAGCTATTTCTAATGGTTGCTTTCAAGGTTTGCTTTAGCGGAATAACATAGCTCTTAGCCAAAGACCGGCTGTCGTCGTATACCCACTCCACGCTTTAAGGATACGGCCGTCTTTTCCAATGACAAAGTAGCTCGGGAAGGACGATATTTGCAACAAATCGGCGGTACTATTATTCCCAACTAGAACTGGCGTTTCCAGTCCGGTGTTTCCAACAAATTTTCGGATATCTTCTTTGTTCTCCCAGCTCAAGGCGAGAGAAACGACGTTGAAATCCGTATTCATGAAGCTATTAAGATTACTAGCGCTACTTTTGCAGACGACGCACCACGGTGCAAACACGTAGAGCAAAGTTGTCTGTTCGCTTTGCCATAATGTACTCACGCCGCCTTCAAGAGTTGGTATTGTTTGTGTTCGTAGCGTTTCAGACAATGGGCCTGTGGGCAGATGGCGGGATTGCCACCATTCAATTCCTGCGATCACTAGAACCAAGAGTATGACGTCCTTGCCATACTTCATTGCGGAGGATTTTAGCTTTTCTAATTGCATTCTCTAATGACACAGCTTTGAGAAATTGATTGCGACTTACTAAAGAATGATAAGGTACATCAGTTAATCGGCTCCTGTCCATTGTCCCCTGGTTGGGAACATAGTTGCAAGCATCCTCGTTACCTCGAACGGAGTTACGTTCGAGGTGGCCGTTGATATAAAACCTCGGACATGAAGTTGACTAAAAGTAGACGAGTCCTCGGCCTATCTCCTGAAAATACCGCTAATTAATCAATTTGAAAAATTCCTAAACCACGATATAATTTTTGAAAACAATGACATCCGAACATCCCGGAGGAAAAGATGAGAATTACTCTGACTGTGTTGCTGTGTATCTTGGCTATTGGGTGTAAACCCAGAGATAAGTCCAAAATAAAAAACAACAGCGTCAACGGCGACGAGGTTCATGAGTTGGGTACGGCATACGAATCTTTAAGCAACAAGTTCTACGCAGCTAGTTGTGTTGACAATGCAAAGTATACCTACACATACAACTCCGACGGCCGCTTGATATACAAGCAAGACCTTAACGTCCAAGAAGCAGCGAACGCGTTTACGGGCGGTGCGGGAGTGGCCTTTCCCATGGCGAATGGTGCGATATCCTACGCCCAGCAGCATGCAGCAGACGACGTTTCTACCACCTTTACGATCTTTTACACGGCAATCGCAGGACAAAAGGTTCTCGACAACAACATCGGCTTCTCGCAAATGTATGGGGAGAAAAATAAAGCGTCGGTTAACTGGCGCAATACCTGCGGGAATGAATACGTACGCGTCATAAACTACGGTGTCACGTTTGTTGCAACGCTCAAGGTTACGTTCGAAAACAAGTCTGAACGAAAGAATTTTGGTTCGAAATTTGGTTTCGATTTTAATGGATTGGGAAAACTTGTCGGAGTTGGAGTAGACGGCGGGGTGGGCGCCGGAGCAACAGATAACATGAAAGGTCTAAAACTCGAATTTGACGCAACGCAAAAAGGCGGCAACGTCGCAGCTATGGGTAAAGCATTGGGGATGACGCCTGACGATAAAATTGCGTGCGAAGCTGGGGCTCTGGCTACTTGCCTTGGCAAAATGGCCGCTGCGGTTGCGTACATTCAAGGGGATCTCAAAAACCAAACCGGTGTTATGGTTTATGACGAAGTAGAAGCTGGTAAGTTTGTCGGCAACTATGACGAGAACCCTGATTATAACAACAACGTCGACAGTGGTTTGGAAAAAATTAACGTTCCTTGCGCTCCTCAAAAGAAGACTAAGAAGAAAAAGACGCCGGGCGGTACAGCGCCCGCCCCGGCTCCAGCAGCGCTGACTGCCGGAGACGACTCCAAGTGTGAAAATAAGAACGGTACCACAACCGCCACAACCACAACGCCTCCTCCTGCGGCTGAGCAAGCCGAAGAAGATGGAGGTACAACAGCTTTAGCCGAGGACGAGGAGGAAACTGGGACCGACGAAACCAATTCTGAAAAAGGCAACAACCCGATCGTCACAAATCCTGAAAAGTTAGAGGCTTTGGGAATCGTAAAATATGAAACCCAGCTTTACAAGCAATGGGGTGGAAAAAATGAAATATCATATCTTGACGGGGGGATTCCTCTCATTAAAGAACAGAAAATTAGGCGAGTGATCGACGACCTCTCTACTAAATACGCCGAGCAGCAAAGTTACGCTGCTGATATTTCCGATCTTATGGAATCCGGTGTTTCGGCCCCTGAACTGTCAGAGATGTCGCCTAATATCGAAGCCAACCTCCGACTTATCGAAGAGACCGTAGAAATTTGTCTCGATAACGTCGAATTGCCGAACTGTATCGAAAACACGCAAGAAATGCTTAAAGACCTAAAAGAAGTCGATGCCGTCAAACTGGCGTCTTTACAGGCGCCTCTTCCGAAAGTCAATTATAAGGGCAAATGGAAGAAGTTCGAACCCAATAACATGGGATTTATGTGGGCCGAGGAAGATTGTGGGGTCGTGGCCGCCAACGGAGAATGGAATGACCAGACCTGTGCGCAGCGCATGCAGTTTGCTTGCAAAGATTCCTCTGGTGACTGGTTTATCGACATTACTCCCGACTATTACGTTAAGAACGGCGATGCTTGCAGCGGCGGGAAGTTTGCCAAGCCGGACAGCGACGCGGACAATGCTGCGCTAGCTGCGGCCATGGCTTCGGCAAAAATCTCTCAAGTTTGGGTGAGGTACAACGACTCTGATTTCGAAGGCGTATGGACTGAGGATGATCCTCTGAAGCTGTAGGCCAAAAATCTGGCTAAGCTCAATCTCTCTGTGTGGAAGCGGAACTCAATCGTCCGCTTCCTATTTTTTTGTTTAGAAGCAAGAAACGTCGCGCTGGCATGCCGCTTGACCGCCTTGCGAGCTGGTATTTTGGATACACCTTTGGATTGCAGAGTCAACGGAAGCGCCATAGTAGGTACTAGACCCGTTTGAAGTCGAGCACACCGTGATGCTAGCGCTGCAGCTGAGGTTGCGACCGCAAGCGGACTTTCCGCCTTCCGAAGCAGTATTTTGGACGCAGCGATTAATCGCGGACTCAACCGAACCTCCCACATACCCCGATGAGCCATTGGACGATGTGCACATGTCGACGTCGCCGTTACAACTTACGTCGCGTCCGCAGTACGCTCTGCCGCCCTCGCTATTGGTGTTTTGAATGCATCTTTGGATGGCGGATTCTACGGTTGCGCCGTCATAGCCGCTGGAACCGTTTGATGCTGTACAAATGACAGTGTCCGGTTGTACGCCGCATGTCACTCGCTGTCCCCCGATGTCAATACTGTCGCCTAGCGATAAGTTGATGTCGGCCAGAGCATGAGTGGTGAGAAAAAGTGTGGCTACGAAGAAAAAACGTTTCATAATTTGACTCCTCAGTTTGTTTAAACGTGTAAAAGCCTCGTTGTGCAAGGCATATGCCACTTGTAAGGAGCGAATATTATGAGTTCCGTCATTTTGACAGGTATATTTTTGGATATGTTTGGCGCTTGCTTGGTGTCGATATTGCATTCTTCTTTGGCCGGAACGGAAAGCTCAATAATACGAAAGGAGTTCAATAATGGAATCGAGAGAATTTCGAGATGAAGGTTCAAGCAATCAACGTAGAAGATATGGCACCGAACGACGGGAAGATTTAAGTCAAGGCTCAGAGTATCGAGATAACGATCAAAACCGCGGTCGCTGGAGAGACAGAGATTACGATCAGGACCGATGGAACCCCAATCGCAATCGCGAACGGGATTACGGCAGAAATCAAAGGTCGGACGAAGACAGAGACTCATACAGGAGCGATTACAACCGTAATGACGATTATTCTTCTGGTCCATTCGACGGACGGCAGTCGAGCGGCTCGTTCTCGCGAGAGTACGGCAGAGAGCGCTCCGGCGAATCCGAATACGAACGTCCCATTGGCGGCCCAAACAGTTCTTATGGCTACGGCCCAAGGGGAAGCTATGGCGGCGGAAGTTACGGCGGACGAGATTCGTCTCGTGACGAGCGACGCGATCGTCGCTTTAATCAAGAAGGGCCGTACTACCGTTCCTTCGGCAACGACGATACGGAAAGAAGACAACAATCGGTGGCTGGCCGCTGGTCTACCAATCAACTCGACAATTCGTCTTGGGGAAAAGGACTCGCCGAAGCTGGGCGACACGGTGGGAAAGGCCCCAAAGGCTACCAACGGTCTGACGAAAGAATTCGCGAAGATGTTTGCGAAACCCTCAGCGAAAATTCCGATGTCGACGCATCAGAAATTGATGTGTCCGTCAACAACGGCGAAGTTACCCTTTCCGGAAACGTCGAAGATCGAAACGTGAAGAGAACTGCGGTAGATATCATCGAAAACCTTCGGGGCGTTAAAGACGTGCATAATGAACTGAGGGTGCATGCCAGCAAGAGCAGTTCTTCGGCGCATCAAGTGAGTTCTCGAGAAAGCAAAGGAACAGAATCCAAAACAGAAAAACATCGCGAACATAAGGCTGCTTCGTAAGCAGGACCTAGAATAGAAAAATTCCCGAGAAGAACCTCTCGGGAATTTTCTTATCTACTCTGATGCTTTTGAAAAAGGGATCCTGCGCCATTGGCGCAAAACCTTCGAGCCACTAAGAAGCGGTTTTGATACCGGATGTTTCTCCAGATTTGCGAAATCGTTGCGGCATGATGTTGCGTATTAAGTCCATTGTGTTCTTGAAATCCCCTTGTTCGCGGGCAATGTCTTTTACCTTTTGAAACGGGATTAACAATTGTTCAGCTTCCTCTTCAGAAAAGACGATTCTTGCTGCGGCAAAAACTTTTTCTTCTTCTTCCTCGATGTGGTGGAGCACTGCTTCTTTGAGTTTTTTCGCTGCAGCGGTCCATTCAACGTTGATTTTCTCAAGACCTTGAAGCGTCCGAAGCAATGTTTCAGCCTGCAGGTGTTCTTCATACCCGTGCATAACTACATCTTTCCCTTCGTCAGTCTCTCGTAAAGTGTTGTAAAAAACCGCCTCTTCAGCTCGAGCGTGGGGGATTAACAGATCGTTGATCTGGTCCAAAATCGCTTTAAAATCGTTATCTTTGTCGGAAACGACCACCAGCCGTTCCAAAAGCCCCTTTATTTTGTTGTGATCGTTTGTCAGTCCTTCATAGATATTCATGATGTTCTCCTTTGGCTCATCAAGTCCGTTCCCCTCGTTGCAATTTCCTATCCAAGGCAGAGCTGATAAATGTCAGAGGAGGTATATCTCTGTTGTCAAATAACATTAGGAGTGGTTTGTCGCATACGGCCGAGTATTCTGTGAGCGACAACCAAACCAAGAAATCTCGCGGCAGTTACTCCAGTTGTGCTGGCAAGCCTCCGAGGTCGTATTTCAGCTTGCCCGACAAAATCGCTGTGAGGCAGAGTCGCACGGGCTATTTCTTTGTTTTTAGGTCATTGAAGGGAAGAAAATAAATTGCATCCAAAGAGACATAAATCAGCAATGAATTTAGCGGCTTGTTGGGCGTATTTTAAGATTGGTAATTGGTCAAGGCGTGGGCCCAATCCTAACATTAATCTTACAAACCTCTGATAAATCTTTTGAGAGCAGCATTTTCTAACAGAGGTGAAGCAATGGAGATTTTCAGGACCGTGCCCCTTTCAAGCCTACAGGCAATCGAGAGGCAAAAAAATCCGGTCTTTGATACTCCGATAGGAAGTCTAAAGAACGACGAAATTTACTTTACGGTAGAAATCCCCAAAGGCAGCATGAATAAGTACGAACTTAGGACGGCAACGGGGCAGGTTATATTGGATCGCGTTATATGCCCCAAATCCATTCCAGAAACCGGGAAACAACTTACAGGTTTTCCTCTTCATTACGGCATATCAGCGGGAAGATTTAGCGAAGGAAAGGACCCGATCGACGTTATCGTTTTTGGTAGCGACGGAATGTATTCAAACATGGTGTGGAGAAACAGCGTTAGCCCTCGAAAGATCCGCGTGATCGGGACTGCCAAATTTCAAAAATGTGACAACGTCCCCTGTCGAGAAGATATGTGGAAGGATGATTGGAAAATAATTGGAGTAGACGTCGCAGATATATACTACGGAAAGAGGACCGAATTCCATCAGCTGGACGACAGAGATATCGAAGGTGTAACCACTTTCTTTTCCCACTACAAGGGACTCAAGGATGGACATCCCCAGTCTCGTATCGCGGGCTTCGTTGGAAAGAAGGACAGTTTAGAGATTCTTGGTGGCTTTAAGGCTGTTGGCATCGTCGAACGGAGTAGAGAGGTCGAGTTGGCAAAACGTTTGTTTGGCGACATCTTGAAGAATAGGTCGGCCATGCAAAAACTAACCTGCCCCCCGGTGAGTGAGGATTTCGTCTACTATCTTAACAGAGTGTTCGATTCGAGGTTTTTTGAGAGCGAGGAAGCTATGGAGTTTTTCTTGAGATATTCCGCCTATCAGCTACTTCATGTTGAGTTGAGTAGAAACGATGCGACTTTGGATAACGCCATTGAGATCATGGCGTCTTTGAAGGAGCAGTCCAAAAAGCATTACCGCTTTGTAAGCTTTGATCGTCCGCGAACTCGGGGCCACTACGCTTCACAGGGTTCCCGAAATCTTATTTTCGAATGGGTTAAGACCAAAAACAGAAACCACGGTTGCGATCCGGGGTTTCCAAAGCAGCATTACGAAGACAATCCGGTTGTTGACGTATAGATGCTGGGTTGAGATCCTTCGCTTCGCTCAGGATGACGACTATTCGCTCAGGATGACGTCTATTCGCTCCAACCTGTCGAACAATTCCTTCTGCGTTTCCATTATTCCGCGCTTCCGCGTTCAATTAAGAGAAACGCTGAGGTTTGGGAAACGCTGAAGGGGTATTTTGCTTGGTAGATTATTTGAGGACAGGTATGATCTCGCGTAAATCATCAACGAACAAATCGGGATTCATGCTTCGCATTTTAGGCAAGTCGCCATATCCGTAGCTGACGGCGCATGTGCGACAGCCGGCAGCCTTTCCGGTCGCGATATCGACTTCCGTGTCGCCGATTATGACGGCGTCTTGTACGGATACGCCGTGATGGGTACAAATATCTTGGATAGTTCGCGGATCTGGCTTGCGATAAGGAAGGCACTGCGCGCCGTGGGCTTGAGAAAAATGATCTCTTATTCCGAGGCCCTCCAAAATTGGATTCACGAAACGCGTTGCCTTATTAGTTAACACAATTTTGGGTTTAGCCCTGAAATGCTCGAGCACCTCTGTCACGCCTGGGTAAGGTCTGGTGAAATCGACGAGCGAGGCGGCGTATGTATCTTCATAAAGTGCGATCGCCTTTGCGACCAAGCTATTGGTCGGACCCAGTTTATGAGGGATCATAGACGCAACGCCCACGCCGACAAATTTTTCGATTTCGGATATTGGGGCGGGTGTTAGGCCAAGCGATGTCAACGTCGCGTTCATCGCGTTTGCAATGTCCGTCTTGGAATCGACGAGTGTGCCGTCCAGGTCAAAAATCAAAATTTCAACTTTTAGATCACGAGATCCCTTCGACATACTCATCCTCATTTCACCGATTTCTTGATAGCGTCAATAATGGTTTGGCTTCCTTTCGTTTTCTGCAAATCCGCGCGGTAAACCAGACATATTTCGTCTCTGAAATACGGCAGACGTTCATCCAATGGTTTCAGTTTTTGCGTGCTGATCCGAGTTGCGACGCGCTTTGGCAAGACTCCGATGCCTACTCCGGATGCCGTTAAATCCGTAATCACTTCCAAGTTGCTGGACTGGACAATTCTTTTAAAGCCCTGGTTTCGCTTTTGCAGTTCGCCTAATATCTTTTGGACTTGGATCAAATTTAGATCGCAAATGAGAACCCCTGTCACAGGATCGAGGGTCTGCGTAGAGGACGGTTTGTTTGCTGTCCAACAAAGGACATCGTCGTTCCACAACTCAATGATGATGAGGTCAGGGTGCCTAATGGGATTGACGACAATTCCAAAATCAATCTCAAAACTAATGACGTTTTCGGTGATCTTTCGAGATAGGTCGTGGGTTAACTTTATCTCGAGCTCGGGATATCGCTGCACGAGCTCGGGAAGGAAACGCGACAAGGAATAAAGGGCGACGGAAGGGTGGCAGCCAATGATGTATTGACCGCTGACTCCACTCTCCTTTTTGCCGATATCCGTTTTAAGTTGTTCCCAAGTCAGAAGAAGCAACCTTCCCTTTTTTACCAGTTCCGCTCCCGATTTGGTCAATTGCACCCCTGTTCGCCCTCTTACGAAGAGCGTCACGCCCAAGGAATCCTCCAGGCGCTTCATTGCCGAACTGAGACTAGGTTGAGTAATTCCGAGGCGTTCCGCAGCTCGCGAGATGTTCCCGGTCTGGGCGACTTCAATAAAATAGGTAATATCGGTGTATGCGGGAGGTATAGTCATTGCCTATGGTATATATAGTTTTTATCTGTTTTTGTCAATATTAAAGATCGCCTATAACATTTTGGGGGTCATCCTTCTTGACACTGTCAAGGTGATCGACACCTTCGTCTTAATGATTACGCGAGAGTAGGATGGTTTGAGCTTTGCTTGGATAATCAGGCTTACTCAAAATGATGGTTCCCGTCGTTTCGTTCTACTTAACAAAGAATGGGGTCTGAAATGAAAAATTTCGCATTTGGTCTTTCGGCAAATCTTGGTTCCATTGCCAGAGAATCCCACGTCCAAACGAAACAACATCAACGGCCCCCCCTCGATATTGAGTCCGCTACGAAATTAGCCGTCGCCATATTAAATGACGTGATGCTTTTTCGTCGTACGGTAGATTCCAACGAAACATGCGCTCATACTTGCCCGTCATGTCATACGCCGCATCTTCAGAAGGTGATATTTTCTGTTATGCTGGGCAGACCGATCAAATTTGTACTGCCGGCTTTTCCAGGAAAATCACCCAATCCGGCAAAGGTTCTAGGACATCTCCCCGACATGGCGGAGCGCCGAGCTCTCATGTTTTTGGGTTACCTTTCCAATCGGATAAAGCAGATTTATGCTCCCGGCATTGAAATCATTATATGCTCAGACGGTCGTGTCTTCAGCGACGCGGTAGGAATGCTTGAAGAGAACGTCACTGCCTATCAAGACTCGCTCGACGAAATCATCGATGAATTGGGGTTAACAAATATTTCAACCTTCAACCTCGATGAGTTATGCGGAGGGCGGGATTTCGCTGAAGTCCGCCGGTCTTTGATGAAAGAATATGGTAAATCGCTCGCATCGCTTAGAGAAAAAATTCTAAGATGCGATACTCCTTTTGAAACCCCCGAAGACAGAGACGCACAACGCATGTATCTCGGCATCACCCGCTTTTTGGTTGAGGACTCAACCTTCCCAGGTCAAACAAGAAGCCGTACGGCAGTTCAGAAAGATTGTAAAGCCAGAGCGTATGAGGTTATACTAAGAAGCAACGCCTGGAGTGAACTTATCGCAGAACGTTTTGAGGATGCGGTCCGTTGGTCGATCCATCCCCAAGGTTGTGGTTCCGCTAAGCTCGGAATAAGGCTTTTGGGTAACGAAAGCTGGATGACTCCATGGCACGGAGTTGCCGTTGATACAGGAAAAGGCTTTGTTCTCATGAAGAGATGGGAAGCAGAAGGTCTCGGTGCGGAGCTTGTGTTGGATGCCAAAGGGCGCCCTAGCCATTTCAAGCTCGCGTCGCAACCAGCAGTATCGGCAATGGTAGAGCAGGAAGCCAATGAGTTTTAAGACATCGCGTCCAGGTCCGTTCGGCGTATTAGTAGAACCTAATCGTCCCAATAGCGATGTCAGAGATCTAGATTTTGGAAAATTGAAAGAACTTTTCGACAGCGACCACCTTATCGTTTTAAGGGGATTTACCACTTTCCAAAGCGCTGAGGAATTTGCCGCTTATTGCGAACGTTGGGGACAGATCAGCATATGGCCTTTTGGCAAAGTGCTTGAACTTTTAGAACAAGATAATCCCGAAGATCATATTTTCGATTCGAATTATGTCCCCTTGCATTGGGACGGTATGTACCGTCCGCAAGTTCCTGAGTATCAAATATTCCACTGTGTGAACGCTCCGCTTTTCGGTAAAGGCGGGAGAACGACGTTTTCTAATACAGTTCTCGCATTGCAGGATGCTTCATCACAAATCAGGTCGCTATGGAATAGCGTCACAGGCGTTTATCAGCGTAAAATGGAATTCTACGACAGTAAGACAGTATCCCCAATAGTGACTCGCCATCCCTTTAAGGATTATTCGGTCATTCGTTACAACGAACCTCCGGCAAAGGGCAAAGTTGAGTTCCTCAATCCTCCAATACTCGAATTCACCGGCGCCAATGCCCATGAAATCGAGGTGCTTCATCGCAGCTTACAAGAAGCGCTCTATGCGCCAGCTCATTACTATGCCCATGAGTGGCGTACGGGCGATGTCGTCATTTCAGATAACTTCACTCTTTTGCACGGTCGCGAGGCTTTTGAATCGAAATCACCAAGGCATTTGCGACGAGTGCACGTTCTGAGCAATCCACCATTAGATAACCCGGGGCTGATGGCTTACAAATGAACAAGCTTTTTACTGGCAGCAGTTACTTAGAAAGCCTGAGAGACGGACGGAACGTGTACCTCAACGGTGAAAAGGTACCCGATGTCACGAAGCATCCTGCATTTCGCAATTGCGCACTGTCCATAAGCAAAATGTATGATGCCCTTCACGATACAAAAACCGCAAAAATTCTTACGGGAGTGGACCAGTTTGGCACCATCACACATAAATTCTTCAAGCCGAGCCGTAGCGTTCAAGACCTCGTTGAAGCGCGTGAGGCTATTCTACATTGGCAAAGGATGGGCTATGGATTTCTAGGTCGTACGCCAGATTACAAAGCGTCTTTTATGGCCGGCCTGGCCGTCAACGCTGATTATTACGACAAATTTTCGTCCACGGCCATCAATTGGTATAAAGAGTTTACGCAAAAAGCCCTCTACCTCAACCATGTCATAATTAATCCGCCTATTGATCGAAAAAAACCAATTCATGAAATGGGCAATGAATTTATTCGCGCCGTCAGGGAGACCGACGGCGGGATCATCGTAAGCGGCGCAAAAATGCTCGCTACGGGATCGGCGGTTACGCACGCGAGCTTTGTTGCTCCGGTTGCGTCGGCTGTACTCGAACCAGGCCGAGCGGAGGATTTCGCTCTGGTATTCTTCGTGAGAATGAACAATCCTAAGTTGCGCCTTATCTGTCGCGCTCCTTACGGTCACAAAGCTCCGTTCGATCAGCCTCTCGCAAGCCGGTTTGACGAAAACGACGCCGTGTTGATTCTCGATGAGGCCCTTATCCCGTGGGAAGATGTTCTCGTCTATCGAGATATTCCCAAATCTACTCAGTTTTACGCTAAGTCGGGGTTCCCCAACTTATACAACTTTCAATCGGCGATTAGACTTTCGGTAAAACTTGAGTTTATGACCGGACTCTTATCCCGCTGCGTGCAAGCTAACGGCACGGGCGAATTTAGAGGGGTTCAGGCTGCCGTTGGCGAAATGATCTCGATGCGGAACATGGTGTGGGCTTTGAGCAGCGCGATGGCCTACGATCCGGAGCCTTCGACGGGAGGGACGGTGGTTCCCCGTCTCGATCATGCCACGGCGATGCGCATGTACAATGCGCAAATTTGGGCGCGCGTTCATGAGCTTTTTGAAGTCAATCTTGGCGGTTCGCCTATTGTTGTTCCTTCAAGCTTTCGGGATATGAAAAATGCCGAGCTGAGACCTCTTATCGATCGCTACTATCATGGTGCCGAATGCGGCGCTGAAGAGCGGATCAAGCTTCTCAAATTAGCGTGGGACGCCATCGGATCCGAATTCGGTGGACGAGATGAACTTTACGAGCGAAACTATTCAGGAAACGGCGAACAAGTGCGTTTGGATGCTCTGAAGTGGGCGAAGCGAAGTGGTGCTATGGACCGCTTCGAAGGGTTCGTCCAACAATGCATGGACGACTACGACGTCAGCGGCTGGACGCGAGGACCATGGAAGAATGAGGTCGAGTAATGTGCGGCATCACGGGTTGGGTTGACTTTAACAGGGATCTGTCCCGGGAAACTCGAACTCTTGAAAGCATGACTCAAACCCTCGCAAAGCGAGGACCTGACGGCAGCGGAACTTGGGCCGATAAACATGTCGCGCTGGGCCATCGTCGTCTCGCGGTAATCGATCCAGAAGGCGGCGCTCAACCGATGCTGACTCCCGAGCGCTCGCAAAAGAACTCGCCTCTTGCTGTCATATCCTACAACGGTGAAATCTATAATTTTCGAGCACTGCAGCAACAATTAAAATCGCTTGGGCATGCGTTCAGAACCAAATGCGACACCGAAGTGATTCTTCGAGCTTATCTCGAATGGGGTGTTCGTTGCGTCGAGAAACTCAACGGAATTTTTGCTTTCGCCATTTGGGATAGCGTCAAAGAGGAACTGGTCTTAGTGCGCGACCGACTTGGCGTAAAACCGCTATTCTACTATCCGCTCGAGAATGGTTTGCTTTTTGGATCAGAGCCCAAGGCCATCATCGCTAACTCGCTTGCACAGCGGAAAGCGTCTCGCGAAGAACTCTGTGACGCTCTCCTCTTTCTCCGGACACCCGGTAGGGTGCCGTTTCAAGGAATGAGGGAACTAAAGGCCGGGCACATGTTGCGCATCTCGCGCGGTAAGATCAAGGAAGAACGATATTGGAGTTTGGAGGCGAAGCCTCATACGGACGATTTGAAAAAGACCATTGAGACCGTGCGTGGACTTCTTGATGACATCGTCACGCGTCAAATGATATCAGATGTGCCTCTTTGCTCTTTGCTTTCAGGCGGTCTGGATTCAAGTGCCGTTTCCGCGATCGCTCAGCGCACGCGTCGCCTTGAAGGCGAGACCATTTCGACCTTCGTGGTGGACTTCGTGGGACAAACCGACAACTACGTCGCAGATCCCATACGTCCTTCCCCTGACTTGCCTTTTGCGCAAGAGGTCGCTGACTACATCGATTCGGACCATCACATAGTTGTCCTCGACAAAAGCCGTATGCTCGATCCAACCGTTCGCGCGGCTGTACTTGGAGCATGGGATCTACCGTTCAACTTTGGCGACCTCGATATTTCTCTGTACCTTCTCTTTGCAGCTGTCAGGCAGCACGCAACGGTGGCGCTTTCTGGAGAAACCGCCGACGAGCTGTTTGGCGGCTATCTGTGGTTTAAAGACGAGAAGGCTATTCAAGCCGAAACTTTTCCATGGTTAAAGCTCGCTGCCCACAAGGGGCTTGATCCAAGTTCGCTTTTCAATTCATCTTTCCTTGGTAAACTCCGTATAGGTGAATATCAAAACGATCTTTATCAGGCCGCTCTCAAAGAGGTTCCGCACCTTGCCGGAGAAGATCCCAAGGAAGCAAAACTTAGGGAGATAGCCTATCTTACGCTGACCCGCTGGCTTCCGATTCTGTTGGAAAAGAAGGACAGAATGAGTATGGCCGTGGGTCTTGAAGGTCGGGTTCCGTTTTGTGATCACCGTCTCGTTGAGTACGTTTTTAATATTCCGTGGGCGATGAAAAACTCCTTTTCACTCGAAAAAGGAATATTGCGTGAAGCTGTTAAAGACATACTACCAAAGTCGGTTGTTGAACGAAAAAAAGCGGCTTATCCCTCTATGCAAAATCCAGCTTATGATCGCGGGCTCGTAGGGATGTTGAAATCAAGCTTTAGTGATTCGAACTCCGCGTTGCACTCCTATCTAGCTAAAGAAGGTATCGACCGACTCGTCGTCAAAACTGAGCAACAGGCGTTGTCTGAATTTGAGCGTATTCTCGTCGAATCAACTGTGCGATTGGATGCTTGGATCACCAAATATAATATCGAAATCCAAGTCGGAGGGTGAATGAAAGCCATTAGAGTCACCGCCAAGGGAGGTCCGGAAGTTCTTAAATATGAAGAGCGCCCAGACCCCGCTCCGGGTGCCGGACAACTCTTGGTAAAAACGGACGCCATTAGCGTCAACTTTATCGATCTTTATCGCCGAGAAGGACGCTACCCACAACCGCCTCCCGGTGTTCCCGGCGAAGAAGGCTCAGGCAAAGTGGTAGAAGTTGGAGCTGGCGTCACCGGCTTTAAGCCCGGTGACCGAGTTGCGTGGACCACTGTTATGGGCAGCTATGCTGAGAAGGTTCTAGTGCCCGCCGATATGGCGATTCATGTTCCCAAGGGAATGGACATGCAAACAGCGGCCGCTTCTCTCGTGATCGGAATGACGGCCCACTACCTCGTTTACGATTCGTACAAGGTAAAATCAGGAGACACGTTACTCGTGCATGCTGCGGCAGGCGGCGTGGGGTCGATCCTCGTTCGCATGATTAAGGCAATGGGCGGTAAAGTTATTGGAACGGTCTCAACTGCCGAAAAAGAAAAATTGGCGAGAGCAAACGGGGCTGACGAAGTCATTCGTTACGATTTAGTGAAAGAGTGGCCTGCTGAAGTTCGTCGTCTTACCAACAATCAAGGTGTCCACGCCGTATACGACGGCGTCGCCGCAGCAACCTTCAAAGGGAGTTTGGCGTCTCTACGCACGCGCGGTACGATGGTCCTCTATGGCGGGGCAAGCGGTCCCGTTCCTCCGTTCGATATTATGGAACTTGCTTGGGGTGGATCATTGACCATTACCCGTCCTTATCTTGAACATTTTCGTGCGACAAGGGAAGAATTCCTTTGGAGAGCAAACGAAGTTTTCCAAGGAATTCAACAAGGCAAATTTAGCGTTACAATCGGCGGTACTTATCCTCTAGAAAAGGCGGCGGATGCTCATCGGGATCTAGGAAGTCGCCGAGCAATGGGTAAACTTCTCCTAATTCCGTGAGGTTCGACGTGGGGAAAATTCTTGGTGCCGGTCTGCTTTCGCATGCGCCGGTAATTATGTTTCCGGAAGCTATGCGCATCAATGCGAACGGCGGCCACGATTTTACGCTGGCAACAGGTCTCAAGCGATTGCGTAAAGAAGTTTTTGACGGGACGCAGCACGACACAGTGATCGTCTTGGACACGCACTGGACCACGACGACAGAGTTTGTGGTGGCGGCGCATAGCAAACGTACGGGCAAATTCACTTCGTCCGAGATGCCCATGCTCCTCAGTCAAGTTCCATACGATTTCTCCGGCGATCCGGAGTTGGCGCGCATGATCGAGAATGAAGCAAAGAACGCCGGCGTTTGGGCCGCAGCTGTTGATGATCCGCACTTGCCGGTTCAGTATGCTACGCTGAACCTCCAGGCTTACCTCTCTAAGCCAGGACAAGCTTGGATTTCTGTCTCGATATGCCAGACTGCAACAACGGAAGACTTTTTGCGGTTTGGTAGCGTGATATCCAGTGCCGTCGAAAAGAGCAATCGACGTGTGATGGTCATCGCCTCAGGCGGACTATCCCATATATTTCATCCCCTCGCGAAGCTACGCGATCACATGGCGGGCGACGCCAAGAATATCGTGAGCCAAGGAGCTCAGACCGCGGATCTTCAATGCATCGCGAGGCTTGAAAAGGGAAACCACAATGAGGTCATCAAGAATATGCCGGAGTATCTCAAACTCGAGCCGGAAGCGCGCTTCGGCCATTACCTCATCCTTGCGGGTGCTTTGGGAGGAGTGCAATGTACGATTCCTGGAGAACGATTTAGCGAATATGAAAGCGGCATCGGCACCGGTCACATTCATCTTTGGTTTCGACCAAAATCAGAAGACATGAAACGATGAAGACCATACTTATAACAGGGGCCACGTCCGGCCATGGTCGATATCTCGCCGGTCGACTGTCGAGTGAGCGCCTGCTTGTTCACGGTCGTGACCCGGAACGCACGAAGCGATTGGCGGGGGAGATAGGTGCCCAGCCGTTCGTAGCCGATCTCAGCGATCTTTCTCAAGTCAGGCGGCTTGCTAGCGAGGTCCGCAAATCCTACGCGAAAATCGACGTTTTAATTAATAATGCGGGAATCGGTTACGGCAAAGAACGAGAAGTAACAAAGGATGGTCACGAACTTCGATTTGCAGTGATGTATCTCGCTCCTGTACTACTCACCCGCTTGCTTCTCGATCGTATTACCTCGACTGTGTTGAATATCGGCTCCCTTGGACAGGAGTCGCTCGAATTCAACGACCTAGCGATAAAAAATAATTACAGCGGTATCGCGGCATATCGGAGAGCTAAGCTCGCTCTCGTCATGACGACGTTCGATCTTGCCAAAGAGCGCCCTGACTTGCGCGTCAATGTCGTTCACCCGGCAACCTATATGGATACGAACATCATCCGGAGAGGAGGAGGCACTCCTCTCAATAGCGTGGAACACGGCGGCCAAGCGACTCTCAATGTCCTTAATTCTCAGTTGACGGGCACATTCTTCAATGAGGATAAACCTGCGCAAGCTCACCCAGATGCATACCGCGAAGATTTGCGAGCGGAGCTCCGCCGGCAAACCGATCTAATCCTGAGAATGCCGTGACCCAACTCATATTCTTTGCCATGGGTATGTTCACTATGGGTTGCAGCTCGTATATCATCGCCGGGTTGCTGCCAAAAATCAGTTCCACTCTGGGTGCTACGACCGCTGCCACGGGTCAGGGTGTTGCCGCTTTCGGCTTGACGTATGTGGTATGTGCTCCCGTCTTTGCGGTGTTGCTTGCAAAGAAACCGGCAAGGCGCATTCTGCTTCTCGCATTGGCCGTTTTCGCGATGGGCAATGTAGTTACAATGCTTTCGTCCCGCCTGACGATATTCCTGCTCGGCCGAGCTATAGCTGGCCTCGGAGCGGGCCTTTACTCCCCGATTTGTGTAGCAGCCGCGGTGCACATGGTCGGACCGGAAGCGCGTGGCAAATCTCTCAGTTTTATTTGGGGTGCAAACAGCGCGGGTGCCGTAATCGGGGTGCCAATTGGTCTATGGCTCTCCAATCAATTCGGCTGGCAATATGCCATTGGCCTTATCTTGCTATTTAGCGTTTTTTCTTTGATCGGCGTTAGTGCACAAAAAATTGATATCCAAGTGAAGGCTCCGCCTTCATTAGCAGCCCGCCTTAAGATGCTGGTCGATCGTAGAGTAGTTCTCGTTATTGCCGTTACTTGTCTGACAGCTACAGGAAGCCTAGGGCTTTATACCTATCTTGGCCCAATGCAAACCGACGCGGCCAATTCTTTGACCGCGACGCTTTTTGTATGGAGCCTCGGCGGTCTCGTGGGGAGTACATTCGTAGGTTATTTTGTCGACCGTACGCACAAACCAAGCTGGGTTATGGCGACAATTCTCACCATCCTTATTGCAGCGATACTCACGCTTCCTCTTGTCCATTCGATTCCCTTTTTAGGACTCGCGCCTTTTTTGGTTTGGGGAGCGATGGGTTGGGCTACTGTGACGCCGCAGCAGCATACTTTGATTAGCCTACAGCCCGAACAAAGTGCGACGCTTGCCGCTCTCAACGGATCTGCGATAAGCCTTGGAAGTGTTTTAGGATCCGCTTTCGGCGGTAGCGCGATCGCGAGCGGCCTTGATGTTAAGAATCTACCGTATGCTGCGGCTAGCTTGCTCCTATGTGCATTAGCGCTGCAAATACTTTTAATAAAAAAATCTTATAGGGGAGTCTCTCCATGACCCAACCCGTCGTCATAGTTAATCCAACTTCTTCAGGCTCTGAACTTGCGCCGGCATTTGCGAAAAGAAACGTGTCAGCCGTCGCTGTTCGCTTGGCGGGATCGGGCGGACAGGGTAATGGAGGCTTTGCGAACAAGATTCAAGCCGAAAACTTCCTCGACGTGTTGCAAGAACAGGCCGATTTGGTCGAAACACTGGCGAAATTAAAACCGCATGCCATCATCGCGGGGACCGAGTCCGGTGTCCCGCTCGCAGATCACCTTGCAGCTATGCTTACGCCAAAGTTCGCCAATGTCCACGCGCTCTCGCAGGCGAGGGTGCATAAAGCTTTGATGCAAGAGGCGCTCGAAAAGGCGGGTATGCCGGTAATCCGAACATTGAATGCGGCGAGTGTCGTGGAAGCCGAAGCTTGGCTCAAAAAGCATCAGCTTATGAACGCGCCGCTTGTCGTAAAACCCCCTGAGTCGGCCGGTTCTGATAAGGTTTTTCTTATACCTGCAGGCGGAGACTGGAAAACACCTTTTGAGCATATCTTGGCGACTCCGGCGGCAGTGCTGAGTCGTCTGAATAAGACCGTGATAGTCCAGGAACAAGCTCTGGGTACCGAATATGCCGTGGATACAGTCAGTGCCGCGGGAAAACACACGCTTGCGCACTTCATGCGATACGAAAAAGCTGAGGTGAGCGGCGGACAAAAAATATTCGACTTCACCGAATTTTTGCCGGTAGATACGAAAGAGCATCGCGACCTCATCAAATATGCCGAAGACGCCCTCGATGCGCTAGGAATTCATTGGGGCGCTGCACATTGCGAAATCATGCTTACTCAGAATGGCCCTCGTCTTATCGAAGTCGGATCTCGAATGTGTGGTGGCCCCGTACTTGGATTTGCTAGAGCCGCGACAGGTAGCAGCCAAGTGGAAAGGGTCGTCGAAGCCTATGTCGACGGCAAGATCAGCACTCAAAATTACAAGCTTAATCAAACAGTTGTTCCCGTGTTTTTGGCCGCACCGGTAACGGGTGTACTGCGTAACGTTGAGGTATTGGATCAACTGAAGAAGCTTCCCACGCACCTAGCGACACATATGTGGCTAAAGAACGGTGATCGCGTCAAGCGCACCGTCGACTTCGGCACCACGATAGGTATCGTCGCATTAGCAGGAAAACGCGATGCGGTGTTTTCTGATTATAGGCGCGTGCGCGAAGTGGAAGCGCAGATGGTTATTGACGAGTAAATTACCGTCTTAGGTCTGTAATAAAACCGATCGTTTACTGAAACAATTTTATAATAATCATATTGAGAGCCTGGCTTCCGAGGGATAAATTATTGTTCGCCAAAGGCACCGCTTCTAACCTCAACGGAAGGAATATTTTATGACTCGTATAGGAAAATTAATAATTTTTACATCAGGTTTGCTTGGGATTGTTAGCGCAGCCCACGCTGAACCAGTATCGTCGATACCCGATTCCGCGATAACGCTTTGTCCGTCGCCTGACAACATATACGAAGACGGCCTCAAAAAGCTTGGAGGCAATCTGTTCGTCAACCATGACGTTAGCGATCTTCCCAACGGCTTTAGGTTGATCAAAGCCGACGTGTATTACAGCTTCCACTCCATGGATAAGAGCATCATGGCTGCGGACACATACTTGGGAACAGTGAACCTGGAAATGGGATACGAAGCGCGCGGATTCAGCCGGTCGCTGGTGTGTCGGCTAGAGATCACACGAGTGCAATAGCAGCGAAAGCGCCGGATACGGCGCTTTTCCTATTTTCTGTCGGATGTTTTAAGGTACACGGCTTGGCAAATCAATTCCCGGGTGCCATCCGCAGTTGTCAGATAAACCTCAGTAATGATCGGTGCATCGTCAGGCCCGCTCCTCCATTCAATTGATTGCGTTATCTAACCTTTGAGACAAAATGTTCTCCAAAACATAATAAAAACAACATTATGACATATTTATATTAAGAAAGTGCTAAAACCTCCCGACAAGTTTTGTTGAAGATGGATTGAGAGGAAAATCTATGTCAGTAAAGCTTGCCAAGAAATCGGGTTCTAAAAGTGCCGAGGAGGCCATCGCAGAACGCATATCGGAAATCCTTTGTCTTCTGGGCGAGGACAAAACGCGCGAGGGTTTGCGTGATACTCCCATGCGTTACGCGAAGGCGTTACTCGACTTAACGCGCGGTTACCAAGCGGATTTCAAAGAGATCGTCAACGACGCAGTTTTCTCGCTTGCAGAAGGCGAGATTGTCCTGGTGCGGGATATCGAATTCTCCTCCCTCTGCGAACATCACCTTTTGCCATTCTATGGCCGGGCGCACGTCGCCTATCTTCCGAACGAAAAGGTCATCGGCCTTTCGAAGATTCCCCGCATCGTAAACGCGTATGCAAAACGTTTACAGTTGCAAGAGCAATTGACGCGGCAAGTTGCAACGGAGTTAATGGAACAACTCGCTCCTCGCGGCGTCGCTGTCATTATGGAAGCCGATCATATGTGCATGATGATGCGTGGTGTCGAAAAGCGGAATAGCAAAACGGTCACGGCGCATTATCTTGGCGCGTTTAAGGAAGACAGGACCTTGAGATCTGAGTTGCACGACCTTTTGAGAAACAGCACGAGATAAAATAGCAGCTCTGCGCCACTCGACGAACGGGTTATGCAGAGTGCCCTAAGGAGGAGTATAGCCATGGGAGGCGATACCAAAGTCGATGGGCCTGAACTGGATAAAGGCGTGGTGCTTACGGAAATTCTAAGTCGGGGCATGATACAGGGAAGGGTAGGAGACTCTCCGGTTCTTTTGATTTGTCGAGGCGATAAGTTTTTCGCCGTAGGGGCATTTTGTTGTCATTACGGTGCACCGCTGATCGATGGTGCGGTTCATGGCAACGAAATAAGGTGTCCGTGGCATCACGCTTCTTTCGATCTTGCGACCGGGGAAGCAACGCGTGCGCCGTCGCTGAACTCGATTTCTGCATGGACGGTCGAAGTTCGTAACGGAAAGGTATTTGTCACGTCACAAAAACCGGCCGCGACTCACGAAGTTACATCCGCCGCTGTCCCCGATAATGTCATCATTGTAGGAGCAGGCGCTGCCGGCAGCGCAGCCGCTGAAATGTTGCGCCGTCGGGGCTTTCAAAATCAGGTTGTTCTTTTGGGGGCCGAACCTCACTTACCGTACGATCGGCCGAACCTGTCCAAAGATTATTTGAACGGCAATGCGCCCGAAGAATGGATTCCTCTCCGGAATGCCGACTTTTATCGTGATCAGAATATCGAGATCAGAACCAATGCACGTGTTGTCGAACTGAGTCCTAAGGCAAGGACGTTGACGTTGGCAACCGGTGAAACGTTATCGTTTGCAAAATGCCTGCTGGCCATGGGTGCAGAACCACGACTCTTAACAATTCCAGGGGCGACGCTGCCCCACGTTCGGTACTTGCGTAGCTTGGACGACTCTCGTGCGTTGATTGCTCATGCCGGGAAAGCGAAAAAGGCGGTCGTTGTCGGCTCTGGGTTTATAGGACTGGAAACAGCAGCGTCCCTCAAAATGCGCGGCCTCGACGTCACAATATTGTCCAACGAGGAGTTGCCGCTGGCCCGTATCCTTGGCAAGGAATTAGGCCGTTATATTGCGGATCTTTATCAGACGAAAGGTATAACCTTTATTGCCAACGCAAATATGACATCTATCGATGAACAACGAGTCTATCTAGGTAACGGCACGACTTTGGCCGCTGATCTCGTCGTCGCCGGCATTGGCGTTAAACCCATACTCGATCTTGCACAGAAAGCGGATTTGCTCTACGGCGGTCAGCTCGTCGTCGACGAGTTCCTTGAGACTCTTTCACCCGGCATTTACGCCGCGGGCGATATTGCATCGGTTCCAGATTGGCGGACGGGCGAGAAAATGCGCATCGAGCATTGGGCTACAGCTCAACGGCAAGGGCAAGTTGCCGCGCTGAACATGCTGGGTGAAAAGACTCCTCACCGGATTGTGCCATTCTTTTGGAGTCAGCACTTCGATACAACTCTGGCCCACGTAGGACATGCCTCTTCATGGGATCAATGTATCGTAGACGGCAGCTTAAGCGACTCAGACGCAACGGTGGCCTATCTTCGTGATGGAAATATTCTAGCACTCCTAACTATAGGCCGTGATAAGATTAGCCTTGCAGCGGAAGACGCTATGGAGAGAAATGATCAAGGCGCGTTAAAACGACTTGCCCGGATAGGGTAGAAAGCGGAACGCATCGTGTTAAAGGTCTTTGGCGATACACAGCAAAAAATCCTCCGCCTTCTCCAGCGAAACGGCGACGGAGTGACGGTAGATTTCCTCGCGCAAGAATTGGAAATTACCCGTACTGCGATCAAGCAACATCTGACCAGTTTAAGCCATGACGGATTCGTACGAGAATCAGGTATTCGAGAAACAGGCGGGCGTCCGGTTCGAACATACATACTTGCTCCCGACGGCCACGATCTTTTTCAAAAGCAGTATTCATGGTTCAGTGAATTACTCATGCAGGCATGGAAGAAAGAGATCGGCGACGAAGGCATCAGAAAAATGATGCGAAAGCTCGCGGAAGAAATTGCTTCGAAATATGCCGATATCGTCAAAGGCAAAGAGCCCGGCGATAAAACTGCGGCAATCGTGCAACTGATGAATTCTCTTGCCTTCGAAGCAGAGGCCATCGAAGAGAGTAATGATGCCAACCTTGGCGGCATTGTCGCGTGGAACTGTGTTTATCATCGCTTGGCGAAAGAGTTTCCTGAAGTTTGCGATTTTGACATCGCTTTGCTCGAGCGCTTGTCTGGACAAGCGATTGATCACAAAGAGTGCATCATCAGGGGCGGCAAAGCTTGTCGTTTCCATTTCCGTAAATAATTAAATTCACACAGAAAATTATGGTTCTTTTAGCTCGTTAAGGTTCCCTAAAACATACCGATAAACCTCCATAAACCCAATTTCCGAGGAAGTTTTATGCTTTGTTCGCATTTCCTGGCTTCAAAAAGATTGCTTCTTGGTGTCGTATTTTGCTTTGCCACTCTCAGTTGTAAGAAGTCTCACAGTAAAGTCGCTTCCGAAGACGGGGGACGGGCATGTGATGCAGGTTGCAGTACCGAGAATCCAGATATTTGCATCGGGGATACGGTAATTGGTGTTGGACAATGGAAGGGTTTAATGCCAAGCGCTGACCGAGTTGTTTCCTTTTGTGAGGGAGGAGTCACAGTTAGTTCGGGACAGGGATATAATGCAAAATTTCTTGGAAAGTGTAGTTCAGATCATGGAACGATTTGTCCCGGTGATTGGATCATTGGAATTGGAGCAGGAAAACAGAAAATAAAGCAACCCGTCGGGGTTTCGAAGATCGATGCTGGGATGGTTGTCTATGTTGACAAAGCCGGTAAGGAGGATCGAATTTCACCAGCGGATGCCTTAAGTATCTCCTGTGACAAGACGTGTAGCGTGGCGAAACCGGAAATATGCATCGGTGACTGGGTGATAGGCGTTGGGGCGGGAAAAAGTCATGTGACTTCCCCAGTTGAGGTCGTATCAACTTGTGGTATTAGCATTGGATTCGTGGATAAGACCGGCGTTTTACATGAGACGAATGAGAAGTTGTTGGGCGAGTGCGGATCGGCGGATCCAACCTCTTGTGGAAAATAGCGAGGGCTTTGTCTATGCGGAAAATGATCATCCAAAGTTTAGTGATTGTGTTGTCACTTTTGTCGTGTAAGTCTCGGCAGAGTTCCAACGTGAAATACGGTGCCCTCAAGGAAGGTGTTGCTCCTTCCTCAGCATGGCTGATGAAGATTCCTCCTGGCGGTGAGATTAACGCCTGCGGAAACAGACGGGAAGTGATTGAAAGAAGTTTAAAAAGATGGGCACAGGTCATAGGACGAGACAAGAATCTGAAGATTGGCAATAACGAGAAATGTTCTTTTCCGATTGCATCGGATTACGGACAGATTGAGGGAATAGCCCACAATGATCCTCGACCAACAGTATGTCGTACCGGTGACGGCGCCGTGTCAAAGTCCTACTTTGGAACACTCTGGGAAACGCGATTTTGCTCGGAAATAGACGGCGAAGAGGAAAACTATGCTGTTCTCCACGAGGTTGGCCACGCTTGGGGAATGTGTGACCAATATGATAAGACAGGTACCGCTATCGGTATGCATCCGACCTGTGACCCTGGTTATTCTAGCCAGCAAGCAGTCGATAGCGTTATGAGCGGAGCTCGCACATCTACAGATTTAACTCCTGACGACATCCTCGGCCTAAGAATCCTCGCTTGCAGGGCGGACATTTCTGCTAATGTGAAGTGGGCGGAAAAACTTAAGTCCGAGATTCTAACCTGGGAAGGGGTTAAAGAGGAAGCGATTCGCCTTACTCAAGCTGCCGGCCGCGACCTCTTTATTCCGATTTGCTTGGGACAAACCACCCCGGTCGCACCGGCGACTACCAGTAACGTTCCTTCACCCATTCCGGACCTCCAGTGGGCACCGGGGCAGCCAGACGATACCAACCACACACAAAATTGCGTGGCCATGTCGGAAGAGGGTTTAATTGACGCGGACTGCAGCGAACAATTTAATTTTATTTGTTACAACCCTACCGACTGGGTGTTCTTTTCGGGACCAGGGTATCCATGGGCGAACGGTCACAAGAAATGCGACGACGGTTCAACGTTCAGGATTCCAAAAAATGCGGAAGAGGCAAAAAGACTTAAAGAGATTGCGGACGAATGGCCGGACTGGATCAACTTAACGGATGAAGCTCAAGAGGGAGTTTACATATCTGTACCTAAGTAGTTTCGGAAGATGCAGTAAACTGGTCTACGCCGGCGTATGAACCTAATTAAAAGAAGAGGCGGCATGTCGAAGGTCTCATTGTTTATCCTTCGGGTCGTACTCATCCATGGGTTCATAATATTCCAATGGTCTTGCAAGCCTCAGGTTGTGTCCCGTCGTACCAAACCTATTCCTTCCGGTGACGCCACCAACAATACTAAAGACGGCGTCAACAAAACTCCACCCTCGCCGAATCCGGATGTAGGCACAAACACTGCGCCGGTTGCAAGTTGTGCAGGCCAGGTCCTCGGCATAGTTGATGGTAAGCGTGTCGCAGAAAGCAGCCTCATTTCTCGATCTACCGGCCAACTATGGTTAGAAGACAGCGACTGCACAGCAACTCTTATTGGGCCGAGACACATGCTAACTGCAGCTCATTGCCTTGCTGACGCTAACCCGATCGAAGTCCGGTTTGGTCTCAAACCCGACTCGGCCAAAACTGTCATTCCTGTCGCCAAGTGGGTCATACATCCATTGTATAACGACCGTGAAATACCTCATGATATTGCCATTTTTACTTTGGAGAATGAAGTTCCATCTGAGCTTGTCCCTGTGCCGCTCGCTAACCCTGAAGACCTTCAAATAGGAACAGACATAATTATTACAGGGTATGGAACGGCTTCTGAAAAATCTGAAAACTCGCAGCCACTTTCTATGGTCCTTGTCCCCTTGGAAGAGGTTAACGCCGCTGATCGCTATTTCTCTACGGTGATAAATGGCAAGGCTAGCTGCTATGGCGACTCGGGAGGCCCCGGTTATATCGTGGACAAACAAACGCAATGCCTCAAAGCTGTCGGTGTCGTATCTATCGCAAGTATCAATGGCAATGGCAAATGCGGCGAAGGTGACACGATGATGGACGCCACACGCTATAAAGGCTGGATCGCAGCAAGCTTCGAGCAGCTCGGAGCTCCCCTCAGCGGATTGCCTAAAGATGGATCGGAATTAGACGCGACACAAAACCGAGTGAAATCCGTGAAGAATTGAGGAGTAGATCTAGTCTTTCGCGGTTACAAATCGTGGTTTGAAACCAACGTTGATTCCATCGGGCGTAAGCAGCTCGAGAGTTTCATCGCTGAACACGTATACACCAGGATTGTTGAGGTTTTCAGTGCCGGGATTGGGGAAAAACACGTTCCCGCTCTTGTTATCGAATCCAATGCTATCCACCTTATTAAAGGTATCAAATCTATTCGTCCGTGGCTGGCCAACCCTAAATTTAAAGATATGCGAAGACGGGCCCGGTCCAAACTCCGTGTGCATTATTCCCCAGCCGGTATTGTCTCCGGTGAATACAAAGCCCCCTGCTTCGCCGCCGAGATCGGGAACAGAGAGATACGGTCCTTCGGATTTCATGGTGGCTAGGTTGATTTTTATGATGCCGCCTCCACCCATCATAATCGGCTGGGGCTGGCTAGCGTAGAGTAGGTTGTTGGGGCAATCTGGCCGCAAATTGTAACGAAGCGGAGAGCCTTCGACGGTAATGGGTTGAATGCCGTTGGAATCTGGGTCCGCATCAATAACCTTATTCGTTTCGAGATCAACGACAGCCAAAGCGGCATCCCCTGTCGGATATTCACCGTCTTTCAAACGGAAAATCTGAACGTAAAGATATTTTCCACAGCGAGCCATGGTGCCCATGTCTGGATTGCCATCCTCGTCCGCTAGATCCGATAGGTCGATTGTCGTGGTCGTCTCATTGGCAAGGTTGACTACCGACAGTTGCGCGTTGTCGCTTCGGCTAATGTAGGCTGCTTTCTCCTGAACGAGAACATCCTGAGCCTTTGCTCCGGTTAGCTCAATTGATGCTTCTATTTCGGATTGATGTGCATCCACAATATTGATTTTTTCGGAATGAACGACGAAATACTTTTCGTCGAAGTACCTGATGTTATGGATCGGCTTGCCGAAATCTTTCTTCAGTAACACATTCCACGGACTGACGGAGCCTATGATAGCGAAGTTGCCGAGTTCGTCTGCAACGCCTATATGACCTTCAGTGGTTTGGGATTCCTCCTTAATCGAAGATCCATTTTGTGCCCGTTGTTTGCAACCGAGGGGCAAAATGAGGGTTGCGATTGCGGCTGCTGTCAGCTTCCCGAAGAGATTCATAATAAACATAATTTTCCTCTGCATTTCGGAATTAGATTCCTACTCTCATTATAGCACAGTGCCTAATCTTTAGGTTTTTGGAGGAGTGTTCGATGTTGACGGAAAGGCGCTTCCGCCAAACGGTTTTGCACGGCCACAGTGGCATAGTTCGTTTGTTGCCTTGAGAAATAATAGATACCTGCAATTACGCCTTGTGCTCATCCTAGCTCAGCTGGTATACGAAGTCAAAATTGTCGAACGGTGTGTTCGATAGTAGGGCGGCGCATAAATCCGAGGAGCATTTAATTAAGTGACACTTTCGACCTACCGTAATTTTAGGGAGATTCTTCAAGATGAGCTTGCACGGCGGTGCAAAATGAATGGGGCGTATTCACTGCGAGCTTTTTCCAGAGATCTTGGATTGTCGCCGGCGACTCTGTCCGAAGCTCTCAATGGAAGGCATAAGATCTCTAAAGTAACGGCCCAGAAAATTGCTACCAAAATGATGTTTTCTCCAGCGGAAGCGGATTACTTTATCGACCTGGTCGAGCAAGAAGGTGTGCGGTCGCAAACTCAAAGAAGGCGTATGCAAGAAGAGTTTCGTAAGAACTATATAGAGAAAAAGTATTTTCCTCTGTCACGGACGGAGTTCTCGCATATATCGGAATGGTTTTATGTGGCTATATTGGAACTCGCTCACATTACATCGGTAAAACTAGAACCGCATTTCGTGGCACGAGCTTTGGGAATTACCAAGACGACCGCCAAGTTGGCTTTGGTCCGATTGAAGGATTTGAAACTTCTGGCAGAAGATGAGTTTGGAGTTCTAAAGCCTACACATGTGAAGACGGCCACTTCTTCGAGAGTGCCTTCGCGAGATATCCAGGATTTTCATTGTCAGATACTCGACAAAGCAAAGACAGCCCTTGTGACACAAAGCCTTGAGACGAGAGAATTCTCCTGCAGCTTTCTTGCTATCGATGGCGACAAGATTGCAGAAGCAAAAACCGCTCTCAAAGCGTTTAGAAGAAAATTTTGTACCAAGGTGCAGGACTCAAAGGAGAAACATCAACTTTACTGCCTTTCTATGCAATTTTTTCGAGCGGCAGATTTAAATTTCGTAGAGGAAACGAACTCATGAAAAAATTAGCTTTTCTTTTGGTCGTCTCGCCCGCGCTATGGTTTTATTCCGGCAAATGCTTAGCTGAAAACGAAGTCGGCAATGGGATCGGCGGACTGATCGCTTACTTCGATATGGTAAGGGAGGATATAGGTCTAATCGTTTCTCGAATGGATAACTGCTCCCTTTCGATTATCGAAAGGGAGGAAGATCGCGAGTTGCTACGTCAAAACCAATTGCCGCTTATTGCTCGTCTTCGAGACATGCGGTTTTCAGCAAAATTCGGCGGTAAGAAAATTTGTGTGGGCGTAGCGGGAAGTCCCGAGCAAGAATTTCAATATGCAGCCGAGGGTTGCCGTAAGAATGGATGGCCTGTAGTCGCGGTGCAAAATTTTATCTTGGATCAGGCCTTGGGAAATTCCGACGGTGTGGGAAATGGCAAAAGAATCAGCGACAAAGAACTATGGCTTAATTTCATAGAAAACACCTGCAAACTTGATTGACGACGAAAACAATAGATTTTGTTCGATGTCCGAAACAATTGATCAAATCCAAACAAAATATAGACGGTAGCTGGATCTTTTTTCGAGCTCAAGATGCTATGGTCGGCCGGACCTATTTTAACCGTTTGGAGGCTATATGAAAAAGAGTATCCTGGGATTCCTAATATTTTGTTTTTGTCCACTTGCAAATGCCCAAGACGATCGAGTCGCCCTTGAAGATGAGCTTCGATGGTCGATTCTAGTCCTGGAGAATATGGAGATGGAGTGCGAGTGGACGGGTACAACGGTTGGGGATTTTGTTGCCCCAACAAGAATAGTGATTGATTCCATTGATCAAGAAACCCGAGAATTGGGATTCCACCTGGTAGCAGACAGGGAGGAAGATGTTGAGTCCTATATCTATGTTGCTCATCATAAAGTAGATTTTGAAGTGCCAAGACTAGAGAAGGTGACCACGCGATCCCAGAAGGAGGAAGTCGCAGTTATTGATTATACATACACAGGGTGCTTTTTTGACAATCTCAGTATCACCAAAAGGACAGATCTGGCAGACTATACACGTACCATGACTTTCGAGTATCGAAAGACGTTCAAGGACGGTGGTGCGATTAGCTCGGTGATCTGTGGTCCGATCGCCAGATGAACAACATATAAAGGATGAACAAATGGTAAAACACTTGATTGCACTTGCGACGTTATCTCTTTCAAGTTTTGGCTTCGCAGCGGACGGCGTGGAAACATTTTTTAAAGGTTTAACGGGGAAATGGCATGGAGAGGTCCCTACGGTCTACATAATCGATATCGTCGCATCACCTTTTGATGCAAATAAGCCATGGCAATTATCGACGGGCGACATCGAGATTCAAGAAGGTGGTCAGAGGATGCTCTACAAGTTTCATTTGAGCAGGAATATTAATGCCTCTGATTATGAGCCAGTCTATTTTATGGAACTCATCAATGTGACATCGGGCAAATCGTCCGTGTACACATTGGGCCATAAGGTTAAGGAGGAAAGCCCGTGGAGCTTCTGGAAACACTCTATTTCCAAGGAAACCGACGGCGATTTCATAACGGCGGATTCATTAAAAATATCATTGAAAAACGGGGAGCTTCTTTGGGGATTTGCGGACGGTGACGGTTATTGTAAATCTGCTGAGGAAACTAACTTGTGCGCTTCGGGAGGGTATACTCCGTTCTTTTTGCGAAGAGTCCAATGACGTTGGGTCAAAAATACCTTGGTATATGACCCAATCTGGCGCTTTTTTGACATGGGTGTTAGGGTTAATACCGGTATCAAATTGTGCCAGTCATCACAATCTGGAGATATTCAATGGTAGATTCTTGTGTACTTACGCACTTCGACATTCAAACGGAGGACGGAGCTTGCGATTCAACGTTGGCCCAACCTGAAAAGCCCGGAAAATATCCGGGCATTTTGTTCTTGATGGATGCTTATGGTCCCCGAGCAGGTTTGTTTGAAATGCTTGCTAAGCTTGCGTCCCGTGGCTACATAGTTTTGCTGCCCAATCTGCTCTACCGAAAGAAAAGAGCCCCGATAATCGACGTGTCCTTCCCCCTTCGGCCAGAAGATATGCCCGGAGCGCGAGGCAAAATTATTCCTTTAGTTACGTCCTACAATTATGAAGAAGGGCTGACGGATGTTGCAAGGTTTTTAGCCTTCTTGTCAGAACAAGGTAACTGTACGGGAGTTATAGGTGCCACGGGCTATTGCATGGGCGGCGGATTAGCGTTGAGAGCAGCAGCGCGTTTTCCGGAGAGGATTAGAGCGGCCGCGAGCTTTCACGGAGGCAACCTGGCGACACATGCGGCTGACAGTATTCATTTGCTTTTGCCTCAAATCCAAGCTGAGGTCTATATAGCCCACGCCGACAATGATGCCACCATGCCGCCAGAGCAAATGGAGCGTTTGGATGAGGCTCTCAAGCGAGCGTCTTTCAAGTACGAGGTCGAACTTTACAAAGGCGCTGCTCATGGCTTCACGATGGCAGATTTGCCGGCATATGACAAAGTTGCCGCCGATCGGCATTGGAGCAAACTTCTTAGTTTGTTTGAACGATGTGTTCGCTAGCAGTAATTGAGAATAAAGAGATCCCGTTGAATATCTTTTCTTTACCTACCAGGTAAGAGTGAGGCCCATTCCAGCAAACCCTTGCTGGTAGTAAATTGCCTTGATTACCTGATCACCCTTAAATGTGATCCCAAGCCTTTCACCCGAAACAAAAACCAATAGGGAAGATTCGAAGATCCAAAATTTAAATAGATCCCAGTAGGTATCGATTCCGGCGCGGAGCGTGCTGATCGACCCGGATTTACTGATGTTGACGAAACCCGACAAGTCGCTCGAGCCCCAAAAGCGGATCAAGAACCAGGGTGAGTAACTTTCGACGCCGAGTTCAAGACCCATGTTCATTTCGTTTTTTAATCGGACCTTCTGCGTCAAATACTCCTCTTCTTCAAGTGGATCCGGCACAGGTAGCGTAGCGTCAAGGTCCATAAGTCCGAGTTTGGGTACAGCATCGATTCGTTTTATCCACTTGTTTTCAAAAGTCATTCCAAAGGACCACCCTAGAGAAGGCCGGCTCCACGTGTAGCTAACCTTTTTGCCGTCTATCTCAGTTTCTACTTCTGGCGCAACATCCCAATACCATCTCAGACCTCCAAGTGGACCGCCTCGGACCTCTGTAAAAACGCCAACCATGGCCGCTTTTGAAATGAGAGGGTCGTCCTGTACAAGAGGATGGCCGTAACGTACACCCGCATAACCTGACGCAACAGTTTGGAACAATAATTTGTTGATCAGTGATTTGGATAGCCCAAATTTGATGAGCGCCCTGTCAAGTGGCCTATCAAGGTCGTCATAGGCATCTCCGCGGCCTTCCATGCTTTGCGCCCAATATCGCGCGTCTGTATCGATTTGCGGCAGCTCTTTGGGAGGAGTATAGAGGTTATCCTTAACAAGCGTCCAATGCCCCAGGCTTTGTGGCAGCCAATGACCGGTCTTCTTGTTATATTTGAGAGTGAAGACGACCAGTTTATCAGGCAATGGAAATCCATCGTCGGTTGAAGTGACCGCCATTTTTTTTCGCGTGAGAAGTTGTCCCGGAATGACAAACGATCCCGGCAAGGAATCGAGAAGCATATGCGCGATGGCTGTTGCGACTTTTTTGGTGGAAAGAGCTTTGAAAGTTTCCGGCGTGAGGTCCATTTTGTATTCCGCCTCAGCGCGATTCTGCAGAGAATTGCTCGCCTTAAAAACGAATCGAATGGAAAGCATAGAGTCTTGGGTTTCGAATTTTAGTGCCCACAGTGGAGGAGTCTCCGGTTCTTCGCCGGCGATTAAATCCTTACCTGACTTGCATGAATAGTCGGCAAAAACCCCGCCAAGCCACCAATCTGCCTTATAAGAAATGAGATCGCCAAATAATTTGCAGACCTTCTGAAGGCCTTCCATGTCAACTTCGTCTATTTCAGGATCAAACTCAATGGCAACAGAGGAGGGGAGAACGGGCACAAAATTATCATTCGCCTCGCAGATGCCTGAAAGAAAAAGTGTAATCAGAATAAGAAGGTGTCGCGTCAATAGTCAAACTCTGTTGTTTCTTTAAGGATATATGGAGTTGATCCCTTGTGACAACCCTTTGGATCATGCTCGATGTCGGTTTATGATGAGTTAAAACCTGCAAAAACAAGGGAAAATAGGTCGTAAGACGACCTTAAATTCGAAGGTGTAAACCCCTAGGTCTTCAAATTAACGTATGGAAAACATTAGATAAAATACGGGCTCTTCCTGGAAGGTAAATTTTCCTCAAGAGCAATGGAGCGATGCCGAAACAGCTAAAATGAGAACCTTTTTCGAATTCTTTTCTCTTTGGACTTGCGCCCTTATGCTGGCAGCAGGCTGCAACGCCAACTTGCGTATTGACAGCGACGGATCAAGGGCGGCGGAGTGTTTAAAGAGACCTGATGCCGAGGCATGTCTTGAACAAGTTGGATCAAGTGACACAGACGAATTCCTGATTTTAAATGATGAGTCCATCACTAACCATACCGACCTTAAAGTTATATGGGAGATCAAGGAAGCCTTCGACGATTACCATTTGGACGTCGCAACAGATGTCAGCTGTCGAGACAAAATTTTTAGCTTTGATAATCTAACGTCGGGTAGCAAGAAAATCGCGTTCCTTAAGGATGGTCATTATTACATCTGCATGTCGGCGACGAACGGGAACGAAAGGAAACAGGCAAAAAACAACGGTCTGAAAATCACCATCGACACGACACCGCCTAAAGTTACCCTTCCGGAGGCAATCAGCGTCAATGCACCGTTTTGGCTCGATCCGACTATAAGCGATCTTACAAAGGTTAACGTAACATACACACAGGTTACAGGTGCCCCAAGTCTTTCGGTCAAAAACGAAGGAGGAAAGAACAGGGGAAAATTCTCCGCCGACGGTATCTTCCTTATCAAAGGGAGCTTTGTTGACGCTGCTGGCAATGAGAGTTCTGCGCTGATGAGCGTTAATTGGGATACAACGCCACCGGTGGTTGATTTGGGTGCAAATTTCACGCGGGGTGCGCCTGTTCAACTCAATGCAACTGTCGGAGCGGATGCCGCCGCCTTCGAATGGAGCTCGAGTGCTGGTGTGATCTTTAGTTCCACTACAATCGTCAATCCCACCATTTCGGCGCCGGCCAACGGAGTTTATGAAATTACACTCACAGCAAAGGATGTTTTGGGAAATACAGCGAGCGATAGTGTGACCTTCACGTGGCATGTTCCGACGGTGACCGTCACTTCGACGGTAATCAACAACGCGAATAAATCCGCTGTTTCTTTGGATGGTACTTGTTCGGAGAACGGACGCCTTGTCAATATTGGCGGTGACAGGACGGGATCGGCTCCATGTCTTGCCGGGGTTTGGAACGCGACTGTTGACTATAGCGGGACGTCGGATGGAAATATTCGAGTGACGGTAGATCACGCCGACGAATGGGGAGCTCCGGCCGCCCAGGCAGTTGTAGATTTAGTGAAAGATACTGGTCTGCCGTCAGTTACCATAAACAACACCAACATTGCTAACTCGAATAAATCATCTTATTCATTAACTGGTACGTGTTCTGAAAACGGCCGTTCTATCACTATAGAGGGGGCTGTAGCCACGACCGCTGTTTGTTTTGGCGGGACCTGGTCTGTGAACGTTGATTACAGCGGTCAGCCGGACGGGACGGTGTCAGTCACGGCTAACCAGGCCGATGCCGCTGGCAATGGAGCGACGCAAGCCGCCGTGAATCTGGTCAAAGACACAGATGCGGCGACTGTCTCAATTGACAATATAATAATCACCAACTCCAATGAGAGTGCCGTACCTCTGAGTGGCAGTTGTTCAGAGGACGGACGCACTGTGACGATTGGCGGCGCAGTATCCTCTTCAGCGATTTGTAATTCGGGAAGTTGGGCGGTCAACGTGGACTACTCGGGGCGGGCTGACGGATCAGTGACTGTAACCGCGGATCATGCGGATGCGGTAGGCAACTTCGCCGTGCAGGCCGTGGCAAATTTGACAAAAGATACGGTTTTGCCAACTGTGACGATAAACAATTCGCCAATAACTGATTCTAATAAGGCTGCATACATTTTGAGTGGAACCTGTTCGGAAAGCGGTCGAAACGTCACCATCGGTGGGACCGTTAGTTCGTTTGCACCGTGCGTTTTAGGAACTTGGTCGGTGACGGTTGACTATAGCGCAGCCTCTGACGGGCCAGTAGCCGTAACAGCTGATCACACAGACGCCAACGGTAACGCAGCCGTGCAAGCATCTCAAAATCTTACCAAGGATACGGGCGTACCGACTGTCAGCGTAACCAGTACTGCCGTTATCAACAATGCAAATAAATCTGCCTATACTTTGACTGGAACCTGCTCAGAAGGCGGTACCAGCGTGGTTATCGGTGGAGCTGTTGCAACCACAGTTAACTGTAATTCAGGGACGTGGAGCCTCAACATTGACTATAGCACAGCAGCAGAAGGTACCGTTTCTGTTACCGCTAATCATAGTGATGCGGTCGGAAACGTTGCTGTTCAAGCAACAGCGACCTTAGTCAAGGATACCATTTTACCAACTGTAACTATCGCAAACCTGATGATAACGGCCGCGAACCACACCTCTGTACCATTAACCGGTACGTGTTCCGAAGACGGTCAAACAGTGACCATAGGCGGTCCGGTCTCGCAATCGACGACATGCATCGGAGGGACCTGGAGCGTTAACGTCGATCTTTCAGGAGTGCCGGACGGCATAGTGTCGGTGACGGCGGACCATAGCGACGTAGCAGGTAACAACGCACCCCAGGCGACGCGAAATCTCGTGAAAAATACCAATATTGTAGTTGTTACGATTGATTCTGTTTTTATCAACAACCAAAACAAATCCGCAGTTCCTCTTAGCGGTAGCTGCTCGGAGGACGGTCACGCTGTTACTGTTGGTGGCGCCGTGTCCGCGTCCGCGACCTGCACGGGCGGTTCGTGGACTGTAGCGGCCGACTTCAGCGCTCAGTCTGACGGGTCGGTAAGCATTACGGCAGATCACGATGACGGAATGGGCATTTCGGCTTCCCAAGCTACGGCAAGCCTGACAAAAGACACGCTGCTGCCAACGGTGACAATAACCAGCAATGGCAATATCGTTGACGGAAATAAGACATCTTACACGCTAGCGGGCACGTGCTCGGAAAATGGAAGAACCATCGCAATTGGCGGTGGAGTGATAGCCAGCACAGCGTGCATTTCCGGCTCATGGTCCGCAGTTGTGAATTACTCTGGAGTTGCAGACGGTTCTGTGTCGGTGACCGCCGATGGCGACGATGCCGCCGGCAATGAGGCTGCGCAGGCTTCGACAACTTTGACGAAAGATACTGCAGTTCCCCTCGTAACGATAACAAACCTCAATATAACGAGCGCCAATAAAAACTCATATCCTTTAAGCGGAACATGTTCTGAAAACGGTCGCGCGGTGACGCTAGGAGGAGCGGTTTCTGCTTCTGCGACCTGCAACGCGGGATCGTGGACAGTGAACGTAGATTACGGCACTCAGGCTGACGGTTCTGTAATAGTTACCGCCGATCACAATGACGCTGCAGGCAACAATGCTGTGCAAGGCAACCTTAGCTTAACGAAAGACACTGTCTTACCGATTGTTTCCATTCAAAGCAACGCAGTCATTAACGATGCAAATAAAGCATCTTATCTCCTTTCGGGTACTTGCTCGGAGGCCGGTCGTACCGTTTCGATTGGCGGGGCTGTGACTACGTCGACAACGTGCGCGGCTGGAGCTTGGAGCGTCTCCGTCAATTATACCGCGCAGAGCGACGGTTCTGTTGCGGTGACCGCAGATCACGGAGACGCAGCGGGCAACGCTGCAGCCCAAGCAACGGCGAGCCTAACAAAGGATGTCGGCCTTCCAGTCGTCACCATTGCCGACGGAGAAATAAATTTAGCCAACAAATCTTCTTATTCATTGACAGGTACTTGTTCGGAAGCCGGAAGAACTGTCTCTATTGGAGGAGCGGTATCGGGTACAGCAGCATGCAACGCCGGTTCTTGGGCTTTGACGATGGACTACAGCGGCCAATCCGACGGAGCCGTGGCTGTTACAGCCGATCATTCTGACGCGGCAGGCAATGCGGCGACACAGGCAAGCACGAGCTTGGAAAAGGATACGGTGGCACCGTCGGTGTCAATTACAAGCAGCTTGCCGATCAACAATACTAACAAGGCCGCATATCCGTTGACAGGCGCTTGTTCCGAGAATGGTCGTACCGTCACAATAGGGGGCGCCGTCAACACAAGCGCTCCGTGCGTGCTCGGCAGCTGGTCGGTCAACGTAAACTATGGCGGAGAAGCCGACGGAGCAATTAGCATCACTGTGGATTTGATGGACGCCGTCGGCAACGTGGCGACCCAAGCTGCCACAAATTTGACAAAGGATGTCGGTGTGCCGACAGTCACCATTACCAGTGCCGTGGATATCTCGGACGCAAACAAGACAGCATATGCTCTTGCAGGAACATGTTCAGAGAGTGGACTTACTGTAACAATTGGCGGCGCTGTTACGTCTTCGTCGATTTGCGCCGCTGGGCTGTGGAGCCTTAATATTGATTTTTCTGGAGTTCCGGACGGACAGGTTGCGGTACTGGCGGACCATAGCGACGCTGCTGGCAACTCTGCAACACAAGCATCAACTAATCTAACTAAAGATACGGGAATTCCCACAGTTGCTATCACTAGCACGCAGGTCATAAACAACGCGAACAAAGGTGCATATCCATTGCAGGGTACCTGCTCGGAAAACGGTCGCAGCGTCGCTATTGGAGGAGACGTATCAACGACTGCGACCTGCAACTCGGGATCATGGAATGTTAACGTTAACTTCTCGGCAGTTTCGGATGGCCCCGTCTCCGTCATCGCAAACCATAGCGACGCCTCGGGAAATGACGCACCACAGTCTTCTGTTAGCCTTAATAAGGATACGGGTCTTCCTACCGTTTCCATTGCCAGCACCGAGGCTATTAACGGCACCAACAAATTCGCGTACTCGCTTGCTGGAACCTGCTCGGAGAGTGGACAAACTGTCACGATCGGCGGCGCTGTTTCAGCCACTACGAACTGCATCGCGGGGTTTTGGAACTTGGCGATAAATTATAGCGGCGTTGCAGACGGTTCGGTGAGCGTCACAGCCGATCACAGCGATGTGTCGGGCAACAACGCAATTCAGGCTATGACAAGTCTGAATAAGGATACAGCAATTCCAACGTTGTCGATAACAAGTAGCGCGACAATCTATTCCGCCAATGCGGCGTCTTATCCACTAGGAGGTAATTGTTCGGAAGATGGTCGTACAGTCACCGTTGGCGGCGCAGTTTCAACTTCGGCGCCGTGTGTGTTGGGTACATGGTCGGTCAATGTAAACTATTCGAGTATTGCGGACGGGTCTGTGAGCGTGACAGCCGATCTGAGCGACTCAGCCGGCAACTACGCAGTACAAGCTTCACGTACTTTGGCGAAAGACGCTGCTCCGCCTACGGTTTCAATTGCGAGTACCGCGGATATTGTCCCGGCCAATGAGGCAAGCTATCCGCTTTCGGGTTCATGCTCCGAGAACGGCCGCACCGTCACCATCGGTGGTGCGGTAGCGACTTCGGCTACATGCAACTCGGGAAGCTGGGCGGTTAATGTCGATTACGCAAGTCAGGCGGACGGTTCTATCAGCATTACGGCCACACATACCGACGTCGCCGGCAACAGCTCTCAGGCCAATAAGAGCCTAACCAAGGAGACGTCACCGTGGGTAACCATTAACCCAGGGGCTACGATCAGTCCGGCAAATATGACTGCCTATACGCTTAGCGGAACCTGTTCTGAAACAGGCAGAAATGTGACGATAGGAGGAGCCGTTGCGTCAAGCGCTGTATGTAGCAGCGGAACTTGGAGCGTCAATGTTAATTATAGCAGCAGTCCAGATGGATCCGTAGCGGTCACGGCGAATCACTCCAATGCAAAGGGTGAGGCAGCCCCTACAGCGAGTCTGAACCTTACCAAGGATACCACTGGGCCAACGGCGACAATTAACGGACAGCCTTCAGGTAGTAGTTCGGTAACATCATTAAATATAACCATTGGCGGTACTGACGTTACCCACTACAAATACAAGATCGACAGTTATACGATCGATTGTGCATCTCCTTCCGATTACAGCGCTGAAAAATCCGTATCAACCAAAATTACGGACAATATAGCGGTTTTGGCGCCGGGAAAAGTCAAGCTATGCGTGATCGGGCGCGACGCCGTCGGGAACTACCAAACCACGGCAAGTACGGTGATATGGACCAAAACAATCGATCATAGAGTATTTATTACTTCAACTAATTACTCTGGGAACTTAGGGGGGTTGGCCGGAGCCAATAACAAATGCCAGGCGCGAGCCGCCGCCGTTTCTCTGCCCGGCTACTGGGGCGCAATCATTTCCACCTCCGCTCAGGACGCAAAATCCATTCCCCTTAGCGGCGCCGTACGAAATATGGCGGGACAGACAGTGTCGACGACTGCCTCGGGTATGTGGGGATCGATTGATGTTGCGATTGGATATGACGAAATCGGGGATCCTGTGAGTAAGAAAGCTTGGACCGGAACAGATCTTGACGGAAGTGAAGCCAGTCCCTTTTTGAATACCTGGACATGCCTTGACTTCACCAATTCGTCCTCAGCCAATCGCGGAGCTGCTGGCGAGTCCTTTAGCACATCGTATAATTGGATGTATGCGACCAGCGGGGGTATTCCGATGTGCGACAGCAGCTTCGGCTTATATTGCATCGAGATGTTCAATGCCTATCCTCCCAAGCTTACGTCGATAGAAGGAACCACCAACGGGAAGATTTCTCTTACCGTTAGAACGCCTCCAACAGTTTATTATTACAATAAAGTAGATGTCAGAAGGGTTGCGGGGCTGGTACCGCCTTCAGATTGTGCCGACGGTTCTATAGTCTATAGCGTTACCACATCAAGTGCGTCGACGTCATACGCAGCGACGGACACCGGTACCGCTGGCGCCTTTTACTCATATCGAGCTTGTGTTTATGATTCAGATAACCGCTTGCTAAATGAAACTGCCGTATTGCGCGGAGCCAGAGCAAAAGGAGGAACCCAGAATTATCACCGTGCGTTTGTAACGAGCACTGTTAGCGACGGTAATTGGGGAGGGCTGAGCAACATGGATTCATATTGTCAAAACGTCGCCAACTCAGCCTCCTTGGGTTCGACTTGGAAGGCTTTAGCTTCGGGCGCGACTATAAACGCCAAAGACCGATTGATCATCCAGGGACCAGTCCGTAATATGGGTGGAGCCGTCATCGCAGTCGATGCAGTCGACTTATGGGATGGCAATATAGATGCGGCCGTTGCATATGATGAGTCCGGCAATTTGCTGGCCAACCAATACTTTTGGACGGGCTCCCAAACCAGTGGAGTTAAATCGGCAGTATGCACCGATTGGGCCGTCACAACCGGTATTGGGAATGTGGGAGAAACAACCGCGAGGGATGTCTCTTGGCTCAATGCTGCTTCGTCTGGGTGCCAGGCAGAGGCCTCGCTTTTATGTTTGGAACAGAATATAATTCCATAAAGGCATCCCCACATCGCACTTCTAAATACCCGGAAGAGATTGAAAGCAATCCGTTTCGATAATATGATAGGTGTACCTATTCATTAGAGTGTTGGGGGAAGTATGATGATCAGCGGACGCTTGGCTCGTATGCTTTTGGGTATCTTGCTTGTGAGCTGTAAGAGCACTTCACACTCAAGTGCTCCCAAAGCGTTTGTCACACAGGAGGCCGCTGAAAAAGCATTTGAAATCATCAAGACAACGACGGCCTACATACCGTTTGACAATGCCAAGGATGGTTGTTTTGCTCGCGCATACTTTATGTCGATGGAACTCGCCATTGAGCAGATTCCGTCCAGTTCCCAATATGTTGCGACCATGCAAGGCAACGACTTGCAGTTTGAGAATAACAAATGGCAATGGCATGTTGCGCCGGCGTTGATCATCGTCCCCAATCCTTCCGAAGGCGTGCGAAAACCTGAATACAAATATCGAGAGTTCACAAAGGAAACCCTCAACCAAATAAGCGAAGAGATCACGATTGTCGATCCATCGATGGCAAAGGAGCCGATCTCCATTCGCGAATGGGTTAGCCTTATGTTGCCTAAGGGCACAAAGACCTATGCACTCATCACACCTGGAAATTATTACAGCTCCAAACCACCTCCGTTACTGAGCGATAGACCCGACGTCATTCGTAGTTTTGAAGAATTGGGGAATTTCAAACTTTCGCATATTGGTCGTGCTTGCGGCGTGCTGAACAAATTCCTCGGCACGGACAGAATTCGCAAGGCCCGCCTGTCCAGGAGGACAGGAGAACTCATCACCCGACTTGAATATATGGGTAAGCTTGAGCGGGACATTTCGAAGATTGATCTCTCTTGCCCCTTCATTGGCTGGTAGCTCTGGTAGGGGTCAGTCACCTGTGTTCAGTAGGGGTCAGTCACTTGTCAGTAGGGCAGTAGGGGTCAGTCACTTGATTGTCCCCCCAGGGGCGGCACCATTCACAAGCTCCGCTCTCACTGGATTGTTCTCAATGTTAAGCGTATATCACGCTTAACGCCTCATCATCCTTAATGGGAAAAGACGTAAACCGCCTCGGACATAAAGGGCCCTGGCCTATTGTCTGATATATAGCGTGGTGGCGTCTTGTTTGATGTTTCGCGTCATGAAAATCGTTTAATATATAAATTTAGGTAGGCAGCGAGCGATATTCGGTTGAGGTGTCAGTCAAGTGACTGACACCCGACGTGCCGTTTAATATATAAATTTAGGTAGGCAGCGAGCGATATTCGGTTGAGGTGTCAGTCAAGTGACTGACACCCGACGTGCCACCCGACGTGCGAGGGTAATTAGGCGTAAAGTGCACGCGTATCAACAAAGCAGTTTTGCGAACCGATTACATATTAGCGACAAGACGGATGATCGCGCATGATTTCCAAACAACTTGTGTAGGAACCTAAGGTCATCACGTACTCCCCGTTCGCATAAAGCTTTAAATTACCGCTACTACATGTACAAGACCGGAGAATCGGATTATCTGTTTCAATAGTGACGGCGCATGACGGATGATCTTTAGCTATCCGCAAGCACTCGGTGTATTGTCCCAACGTTTGGACATATTCACCGTGGTTGTATAACTTCAAGCTCCCCCCGCTGCAAGTACATGCGCGAAATTCCTCTGCTTCTGATGGCGTCGAGGTACCAAAGGAACCAGCAATAAAAAATAGAACCATTACTATTTTAGTAAAGTGAAACATTTATCCTCCTTGTTAGGTTGGCCCACATATATGCGGGGATCTACGGGTCGAGTGGGACCTGGCAGTCCCACCTTCACTAGCGCCTTTAGCGAATCGCCCGATTGTTATTGTCGGCACTGGGAAACAAGTGCACTAATTCGGGCGCTAAGTGCATCCAAGGAATCATAAAGACTGTCGCAAGTCGCTTTGTGTGCTTCATAATCCTCAGAAGCATCGCAAAGCTCTGCAACGGCACTTTCCTTTGCGGCAAGGGTAGCTGATAGACTAGCGATTTGATCTTGGCAATCTGCAAAAGCCGAAGTTGCAAAGATTGCTGGAACGATAAAAGCGATTTTTTGAGTTTTTTTCATTTCTTTCTCCTTTTGTGAAAATAGGCCAGGTTGTCCTAGATGCTTATAAATTAAGCACCTGCCGATTTCAATCATAAGATCTATTATATTTTCTTTGAGGAAATATTATAATTTTTTATATAACGCGTTAAAACTTTATCGCGTGTATATAAATGTGAGGTGATTGCAGGAAGTTAAATTTTTGCCTACTCGCAGTAGGGGCAGTCCCCCCAGCGGCGGCACCATTCACAAGCTCCGCTCCCATTGGCCTGTTCCCAATGTTAAACGTATATCACGCTTAACGCCTCGTCATTCATAGTGGGAAAGGACTTAAACCGACGTAGGGGACGGTCACTTGATTGCGTAGCATAGCGCCAGGAAAACGGCCGACAGATCGCTTTGGGCTCTGCCTTCAGATGCAGGTTTCGTATTCAAATACTTCATTATCCAAACGACGTCCCACACAAGTAACGCTTTTACCTGCAAGGTGCTTAGACTCTTCCAATTCAAAGGGACTTTCGTCATGAGTACGGATCTGAATTTTTTTACCGTTGCCGTCGTTCAAGATAACCACGTCTGAGCCTGACTCAGACATCCCGTCATCGATCTTTTCGAGGGTGATCTTACCCGTGACGCTTTCCATGCCGTCCGGAAGAGGGGCGATCACTTGACATAAATTGTACAAAAATTCGTCGGATTGAAAATTGCCTACGCAGATAACGGTACTGCCGACAAAGGACTTAGACTCGGGTAGATCGAATGGAGGCTCTTCAGGGTCGCGGATAAAAATTTCTTTGCCCTGAGCGTCAGTCAGGATAACCTTTTCCGAACCGGATTCCGAGAGCCCGTCCTGAACGATTTTCAGACTTACCTTGCCACTTAACTTGGAGGTTTCAGATTCATTTTTTACTGACGAAGTCTGATGCATACATGCGGTTAAACCGAGGAAAAACAAGATGCCAACTATCAAGTTCATGAATTCTCCTTTGAATTTACAGACCAAAGTCTAACGAAATTGTTTTGTACTAAGGGGAAAGTCTCTAATATGAATTATACATAGAAATGTTTTCCCTTGAAATTGTTTGTTTCGCCAAATGTTGATAAAATGCTTTTAAACCTACCAAACCTCACCAATGAGGGGCCATCCAGAGAAATTTGAGCATAAGTAAGAGTCAGTCACTTGACCGTCTCCGCCCCGATTGACCCGATGACTTGGAAGTTCATGCTCTTTCAAAACGGTCACGAGCGCGATGGTCTAAATTTCAAATTTATAAATCGCATTTTCATAGGATGAAAGTCACAAGAAGTCACTTCGCCTTTCAATAAATTGCGGTCAAAGTAGGCCCCAACTTCTATTGAGGCCTATGATGCTTAATGTGTTACATGAAACTGTGGGGCGAACTCGATCGGGCAAGTTTATTTTATGCGCGTTGAGAGCAAAGGAGGTACCCGTCGTGGTCAGTCACCTAACAAACGCCAAAAATACACAGCCGATGATATGCTAGACGCGTATGCCTTATTTAATCATCTTGCCCTTAGAGCTAAGAGAAAAGACAACTCAGTTGCGATATATCAGGAGCATGCCAACGGGATGTTTGGGGCATTTCCAGAGGGTGATTTCGAGAGCGCTAAAGCTCGAGCAAGGGTTGTTACAGTCTTTGATTTGCAAGGTCTTGCTGTTTCAGTCGCGAATGTCGAATTTAAGGAACTGTAAATGGAGAAATGTGTCGGAATCTGACTCCCGCACATAGGTCAAGGTTGGATCTGTTTGTCCCTTGCCAATCATATAGAAACCCGCTGGCGAAAGCGGTGCGTTGATGGAAATGCCCTCAATTCCCCACACTGAAATGACGTGATAACATGGATGCCTTTGACAAAAGTGGAGGAGTTCTTCGAGCCTTTTTTTTAGAAAGAAACCAATCGCGCGTGATCTTCATGGGGGATTTTTCGGAATTCTGCCCAGGTTCATTAGGTCGGTCTAACAGATTTGCTTATTTCTGGAATATGTCCAACAAAAACGGTCTCTTCGCCTCTTCTCCTCCCGGTTGCCACAGCGATTGCTGCGACTTATGTGGTTATAGGTTCTGCAGGGGGCTTCCAGGTTCAAGATATGATTTGATGTAAGTAGTTATAGCCCCGACCTTTTTTTAGCATTTCTGATATAATTATCATCAAACCATTTCTTTAGTGTCTGTTATGGGTGAGAAACATATGAAGCATCTATGTGCGATTGCGATCTCGTTTTTTGCTTTGTCGAGTTGCAAAGAAAGAACCTCAAAGGTGAAGGAGTCCGTAGGAGTTTGTACGATTGCAGCCCTCGGCCAACACGTCGATAACCTCTTGATCGCTGCATCAACCAACTGCAACCCGAATCCTGAAACGATGTTTGTCGCTAATGGATGTTTTAACAGGGGCAGAGCCCTTGTCGGCGAAGTAGATGTGACGAAAGCGCGAAAGGTCGATGTTTGGCAATGTTCGCCTGTTGAAGGAACAAGCTTTGATCATAAGAACACTGTTTTGTTCTCTCATCCCAATGAATTTATCGCCACTGACCATGCAACCGGAGTTCATAATTTTTACAAATTGACGGGAGGTACGTACAAATTCATGGGTGATTCCTACTCACGGAATAACCCGTGCAAGGAATGTCATACTTACGGCGAACTGATTATGAAGGAACTCCTCGATCCTTGGCCAAATTGGGTGCGCCGAATGGATGACCATGTTGTGCCGCTGCTCGGTAACAACGCCGACGGCTCAGCTCGGACTCTCCTTAACGGCGCCATCATGGAGACGCTCGTACGAAATTCGTTTCGTGAAGTGATCGGCCAATATTCAAAGAAGGCAAGAAATGCAGATGGAGAATTCAAAGAGATGACGATTCAGGATATTGTCCGCCCGCTTTTCTGTGAATCCGGGGTCACATTCTTGGACGTCATACCCGACAGTGGAATGGACCTCTCCGATAATCTCTGGCTTCCTCCCACGGCTTTAACGCCATCTCCCGAGGAGTCTATGCTTCTTCCTTTCGGAAAATCGCCTAAATTCCCGGGGTCGAGTGTAGAACAAGCTTACGCCGACAAACACGGGCTGGAACAGGAGCGATCTCTGTCACCTGCCCTTACAAAAAATGAGTTCGAAAGCCAATTGATCCAGCAACTAAAGGTGGACGGCGTTCTGAGTAGAGAACTCATAGTTGCAGCATCAATTCTTGATTTTCCCAATGCTATCTTTTCGAGACGACGCTGCGGCATATTGAAGCACATTCCCGCAACCAAGCTGGAGATGGCGCACGATGCGGAGAACATCGATCGAGAGATTCTGAAAAAAATGTCGGAAAGCGGTGATCCGGACGTCAGGGAATTTGTAACCAACCTCCAAGCAGCTCACGAAAATTTCGAAGAGCTAAAAACTTCCTTTAACGAAAGGTTCAAGGCCTTCGCAAGCAAATGCCGTCTTGAGAATAGTGCCGTTCGGAGAATGGAAACATTATACCCCTTGTATAGAGCGCGCTTGATCCCTTTCCTACAGAAACAGAAACCCCTAAAGTATTTCCAAAAATTATCGGTAATTGAGCACTTTGCGTCCGCGAAGAATTCGCCCTCGGCCATTTTTTCTGAAAATCAGAAAATTGTGGATGGTGTTTATGCCCATCAGGAAGGTCTTGGCCTGACGGAAGGGTGTCAGTTAAATATGGCCATTGAATAGGCTAATGCAAAGCTGTAGCCACAGCTTTCGACTTGTGAATGCTGTGAGCCATTGGCGGAGCGCTCAGTGCAGGTACGTTTGCGGGAAGTTACTTGATTATCACCAATTCCGACATTTCGATCATCGTGTAATCTTGCTCCGTCTCTTCATCTTTGCCGTCATAGATTCCGGTTACTCGAAACCATGTGCCCGGAGCAAACAAAGCTTCTTTCTCGTTTTCATACCGTGAAAACGCGCTGATCTTCGCTGCGGAATGGGACCTTATCAAGAACCGAACTGCCTTCTTAAAGCTTCCCTCCTCCTCATAGGATGTACTCAAAAAAGCTCGCTCCTGAATCGGTTCGCGGGAGTTGAACGCGTCAACATAAGGATCCACTCTTTCCTCGGACAGTTTTGCCCCCCGATATACTAATCCTTCATAGCTTGTTACCTTACGTAATCCCGAAGTGATCGCCGCAATCGTTGGATACCACTCCTGGAGTAGCTGGGGATCATTGCTCCTCAAGGCCGGGTTCACGTAGTCGAACAAAGCAATCGTATAGGAAGCAATTGCACTGGCCTCTATGATTCCAAGTTTTGGATAGGGCTTCATAATTTCTTCCATATATGGCCTTGGCTTGACCCTCTCCTCAGCTTGCTTCAAGAGATCGCCCGGAGCCTCAAAATCCAAGGGAAAACTTACACCACACTTTGCAGACGGTGCCAGCTTGTTAAAACATAGCCACGGAAGATCTCCCAAAAATCTGAAAAAATTTCCGGTTCCTTCGCCTCTTCTAAGAGTTTCCAGGACACTCTCGTCTTCAAACGACAAAACAAGGTCGTTGAAAACAGCCAGCGGTCTATTCAACAGATCTGAACGGACCTCCTTCGTTAAGGCCGCAAAATCATCGCTCACAAGCTTTAGCACTTCACCTTGTTCGTTGGTAAGATCGATGATACAGCTGTTCTTCAAATAAGCGTCCCCAAAGTCCTTGCACGAAACGTTCGTAATCTTTCCACTTACACCCCCCACCTGTTCCGCCTGCTTGGTCGCTGAACTCCGATCGGCTCGCCGTTTACAGGCCATTTGAGAGACTTCGAAAAAACTCCAAATCACGATTACGTTTATAAGTTTCATTTGCTTTTCCCCAGTGATCAGGCTCCCCACATAGTTAGACTTTCTGACCTTTGTAGTAGTATACGGCTCCCTTGTAAGTGAAACTTCTCTTGCCTATGTTAGTTATATTCTCTGAGCCGCTCGTACAAGTCCCTGATGAACATTCGAAACGTTTAACTTCAGCCGCGTTTTTCTTAAAACTCTCAACGAATTTGATGAACTTCAACTCGCCAGCCGAAAGATATGAGGGGATAACGTAGATGGTGTCCGCAGCGTCAGGAGCTGTCTTATAATCACCCGACGGCAGGTAGTCACCCGGGAGGTCTTTCTGATCCTGACTGTCAAGAATCACGATACCTTCGGCTACAAGCTTATCTCGAAACTTCGAGACTAAATCGGACACCAGCGCTAGCCATGCCAACGATTTTGTCTTCAAAGCATCATTGGGGGTGTAAACATCGGGCGCATAGGTAAACGGCAAGCCTATAACAACGTCCGTTCCCTCTTGCAACATGGGGCCGCCACTATTTCCGCCATAAGTCGTGCAATTGTGATTTGCGGAAAGATCATCAAGTGCACCCATAAGTGGGCTTGGTAGCGGGCTCTTAACGATCCAGCAATTCTCTGTCACTTGTATCTTCCCGTTGTTGAACTTGTCGGCGGGATAGCCGATCATTTTCAGTCGGGTGTCCTTAGCTGGAACAAAACCCGCAAGCGTTAGACCGGCGTTCACGTTTTCGTTCGTTCCAGGGGAACTTAAGTTCAGTTCGAAAATCATGATATCCCGTGTGGGCTCTGATGCGATAACTTGCTTACAGGCAAAGGTTCCGCGGCCACTTTCGGAGTGTAGTAAGGGTTTGCTGGCACACCATTCTGCCGCTTTTACGCCCAGTAGGCAGTGCTGCGCTGACATACCGAAATACTTGCCACTCGTGTTCTTTACCAGGAAGGCCGTGCACAAATCCAACTTAAGGATGTTTAGTTTCTCATCATCTCGGGGGTCTCGACGCGAAGAGTTTTCGAAGAACTGCTTCGCTTCCGACGCTTCTTCACGCTTGCAGGATATTGCATGAGCAAGGAAGGTGGACAGGCACACGAATGAAAAAATTTTGAGGCCAGCTTTGGTCGTCATTATCTTCCCTCGGTTTTATTCAATGTGAAATTGAACTTTCTTTTGCTAGAACCGTTGGTCCATTCGAAAGTTTTATAGTCAAAATGCGATATGACGCTCGTTCCCTGGCTTTGCAGCGAACAGCGCGTCAATTTTTCATCACACAGAAGCCAGTCTTGTCGGCTTTTTTCACAACCAGCGAAATTTATCTCTAATTCCGGAGATTGGTCAAACAAGTCGGCATCAACAACGTAAACTTTGCAAGACTTCTCAACAACATCTTCATAAGTACCGTAAGGCAAGTTTCGCACTCCGTTAAAAAACGGTGTTTCAATGGGGATATTTATGTCGGCGCCGATTCGGGTAAGGTATAGAAAGAAAAGTTTGCTGCGAATTTTACCTAAGTCCACATACACCGAGGTGTTTCCACTCCCACCGGAAGTCACGCCAATTGTTTCATTGGGTACTTCGCTAGATCCTGCCGGCTTTGATAAGAAGAGGGGTCCGCCGGAGTCCCCTGCGCCAGCCGACGAATCAATGCCTGTCGGATTGTCGGCTTCTTGTTTCATTGCACCGCTGAACGTGATGAAGCGGTAAATATAGTCATCCGCAGCTGACACGAGAAGTGTGTTGGTTCCCTTCCTAAATACTCCATAACCCTCACCGGTCTCGTTGTTATTGTTCCCCCATCCAACCAAAGTCACGTCAACCTTTGCACCTGGCTGATGTAATTCTCTAACATCACGAACTTGCGCATAATCAGAAAAAGAATGGGGCGGAAAAACAAAAGCTGATAGATCACTGGGAATCCATTCGTCTTCGACATGGCGTCGCTGCTAAGTACAAAGCTCGGATTTTCAAAGTTAGCGTCTGCCTTAATTTCTGCCAACAAAACTGGATTTTCCGGGACCGGTTTTGTGTCGGGAAAGGTCCAGAAGTTATAATCGATTTATTTCAAAAACAAAGGATTGAGGACCAGTCAAGTGACTGACTCTAATGGCTTCACTGACTCCAATGGCCTGCCGTCCTCGTAGATCCTCACAAAACAGGGGCGTCGCTCCTGATACAGCCCCGAGTTTGTTCGTCATACCTATAACCATTGGGGTTTTCATCCTTCACGTACCCGACGGGGCATGTGGTCAATTCTTCGGTGCGCAAGACATAATGATTGTAAAGATGTATTAAGCCAGCAATGTCATCTTCCGTCAGATTAATTTTTTTCAAGCTTTTATTTCCATCAAGGCCGCCGCTCATTACCGAAACAGGTTGGTGGCCCTTTGCTTTGTCGAAATCACCTTCTATATAGACATCCGCTAGTCCAAATGCATGTCCAAGTTCATGTAGCATGGTGTTCGGAAGAAATTGCTCCACCGTTTCACCCAACCCTGGGGGGAGCGAGTCATCCACCTTACTTGCCATGTTTGGATACATAGTGACTAACTTTTTGGATCTGACGTAGTTCGAACGCTCGTTTCCGCAAACAAATTTGACGTATAAGTGGCGGGGAATGGTTGTTGCGCTTTCGTCAGCAAATTTATTGTAGTTGACAGGTGTCGCTATAATTGGCGATTCCAGGTTTACTTTGCCATCTTTTCCTGCCTGCGAAAGTGCATTTAACCATTCGCTGATACGGTCGTTAACAAATTCGTCCGTGATATTCTTTGAATTTGCACAATCCTTTGGTCCACCATAGTCCCAGACCAAAAACTTGTCGTGAACATAATGAATCAATAGATACTTATCCTCCTCATCTCCGGCAGCAGTAATATACTTTACTCCAGATCCCCTATTTTCGCGGGATTTGCACCCTACACAGGTTAGAGCTAGGACGGCAAGTATTCCAAATATATGGGCCTGATTTTTCTTCGTCATGTCTGCTCCTAGGGATTCTTTAATCCCAAGATAACAACATTTTCGCATATTATGATGACAAAGAAAATAGAATCGAATGCCTGATATTTGCTTGTCTTTGGCATAGATTCTCCGGAGTTCCTTTGGCAACATGAGTATTTTAATATCATCTACCGAAAATCACTTGTGGAGGCGTTCGTCGCAATGCGCACCAACATTTTTCCATTTTTGTAATCCCAGAAACAAAAATGGATTCCCCCAGGGCCGATTTTGTGTTCGGGGGCTCCGGTGTCATAATCGATTTATTTCCAAAAGATTTCCGAGGCTGAGCCAGTGGCCTATGCTATCATGAACAGAGATCGTACGATCTCAGTACTATTCGCACAGGAGCCACAGTGAGAAAGATTCTAGGACTGTCGTTGCTCATGATTTTGCACACAGCCTGCAAAACTGCGAACAGAGCGGTGTTCGATCTGAAAACGACGACGAACCAACGCTCGTCAGTAAGGTTAAGGTTATCCTCGAGAAAAATGGTTGCCCAACCTGTCATGCCAACTACAGCGAGCCAGATATACTCAAAGGCTGGGCCATGAGAACCAAGGAAACAAGGCCTTTGACTTTTGCTCAACCAAGTCATACTCCACCTCCAGAACCAGCAAAGGTCAGGGGAATTTATCGCGCCTATCTAAAATCCTTTGACCATTATTTCCGTCATTTCGACGAAAACGATCATCTTGTCATGGATCAGGCTGCGTTCGAAGCTTGGCAGGCAACGGTCCGACCGGACCCTCAAATGGTTGTTAAGGAGGGCGGATACGAGCTCGAGACCCTGATGCTGCAACTGTCTGAGTTTGTCGAAATACCCGCAGGGCGGAAATGCACGTCGAGAACGTCCGATGCCTACAAAACTCACGTACGCCGTATGAAGACAGAGGGGTGGGGCGCCAAGATCTCGGCAAGGGTGAAGAGCTACGGTTGTTCCGCAGGCAGCGATCCCCTGCAATGCTTTGCCGATAGCGCCAAATGGCCGAACCATCCCGAAGTGGTTAATCCTGCATTGGAAGTTCCAGAAACACGCATTGTAGAGTTAGGTGAGATTGGCTCAACAAACTATTGGACAAGGTCATCGCCAACAGGAAGGTATATCGGTAATGGAGGCCCAGCTCGTATTGACGATATGGAAAAGAACATTCGCTACACAATCAAGGGAGCGAAGTACGACCCAGGTTTCTTTCCCGATAACTCGGGATTTGGTTTTCATGGAGAAAAGGCGATTTTTTGTTCCATGCAAGCCCTTCGGCAGACGGGTACTGCAGCAAATTTAACTATGGGTGGGACGTCTTGGAAGGAATACGAAATCGATCCGTTTGCAAACGGTATGTGCCATCAGTCCACAGGAGAAAATCGCATAGTGACCTACCAAAGCCAGGGCATGGCGATGAACGATCTCGCCTATGTCGTCACGGGAGATCATTATGCCGATGACGGCAAAGGCTACGGCGGCGGCCCCAACATAATGTTCTATGGCGGGAATCTGGAGGTGTACGAGCTTGAAAAAACAGCGAATGGGTATACGCGTGAGGACGTTCCGCCAACTAAGTTCAGTCTGAAGGGCGAAGGCGACTTTAGCCTCACGCCTTCCACGGAATACATCGTTGGGCGAATCACGGGAAAACCGGGACCCAACAAATGGAACACTCAAATGGGCTATATGTTGCGCTCTCTGCGCAATATGATGAAGCAGGGCATGGATTTCAAAATGGACGAGGATCCTACACTCAGTGAATATTGTTTCTTGGGCATGGGAACAAAACCTCAGGTGTCCTATGATGAGCGGTTCATTGTTTTTCATCAATGGAAAGACTTCCAAAACTCCAACGGCGAGTGGAATCCCAACCCCGTGGCGGATATTTTCCTTATTGACGTTATGCAGCCGGAAAAGGTTTACCAGATAACAGACTTCACCAAGTCAGCGGGATTCAAGGGTCGTAACAGAGCGTTGTTTCCGCATTTCCGAGCGGATGGTTGGTTGTACTTCCGAATGGAACCCGAAACGGCCAAGCCAGTCTGCCAAGAAAACACTGGGCTGTGTGCGCCGCCCCAAACAGGTGCGGACACCGCCTATATGATGGCGACGGATGTGGCGCTGCGAATTGCTAAGGAGCATCCGATCGACTAGTGTTTGTAATGATACACAAGTCGGGCAATTTTGTTTCGGGAGGTACGATGAATAAGCTTCTGTTTCTATCTTTTACGATAGCGGTATTTGTTGCGGGAAGCGCTTGTAAAGCAAGAAAAGAACAATCTGGAACTAAATTTATAGCTTATGCGCGAGAGAGCGGGCCAATATTCCTCATTTCCAAGGTGCATAACGACGTAATTCGTTATGCACAAAAGGGAGAGAAATGCGACCGTCCTAAACAAAAGATTCCGTCGGGTAAATCCTTAGAACTGGCAATCCAAACTTGGATCGACGTTGTAAAATCTGCGGCATCGGAAGGAAAGGTGGCGCTCGTATCAGATAAATTCCCAACTTTTGAGGAAATTCCCTATGAGCAACAGCAACCTTTTGCGGATATAAAAGTGGTTTTTCATTGTGAGGTGGGGCGATCTTACGCTCACGTCTTCGCTCCATACGCAATGCCGATTGTCCATGCCTTCGCCTCTTCAAAGCCAGACTGGGACTTTTGGCCATATGAGTTTACGAACATAGACACAATTTTGCTTCATGAGGTGGGGCATGCATTTGGTCTGGGTGACCTGTATATCGACGGTTCCGCAAATCCGCAACAACGTCAGCCAGAGAAATCAGTCATGAACGACCCTTACCGCTATAAAATTCAACCGGATGACATAGAAGGATTGATCCACTTATATAAGTTCTACGTATCTAAAGAAATCGACGATCTTAAAAGTTGTCCTACTGGATACAAATATGAAGCCAATGGCGACGATATTGAGTTCCCTTGCGCTCCGTCCGACGCTAAAGTTTTTTAGAATCTGGTGAGGTCACAGTTGCTCAAGGGCTGGCAGAAATTGAGGCGGGCTAACTTCGAAAATTATGCCCAAGTGCGCGATGTTAGAGCATCATATCATCAAAACTGTAGACAGCAAGCTTTGGTGTCACTGCAACACAACTAGCTCGACCAGATCGACGACATAAGTATCGTCTCCGCCTTCGCCGTTGGCAAAGCCGGACACGTGAAACCACGTTCCCGGCGCGAAGAGGGCTTCTTTTTCTTCGGGCAATTCCGACAGAACGTCAACTTTTGCACTGGAATATGAACGTATTCGAAACTGGATAGGCCTATCGGCAAAGGTTCCGGTTTGGACGTAAGATGTGCTCATAAAACCCAATTCTTGAATGGGTTCTGCGTCGTTGAAGGCATCGAGATAAGGATCGATTTTTGCCTCCACCAACGTGGCGCCGCGAACAGCTTCACCGGAGTACTTTTCCAGCTTCCGGAGGCCGGAGGTCATAGTTGAAATAACGGGCCGCCATTTTTCAATCTCGGTAACATTCCTGCTCCTCAACGGCGGGTTGATCTGCCCGTAGAACGTGGAAGTATAGAACTGCAAGGCTACAATTTCCTCGACCTTTAACTGGGGGAAAGATTCCAACAAGTGGCTATATTGAGCTGGTTCGAAGATCCAAGGGGAAAAGTCGAATTCGGTGAGGATAACCTCCCGAGTTTTTGCCAAATCTTCGGCTGACGCGACGTAATCCAGTGGATAGCTGAGGCCACACTTCTCCGCGGTGGCAAGGGCATTGTAGCAAAGCCACGGTAGGTCCCCGACGAAGTTTAAGAACGGGCCCTTTCCAAGTTTTTCCTCGAGACTCATCGCTACTTTGCCTTCTTCAATAGGTGCGATAAGGTCATTGTAGACAATGAGGGGTCTATTGGTTAGCGCCTTCCTTTGCTCTTCAGGTAAGTGGGCACTATCATCGCTCACAAGGCGCAACACTTCACCGTCGTCCTTTGTTAGATCGAGCGCGCAAACATCTTTTATCTGAGGCGAAATCTCCGCACAAGCAACTTTGGTGATTTTTCCGCTAACGATGTCTGCCGGTCCTGTTGGTGTTTGTTTGGCTTTAGAGGTAGAATCGTCGCGCGGTTTGCAGGAACAAACGAGAAGGAACATGGCTACCACGATACGGTTTTTCATTTACGGGTCCTCGAATCAATTGTTGCTATGGAATGATTCGAATCATCTCATTACGGTAAATGGCAGTCAAAGGCAAAAAGGAGCTGCTTTTTGGGATTTTCGAAATCTCTTTCCATTTTTGTACTCCCAGAAACAAAACCGGATTTTTGTGTCACTATTCACTACTACGAAAACTGAAACACGAAAGCCTTAAGCAGCTCGTTCGGACCGGCATCGTCTTTTATGATGGAGTCAACTTTCCGGTAGAAATTGAGAAACTCCTTCTTGATTTCATCCGCGGCTTTGCGTGACGCAACGAATGTTCTATGTGAAAAGCAATCGTTGGACGAAATCAAATCGTGGGCGTCTTGGGTATTCCGTGTCTTTTGGAGCGCCTTCTTCATCAAGTGAGCGAACATAGCTCGTGAAGACTCCAGATCGCCGTTCCAAGTCATTGCTTCTACGCACGGCACGTATTTCCTGTTCTTCATCTCTACTAACCCGTTTTCTCTAAGAAGTTTCAACGATGTCTCTATTTGCGCGGCTGACAAATCGAGAACTTGGGTCAGGACTGCGACGTTGTGGTCTTCTAAACTCTCGTATACCTCTAACTCCAATGCGTGAAGCATACGCAACATTTCGGGATACCTGCTAACAAAATGCCGTATTCGAGATGAGTTTTCTGCCTCCGCCAACAATGGGGAGACGCATCCATCCTTTTCGATCAAGGATATAAAAGTTGGCAGGGCTCGAGTATAGTGGTCAATCACCCGAATTACTTCCTCAAAGGATGGCTTTGTTATTCCGTCTTGCCACCGTTGTACGGTATAGGGCTTAAAGCCAAGATCGTCGCCAATGGCGTTTGGACTTCTTCCATTCGTTAGGTGGTTCATGAACTCAATGACTGAAGTCACCTCTCCGTAGTAGCAAAAAACCTTTGCCAATACGTCGCCTATCGAAATGGACGCTTTGGTGCAAACATTGATAAAATCCAGCCATTGAAAGATTTTAAGACCCTTCTCCCACTTGTAGAACAGATTACCTGTTATTCCTAATTGGGTGTTTATGGCTCCATAGGTTTTTTCACCTCGAATGCTTTGAAGAAAGTCAGTCCTAATTCGATGATAGTCAAAAGAGTTTCTTCTATTTCCCATTTTTGTACACCGTGAGACAAATTTAGATTTTCGCCTATTAGCATTGTCTTTACGGAGATCCAATGCTCAAATGAAGCTAGTACCACATCGTGATAGAAAATCACATTGAGGAAAAACGTGCGACACGTCTTGATATTTTTGCTCATTTGGCCCATTTTCTCCTGTAAAGGACGATCTGCTTCTGCAACGAAAAATGGAGAACCTTCAGCCGCCAATCTTCAGACTATTCCGACGCAAGTCCTTGCCAGTAAGAGTGGCGTGATCGTCGAGGAAGTGTCTGAGAAATACACGGTATCAGGAACAGCAGAAAAGGACGGATGGATCCAGATTCTCGCTGAAGATGGTCTAAACTTCGTCTATAAGTTCAAAAAAGGCCAAACGTCTCTGGAAATTGCTAGTTCGCTGAAAAGTCAAATCGACCCAGGGCCATTTGATCTTGGGATTGAGGAAGATAACAGTGTCATCGCGATCGAAGTCCTAGGAGACACTGCGCTGCTCCAAACAAAAAGGGCAGCCACCGAAGAGTTTGTAATTTGGGCCTTAAAGCCCGGTGAGCAGAGAGGCCTTGAGGTCGTCGCTCAGTCCCATCAACCAGCTCCCAAGTTCAATAGGGCTACGGCATATACCTGGGTAATCCGAGACGGTCGGCCACAACCTCCTATTGCCTATCTCCTCGAAGATGGCGATACGCTCTTTGTGGCAGTTCCTGGCATAACCGGACAAACGTGGCTTAAGGGCAAGCTCTCGGATGGTATTTCCTTGTAAACTAATCATCGAAATTGCAAAGCATTGGGGCTCTGCAAAGTTCATTAGGAGGTAATATGTATCTTAGTTTTTCTCGGCGTTCACTCGCATTTTACCTATGGCTTGTCCCCGTTCTCCTCCCTTCCTGCAAAGCACGAGAAGGAAGCGCTGTCGCCTCGGCGACCACGGTCACCGAAGAGTTGACTCCGCTATGCGGCCGCATTTACTTGGTAGAGAAGTCCGTTATTATCAATCCTCAGCTAGGGAACATCACAAAAATTCAGCGTTTGATCATGGAGCGAACCCAGTCAGGAAACAATGGAATGGGGTTGGTTCATGACCTCGTGTATTACCCGAAGGACAATAGTGTCACCAATAGACTTGTGGAGTTTTTGCGTCAGAAGAAAAAAGATGGCGCGCTGGAGCCAGAGGGAGAAAAAAAGGCTTTCGCCATTGTTCAAACCATGGAATCGCCAAAGTTCCTCGAAATTGGAATAGGGGGCGCTGTATGGCCTACCAGCGGCATAGGCGTTCAATTTGCTGATTTCGAAGAAGTTGAGAGTTGCCCCTAAACGATTTTTATCTCGGTATATTGCGGCGGTCTGTATACTGTTCCACAGGCTCTTTGATTAGACTTGGGGGGAGCGACAGGATTGACAATAGTCTTGTCAAAAATTAAGCTATTGCTTGTATCTCCAGATTTTTTAGGGGTTTTTAGATGGTTAAGGTAACTTGGCAAACAATTCTGTTTGTCTTAGCGGTTTTACTAAATAGCTGCAAGTCAGCTCATTCAGGCGTAAAGGTCACCAACGGTGTTGGGGCGGATGAAACGGAATTCCCTTTTGTAACAAGGACGCCCTTCTCCGGATGCACTGCAACCGTCATTTCCCCTCAAGTCATACTCACGGCGGCCCACTGCACAATTAAAGTTCCGGATCTTGAACACACTGAGACTGGTCGATTCAACACTTGGAACATTAAGGACGCCACAATTGATATTCCTGGAAGAGTGTTTATTAACCCGGCTGTTGCACTTTTTGAGTACCCCACTTTTACTATGGAGAACTGGGGCGAAGCAAACATGCCCTTTGATCTTGCAGCATACGTTTTCAATCCGGGCGAGTTCCGCGAGTTTGCAAAGGTCACCGATGTGCATCAACGCTTTAAGCTTCAGGACAAGGTACCTGTGACTCTTGTGGGTTACGGGAATAGCGAAACATTTGATGGGCAGCATGGCGAGGGCTCGGGTATTCTAAGAACAGGAACCAATACCTTAGAGTTCGATACCAAATATACCGACGAAATTCTTGCCTTGCCTGGTGCATATCAGCCAGATCCCGATAGGCCGGGAGAATGGTCCACCGCGGGAGCTGGTGATTCCGGTGGTCCTCTTTTCTTAACGAACACCCAGACAGGCGGAACACCAAGGGAAATCATTGGCGTTGTATCTGGCGGAAGTACGGGCCAAGGTCGTTTCGTTGATCTCGGTTTTATACGCAGTAAGTTGTTTTTCCTCTATCTTGCGCGCACTAAAGTGGACATCAATATAGCCATAGAAGAAAAGTATTTCGATGGCGTTCGCAACATTCCCTTTGGTACATATGTGGATAGCAAAGACTCCAGCTGCAAAATGACTGTTGTCGACACACGGGACAGAGTTGAAGGCCGACCAGGGCTAGTCTTCATTCCCACCGGTTGCCAACGGAAAGACAGGATTACCATGTACTGCGACGCTGGCTGGACATCCTGTAAAACAAAAGAAGGGGCAGGAAAAGAGCAGGCATCCGGGTTCGCATATACTTCCTTCAAGTTGAAAGGGCTGACATCAGACGTACAAACTTTTGAGTTTACGCCGAACAAGCCATGAGGTGCATCATAATCGAGGCGCTACTTTTGTAGAGTTTAGGATGTTTGTTCGCAGTTTAATGAGATACATATTCTTGCCGTGAATTCGCGAGCGCCAATTGTTCTTTCTTAAGGAAAAATTGAGATGCGGTCGCTAGGTTTTCAAAGATCAAATCTCTTTTGTAACTGTTCTGAACAGCTGGTGGGACGATAGTTGTGTGCGCCAAGGAATAGGACGATACCCGTGTCAAAATGCCTGCGTATATCCCATAAATTATTAATAATTGACACGTTTGAACCTGACCTTTACCATTTGAAGAGATCAAACTTACTGACGGGGCGCTCAATGTCTATTCATCATAGAGCAAGTATTCTATTAGCCTTTATAGCGACGCTGGGTTGCAAGCAACGGAACCAATCCGAGGTTCGTTCGGAGGAAACGACCGAAGAGAATGGGTGTGTCGCTGAGTGCGACGAAGCTCACGAGAAATTAAGGCAGCTTTGGCATCTTGACACCTTTGAGAGCGGCGCAGCCTTATTGGGACTGACCGATGAAAAAATTCAGGAATATATCAACGTCGATATGAGAGGAACGAGAGATTATCTCGATCAAATCAAAGACCCAGCCTATGACCAAGCGATATCCTCATTCTACATCCTTGCTTTCCGATTGTTTGTCAGCAATCCGTTGATTCAACGTGAGTTGCAGACAACGCCCATTGTGAAACTATATCGGCCGCAGGTTGTCTTTACATACAAAACGTCCAACAAGTATGTCTTTTTCGTTGGCGCGACCGCTCATTTCAAGGATGATCTTAAGATGCTCGGCGCGTGGATAGAGATACCAGACAACGATGCGGTCTTGACGCCAAAACATACGGCGGAGAGTTTCTATAACAACCCAAATGCAGGTGGAGGCATTGAAGTAACCTCCATTAGGAGATTTAAGGAAATTGAAAATCTCGACGGGATACAACCGGTGGAAAGCATGACGGATGGCGAAGTCGGGGGTCGATTTATCTTTGACCAAGCCAACGCAGCGCATATAGCAGCGTCAAAGCCAGGCATGGTGAACGAACTGGGCTCCATTTTACCGGTTGAAAGGCCGCATGTATTTTGGTTGGGCGTTGTTCAAAACCTGGTGGTATATTCGCCCGTCGATACGCTAATGAAGAACGGTCCCACAGATATCAAAAACAAGAGAGCAGTGTTTAAGTTTAGCTATTACCGGCGGGATGATCAGGACCAGAAGTTTTTTTCTATCGCGCATTATGACTTGGCAAACGCGATAACGCTTCAATAACGTGCCGGATTGCTGGCGATTGCAGTGGAGAGCGTCGAATCTCAGGCAGATGCGTAAGTTGCAAATCGCGGGCTGGATTTAAGTTGCAAATCGCATAAAAATTTTAAGGAGATAAAATGAAAGTCCAGTTAATCCTCTTGCTAGCTGTCGCATCCTCTTGCAAATCCACGGACGGAAGTTCCCATGCCAAAGGAGTTCCTGCCGAAGATTCGCTCATTATGGCTTTTGGAACAGGCTTTTGTGAAGGGACTACACCTACGATAGAATATCTTACATCAAAAAAATGGAACTGCGTTAACCGACAAGCACACAAGGGGAATTTTGATACGGTAACGGCAGAAGTTTCTTTCAAGCGTGATAAAACATACAGTAACGTCGTTTATCAAGAAGCTCCGGGATGGCACACTGTAGCCTATGAGATGATCGAGGGAACACTGAACGGTAAAGCAACGCGAATGATCTTCGGTAAAACCTATCAAACGATAGACGTTCCGGCGACCACAAGTGATGGAACCGTTTACGTTGCAGAGCTCGTGGGTACTCAATATCTGCCTAATACCTTTGTATTATCTGGAGTCTGCAGCACTTGGCCGAACGCCAATCAACTGGGTATATTGTCTTTGATGAAATGCGATTGAGTTATTTTTCCAGAATCGGTTCTGGTGTTGAAAGGCAAAAAAATCGTGTCGGTGTCGTGTCGTTTTGCGGCGCCCGACTTCCATGGCCTTTTCGTAATTACAAACAAGCAGTCCGCTCAACGATCGGTAAGAAATTCGAATACCTACTATATCTATAATATTATTATAAAAATTACTTCTAATGGAACGTCCAGAAATCCCGATACATTGGTACAAAAGTAGGGAGTTATTATGCTTGGAACCATACGTATTCGCTGCTGTGGATTCGTTGGCCTTGCCCTATTGGCAATAGGTTGCAAATCGCGAGACCAGAAAGGGTCGGCTGTAAAGTATCAAGTTGGGAACTCATACGACGTGTCTGTGTTACTTCCTCACGTGCATGATGAATATCTCGTATGGAAAGCAAACCCAGAGTGTATGAAGTCTAAGAACGTTGGCGACGACTTCGTCAATAATGCCATCTCCCAATGGTTGAATGCGTTGGCAGATGCGGGAAAAGCTGGGAAGGTTAATTTGAAGACACCCAAAATTGCAATCCCAATAAACGAGGACAAGTATAATAAAGAAAAACTTGGTACGAACCTAGCATCTCTTTTCATCAGATTTAATTGTGAGATCGGTCGTTCCTATGTCGAGTCAGAAAGACAGACCGTTTTTCTTTACTTAAGCGAAATGCAAGCAGATAGTGGATCTATGATGGACGATATGATGACTGTAGAAGCATTTAGTTATAATACCCTTTTGCATGAACTTGGCCATATGATTGGGCTTCAGGACGTGTACACGGCAGACAATCCTCAAAAAGCAAAGGGCAATCAACCGCGTTCCGTTATGAATGGTGGCGTTGATGGCTACTACACCTCAAAAAAAGTATCCCTTACCCAGGACGACATAGACGGTCTGATACATCTTTACAACTATTACGTTTTAGAGATTGGGGACCTAAAAACCTGCCCCGTCGGTTATGTGAAAGATCCAAATGCAGAAGGATATACTGGACATGACCAAAAGTACTCATGCGTCAAGAGCGGTGAACCCGTTTTCTAGCATACCTTGCTGAGTGCACGATAACTGGAATGGTTGTAGAAATAATCTCTTCAAAATCATGCGACAACTATCCTGATACATACAGCGCTATTCGAGTGCCCCAAAAGTGTCTCTGAGTGTCCCAAACTGCTTAATGTCTCATCATCTTTGAGCAGCCGAACTTTTTGCGGCTGTTTTGGAGGTGGTGTCGTCTGGCCTTCTTGTCAATCGGATCGCGGTTGAGCAAGCAAAACGGCCATTGCAAGGTGGCAGTGAAGACCCAAGGCGATAGCGAAGACTATAAAATTTGTACTTTTGTTCGCCAGCGCCTATGAAAACCTAGTGAGGAGGAAGTCGCCCAACCTTGCAAGAGGAACGGCAGTTGTCTCGCTATCAAGTTTTACCAGCTCTCCGCCAGCCGTCACGAGTACTTTACGGTGTGGTGGTTTAAATACCTTAAGCGCTTCCCGATCGAGGGTGAATGGTTTTGCTCCGTGGATTGCTAGTTTTGCTTCCAAGAAAAGAATGTCATTTTCCCTTTGAACGATGAAATCTATTTCGTCTTGATCTTTCGTTCGCCAAGCGAAGACGTTCCAATCCTTGAGGAAGTTATCTCTTGTCTTCATTATTTCGGAGAAAGTTAGCGTTTCGAAGAGTGCCCCGATCTGCGCCGAATTCCATAGGGTATCTTCGCTCGTATGCGACTGAAGTCGAGCACACAGGCCCGTGTCGTAGAAATAAAATTTTGACATCTTTGTAATTCGTTTACTGAGATTTGTATGAAACGGAGCGAGTTGTTGAACCAATCCACATCGTTCCAGTAAGTCGATCCAAGCCTGAACGGTCTTTTGTTCTACCCCTGCAGCCCCTGCAATCTCGTTGACGTTCAGGAACTGGGCCGAGCGAGCTGCTAGCAGTTTTATGACCGTGTGAAACTCTGCAAGTTTTACGACGCCCGAACTCATAGCAATGTCTTTTTCCACGAAACTTAAAATGTAGTTATTTAGATAGTGGATGACAGGCACATTCTCTCGTGTGTAGAGTTCCGGCAACCCGCCCCGAAAAATGATCAATCGCAAGGAACTGTTTGGAAAAGCAGCCATGATTTCTCGCACGGAAAGACCGTGCAACATATATGTCTGGCAGCGACCCGCTAGCGACTCCTTAATGTTTTTGTCCAGTAGGACTCTGTTAGATCCGGTCAAATAGAACAAAGGTGCCGACGACGTCTTGGAAGCGAGCCTCACGTTCTCTCGCCGAATCCGATCAATCCGTAACTTGATTTCGGGGAATATATTCGGTGCGTATTGCACTTCATCTATTAGGCAGGGTAGTTTTACGGCATCCAAAAACAATGCCGGATCATTTTGAGCCCGCTCGCGTTCCCCTAAATCATCGAGGAAATGGCGTGATTGCAACGGAAGTTGATCCAAAAGAGTGGTTTTCCCTACCTGCCGGGCACCCCAAAGAAGAACCGATTCTAACGTTGCCGATTGTCGTAAACTGTCGAAAAAGTCTCTTTTTATCAGCATTTGTCCATTTTGTATTAGCATTCCCAAATTGTCAAGACGGCGGGATTAGAAAAAACTTAAGATCGCGCATCTTTACCTTGATGCGGTCAATTTCTTCCATGATTACACGATGTTTTGATACCAATCTTTTGTAGCATAATGAATTTTTCGCCACCGGTGATGCCCCATTTCTTCGCCTCGGACCAGGTCGTAAAGGTGGCGGACACATTGGGATGTCCGTTGAGGCGGATTATCGCTCGGTAAGACATTTTCTTTCTCAATTTTCGTCGTTCGATGTATGCCATAATACCCTCCATTCCATTGGTTGAGCTTGGCTCCAGCGGCAGCGAAGATGGGAAGAAGTGCCCCCGTTATTGGGGTAGATCCAATGAGAAACTTCGAGAATTACCGATTGAGAGTTAGAGTTCACTGTGGTTATTAGGAAGGTTTGAAAGGTCTTGTGCCCCCGTTATTGGGGTAGATCCCGTAATAATTTGTTTTTAAAGAAGAAAAAAGCGATTCGGGCAGGATTCGAACCTGCGACCGCGGGATTAGAAATCCCGTGCTCTATCCAGCTGAGCTACCGAACCATATGTGGGTATTCCCAGATTGGGAATGCACATACTACATTTTTTGCCATTGTTGATCTAGGGGATTTTGGCGATTAGAGCTTTCGCCAGTAGTCTTGGGTGGTTTGGTTGCTGCGGGCCAAGCGCTCCCCGAGACCGTCGGCTGTTTTGCCTCCCACCTGATGGATAGAAAACAAGATTCTACGCTGGATAAACATCGGCTTACCATTGCGCAGATTGCGGGGGTTCTTATAGGCGCGTTCGAGTTGCGCCAGGATTTTTGCATCTTTGGTATCTTCAAACTTCTGGCCCATAATTGTCGCTGCCTCGGCTCTGACCACAAGGGCTCTGTCTTCGAGCGCCTGTTGAAGCACGTCCCTGCAGAATGCTTCGTCGATGTTGAGACAACGCCTAATCCAACCCAGGCGCCATTGCCATCCGACGGTGGCCAGGCTTGGGGACCTGTCTTTTGTGACGGCGAGTTCGTTCCAAACCGACTGCAAGGTTTTGGGGGACGTCGTCAGAAACTCCATCCAACTCCTTTGGGTGGGTGGCTGAAGAAATACGTCTTTTCGGCTACTTACGGGGTTTTTTGCGGGTTGAGGCGTCTTTTCAATTACCCCGGCCCCTGCCGTCCCGCAGAGGACTAAAATTCCCAAAATGCCGCATGCTTGTGAGTAAGTTGTTGATATCGCGTTCGTACTTACAATTTTTTTCCAAAAACCTAAAGGGATTTGAAAAATCAGCCGAAGTGGCTTCTGTGGGTTGTAACACCGCAACTTCACAATGATTGTGAAGCGTTTTTGCAGCGATCGAAAGATCAAGTTAAGAGGGAGTTTAAGGTTATGAGTGAACAAGTTTGGTACCTCTTTCAGGGTGGTCAGCAGATTGGTCCATTTGATTCCAATCAAGTTGTCCAACTTCATACTAATAATATGATCGCTCAGGAGAGCTACGTTTTCAAGGTGGGTTGGAAAGAATGGCGCCCGATTGAAGACATCTACGAAGAGCTCGGAATCAAAGCTGGCGTTGCCACAATGGACAAGGCGAAAGAAATAGGCGAGCGACGCGCCGCCGCTCCTCGCGCTACGGTTGCTGGCTCTGTCATCGTTCATAACAACGGTCAAATTTGTATCGGAAATGGCGTCAACATCTCCGTGACGGGGATCTTTGTCGAAACGCGCGATCAAATTTTCACCGTCGGCGAAACTCTTAGCCTCACGGTTCGCTGTGATGGTTTAGGCAAGCCTTTTAACGTTAAAGCCAAAGTTATTCGTTTCACTTCGCAACCACCTTATCCAACGGGATACGGTCTGCAGTTCGAAGGATTAGAGGAAGGCATGCAAGAAAGAATTGGCGAACTGATTCAGAAGCAGAATCGCAAAGAAAACAAAGTAGCAGGGACTTTCGTATAACACAGGGGCACTGGGATCAACACAGAGCAGGGATGTTCAAAACTCGGGAGAAGACGGTGGATCAATTACAACTCGTAAACATTCCTTCAAGTTGGAAGTCGGTGCGAACGCACGAAGACGTTAAGCAGATGGTCGACTACGGCGTTATGCTTACTTGGAAAGAAATGAAGCGCCTTGCGAAGACCTTTGATCAGGAAGCCGAGACAGACATTATGCGTCACTTTGCGATCCGTCTTGCAGAGCGAACCGACAACCGCTTATCGGAAGAAATTCTGATTGAAAGTTTGCTAGTGTGGTTTGCCAATGCTTCTAACGACTTTGCAGTGAATGCTTTCATCGAAGAGCTCCTGTTGCAACCAAACCATTACGAGGCCTGCAAGACCTTTGTCGAGGTTGCGATCAATACCGAAATATCCGATTTTGATCACCTTCAGGACATATTCGCCAAAGGCGTTGCGATTATTTGCCAACTCGGCCTTGCTATCCAGACGATCCAGAAGGCGTATCCGGGTGAGATCGATTCTCCGGACAAACTGTTGGCGCATATCGCCACTTATTTGCTGTCAGTCAGCAACAGCGACGACGCTTGTATCCGCTTAAGCCTCATACACTATTTTGGTGTGGCGGAAGCCCCGAGCAATAAAATGGGTTTCAACCGAATAATGGGCCGATTCGGACATACGGTTTTAGACCACCTTCTGACGCTACTCTTTAGCAAAAAGACGGAAGGGGTGGCTTTGCAATACTTGCTCGACAACATGCCCTTCGTCCTCGAAGGAGATAACCATTGCCAGACCATGTTGCACGAGACTTGGAAGTTTTACATGCTTAAGAAGCCCGAGCGGTTTTCGTTGTTTATCAAGACCCTCTCTGGATACTTGTCCGGCATGGAGTCCGACCGAGCGCCCTATGCGCGCGAAGTGTTCCTGAAACACCTCTGTCTCCTTCTGAAGGTCGCTTCGGAGGTCAATCATAAGGAACTTGCAAAAGAGATGATACATTCGATTGCGGGTTTCGAGCGTAACACGTCGTGGCACGAAGTGACAAAACGTCTCCTCAGCGATCCGGTCATCCGCCCGCATTTTAAGAAAATCATTGCGAAGGTTGTGGAATCGCCCGACAAGGTCAATATTCAAGAGTTGTCGTCGTTCCGAGCGTCGAAGCGTGGGCGTAAACCTAGCTTTAGCAAGTCCGAGGAGCTGCGAACCTTCGACCAAATCACGGTTCTTGGTTCGCAAGTCGTGGCGAAGGCGTCTTGATTATTCAGGCGTAATAACTTCGTTGGACACGGGGAAATCGATGGAAGTCTTCTTCCCTAACACGTCCTTCATGAACCAAGATTTCTCTTCCTTGATAACAGATACGGTATTTTCCGTGGTAGTCACTGGCGCGTCCTGAGGCTTGACGTTCCGATTCTTGCCGAGGTCCCGATACTGCAGACGGAATGTGATTTCCGTTTCTCGCGGGGTGCGGTCTCTTCTTTCTACCACAGAATAAGAATCAAGCTGGTAGTTTCTCTCTATGAACGCTTTCTGAATTGTTTCGTCAGAGGCTTGCATGATGGCGCTTTTGAGGGTTCCGGTGGTCAAGGCGAGGAGGTTCTCCTTCTCGACAGGGTCTCTCATGTTGAGGGAGACATTCAGATAGGTTTCGACCACTTCTTCAGGTGTCATTTCGCTTCTTGCTTTGCCGCACATCTTAGTGCAACCGAGGAGTGTAAAAAAGACTGCACATAAGGTGACGTTAACCTTCGACTTCATCCGACCTCCAATGGCAAGCGTAACACCGTCATGTTGAGCAAAGCGAAACATCTCCATTGAGATCCATTCGCTTTACTAATGATGACTTATAATATTTTAAGTTATTTATTTCCCTTTTGTCTCTCTTTTATTTGGTAAATTGTCATCCCTGGCAATTTGCGGGAGATTTCTCCGGCGCCGCCGCCAGATCCGGCCCGGTTGTAGTTATACGAACCGTCCTTCTCGCCTTGGTAGGGAGTGGACGTGTTTCGGTTGGTCCATCGGTTCTGGGGACTCGGGCGACCTACTGCTGGAATTGGCTTTGCGATAGCTTTAATCGGCGACTCGAGCGCCTCTGTGAATGCCGCAATGAGCTCTTTGGATTTTTTGGGACTTTGCTGAATGAGAGAAAACTGGGTTTGCTTCGTCATGAAGTTAAGTTCAGTGTCGAGGCGGTATGTTTCTTTGTCGATGATGAGAAGCGTTGGAGCTGACGGTAGACTGTTGGGCGGTTTAATGAATACCGGAGTATTATGCTTTTGCAAGAAAGGCAGACGCGACATGTATTGGTTGGCCTTAGCCCCGTCGAGCAGTACTTTAACGTCAACCTCCTTATACTTAGCGAGGTAGAGTGCCGTCACGACATTGCCGTCGGTCAAATAATCGGTGGCTAGCCAAACCTTTTGCTTTCCCTTGCCAATAAGATTTAGGAGGTCGTCGCGCATGACGGTGAAGTCAACGTAGGTTTTAACCGCGGGAGGCGGTACCGGGTGTTTTGGGAGCGGAACGGTCACTTCCGTGTCGTCCTCCGGGATTGGATGTCGCGGAAAGGGAACTTCTGGTTGCGAAGTTTCCTTGGCGTAGGCTTGAACAGTTGCCAACGCCACAATGCCCATGCAACCTACCGCTTGTAGCAAGTTCATGCTGATCATCCTTTTTTCCTGAGAATGAAGGCGGCAAGGCCGTCTGTCTCGTCCGGATTACCTGGATTCAGGAGCAATACGTGCGTTCTTGTCACATACCTTTTGAAATAGTCCGGTAGCCGAGCCACTATTGGAACGACCTCGACTTGGTTCTTCACATCTTTAGTAAGCTGCGTGATATGGAACTCCGATTCCCCTTTGTCAAACGAATGAACAAAATAGATAATTTCGCCGTCTGGTTTTAAATGCTTCAGTGCATGAGTCAACATAGCTCTTTGGTTTTCGACGAACCCATTAAACTTTGCCTCGGTGAGCAACCACTTCAATTCGGGCTTGCTTCGAAATATTCCACAACAAGAGCTTTCCGGGGCTATTACAAGTTTATCGAATTTTTCTTCGGGCTGCCAATCGAGAAAATTAGCGTTGATGTGGCGGGTGTCGCCTAACCCGAGTCTTTTCAAGTTGCTCATAGCGTTCGTTGCCACTTCGCCAGATGCTTCCACAAGGCTTGTCTTCGTTGAATCCGGCATGTGTTCATGCAGGTGAAGAAGAGTGTTGAGGATATGTGGACCGCTGAGGGCAATGCTTTCATTCTCTTTTGGGTCGATGAGAAACGTTATGAGTTGTTCGGCCTCGTCCTGGATGCTGTAATTGCCAGTGCCATGGAGAGTGTCGGGGCCCAATCGGGGATATTCCTTCAGGTGCAGTGCCAGACGAAGAGGACGCCTGTCGCTATGAGTACGTTCAGTTTTGAGAAGAAGAAGCTGCAAATCCTTTATGGTCGTCTTTTTGAAGTTTGCGCGCACCGTAATGGGGGGCTCTTGGTTGTTCGCGGCGAGAAGCACTTCCAGCTTTTCAGGGCGAAAGAATTCGCACCATCTGCGAACGAGCCACTCCGGATGCGCAAACTGCAGCGACAAATATTCGACAGGCTTCGTATTTTTATCCGGCTTTTGAAAATACTCCGCTCGGCTTGAAATCTGCCGAAGAATGCCGTTAACAAACGATGTAGCGCTGGCCTGACCCTTCTTTCTCAGGTACTCCACGCTTTCGTTAACCGTCGTTCGATCGGGAATGTCTTCCATATAATAGATTTGGTATGTCGCCCCGAGGAGCGACGCACGGATTTCAGACGAAGAGGCGTCTAAATCGCGTTTTGCGGTATTTTGAAGGATCCAATAGAGTTTTGAGTACCAGCGCAAAGCACCTGTGACAACACGTTGCATCATGACAGGATCAATTCGGCCCCCTTTTTTGTTATGGGCTCGTGTCACCGTATCGATGGCTTTGGGCGTGGATGTCTCTTTCTTATCAAGCATGAGGGCTAGAGCATCGTATGCAATTTCTCGGGAAGGGGAAAGTTTGGTCGCTACCACGTTGGGAACTCCTTTGGGTGACTCCGTCGTACTATTTTACCATGAGGGGATAAGGTGTGGAACTAAGGAAGAAAATTCGGAAAAGTTAGAGAGATCCTACGCCTTCGGGTCAGGATGTCGAGGGGAAGCGTCAAATTTTTGACTTCAAGGCTTCTTCTTTAACTCGAACGTCGGCTGCCATAGCGTCGGCCTCACTGTCGTGATCGTCGTCGCGCAGATAGTCCAACGATGACCGGTCAGGTTGGAGAGTGGTGATTTCCTTCTTTAGCTGAAGGATATGGCGATCTTTTTTGCGAAGAAGCATGCCCTTCTTTATCCAATCCAGGCCGAAAAACAACACGGTTACGCTGCTGCCAAGGCCAAAGAACAAGAGATAGACCACCGCGGCACGAACCCGCATATCGCCAATATGTGGGACGTGCACATCGATCCAGTCTAGGTTGTAGGCGCTGAAGTAGCCGCCTACAACGAAGAAGAAAATGATGATCCAAAAGCTTCCGAGCCTTTTAATGAAGTCCATTACTCGACCTACTTATTGGTCATGTTGCCAGAAGTGCCGGGTGCGGGCTCTTCAAGTGCAGCTCTTGCCTTCGCGAAAGCATCGGCAAGACCAGTTTTAGGCTCAGCTACGCGGCTGATATATTCCTTAAGCTGATCGCCTTCGAGCGCCTTTTGGAAAGCTTTTCGTGAGAGAGAAAACTTTCTTTCGTCGCTGTCTGTCGCGAGAACGATGAACTGAACAACATCGCCTTCTTTAGGCAATTTTTTGGGGTCTTCTGATTCGTCTTTGAATTCGCTGACGTGGATAAGTCCTTCGATGCCTGGGGCGATTTCAACAAAAGCGCCAAAGTCGGTCATCTTAGTGATCTTGCCGCTGCCGCGAGATCCTGGGGTCAGCTCTTGAGCTGCCTTAATGAACGGATCGTCTAGAAGTTGCTTAACGCCCAAGGAGAATCTCTCGTTTTCACTGTCAATCTGAAGAACTTTAGCTTCAACCTCGTCGCCTTTTTTGTAAAGGTCAGCAGGGTGGTTGATGCGATCTGTCCAGCTTATGTCAGAAATGTGAATAAGACCGTCGACGCCGTCTTCAATACCAACGAACACGCCGAAGTCAGTAACGTTGCGAATCTTGCCTTTGATAACGTCGCCGACTTGGTATTTTTCTCTAACGACTTCCCATGGGTTTGGTTCGATTTGCTTCATACCGAGGCTAATGCGTCGGTTGTCGGAGTCGATCGCAAGAACCACGACTTCGACTTCGTCACCAACTTGTACGATTTTCGAAGGATGCTTAACGCGTTTTGACCATGACATTTCGCTGATGTGGATGAGGCCTTCAACGCCTTCTTCCAACTCAACGAACGCGCCGTAATCCGTCAGGCTAACAACCATGCCTTTGGTGCGTGTGCTAATCGCGTAGCGCTCAATAACGCTGAGCCATGGATCTGTTTGAAGTTGTTTGTAACCGAGGGAGACTCTCTGACGACCTTCGTCGTAGCTGAGTACCTTGACTTCGATTTCTTGTCCGACTTCGAACATTTGAGATGGATGGTTGATACGGCCCCATGACATGTCTGTGATGTGGAGAAGACCGTCAATGCCGCCCAAATCAATGAACGCGCCGTAATCGGTGATGTTCTTCACGATACCTTTAAGCACAGCGCCTTCGCGAAGGTTGCCAAGCGTTTCGTGGCGAAGCTTTTCGCGGTCTTGCTCGAGAAGTACTCGTCGGCTAAGAACGATGTTGCCGCGTTTCTTGTTAAACTTAATGATCTTAAAGCTAAGTTTAGTGCCGATAAGTTTGTCGAGGTTACGCACCGGGCGTAGGTCAACTTGGCTGCCAGGCAAGAACGCTTTCACGCCGATATCAACGGAAAGGCCGCCTTTTACGCGGGCGACAATGTAACCTTCGATGATTTCGCCTTTATCAAAGGCGTCGGAGATTCGGTCCCAAGCTTTGAGCATTTCGGCGCGCTCGCGGCTCAATACCATTTCGCCATCGTTATCTTCGAACGAATCGAGGAAAACCTCGATTGTATCGCCTTCTTTTACGGAGGTTTTGCCTTCAGCGTCTAGGAATTCAGATAGGGGGATTTCACCTTCGGATTTATGGCCAATGTCAACGATCACTGAATCGTCGGTAAATCGGATGACCCGACCTTTTACAATCGTGCCTTCTCGGATGCCTTGTGTGAGATCTGCTTGCTCCAGAAGTGTTGCAAACTCAGAATTGGAGCTATCTGAGCCGAATGAGCTGTCATCGTCTTCCCATTTAATAGTTCCGATGCCCGCCACTTTGGTTTCTTGTTCAATGACCATAAATTGAAGTTACTCCTAAAATTTTTGCCGTTTAGTTATCCCTAACCTGTTAGCTGATAAAACAAATGTTTTGGGTATCACGCAGATATACAAAAGTCAACGAATTCAGGATAAGATGATACAATCATCAACGGCATATGTTGAGGGGGAACGACCATTGGTAATTGGCAAAATTAAGGCGGGATTGGGACTGGCGGCGGTATTGTGTTGGGCTCACGTAGGATATGGCGCGGCAAACCCAGAACTGGCGGTGGTCTGTCCGGAGAATGTAGCACCTATCCCTAAGGCGCCGCGATCAAAGGTATACGAAGCTGTACCTTACAAGTCTGGCGAGGTCTCTAAGTATGAGCTGAAATACGGTGCGCTTAAGGTCCTGGTCGGATACGGCTTCCTGCGGGTCGAGCCGCCCCAAAACTATAAAGTGAAGGTACCTGACGCCAAGGGCAAGGCGGTAGAGGAACAGCGGTGGCACATGGTGTTGCACGCGGAGGCGTATACGGGAGACTGGTACAAGATGATTTTTGCCGGACACGACAAAATTCAAGCTCTGATCCGCCCGTGGGACTTGGGTGTCAGCAAGTTCTATATGAACCAAAATGAGGAAAAGCCCTTTGTTCGGAGATATGTGAGCGAGAAGTGGTTAGATTTTGACCATTTTAATTGTAAGGTCGCTTCCAAGGAAATAGATCACGCCAAAGAAAAGACTAAAACAGGCGACTATGACTTTCAGGCCGGTGCGCTCGACACTCTGGGCGCCGTTTTTCACCTTCGGACCTTTGAATACAAGCTGAACCAAGCCGTGCGGTTTGCTGTTTACTCATCAGAAAAGAATTGGATGCTCGAGGCCACGCCCGTGGCCTTTGAAAAGGTCACGGTCAACGCAGGGACCTTTGATACTGTAAAGCTTAAGCTTCAGACCTACATCGGTAAGGACCTGCAGCAGAAGGGCGATGTCTGGGTATGGGTCGCCACCAAGCTCCCTTCGAAACCGCTCGTGAAGATAGAGGGGGAGGTCACCTTCGGAAGTATTTACCTTCTTTTGGATACCTACAAGGCCGGCAAATAAGAGGAAAGAGTTAAGACAGAAATAGGGGACAGTCGGAATTAAGGGGACAGTCGAACGCCCAACAATTCGGAATTAAGGGGACAGTCGAACGCCCAACAATTCGGAATTAAGGGGACAGTCGAACGCCCAATATTTAAGGGGCTGAAATTATAGGCCTACTTCGCGGAGTAGGGTTATGGCTTCCTTTTGTTTTCCGGAGAGTTTTCCGTCTGGAACTTCAATTTGGGCTACGGCGAACATGTCTCCGCGGGTGGTGTTTCCGGGGCTGACGGGGAAGCCTAGACCCTTGAGGCGGATTTTGGTCCCGGGCTTTACGCTTTCGGGGACTTTGATTTTTTTGATGCCGATGGGAGTTTCGACCTCTTTGCTTGTGCCCAAGAAGGCCTCGGAGATTTTGAGGGGCAAGGTCGCGACGATGTCGTTGCCTTCGCGCACGAAATGAGGATGAGGCGCTACTTTTATGTCGATGTAGAGGTCGCCAGCTTGTCCGCCGCGCCTGGACTCAGCGCCTTTTCCGCTTACCCGCAGGCGGCCTCCCGTATTGATTCCGGCGGGGATCTTCACCGTGAGGTCTCGCTTTGAGCCGTTGCTGAGGGAAAAGGAGATCTTACGTTCTCCGCCGTTGTAGGCTTCCATAAATCCGATTTCGAGCGGATAACTGACGTCCTGGCCTCGTTCGGGACCGCCAAATCCGCCGCGAGGTTGTCCTCCGGCAAAGCCGGCGCCGAAGATATGACTAAAAATATTGTTTCGGTCGCCGCCGAGTCCGAACTCGTCGAATATGGAGCTGAAGTCGAATCCACGGAAAATGTCTTCCGTGCTATAGCGTTGGTGGAAGCCTTGCTCGCCAAACATGTCATATTGTTTTCGCTTCTCCGGATCGGAAAGCACAGCATAGGCTTCATTTACTTCTTTGAATTTGTCTTCGGCTTGCTTGTCGCCCTGGTTACGGTCGGGGTGGTATTGCATCGCGAGTTTACGGAATGCCTTCTTAATGTCGGCGTCGGAGGCTGATTTTTCGACACCCAGTACTTTATAGTAGTTAGACAAAGCTCATCTCCCACAATCTGGCCACCCCAAAACATGAGGCTGGGCCTGGAAAAGTCAAGGCTACAGATTTCGCCTTTCAGCAAAATCTTAATATCATACTATTCCGGAAAAAGGGCAGTCGTTTTGAAGTGAAACGGTGTAGAATAAGAATATATTTCGGCAGGATCCCCATGAAAAGACTCGTGCTCTTAGCAACCTTTTCCGCTGCTCTTGCGTTGCTGTTTCGCAACGTCTACGGGTATTTTGTGGTCAACGGGTTGCAAGCAGAGGCAAAGATAATGCTGAGCTTTTTGCATTCCCTGGAGATCGCTCATTATACGGAATCCAGTCGGTACGTCGCCTTTACCGCCTATGGTGCGCCAAAAAACGGGAACGACCAATGTATGCAGCCGGCGGGCGCAGAGGAACTTGGCTTTTTGTTAAAAGATTGCCAAAAGAAGCAAATTTCTCGCACTATGCGCTATTATTACGAGGTTGCCCTTGAGAATAAAGGTCTCGACTTTCACGGACGTGCCACCTCCGGCTCGACCGAAGACAGTCAAAGTCTTATCTGCCTTAACTCTCTGGAAACAGACGTGTGGTCCGTCAAAGTTGACAAAGATCTAAAACAAATTCAATCATGTAACTAATCAATACAATCCTCATCTTTTTCTCTTCAACTCCGATAGAACATTAACGATTTTTAATTTTTGGTGGAGCACTGGAAACGGGATATGAATCCGCGTTCAAAAACAAAAATTGCCGTGTTGCTGAGTCTAGTGGTTTCGTGCGTCGCTATTTCCACAATGCTCTTGGGCAATATTACTTCCAACCTTTTTGCCGTGTTTGGAATATTTTTTCTTATAACCGTCGTCGTCGTCGGAATTGCCGTTGAATTCGTGGCTCGTTCGGCTACTGCAGTTCCGTCATCGTCCTCAGTCGTCGCGTCGCCAAAGGAACAAAGCGTCCCGCATCGGCAGTCCGAAGTCAGCAACACAGACCTCGAGGTTGTGCTGCAAGCCATGCAGAGATTGATCTTAGCTTTCGGCAAGGATCTTACCATTTCTGAAGTTCACGTTAACGGTCTTTCACAACATTTTCCAAGTGACGGGATTGCGGGCAGGAATTTCTTGGAATTCGCGTTTTCTAGGTCAAATATTCTTTCAGACGCCGTCCACAACCTCGGCTTTCAGCTCAAAGGCGTTTTTGGCCTTGGAACTCTCCAATGGAAGCTGACTTCGAAAGGACTTCTCAAGGACTTTTCCATAGACACGGACAGCGGACCAGTCGCGTTTCAGATCAGATTCTTCCCTATTTATAAATCTCAAGTCATCGAGAAAATCATCGTCGATATAGAGGATATTACGGAGCTTATGGGCGCGAAAGAGAACGCCAACCGCAAGAAGTCCGAGATGGAAAAAATCTACGCGATGTTGCAAATCCCGGATTCGATTTTCAATCTCTTTATGCAAGAAACGGTAAGCTTGTTCGAAGGCTTAAAAGAGGATATGGCGAAACTGAAGTCAAAACGGGACAATGACGGTGGCGCGGTCATTGGTAGAATGTTTCGCTCTGTTCATACGATCAAGGCCAATGCGCGTCTTTTCAGACTGGCCACCTTCGAAACTGCAGCTCATAACGTCGAAACTTACCTTGCTCGAATCAAAGACCGTAAAGGCGCTACTGATCAAGATCTCATGGTCAACCTCGTGAGTCGACTCATGGAGGTTAACGAGGAGATATATTCTTTCAAAACACTTCGGCGCGAGGTGTTAGGGAAGAACGACGTGAAGAACGATTTCAATAACAAATATAAGGTTCAGTGGGTGAGGTCTTTGCTTCAGCAGTTTTCTCTAGCGATTCGCGAAGCTACCTTTAACGACAGAGAGTTCGAATCCATCAAGTGGCAAGTGGATAGAGCCCTTTCGAGTTTTGAGAAGACCTCTTTATTGGAATACATCAATCGCTACGACGGCCTGATAGAAGAACTAGCGGATAGAATGCAAAAAAAGATTGCTCCTATCAAGCACACAATCGAGTACCAATATTTCGATGCTTTTACCATTTCTCGAATCAACGACATTCTTGTCCACTGTATTCGAAACAGCATTGATCACGGAATTGGAACTCCCGACGAGCGCAAAACGACAGGCAAGACAGAAGAAGGTTTGATTACATTGGAGACGAAGGAAATCTTCGGCGAAATTATCATCAGGATCAGCGACAACGGGCGTGGCATTGATATCGATAAAGTGTGCGAAAAGGGCCTTTCACAAGGCATCATCACTCCGGAGCAAGCCGCCACCATGACCGCTGACGAGAAAGCGGAGCTGGTGTTTAGTCCAGGGTTTACGACGAAATCGGCCGTTACGGATGTTTCTGGACGCGGCGTCGGAATGGACGTTGTTCGCGTGATGGCAAAGGAATTGGGCGGTGACGCGAAGATCACGAGTACCTCCAAGCATGGAACGTCAATCACCATTAGGTTCCCCGAGAAGCGTGACGACTTCCTTACCACCTATGCCATCTATGACCTGTCGCAAGTATTTGACCATGCGGTGAAAGACGTCGAAGTTATTCTCCGGAGAAAGAATATAAGCGTGAACGCTCGCAAGCAAGCGAGTGCTCATACGTTGGTGATGGGTGACAAACTTTACGCCAAAGATATGCTGAAGAACGTTCTGATGGAAATCACGACTATTGCACAGGAAGGTTCAGCGATTTTCTGTGATTTCTCAGCCCAGTTAGGGCAAAGACGCGTAGATAGTTACGAGTTTATTAAGATGGATTTCAGTTGGACGTCCACAGGCAACCTGAACGTAGATAAGAATTCGCCGGCGATAAAAGAAGCTGTGCATGCCGCAGAGCGCCAAAACGCTTCCATAATGATTCGAGGTGACAACAAGATCAACGTCAGTGTCTCGTCCGGAATTCCCGTACGGTTCTCGGGATACGACCTTAACATCTGTCTCTTCGTGTCGGACGCCGAACTGGTGAGGAGTCACATCGAGCACTATTTTGAAAAATACCTCAACGGCTGGACTCATAAGGTCTTTGACATTACGGATCCGAGAGACACAATCCCGAACACCCCTTCTATAGTGTTCGTGGAATCGGACTTTCTGCATCTTTATGCCGACAACCGGCCGAGAGAAGTCCTTAAGAACGATTCCATTATTGCCATTACGAACAGCACCCGCGGCACCGAGGTTTTGTCTGACGTTGGCCTAGCTGCGTCCAACCTGTTGTTTACTCCAAATCCTCTAAGTAAGCTCGCCGTGGCACAGCTCCTTGAGGTGATTATTCTTCGCCAGTTTGTTTCGGGCTTTATGAAAGACAAGAGCAATATAAAACTAGTAGGCTAATTCCTTGGTCGCCGGCACGTCGCTACCTCGCAACGTGAAATTCATCCAGAAAGCTGACAGAAGCAAGAGTGTTGCTCCCATTTGATGGGCAAGTGCCAAAGGAATCGGTACAACCCAAACCAAAGTGAGCACTCCTAAGAGTACTTGAGCAGCCGTGAGCACCACAAACAAACCCACCGCCTTTTTTTGCAACGGGTTGAGATTGCTCCTAAGCGCACGTAGGAGTAACCATGACGTGACGGCAAAAATAAGTATTCCCAATGTGCGGTGGACAAATTGAATCGTCACCGTGTTTTCAAAAAGGTTAAGCCACCTGGGGGAAAGGTCGGAGATCTTCGAGGGAATCCATTCTCCGTTCATTGTCGGAAAAGTGTTATAACCGACGCCCGCATGTAAGCCTGCCATGAAAGCGCCAAAAACAATTTGAACGCAAACCAGCGCAACGAGAACCCAGCTCATGCCGTAGAGCGCCTTCGTGTCGTTCCTAGCGCGAAACGCTTCGGCACCCCCCCGCAAATCCAATATCACCCGAAACAGGTAGATCAAAATAAAAAGCGCTAGAGAAAGGTGCGCCGCAAGGCGATAGTGACTGACGTAAGGCTTATTCACAAGCCCGCTCTTTACCATATACCAACCAAGCAAACCCTGGCTGCCACCGAGGAGCAGCGCTAGGCCAAGTTGGATCGCTAGGCGTTTGTCAAAGTACTTTTTGGCGAGAAAAAACACGAAAGGAAGCGCGAAGATTACCCCGATAAGTCGTCCGAGCAGGCGATGGAGATATTCCCAAAAGAAGATTCCTTTGAACGCCTCGAGATCGAGGTGGTAATGCGTCAGACGATATTGGGGGAAAAGCTTATATTTTTCGAAGGCATCGACCCATTCTTGATGGGTGAGGGGCGGAATGGCTCCCATAATTGGGTTCCAGTCTACAATGGATAGGCCGGAGCCTGTGAGGCGGGTGATGCCTCCAACGGCAATCATGGCCAGCAAACTGAGACAGACGAGCGCTAGCCAAAGAACGACGGCTTTGCGGGAGTAATTTTTTTCCAAGTTTTACTTCACCAAAGATGTTAAAGACATATAATGGTGCTCATTACTAGCACGGAGACGGCTCGAAATGAAACTCAAAATGGAACCCCATCTCGCCAAAATAGGGTTCTCCAGCTTGTTTCTTGCTGTCCTTAAGTTTACGGCGTTTTTGGCGTCGGGTTCCGTGATTGTGCTGGCGAGTTTCCTAGATTCCTTAATAGATAGCTTAGTATCAAGCCTTAACGCTTTTATTCATCATTCCGCCCGAAAGAGGCCGGACGTTGAACATCCTTTTGGGCACGGCGGTATAGAAGTTATAAGCAGTATGATGCAGGGCTTGCTCATCGCGGGCTCGGCTGTTGTTGTGTTTTATGAATCGTTCGTTCGGATTACGTCCAAGGATCTAGTCCAGGAGATTATGGCGCCGCGGGAAGTCGCTTGGTCGGTGGGCGTGCTCTTATTTTCGGCATGCATTGGCGGATTGTTCTCACGCTATCTCGGCGCTCTTGAGCAGCGGCTTTCTCTTAAGAACGATCGGTCATTATCCGTGACGGCTGACAGGGGTCACTACGTGGGCGATCTCTGGACGAACCTGTTTGCCGCCATAGGGCTTGCCCTGGTTTGGTACTCGAATATACCGGAGCTCGACAGTTTTTTTGGCGTTATTGGCGGTGTGCTTCTTATTAAGGTTTCCTTTCCGATCCTGAAAAAAACCGTATCAGATATCTTGCATACCGGAGCAGAGCCAACCTTCCAAAAAGAAATCGTCGATATCATTTATCAGGTGGACGATCGCATAAAGGGGGTTCACCGATTGCGAGTAAGGCACCTGGGACCAATCAAGTTCTTGGATTTTCATCTCAAGCTTCCGGCAGACTTATTGTTAAAAGCGGCGCACGATATTGGAGAGAGCGTCAGAATTTCGATCCAACGTAAAATTCCGCATGTGGACGTCGTTATTCACTTGGATCCTGACGACGAGCCTGATGACGATTTGTGGACTCCGGTGTACGTGACAAAAGCGCCCTAAAATCTTTAGCGAGGAATAATTCGATCATGGACTATTTTAATTACAACAACGGTCAAGCGTTTTGCGAAGGTGTTCCCTTGAATCAAATCGCGGCCAGCGCCGGAACGCCCGCATACGTTTACTCCAAGGCAACGTTGCTACGCCATGTCGACCGGATGAAGGACGCGTTCCAACGCTTCCCAACGCTGTTTTGTTATGCGGTTAAGGCGAACAGTAATATTTCCGTCCTCAGAGAGATTTTCAAGAGCGGGTTCGGGGCAGATATTGTGTCCGTAGGGGAACTCGAACGAGCGTTGCTCGCGGGTGTCGACTCCAGTCAGGTTGTCTTCTCTGGCGTTGGCAAACTTGCAAGTGAGATCGAACGGGCGCTCGAAGTCGGGATACTGTGTTTTAACGTCGAGTCAGCCTTCGAACTCGAAACGATCGCAAACGCCGCTCAGAAATTGGGAAAAGTTGCGCATGTTACTCTTCGTGTCAATCCCAATATCGATGCTAAGTCCAACCCTAAGATCGTCACCGGACTTTACACTTCGAAATTTGGAATTGCTGTTGAAGACATCGTGGGGTTAGCTTCAAAACTAAAGGATCATCCATATGTGAGGTTGATCGGATTGTCTTGTCATATCGGCAGTCAAATCCTAGAAGTTCAACCGCTTCATCAAGCTGCCAAAAATGTCGTGTCTTTGGCAATGCAGTTGCGCGATGTCGGATTTCCTATCGAGTACGTCAACATGGGCGGGGGTCTCGGAATTCGGTATAAGGACGAAAAGCCGCCTGAACTCGAAACTTACGCCGAAGGTTTGCTTTCTGCAATGCGCGGGACGCCTTTTAAGCTAATTCTAGAGCCAGGCCGGGTTATCGTCGGCAACGCCGGCGTACTTTTGACGCGCGTCATCGGAGTTAAGACAACGCCGGTAAAAAGGTTCGTCATCGTGGACGCAGGGATCAACGATTTCATCCGGCCAAGTTTTTACGATTCGTTTCACGAAGCGCTTCCTGTTAAAAAGAGTTCCGACGCTTCTGTCACCAAAGCTGATATCGTAGGACCTATTTGCGAGTCAGGCGATTTTTTTGCCAAAGATCGCGATTTTGGCAATGTTGCTGCCGGAGATCTCATTTATTTTCGAAGCTGCGGAGCCTACGGCTACACCATGGCGTCTCACTACAATACCCGGCCTAAGCCGGTGGAAGTTTTAGTGGACGGACCAAACTATAGGATCGTCAATCGACGACAAAAGTTGGACGATCTTTGGCGCAACGAACTTGAGGAGTCAAACCGATGAACTCTCGTCATCCTGAGCGAAGCGATGGATCTCTCACTTTCAATTGCATAAGAGTCGAAAAATCCGGTTCTAAAATCGCCGGCAAACTTGCGCAAATGCGACTCTCTGATCTTGATCAGGGAGAGGTGGTACTTAAAGTTGCTTATTCCAGCGTCAATTACAAAGACGCCCTGGGGGTGACGGGCACCGGCGACATTTACAAGAAGTTGCCGATTGTAGCGGGCATCGACGTTTCGGGGACAGTGCTTGAATCTCAGGATCCCAGGTATAAAACAGGAGACAAAGTTCTTGTTACCGGATGCGGCCTTGGGGAGAAGCACGACGGCGGGTATTCGGAGCTGCTTCGAGTTCCCGCAGACTGGGTGGTGAAGCTGCCCGTCCAATTGACGGAGTTGGAGGCGATGATATATGGGACGGCCGGTTTTACGACCGCGTTGGCCATTCATCAAATGGAGCGTATGGGACAAACGCCGAAGCTTGGCAAGATGGTTGTAACCGGCGCTAGCGGCGGCGTGGGGTCCTTTGCCGTGAGTATGATGAGTCGCTTGGGTTACGAGGTTGTTGCCGTTACAGGCAAGCCCGACAGAAAGGCTGAGCTCGTCGAGCTCGGAGCCGCCGAAGTCATTGGAACTGAAGCTCTTGGCATCGGTGATAAGCCAATGGAGCGCATTGAATGGGGCGGTGCGATTGACAATGTTGGCGGCAAACTGCTGGCCGGCCTCGTCAAGAAAACCAACCTTTGGGGCAGTGTTGCCTCTATCGGCCTGGCGGGCGGCGCAAACTTCGAAGCGTCTGTCTTTCCTCACATCTTACGAGGAGTTAACATTCTTGGAATTAGTTCTACAAACTGTCCCATGGATTTGCGAGCGAAGCTGTGGACCAGGCTTGCAACAGAACTGAAACCAAAAAATTTAGCCGGTTTTGTCACGGAAACGTTGAATTTGCGGGATGTTCCGTCGTTCTGCGAGAAAATGATCGCAAGAAAGACATCGGGTCGCGCTGTCGTAAAGCTATAGAGTATGTTAAACTCGGTCGTTTAACCTTCGGAGCAAGATTATGGCACCCGGAAACGACTCATTGAGCAAAGAGGCGATGGAGCGGCGGACGTTTTTGCAAATCCTTGGCGTCGCCGGCGCTGGTCTCGTTCCCTTCTTATCAAGTTGCATTGCAGCGAGAGACCATTCGACCTCAGAGACTTCCTCCCTTACGGTCGAAGAAAGAACAAAAACACTTACTGCTTTATTTGATGTTCTGATTCCCTCCCAAGGCGAAGCGAACCCTGGCGCTGTTGAATCGAAAGCGGTGGACTTTTTTAGAAGCGATGCGTTGCTTCGAACGGGAATTGGCCTGGGTTACATAAAAGATATCTCTAATACCCCGCTTGCTACGGCGACAAGTGCGTTGCTGGAAGGCCAGGTTTGCCTCACGCTTGATCTTCATGCTAAGCGTTTTGGCATTCTAAAAATTTTTGCAGGTCTCAGCAGGACAGAACAAGAGCAGGTCGTGAAGGATTGCTTTGCAGATCCCGTGTTCGGTCCGGTCATGGATTTGGTACGCGCATCGGCGATGTTCGCATATGTCGGTGCGATCTATAATGACAAAGGTCTCGTGGCGATGGGAATACCGCCGTATGAGGACCGAGAGGGTTTTTGGCACAACCGCGGATATGACGACTTTACTTACGACAAGTTGCCTACTGTGGACGGGAAAACGGCTTGGAACATAATCCTCGACTAACAAACTGATTCGGAGTCACATATGAGTACGGAACAAGTAAGCATCTGCATCGCGGGGGCCGGTTACGGCGGGAACATCATGGCGGCAAGGTTAGCCGAAGCCCTGAAAACAGCCGGGTTAACCGATCATAAAATTGTTTTGCTGGAACGTGGATATGATTACCACGGTGTCGATCCTCTGAGCACATTGCCGTATCGAAATGAGTTCGGAATGGGGTTTAAGCAACTCGAAGATCCCCGTTATCTCGGTCAAATATTTAATCACTATGCTGATATCAATCCCGCTCACCTCATCAACGGCGGACCGACCATGCACGTTCAGGGCGGTAAAGGCGTTGGCGGAGGCAGTCTTATAAACGGAGCGGCTTCCGTGCGTGCGCCTAAAGAAACTTTCGAGCAAACGAACGACGCAGGGAAAAGAATTTGGCCTGGTTTATACAACAGGAATTACCTCAATCCCTATTATACGCGGGTAGAAAAATTTCTTAACGTCGTCCAATTGCAATGGACCTCGGGCAACGGACCGGACTGGGCGCTCGCGACTAAACGGGACCATACTTTCGCGATTGGTTGCCTCAAAGCCGGCTTCACGGCACAGCCTATCCCCGTCGCGCTCGAGAAATGCCGCAACTGCGGTTGGTGTTATTCGGGTTGTCCGTTTGATGCAAAAACTGCGGCCAATTACTTCAAATACGCGCGCTCGCTAGGGGTTCGCATAGACTCGCAATGTAATGTCGAATCCGTTTCTCCGGCAGACGATCAAGGCGGTTATCTTGTGAATTATCATGACGGCCGCGACAACACCGACAAGACGATCGAATGCCAGATATTGATCATTTCCGGCGGTCCCATTGGCACGCCTGGCATGCTGATGAAGTCTGCGGGCAACTTTGCCGGTGCGCGCGGATTTAGTGGGCAATTGGGAAAAAATCTTTCCGCTAACGGCGATCACTTTCTCGGAGGAATCGTCGGAGAAGAATACGAAGTGAAACAATATCAAGGAAAAGTAGTGAACTCCTCGACGTTCTCGTTTTGGAAAGACTACAAGTTCATAATCGAGTGCTTCTCTCTTCAGCCCTGGATGAATATCATCGGTTTGCCGGCACAGATGTCCGCGCCGGACCATCCCGAAAAAACAGGTAGAAAATCGATCGATCCAGCCGCACAACTGTGGGGCAAAGACTTCAAGTCGTTGCTCGACCAGTGGGGACGTCGATTGATGTGTTTGCTGGTTCTTGGAATCGACCAAGCCGAAGGCGAAATCAAGCTTCGGCCCACGCCCGCTGGTCTGCGTCCTTCCGCGGAATGGCCCAAGACACATCCGAAAACAGAAGCGATGTGGGCCATGGCCGTGAAGCAAGCTCGCAAGGTGTTCCAAGCTCTGGACGGCGACCTTCTTGCCGACAGTTACCGAGACGAAGGTATTGTGACCGCGCCCCATGCTGTGGGCGGTTGCCGTATGGGCGAAACCAAGGCAATGGGTGTCGTTGATCCGAATGGTGAAGTGTTCGGCAACCGGAACCTTTTCGTATCGGACGGTAGCGTGCTTCCGCCTATCGGCGTCAATCCTTACATGACTATCGCCGCTGTTGCGGAACGGAATTCGGAGATTTTAGGGAAGCAGCTTTCGGAAAGACTTCAGTAGGATTGAGATCCACAATGTAGTGTGCTTTGGGCCCGGGATGACATCGGGCCCTTTAAATTGAATTCCACGTTTTCCAAACTTCCGCGTCTCCGCGACCAAAAAGCATTTTCGTTCGCTTGTAAGGTTGTGAACCAGCTGCAGCGTCAGTCGTTTTGAACGCGGAAGCGCGGAATGAAGAAAACTTGAAGGTGATACCTTACTTCGAAACAAGCGCTTTGCTCACGATTTCAAAGACGTCCTTCGAAAGGCCCTTTGCCTTATAGATCCTTTGCAACTGTGCCTTCATCAACGCTGCGCGCTTGGAGTCAAACCGCTTGTACTGTATCAGGGTTGAAGCCAACCTTGCCGCGACACTGGCGTTAAACTTGTCGATTTTCAAAACGTAATCCGCATAGAGTCTGTACGCCATCCCGCTTGGGTGATGAAATCCGCGAGGGTTGTTCAGGAAGAAGCTGAAAAATAGGGCGTAAACCTTGTTGGGATTGTACACGTCAAACTTCTCATGTTTGAGGAGCGCTTTGAAGTGTTGCAGAACTTTCGGATGCTCCGAATCGGTTTGGATATTAAACCACTTGTTCACGACAAGGTGATCGTCTTTCCAACGGCCGTAAAATTTCTCCAGATACTGTTCGCGCAAGTCAGAATCTGAGGACGCGAGATGACCTAAGGCTTCCAGACTGTCTGTCATGGTTTGTGCCGCGTCGAATTGTTTGGCTGCCAACTTGAGTGCTTCTTCGCTTCCCGTTTCCATAAGATAGGATAGACATGCATTCTTGAGCGCTCGATTTGAGACAGCTTGTCGCGACATAGGATTGGCCAGGTCGGGCTTGCTATGTGCTGAATATACGGCCAACAGGTCGTCATAAAGGTTCTTGGCAATCTCGCCGCGAAGCGCCTTCCAGGAGGCATAAAGCCCGTCCGTGTCGATTTTGTCGCCAAGGTTTGTCAGGTAGCCAAAACCTGGAACGGTTATCAGGAGAGAAAGAAACCTTGGTTCGATCTTTGGGTCTCTTAACAGCTGGCGGAACGCGTCAAAATATTCGGAGTCAATTTCCAAACTGCGGTTGGGCTTTGAGCGTTTAAGGAATTTTTGAATTTCGCGAATGATGTCGACGGCGATTCGGGAATGGGCCTCGTAACGATTAAAGTCGTTTGAGTCGTGACGCATTAAGCCGAGCAGTTCTTCCTTGGAGTAGTTATACTCGAGGCGCACAGGCGCTGAGAAATCCCGTAGCAGCGACGGTACCGGCGCTTCAGTTATTTTATCGAAGGTGAAAGATTGTTTCTTCTTATCGAGCAAGAGGACGTTTTCCGGCGCCAATAAATTGCCCTTATGTCCCAGAAGCGCAGTTTTTATTGGGATGATGTGGGGCTTTTTATTCTTCTGTCCGGGCGTGTCGGGGATATTCTGTTCGAGTTTAAGCGTGAACCTTTTTTTGGCTTTGTCGTAGTCGCCGCTAGCCTTAACAAGTGGAGTTCCTGCTTGATCGTACCAATGTTTGAATTGGTCCCAGTCAATATCGGGGCCATGATGTGACAATGCATCAATGAAATCATCCGTGGTAATCGCTTGCCCGTCGTGGCGCTTGAAATAAAGGTCCATGCCTTTACGAAAATTTTTGGGCCCGAGAATGGTTGCGACCATGCGTACAACTTCCGCGCCTTTTTCGTACACCGTCGTCGTATAAAAATTGCTAATTTCAATGTAGGACTGCGGTCTTACGGCATGCGCCATCGGTCCGCTATCTTGGAGGAATTGGCTCACGCGCAAACGTTGAACGTCTTTGATTCTTATGACAGGCCGAGAAACCATGTCGGAGGAAAACTCCTGATCTCGAAAAACCGTAAGGCCTTCTTTCAAGCTCAGCTGAAACCAGTCGCGCAGTGTGACTCTATTGCCCGTCCAATTGTGAAAGTATTCGTGGGCGATGATGCCCTGGATGGCCTCGAAGTCTTCGTCGGTAGCTGTCTCGGGATTTGCGAGAACATATTTGTCGTTGAAGATGTTAAGGCCTTTGTTCTCCATGGCGCCCATATTGAAGTCCGATATCGCCACGACGAGAAACATGTCGAGATCATACTCGCGGCCGTAGAGTTCCTCGTCCCATCGCATGCTGTCTTTGATAGCCTGCATCGCAAAATCGCATTTTCTAACATTCCAGTGCTCAACGTAGACGCGGAGCGTCACTCTCCTACCGGACTTCGTCGTGAAAAAGTCCTCGACGTAAGCAAGATCGCCGGCGACGAGAGCAAACAGGTAACTGGCTTTCGGAAAAGGGTCATGCCATTCGGCAAAATGGCGCCCGCCCTCGCGATCGCCGGTCTTGATAAGGTTGCCGTTCGAAAGCAGAACGGGAAATTTTTTCTTATCGGCGATAACCGTGGTCGTATACTTCGCCAAAACGTCGGGGCGATCCAGGAAGTAGGTGATCTTTCGAAAACCTTCGGGTTCACATTGCGTGCAGAATTTTCCGCCGGACATGAACAGACCTTCGAGAGATTTGTTTTTGTGCGGTAGCGTCTTTGTTACTATTTCAAGCCGAAATTTCTCCGGGGGAGACTTTATCGTCAGGCTCGAATCCGTTACGACATATTGATTTGGCGTCAGTTCGGAACCGTCGATTTTTACTCCTACCAGAGTGAGATCGCGGCCAGAAAGGACGAGGTCGACCTTGCCCTTGTGGGTTCGTTTGTATTCGGCAACGCTCGTGACTTCCGCTTCATCATCAAAAAGATCAAACTTCAGCTCGACCTTGGAAATAGTAAAAGGGGGCGGCTGGTAGTCGGAAATGTGAATGGGTCGAGGTCTAGTGTCTTTCACTTTTTGTCATCCTTTATCAGGTCAGGTCGTTTCAGTTCCGTGATGCGAACGGATTGTGCTTGGCGCCATTCTCGTATCCGGGCTTGATCTCCCGAAAGTAGAACATCGGGGACGTGGCGTCCTTCGTATTCCGGCGGTCGAGTGTAGACCGGATATTCCAGAAGCCCGTGCATTCGATCGGAAAACGATTCTTCCACGGCGCTTTCGCTGTTGGTCATACTACCATGAACAAACCTCATGGCACTATCCAAGACCATTAGGGCGCCAAGTTCGCCGCAGGAAAATACGAAATCGCCCAGGCAAATTTCTTCCGGTTTTACCATGTCTATGAATCGCTCGTCGACCCCTGCAAAGCGAGGACAAACGAAGACGATCGGGCGAGTGTCGATGAGAAACGTATGAGCCGTGGCTTGAGACCAAACTTTCCCGCGAGGCGTTGGCAAAATGACGCGAGCGTCCTTCGGGCATTCTTTGAGCGCCTGCATGAGAGGCTCCACTCTAAACACCATGCCGTCGCCTCCCCCGTAGGGTTTGTCATCGATCGTGCCGTGCTTGTCGACGGCATAGTCGCGCAGGTTGGTAATCTTGACCGTGACCTTGTTGTTCTTGATCAGGGCGGCCGCTATTCCGAACGAGAAATAGGATTCTATAAGGGCCGGGGCCGTTGTCAAAAAGGTTACTTCGAGCATGGCTGCCAGCTTTCGACAAACGTCGACTCGTCCACGACAAGCCTCAGAGGCGATCGGGCGTCAAACGACATATCAAAGTAATAGCTTACAAGAGGGAGAGGTAGTTCCTGCTTGTCTTTGTGGATTATCACGATGTCGGCGGCTCCAAAATTCTCAACTCGGGCAATCTTTCCCACGAGTCGGTCCGCTTTGTCGACAACGTCTTTGCCAATGAGGTCGAGCCAGAGGTATTCCTTGGCGTAATCAACGCTCAACTGCTCGCGGTGTATCCAAATCGACTGTCCCGCTATGGGCTGAACGGCTTCAATAGAGGCGATGCTTTTGCAGCCAATGACGGGCTTTGACTTGTTGCGCGAAGCGATTTCGTGTTTGGTGGCGTGATCGGGGGTCGGCCCAATGAGAATGTACTCGAGTTCAGCGGCAATGGGTTCTGAGCGACCGCTAATAAAAAAACTTCCTCGGATACCATGCGGCTTGCCAACGGTGCCGATCTTTATCCAAGGAAGTGATGTCATATCATTTATATCGTCATCCTGCCCGGCGATATAGCGACGGGTGAATGCGACTCTGTAAGCTAGTTGACTTTGCGAGAAAGTGGAACTTTTTTCAATTGAAGAATTTTAAGTACTGTATTGGAAACCTGCGCTCCTTTGGAGTACCAGAAACTCGCTCTTTCTCCCTTAACTTCCATAACGGACGGGTTAAGGTTTGGGTCATAGAAGCCAATCTTCTCGATGAACTTACCGCCTCGAGCTTTACGGCTATCCGTAACAACTATGTGATAAAAAGGCTTATTATGGGTACCTTTTCGTTGTAAGCGCATTGTAACGGCCATTCATTTCTCCATTGATTTTGACACAAATCAGAATTCGTAAAATAAAGAACATACTCTTAGCAAAAATTCTGAGGCGAATCTAGTTAAAACATTCGCCACATTTAATATCAAAGGTAATAGATATTAGCTACTTAACAAAAATGACATCCGAGCTTGTAGGTTGAGGGGGGAGGGTATAAACTTATAAGAGAAGGAATATCTGAAATTACCGCTACTTACTCCCCAGCGGCGAGTGAGGTTTCATGAAATTAAAAATGTGGGGCACCCGTGGTTCGTTGCCTCGGCCGACCAAAAACGACGAGCTTCTCGCCATCATCGACGATTTGGCAAAAACGGCCGAGAAATCTGGACTCTCCAGTATAGGCCAATTCCGTACCGCTCTGCGGGACGGCGATCTTGGCGCACCTCTGACATTTGGCGGTCACACAACTTGCAATGAAATCCGGCACAAACAGCAAAGTTTTCTTGTCGATATGGGTACCGGCATTACCGACGCCGGCTATGACGCTATTAAGATGGGACGAAACGAGTTCACGATTTTTCAAACCCATCTTCATTGGGACCACCTGATGGGCATGCCCTTTTTCGTCCCCATTTACATGCCCGGCACGAAGATCACGATTTACCACGTTCACCCCCACGCCCCCGAGCATATTCAAATTCAGTTCAACGGCATCAACTTCCCTTTAAAATGGGAAAACTTGAGCGCTGAGATTGAGTTCAAAAAAATTAAACTCTATCAAAAACTCGAGTTTGGGGACGTCGAGGTTTCCCCGTTTGCCTTGGATCATCCCGGTGGTTGTTTCGGGTACCGGTTTGACGCGGGCGGCAAGTCTATCGCCATTGGCGTAGACGGCGAGTATAAGAGAACAGGCAAGAAGGAACTTGGAAAAGACTTACCTTTCTATCAGAATCTTGATCTGCTTGTCTTCGACGGGCAGTACGACTTGGACGAGCTTGCGAGTCGGTTTGATTGGGGGCATTCAAGCCCGCCTATTGGAGTCGACTTATCGCTTCGCGAGGGTATTCGCAATTTAGTGCTGACGCACCATGACCCGAGGTCGTCCGAGCAGAAAAGTATGAAAATGTTGGAGCACGCGAGGGCCTACCTCAAATCTCAGTTGCAACCTTTCCAAAAACAATGGGAAAAACTAGGACAACCGAATGGCCCAAATATCATTGGGGCGTTCGACGGTTTTGAAATTGACCTGTCGAAACTTTAATCTTTTTTCTAGCCGGGAAGTTCTATGAAACTCACAACGATCACGACCTTGGTTTTAGGCCTCATTGCCGTTGACGCGGGCGCTGCCGATCTGAGTACGCCCACCGGATCCATCAAACGGGGCGAAAATGTCAAGACGGCAACAATCTCGTTTGACCTAACCGACGTGACGGCGCAAGAGCTCGCTGGTAGTGCCGAAACACTCATCAAAACGAAGATCAAGTTGACGTTCCCCGGCCACGAAGACAGTTCTGACCCGGTCGTTTTTTCGGGACAACCCGATGCGGATACGTTGGACGGGTTTCATCTGGAAATTGACGATCACGATGAGGAACAAGACGAGGACGGTACCTGGACGATATCCGCTCGTCTCACCCTGACGGACGAGTCTAGCGACGGCAGCGGGTTTTCGGGCCTTATGTCGGATGAGACAAACTCGATTTCTGCGGAGCTGGAATACGATAGTGATGACGGCGACGAGAAAGAATTTGAAATTAAGAAAATTATTTTCGTCGCTAACGAAGCGCCCGCAGATCTCACCGTTACGCCGTCTCATTACTCGCTCAATGTGAATTGGACTGCCGCAGAGGAGATCGAATACAACGGTGACGTTGACGATAAAACGCCTGGCGGAGTTAGCATCGTCGCCATTGACGCCGAACAAATACCGGAGGCAGGTTTAGAAATACCCGCCATTACCTATAATAAGACAGTCGCGAACGAAACGAGTGTTTCCTGTACCTTAGTCGTTACAGGCGAGGATACGTGTACCGTGACCTGTCCCGAGGACGCGCCCTCCTACATTGATTATACGGAACTCGAACCGATGGCCGGAGTTACAATTGCCCGGCAAAGCGGAGTAAAGAAAGACGATGATCCGATCAATGTGGACGGACTCGAACTCGATCACAGCTATGCTGTTTTCGCGACATACGATCCCGACGGTTTGGCGATATCGAGCTGCTTGGTGGCAAAGCCTACTGTGCACTCCTCAAGTTGCTCCGTAAACGGTTGTCCGGAGGCGGAAAACCGCAACCCCACATGTTTTATCGCCACCGCCGCCTACGGGACGCCATTTCATAAGGATCTAAATCTTCTAAGATGGTTCCGCGACGAATACTTGCTCAAAACAAAACTCGGGTCGAGCTTTGTCGAATTTTACTACGAATACAGTCCCGCCGCCGCTGCAGTCATCAGCAAATCCAAAGCGCTAATGGCGACGACGCGGGCATTCCTATGGCCGCTCATCATGCTTATTGCCGCATTTAAAGCCGGCTGGCTTTTCCCTTTACTTGGTGGAGCTGCTGGAGTTGGCGGTGCATGGGCATTTCGCAGACGGAAGTGATGAAAGCCATCGTGAGCATCTATTCGGGCCGCGATCCTTTCAGCGTTTCCCAAACTTCAGCGTTTCCGCGATCTCTTAATTGAACGCGGAAGCGAGGAATAAAGGAAACGCAGAAGAAATTGTCCGACGGGTGAAGCGAAAGATCTCATTCGAGATGTTTCCCTTCGCATGGCTCAAAGTCAAACCCAACGCAAGCCACTGCCGTTCATACCTGTGCCCGATTCCATCGCAGTAGTACCTGTGCCAACTTTTTATCCGAAAAAACACCAGCACGCACAAGCTGATTCCTGGCTAGATTTCGGAGCTCCTCCACTTCGGCCACAGCCACGGGATCCGGCAAAGAAGTATCCATCGGATCTCGCGCCTCGATAGGTTCCGCAAGGCGTTTTTTCAGAGTTGACGAAGTTATTTGCGTTGGCATGATGGCCCCGATCCGTGCGAGCCTTTGCAGAGTGGCGAGCTTGAAAAGAGGCGACAGATCGTCGATAGGCGCGGGGCTGACAAACAGATGCGTCAGATACCGATACCAGAGTTTGGCTCGAAGCAGCGTCGGAACGTTCCGGGTTTCTTGATAGTCAAACCAATATCGCGGTGGGCGCCGTAGAAAACAATACATTCGATGGAGCGGAAATTTTCGCTCTCTCGTCATCCTCAGCTCCGAAGGGGCGTCGGAGATACTCCTTCCGGCTCTTTTCTTATAGGTCAAGAATAATTCCAGGTTGTTCTCAAACCCACGCTGAGTCGCCCTCCGGTCGAGTTCGTCTGCTTTCGGAGGATGCCACAACGGGTTAGGAAGGTCGTCTAATTCGGCGTAGCGATCAAAGAGTCCCTCGACTTGAAACCCTGCTCTTTCAAACCCAGCGTACCACGCGCGAGCGTCGAAATTGATCTCACGAAAATGGAAGAACGTGTCCACCAATCGGGTGTCGCTTCTTAATATGCTGGGGCCCATGTTCTTCAGGGTCCCCGCGAGAGCGGGTGAATGCAGAGAAAGAAGTCTCAATATCCGCCGCGCCGTTTCAAGGTCATTGCGAGAATAGGGGGCGAGCTTGAGCAGGCGGAAAGACTTGCTTATGTCTCGGATCCATCTTCTGGCTTCGGTGTTGTACACCATGATTCGCGCGGTAGCACCGGGCCGCAAGGATTTTGCGAGAAGGTTCAGCACCAAATTGGGTTCGGCAAGGTGATGAAGAACGCCGATGCTGTCAACGTGTGAAAATGTTCCCGCAAGTCTCGGCAAAAGCGTTGTCAGATCCTCGCAGACGAATGTCGCTGGTCGAGGATCCGCCAAAAGGCGAAATCTCGCCCGCGAAATGCTGGAAGAGGACAGGTCCGCACAAACTATGTGTCGGGAATAAGGTTCCCATTTTCGAATAATATAAGGCAAGGCCTCACCGCAACCTGCAAGGAGAATGTTGGGAGAGGAACTGTCGCCGACTCCTGTAAGCTGGCTAGCAAAGGAGCTCGAAGCAAGATATCCGTCGGCCCACTTTAGGGAGGCCAAGAGGGGATAGTGTGGGTACGGGAATTTTGTGTAGAGGCCCTTCACCAAGGCCGTTATGTCAGATGCCGCCGTCATATTGCGACTCACATGGAGAAGCGCGTGATGAATTTGAAGCCGGCGCTAGTCGTTGCCATGATGACTCCATTTTTCACGGCTGTTCGGTCGCGGTCAAAGACAATCCCGCCCGTCAGTCCTTGCAGTTCCGGCGCTTCTTCGAGAGCTCGGACGAGAACGGGAGTTCTGTTCGACTGTGTGCTCAGGTACGCTTCCAGCAAAATCTTCATGGAATCATAGCCCATTGCTGCAAGACTTGTGGGTCGCTTGTTTGTGGCTGCCTCATATTCCGATACGAACTCCTTGACGTTGGCGCTGAGGTCATCGGCTGAAAAGTGTGTGATGAAATAATGGCCGCTGCCCGCTTCAGGTCCCATGGTTTCGACAAAATTTGGACTCTCCCACAGGTCGGTTCCCAAGAAAGGTACGCTTACTCCTTGACTCACCAAGTGCTTCATGACAGGTGCGACTTCAGCGAAATATCCTGGGGCGACAACGACGTCGGGGGTTTTTTCCTGTACCGCTTGCGCTACCGCCGAAAGGCTTTGCGGATCGTTGGGGTTGTAGGTAATCTGGCCTACTGTTTGTCCGCCGTTTTGCCGGAATTCCGCCTCGAACGCGCCCAATGATTTCAAGGTAAAATACGAGTCCTCCGTCGTAATCAACAATGCTCGGCCTTTGTGGAGGTTGTTGGACGCAAATTTTCCGAGCATGCTGCCGAGTTTGGTTTCGCTCAGACTAACGCTGTAGCCTTGCGGATTGTTCGAAATGACGTCTGTGATGCTCGAGGACGGGACGATGAGAATTTTTTCATTTTTTATGGAAGCGTCATTTATCGCTAAACTTGCGGGGCTAGTAAGAGAGCCTATAATGGCGTGAACTTTTTCCCTCTGGTAAAGCTCGTTAGCCTGTTCGTACGCGGTGGATGACGAACCCTTGTCGTCGCGGAAAACCAAGGTGATGAGGTTTCTCGCCTTTGGGTTTATGGCTTCAAGTTCCTCGAGCGCGACTTCCATTCCGGCGACTATTTGGTCGCTGTACGGCGCTAGAGGGCCGCTGCGAGGCAAAATCACCCCGATTTTTAGACTGGCTTCCATCTGCGAAAAAGCGGGTAGGGAATAACCGAGGATCAACCCTGCGATGATAATTGCTTTGTGACCGTTCACGTTTTCTCCCCGTCATCCTGAGCGAAGCTAAGGATCTCAAATTCACAAAAGCCGCTTCCTCAGACGATGACATATTTCCTATGATATTGCCTAAATAATCCTAGAAAGGCATCAGGAAAGTTGTTATGTTTTTCTGCTTTGGCAAGAATTATGAAAGGTCATTAAGAACATGGGCGAGCCTCGCGAGTTTTGGGCAGAAAGATGGCAAACCAACCACACTCCGTGGGACATGGGACAAGAGCATCCCCTTCTGACCAAGCTTCTTGGTGTTGCCAAAGTCGAGGGACGACTCGACGATTCGGCAAGAATTATGGTGCCTGGCTGTGGACGCGCTCATGACGGGGCAGCGATGGCGCGTCGCGGATACCGCGTTGATTGTACGGACCTTATCGACGGTGCGATCAAAGAAGCGCTCAAACTTTACTCTTCACTCACAAATTTTACAGCATATTCCACGGACGCCCTGACGACTTCAGCGAAGGAGGAGGGCGCATACGACGCTATATTCGACAGAGCAATGTTATGCGCCTTGCAACCCGGAAATAGAAAGACCTACGTCACGGAGTGCGCGCGTAAGCTCCGCTCTGGCGGATTGTTCATGGGAATTCTGTTCGCCGATGTGGATCGGGAAAAAGGCCCTCCCTTTGCGCTAACCACTGAAGATGTATTCAACCTTTTTAGTCCTCTTTACACCCTGGTAAGTTTGGAAACAGTTAAATCCGACAACGACATTATTCGCGAGGAGCATGTTTGTGTCTGGCGAAAAAAGTAACGGATATCCCGATAGAACCGAGCGTGTAAGCTTTCTCGCTGACGAGATTATTAAGCATAAAAGACTCTACTACGCCGGGAAGCCCGAGATTAGCGACGAAGAGTTCGATCGGTTGGAAACGGAGCTTCAGAAACTCGCGCCGCACCATCCGGTTCTTTCTGTTGTGGGTACCGATAAGGCTGGATCCACGGAGAAAGCAGAACATCGGGTACCGATGCTGTCTTTACAAAAGGTATACGAAGAAAAGGAATTGTTCGCATGGAAGGACGCTCACGACGTTGTGGGCAGTTGGAAGATCGACGGTAACAGCATCAGCGTCGTTTATGAAAAGGGTCAACTGATTCTTGCTAAAACCCGCGGCAACGGCCGATTCGGAGAGAACGTCACGGAAAAGGTTCGTTGGATTCCTGACCTTCTTGCCGACCTTCGAGAGGACGTTTCATGTGAAATCAGAGGCGAATTATATTGCAACGAAGAAAACTTTGCAAAACTCGTGTCGGAAATGGTTGCTTTAGGTTTGGAGCGACCCACCAATCCGCGGAACATCGTGGCCGGATTGCTGGGACGGAAAACCTATGTGGAACTTTCCCGCTATATCAGTTTCTTTGCGTTTGACGTTTTGTTTGAAAAACCAAAATTCAAGGCGGAGTGGGAAAAACTGGAGTGGCTCGAACAGAAGGGCTTTGCGCTCCCCAACGCAAAACTTTTATCATCTAATGAGGATCTCTCGCACTATCTTGGCGAAATTAAGACTCAACTCGGCAACCCCGACATTAATATCGACGGTGCCGTCTTTTCGTTCAACGACCTTGCTTTGCAGGATCGGCTAGGGACGACTTCGCACCATCCTCGATACAAGATGTCGTTCAAGTGGCAAGGCCAAACCGCGGTCGCGGAGATTGTCGAGATAACGTGGGCGACATCGCGTCTTGGAATCGTCACACCGGTTGCGGTGATTGATCCGGTGTTTTTGAGCGGAGCCACGATCACCAACGTAACTCTTCACAACGCGGAACATGTTCGAACGCACAATCTTAAACCGGGCGATCGCATTAAGATTGTTCGATCAGGCGAGGTCATCCCGAAGTTCATTCAGGTAGAGCAAGCGAAGGACGGAACCTACAAATTTCCGATAAAATGTCCATCTTGTCATAGCAAACTTGCGTTCGATGAAATCCGCCTCAAATGCCTTAATTCGGAGGAGTGTCCGGCCCAGAAGTCGCGTTCTATCCTCAATTGGATTCATGCCGCCGAAATCGACGACCTGAGCGACAAACGACTGAATCAAATGATCGAATCAAAACTCGTTGTGGGAATCCCAGATCTTTACCGTCTTACGATCGAAGATTTCATGACGCTGCCGTTGACTCACGAGAAGATGGCCACAAAGCTCTACAACAATATCCAGAAAAGCAAGAATCTTAGTCTTGCCCGATTTCTCACGGGCTTGGGTATAGAAGGCATGGGCATTACTTCTTGGGAGAAGTTGCTGGAGGTATTTCCGAGCCTCGAGGCCTTGCTCAATGCGCAAGCCGAAGAGATCGCGCAAATAAGTGGATTTGCGGAGAAAACAGCGCAATCGGTGGCGTCGGGACTCGAACGGCACACGCCACTTATTCAAGAACTTTTATCGGTCGGCGTAAAGCCGGCGCCTGTTCAGCATCGCAAGTTGGGGGAAAAGTTCGAGGGCATGCAAATCGCGATCACGGGCAAACTGTCAAGGCCACGCGCGGAGGTCGAGAAATACATCAAAGCCCAAGGAGGCAAGCCGTCGACCAGCGTTACTTCCCATACTGACGTTCTCGTGTGTAATGAGACCGAGACCGCGTCGTCTAAGATGACGAAAGCTAAAGAACTCGGTATTCCCGTTTGGAGCGAGGACAAACTTTACGAGGGTTAAAACCTCCCAATCTCGTCATCCTGAGCGATCGAGATATTTCGCTTCGCTCAACATGACGGGTGGTTGGTAAGTCGTCATCCTGAGCCAAAGGCGAAGGATCTCACTTCACGGCAGAACTATCATAAACAAACGAAACGAAATCGTTGGGCTTTACGTAGCTATCATCGAAGTAGGTGTCGTTATACTCGGCTGACAAATTCGCCTCTAGAATCTCGTCCCTGGTTTTACCTGCCTGTTTCATAGCGTTGGTCTTGTTACGTACATCTTCGAGCATGGCGATATAGGCCTTCACTTCCTCAAGATCTGAAACATTCGAATGACCGGCGATAACCTTTGTATCTTTATTGATCATGGCAGCCACTTTTTTCATGGCAGCAATCAGCGCATCGATCGATCCGTTGCTGTCTAAGTCCAAATACGGGTAGGCTGAGTTACTGTAAAGGTCTCCCAACTCTATAATGTTGCTTTTCCTAAAGTAGACAACGGAGTCACCGTCCGTATGCGCGTTGGGCGCTAGAAATATTTCAATTTGCTCTCCGCCAAAACTAAGATCCATTTTGGTCTTGTAGGTTTTCTTAGGTCGGCCCTCTTCAGCAATCGGCAGGGTCGTAGCCTTGTCAAATCGGGTGTACTGCTTAGAACTCAAACGCTTAAGAGTGTTCTCGTGTGCAATGATCGTGGTCCCGTCCTTGCCAAAGCTAACATTAGTCCCCACATGGTCGGGATGCCAATGGGTGTTGATAATATATTTCACTGGTTTCGAAGAAAGCGCCGCGACTTCCTTTCGAACCTGTTCTGCGGACGTTTCATATTCGCTGTCCACAAGCAGAACACCATCGGCTCCTACAAATGCTAAAAAATCACCGTTAGGCCCTTGAAACAAATAAAAATTCTTCGCAACTTCCGTCTTCGTAATGGTTACGGCATCAGGGTCGGGGATGTTTGTAGCGGCGGCGCTTGAGCCTGTATTAATCGTGTTGCAGCCGATATTAAGGAAGAGTACCAAAGCAGGGACCAAATATTTCATGTAAAACTGCCTTTCCGTTTTCGCTGATCTCGTTTTCCGTGATCCCCAGCGCAGAAGGTGGTTCGGGGATTGTCATGTGTTTTATATTACAGGCGAAACGCGAAATAGGAAATGCTTTCTTAGGTCCTTACTCCTGTTCTCATGTGCGGGCGCCGTACCTTTTTCATAAGCGTCGTAGGCGCGTCGAGGATGTCCCAATTTTTCACCGTTCTTGGAATGGTGAAATTTCGGGACATATCTTTTTTGCCACGAACCCTTTCCCGAACGCATACTCCGCATGAAGCCTATTATGAGCCCTGCACAATAGCCTGATATTTTCAGCATCGTCAGAACTCCCGCCGAGCGCAAAGGGCCTCCGGTGATCGTATTCAAGGCATCTTCTCCGTGCAACGGTATCCGTCGCTTGTTTTAAATGTGCATTGCCCTTGATCCCGTCTCCACACAACAGACCTAACTGCTTGGGGAATGTACCGGGTGACTTTGCTTTTTTTCGGTGCATGGATTGGCGCCGTATTGCACGAAAGTAGGCTCGAAGCAGATTAAATCAATTCTGGCAAAATTGATCGTGCTGAAGGTTTGAAACGATTGTTTACATTCGCTTTAAGAGATTACTGCATTGATGCGCGAAGCTAGTAGATAAAATGTGTCAAGAACAAAATCCGAACTCGTGAACAATCGAATGTCCCGTTTTTTCACCAGTCCTGGAATGGTGAAAAAACGGGACGTTGATCGCGAGCCCGTTGTCATAGGATCCCTCGTTCACATATTACGATATTGAGCAGCCTATGTTGCTTGCGCCCGACCCTTTCAGCGTTTCCCAACCTCAGCGTTTCCGCGATCTCTTAATTGAACGCGGAGGCGCGGAATAAAGGAAACGCAGAAGGTATTGTCCGACAGGTTGGAGCGAAGCGAAGGATCTCCCGTCACGTGAAGCCTAAGGGCAGGATCTTAACGATTCGCACTGCAATGTTTTGGTTACGGTCTTACCTGTTCGTTTATATTTCGCTTCATAGTCCACCTGGTTGGTGCCCGGAGGAAAATCGGTGAGGTGTACGTCATAGGCTGCTTCTTTGAGGCGGATATGGATTTCGTCGTGCATGTTGTGGTGTGACCAAATGTATTGAAAACCGCCATCGGGTTGTTTAAAGTCTTCTGGTTTATTCCACTCATGCGAAATCGTGCCACCGGCATCTGGGTTGTCGTCCGCAATAGTTGTCCAAATAGGTCTGATGGCGGTGGATCGGTCGATGGTGAGATACTCGCATGACTTCATCTGGAATTTTACGGTGTCAATTTTAAACGTGCTCTCTTTGAGCGTTTCATTGAAACCGCATTCGCTGCTGGTCTGTGGGAAGGTGCCCTCGCCGGGTAAGAAACTCCCTGCGATGACATCGTTGCCGTAGTAAATAGGAGCTCCACTTCTGATTCTGCCCGCGCCAAATCCGACAAAGGTCACACCGCCGCTTTTCCACGAGCGGAGAATAAAGTACCCGGGACCACTCGCGTTTTCCTGAATGGGAAACTTACCTATCACGTTGAGGTTGGAGCTATCACCGAAGAGTGCTTCAGCGAGACCGTCGGTTTGAAGCATCTGAGGTTCTTTCACGTCGAAGAATACGGGGCCTTCGAGAAGTCTGACTCGTACCACGGAGAAATTCGTTTCGTCTCGGTAACAAAGATCAATTTGCGCTTGTCGCTCGGATTCGGGTGGTACGCCTCGGAACTCAAGCGACGGGAATTCGGGAAATGTGAAGACGGTCGGATAAGATAGTTCTTCTTGCTTTGTAAGAGTAAAGGCAACGACGTCGCCGCCGGTGCATGTTAGGTCCGACGACTTAACGAAGGATCCCTTTTGCGTTGTCTTGCAAGCACTCAAAGCGGCGCCGATAACGATAAGATAAACGACAGATTTCATTTCCTTCCCCGCATTCCTAAATAATCAGATGTTTGATTGAAAATGGAATTGAGATTATAATATCAGAAAATCTCATCATACTGTCACTAGATATCAGGGGAGCTATACATGCGGACTTTAGGATTTTTTATTGGCCTATTGGCAATAGGCTGTCGCAGTTCATCGCCCGTTTCGGAGAGTTTTGACGAGGTTTCGGTCAGTAGCATGAAAGTTATGGCTATTGGAGATATTCAGCAAATGGATTACATGACACTAAATTCATCAGCAGAGCCGTTCACAAAGGAGGAATGGCTTGCTGAAGGTAAACATAAACTTAAGACAAAGATATTGGATGACCTGAAGCCGTACGAACTTATTCCTTCGATTGAAAACCTAAGTCACATCTTGCAAGTCGGCGACATCGTCGATCTTAACAATGCCCTGAGGCTTGATATTGATGGTGAGGAGCTGAGTCCGCCCTACGATGAATGGAAGACGGTTTTTGAACGGTTCCCAAGCAATATGCAGATGTACGGCACCATCGGTAACCATGAAACCTACAAGACAATGAAGTATATTGACCTTATCAAGGTCGGCGATAATGAGCTGAAGGTCGACGGTAATAAGATGGTGCGTGAATTCAACTCGCCACAGCAACGAATGGATATTCTAAAGACGAAATATCCACCGGTTGCCGGGGATCGCGTTTTCTTCGGTGAAGCAGGGTCAGGTAGTTACTTCGTCAATTTTGCCAATTATTGTCTATTTTCCTTAGATGGTAACGACCTTTTAAAGGGTAGAGGTCTGACCTTGGAAAATGTAGCTGAGTATGCGCAAAGTAAAATAAAGACCCTGGATGAATGGAAGCCGTTTTTCGAAGCCCATTTGCGCAAAAATTGTTCGACAGAAAATAACGACGTTTGGACCCCAAAGAAACCGACCATCATAACGATCCACTTTCCTGTCTTCTCTGCGCTCGCAAGAGGCGAGGATATTTTTCACGATGGAAGCGATTACTTATCGGACGTTGCCTCACACTTTGTCGAGCTTGCAAACCACTATAACTTCGCTTTGGTTCTTTCAGGGCACGAACACTTTTACTTCCGCTATCTCAACGATAAGGGGCGTACCGACGCAGGATATCAAGATCTCAAACCAAAATCAGCGTATGTGACAATCGGCAATTTTGGGGTGACCATGGGCGCTGACGGACACAGCCAGGCTAAAAAGATTAGGGGAGCATCTCCGAGGATAGATTTAACGAAAAATGGGCAAGATTTTGTTCTTCACGAGGGCCCTCATTATGCAGTTCTCGACATTGCCAACAATAAAATCGACTACACGGCCTTTCGATTCTCCGAGTCGACCAAGGAATGGGAAGCTCAACCGTTCGATAAATTTTCGATTGGACTCGGTGCTAATGGAGAGTGGTCGGTTGAGTAGTGGGGTTGATTGAGAGATCCTTCGCTGCGCTCAGGATGACAAGGATGACGAAGATTCAGAATGATCGATGATTCAGAATTACGGCCTTGACCAATCAAGCTTGCCTTTGTGAATTTCCGGAAAGCAGCGCTTCTTGTCGTCCGTGCAAACAAAGCTATTCACCGTGTATTCGGTGGAACCTTTTGAGCCAATGGCTGGAGTGGCGCTAACTTGAAATCCTGGAATCTTGTTGTCGAAGTCTTTGGACTCAAAGGTGCCGTTGGTGTCTTTCAAACCAAGTGCGGCGGGTTGGGTAAGCGTGAGTTTCCATGGGCCGTCCTTGGTGATCTGGATGCCCTTGTTGGGTTCGATCTTGAATTCTAGGATGAGCGTTTTTTTGTCGTCGGATACCTTGGACGTCGCGGTGAGTTTGGAATGTACGGGTTCGAACAATGCTAGCTGAAGAGCGGCAAGGATGACTAACGGTAACAGTTTCAACTCGACCTCCTGCCAAGGCTTCTTAGTCTTCGGTTTTTATTAAATGAGTCTTTGCGTCGAACGCTGACGACGGCGCCTAGATTTTCCAAGTGGCTAATGAGTTTGTCGAGTTGGCTGACGTCCTTGACGCCCAGTTCGAATTCCAAGATGCCCGTGAGATCTTTGGAGACTTTGGCTTCAGCCTTATAGACGTTGATGCCAAATCCTGAGATCACGTTGGTTACTTCCGCGAGAACGCCTGGCTTGTCATGGGTGACGATGCTGATGTGGCATCGATGGGACGCGAGTCCGTCCGCAATGCTCCAAGCAACTTGCACTTGACGCGCGGGATCTAAATCAATGGCGCGCGGGCAGGATTTGCGGTGGACGGTGACGCCTTTGCCTCGCGAAATGAATCCGACGATGGTGTCTCCTGGAATTGGGCCGCAGCAACGCGCCATATTTACAAGGACGTCGTTGTAGCCTGATACGAGTACCCCCGGCTTTCTTGATTTGCTGGGAAGGTCTGTTCGGAAAGATGTCTTGCTGACTTGTTCTTCGAGAGTCTCTGATTTTGGCGCATGCGGGAAAGCTTTTTCAACGATCTCCTTCGCATTGACTTTGCCGTAACCTACGGCGATAAGAACTTCGTCTAGGGAGCTTTCTTTGCCCGCTTTGGTCAGCTTTTCGACGTCGTGAGTCTTGTCGAGTTGCTCAAGCGTGAGATTCCTCTCTTCGAGAGCGTCATTGAGCAAGTCTTGACCCAGGGCGCGGCTCTTTTCTCTTTGTTCGCTGCGCAGAAACGATCGGATCTTGTTTCGTGCCTTCGAAGTGACAACGAAATTGAGCCAGTCTTTGCTGGGTTTTTGGTTGGGCGAAGTCAAAATCTCGACTATGTCGCCGCTCTCGAGTCTCTTCTTGATAGGCGCAATGCGGCCGTTGACTTTGGCGCCCATTGTCTTGAGGCCGATGCCGGTGTGGACGGCAAAGGCGAAGTCGAGCGCCGTCGCGCTTTGAGGAAGGTTGAACACGTCACCCTTCGGCGTAAATACGAAAATCTCTTCGTCAAAAAGATCGACTTTAACCGCTTCAAGGAACTCGTTTGGATCCTTAAGTTCGTTTTGCCATTGCATGATTTGTCGCAGCCAGGAGAATTTTTCGAGATCGGTTTGTGCGACGTTAGGATTTCCCGTTTCTTTGTAGGACCAATGCGCGGCAACCCCGTATTCACATATGTCGTGCATCTTTTTCGTTCGAATCTGAATCTCGGCCGGTTCGCCGTTGGGACGAATAACTGTCGTGTGGAGGGACTGATACATGTTTGCCTTTGGCATTGCAATGTAGTCCTTAAAGCGTCCCGGCATGGGTTTCCACATGGCATGAACGACGCCTAGCGCCTCGTAGCAGTCTTTGATGGAAGCGACGACAATCCGGAACGCGAAGAGATCATGGATGTCTTCGAAATCGAGGTGACGTTCCGTCATCTTTTTATAGATCGAATAAAAATGTTTGGGGCGGCCGTAAACCCGGAGGTTTTCAAATCCGTACTTCTTGAGTTCCTTTTCGAGGATCGTCTTAACTTCGGTAATATAGGATTGGCGCTCTGACTTTTTCGCCGCTACCTTTTGTTTGATTTCTTTGTAAACTTCGTTTTTCAAATAACGGAGGCACAAGTCTTCAAGTTCGCTCTTGATACCGTAGATACCAAGGCGGTTGGCAAGCGGAGCGTAGATGTCGAGAGTTTCCTCTGAAATGCGCCGAACTTTATCTTCGGGCATGGAACCAATGGTTCGCATATTGTGTAAGCGATCGCAGAGCTTGATGAGGATGACGCGAAGATCCTTTGACATCGCGACGATCATCTTGCGGAAGTTCTCGGCAAGTCTTTCTTCGCTCGAGCGGAACTTGATCTTGCTGATTTTTGTAAGGCCCTGAACTATGTGCGCGACTTCGGTGCCGAAGTTCTTTTCGATGTCTTCAATAGTGCATGAGGTGTCTTCCACCGTGTCGTGGAGAATGGCCGCAATGACAGACGCAATGTCGAGCTTTATGGAAGCTGCGATATTGGCAACAGCGAGAGGGTGTGTTACATAATCTTCTCCGGACACTCGCTTTTGCTGCGAGTGGCATTGCGATGCGAATTCGTACGCTTTTCGGATGAGTTCGTTGTCATACCCTGGGGTCATTTGGTCGAGAGTTGACAACAAAGCTTTATACTCGCTTTCGGGTGTGGCGAGCATCTGTTTTGATTTGTCTTGCTGCTCAGTCGTCAAAGTGTGTTGCCTGTGTAAAAATTACCGGTGTTTCGCCGCTATTTGTCTCCTGATTTCCGCTATCCAAGGGGCGCTTTCGAACTCTGCCTTCAGCTTAGCACAGATCTTTAAGCCGTCTACCGGACTTTTTGGTTTGTTTTTCGACAAAACTATCGATTCAAGATCCTTGTACGCTTGTTCGAGATCCTCGTTAACAATGAAAAATTCGTAAGAAGGTGCTGCGAGAAGCTCATCAAATGCATTTTGCAGGCGCACCATACGCGCCTCGAGCTCTTCTGATTTTCGCGACTCTAAGCGCTCCCACAGGGTGTGAAAACTGGGTGGGAAAATGAAAATGGAACGCGCTTTTGGTAGAAAATCCTTTGCCGCCAACCAACCTTGCGTGTCGATCTCGAGAATAGGCGTATGGTTTCTATCACCGATTGCCTTCAACTGTTGCTTGCTCGTTCCGTAATACTGGCCATGAACCTTAGCCCACTCGAGGAAATCACCCCTTGTGATCCGTTCCTTAAAATCGGTTTCGCTTACAAAGAAATAGTGATCGCCCTGTATTTCGTCGGGACGCGGCTTTCGGGTCGTGTAGCTTACAGACATTTCGATGGCCGGGTGAGCTTTAGACAATCGCTGATTAAGCGTCGTTTTCCCCGTTCCGGACGGTGCGGACACGACAATAATGGGTTTTTCAAACGCGGGCTTCATGACGTGCTCAACTATTCGATGTTCTGCACCTGTTGTCTCAGTTGTTCCACGCCTTGTTTGATGGCAAGTATGTCTGCCGACACGGACAAATGAGACACCTTAGCCGAGATTGTGTTGATTTCTCGATGAAGTTCCTGACACAAGAAATCAAGCTTGCGACCGGCAGGCTTGGTTTGGGTCAAAGTAGCCAAGAACTCCAATTCATGACTGCTCAATCTCGTCAGCTCTTCCTGAATGTCGGATTTATCGGTTAATATAGCGATTTCTAAAGACAATCTCTCTCTTTGTGCTGTGAGGTCCGTCCCGGCCGAGGTCCCCTTTGCTAGGATTTCAAGCAGCTTTTCGACCCGTTTTTGGTAATTGCCAATGAGATGGGTTTGCAACTCGGGTCTGTGTTCTTCGATCTTGGTGCGGTGGTTTGTGATGAGTTCAATGGTTTTTCCCAAAGACTCCACCAGTCTCGATCCTTCCGTTTCGCGCATTTTGATTACTTCGGCTAACGATTGTTTCAACGTTGCCATGACCGGTTCTTCCCACACGCTGGATTGTTCCGCCGAAGAGGCCCTCCCCTCGGTGTTCAAGACTCCTGGCATTTGGAGAAGGTCGCGAACGGTGCCGTAGCTCAAATCGGATAGAGTTTGGTGAACCGAGGCATAAGTTTTTGAAAAGATATCGGCGTAATATTGGAGTTTTTCTTCATCAAGCTTTAATCCGTCTTCAATAGAATGGGTTCCTTGAACATCAATGAAAACGTCGATTTTACCGCGATGTAGGGTCTCCTTAATATGGTTGGTAATGCCGACTTCTAGGACCTTGAGGTAATTGGGGAGGCGAACATTGACTTCGATAAATCGCGAGTTCAAAGTTTTCACGTCGCAGCGAACGGTGCCTTCCGGATGGCGCGATTCGACAGATGCAAACGAGGTCATGCTCCGGATGGTCATACTTGCTCCTAACCCATGGGTAAAACAGCCTTATACCAAGGTTTTTCAAACGATCCAACCTGAATAACGAATCCTAGAACCCATATGCCAAACGATGTAAAATATTATTATCTACTAAGGGGATCGGATTGTTTGCGCTAGCGTTGGTATTCCATATTGCTTCGGCCATTGTGTTCGCTGTACTCCTCTATCTTCTTGCGCGCTATGAGAACAGGACAGAATTGCGGCGCAAACTCGTAGGAGCGCTCCCTCGCACGAGAGCCAAAAAGGTCGCCTACCTGGGCGAAGCGCCAGAGTTTCTCAACCACTTCTGCGATTTGCTCAATATCAAGTTTCTATCCCAACCTAAGAAGATTGCCGGTTCGATCGAAAAAATCCAGGCGGGCGTTTGGTTCGACTTTCACTATCAGTGGGCGATCAGCGAACTTTCCGTTGACCGAGTGCCAAACCAGGCATCCATAAAAATATCTGTAAGTACTGAAGATAAGAGTGTTGATTCAAAAAGCTGGGAAGAGAAGCTTTCTTCGGCGCTCGGCAAGCAAATCCATGTTAAAATAAATTCAAGCGCATCATGAGGTTCAAAGTGAAAAAATCTTTAATTCGTTGTCTTTTCTTGTCAGCCTTAGCAGGAGGCGGTTGCGTCAGTGTGAACGACAACGGAGAGGCTCCGAAGATCACCGAGGACATGCCGCTTGAAGAGGCGATTGACGCGGCAATTGATTTTGGAGCGGTAACCCTTCAGACTGTGAAGACAAACACTGTCAAATCAACGAATAAAGAGCAAGTCAACAAGATCGTCAGCGATCGGATTGTAAAAAACGTAAAGTCCTATAACCCCGGCCAAATGGTCAATGCGGTTAACCTCTATCAGTTTACCACCAAGACCTTGTCACACGGTGTTTTTCTCGCGTTGATAAAAGCGCAAGACCTTACCATGCGAAACCTGGGATGGCAGCTTGCCTATCACATGCCGTCTCGCGAGTTGGGACTTCTTATCGAGAAAGAAATCACGGATTTGATAACCAAGGGTGGAGAAGACATCGTCCTGGTGCCTGAAATGGCAAAGGCGGTCGAGGTTGCTCAGTTGCGTTCGCTCTATACCGTCGTTCGGCAGGGGCTTCTCAAGTCGGGCGACGAGCCATTTGTCAAAGCCATGATCGCCCTTAACCCCGTTCGCGCTGCGCAAGATTTCATGAACTACCTTGCACTTGCCACGGTGGAGGATCTTCGCCAGATCAATCAGACGACGGTTAATTCCATTTCTTGTGTGCGTATACTTCAACATTACATGAGTTACGACCCGCCAACCGGACACCCCAGTTTCGAACAACTGTTCTATTTCGCTATTTCTAGAAACCAAGCTTTGTCAGAACTTGCTCATCTTGTGATAGAACGCATGTCCAGCACCAACAAAGAGATTATCGCCCTAAAACTCACAGGTCTGCCGATGTGGGCGCAGGTAGCCTTCGTAGAAGGATCGCGTCGGCACTACGACTCAGGCGTACAATCACTCCTCAGCACATTGCGCGAATCAACATCGCATTCTGAGGTAGTGGAAGAGATCGACGCGATTAGATACTAAGCCATCTTAATATCAAAATTTCTTGGTGGGGATGATAGCTCATGATTCTGCGCACTATTCTCGAAATGATGGATTTGGAATGTGTCTTTAGCGCTGTCGTTACCAATTTTTTTCACTCGGACGACCAAAGCGGTTCCCTTGCTAAGAATGGACAAGTGACGACGATCAACGATCAGATACTCATTCGTCATCTGTTGCCCGACGAAGTGTTCAAATATGCCCGATCAAAAGGGATCGTCGGAGACTTCGCTCTCAGTTTTGCTCTTCGCCATAGGATCTGCTATTTGAATTTCTTGCTCAATCTTCAGACCTTGGCCCGCCGCAAAGGAAGTATGGATTATCGGCACGTGGAAGCCTCCTTCAATGAAGATATTGGCTCGGATCGTTTGACGCTCAAGGAGTGGATGGCTAAGAGTCCATTGCAGCAAGCTATCGATGCGGGGAGATTGCCTATTTTTGGTTTTTCCGCCCTCGGAATCCATTGCGTGACAAGGGACAGTCAGCTTTGTCGAGCGTTTGACGTTCAAGACGTGCCTCACTGCGAAAGTTCATGCGACGGCGTGTTTTGCGAGACCCATAGTCACGAGGCTTGGTGGTTGTCCAAAGATGAAGTCAAGAATACGGCTCAAGCGAAGATGCACTCCTTCTACTCTCGCCAAAACAATTTCTACACATATGACGCCAAAGCCTTGAAGGATCTCGTGGAATCCTTTTGGCTGAAATACTGCCAGTGGCAACATTGCTTCGATCAAGAGGCGGTCGAAAAATCCCTCGCTCTTTTTTCGCTCGCTTCCGAGCACGACCTCTACTTGCTTGGACCCGAGGGCCTGAGGGAGAAGTTTCTCAGCCTCGCGCTACAGCGGCATCCCGACCAAGGGGGCACCAACACGGCGTTTCTGGAATTGAAGCAGTCGTATGACCTCTTGAAAAAGAAGGTGCTGTTTAAGCAAGCGGGTTGAGTTGGGACAGTCGAACGTCCCAGAATTCCGAACTCTAGCGCCAAAAACTATTTAATCCACTTTTCCAGACTCGCCAAGACTCCGTTCGCGCGCGTCATCGTCTCCTCAGAGTATCCGAAACGCTTCTTGATCTCGCAATCTCGAGTGATGAGGTTCGGGATTTTTTCCAACCGCGATGTTTCTTTCCAGCCTAATTTGCGAAGGTAGTAAAACGCATTAGACGGAACCGGCCAATCGCTGCCGTAGAGAGTTCGCGATTCAGCCAAGGAATTCTTTGGCAACGTATGAATGTGCAGGAACCGTCCCGGATTGCACATTCCCGAGTTGTCCAAGTACAGATGCGGAAATTCCTTCATCAGGTCGGTAAGATCACCTTGCTGGTCTCGTTCTCTCGATCCTATGATACGCGTGGCGCTGTGCGCGCAGATAACCTTAACGCCCATCTCTAGGGGAACCTTCATCGACCTAACGTTGTTGAACTCAGGTGAAACCTCTTTGAAAGTTCGCTCGCCCCCCATATGGACAAGTAGAGGAATTTTGTGAGCGGCCATGCGTCGGTAAAATTCCTTAAGATCCGAAGAGCCGACGTCGATGGATTGAGTTGCGGGAAGCCACTTGATAAGTACCGCGCCATTTTGGATGCAATAATCCAGTTCTTGTAAAGCGTCTTGCTTGAAAGGATTAATGCTGGGACCGGGTAGGAGATTCGGATACTTCTTGCAGGTAGCAAAGACCCAGTCATGGGGAATAATCATCTGGCTGTGCGCCAGGTCAAGCTCGTGGGTTTTCTTGTGGTAAACGCCGTCAAAGCCGAGTACGACTCCGTAATCCACAACGCTTCCTGCTACCAACGCACTAACCTTTTGTTGCCAGTCGGTGTCTGCCCTCGTTTTGAGATCTTCGTTCTTAATTTTGAGCATCGCTTTTAAAATCATGAAAGTGTATCGACGCTGAAAGGATTGTGAGATCCAACATCCCGAGTTGCAGCATCCCGTTCCGGCGAGATGAATATGAACGTCTATCTTAGGTAACGCTTTGGTAGTTATTTTTTGCCTCCTAAAAGCCACTGCGCAATGGCTTCGTGTGCCTTGCTTGATAGTACGGTCACAAGATGATTAGCAAATGGTACAACGTACAAATCTCCTAGGGAAGTATTTTGGCAAAGATCGCGTCCGACGGACACCGGCGAAATCATGTCGTACGAACCGTAGACATAGAGCGTCGGGCAGGCAACTTTTTTTGCGGCGTTTATGAGGTCCCATTTCCTGATGGCGGCATTGACGTACTTCACATAGGAAAGAGCTCTGGTTTGATGTTCTTGGGTTCGTATGGGGTAGGTGTCACGCCGAAATCTTCCAAAGGCTGGAATGACGTCGATGCCGTAGATTTTTGTCGCCATTAAAAAATTGGGATGAATGAAGCTGAGAAGCTCGGGCATCGCGGTTTTAAAATTTACGGAGATACGCAGAGGTACGCCAATAACGACAGCTTTGGCGACTTGCAAATTATTTTTTGCCATTGTGTTTAAAACGATGGCGCCGCCGAGGCTATGGCCGACCAAGAAAAATGGTAAGTCACCGCTGATGTGATTTTTGGCCTGCTCCATAGCGTCGACAAGGCATTCTTCCAAACCTTGGGGGTCCAAAGTGGAAGAACTCTGTCGTCCGTGTCCGCAGATATCAAAAGCAAACACGTTGTAACCGTTCGCAAGGAGGGAGTTGTAAAGATCGACGTAGGGAAAGAAAAGATCATTTCCTGTACCGTGGACGAAAACCGCGGTACTGTGACTTGAGGTCTTGCTGATCGAGAGAAAATGCACGTGTTCTTTGCGTCGATTGAGGAATGTCGATTCGGTAACATGAAATCCGCGCGACACAGCAGCGTTTACAAAACGGGTTTCGAAGTTAAGCGCTTTATCATGGATTACATTATTCATTTTGTTGACTTAGCTTCTATTAATGGGTAGCCTATAAACAAATACATAAACAATAGTTTAGCACTGGTTTTGCTTTGTAACAGAAGTTTTTGCACGAGAATTGAGTGATCAAACCTGACGAAAAAATAGTGGAAGCCTTTCTGCTCAATTACGGCTGGGAGTTCCGAACGTCGGGTACAGGTGTTTGGGAAACCGGTTGGCAAGGCGAAAAAGTGTGCTTTCCTTTGATCATCAGCCTGTCTGATTTCTGGTTGAGCTTTTCCGTGAAGCCCTTTTTCAAGATGAACAAGCGCCTTGCACGCGATCCCGAATTCCTCTCCTTTCTTATGGAACTCAATGAGGACAACCATCTGGTGAAATTGAGCTTGAGCGATAGGTGTGTCAATTTGAACGCGGAAATGTTCGTGGATTATGTGAATTTCGAATCTTTTTCGGACGTACTTTCCGTGGTTGGATATTACGCGGACACACTGTTAGACAGGATTTCTGAAAAAGTTGCTGAGTTGGACCATCTGCAGGTCAAGCAGACCAAATTTTTAAGCTAATGACTCTATAACTCTTTTGCTTCATTTTTATAATTTTCCAAGCAAATACCATCAAAGATTTCGCTCTCTTATGCCGATCAGACAGGTGAAGGAAAGCAACCTAGGCACGGCAATGGGAGTGCGTTTGTCAGCTATTGCGCAACCGTTCAAGAACTACAAAGTTATTACTGAGATCGGCGAAGGCGGTCTCGGCCAAGTCTATAAGGCCATAGACTTGCGGAGCGGACGCGTTGTCGCCATAAAAGTTCTTCACAACAGATTTCAAACCAACACCAGATTTTTGGGGATTTTCCACAAAGAGTTGCTCATCGTGTCGCGGCTGAAACATAAGCATATCGTGGAGTCGATCGATTCCAGCTTCCGACCGCCGCTCTGTTACATAGTAAGCGAATTCATCGACGGTTGGTCTTTGCATGCGTTGATGAAGAAAATAAATATATTCCCGCCTCTTATCGCACTGTCGATCGCCATCGACATACTCCAAGGGATCGACTACCTGCATTTGCACGACACGATTCACGCCGATCTTTCAAGTGCCAACGTCATGATCGAAAAGACGGGGAGGGTTCTCGTAACAGATTTTGGACTCGCTTGTCAGGATGCGGTGGAAGACCATCGCAACTATATGGTCGGAACTCCCGGTTTTTATTCTCCCGAACACGTGGGAGATACGGCGATCGTGCCGCAATCCGATCTTTACTGTGTCGCTCTACTTATTTATCAGATGATGACGGGGACAAAGGCAGTACCGGCAAGCAAGAATCGCAAGGAGATTCTGTCGTTCATGAAAAAAATCAATTTCTCTCGCATCAGTTGTTCGGATATCAAGCTGCAGTTTCTTATGCGCCGTTTTCTCAAGAAGGCTTTAAAACAAAAGTCGTCAAGACGCTTTACCACCGCTGAGGAAATGCTGATTGCGATTTATAAAATCCTGCGCAGCTACGACATCAGATACACGCGCTACGCTATTCATCAGTTTTTGTCAGATCAAAAACTCACGCAAAGAAATCCGAGACGACCCAGCCAAAACATCTATCAGGGCGCCTTGGCAAAACCAAAGGCCTAGTCGACAACGTAGCGTGCAACGAGCCATTCATGGAAGGGCTCACAGGTCTCATAATTCGCGATTGCTTGCTCCCTGGACAACAACTGAAGGTCTCCGTCTTTACAGTCCAGGATTTTCTCCAAAGAGGTGAGGCGAAAGCCCGAAAATCTTGGCGGCACCGCCTGATTAAGCAGAAGGAGAAAGCTTCCGCGTTTTTCTAAATCGATTTTGTCGTAGAAGGCAAACGACGGATTTCTGGTTAGTTCGGAATGGCGCGTGATGAGAGGGAGTTGTTGGATATTTGTGCGAGGGGAAGCCAAAGATAGCATGGAAACGGTCTGGTAAGTATCGGCAAAGAGCGGATCCCCAAGCTGAGAAACATACGTAGCAAGATGGTTAAAGCCGTGAATTTCTTTGGCCACCCTGTTAGATTTGGTGTTTGTTATGACGCCTCTTTCAAGACCAAATCCGTATCCCGCTACCGCCAAGACGAGCGCAAGGTTGAGGGCAAAACAGGCGGAAATGACTTTCTTGCTGTTCAAAGGTAGCGAAGCCAGCCAAGGCGCTACGCTTAAAAGATAGAAACCCGACCAATTCGCTTCGACGCCCTGAAACAGGTTGATGGTAAAGAAGATCCCCAAAGTAAAGACAATGGCAAAGAAATGGAGTTTGCCTTCTGGCGAACTGAAAACCCCCGCCACATTCCCATTCCGTTTGCGGATTCGAACGAGCGAGAGCGCAACGGGAATCAAAAGAAATGCTAGTAAACCGGGCTGTGCGGTTGAGAAATCGAGCGCGCGCGTCACGATTTGCTCAATTTCTGATTTTTTCCGTTTTGGCTTTTCGGGTTTCTTGGGAAAGAAGACGCTGGCCTGCATGTATTCCGACGATATCGGAGGAGCCACTTTCGGAACCGGCAAGTTGGATTGCAAGTCCGCCACTTCGTGGCTTCCTGCAAAGCCGTGGTTCATCTGGAATCGAAACGTGACCCAATCGTTCTGAGCATTCCAGGCGAGGTGAGGCGCTATCACGAGCAAGCAGGCGACCCCGCCAAGTATTGGCCACGGCGAACGAAAAAGGCGCTTGCTCTTAAGAAGAGTCAGCAAGAAAATGGGGCCGATGAGAAGCATGAGATATTTGGACCAAAGACCCGCGCCGCAAGCTAGGCCTGCCGTAACCCACCGCTTGGGATCTCGCTTGATGGCCACGGTTGCTTCGTGGAGCGCAATGATCCACATGAGAACGAACGGGCCATCCGGCAACGCCAAAAAACCGATCGGCAGCACAAAGAGGTTGGCGTGAGCGAGGATTTGGGCATAGACCAGTTGCGAGTCTTTCAAACCCAATTCGCGAAAGGTTTTTGCGGTAATTGGGAAAGCTAAGCAAAGCGCAATGAATGATCCCATCCTTATGAGATGGTCGTTGGCGAAATTATGAAATGGCGCTATGAGCCAGGCCACCATCGGTGGATGATCTAGATACCCCAAAGCCGGAAAGAATGACCACATTCGATAGTAGGCTTCGTCCTGGGTGATCGGAAGAAGAAAAAGTGCCGCAAGCCTCACCATGGATAGCGCCATGAATACGAGCCAAAGTTGGCGAGTTTGCTCGGGCTTTGGTTTTGACATTCTTAATCCTGTAGAAGGTCTTTGAGAAGGGTTTGTCGCGCGTTGCTGGTTTCGTTGCGAATTGCCAGGCTCAAAGCCTTTTTCGAACCTACAAAAATGGCAAGTTTCTTCGCCCTAGTCAGAGCCGTATAAATGAGATTCCTTTGCAACATGATGTAATGTTGGGTGGACAAAGGGATGATCACGACCGGAAACTCGCTGCCTTGTGACTTGTGGATGGTAATGGCATAAGCAAGCTTCAAGGAATATGTCGCTTCACCTTCGATTTGAACGAGCCTGTCCCCAAATGAAACCGATAGTTTGTTTTTGGATTTGACGGCGCTCTGAATAGTGCCGATGTCGCCGTTAAACACGCCGAGTTCGTAATCATTGACGGTCTGAATGACTTTATCCAGAGGGTAAAACGTCACGATGTCGTTGTCCTTTGGATCGGTATTTTTAGCGTGCGGATTGACGGCTCGTTGCAACAGTGCGTTAAGATTCTTTGTTCCGAGCATTCCTTGATTCATCGGAGTCAGGATTTGAATGTCCTGAACAGGATCAAAATCTCTTTGGCGTGGGAGGATTTCGGTCGCCAGTCTCACGACGGCATCCGCTATTTTCTCAGGTTCTTCGATTTCTATGAAGCGGCAATCGCTCTCTTTGGAATTTAAGAATACCGGCATTTCGTTGCTGTTTATCTTGTGCGCGTTCTCGATGATTTGCGATTGCTTGGCCTGACGGAATATTTTTGTGAGCTTTGAGACTGGTACGAATTCCGATGCTATGAGGTCACCCAAGAAATTGCCCGCACCCACGCTCGGCAATTGATCGCTGTCTCCGATGAAGATCAGCTGACATTCAGGCGCAATGGCGCTCAACAAGCTTGCCGCGACTTCCACGTCGAGCATCGACGACTCGTCAACGACGACCACGTTGGCATCAAGCGGGTTGGAAAGGTTTCGAACAAACGTTCCGTTTTGGGGCGACCATTCAAGCAGCCTATGGATCGTTGACGCTTCCACATCGGCGACTTCCGACAATCTTTGCGCGGCTCGTCCGGTAGGCGCGCAAAGGACAATTTTTTTGCCCGCGCGTTTAAGAAAACGAATAAGCGTGTTGACGGTTGTGGTTTTTCCTACCCCAGGACCGCCGGTCAGTACCGACACCCGACTGGTCACCAAAGTTTTCACCGCGGACATTTGTTCGTCGGTTAGGGGAAACTCCACCGTCTTCAAGAACGCTTTAAGGGTTTCGGCAACGGCAGCCGTGTTCGGGACAGGAGTTTGGGAAAGCGCTTGCAGCCTCTCTGCGATGGTTCGTTCCGCATGATAGAGACGCGGCAATTGATGAATAGGCGTTTTGCCCGGCCTTGTTTCTGAAAACAGGAGGTGAACGAGGTTGAGCTGACCGATACAAGCGTTGAGTTTTAAAGTAAGAGCGTCCTCCGATATCTTGAGCAGTTCCGTCAAAAAATTGGTGAGCTGCTCCGTCGTCAAATAACAATGGCCGCGATCCTCTGCGTTTCGTAGAGCGTGCAACAGAGCGGCCTTGATGCGTTCGTCTGAGTCCGCTTTCACGCCGAGCTTTGTAGCAATCTTGTCGGCAATGGTAAATCCGATGCCCCTTATTTCCCAGGATAGTCGATACGGGTTGGTTGCTACCGCCTCCTTAGCTTCGGGACCGTAGGCTCGAATTATCTTTGTGATCAGATGCGGCGCAATTTCTAGATCAAACAGAAAAAGCTCTGCTTCGCGATTGCCCTTGTTTCTGGACCAGGCGTCGACAATCGCTTTGACTTTTTTTCGTCCTATGGACGGTACTTCGTGGAGGCGGTCAGGCTCATTGTCGAGAACGTCGACAAGTTGGTCCCCAAAAAAAGTTACTATTTTTTGAGCTGTCTTGGGTCCAATGCCTTGAACCAATCTCGACGACAAATAGTTCTTGAGACCCTGTCGGCTTTGAACGGGTACTTTTCGAGTCGCCTGGAACTGAAGTCCGTAGGTTTTGTGAGTGATCCATTTGCCGGATAGCTCGACATATTCGCCCGCATCCAGAGACGGGAAGTTTCCGGTGACAACCACAGGCAGTCCGTTGGCCCGGCGGAGTCTAGCTACGGTGAACCCATTGATCTCATTATGGAAATTTATCTTATCGATCTCCCCTTGGATGAGATCCAGATTTTCCTGCCCTTGGTCCGTCAAAAATGCCGCCCTGCGTAAGATTTCCGTGCGTATTCCTATGGTTAAAGGGGTAACAAAATCTCAGATAGGTATGCAAGGGATTTAATGCCAATTTCATATTTGTCATTTTAGAATGATAGCAAATTTCCTTGTTTGAGGTCCTCAAGTGCCGATAAGTCTTAGAGAGGAAAGGAGGTAAGGCCCAAGAGGCTCTCAAGTGATGAAAAAATGTAGTGCTTGCCAAAATTAATTGAATTATTCTGGAGGTTTAGCATGCGGTTTCAGTTTTCTTTTAAGCATATGGAAGTGTCACCCGCTCTTCAACAGTACACGGAAGAAAAAGTAAAGGCGCAGATCGATAAATTTGTCACAAAACCCATTGAAGCAAACGTCACGTTCTCGGTTGATAAACATATGCATCGTGCCCATCTGGCGCTTTTTGGCGGCGACGGATTCACCGTGCAGGTGGAGCACATTTGCCCGGATATGTACGGATCAGTCGACAAGCTCGTCGACAAATTGGCTATCAAACTTAGAAAAGTGAAAGACAAAATCAAAGAACACAAAGGCAAACCTGGCACCAAGGGTCTCGGCATGAGAGCTCAAGAGCCAGAGGTCAACTATAGCAATTCAGAAATCGATGCAGAGGACATCGTGAAGTATGAACAGCGCCGAAAACGAGCTGCTGGCTAAACATAAAATATAATAACGAAAAGAAGGCCTCCCTTGGGAGGCCTTTTTGTTTTCTAAATAAGCTCCAGCCCGGTTCCGTCAAAGTGGCTGCCGAAGCACTTGTCAACTTCGCTCTTCGTAAAATACTGCTCCGCGCAATAAGCGCATTCGTATTTAGCGCCTTTTCGAAAGAAGGGTTTTTTCCAATGATCCTTGGAACGCCTTTTGGTCTTTTCGCCGCCCTCTTGCTTTGGTTTCGGAGGCGGAGCCTGTTGTTTTTCGTCGGCGGGCACTATCTCTTGAAGCTCAGGTATGGATGTGAGATCCGGCGGCATGGTCGCCGCGGGAGCGGGGACTCCGGAGACGCCGCGCCTTAGATTGAGTTTAGGTTTGATCTTTGCCCCACCCTGAAGCGTCCTTGGTTTTCGTCTCGCTACTGCTATCACCGGAAGTTTAAGAGTGGCGAGTTCCTGCTGGTGCGCCGCGTTTGCCCTTTTTTTACAGTCCTTGGCGCAGTGCAGAGCTTCGGGCTCGTTGGTATAATCGCGCGAGCAGAATATGCAGCGGTAGCGCATTCCATGACCGACCTGTTTTCTTATTTGTACGGGATGAGAGGCAAGCGCGTCGTTCCAGCACGCGTTAAGACACCCGCGAGCTTCTTCAACAGTGTCATAAATATTCTTGCACAGGCCGCAAACAAAAGTTCCGCTTTGTGGAATAACTTTTCTAATAAGCGGAGGCGAGAATATCGCTCTTTTGCCTGGGGCGTTCATCCCATTCTCCTCAGGTGGTTCCTCTGATAAATCGTATCAAAATTATACACCTAGCCAGGTTGATAAGTACACAACAAGAGAGTAGCCCTTGAGCCGGCCGCGATCTCGTCGTGGTTCGAATGTGGATTTAGGAGCGGGTTCCTCTGGGGTAGGTTCGGGCTTTATTTCCTCTCTATACCTTAGATCGTACTTTGCCAAAATTGGCGCGGAGATTCCGAGTGTTAGAAAGTAGCCTTCGATTCGCGTGACGAGGTTCTCCGATTTGTTGTCATTGGGACGAGCTGGTTTGAGAACGCAAAAAACCATGCCGGAAAAAACCGAGAAGTTGTTGATTTTCATCCGAACCGTTTTATCGTCGTTGTTGTCGTCGGATTTGCCGACAATGTCGCTATAGGTTAAACCCAGTGCGAGGCCGGACGCACCGGAGTTCTTGCGAAGTGTTGGCTCAAAAGTGTAGCCAAGATTCACGCTGCCGCCTGTTCCAGCAAAATCAAGTTCCGACGTGCTCTTTCGAAGCTTGAACGGTCCTGAAAATATGTCCAGCGTTGTATTGACGAACCACTTCTGGTCGATATGACCATAGCCAAGTTGTACAGCTGTGCTGATTCCTTTGAGGTTGTTTTCTTCGTCAGACCTCAAATCATGGTGGATAGCGTAGGCCCCGAAGGTCCAAGCTCCCTTTTTCTCTCCTGAAGGTTCCGCCCAACAGTATTGGGCTATTCCGCAAGTAATGAGCACAGCGGCAAAACGGAAATTTAATGCGACATCACGCAACATTCTTTGGTTCGCGCTTAATCAGACTTATCATGAGAATGGACGCTTCGTACATTAAGTATGTTGGAATCGCCAATGCCATCTGCGACAGCGGGTCTGGCGGTGTAAGAACCGCGGCGACGATGAGAATGATGACAATGATAATTTTTCGATTTGCGCGCAGCATTTGCGCGTCTATGAGGTCAATCATAGCCAGAAGCACGAGGACGAGAGGCGTTTCAAAGACAGCGCCGAAAGCAAAGAGCAGCATGATTATCAAGTTAAGATAATCGCTGATCGTGATGATCGGAATGCCTATCTCCAAACCTAACGCTATCAGATACTTTAAGGTGAGCGGCAACATGAAGTAAAAGCAAAACGCAACGCCCGCGCCAAATAGCGTAAGGGAACTTAGGATGAAAGGGAAAATATATTTTCGCTCTTGAGGATAAAGAGCGGGTTCGACAAATTTCCAAAAATGATAAATCCAAATAGGCGCGCCGATAACAATAGCAGCTAGCATTGAAACCTTGATGTTTGCGACAAAGACTTCCATCGGTCCGGTGAAGTGTAGCTGGGCTTGATTTTCCGGGAAAGCAACAAGCAAGGGTTCTTTCAGAAAGTTAATGATAGGGTTGGCAAATGCAAAGGCGCCCAGAAACAAAACGCCTATCGAGGAAATGCTCTTGATCAGTCGACTTCGCAACTCATCCAAGTGTTCCCAAAGCGACATGGCCTTCGGGTCATTTTTACCGTGTGGGCCTTCGAGCAAAGGTTGATTGTTGTTTTGCATTAACTAGTGCGCCTCAAGCCAGTTCGAGCCAATTCCAATGTCAATCTTCAGCGGTACATCAAGCTCTAACGCGTTTTCCATGGTTTGTCGGAGAGTGCTTTTTAGCTTGTCTACATCCTCGTTTTTGCACTCTAAAACTAATTCGTCATGAACCTGTAGCAGTATTTTAGCATCTATTTGTTCTTGTTTAATAGCATTATGTGTTTTGATCATGGCGAATTTAATCAAGTCAGCCGCGCTTCCCTGTACTGGCGAGTTTACGGCTATGTTTCGGGCGCCGGCTTGGACCATTTTGTTGGCGGAGTGAATTTCGGGAAGTGGGCGCCTGCGACCGAGCAGGGTTTGGGTATACTCGTTCTTTTTGGCGAATTCGACGGAGGATTCGATAAAGCCTTTGACCTGTGGGAAAGTAGAAAAATATTTGGAGATGAAGTTCTTCGCCTCGGGCATCGTCACATTGATTTCTCTCGAAAGCTTTTGAGGGCCCATGCCGTAGATAATTCCAAAGTTAATGGCCTTGGCGTACGAGCGTTGGTCGCGGGATACGGCGCTCTCTTCAACATTAAATATTTTGGAAGCCGTCGACGTGTGCACGTCCTCCCCGTTTCGGAAGACGGTCTGCAAGTTGTCGTCTTGCGCAAGGTGCGCGAGTAGCCTCAGTTCAACCTGGGAGTAGTCGGCGGATACGATGGAGTATCCTTCCCGTTCGGGGACGAACGACTTGCGAATTTCTCTGCCGAATGTTGAGCGAATGGGAATATTTTGTAAGTTGGGCTGAGACGAAATAAGGCGTCCGGTTGCGGCAAAGGTCTGATGAAATTGCGTATGGACCCGGTTGGTTTGCTTCTTAATCAGTTTCGGAAGAACGTCCACGTAGGTGTTCTTCAGTTTCGTGATAGTTCGGTACTCAAGAACCCTTTGGACAAACGGAAACTGCTGCATAAGCTCCAGGACGCTCGAGTCGGTCGAATACCCTGTTTTGGACTTCTTGAGTCTCGTTAGGCCGGCCTGCTCGTGGAGGCGAAGTTTCTCGAATAGGACATGCTGGAGTTGCTTGGGAGAGTTGATATTAAACTCCGTTTGACCCAACTCATAAATTTCTTTTTGCAAGGAGTCTGCGTAGGTTCCTAATTTTTGAGACATGGCTTCCAAGAAGGAGGTATCGATATAAACTCCGGTCTTTTCCATTTCCAATAGAACCGGAATGAGAGGCATTTCGATATCTTCGAACACCCTGGTCAATCCCAACTGAGAAATTTGCTCTCGAAGGACTAGAAAGAGCCGGAAGGTGAAGTCGGCGTCTTCGCAAGCATACTGAGACAACTGAGGGAGCGGGACATCGAGCATAGAGCCTGTTTTTTTGTTCGTGAGGAGCTTGTCGATCGCGATTTTCTGATACCTAAACCATTTGAGGCAGCAATAGTCGAGGCTGTGGCCCTTGGTATTAGGATCGACGAGATAGGAAGCCACCATGGTGTCAAAATACGGTTGGGAAACGTCCAATCCCGCGTTGTGCAACATCGCGACGTCAAACTTCATATTGTGACCCGCCTTCACTTTAGAAGGGTCGCTTAACAGAGGGTTAAGCTCGTTCTTGATGTCCGTAACGGTGAGGGTCGCATCCAGATATTCTTGCAGAAGCGGCACGTAGTAAGCCGAGTTTGAGTTGGTGCTGAGACTTAGGCCAATAGGGTAGTCGCACGCTACGTCAAGTCCCGTGGTTTCGCAATCCACGGAAAAGTGTGACGCGGTTTCTAATTCGCGGAGAAGTTGGTCAAATGCCAATCTGTCCGTTACCGTTTTGTAGGAAACCTCCTCGGAAAGAATGTTCCCGTAAGGCGGCGCGTCGTCATAAGCCTCAATAGGCGGCTCGGGAGGAACGTCTCGAATGAGTTCGCGTTTTGCCTCCTCAAACCGTCGCACAATGGACTTAAAGTCCAGTTCCAAAGCTAACTCGTAGAGTGGCTGGCTGGGCGAGCCGGAATTTCCGGAAAACGCCAGTTCGTCCAAAGAGTGGGCGATCGGGTGATCGGTTTTGATTTTGACAAGATCTAGTGAAAGATTTGCCAAATCGCGATTCGCGGCCAGACTATTCCTAATTTTGGCGTTCGCGAGAGCGTCAAGGTTGAGGTAGACGTTTTCGATACTCTTGTACTGATTGATGAGCTTGGTGGCTCCTTTTTCGCCTATGCCGGGGACCCCAGGGACATTGTCGGAAGCATCGCCCAAAAGCGCCAGGAGTTCGACAAATTCCTGGGGACTGCATCCGTACATGGCGTCGAGCTCGGGAATGCCCACTGTCTCAAAAATTCCGCCTTTTTTGGGTTTGAGCAAAGAGACATTCTGGTCAAGGAGTTGCATGAAGTCCTTGTCTCCTGACACCAGAAAAAATGAAATGTCGGGCTGGTACTTAAATTGGGTGACAAGGCTGCCAATAAGGTCGTCGGCTTCGAGGCCTGGTTGCTTCAGAACGGGAATTCCCATGGCTTCGAGCAATTTATACACGTACGGAATTTGCGGAGCTAGATCTTCGGGCATCGCGGAGCGGTTTGCCTTGTACGAGGCATACATCTCATGGCGGAAGGTTTTTTCCCGACAGTCCGAAGCAGCGACTAGATAGTGGGGTGCTCGTTCTGTAATCAATTTTTGTAAGAAAAGGTAACTGCCGTAGACCGCCGAAGTGGATACGCCGTTGGGGGCGGTTAGCCCGCGAGGACCAAATGCGTGGTAGCTTCGAAACACCATAGCCATTGTGTCAATAACATAAAACGTCTTGGTCATTGCGAGTTGTCTCCTTGATGCCTTTATGCTTACTCTATTTTGGGTTTACGCACCAACGGTTTTTGCTTAAAAATAAACTGGTTACTGTGGCGGTGGCTCATTGCCAAGACAGTTCTCTTGCGGTAAGATGATAAACATCCAAAAGTTTTGGGAGGACCCAATAAGATGACTGATTATGCTGAGATCAAACTCGAGGGGAAGACTTATAAATTTCCGGTAATCGTAGGAACTGAAGGTGAGAAGGCGATCGACATTCGCAAGCTGCGCCAAGATACGGGCTACATCACTCTTGATTCCGGATACGGCAACACCGGTTCTTGTGAAAGTAAAATTACTTTTATCGACGGAGAAGCGGGAATTCTCAGATATCGCGGAATACCGATTGAGCAACTCGCTGAGAAGTCCTCATTTGTGGAAACTTCATTTCTGTTAATCTACGGTAAATTGCCTAACAGAAAAGAATTGGAAGAATTTAGCACGTTCTTAACGCGCCACTCGCTTGTTCACGAAGATATGCTTCATTTCTATGACGGTTATCCGTCAACCGCGCATCCGATGGCAATTCTTTCGTCCATGGTTTGTTCTCTTTCGAGTTACTATACCGATGCGCTTGATCCGGCTGATGAAGCAATGCGGAACCACCTTATTCCAAGGGTTCTCTCCAAGATTCGCACGATCGCCGCATATTCGTACAAGAAGTCGATTGGCCAACCCGTTATCTATCCAAAAAACTCGCTCAGCTATTGCGCTAACTTCCTCTACATGATGTTCTCGGTTCCGTCCGAGCCTTATGAAGTAGACGAAGATACCGTGAGAGCGCTCAACATGCTGCTTATCCTCCACGCGGACCACGAACAAAATTGTTCCACGTCGACGGTGCGGTTGGTGGGATCGTCTGACGCCAACTTGTTTGCGTCCGTGGCAGCGGGGATATGCGCGCTTTGGGGACCTAAGCACGGCGGTGCGAACCAAGAAGTTATCGAAATGTTGGAAGAAATTCATCGCAACGGCGGCGATGTTAAGAGAGCGGTCGCCGAAGCAAAGGACAAGAACAGTAAGTTTCGCCTCATGGGCTTCGGTCACAGGGTTTACAAAAACCGCGATCCGAGAGCAACGGTTCTCAAAGCCCAGGCTGAAAAGATTCTGGCAAAACGTAACGTCAAGGATCCTCTGCTCGATATCGCGAAAAAGCTCGAGGAAGAAGCTCTTAAGGATCCATATTTTATCGACAAGAAGCTTTATCCGAACGTGGATTTCTATTCTGGTATTATTTACCGAGCCATCGGCATACCAACGGACATGTTCACCGTGATGTTTGCCTTGGGTCGCATCCCAGGATGGATCGCCCATTGGAGAGAAATGCATATGTCGGAGGACAACAGAATCGGTCGGCCGCGGCAAGTGTACCAGGGGCCGCAAGAAGTTAACTATACGCCGCTGGATCAAAGGACCTAGACTCGGATTTATGCGATACTGGTTGATGAAAACGGAACCCGATGTTTTTTCTTTTGATGATCTGTTGAAAACCAAAGGAAAAACGACGGCCTGGGAGGGCGTGCGCAACTACCAGGCCCGTAACTTTATGCGAAATGACATGAAAGCGGGCGATAAGGTTTTTATCTATCACAGCGGCACGGATGAGCCGCATATTGCTGGCCTTGCTGAAATCGTGGGCGAAGGCTATCCTGACAAGACAGCACTGGATTCAAAAAGCAAGTACTTTGATGAAGCTTCCAAGAAAAACGGCGAATCCCGCTGGACCATGGTGGACGTTAGGGCCACTCACCGTCTCAAGGCTCCCTTTACCATAAAGGACGCTCGCGCGACCGCTGGGCTGGAGAAAATGCTCTTGATTCAAAAAGGTCAAAGGTTATCTATACAACCTGTGACGGAATCGGAATGGAAAGTTATAATAAAGAAGGCCGGTACCATAGAGATCTGAGCTAATAGCAGCTGGGGCTTGACACAAAAATCAAAATCGTTGAATAAATTACCATCAAGTTGTTGGAGGTCTTGAAAGTGTGGAAAGTATTCAATATTGAGTCTGGAAAAACAGTGAAGGCAGGCTTCGAGTCCGAAGAGGCAGCAAAGGACTGGCTCGACGAGAAGTATGCTGAACAAGAAGAAGACTACATGATTGAAGAGATGGACCAAGACGAAGAGGAAGAGTGGCGCGAGAAACAGGAAGAGGAAGAGGTCGTCGAACAGGAAGAAGAAGAAGAAGCGGAACCTGTCGGCACCTTTGACGACGATGTCTACGACGACGACTCCGACGACGATTATATGTCCACGATTTACGACGACGACGACGAAGGTTCCGACGAGGATTAGGTCAGTCGGCTATCATTTCTACAAACCTTCCCAAAAGGATAGCGCGGCGTGAGAGGCATGACACTCGTTCTTTTTTTCGCATTTGCTGTTTCTTGTCGAAAAGAGGCCGCAAAGGTCATGGACAAGCAAAACAAGAGCGCCGTAACTCCTTCCGAACTTAGTGAGAACCAAGACTCCGGGAAAAGCCAAAACTCTGAAATAAAAGAAAACATAACGCGGCTTACATCTAAACCTAAGCAGGTCGTTCCCCCCGGTGAATATACTCAAGTTTCGGCCGGTTTTCGGCATACCTGCGCTATCAAAGGCGGAAAAGTTCTCTGTTGGGGTAATAACGACGACGGCCAGTTGGAAGTCCCTGCTCTCCATAATCCCAAACTTATCGCATCGGGTGGTTTTGGCAGTTGCGCCATAGATACTGATGGCCTCAAATGTTGGGGCGGTAGGGCCTTCCGTAAAAAAACTCCCGCGCTCGCCAGCCCATCTCAGGTGTCCATCGGTCCGCGCTTTATGTGCGCCATTCACAAGGGCGGATTGGGATGCTGGGGAGACGGTACGTTTGGAAGCAACGACGTACCGCCGCTCAAAAATCCCGTCACTGTCAGCTCCGGTGCGTGGCATAGTTGTGCCGTCGCTGAAGGCAAAGTGAAATGTTGGGGGCGCTCTGACGAAGGCCAGACCAAAGTTCCTCTGTTGAAGCAACCGCGCACTGTGTCGGCAAGTTGGAATCACGTCTGCGCCATCGACCAGGATGGGGTGAAGTGCTGGGGCGACAACAGCTACGGTCAAAGTAAACCTCCGGCTCTAAAAAACGCAAGGCTGCTTGCAACAGGAATCGCCCACACGTGCGCAATTGACGACGAAGGGGTGAAGTGTTGGGGAGATAACAAGCACGGATTGCTCACGATACCATCCCTAAAAAATGCGCGCGCCATATCCGCCGGCGGCGGCCATACGTGCGCACTGGACGACAATGGTTTGCATTGCTGGGGTTTAAATTCTTTCGGCCAAACCGAGGTCCCGTAACATCGCTAGCTAACGTTCGGTGCCTCACAGTGACGTCTATTTGTAACTTCTTTCATTCGGTGTGAATGAGAAGTGTTTTCGAATGAACCTGCTCTCGGGTAAATGCAGCCTCCTATCAGCTTGAGGCAAGCCGAAAGATTCCATGACGATCGCGTGGGCGCCGAGCGCTTCAGTGAATGTCCCGAAAAATCACCGTTCTTGGAATGGTGATTTTTCGGGACATATCTTGTTGGCCATGAAGCCTTTGCCAAACCTATATTCTGCATGGAGTCTATTGTGGGCACGACACAACAGCCTGACGTTTTCTGGATTGTCGGAACTTCCTCCAAGTGCAAATGGCTTCTGGTGATCATACTCAAGATATGTCTTTTCTCCGCAACGATGGCCGTCGCTTGTCCTGAACGTGCATTGACCGTGGTCCCTTTTCCAAACAATAGCTTTAACTGATCGGGGAATGTACCGAGTGGGTTTGGCTTTGGGCGTATTTGCAAAGGCTTTCCTTGTAGGTTCCGCTTTTGCCCTAGTCGTTTTTTGACGTTCGGCCTTTCGATCGGGGTCATGGCGTTCAAGATACTCTTCACATAACATATTAATTATCGCTTCGAGGTTTCCTTCGGAACATTTCCCTTTGGCTAGTTCCTTTACCTTTTTTAGTTTCTTATCCAAGGACTCGTCGGCGCTAAACTTGATCTGGACACGTGTTTCGGTGAGGAACGATACTTTGTCAGGCTTTTTGTCCGGAGTTGGCAAAGGTTGTACAATGGGACCTGATACGGGTTGCCCAATCAGCGTGGGAATGAGTATCTGGGGTGCTGGTAGCTCTACAGGCTTTTTGTTAGGGATTTTACGGATCTGATCGGGGACATCTCTTTTTGGAGCGAGGCCAGCGACAATCGCCTCGACCTCTCGTATGGATTGATTTGCCACTCGAGCGAACAGCTGCTCAAAGTTACCTTCGGTAACAACCGGAGCAATCATCCGCAACGCACCTACGCCGATTTGTCCCGTTGCAATATACTGCCGAAGAACAGGGTATTGGCGCATGAGTCGGCAAGCGCGACTTCTTGCGCACGTCTCCGCCTCGGTCAATTTCAACACGGAGAGGCAAAAGGCAAAGAGTGAGGAAAACCCTTCAGGGGCATAAAGTCGTCGAACTTCCACTTCCATCAGATAATCTAGAAAATGGATTAAGGTTGTGCGTTCGTGTGCCGCAATTTTTTTGAGGTTGTTTGTGATGGCCGCGTCGGATAGGTGGGACAGTGAATTCATAGAAGTCTCCTCTGTTATTGGAGGGATATTAGCACGAGTTTTTTCGACGCAGGAATTTAAGCTGTATTGCGTTATAACGATTTGTTTGGAAATGAAGGTGGTGCATGCGCGATTGGTTGACTGAAGGCGATGGAAGACGTGTTTAAATTAGTTCCAAACGAAAGGTCAAGCGGGTGAGATCGATCGATCCTGAAACATGTCAAGGACTAAATTGGAACTTTAATGTCCCGGATTTTCACCATTCCAGGAGTGGTGAAATTTCGGGACACAGTCCCATCGGCTTCAGATTAACATGAATGAGTAATAGAACAACGGTTTGGAACAGTTATAACCTATCCCTGGAAACATTATAGCTAAACCAGTCGAGGGACCTTTTTGTTTATAAAGAACGTAGGGAAGGGTTTTGCCATTTGCGTCAAAGGCACAGGTTTGTCTTTCCACCAGTTCGTTCCAGCAAGTCATTGTTAACCTTTCTTGCCCTTGTAAAATTGCAAAAGTTTCTGTAAGCGATCGTCCTCGGAGACTGCTCGGGAAGCGCGGGCAATTTCAATCGCAAATTCAACATAGGCCTGAGGCTTTGCCGTAATGATATTGCCGTCGATCTGCAGGAGGTCGTCCGTTAGATGCGTTTCGTGAAAGTAGTTTTTGCTGTGTAGGTAATCCAGCTGTTCTTGCTCATAACCGTGCGCAATTTTTTTGCCTTTAAGAATTCCAGCTTGGGCTAAGACGAACGGTCCGGCGCAAATTGCCCCTATAGTTTTGCTTTGCTTGTGTACCGTCTGAACCAGGCGTGAGAGGTCTTCATTGTCGACAACTGAAGAAGGGTCGCCGCCAGGAACGAGAAGGAGTGCGATGTCGTTCGACGATGCGGTGCTATACGAGCAATCGGCTTTGTAAGTTATTCCATTTGCTGATTTATGATCTTTGCCGTCAGGCGTTGCGATCCTGACGGGGTATGTCGGACCGGCGAGTTCGGCGGCGAGGAGAACCTCGAATTCTATGCAGCCTGGGTAGAAGGTGATAAAGGCATTCACTTTTAACATCTCAATGTTAACATGTTGATTTCGCGAGATCCTTCACTTCGTTCAGGATAGACGTTGGCGCTTTCGCGACAACGTCTAATTATACCTACTGCGAATAAATCCGTTAAGGGTTTCTCGTAAATTTTCCAATACGAAATCCAATTCGCTCTCCGTCATGGAGAAGGGTGGGGTCATGTAGATTGTGTTGCCGAGCGGGCGAATGAACAAATTGTGGTTGTAGGCAATTCTGGAGAACTTGAAGCCGTCGTTGTTGAAATAATGACTCTCGCCGGTTTGCGGGAGTTCAAAAGCCATGACGGCGCCGACGCAGCGCGGATTGGAGATGTCGTGGGCGTTCGTTTCAAGCCACTCTGAGAATCGTTTTTCAATTTTTCTAACGTTCGCGATGAGGTTCTGTTCTTTGTACACGTCCAGTGTCGCATTGGCGGCGGCGCAGGCGATCGGGTTTGCCGTGAAGGAATGACCGTGGAGTAACGCTTTACTGCGGTCGTCGCTAAGGAACATTTCAAAAAGACGGTCGGATGCGAGCGTGAGTGCCATGGGCAAATTGCCGCCGGTGACGCCCTTTGCCAAGCACACTAAATCAGGTTTGGTGGTTGTCAGCTGTGCGGCGAGGAATTCTCCGGTGCGACCCATGCCCGAGAAAACTTCGTCGTAGATTAGCGGTATCTCGTAGTGTTTGCAAAGATCCCCAAGGTGATTGAGCCATTCGACTTGTTGGACGTTCATGCCTGACGCGCCCTGAATGATCGGCTCGATGATAACCGCGGCCAAATCGTGCGCGCATTGTGCAAAAGCTTCGTCGAGCTTTGCTTTGTACGATTGCAGAGAATCCGCTCCCTCGGGGCAGTACTCTGTTTTGTGGATCGTTGCTGGGGAAAGCTTGATTCCTGGGAAAAGAAAACTCGAGAACGGCTTGTGAAAGTCTTGCACTGCCCCGACCGACATCGCTCCGAATGTATCGCCGTGATAGGCGCCATAAAAGCTCATGATTTTATTGCGGTGCATGATGCCTTGGTTCGTCCAGCTCTGAATGGCAATCTTCAAGGCCACTTCGACGGCGCACGAGCCGTTGTCGGTGAAAAACATCTTTGAGAGATAAGGAGGAACCTGCTCCAGTATTCGCGTAGCGAGCGTCGCTGCGGGTTCGTGCACGGCGCCCGCAAAGATCGTGTGGTCAAGTTTTGCTTGTTGGGCCGCGATTGCTTCCCCGATGTTTTGGTTGCCGTGTCCTATGGTGTTGACCCACCAAGAGCCAACACAATCGACAAGTTTGTGGCCTTCCTGGGTATGAAGCCAGATTCCCTTTGCAGACTCCACGACGACGGGCGTTCCGCTTGTTTTGTGTTGCGTGTAGGGATGCCATAGGCGATTCTTGGCAGCGCTCGAAAGAGGCTGATCGACTGCTTGGCTGATTTCTAGGACGCTTGACGCGAGGTTCTTTGTCTCGCGAGACCAGTCCACATTCTTGGAAGCACCTTCCAGAAACGGGAGTCTCAGGAACGGCTGCTTTGGATGCATGCGCTGCAAGCTTGCAAGATTTTCCGGATTTTCCAAACCATTGACGATTGTTGCTAATGGGAATTGTCCTGCTGTTTTGAGTTTATCAAGGGTCAAGCTCGTGTGGTTGAGAGTTCCGAGCGAAGATCGAGTCACAACGAGCGTGCGAAGGTTGGCCCTATCTAAGAAATCTAGCCAGGTTTCATTGGCGTCGTTAAGAGGAACTGAAATTCCGCCGGCTCCTTCTACAACGAGATAATCGAACGTCCCGCTGAATTCCTCAAGTTGCTGTATAAGTCTCTCGACCGTAGGTGCCATGCTCGACTGCGCGCGCGCCGCTTGGTCTGGTGACAGGGGATTCGTGAATTCGTAAGCGCTTGGAAGAATTTTGGCGGCGTCGCACGAATTGGCTATGAAATGGCGATCGAGTGTCGTCCCCGTTTGTACAGGCTTCCAGTAAGCGATCGTTTTATTCGGGAAGATCTCCTTGAGTCCGGCAATCAATGCTGCCGATACCACGGTTTTGCCAACGTCGGTGTCCGTCGCCGTCACAAAAAATGCGTTATGAATCTTCATGCGAATTCTCCTTTGAGAGATCTGAAGCTCGAACAAATCTGATCAACGTTGGAGGCGGTGAGGTTTGCGCTCAGGGATAGCCGTACCCGCGATTTATTTTCAGGTACGGTTGGGGGCCGGATGGCTTTTGCGTATATTCCCATGTCGAGCAATTTCTGCGAAAGGAGCACGGCCTTCCGATTGCTTCCAACGATGACCGGTATTATGTGTGAGGCATTCGATGACGTTTTAAATCCCCATTCGATTAATTCTTTATGGACCCGTTCCGAAACTTGTCGCAGCCAGCTACGCTCGCGATCCATCGTCGAAATGAAATCCACGGCCACGGACAGACTTGCCACCAACCAGGGTGATGCGGCTGTTGTGAAAATGAGAGGTCTTGCTGTGTTGATAAGATATTCACGAACCCAGATCGGTCCGCAAATTACGGCCCCGCCCGTTGCCATGGCCTTTCCGCACGGGTTAACCGAGATGACGAGTTCATGCGGGATTTTATATTCGGAAATCAATCCTGAACCTGATTTGCCATACAAACCCAAACTATGGGCTTCATCGATCACGAGGACCCCGCGGTATCTTTCCGCGAGGTCAACCAAGCGTGCGAGATCGACGATGTCTCCGTCCATACTGTAGAGCGATTCGGTTAGGATAAGGTTATAGTCGGCTTTCGAGTCGCGAAGCATCGTTTCGAGAACGTCGTAGTCCGCGTGAGGGTAAATGTGTCTTTGACCCTTTTCGATTCTGCACAGCCGAATACCGTCGATGATGCTGGCATGATTGAGCTCGTCAGAAAAAACATTACACACGGGGGAGGAAAGCGCAGGTACGATGGCCTCGTTGGCGGCGTAACCGGAGTTGAAATAAAGAGAGCATTCCGCTCCTTTGAAATTGCTAAAGGTAGCCTCCAGCTGCTGAACCTGGATACTTTCTCCAGAAATCAGCCGACTGGAAGAAGAACCAACAGACAACGTCTCTGTACGATGGCGACAAGCGTTTTGGAAGCTGCGATCAGACGCCAATCCCAGGTAATCGTTGTGCGATAGGTCAACGACGTTCGGCGGGGGAGTTGCCAACGCCCTGTACTGGTCGAGTCCCCGAAGTTTATTTAAGTTGTCTTTTAGATACTTTCCCAGGTGCTGCAACCCAGAGTTATGCAGCGCATCGCTTTTGAGCGGGGTCTTTCCCTCACTGCAAGGTATGTTGCTGGGTTGTTGCATAGGATCCTTCGCTAGGTAGCGCTAGTTCGGGACGGCTTGTGGAGTCGTTGTAAAGGTCAACCTTTGCTTTGAGGCCCAAGCGGCTAAGCAGTTGCGCGTCTTTGTCGATCCCTGGGTTGTCGGTCGTGAGAAGTTTGTCGCCGGTAAACAAGGAGTTTGCGCCCGCGAGGAAACAAAGAGCTTGAAGTTCGTCGGACATTTCCCGTCGGCCGGCCGAAAGTCTCACGCGAGATTTCGGGAGGACGATGCGAGCGGTCGCGATTGTGCGCACGAGGTCAAAAATATCGATGTCAGGGGCTTGCTCCGCGAGCGGAGTTCCTTCCACCTTCACAAGGAGGTTCACGGGAACGCTTTCCGGGTGAGGTTGAAGGTCCGTAAGTTGCTTTAAAAGGCCGATACGATCGGAACGCGATTCGCCCATGCCGACAATGCCGCCGCAGCAGACGGTCATTCCCGCTTCGCGAACGTTCTCAAGGGTTGTTAAGCGGTCTTGGTAGGTTCGAGTCGAGATGATCTGGCTATAAAATTCGGGCGAACTATCGAGATTGTGATTGTACGCATAGACGCCGGCTTGCTTCAATTGCTGTGCCTGCTCTTTGTCAACCATACCCAGTGTCGCGCAAACTTCGAGGCCCTCAGCTTTGACGCCTCTTACGGCTTCCAGTACAGAGTCGAATTGTTTGCCTTTTTTGGGAGGCGATCGCCAGGCGGCGCCCATGCAAAATCGGGTGGAGCCGTTCTTTTTGGCTTCCTTCGCGGCAGCAACGATTTCATCAACGTTAAGGAGCGCGTGGGCTTCAACATTTGTCTTGTAGTGTGCGCTCTGTGGGCAATAGTGACAGTCTTCCTTGCATCCTCCGGTTTTTACGGAAAGGAGTGTGCAGAGCTGAATTTCCGCAGGATCGAACGCGTTCTTCTGAACGTTGTGGGCCAGGCCGACCAAAGTCGTGAAAGGAAGCGAAAATATTTCGGTTATTTCCTCTCTCGTATAGTCATGTCGAATCTCCCCTGATTCCCATCGCGCGAACAAACTGTTAGTCACCCAGTGTCTCCTAAGCCTGCTTCAATGAATAGGCTTCATATAATACTTCTGCCCGAAAGGCGAGGTATTTTAGTGAAATTCTCATCTTTTTCTTGTTATTATAAGTACCTGCGACGTAAAATGCGTTACAGGCCACAATGTAATATAATATATATTGAATTACTTTCACCAAGTCTTTGGCAACATACCCAACGCCCAGGAAGGCATTTTTTAGCAGCGGAGGAGCTTCATGTTCAATTCGGGTTCCCACAGGTTTGTCGGGCTTTTCATTCTATTTTTTGCAATTTTTGTGTCGGCGCAGAAGGTTTATGCCGCTGACAAAGAACCCCCCGCGTCCACGGTGACTGACTCTGAGGCTTCGACGGGGGAGGCATCGAGCATGGTGGAAACCGAGGGTGAGGCGAATTCCATTTTCCTGAGAGCCTGGCAGGGCGGGTTTGTCGTGTTCTTGGTGCTCTTTGTTCTGGTGTGCTGCTCCGTTTTCAGTTGGAGTCTGGTTGTCGCCAAATACCTAAGCTTAAGGAAATTGGCGGACTTGAACGATAGTTTCATCAAGTCCTTTTGGGAAAGCAGGTCCTTGAACGAACTGAATGGCAAGCTTGGGGACTTTCCCCGCAGCCCCGCGAAGGAAGTTTTTCGCGCCGGCTATGCCGAACTCGTCAAGGGCAGTAGTTTGAAAGACCATACCCCGACGACGCAACTCGCCGTCAATGCGGCCCTCGACAATCTGGGAAGAACGCTCACCAAAGCGAAGAATTCGGAAAAGAATCAAATGGAGAGGTATCTCGCCATTCTGGCGACGATGGCTTCGGCGTGTCCTTTTGTAGGGTTGTTCGGAACGGTGTGGGGGATTATGGGGGCGTTTGAAGGTATCGCCCGAACCGGAAGCGCCAGCTTGGCGGCGGTCGCTCCCGGCATCTCAGAAGCCTTGATTGCGACCGCCTTCGGCTTGGCCGCGGCGATTCCGGCTGCGGTGGGTTACAATATGGCAACGCACAAAATTAAAATGCTGCTTTCGCTTACGGACGGATTTGTGGCGGATTTTCTCAACATCGTTGAGCGCTATCTCGTTTCCGATAAGTCAAAGGGTCACACTCCAGCAACCGGGTTGTAATTATGCAGATGGGCAATTCATTCGAACCGGAAGATCAGGCGTTAAAAGAGATCAACATCGTTCCTTTGGTCGATGTTATGCTCGTTCTTCTCATTATTTTTATGGTGACGGCGCCGTTATCCATTGGCGGCATAAACATCGCGTTACCTTCAAGCAAAGCCAAGAGCGTAACGATAGACCAAGATCGCATCGTTCTTTCTATCGACGAGAAGGGGCGGTATTTCCTCGAGAATATGGAAGTGCCTCGTACCACGCTTGAGCCTAAGCTGAAGGCGATTTATGAATTTCGCGAAAAAAAGGAAATATACATTAGGGCTGATCGTAAAGTTGATTACGGAGTTGTTGTGGACGCGATGAGTGCCGCGAAACTTGCCGGAGTTGACAAGATGAGCATGTTAACAAAATCGGTGGTGGCGAAAAAACGTTGAGAATGCTTGGAAGGGAAATCGATTTTAGAGCCTTCGACGAGGAACAGTGGGTCAAGTTTTGTCTCGCGGTTTCGGTCGTGAGCCATATTATCTTTTTCTCGGTCGACCAGTTCAAATTATTTGAAGATGCAGAACCCATCGTTGCGGAATGGACCATGGATACGGAGCTTCTGTCGGAATCGGAACTCGGAGCCGTTAAGGAGACATCGCTCCCCAAAGCAAAGGAAGCTGAAGAGGAAGCGGTTCCCAATCTTCTGCCGCAATTGCCTAAGAAATTTTCTCTAGATCAGCCCGAAAAGATCGAAGAAACCGCGGATCCCGAAGAGGCGGAAAAGGCGGAGGCCAAAGAGGGCAAAGACGAGAAGTCCAAAGAAAAGAATAAGACGCTTAACCAAGAAGACGAATCCAATAAAATAGCGAAGAACGACGCATTGAAGAGGTTGGCCCTCGAAAAGATTCGCCAACAACAAAAGGAAGCGTCCACCGAAGTCAAGGCGCAATCGGCGGACGACGTTTCACGCGTAAGGGACAAGTTGGCTGATATGGAGAGTGGCAGTGCCAAGTCTCCGGGCCTAGGAGCTGCCAGGGAAGCGACCTTGTACGGCGCGAAACTTTATAAGGCGATACGAAGGCAGTATTCCATTCCAGAAACTTTTAAAGCCAGCGGAGCGAAACTTAAAGTAATATTGCAGTTACGGGTGAACGGCCGAGGCCAGCTTGACTTACTCGAAGTATACGAGAGTTCGGGCGATCCTGTGTTTGACGAATACACTTTGCAAGCGGCTAAAAATGCCGCGCCGTTTGAGCCGCCGCCGGAAACTCAAGCTGGCAAAAATATTCACGTTCAGTTTTCATTGTAGATTGGAGTTGTCCTGATGAAGATGATTGCTCGCCTCTCACTGTGCTTGGTGCTCTTTGCTAAAACGTCTTATGGTCTTGCGCAGGGGGCGGAAACCAGTCCCGTACGAGTGACGCCAGGTTCTGGACCGTTGTTTATCAGCATTGACAATCCCAATTTTCGAAAGCTTGTTTCGGCTGTACCGGCGTTCTTTGAAAAATCGACTCTTACAAATCCCAACTTCAAGGCATACGTGGAAGCGGGAGCGTACGAACTCCAAAGGCTCCTCAGTTTTAGCGGCCTCTTTCAAGCTATAGACAAGGCTGCATACATTGACGTGGCAAAGACGCTCGAACAACATGTCAAGCAAACATCGAGCAAGGTGTTGCCGGCTCCTACGGGCTTAGAAGGCATCGATCTGCCGCAGTGGAGAACGCTTAACGTCGAATCGCTCACAATCGGCGCGCTCGAGCAAACGAGCGACGGTCTTATTGTCGAATTAAGAACAATCGACATTGCCCGCGGGCAGCTCGTTTTGGCGAAGCGATACACGAAGGTCACGGATAGAGACCTTGTTCCTCTCATACGGCGATACGCCAACTTGCTCTTGGAAGCGTACACGGGCAAACCGGGGATTTTTTCTTCGAAGATTGCTTTCGTGGGGCGGAAAGATAAGAAAGCAAACAAACAAATTTATATTTCTGACTTTGACGGTACCGACGTTAAGCAAATCACTTTTGACAACGTTCCGCATTTATCGCCTCACTTTAGTCCTGACGGCAAATTTCTTACGTTCACGTCGTTTAAGGCCAGAAACCCCGATCTTTATCTTTTTGATCTCGCCACCGGCAAGACGAAGAAACTCTCCGGAGAGCCTGGCCTTAATAGCGGGGGGCAATGGGCAAAAAACGGTAAAGTCATTGCTTTTACCGGATCCAAGGACGGCGACTCCGATATCTATCTCATTTCCCCTTCTGGGGCTGACAGACGCGTGTTCATAAAAGGCTCGGGTCTCGACGTGGATCCCACGTTTTCGCCTGACGGTCAGTCTTTGGCGTTTGTGTCGGGACGGTTCGGCAACCCCCATATTTTCGTGGCGACGCTCCAATGGCTGAGCGACACCAATTTGCGCGTATTGAAAGATAGACGTCTCACTTATGCAGGTTGGTATAACGCGACCCCCGATTGGTCTTTTGATTCGAAGAAAATTGCATTCGCGGGCTACGATAAAGATATTGATCGGTTCGATATTTTTATCATGAATCCGGACGGAACCCAACTCGAGCGCTTGACGCTCCGGAAGGGCGATAACGAATCGCCAACATGGTCCCCGAACGGGCAGCTCATATTGTTTCAGTCAAATCGTCTGAACGACAAAGACGTTAAGGGAAGACCGCAGCTCTATATCATGGATCGGGACGGAGCAAACCAGAGGTTGCTGAATACTGGACTGTACGAAGCTCAGACGCCGGCATGGTCTGGGGCGCTTTATGACAGCGCCGTTGAGGCGGCGAAGTAAGACTATGAGCAAGCCGAATAGGATCACGTTCATACGCAGAGGTCTATAAATAGGTGGTGGAGCGTTTGCGCTCGGACACACCTTAGGTAAGGTTTATCGCGGAAGCGCGGAAGTATGGAGACGCGGAAAAATAACCTTCGGCGTTTCCATACCTCCGCGCTTCCGCGTCTAGTTTAAATTGAATTTGCGCTCATGTTGTCGCGAAAACGCTGAAAAAAATTATTCTAGGTCTAAACGTATCTTAGAAGGGCCGAAGCCCAAGTCAAACCGCTACCAACGACAGAAACCACGATAAAATCCCCCGGCTTGAACCGATTCCAGTTCATGGAGAGTACCGCTGGCGCGCCTGCGGCACCTTGATTGCCGAGTTCGGCGACGTTGTGAAGATGCTTGTCTTCGCTGATCCCGAGTCGGTCCGCCGCTGAGGAAACCATGCGCAAGTTGGCTTGATGTCCGATGAAATAGGAAATGTCTCGAGCGGTGATATTATTGCGCTCAAGGATCTTGTTCGTGGCGTCGACGGTCTTGGTAATGGCGAACTTTTGCACGGCTTTGCCGTTTTGCCAGAAGTTGCCACTGTCCTTTATGCGGACGAGGTCGTAACCTGCGGGATCGGACTCAACCAGAGTATCTACAATTTCCAAGCCGTGCTCGTTTTCACCTGATTGTAGGATGCTTGCGGCGCAACCGTCGCCGAAGAGGATGCACGAACTTTTGTCGTTATAGTCCATTCGAAGGGAGTAGCGCTCTGGATTAACAATGGCGATCCGGTTAAAAGAGCCGTTTTGGATCAAGGCTCGGGCGACGTGAAGGTCCACCACAAAGGAGCTGCATGCAGAGTTGGCGTCAAAAGCGGCGCAGTTTAAACCCAATGCGCTTGCGACAGCGCAAGCGTTCGCCGGAATGTCAAAATCGGGAACAGACGTGCCGCAGATGAGAGCGTCGATTTTCTTATGGCCGTTTGCGGGATTCCATCGAGTAGAAAGATGTTCCCAACATTTTTTGGCAAACGCCTCGATCCCTATCGTGCCTTCGACCTTGAGTTCCTCAAGGTTCAGGCGCTTTTCTTTGAGAGCTCTAAGCTGCTCTCTGTTCAAAACCATCCGCCGGCTTCTGATGCCTGTTCGGTCTTGAATCCATTCGGAATCCGAGCCAATTTCGAGCTCGTCGAAAAACGAGTTGTCGATCCGATTTTCCGGGTGATAGTGGCCCATCGCCGTAATGATCGGTCTTTGGGGGGAGCGGTCCATCAATGTTCCTTAGCTGCAGTACATTCCGCCGTTGACGTGTAAGGTTGTACCCGTAATGTAAGACGCTTTGTCCGACGCCAAGAAGGCAACGGCGTTAGCAATCTCTTCCGGAGTGCCGAGGCGTTTTAGTGGTACGCTACTAAGAATATGCTGCTTTACTTCGTCGGGCAAGACCTGAGTCATGTCGGTCGCAATGAATCCGGGCGCAACGGTGTTAGCTAAGATGCCAAATTGAGCGAGCTCTTGGGCAATGCTTTTTGTAAACGCCGTTATGGCGCCCTTAGTTGCGGCGTAAATGCTCTGGCCCGGGTTGCCCGTATAGCCGACCACGGAACTCAAGTTAACAATCCGACCTGATTTTTGCTTGATCATTTGGCGAGACACCAGTTTGGTAAGCAGAAAAACCGGTTTTAGGTTCACGGCGATGAGTTGATCAAAGTCGCTCGGTTTTGCAAAAGTAATGAGTTGGTCTGCCGTTTGTCCTGCGTTGTTCACGAGGACGTCAATTCGACCCAGTTCTTGTTTCACAACCTTAACAAGGTCGTTGCATTGTTCCTCATTGCCAAGGTCGGCACGGAACGGCATTGCATTGCCAAGTTCCTGGCATAAATTCTTGGCTTCTTCTTCTTTACTGCGGTAATGGACGGCAACTCTGTAACCGTCTTTTGCCAGAGCCGTCGCACATGCGCGGCCAATTCCACGAGACGCTCCTGTAACGAGTGCAACCTTCTCAGTCATCGAATATCCTATAAACTGCTAATTACAATTATAAAAAGACCCCGCAGTTATATAGGACAATACGGTGGGTGTCTAGGGAGCATTCTGGGGCGCAAGGAGAGCGGCGCGTGGTTACTGCGCCTTTTTCTTAATGATAATAGTCGGTTCTGATCTTGGTGCCGAGACGATAGAGGCGGGCTCGGCAGCCGCGGATACGCCGGATTTAAGACGATGAACAACGGAGATGATCTCCGCGGTGTCCTTCCAAATCTTGCCCAAGTCGTTGCTGGCGTCCGGGTGGAAGCCTTCATGAGCGGCTCGGTTGCGGAAATCCTGAAAAATATGAAGGGTTTTGCAGAACTGAAGGAGCTGGTCGTCGCTCATGGCCGAAAGCGGAAACTGGTTCGCTAACCCGAATTTGCAGGTTTTGCGGCTAAAACAGACGAAAAACAGGGCGAAGGCTTTCAAGCCGTCCAGTGTAAATCTCTTCCCGCGTCGAAATTGGCAGATCGCTCTTAACATTTTGCGGAGTTTAAAACTGGAGAAGAACGGAATCGTATTTATGATAGGAAGCGACTCAATATAGCGTTCGTACACGTCCATTTGCTCGGGGATGGGACGGGCGTAGCCAATAACGTCAAGTTTTCGCTGCAAAATACCTTCCTTGAGAAGTTGGCCGCAAGCGTCTTCGAAATTTTCCCGAAAGATAAGCTCGAGCGCTTTGTACTGCATGTCGATCACCGGGCTCATATCAATAGTGGTCAGATTCTTATTGAGGGAAACCTGGACGTTGAAAAAGAGGGCTGTTCTAAGAGCCCGCTTGGCCTCGCTCGACAACTTTGAATAATCAGGAATCATGGTTTCAAGCTTAGCGTCGAGTTCCGGCACATTCGAGAACTCCACTTTTTCGTCGGCCATAGCTGCGGGAATGTCGGCGGCCTCCACTTCAAGAAGCTCGGTGAGCGCTTCTTTAACCTCGAGGTGCTGGTCGACATTTTCGTTGCGCAACGAGATATCATGAATCGCATTGCGGAGTTCTGCCTGGAGAGTCTTTAGGTCCATGTGACGAAGCAGTTGCACAATTTCCATTTGCAAAGCGAAGCTTGTGTTGGGTCGGGTTAGGAAGGAAACGAGTTCTTGTTTGGCTCGTGTTGTTCCAATGTTGGCAAGAGACCGAATGACGGAGCGGATGACGTCCTGCTCGGGGCTTCGGATAAAGTCGAGAAGCTTGAGCGCTCCTTTGTCTATTCCTTTAAACCTTCCCAGGGTGTCGATATAACAGAGTTGGAAAATCGGTGCTTCGTTGCGGGCGATTTTCGCCAAACCTTCGAGTTTTGCTTCTTTCGGGTCAGTCCAAGCATCAAGTAAAACGCTCCAGTAGTCTTGCGTGCTGGGAGTTGGCGGAGACTTCTCGCCTTGATAGGCGACTCTCACGAACAGGTTTCGATTGTACTCCGAGGATCCGGCTTCTTTTTGTTCCTGATTGAGAGGCTTGAACCACTTTTCCAGGGAAGCTTTGTTTGACAGCACCAGCTCTTGTTCGGCCGCAATTTTGGTGAACAATGAGGAACTTTCGGTGTTGTTGATGCGGATAACATAGTCAAGCGGTAACTGTTGAAGAAACTTCGCGGGGTCTTGTTCCTGTTCTAAGCGTTTTCTGATGTGCGGCAACATTTCCTTGCGTATTTCGGTATTGAGCAGCTTTCCAAAGGTCTTCAAGAGAATCGCAAATGCGTAATTGGTTGGTGCTGCAATCGTTGCGTCACGAAGAACATTGGGGGAGATTCCTGCAAAGAAAGTCCAAAAGCACGTCATGTCCTCTGACATACCCTCGTTGATCAATTCCGCGAATGCTTTCATGACGGACGCGTCAACCTCTTCGCGTTGCCAAAGGTTGGGCCAAAAATTCATGAAGACATCCCACAAGGGGGCGATCGTTGTCGGTTTGTTGCTAGCCATTTTCTTAAGAGCGGACTTTATTTTATCTGTTGCGGGCTGCTTGTGCATAGCCTGGTACATTTCCGACCATATATGCGAATAGTATCTTGTCGAATTGAACTCGGAAAGCGCGTCAGGCTTGAACCGCATGAGATATGCCATGGCGCTGAGGAAGCTTCGCTCGGATTTATGATTGCCGCGCAGCACGTCTTGAACGAGCCCGATGGCCATCGCCACAAATTTCGGTGAGTCGACGTTCCATTGGTTTGCCCTTAAGAGAGTCAACGCATGGAATGCAGGCGACATATCTTCAATGCCGTTCTTGGCTTCGAAGCTCTCGACAATGTCCAAGCCGCCGGAAAAATAAGTTAGGTCTAGCAAGGTATAGGCAACGCGTTGCGGAAGCTCTTTGCTTCGACTCAGGAGCAATGGTCTGTGCCATAAAAGACAGTCGGAGCGATAAGCCCATTCCCAAAGCGCCGAACTCGCGGCGTTTTGGTCCCAGCTCGGGAGTTTTTGCGTAATGAGATCCTCGAAATTAACCTTGTTGCTGTTGTCGGCACTGCGAATGAGAGCGTTTTTTTCCTGATCTGATAGGCCCAGACAGAGAAGATCCGAAACAAATTCAGTTGGGATAAGCGTACTATTTGACGCGCAGTCGTTGAGAATCTTGATTCTCTCCGCGCTTCGTTCTTGTTTTAAATACTGCTCCAGGGCTTTTGTCGCCGACACAGAGACCTCCTGCGTTTTGCAATCGACCTTCGTTTTTTCGATATTTTACTTTATCATAGAAGAACATGTTCCTTGGGAGTACCGATGTTTGCACGGCACACGGCGTTTCTGCTTGGTTTTTTCTTTCTGACTCAAGTTGCTACGGCTAAAGGAAGTGTCGGACGTTTTAAGCCAATTCTGAAGTTTGAGGACATTCATTATTCTCATATATCGATAGTTAAGTCCGTGACGGGCATCTGGCGGATGGGCGATAATCTCTTTACGACTGGGAAAACCCCGAATTTTTTTATAACTCCCATCAATACACCTCCCAAGGGATACGACCCCTTGCTCGACATAGCTCCAAGCGAAAAAATTGTGATTCCGACGGCCGATCCAACCCACGAATGGCTACCCATGGGGGAGTTGGTCGAGGATAAGGTGATGTTGTTTAACAAGAATAATTTGAAAATTTATCTTTTTAACAAAAAAGATTGGTCCGTTATCGAAACCAAGGATTTGGTTGTCGATCAGTTGAAACCTGCCAAGGATGCGCGAGGTGAGCCGACAAAAAAGGAAACGGGGGCGCTGCAGACCAAACTGAGGCTTTTCTATAATAAAACAAAGGACGACCTCGCGTTGATCAAATCGATCGCCTCGTTGCCCGTCGACAAACGAGAAAAGGATGCACATCAATTTGTTGCGTTGACGTCATTCCCGGATCACCCTGTCGTAACCATGACCTGTTCCGCCAAATTGCCTCTTTATTGCAAACTCGAGAGAGCGTGTTTTACCCGCCTTCCCGCTGGCGTCGCACTAAAAGATCTCCAAGGCATCTCGTTTAGCGAAAAGCGCCACACTTTGTTCATCGGGAACACGACAGAACACCGCCTGGAAGCTTTTACTTACAATTCTTGTTTTGACGTCGTTCATAGCGGCAAAATGGATTATTCCGTCAAACTAAAGAGATTGCAAGCGCTGCACATCGATCACACCGACGGGTTGTGGTTTGCAACGGCTGAGCCGGATGATTATCGGAATGGTTCGGTTTATTTTTGGTTGGCAAAGGATTGGTGACGCGAGAGATATTCTGAGGAATCAAAAAAATCTTTCCATCGCAAAGAACCGAGCACAATCCAGCTCAGCAACAACATGAGAGATGCATGATATATCATAATAAGTTGATATTATTTAATTTATTAGCTTAATTGTATCTCATTTTATACACTTCTGCCCCAATTCCCGTAAACTCCTAAAATTGCAAGATTTTGAAATGAGAGAAAAAATAGTGGCGCTTGGCCAGTCAGCCAGTTACTATCTGGAAAATTCAACGGGAGAAATCAATGAAGAACTTCATCACAGGTACGTGTATTCTCGGAGTTGCGCTAGCGGTGCAAACCCAGGCTTTCGCCGACTTTTTACCACCCAACAACTTACATCTCGAGGATAATCTTTTCCGACGCATGGGCGGGATTACCGAAGAGCAATTTAATAACGTTATCGACAAAGCAACAGAGATCTATGCTCCCATCGCCGAGAATCACGGAGCGGGTTTTGAGATCCTTCGTCTGTGGGACGACTCAACGGTGAACGCATACGCCGATCGCTCCGGCGATAAATGGGTGGTTGGCATGTTTGGCGGACTAGCTCGCCGGCCTGAAGTAACCGTGGATGGATTCACGCTCGTTGTTTGCCACGAAATCGGCCACCATGTGGGTGGTTTCCCGTTCAAGAGCCGTCGATGGGCGTCAGCAGAAGGACAAGCGGACTATTTCGCGACGCTCTCTTGCGGAAGAATCTTCTGGGGTGCGGAAAAAGAAGAAAATGCGAAGTTCAGAAAAACCATCGACGCTTTTCCGAAATCGCTTTGCGATAAGAACTACAAAGACGTTGATGATCAAAACCTCTGCTATCGCCAAATGATGGCTGGGCTTTCCCTCGCGAACCTTCTTGCTAACCTAGGCGGCAGTGGTGAAATTCGCTTCGACAGTCCCGATGATGCCGTGGTTTCTCGAACCTACGAAAACCACCCCGACGGACAATGCCGACTGGATACGTATGTAGCTGGAGCAATATGCACCAAATCTTGGGATGACAACCTTATTCCAAAATCTGAAGACGAATCGGCAAATTACACCTGCAACATGGCCCAAGGTTTCCAAAGAGAAGCTCGTCCAAGATGCTGGTTCAAGCCAAACCTCCCGACCAACCTATACTGATAAATACCTGAGGTATGAAATAGAAGAAGCGCTAGACAAAAGTCCAGCGCTTCTTTTTATTTATAAAGAGCTTTAGGAGTGTCGAAATAATCCTAAACTGCTCTTGAAAACTTGATGGTAAGCTCTGTACCGTTTGGCAAGGCATCTTCAAGTTTGATCACGCTTCCTTCGCGTTGGAATTTCACGGGCTGGCCGTTGGCTTCAACAGTCCACTCACCCAGCTCAGGATTCGCCACGTCGATGGGGAACGATACGCTGTCGCTATATTTATAGCTGTACTTGATTTCAACTTTAGCAACGCCGCTTGTGTTGCAAGCAACCACGATCTTTTGGCCATCGATGGTGATGCCCGAACCGATTGAGCAGTTTGAAACTCCCGGTACTTCAACCTTGAGGGTATCCTTCAGCGGGGTATGCTGAAGCGGGATTTCGATATTGGATGCTCCCTGCGGTTTTGTATAGCTGACGCGTACTTTCTTGCCCTCGACATATTCGTTGTCGTTGATAACGATTCTATCTGCATATTCTTTGAAACCGATAGCGGTACCGCTAGCGTCGTCAACGAGTTTAATGTTGGTAGCGCCGGTCGGAATATTGATGACCCTTCCAGGCACTTTAAGGTCGTATGTCATGCTTAGTGCGAAAGGCTCTACGCCTGGGACGAGAACAGACACGACGCCGTTGGTAACGCTGTAGCGTTCTCTAGGAATCGTAACATTTGAAATCGCAACACTTACGGTCGATGCGACAAGGTTCTTGCCAATGTTCATTTGAACTTCTTTTGGCACGAACACGATTCGCACCTTTGTACCAATTGAAGGCAAAACAGAAGGTTCAAAGGTAACCGTTTTTTGTCCAGCGTCGAGTGCGAAAGACTTAGTGGCGGTTTCGCTTGCACTAGGCGGTGTAATAAATACTTTTACGCTATCGGCAGATACGTCAAACTCTTGCGTCGGGTTATTAGCCAGCGCGTTGCAGAAGAGTCTGAAACTTCTTCCCGAAATGCAGGGGGTCGAATTGCCGCCGACTTGGTGTTGCGGAGGCGTTTGACCATAAGTGTAAGCCACCTGATATGACTTCGTATTGACTTGGTTCGAGGGGATTTGCCCCTTGTACAAGGTGCTGGTCAGGTCCAAGGTTGCTGAAAAGGCATTGCCTTCACTGGAAACCTCGCTGCTGAAATCTTTCTCAGCATTTTCGATTACCTTCGTCCAGACTTGATCCTTTGCAGGCGTGAACGGATCAAGAGGTTTGTTTTTATCCTTATCTTTGTCTAAATCGCCGGTATTTCGCGGCTTTCGCTGAATTTCTGGGTTCGGAGCGGGTGGCTTGCAACCGATCAAAAGCAGCGCGCTCAACAACGTAAGCCCTATATTCTTGTTCATGGCGACACTCCTAGAAAAAATTGCCGTATAGGGTTAAAAGCAAGAACCGGGCCTTCCGAGAATTTTTGTAATATATTGAAATCTCGAGTGTTTCCTAGGGAATGGTGGTGTTTAAAGCTTAAACACCGTCTAGGGGGCGGACGGCATCGGTCCAACCTAAAAACTGGCCCCGACGTTCACATGCCACACACCGTTTAGGAGCTTGTTGCCCGTCCGTTTGCCGCGATCAAGGGAGCAACGATCGTTCTCGGTTGCACAGTGGCGTACGGGTATGCCGTAAGAGAGGTTAAAGGAGCCGAGCGGGGTGAGGTAGTTGACGGCAATACCCGTGCCCACGTAACTCTTTCGCCAAAGGGTACTGGGTCGCGTAACGAGGGATGCAAAATCATAAGGGCGATTGTCCACGAGCTCCGCATTGGGATCCGAGCTATTTGCCAGGCTTGATTGAAAGAGCCGTTCCTCCGATGAAGTAAAAAAGACGTTGCTGCTGTCGACAAAGGTCGTGAGAGCTAGAGTTTCGGGCAATATTTGATAGCGAAATTCTAATTTTGCCACCATTTGTTTGGAGCCGCCTGTTTTGACGTCCTTCGTCTCGTCACCTTCTTGATAAATGATCGCCGGACCAAGTTCTTGTTTGCGAAAACCTCGATTGGTATCGGCGCCGCCTGCCTGAAGCCGTTCGGACGGCGGAATAACGTCGCCGATTTGCCCCTTGCGTTCGACTCCTTCAAAGGAGGCCAACTGAAACGTGGGTACGAACACAAAGTTGCCGATGATGTGGTAAAAGAGCTCGATGTTTGTCTTCCAGAAAAAGAATCGCAGTTCGCTGCCGAGGGGATATCTTGCCCAGGCGACTTCGCTTTGGCTGATGTAGCCGTCCGTGGGCCAAACGCCGTTGTTGCGGCGATCGATGCTGAGACGTAGTCCGACTTTACCGATTCTCACGTCTCCAGCTTCCACAAGACTCTGAGCTAACGGCGTAGCCGTTTCGATGACGGTAATTTTCTGATTGTAGAATCCAGTGACCTTTGTGCCTAAGAAGAATTGGCGCAACGTATGAGTAAATGCAAGTTCGCCCTCGCGACTAATTTCCCAACTAACTTTTCCCGCTTCGGCCTTATGTCCCAAGGTAATTGTGCCATTCACCGGCAAATCGAGGATATAGGGCTCGATATAACCCACGCTGGCGCGGCGGCCCAACAACGTCTTGCTACCAATGCCTGTTTGAAGTCTTTCTTCACTGATAGAAGCTTTGAAGAAAACTTGTCGGGCCGTACCCATTATGTTGTTGTAGGACGATTCAAAAACATATCGACCGCCGTCTTCGAAGCTCCAACCGGGGCCGAAGGAAACTGAGCCCGGTTTGCCCTCGCGTACTTGAATGACAAACGGGATGGTTGTTTTGCCTTCGGAGAGAGCGCTCGTATCGGACGGAATAATATTGACCGAGCTAAACAGGCCGAGGCTCGTGAGAGCCTTGCGTGTCTCCTCGATTCTCTCCGGGTCGTACCAGTCGCCAGGGGCGAATCGCAATTCCCGTTCGACGACTTTGGGGCGAGTTCGAACCAAGCCGCTAATGGTAATTTCGCCGATCTTTACTCTTGTTCCTTGGTTGACTTTGAGCAGTACTGTCGTTGAGATAATGTCGTCAAGATCCCTGTTGAGCAGCTGCACTTCAAGAGAGGCGTGAAGATATCCTTGCTTTTGATATGCCAGTCGCGTGTCCTTCTCGAATTCGACAACTTTGCTCCAAACCAGTGGCTCGTCTACCTCGATGTCAAGGAGGTTTTCGATGTCACCGGAATCCAGGACGGTATTACCTTCTATTTCCAGGCCGCTGAAGATTCTTTGTTTGCCCTCTTCAATAACGTAATTGAGTTGAATTTCCGATTTTTCCTTGTTTTTGTTAAGTTTCGGATAGGCTACTTTAGCGTCCCAGAAACCGCGTTCTTGGTAGTAGTTCGTTAGGTTGTCGACACTGGTACGAAGAAGTTCGGGACTATAGTCAGGATGTTTGAGCTGCAGAACCGAGCCGAGGTCCATGGCGTCAAGAGCGTCTTTGCGTGAAAATGATTTGATGCCGTCCAACTTAACATCCGAGATTTGGTATTGAGGGCCGGGAGAAACCGTCACGGTATATTGAATCTCGTCTTTGCCGATATTGTCTTTCTTAACGGAGGTGATTTCGACGTCGTCGTAACCTTCCTCTTTGTATTTCCGGATGACCTCGTTTTTTATCAATTCAGGGTCGGTAAGCGACGGATCAATTTCATGGAGATCGCTGGTAAGAAAGGGACTAATCGGAGAGATAATAGCCACGGAGATCTTCTTGCCAATGGAGCCAGGGATAAAGACAAAAGCAGAGTTGCTAATACTGTCAAAATTGATGTCAGGATTTAGGATTTTTCGTTGATTGTATCCTTCCTCTCCGAGGCCCTTTTCGAAATTGGTAATAGCTTCCTTGATCAGTTTCTCGTCGCAAATATCTCCGATTTCCACGTCAATTGCCGTGCCTTCGGGGATTGCAAAGCCCGTAATAATCTCTCGCACTCGACACGGCTCACCTTCGTCAACCCGGAACTCGTACTCCGTCCAGCCAGCCTTTTCTTGCTTGTGTATGGCGAACTGAGGATTGTAATAGCCCCGAGATTTTAGATAGGACACGATATTCTCTCGAATCCGTTCTTCCATTTCCTTTGAGGCGATTTGACCAACATACTTATACAACCGCGAATCGAGGTCGTTCTCAAACTCCCTGACCGTTAAGTCGAGAGAAATCTCGCCCACTTGTTGGGCCTTTTTTCCGCGAATCACCCATACGCCATTTTCGTAGTGCGCTTCGAGTTCGAGTATCGTGCGGTTGCGACTGATATCGAGCAAGAGGTCTTGGAGGGATTCGCCGCCGTTTACTTGGGGGTATTTTGCTTGGATGGCGGCCAAGTCGTTAACAGAGATGTCGACATCGCCGGTAAGCGTCCAGTTTGTGGCGAACGCAGGCGTGGATAGAGCGGAGGCGAGCAAAACTTTACGGAAAGTTAAACCTAAATCTAAGATCGACACCCGTGTCTGTTCCGACGAGTGAGCTGTCTTCGTTCTGTACCTCATCTTCCTTCTTTTTATCTACGCCACCGGATATAGAGATGCTATCATGTAATGAATATTCTGACGATATTTTCATATTGGATTCGCTGTCTACTTGAAAAATTAAATTCACATCGTCGCTGAGATTTATGGGCAGGTTAAGCCGCGCCACGGGGCTATTTGTGCTACCTGAGGTGTACGTGTCTAGGTAGACTTGGCGTATGACGGACTGTCCAGAGAGTTCCATAAGTTTTTCTATCGGCTCCTCGAACTGTCCGATGACTATGCTAAGAGCCTCATTATAAGCCACACTCTGCGACAATCCCACGCTTTGATCGGGGTTCGGAAGGGTTCCGGAACTGAGCAAAACAAGTATTTCGAGTTTGGTGATGGGAGTGCCGTCGGGTCGGGTGGCAGGTTCGACAGCGAAATCCACTTTGGGTTGCGAAGCATACCCAGTCACGATGAATTGCACTGTGTACTTCGAAACTCGAGCCTCGCCGGTGATATCAAGCTTTGGGTCAGGTGGCGTAATAGGTTCGTCGAAGAAAATGTTGCCCGAGAGAATTTCGAAATCCCGCTTATAGGTGAATCGCCCTTGGGGGATCGAAACTTGACCGACGAGCACAGGGCTGACCTCGGTGCCTGTAAGGTGAAGGTCACCGCCCAGCGTTGCGGAAAGGTTTTTGCTCGCGACATTCACGGAATTGTTGCTGCTTAGGTGAATGTCAAAGACAAGATACGATTGTTTCGCGGTGGTGTTGGATTTGATCTTTTGCTTTCTAATCGCGTCAACGATCTGTTGACGAATGTCGAACGATCCTTGGGAATCGGCTTGCACGATGCCCAAACTTCCCGATGCCTTAAGAGGAAATTTGTTGCCAACCAGGGCGATGTCAGCGTCAATCGTGGTGTTCACCGACTTCAGGACAAAGAAAGGCAAGCGTTGAAACTCCGCCTTGTTCAGGCTTATCAGAATCTTGGAATCATTGGGGTTGGCACTCTTGAGGTCCATTTGTCCAGATACTTCGATGGTTCCGTTGGTCCCTTTGCTCGCTCGAAACTGTTGGATCGTCCATTTGCTGTCCACGTAGCTAATATCCATTTGAATGTTGCTGAGAGGAGGGTTGAAATCGACAAAGGATATGGTCAGGGGTTCCCAATCAGCATGGCTAAATGACGAGGGTTTGCTGTCTTTTATGTGGAGACTGAAATCGGGCGAAAATATTGATCCTGTCATTGATCCCTCTATTTCCAGCTTGCCCTTGGCTGCGTAGATTTGAGGCGCAAGTGATTGAAGAAGCTGAATATCGATGGTGCCTGCAAACTCGACATTTACCTGATTGGGAAACGTTGATTCCTTGAGAAGGATTTTTACCTCGCTAGCCCTGCTTACGAATGTGAAATCACCGCCGTCGGCAAAGGACCACTTGCCGTTGTCCATGAGTACTGTCACTGAGTTCTTAAGATCGAGATCGAAAACGCTAGACCTGTCGGGAGAGGTGCGTACAATTTTCGAAGAAAATTTCTCGATTGTAAGTTTGCCTTTAGATCGCCACCAATCCGAGAATTCGCCTTGCATTTCCCAAGCGCTGTTGAGATAGGCAAAGTTTCGAGGGTCTTCGGACACGACTTTGGTCGCAAAGGCTCGCATGTCAAAATTATGCAACTTAAAGTACCAATTATAAGGAATTCCTTTGCTAGCAATGTCGAATTGGATACGCCCCTCGAGGCTGTTCCCCGCTTGAACGATTATTGGCACGTTGATTTTGCCGCCATCGACGAATCCACTGAATTTTATGGGAGGGATATTGCTTTTGAGAAGATTAACGTCCTTAAACTCGCCTTCAAACTTACCCTCCAGGCGGTCCATAGTTCCGCCTAGCTTAACGTCGGCTGCAATCTGCGCCTCTGTTTGGCTCTTTTCGATATATTTGCCGAGAAACGGGATGTTTTTCAGATGATCTTCTTGATCGGAACCCTGCAAAAAGTTCGCATGAAAGTCGACCTTGTCATTCGTATGCAAGCCGAGTCGGACGAGCAAGTCATTTGCTGCCTGCGCCTCCGCATATGAAAATTTCTTCTGCTTGGTGATGGTGAGCCCGCCATTAATCTTTATAGATTTTTTTTCGTAGTAAAGGTTTTCTGTGTGGACTGAGTTTTGGTCGCTTTCGAGGTCGAATTCGAAGAAGTCGAAGATCGGCTCTTTGTCGAATGTTCCGTTTGTGAGTATTGCTTTGAGGTTGCCGGCAGAGGCGAGGGGACTCATGAGGTGGCCGTTCATCTTACCTTTGAGCCGCTTAGCGCCGAATTCCACTTCATGGGGCGATCCAAAAAGCGTGATTATTTCCCTGAAGAGAGCATTGTCGATGTTATATCCTTCAAGAGTTGTTTCGAAAGGTACACCTTCCGCGAACTTTATAACTGTTTCTGGAGAAGACAGGGTCCCGTCGCCGTCGAATTTTATTTCGGTTTGTTCGATACGCGCTTCCGCTTTTTTAGCGGACACGGAAACGTGCGACGATAGTTTGGTGGGAATGCCAAACATAGAGAGCTTTGATGCCCGAACGTCGGCCGTTGTTATTATGTCGCTGTAAGGTCCGGAGATTGACGCCTTTATGTCTGCGGGGCCTGTTATGTTCAGGCCCGTCAAGAATTCGGTCAATACAATGTCGAGGTTAGGGGAGTTTATTTTTAAGTTAAGCCCCTTCTTCGAATCAAAGAAAATGTCCCCGGCTCCGAAAAGAGAAGATACAGTCGAAATATTCTGTCCCTCGGGCAAGAAGCAATTGCCTTGTAGACGTTCGAAGGTGAGTTGCGCAGTGTTGACGTCAAGCGCGATGTCCAGATCGCACGTCGGTCTCATTTCGGGTTTTCTTTCTATTTTCAATATGGGGAAAGTCATGTCGTGAACAAGCGCATTCGTTGTAATTTTAAGGCCGAAGGGAAATCCTTGGCCAACGACCGAGAGGTTCTCGGAATTTATGCTGCCGTTCAAGACCTTGAAGTCGGGGACTTGAACCGCGCCGAGCAAGTCAACCAATGCTAGGTCTCTCGGCTTGGCCATAAATTCCATGTTAAGAGCCTTGTCAAAGTGGATGACGCCATTGGCATCAGCAACGACTTGCCCTTCTTTGGAAACCACACCATTGGCAAACTGGATTTTTTCTTTGTCGATGATAAGATCCGTTTGCGTATCATAAAGCCTAAACCCATAGATTCGTCCGTCCTGCACAGCACCTTTGCCGGTTAAGCCCCACGATGCGGCCGGGGCGTCGGGGTGGATCGGAAGGTCCATTGTTAATTCCATTTCACCCGAAACTTGACCTTCCGTTTTATCGACGCCTAGAAAGTCGCCTAGTGCTCTTAAGTTGGAATTCGACACGTCAGCGGTTGCGACGACAGAGAGAGATGAGAGAATCTCTTTGGCCAGTCTCGCGGGGAGCTTCGTGCCGTCATTTTTCCGCGTGAGGAGATGCATCACGGTCGCGCCGTGAAACGAGATGTTTTCCGAACTTACCGAAAAGTCGGAAGAATTAAACTGTTTGTTGCGAAAATCCCCTGCCAACTTTACTTGAGCCTGTTTTATGAATGCCTTGCCAAGACAGGCAAGATTGAATGCCTGCACATCGGATTCGATTTCCCAGTTGTTCCAGTCATCGTACCAAAACGCGAAGTTAAAGCCTCCGAGGGATAGGTCCATGATGTTAGGATCTGTTTCCTTTTCGCCAGGGATGGTGAACTCAATTTGAGCGTTTGTCAGGACAATTTTATCTACGGGCAAATCAAACCCTAACGGCCAGGCAATGGGAGCGGGCTCTTCTTTAGACGCGAAAATTTCCATGAGTTCTGGTGGGAGCGGATATTTGAACTTTAGTTCGTTTGCTTCAATAAGCCCTAGCCTCGGTGTTCCGAGCAATATGGAGGTGAACGAAACCTTAACCTTGACGTTCGCGGCTTCTGTGAGAACGAGGTCGGTGTTCTTTGAAGACGTTACCTTGAACCCGTAAAGGGTCGCGCCGAGGGGAAAAGCCGACACTTCGAGAGCTTGAAACTCAATGTGAATGTCTTCCCACTGTTTTAATTTCTCATTGATAATTGTTCGGGCTAATTTATGACTATAGGGATTGTCAATCGTAAGATTCAAAAAGAACCCGATACCAATAGCGATTATAGCTATGCTCAGAATCTTAGTTACGATTTTCGTCAATGAGCGTCATCCTCGTCGTCATAGAAAAGAGACTGGAGATCAATCGGCTTTGAACCTGTTGTCGGTGTTGTTGATGTTGTTGCTGCTGGCGGTTGTTCAATCCGCGGGGGTGTTTTTGTCGCCGGTTTTGGACTCGGCGGCATTCTTTCCGTGGGAGAAAACCGTTGGTTAAAGGAGTCAACCGCTTTGGGGTCTATTGTTGTTAAACCTTGCGCCATCCCCTCGTTGAGGCAGCTCTTCACCATTTTCATGATTTTTCCAATGGCGCCTTCGGCTATCTGAACAATTTTGTTTTTTGCGTCGTCGGAAAACGGATCTTTTGGCGCACCGACGTTCTTGAGAGTCTTTGACCAAAGATCGCTGAACTCCAAGGAAGAAACGGGCGGCAATTCGTCGGAAAAGGTAACAAATCGACTCATTCTTTGCGATTTGCTCGTCTGAGCTGCGAATTCGGTCGTGCAAAAGAACACAAAACTAATGAAGTCGCCAATGAGCGCCTTTAGATCGGCCAGTTTGCGTATTTCCACCAGTAAGTCGTCATTGTTCAGAAGTTCGGCGTTATCCACCACGACGACAAGTTTTCTGCCCTCCCGCTTGTAATCGTCGAATTGCTGCGAAACTTTTTTCCATAGCGTTTTGTAATCTGACCCTGGTTTTTTAACGATGGTATTCTGGTTTTCAATTCCAAAATAAAGAAGGAGCTTTTCAAGCAGCCAGGTCTGCTGGTTCGGCGGCGCGGCAAGTGAAAGAAAGAGGCCCTCTTGGGAGGGGAGAGGCAAATTTGCGTAAAGCGTGCGGGCAGCGGTCGTTTTTCCGATGCCGTTTGCGCCTGCCACCAAGATGACGTCGGCGCTATTGCGGAGGACGGTTCTCGCTTTGTCCATCAGCATTTGATGTCGTTGCGACAGGACAATCGTTGGATCGTCGGCGCCAAAAAGGGGCGACTTCATGCCCCAATATTTTGAAACATCGTTCATAAATAAAAATTTCCATTTTCTTGGTCGTTAATTCAACTTGCCTTGGGCGGCTGTGCCAATTCGTGTTTCCCCCAAGTTTTCTCGAATTTTTCTATTATTTTAGGGTCTGATGCTACCATTTTTTCGAATTCATTGCGATAACCTTCGGCATACAGAATTTTCATGAGGCAAGGTTTGAGAATTTCTGTCATGTAGAGGGAATCGAGCATATTTTTTATATATGAAATGCACCCATTAAGATCGTTAAGCATAAGATGACTTTGAATCATGTCAAAGCAAAGTATCTTCGGATACCCATAGGTTGCAGTAACAGTCTTAAGGAGTCGGGTCGCGAGATAGGGCATCGCATTCTCTAGATACAGCCTCACAAGATTTAGGATGAGACCGAGATTTCGAGGGGCTTGGCGAAGGGCAGAAATAAGAACCTTTTCTGCCGTTCTAAAATCACTGGTGCTGTTAAAAAATAACGATAAACATGCTGCTGCGGTCGGCGCGGCTTCTTTGTCTGCAGATATTTCCGTGAGAGTTTTGATAGCCGCTTTCTTTTCGCCCAGTCGAAAAGAGGAACCCGCGCTTCTCAGATGGCCCATGAATCCGCTCGACCATCGTTGTATGACCCATTCAAAACCGTCTATGAATTTAGACGGCACCACCGGTTTGTCTATGATTTCCAGCGTGAAGAAGGAATTTAAAGCCATTTTCTCTTTGGCATTTCGCTCTTCAAGAAAGATGATGATGGGCGTCATATAGGTGATAGGAAGTTGGAGCAAATTTCTAAAAACCCATGGCGCTGGGAGCTCTGGGCTGTCGTCGATCATCACCATGGAACATTGGGGAGAAGAAATTGCGGCGATCGCCTGCTCCATCGTAGGCATCGCTTGGGTTACAGTCCATCGACGGCGCTTCAGTCGATCCAACAGCTCACTGTCAATTGGTTTGATTCCATCGCTGATGAGCACGACGTTCTTTTCGGTCCATAAATTATTGTCTCTAAAAAACACCATAAGTCAGGAAGCTCAGATTGTGCGGAAAAATGAATTAAGGCTTTTGGTTCAATAGGTTATTTGCTATTAGATATAGCTTATTTTATCACGAATCTAAGGGGTTCGGCATAACCCTGGAAATATTTCGGATGAGATCGCCTAAGGTCTTGATTCTTAAACTAAAAGGTAGGGTTTTATGAGGATTCTCGTCATCGGCTCAGGGGCTCGGGAGAGCGCGTTGTGCTGGAAATTCTCACGTTCCTCAGCTGTTTCTAAGGTCTATTCATGGCCTGGATCGTCGGCGACTCGTGCCTATTCTCAAGTATTGGACCTACCTAAGTCGGCGGAATTTACCTCGTTAGCTGAGCATCTTCTGAAAAAAGAAAAAGTGGATTTTGTAGTCGTCGGTCCCGAAGTACCTCTGGCTGACGGCGTTGCTGACGTTTTGGCCGCTGCTGGAGTACCCGTGTTTGGGCCGACGCGCGAGCTTGCTCAGCTCGAAAGTTCGAAGAGCTATGCAAAAAAAATCATGGCTGCGGCGGGAGTTCCCACGGCCGCGTTTGATATTGCTACGAATGAATCTGAATGTTTAAGTCTCGCGAGTGCGAGACTTAATAAACGCGGAGCCGTCGTGCTGAAGGCTTCAGGTCTGGCCGCCGGCAAGGGCGTGTTTGTTTGTTTGAGCGAAAGCGATTTGACCGATGCGCTTCGCCGCCTTTATCATTCGGACATGAAAGCTGCTGCGGCTGAGGTTCTTGTTGAAGAATTTTTGGAGGGCAGGGAAAGCTCGTTCTTTGTCTTTTTGGGGCGGCAAGAACCCCAGAGACTGGGTTTTGCAGTGGACTACAAGCGGCGGAACGACAAGGATAAGGGACCTAATACGGGCGGTATGGGAAGTTACACTCCGGTTTCGTGGCTGCCCGTCGACGCGGAACAACAGGTCATGAACGAGATCGTGGACCCTCTCGTGTCGCATTTGAAGAAGTCGGGAAAGACGTACGTCGGATGCTTGTACGTTGGCCTCATGTGGTGTGGCAATCAGCCTAAGGTGGTTGAGTTCAATATTCGATTGGGCGATCCCGAAGCTCAGATTCTTGCCGTTGCCGATGATACGGATTGGGCGCAACTCATTGCTTATCAATTGGGACTGGTCAAGAATCCTCCGGTTCGAAACGGTTTTAGTCCAACAGTTGGCGTCGTGATGGCATCGACAGGGTATCCCTACGAAAGCACTCCTGATGAAGAGTTTTCCTGCGCGGGTGAATTGTTTGTCCCCGACGCTTTGCCGATCGCCTTCGGGTCTGCCATCGAATCATTAGGCGGGAAAAAATATAATGCGAAATCGGGACGGGTCCTCACTGTTGTCGCAAGATCTAAGACGATGACGGACGCGAGAAAATTGGCCTACGACAAGGTCGCCGAAATTAAAGAAAAATGGCAGAAGTGCCATTATCGCCAAGACATCGGAGAAAATGTTTAGTCATGAACGACGTGGCGAGTAACCTCTACAGTGCGATTAAGAGTAATTTGGTCTGCCTTCATCCGACAGATTCGATTCCAGGTCTGACGTTTGATCCGAATTCTGGCGATGCACAGGCGAGTTTGGAACGGATAAAAGGTAGAGTTGGGAAGCAAGGCTACATTGGTCTGGTCGCGGACTTTGATGTCGCCCAGAAATTTTGGCAACCGCTTCCCGGAAAATGGAAGACCATCTTGTCTGAAATGTGGCCATGTCCTCTGAGCGTCGGATGGTTGGCGAATGAAAAATGTCCCCGAAGTCTGTTGGCCGACGATGGCACGGCATGCTTCCGCTTTCCTTCGCTGAAGGGCCAAGAATGGCTTCGAGACGTTATGAGAGCGCTGGACTTTCCTCTACCGACGACGAGCGTGAATCGCACAGGCACTCCAGCAATAGTTGAGTGGGGTGAGGCTGTTGATTGGGCAAAAAGCGATTCGAACGTTTTCAGTTACGAATTGCCATTTCCCACGAAAGGTCAGGCGTTGCCTAGCACGTTAATAAAAATCGCGGCCAACGGAACGTTCTCTGTTCTTCGTCCAGGATGTTTTGACGTTTCGAAGATTGAAAAATATTTCAGTTCCGAAGGGAGTCGGTCATAAAAGTCATATTGGGAAGCTCATCGCCTCGGAGGCAGATGTTCTTGAGAGGCCTGAATGTTGATTTTACTATAATCAAGCCCGACGTCGAAGAGATGCGGAAGCCTGGCGAGTTGCCTCTTGTCTACGTGCAGAGAAATGCAAAGATCAAGGCATTTGACGTTATGGCAAAGGTGAAAAGCGCATCTTCCGCTTTGATTATCAGCGCGGATACGATCGTACATATGGGGGACGAAGTCCTGGAAAAGCCACGGGATGAAGCGGACCAACGCAGGATGCTTAGTAAGCTGTCCGGCGTTTGGCATACGGTTACCACAGCTGTTCACCTACTGCATCAATCGCCAGGTAAGCCGGCAGAGGAGTCGTTAATGGTGTCCTCGCAGGTCTTGTTCAAGAAACTTGCAGAGGATGAAATTGAATATTACGTCGGCACTAAGGATGGGCTTGATAAAGCCGGGGGCTATGGATTGCAGGAAATCGGTTGTTTCCTTGTTAGGGAAATAAAGGGCTCCTATTCCAATGTCATCGGACTGCCCGTTGCTGAGATGCTAGACGGCATAAGAACAAAATTTGGAATAACGTTGTTGAATATTGGAAATGAAATATGAGCAATCACGAAAAAATCGCCGCCTTGGCAAAGAACCGTATCCTTTATCTCGACGGTGCGATGGGCACAATGCTTCAGCAGGTTCCCCTCGATGAGAGCGACTTTAGAGGAAATATTCTCAAGAACCACGATGTGCCGCTCAAAGGCAACTATGACATCCTGAACCTTACAAGGCCTGAGGTCATAGCGGAGGTTCATGAAAAGTACTTTGTTGCCGGTTCTGACATTGTCACCACAAATACGTTTAACGCGAATATAATTTCGCAAGCTGATTACAAGCTCGAGAGCTTTGTTTACGACATAAATAAGGCTGCGGCTAAACTAGCGAAAGAAACGGCTCTAAAGTATTCGGGAAGCGGCCCCAAATTTGTCGCGGGCGGTATCGGGCCGACGAACAGGACGGCATCCATGTCTCCTGATGTTAACCGACCGGACTTTCGCAACATTACTTTTGAAGAGCTTAGGAACGCTTATTACGACCAAGCTGAAGCTCTTTGGGACGGAGGCGTCGATCTTTTCCTTGTGGAAACGATTTTCGATACCTTGAACGCCAAAGCTTGTCTTTACGCGTTGTCGGAATTGTTTGAGGCAAAAGGGAAAAGCCTGCCCGTCATGATTTCGGTGACGATTACGGATAAATCAGGACGAACCTTGTCGGGGCAAACGATCGAAGCGTTTTGGTACAGTATCAAACACGTTCGACCGTTCAGTGTGGGAATTAACTGCGCGCTTGGGGCGGCGGAAATGCGCCCGTATCTTGGAGAATTAGCACGGATTGCAACCTGCTTTGTCAGTTGCCATCCAAACGCCGGTTTGCCCAATCCCCTCAGTAAGACAGGTTACGACGAACAACCTAACGACACGGGAACCTTGCTTGCCGACTTTGCGAGAGACGGCCTTATCAACATTGTGGGTGGATGTTGCGGAACGACCCCCGCGCACATAGCGGCGATAAAAGATCATGTAGAATCATTTGCTCCGCGCGTGTTCGAGACTTCCAGTCGAAGCAGAGGTGAATACAGCGGTCTCCAACCGTTGCGCATTCCGGAAGAAAACCCGCCGTTCATTATGGTTGGCGAGAGAACCAACGTCACCGGTTCTGCGAAGTTTCGAAAACTCATCGAGAGAGAGGATTACGAAGCGGCGTTGGCAGTCGCACGCGCGCAGATTGAGAGCGGCGCGAACGTTATCGACGTGAATTTCGACGAGGGGATGCTGGATTCCGTGAAATGCATGCGTAGGTTCCTAAACCTGATTGCGACGGAACCTGATATCGCAAAAGTGCCGATCATGATCGACAGCTCGAAATGGGAAGTTCTGGAAGCCGGGTTGCAGTGCATTCAAGGCAAGGCGATTGTTAATTCCATTAGTTTGAAAGAGGGCGAAGAGGTATTTCTCTCGCAGGCGAAGAAGGTCATGCGTTACGGAGCCGCTGTGGTTGTCATGGCCTTTGATGAAAATGGTCAGGCGACAAGTAAAGAGGAGAAAGTTCGCATCTGTGAGCGATCCTATAAGCTACTTGTTGGCATTGGGATGGATCCACGAGACATTGTTTTTGACGCCAATATACTCACTGTCGCAACGGGCATGGAGGAGCACAACGATTATGCCGTCAGTTTTATCGAGGCGGTGCGAGATATTAAGAGACGATGCCCGGGAGCATTGACCAGTGGCGGCGTCAGCAACATTTCGTTCTCATTTAGGTTGAATCATCACATTCGTGAAGCCATGCATTCGGCTTTCCTGTTCCACGCCATTGCCGCCGGGCTCGATATGGCGATCGTAAACGCCGAGATGCTAGAAGTTTATGAGCAAATCGATGAGAAACGGCTGGAACTTGTCGAAGACGTCCTTCTCAACAGACGCGAGGACGCAACGGAGCGGTTGGTTCAGTATGGTTCGACGGTTGGGCAGAAGAAGACAGAAGACAAAAAAGATCAGGAGGAGTGGCGGCAAGGGTCTATCGACGAGAGGATGGAACATGCTCTCGTGAAGGGCATTACCGATTTCATCGAGGGCGATGTTTGGGAAGCCTTGGAAAAGTATGGCAAACCGCTCGCCGTGATAGAGGGGCCGCTGATGCGAGGTATGCAGGTTGTTGGCGACTTGTTCGGTTCCGGCAAAATGTTTTTACCGCAAGTGGTAAAGAGCGCCCGCGTTATGAAGAAGGCCGTTGCGGTTCTCGAACCGAAAATGCTTGAAGAAAAAGAGAAGGGCGGGCAAAGCCGCAATACTAAGATTGTGCTGGCCACCGTAAAAGGCGATGTGCACGATATCGGGAAAAATATCGTCGGCGTGGTGCTTGCTTGTAACGGATACGAGGTCATCGACCTTGGTGTGATGGTTCGCTGCGAAACGATCCTCGAGAAGATCAAAGAGGTCAAAGCAGACATCGTTGGATTTAGCGGCCTCATCACGCCGTCTTTGGACGAAATGATTTACAACGTCAAAGAATTTACGCGGCTTAATCTGAACATCCCCATTCTCATTGGCGGTGCGACCACGAGCAAGGCTCACACAGCGATTAAAATTGCTCCGCACTACAACCATATTGTGGCGCATGTTGATGATGCGTCGCGAGTGGTTGGCGCTTGCAATAACATTCTGAACAACGAGAATTTGAGTGCGTTCATTGAGGCACACAAAGAAGAACAAAACGTATTGAGGGAGCGTTACGAACAAAATCGGTCGCAGACGAGTCTTACTCCTCTGGAAGCGGCACGCGATCAACGTTTTCAATCCAAATGGGAACACCTCAATGCTCCCGAGCCCAAGCTCGAGGGTGTCAAAGTATTTTCCAACGTGTCTTTGGAGGAAGTTCTTCCGTTTATTGACTGGTCGCCGTTCTTTTGGACTTGGGGGATCAAGGGGCATTACCCGCGGCTCCTCGAGTCGGAAAAATGGGGAGCGCAAGCGAGGGAGCTCTTCTCTGACGCGCAAACAATGATAAAAGATTTTATTAAAAATAAGCGATTGAATCTTAAGGCTGTCGTGGGTATTTGGCCTGCCGCAAGAGTTGGGGACGACGTAGACGTATATGCCGATAAACATCCGACACGTCTGCACTTCCTGCGGCAACAGCGAGAGAAGCAAGACGGAAATTTCCACTATTGTCTGGCGGACTTTGTCGCCGACAAGACCCAGGGCAAAGACTTCTTGGGCGGCTTTGCTGTTACGGCAGGGATCGAAGTCTCACAAATGGCCGCCAAATATGAGAAGGACAAGGACGATTACAACAGCATTCTCGTAAAGGCGCTCGGCGACAGAATCGCCGAAGGCTTGGCTGAGTATATCCACAAAAAGGTTCGCGAGATCTGGGGTTACGAGTCAGCGGCTCCGATCGCTATAGAAGAACTCATCAAGGAAACGTACCGCGGCGTTCGACCAGCCCCCGGATACCCCGCATGTCCCGACCATACCGAAAAACGCACGCTATGGAAGCTCCTCGACGTTAAGAAAAATGCTGGTATCTCGTTGACCGAAAATCTAGCCATGGATCCCCCGAGTTCGGTGTCCGGCTATTACTTCGGCCACCCCGATTCGAAATATTTCCGAGTCGGACAAATAGGCAAGGACCAGGTCGAGGATTACGCCAAACGCAAAGGTGTTTCCGTCGAAGAAATCGAGCGCTGGCTCGGCTCCAATCTAGGGTATTAATTATTGGGCGTTCGACTGTCCCCATAATTCATTCAAGGGACACCCGAGTGCCCCCTAACCAATTATTGGGCGTTCGACTGTCCCCATAATTCATTCAAGGGACACCCGAGTGCCCCCTAACCAATTATTGGGCGTTCGACTGTCCCCATATTATTTGTAGACTGGTCCGCGTTCCAAGGCTTTTCGCAGATGACCGATCACCAAATCCACTTCGGGATTGGTGATTCGAAAGTGAGGTGTGAATCGCAAGGCATTTTTGCCTCCGTGGATAACGCCGATGCCTTGCTTGCGGAGGTAAGTCTCAATGCCGGCAAAACCGACGACGGTGTAACCTTGTTCGCTGAGATCCATGGAGAAAAGCAGGCCAGTACCTTGAACCTTCGTGATGGCATTCGGAAATTCCTTCTTAAGTGCGTTGAGCCTGGCGAGAAAGTTTTCCCCTTGCGATCGGATGTTTTGTCTGACTTGTGATGTCATCATGCCTACGACCGTTGCCGAGACATCACACGCTCTTGGGTTGGTCGTCATTGTATTTCCGTAAACGCCCTTCTTGTAGATCTTTGCCGTATTGTCCGTAAGGGCAAGAATGGAAAATGGATATTGGCCGGCATTTATGGCTTTCGAATAAGATTCCATGTCTGGAGCATCGAGTTTTTCGAAACCCGGATAGTCCGTAATGCTCAAATACCCCGTGGTTCGGAAGCCACTTTGGATCGAGTCGATGATGAGGAGCGTGTCATTCTCCCTGGAGAGTTTACGAGCTAAGGCATAGAATTCAGGCGTAATCGCTTTACCTGGGTCGCCTTCTCCCATGACAGGCTCGATGATCATGCATTCGTAAAAAACGTTTTCTTGCTTTGCTTTTTTGAAGACCTGTTCAAGTTGTTCCTTATTATTTGGTTCGATAGTGGTGAGGTTGTCGAGGCCGCGAAACGAAGCAAGATTTTGGTATGCCTTACGTGACGAATCGGAAACCTGCGCAGGGCGTTCTGTTCGACCATGGAAGCTACCCTTGTGAACAATTGTCTTGATGATTTTACCTGCATGTGGCGCACCGGGATCAGTTAGGTCTTTTGCCCTGAGGTCAGCAATGCGCAACGCCACGGTCATGGCTTCAGAACCGCTGTTCATGCAAATAAAGCGGTCGAATGGTGGTTTGCTTCTGTTTTGACCAATCTCCTTGTGGAGCGCGTCGATGAGGCGGCGATGGCTAAAGCTCGGTGTCATGACATTTGCCATGGTCTGTGGTTTCGCCATGGCATCCAACACCGTTGTAGGATTATGGCCGAAACCGAGCATTCCGTAGCCGCCGGAATCGTGAAGGAGCGCGCCATAGGCGGTGATGATCCATGGGCCTTTGGCGGCGATAGGAATGTAAGGATTAACCTGAGATTCGGGGTAGAAATTCACATAAAATTTTTGCAGTTCTTCAATGGCATCCTTTTCCGACAAAGTGAGGAGTTTTCCAAACTCACTCTTGATCCGTTGGAAATTTGATTTTGCCTCTTCCGCAACAGCTTGCAGGTGGACATCACCCTGGAAAGTCCCTACAATCCCGAAATCGAGACCCTGCGTTTCCGCTGTGCCTGTTTGAGCACGTATTTCTCTGAGTATATCCTCGACCTTCATAGCAGCCATCCTGATGAACCTTGTAAATATTATCCCAAGCACTAGCGAAACGATAAAGAAGCGTAACTTGCCCAGCTCGCCTCTCTAAACCACTCGCTCTCAGTCAAACGAATGAAATCACCGCTAATCTGTAGACACCCCTCCTCAATTCCTTGTTCGATGATGGGATGTGGGGAGAATGAAAATCGCGTTATATCCTTGATTTTTTGGAGGCTTGCCCCTTCTTTGGTTCTTAGACTTGAACCAAGATACTCGTCCAACCAACTTGATCGGTCTCTCATGTCGATGGCCGTGTGTGTTGCAAGCCACTTGCTCCAGTCTTGGGGGCCGTCAAAGTTTTGGCTGTTAAATCCGACAAGCGAATCGGTATTTTTGAAACGGATCCCGATGGCTTCTTCGGATGGTAGGTAGCTATGTGCACCTGCACCCGCTCCGATATAGTAATTATTCTTCCAGTAAAGTGCGTTGTGCACGGTGTGAAAACCGCTTTTACTCCAGTTCGAAACTTCGTCATGGTCGTAGTGTTTCGCAGCAAGAGTTCGGCACGCGTCCGCGTACATTGTCAGCTCAGTGGTGTCGGCAGCCGCGGTGATTATGCCACGCTGTTGCTTGCGTCCGAGAGTTGTCTTGGGCTCATACGTGAGGCCATATAAGCTTAGGTGCGCCAAGTCTAGACCAATGAACATTTCGAGATCGTGTGCCAATTCTTGTGGCGTTTGACTAGGAATTCCGTAGATGAGATCTATGTTGATGTTCGCGAAAACAGATTTTGCTTCCTCTACGGCTTTAAAGCTTCTTGCGGAGCTATGATAGCGCGTGAGAAATTTCAGGTGGCGCTCGTTGAACGACTGAATTCCAACGGAAAGCCGATTGAAGCCCGTTTCTGCCCAATAATCTAGATTCTCTCTTTTGAGATCTTCAGGATTGGCTTCCAAAGAAATTTCGACCCCTTCCAGGTTGAAATAAGATGAAATGAGCGAAAGGATGGAGCCATAGGGTTCAGTAAACATTCCTGGAGTGCCCCCACCAAAAAAAATCGACACGAGTTTGAGTCCACTTTTTTGAGCCGTTATGTTCTCGAGCATAACGCGGAGACTGCGCTTGACTTGATCAAAATACTGCGTTGAAAACTCTTTCGAAAAATGAGCTGTTTTTACAAACTGGCAGTAGTGGCAAATCGAGCGGCAAAAGGGAATATGTATATATATCCCGAACGGTTGCAAGACCATCCTCCTTGCTAAACGAGCACAGCCTAATGTCTAGGGCCGTAAAAAGCAAGAGATCCTTCCCTTGGACCATGCTAGATGAGACGTTAAGGTCTGGGGGCTTTTCGAGCAGGTTTATGGTCGGAATTTTGCCAAAGGTGGTCAAAGTAGTTGAGAATCGGCGAATTTTGAACGTGTTCAACCTGAGTATGTACCATCTGATCAATGAAATGGTGATGTCTTTTATACACTTGAAGCGTGACTTGATAGGCAAGGAACCCTATTGCCAAAAGTAAAGCGGCTAAGATCAGCCAGCCCTTGGCAGAGGACTGCTTGGTCGTAATCACAATATTCCGGTTGTTGTACACGTCTTGTATTATCATGAGATTCTGGCGTCGGGCTTGTGGATTTCTGGGTACAAATTGATAGTACTGTCGTTGCATTGGAGGAGAAAACCTATTTCGTAACGTCCGAGATAAGCGTGCAATTGCGTTGCGAGTCGGATCAAAAATGATCATCGACGTATTCGATCGTACAGTTTTTGCACCTCGGTCCACAATCACCTCAAACCAACCCGCTATGCGTAAGGCAAACCTAGCCTTACGGTTGGCGAAGCAAGGAAAATGCCAGCCGAGACGAAAAAAATACTCAACTATTTCCGAGTGTTATTGCATCGAAAGAGAAGGTTTGGCAACAATTTCGACGTTATGGTGACTGAATTTTGGACGGAAATCCTCTGGGAGAATTAAGGGGACAGTCGGACGCCCAATAATTCATTGGGGGGACGGGTGGCTGTCACTGAAGGGAATTAAGGGGACAGTCGAACGCCCAATAATTCGTTGGGGGGACGGGTGGCTGTCACTGAAGGGAATTAAGGGGACAGTCGAACGCCCAATAATTCGTTGGGGGGACGGGTGGCTGTCCTGGGCTCGGGTTTGTGTTTTACTTCTTGCTGTAGCGGAGGGTGAGGCTAAGATTGAATTCCGTGTGCTCGCAGTCACCGTCGTTGTCATCCCCTGTGGTGATAAGCGAGAAATCGAGTTCGTTTTTCCCGAGTTGACGGTTTGCCAATTCTCGGATTTCACTTGTCGTGAAGTTGACGTTAAAAGGACCTGCCTGATCGTGCCCCGGCACGTCGCAAGATGCTCCTATACAGTAGGGCGGCAAGGTATCATCGAGATCGGCTGGCTGTCCTTTTATTTTGTCGAAATTCCAGATGTAGAGGTTGCCGTCCTTTTGCAGAAGATCCATCATATTTCCGTTGCTGCCAACGAGAACATATTTGTCCAAGGTGAAGATCAAAAAGTCGTCGTAGCGAAGATCGCTAACGCTTGATTCAATATTTATTTCGCAGAGTACTATGTTGGCCGGAATGGGAACATTCAGAGTTTGGGTTGAGATCGCCTGATGAAAACCGTTTTTTCTATCCAGGTTCCCGTTTTGATTGAACGCGCATTCAGCGCTTGCGGGAAAGTTTAACGTTTGAGAGAGCGTTTCGGTGTTAGAAGGACTGCATACGCCTGGCGGCGGGGGTGGCGGCGGCGGCGGCGCTGCTGCCGCTTTTTTCTCCGTACCCGCAAATTTCGTCGTGTTGCACGCGATGGCGAGCAAGCAAGTTGTAACGATGAGCGTTGAACGCATTTTCATTAGATTCCGAGATAATTTGAGTAACTCTCTTAATATTATAAGGTCTTTTGAATTGAATGACAATAAACGGCTTACGCCCCCTCTTTTTCATAGAGAAAAACGTCACGGTTTTGAGACATATGTCAGGTCTTACGGACAAAATACTCGAAAAACCTTTGTGATTTGGCGGGTTTTTAGGCACGCCGATTGCAAATCGTGCTCTTGGGACGGTTAATGCGCAAAATTAAAATATAGGTCGAGGAGGTAACGCATGAGCGTGGTTAATAAAGATTGCCTTAAGAAAATGCTGAGCCTCGTCGGTTTGCGTAAATCGGACGGAAAGTTGTTGATACCTGCCGCAAAGATCAACGAAAAGCCTGAGGAAAAAATTGAAATATCGGTCGATATGCAGGAATGGGTTCAGTACGAAGAGAGGCTTAGTGATAGGACAGATTGGTCGTATTACAGCTAGATGGTTTTTGTAAGGTAGATTCGGGAAGATTATTTAGGACCGTATCGATCAGATTCTTAATTTCGACGGGTTTGGTGAGATGGGCGCTGAACCCTGCCGCTAGGCATTTCTGTCTTTCTTCTTCCATAGCGTGTGCAGTAAAGGCGATCACAGGCGAAGCAACCTTACCCGCCTTCAACTGTGCTAGTGTCTCGAAACCGTCTATGCCGGGCATCTGAATATCCAGCAGAATAATGTCGAATGACTCTCTCTTCGAATAATCGATTCCCTCGTACCCGGATTCCGCCGTGGAGACCTTAGCTCCCGACAACTCCAGAATTCGTTTGATAAAGTTTCGGACATGCTTTGAATCGTCGATAAGAAGTACCTTTACATCGCGCAAAGCCTCAGGGTTAATTTGCTGACTTATAGGCCGTGTCGACGCTTCCCCGGAGCGAATCTGTGAAGGCACACCTGTCTCGACAGCAAATTCCAGTTCGAATCTGCAGCCTTTCTGTTCCATTCCCTGACAAAGGCGTATTTTACCTCCCACAGAATCCATGACCTTGCGGGCTATTGTTAGACCTAGACCCGTTCCGCCATACAGTCGGGTTGTCGAATCATCCAGTTGTGAAAACGGTTCGAAGATTTTGTGGTAGTTTTCTTGTGCGATTCCGGGGCCGGTATCTTCAACCGAAATCTTGAGCATGTGGTAACCACCCTTGGGAATAAGATCGCTTTCGACGCAGACGCTACCTTGTCTGGTAAACTTGATAGCGTTGTCGATAAGAATAGAGAGAACCTGCTTTAACCTCGTGGGATCTATCTTGACCGATTGTCTGGCGTCGCCGTTGATCTTGAAACATAGATCAAGGTTCTTATTTATTGCCCGGCTTTCGAACATACTTCCAAGCTTTTTAAATATGTCGTCCATCGTGACAAGGCTTGGATTCACGACGACATTGTCCGACTCTATATTTGAAAGGTCTAGAATATCGTCGATGAGCTGGGTGAGATGTTTACTATTTTCGATGATGCCATCGATAAACTTCGATTTCTCTTGTTCAACGACCTGCGGCTCCCGAGCAAGTTCCGCGTAACTCATGATAGCGCTCAAGGGTGTTCTAATTTCATGGCTAACGTTCATGAGAAAGCGGCTCTTGAGTCGGTTGGCGATTTCCGCTCGATCTTTGAGTTGTTCCAATTCCTGCAAACGCTTCGTTAATGCATTTCTCGCAGACGAAAGCTCGACGAACGTTCTTATCTTGCTTCTCGTTACGTGCGGATCCAGCGGCTTATACAAAAAGTCCACGGCGCCCTTTTCATAGCCTTCAAAGATCATCTGATTGTCGCGATCTGTCGCAGAAACAAAAATTATTGGGAAATCTTCGTAGCGTCTCCGTCCTCTAATAATTCCAGCCAGTTCGAATCCGCTCATCTCGGGCATGTTAACGTCGATCAAGGCGAGAGTGAATTCCTGTTCGAGAAATAATTCTAGCGCTTGGGGCCCTGATGACGCTAGGTGAACATTGAGAGACAACGGCTTCAATATTGAATACAGCGCTTTAAGATTTTCAACTTTGTCGTCCACGATCAAGACGCTCGTCATAGATTGCCGCCGATCTGCGCCAAAACTTCTCTCTTCCTTGTTGCGACGGGCCAGAGCAGAGTAAGGCTAGAAACCAGTTCGTGCATTTGAATCGGCATCTTGATGTGAATGCTTCCGCTAGGAAGATTCTCCGAATCCTTGGACTTTTCAGCGAGAATCATGGTCGAAAAAGTCTCTCCGGATGCGCTTAAAGATTGGAGTTTGTCCACGCATTCCGCGATGACGCCATGGAGCGAATCAGAATTTACCAACACAATGCTGTAGTAGTTTGGGCGTTTTGAGGAAATAGTATCCAACGCGTCCTTGCCACTACGAACGATGTCGACGTCCATTTGCAGGCTTTCCAAAGCGCCTGCTAAAATAAAAGCATGCCGCATGTCCCCGTCGATCAATAGAGCTCTTTTTCCTGAAAAAACGGGAGGGTTCGGTAGCGAGTTTTTCAGGAGCGTTGCAGAAGCGAGTAGCGTGCATCTTTTAGCGCCCGGTATAGCATCGCGCGCTTCAGGCCTTCGTGCTTCATCGGTTCGCATTTCAGAGGTTTTGACGGGGTCGATCCGCCCATCCTGGACGCTCGAAATGGTCAACGAGTCGCCTTCGTGTTTTGAGGGCAGATAAAATGTGAAGATGGAACCGCCGCCTGGATTAGGTTTGACTTCGATGTCGCCACCCAACAAGTGTGCGAGTTTCTTGCTGATGGCGAGGCCAAGTCCGGTGCCACCATGATACTTCTTCGCCGAGTTTTCCAACTGAGTAAACGCTTCGAAAATTTTTTCGATTTTGTCTTTTGGAATGCCTATGCCGGTATCAAGCACACTAAAAGCTATGCGATCCACGCGTTGTTTGGCCGGTTGCACGACAAACTCTACTCTGCCCTTAAGGGTAAACTTGATCGCATTTGACAAAAAATTCTTGATAATTTGTTCGACGCGAAGCTTGTCCGTATAAATCGAGCTCGGCGTACTTGGGTCTACAAAAATCTTGAACTCAAGGCCCTTGGCCTCCGCCAGTGGAGAGACCACCGAGCTGATTTTGTCGAGCATTTCATCGAGCTCAAAGTATCGCGGTGCCACCTCAAGCTTTCCTGCTTCGAATTTAGATACGTCAAGAATATCGTTAATGAGCTCGAGGAGGTCATGTCCCGCTTTCGTTATGGTTTCCGTATATTCTTTTTGTTCCGACGTAAGGGCATTGCCGAAGTCTTTGAGCAAGGAAGACATGATGAGTATGCTATTAAGAGGTGTGCGAAGCTCATGGGAGATATTCGCTAAGAATTGGGATTTGTATTTGCTGTTTGCTTCGTGTTCGTCGACTTTCTTTTCGAGATTTTCTTTAACGGCAACAAGTTCCTCATCTCGAAGCCTCAAAGCCTCTTTTTGCTCTTGGAGAATTTGGGTTTGCTGTTCGAAAGCTTCTCTGGTGGCCTCGAGTTGCAGTCTTGCCGCCTTCTCCTGCTCCCAGGCTCTTTGAACCGCGGGCAAAAACCGCCAGAGACTTCCTCGCCGTTTAGCGCGGGACGAATTGCTAACCAATGTAAGCGGCAAAGGCACTATCAACTTCCCTTAATCCCCGTCGTGACGCGAGCACAATAATTGTCGAGAGCCATTTCTCGGTCCGTCCAATCAGCTGGGAACGTGCCGTTTTTCAGGTCTTTCTCCATCTGGGCCAGACAAGCAGCGAACTCACTGAATCCGTAGGTCGCCAGAGATCCGGCGATACGGTGGGCGTCCTTGATGGCTTGGCTTTTATCTTCGTTGCGCAGATTTCCCTTAAAGTCCTCTATAATCGAGGGGAGCTCCTCGGCGAAATCGGCGAGCAACGGACCAAATAAAGGGTCAGCGGCATAAGCGGAGTAGAGTGGTGATTCAGTGTTTTCCATGTGTGCCTCCTATCGGTACTGACCTTGTTGGAATCCATAACGTTCCATGAGCCTATAGATGTCCGCCCTGTATCTTCCCGATCTTCTTGCGATCTCGGACACGTTGCCGTGCGTCGACTTGAGCAAGAATTCGAGATACTTTTTCTCAAAAGCCTGCTTGGCTTCCGTCAGAGGCAGGTCGAATACTTGATCGTGAAACACCTCAGTTGAAACATCGGAGGATGCGCCAGAAAGATGTTGGAACATGTCCTTAATATCCAGCTCGTGTCCTCTTGCCAGTACGACCCCTCGCTCTACTGCGTTTTGGAGCTCCCGGATGTTTCCGGGCCAGGTGTATGACATGAGCCGAGATAATAGTGCCTTGGACGGCGGAAGTATTTCTTTGTTAAAGCGTTGGTTAAACTGCTTCAAAAAATGGTTGATGAGCACCGGAATATCACCAATCCGATCTCGAAGCGGCGGAATACGGATAACAACGACGGAAAGCCTAAAGAACAAGTCTTCTCTGAATCGCTTGTTCTTCACTTCCTCATAGATGTCTCTATGGGTCGCAGCAATCACGCGCGTATCGATATTGATCGTCGTCGAACTTCCGACCGGCGTGATTTGTTTTTCCTGTAGAACCCGCAGAAGTTTGGTTTGAAGAGTAAATGGCATGTCGCCAATCTCATCGAGTAATAACGTTCCTTTGTGACAGAGTTCGAAAATACCCTTTCGATCCGACTTGGCGTCCGTGAATGCGCCTTTTTTATGTCCGAATAATTCGGATTCGAGGAGATTTTCCGGTATGGCGCCGCAGTTGATGGCGGCAAACCTACTATGTTTGCGCTTGGAGATACTATGAATTGTACGCGCCACGACTTCTTTACCGGTTCCCGACTCTCCCAGAACAAGAACTGTGGAGTCTACGTCTTTGACTTTCTCGATAGTATCCAAGACTTCTTTAATGGCGGGACTGTCGCCTAAGATAAATTCCCTGAGACCGCCTGATTCCTGAGTATCAGGCCTCTCCGTTAGGTGCGCTTTTACTTCGGATACGATCTGTGCAGGTTCGGATCCCTTTGTTAAGAAGGACGTCGCTCCTCGCTGCATGCATTCAACGGCATTCTCAACGGTGGAGTGTGCGGTTAATATAAAAACTTTTGTAAACGGAGATTGTTTGAGAATAAAAGGTAGACCATCGAGTCCGTATTCTTTTTCCAGGGAGAGGTCGAGAAGAATCGCATCGTAAGAATGCCGCTTGAGCGATTCTCTGAGTTCGCTGAGGTCAGATCCAACGTCCACCAGGAAGCCTGCAGCCGAAAAAGTCGCGCTATAGAACCGACAGATACTTGGATCATCATCGATTATAAGTACTCTGCCCTGTAGTCCTTGCATAAATCTCCTATTCCACTTCAACAACGAAAGATTGAATCTATAAAATCTGTAACCAAATTAATACGGGTCAATGTATCTTTTTTCCTTCAGCTAGGTCTTGGCTGATGAGCCAGTTATTCGCTCGATATCACCCTTTTGAACCGATCAAACACCAAAAAAGGATGTTCGATTCAATGGTTAAGTCGTCTCGTAAACCTAGGTCTCCTCTGTGTTTAGAACACTATCTCTCAGTGATTGAGTTACACTCAGCAAGATCCGTTCCAGAACGTCATCCGTAGAGGGTCAGGCGCGAGAAAATCCCTCGCATGGTACGAACCTTGCTTGGTCTACTATGTCATAACTAGGTTGAAGAGGAACTTCGTGTATTTTCCGTACCAGAAAGATAGTGGGTCCAAAGCGCTTCATATTGCTCTCGTGTCGAAAAGTACCGACCTCGAGAAGCAGGTCAAGAATGGAGTCAGTCGAGGACAGATTGTACTCACAACGTTTCAAGATTTGCTTGAGCTCGAGGAATACCTGACGTTTCCGCTCAGCGGTTTCGAAATAGTGATCGTCGATCGCAACAACCTGGTCGATGATATTGCTGTGGTTGAACGGGAAATCAACGACTTATTCGGCGTTTCGCCCATATTTGTTTACTCCGATCCTTCGCAAGCTTGCGCTTTGGAAAAGCAACTCTCCCGAGCTTTTAAAATAAGCTGAACCAAGATGATACACATGAGATCATTCGCTGCTCCAACATGTTGGATAATACATGCTGCGTTTCCGGTATTCCGCTTTCCGCGTTTTAATTAAAGAAGAGGGAATAACGGAAATGCGAACGAACATTATCCGACGCGTTGATTGTCGAGCGAAGAACGACTCTTAGTGGTAAACCACTATTTTTAGATTGGAAAAGGCGAGGAGGGGGCTCTCGAAAGAACCCCTTGGAACGAGGATTTTAAGGTAAGACAGTATTGAAAAAAACAGGTTTGAAAAATCGTGGTATGAAAAAAAACAACTTTGTGTTCAATCTCCAAATTCAAAAGTCGAAGTCATTTAAGCAAGTGCCGTGCCAAGCCGGACACGGATTCTCAGGTGGCACCGATCTTGTATTCTCATGGGCAAGGGAACCTCATTTTTAGCGCAACAAGAGAGGCTTTATGGAAAAGAAATTCGTAGTGACCATGGCTGTGGGCGGAATCTTCGAGCTGGATAAACATGTCCTCGAATGCGCTGAGGCGCTTGGCTTGCGGCCCGACGTCAAGCTCAACATGGTCCATGTTTACCCCTATTATCCTCGTATTTCGGAAGCAGATCAGACCGATCTTGCGAAGAATCAGGACACAAAGGCGCTCGATTTGGCGCAAAAGACGTTGGATTCCTACACCTTGTTGCTCGATCCTCAGATCGATCTCGAAGCAAGCGTGCTCCGCGGAAAGATCGTCGACGAGTTGATTGCGTTCGTCAACTCGACCGACAGCGACTTGCTCATGATTGGTTTCGACCCAGACGGCTCCAAGTTTATTCCCGACGAAATGTCTGTAACCAGCGAACTTCTCGAGAAATCCCCGGTTCCCGTCCTGGTTGCGTCGAGGGACGCCAAAGTTGATACGGCTGGTGAACTTCGTCTGATAATTGCCGACGACATGTCGGAAGGGAGCGACAAATTGCTTGAGTACTCGGCGAAGATAGCCAATGCTTTTGGCAATGTAAGGCTTATCGACGCTCATATCGAAAATCTTCAGAACCAGAGGCTCAACACTTCGATTCTGAAGGTGTACATGTTGTCTTTAGGAGGCGTCGAGGCCATGAGCATTTCCAACGATCAGATTCTCGACAACTTCCGCGCCCGAATGAAGAGACACATGGATGAGCGAGTAGACAAACTCAAGGAGAAAGACGGATTCGCACAGACGCATATCCAAACCATGGTGCTCGAAGGTCAACCGCTCGAAGGTTTGAAAAAATCAGTAGAACGTCTCGACGCCGACATTGTGGTTTTTGGGAAACATAAAAAATTCCGCGACGGAGGCCCCTTCTTTGGGGGAATTAAGGAAAGGGCGATGTTAGGCCTAGGCGTTCCAGTTCTCATAGTCCCGTAAAATGACGGGCAAATATAACCAGGCAGATAAAGGTCGTTGTCTGGATGTGTCACACCGTTTTTTAGGCTATAATGGAAGAAATTATCGACATTATAACCAGGATCAAGGAGAAGACACATGTTCCAGCGATTGGCTCGGCCGATATATGCATCAGTTTTGGCGTTCAGTTTAGGGCTTGTTGGTTGCGGAGCGACCCCGACGGACGAAGAGGAACTCCCCAAGAAAAACGAACAAAAGACGGGAGGCGGAGACATTGGGCTCAAAAATCCTCCTCCTTCTAAGAATCCCACCGGCAAGGAAGATAGCGACAAGGCCGAAGAACTCGGGCTCATTGGAAAGTACGCGAGCAGATGTCTTGAGGATCAGAACGGCATTCGCTTTCAATATCTTATGGAATGGGCGCCCACCATGGTTGCGGAATATCTCGTGCTTTACCACTCTACCGACGATAGGCAGTGCTCAAGTTTTGCTGTCGCGATTGTTCATGCGTCCTCGTATAAAATCGGAAAGGAAACCGACCTTGGCTTTCAAGAAGTTGATCTGACGGAACAATTTGCTCAAGTGCAATTGTTTCAACAGAAGGACGCCGATGAATTTAACAAGACTTCTGCCTTCGGCTATACCGATTGGAAGATTGAAGAGTGGAAAGACGTTACCGACCGTCCTCAAAGTCCCGATGATAAGCCGATTGGCGTGAAAGGCACGAAGTCCTACCTTGTTTACGGCGTAGAGAAAAACGTCATCTATCAACCGCTTTTGACCGAAGAAAAAAAGGGCGAAACGCCGGAAACCCGACCAACCCAGGTTCGCTCGAACGTTCCGATGCAGCGGATCAAGGAAGGAACATCTCTCGTGGGCGAAGAAGTACAGACAGTTTCAGGACAACTCAAGATCCCGGTCGTGAAATTCTAAGCGAACTCAGGACGGTGCCGCACGATGGTGCCGTCGATCATGTAAATGACATCCTCAGCGATATTGGTGGCGTAGTCGCCAATTCGCTCGAGGTGCCTCGAAATAGAAATATACTGGCAGTATGCTTCTACCATCAACGGATCTTGCTTCATTTTTTCGAACACTACCGAATACATTTCGCGATTAATGGCATCGACTTCGTCGTCCATCTTTCGGACGTCATGCGCGAGCTGCGGGCTTGATTTCACAAACGCGTCGATCGAGGCGCGGAGCATCGCTCTGGCCTTTGCGGCCATCGTCTTATAATCAAACGGTGCTTTGACTTGGGGTTGGTTGCAGAGAAACAAGGTTCTCTCTGCAATGTTTACCGCAATGTCGCCAATTCTTTCAAGATCGTTGTTGATCTTGAGTGCTGCGATGATGAAGCGGAGGTCGCTGGCGACGGGTTGATGGAGGGCCAAAATCCCCAGGCAGTTTTCTTCGACGCTCACTTCCATTAAGTCGACCTGGACGTCGTGATTGATAACCTCGCGCCCAAGCTTTTCATCGCGTTTATCGAGGGCTAACACAGCCTTGGAAACGGCTTCTTCCACTAACGACCCTAACGACAATAGTTGTTGTTTGAGGCTCTCAAGATCTTTCTCCATGCTCTTTGTCATCAGATGCTTCCTCTTAGCCGAACCGGCCTGTTATGTAATCCTCGGTTCTTTTGGATTTTGGGGTCGTGAATATTTTCTTGGTGACGTCAAACTCTTCTAGGATTCCCTCGTACATGAAGGCAGTGTAGTCGGAAACCCGAGCTGCTTGCTGCATGTTGTGGGTTACAATACAGATTGTGTACTTCGACTTCAGTTCGTAAATGAGGTCCTCAATTCTGCTGGAACCTTTGGGATCGAGCGCCGAGCAGGGCTCGTCCATAAGGATAACCCTTGGGCTCATCGCTATGGCCCGTGCTATGCAGAGGCGCTGCTGTTGGCCGCCCGACAATCCTAACGCCGACTGATGCAACCGGTCTTTGACTTCGTCCCAAAGTGCCGCACGTTTGAGCGACGTCTCCACAAGTTCGTCATAGTTGGTCTTTATGCCGTTTATCTTAGGTCCCCAGACGATGTTTCCGTAAATGGATTTGGGAAACGGGTTGGGGCGCTGGAATACCATTCCGATAGATTGGCGGACCCAGGCTGGGTCGACCTGGTTTGAGTAAATGTTTAGGCCATCGTAATAAACAGTTCCTCGAATACTTATATTGGGGGAGAACTCGTTCATCCTGTTGAGAGATCTTAAAAGGGTACTCTTTCCGCACCCCGAAGGGCCGATTATTGCGGTAACGCGATTCTCGAAAAATTTGACGTTTACAGAAAAAAGAGCCTGCGAAGTCCCGTAGATCACCTCGAGGTTTTCCGTCTCGATAACAACCTTTTCCTCTTTGTTTTTTGCCGTCATAATCTGTTTCGCCCCAGTTTGTTCCGTATCACAATAGCCGTGAAGTTCATACTTATCAAAATCGCCAACAGGACAATGATGGCCGCTGCCGCGAGGCCGTGAAACTCGACTTTCGGGCGGGAGGCCCAGTTATAGATCTGCACAGGAAGACTCGTAAAAGAATCCATCGGTCCTTCGGGGACAAAGGACACGTAGCTTAAGGCGCCGACAACGATCAGAGGTGCGGTCTCGCCGATGGCGCGCGACAACGACAGAATAATGCCCGTCAGAATGCCGCCCGCGGCGTTGGGGAGAATGTGGGAGAAAACGACGTTCCACCGTCGCGCACCAAGTGCGTACGCTCCCATTTTGATGTCTTTGGGAACCGCTCGAATAGCATGCTGGGACGCAATGACGATCACAGGCAACACAAGCAGAGCAAGGGTCAAGCTGCCTGCTAGAACGCTGCGGCCCAGACCGAAGAACCTGACGAATATTCCCAAACCTAACAGGCCGTAAACGATTGACGGCATTCCGGCAAGATTGGCTATGTTTATCTCAATGAGGCGAACAAGTTTGTTTCCGCGCGGCGCATATTCTTCCAAGAACACCGCTGTTCCAATCCCAAAGGGGATGGAAAAGAGAGCCGTGAACAGCATGAGCCAAAGACTGCCGTAAATAGCAGCCTTTACGCCCGCCTTATGCGCAAATCGCGACGGGAAGTTGGAAAAGAATTCTTTGGACAGCCAGGGCATTCCTTCCATGAAAATATGGAACAAAAGCCCGAGTAAAATAAGAACAGCCATCCCCGTCACAAGCGTACAGGAGACAACAAAAATTTTTTGCAACAATAGCCTTTTTCTGCGATTCGCCTTATCAATTTCCAACTAAAACTCTCGCTTCGAAATGACCCAGTTACCGATGATATTCATGCCAAACGTAATAATGAAGAGCAGAGTTCCGACCGCATAGGAGGTTTGATAGCCAATGCTGTCAGCAGGAATATCTCCGAGACTCACTTGAACAATATACGCAGTCATCGTCTGAATGCTTTCAAGAGGATTGAAGGTGAGGTTGGGGTTGGCGCCGGCCGCAAGGACAACCGCCATGGTCTCGCCAATGGCGCGGGATATCGCGAGGATCGTTGCCGCGCTAATCTGTCCAACGCTGCTATGCATAACGACGTACAAAGAAACCTCGAGCTTGGTCGCGCCAAGCGCATATCCTCCCTCTCTCAAACTTCTCGGCAACGCCCGAAAGCCATCGTCGCACAGCGACACGATCATGGGGAGGATCATAATGGCAACAACGATAATGGCGCTCAGAGCGTTAAAGACCTCAATCTCGGGAAGAAAAGACTTTAACCAAGGGGTGATAAAAGTGAGCGCAAAATACCCGTAAACAACGGTCGGTATGCCGGCGAGGACTTCGAGGACAGGTTTCAGGAAGGCTCGCAGCGTGGGTTTGGCGAACTCGCTTAAATAAATCGCGACAGCCAAGCCAAGAGGAAGAGCCAGAAAAATAGAACCTATGACGACAAGGAAACTTCCACAGACGAGCGGTAGGACTCCGAATGTCTGGGGCTCAACAAGAGGTTCCCATTTCGTGCCCAGGAAAAATTCCGATAAAGAAACATGGGAGAAAAACTTTATAGATTCTTCGCCCATGATCGCGATAACCGTGATCGTGGTAATAAGGGAGACGCTGACGCAACAGAGCAACGTGATCCAAAGCGCCAGGTCAACCTTCTTTGAGAACTGCATTTAGCTCGCTCTTTTGTGGTTCTTCACTTCGTTCTCGAATTTGCCTAGAACGGCCTTGTATTCTTTGGCTTCCAGCGGCACATACCCGACATCTTTCACAAGTTCTTCAGCATTGTCGAGGTAAAATTTGATAAACTGGAATATCTGCGGGTTTTCCTTAGCAGCAGCTACGTTGGCGTAGATGTAAACTTTTCTTCCCAATGGCTTGTATGTTCCGTTTTTGATCGTTTCAGTTGAGGGAGCAACTTTCTTGCCTTCGTGGGTAATGTCTAGGGCTCTGATTTCTCCCTTGTTCTCCTGGAAGTAAGCGTATCCGAAGTATCCTAGAGAATCTAAGTCCCCTGCGATACCTTTCACCAAAACGTTGTCGTCTTCGCTTTTGACAAAGTCGGAACGAGATGCGGCTGCCTTGCCGTTAATGGCTTCCGTGAAGTAATCGAAGGTTCCCGAATCCGTGCCCGGTCCGTAGAGCTTAATCGTGCGTTTGGGCCAGTTAGGACGGATGTCGCTCCACATCTTGACTTTACTTCCCGGTCCCCAGATTTTTGTGAGTTCTTCCGTGGTGAGGGTATCGACCCAATCGTTTTTCTTGTTCACAACGACGGAGATGCCGTCAAACGCTACAGGAATTTCAAAAAGGGAGATTTTTTTTGCTTTGCAAGCTTGAAGTTCGCTGGTTTTAACGGTACGAGAAGCGTCGGCAATTTCGACTTCGCCTGCGCAGAATTTCTTGAATCCGCCGCCCGTTCCCGAAACGCCAACTGTCACCCGGACTTTTGGGGCTTCTTTGCCGAACTCTTCGGCAACCGCCTCGGTAATTGGATAAACTGTGCTGGAACCGTCGATCTTGATCATGTCAGCTGATCGAGCCACGGATGCCAGAGATGCTATGCTTAAAGCCAAAGCGGAAAAAGCGCTAGTTTTCATCGAGGATTCTCCTAAGAAGTTATGAGAATTGGTATTATATTCTGCGCTGGCATGCCAGCAGATTCTTGTTAGTTTTTTGTTAGGACAGTTTGAGTGAAATAGTAAAACAGGAACCTTTTTCCGGTTGACTTTCGACCTGAATCTGCCCCTTGTGCGCGAGCACGATGTGCTTGACAATAGCGAGACCCAAACCCGTTCCGCCTTGGTCTCTGCCGCGGCTCTCGTCGACGCGGTAAAACCGTTCGAAAAGCCTGTGCAGATGTTCAGGCGCGATTCCCTTGCCGTAGTCTCGTACCTTCAAAGTAACGAACGGTTTCCTGGCTTCCGCTGAAACAACGACCTTGCCTCCCGTGCCCCCATACTTGATAGCGTTATCGATGAGATTGATGATCGCCTGCTCGAAAAGGGTCTCGTTGGCGTTAACATGAATATCGTCGGGGCATTCTAGCGTGATGTCCACGCCGGCGTTTTGAGCGTGGAATTGGCATGTTTCAACGCTTGCCTCTAGGAGCGGGCGAAGAGCCATGCGTGCGAGTTTAATTCGGTCTTCGTTATTTTCGAGATACGAAAGGGACAATAGGTCAGCAATGATCGCGCTAAGCTTCTTGGCATGCTTGTCGATGATCGTCAAAAACTCCGTTTTCTGTTCCTCGCTTTCTATGCGTCCAGAAAGAAGCATTTCAGTGAAGCCGGCGATGGACGTCAAAGGCGTTTTTAGCTCATGCGAGACATTGGCAACGAACTGCTTGCGGAACTCTTCAAGTTTTTTAGTGTCGGTGACATCGTGGAGGATAAGAACCATGCTCTTATAACCGAGCTGATCAAAAAAAACATTTGCTCGAAGCTGAACGGTTTTCTCAAAGGGAGTAAAAAGGGTTGTCTCTTTTTCGTTTGGGCCCGTTCCCGCCAGAAAATTCGATGCAAATTCCACCACGCTGGATGCGCGAACAAGTTGGCTCAACTGTCCGACCGATTCGAGCGGAAAAGCTGTACCCGTCAGAGACGGATCAATATTTAAGATGTTGCATGCCGCGCGGTTGAGGTACTTCACCTCAAGCTCATGCCCGATGGCAACGACGCCTTCGATCATGGAAGCAAGCAGCGTTTCGAGCTCTTTCTGGTGTTCGGCCACATTGAGAAGGCGCTCCTGAAGATGGAATACCATCTGGTTGACGTTCGCCCCGAGGGCCGCAATCTCTTTCGAATCATCGGGATCCAGTCTGAAGGTAGGGGGCGTTTTGCCCTCAGCAATCTGTCTTACGTGTTCCGCCATGAGACTGACCGGACGCATGATCTTCCTGGACAAATAAACGCACACCCCGGCAGCGGAAAACAGGAAAACAAGGCATACAATGGCCGTGCTTTGGAAGGTATTCCATGCAAATGCTCGTAAAACTGCAAATGGCTGCGCAATGCGAAGAACCCCAATGATGTCTTGATCCACCTTGAGCGGCACAGCGACATAAATGTATTCCTCCTGCAATGTATCGCTAAAGCGCGTGACGCTTCCGATCTCGCCCTTGAGTGCCTTTGCTATTTCAAACCGCTGGTTATGAGGAACCATCTTACCTGGATTCTCATGAGAGTCAGCAATGACAGTTCCGTCGGGAAGTATGACCGTGAATCGCGCAAGGGTTTTCCTTGCAAAGTCTTCGGCTAGGCTCTGGACCAAGGAGTAGTTGCCGCTCATGACACCCTGGACGACGCGATCTATGACGAGAGATCCGTCTGTCTGAAGTTGCGAGACTACTTTTTTGTGATAAGAATCATAAAATTCCCGAAAGGTAACAGATATCGCTATTCCCATCGAGAGAATGCATACCCATAACACCGGCGGAAAAATTTGCCAAAACAGCTTTGGACGTTTCATCAAAGTTCTTTGAATCTGTAACCCACGCCGCGTACCGTAGAGATAAGGTCGGCTTGCGCTCCAAGTTTCTTACGAATCCCTACTATTTGAAAATCGATGGATCGGTCTGTCACGGCATAGTTGTCGCCGCGAATGGCGTCAATGATCTGGCTTCTAGAGAAAACCCAACCCGGTTTGGACGACAGAAGTTTGAGGATCAGATACTCGGACAAAGTCAGATCCATTGGTTGACCTTCGACCGATATTTCAAAGCGCGCATTGTCGATGCGTAGGGGACCGACCGTTGTGATAGTTGATTCTTCCGCTGCCGGTTCGTAGACACGACGGAGAAGGGCTTGTACGCGGGCCGCTAAGATTTTGGGACTAAACGGCTTGGGAATATAATCGTCCGCTCCAACATTTAATCCCTTAACGATGTCCTGCTCGGAACTCTTTGCCGTCAACATGATGACGGGAATCGACTTTGTTTCGGGATTTCGTTTAAATTCTTTGCAAAGCGTGAGACCGTCCGTGACGGGAAGCATGAGGTCGAGCAAAATCAGATGCGGTTTGATTGACCTGACGTTGTCGAGAGCATTTTCGCCCGTGTGCAGCCGGTTAACTTCATAACCCTCGAGCTCGAGGTTGCAAAGAATCAGACGCGCGATATCATCCTCGTCTTCGATGACGAGGACTTTGAAGGAAGATGATGTTTTTTGATCCGGCCGTTCACTCATAGGAGCTTGATATCTTGTCTTTGTTAGCTGAGTGTTAGAAATCTCAGGATGTTGCAAAAAGAACTCCGTTTGCCCAAGAGTTTCGTCTAAATCCTAGCGTCTTTCCGTGATTCCAGACTTCCGCGCTTCCGCGATAATGCCTCGTTGGACGCAGAAACCTGGAAGGCTGGAGTCCAGGAAAAGACTGGTCCTGGCAGTTTAGTCTTGAATCAGTTCAAAAATCAGAAAAAGCGTTCTCTGATTTTCGCTAAAATTGTTGTCGCTCACCAAAATTAAGGAATCGTTGCCGTTGGCAAGCTTAGGACCAAGAGCAATTCCTTCGATATTATCTAAGGATCGATACTTCGGATCAAGCTGATCAACTATCGTATCCAAATTCAACACGAGACGCTTTTCCGCTAGGCGAATATGGGAAGAGCTCGAAATCTTTTCCATGCCGGAAACGTCGGTAGCCGATTGAAGCGACGTTTGAAAGAGCCGTATGTCGTTGCCAAGTTCTTTGCTGAAGCCCCGTTCCAGAGTGAGTATCGTGCCGTCCGGTAGTGCCAAGAAGTCGGCCAGGCCATTGGGGAGATCCGATTCGGGGTCCTTGAAGTCGGAAAGCGGGTAGAGATATTCGTTTCGCGCTTTGAAGTCGGCACCTGTTTTTCGATAAGCGATAATGCGAGAAAAATATGTTTTGGGGTCCGTCGAACCGGGTAGGTCTTGACCAAGCGGGTATTCCGATGCGGTGTATAGCACTTGTTTGTCGGCGGAAAGGGCCAAAGCTTCGAACGCTTCATTGTCCTGCACGCCAGATTCAAATGTTGCTTTGAGTGGAACAAAGTAGTTGGGGACTTCTAACCGTTCTTGAAACACGAGATCTTGGGAAAATCGAAGGACCATCGGCGGCATGAAAGGTCCTAGTCCTTCAGAAGAAACAAAGACACTGCCGTCTTCGCCCAACGCGATTCCCTCGGGATCTAGGAAAAGAGGAGGGAACGTCGTTTCGCGGTCAAACCCCTCCCTTCGTTCCTGTAATATTTTCAGGGGTCTTACACCTGAAGGAGTAATGGTCGATTCGCGTTCGTTAAGAACAACGTCAAATGTGTACAGTCTTGGCGAGAAGGCGTCATCCTCGCCTCTAGTGCCGCGATCATCACTGATGGCAATGAGCTTGTTGGTCGTTTTGTCGAATACGATTCCCGACAAGCCGCCGAGTTGGGTGCCGCCTATTTCGGTCGTAGTGGCGTAGTTGACGTCCTTAATAAAACGCAGCTTTGCCTCAGCGGCGTTGGCCGCAGCTGGCAACAAAATTGCTGTGAGAAGGAGGAATGTGAAAGTTCGCTTCATGAGCATCTCCGTTTTTGTTCTGGGAGTGTGGCATAGCATAGTTGTAGGAAAGGGTAAATAAGATCCCCTAAGGGTTTCGCATCGGCGTTCGGGTGAAGGTTTGGAGTAGGCTCACCCGACTTATGCCCGTCTCCAGCGACGATCTGGCACGGATATTGTACCGTGACCCTCAACAGGAGGACAAACCGTGCACTCAGGAACGACTATTGATGATAAGAGGGTCAAGGCAGAATCTAGGAACGACAACACCGTCAAGCTCAAAGAGATCTGGCTATTATGCCGGGACACCCTGAAAGAGTTCAGCGCCGACAAGGTCAGCCGTTTGGGGGCGGCTCTTGCCTATTATTCCGTCTTTTCTCTTGGTCCCCTGCTTATCCTCCTTATTGCGATTGCCGGAATGATATTTGGAGAAGAAGCAGTGCGCGGACAGGTTTTTGAGCAGCTCCAAGGGCTGATCGGAGAAGAAGGGGCCAGCGCAATCCAAACGATGGTCATCCAGTCCGACAAACCCCGGGCAGGGATTCTTTCGGCAATGGTCGGGGGTATTACTTTGGTGCTTGGGGCAACCGGGGTCATCGTTCAACTCAAAGACGCCTTGAATACCATATGGGAGGTTAAGCCCAAGCCCGATGCCGGAATTCGATATTTCCTGAAAACCTATGTCATTTCCCTGGCTGCGATTCTTGGTATTGGATTTTTACTTATTATTTCGCTCGTCGCATCCGCAGTCATTGCGGCCATGGGATCGTTCGCCACTTCGTGGCTTCCGCTTCCGGAGATGGCATTGCACGCTTTAAATTTTGTTATTTCGCTTGCCTTCATGTCGGGGCTCTTTTCATTTCTTTTCAAATTTCTTCCCGACGTTCGCATTCCGTGGCCCGCGGTTTGGCCGGGAGCCTTGGTTACGGCGATTCTGTTTACTCTAGGGAAGCTTTTGATCGGACTTTACCTCGGTAAAGCGGCGATCGAAACAACGTATGGGGCAGCCGGGTCAATCATTGTCGTCTTGGTGTGGATCTATTATTCATCGCAGATTTTCTTACTTGGCGCTGAATTCACCGAAGTGTACGCGCGCGTCAGAAAATTCAAAACAACTCCAAAAGATGACGTCGTGTCTCTTTAGTGGCTGGGATTTCAACCAAGACCGTTTTTATCGAGCTGCTTTTCTAAATCAGAAGCTATCTTTTCAACACGAGTTTTGATGATCATTTCTTGCATTGCTTTGTCCTTGGCAAATTCCTCGAGCTGGTTCCGCTCGCAAAGCGCTATCAGCATTTGGAGGGCCTTGGTCATTTCCTGCTCGGCTAAAAGATTGATTTGCAGATCAAGATGCGCTCGTCTCTCCGATTGGCGCGCTTCGACATTTTGACCCATAAGAACAAAGAAGGTGAGGAAGATAGCTTCGAGCGAGACGACCAATGTGAGAAATGTGTACGGATAGGGATCAAACGGTTTGAACAACGAAGAAGAATTGATGCCGATCCAAATTGTAAACCAAACTGCATGGGCAACCACCACCCATATATGTCCTATGTGGTTGGTGATAGCGCTTCCGATATTGTCGCTTATGGTTCTTCTCTTGAGAAAATGTTTTTCAAGGCGTGCAATAGCTTTCATATTGCGCTGCATTATGCTGTTTTGGTGTTTTGTATCTACGGTTGCACTCATATTCGCTCGCACTTGGAATCTTCTGGTTGAGTGAAGCAATAGATGTGCCAATGGTGGTTGGTCGGAAGGCTGTGGCAGGTCGAGATCCTTCGGCTGTCGCCTCAGGATGACGGGCTTTGTGGCTGAGGATGGCTAGAATTTATATTTAATATCAAATTGTTATGTTCTGAATGTTGTTGCCCCCAAACCAAGGTTCCCTTTCTCATATTTTCGCTAAGGGTATGGCCTTAAATGCCGACCACTTATGAAGCCGCGTCAAATTGTGGTTTCCTGGAGTTTCGGCGATGTTCGCGCACCTTCGTGATTTGAAAATCGTGCTATTAGCTTTCTTGAACGTCATGGCCATATCCTGCAGAACAGGGTCCGACCATAGTACGACGGAAGGTTTTGTGGAAAGCCGTGGAGGCGATTTTCCTTTGTGGCCGAACCCGGATGATATTCCCGTCTGCTGGAAGGATGATTTCGTCATAACCCAGGCATTCAAAGACGAAGTTCGAAGGTTCGTCACCCGGAAGTATGGCGAAGTCGGTTTTCATTTTACCGGTTGGGGGCCATGTATTCAGACAGACAGGCTTGTCGTCCAAGTGAAAATCAGAGACGGTCAACCCGGGTTCCCTGGCACGCCCAACGTGAGTGGTTTGCTAGGAACCAAGGTAAACCCTGTTTTTGGTCCTGTTGTGTATCTCGATCATGCTCCATACTGGAACAAAGACACAAATGAGCCAAAAAGAGGCGTCCTCACCTCTATCTTGAGTTGCCCTGCCGAAGGAGCCTTGAACTGTATCCGCAATTACGCTCTTCATGAATTTGGGCATGTTCTCGGGCTACACCACGAAGCCAACCGAAGGGACAATAATTGTAAGTATGCTCAACACGGCCTTATCGATTCTGAGAACGAGGATGGCACTCAGATCGGCGACTACGATTCAAAATCAATTATGAACTACTGCCAAAACATCGACGATATCAAGACAGGACGAGAGCCTAAACTTAGCGAACTCGATGTGCTCACCCTCAAGGCGTACTATCAGAACCCCATGGTGAAAATAGTACTGGTTACGCAAATCACGAAACCCGGGCAGGAGAAAGTAACGATCATCTTCAAAGGAAAAAGTTCCACCTCGGTGAAGTACGGCATTGGTGATGCGAATTTGGACTGCAAGCTTGAAGAAAGCTACGGCAAAGCGGTTTCCGTGACAGAAACGGTAACTGTTGCCGCCCGCTCCTCTGACAACTCTGAAATCAAAATCTGCGCGCGCGGAGGCAACAAGAACGAGTGGCAGTCTTTGCAGACCTATTCCGTCATATATCTGCCGAAACATGCATTGATGTGATCTCAGGCGTGATTTATATCAGGCACTTCTCAAGTGACTTACCCAAGACATGACAAAGGTTCACAAGCGACTTATGCGCGTTAGCGGTAGTTTCAATAACGCGAAGTTCACTGCCGAGAACGCGTTCTTCTTCAAAACGAAGGTCGTTGGCGCTGATCAGGCCCTTTTGAAAACCTTTCAGCGCGGTTTCAAAAAGGTTCTTGGAAGTACCCAATGCACGCTTGCGCTGGCGGATGTTTTGCTCCGCGTTTTGAAGCTCTAAAATCATTTTTTCCTTGGTTGCCGAGAGAGCTTTGCTCGTCTTCTCTATCTCAAGCTGGGCAACGGTGTGCGCTTCCACGGATTCTTGATAAGTTGAATAGGAACGCATGCCGTCAAAGAGGGGGACCGTGAGTTCGAGACGTGCAGTTGAACCCCATTGCGGATCTGTCTTTGCCTCGTTGTCGACCGTCCAGCCGTGGGTAGTGGCGAGATCAAGGGAGGGAAGATATCCCGACCGCGACTCAGTTATGCGATTCAGTGATTGTTGGACCTGGAGTTCTTTGGCGCGCAACTCGGGATGTTGTTCGAGAAGATTTGCGGTGCGGGCCTCGCCAAGAAGTTTGCCAAATCCCTCGCTGCCGATGTAGCCGTCGAAAGGCCAGTTGAGGTGAGGGGGAGTTATGTCGATCTGCTGAGATCGCAACGCCGCCAGGGCGCTCTCCTTCTGGGTCACTAGGTCGGCATGCGAGGAGACTTCGGTATCGAGGTCAATCGTAAGCTTGTCGACGTCTTCGCGGGGTTTGAAGCCGCTGCGATAAAGCTTCTGTGCCATTTCGAGAGCGTCTTTGCGAAGCTTGATAAAGTTTTGTTTAACCTCAATTTCCTGATCGAGCGCGATAAGCTCGATGAGAAGGGTAGCATAGCGCGATTCCGCTTCGAGAGTTTCGGAGACAAGCTGTTCTTGCTGAAGCTGAGAGTTCGTCTTTATGCTTTCGACGGACGCCTTGTCCGCCCCGAAACGATAGAGGTTCCAGGACGTTTCGAATCCGTATCCGTTTGTGCTGGAGGTTCCAAGGGGGCTGCTCCCGCGCGAATGTCTTCCGAAAGCGGTAACTTTCGGGAGGTATCTGTAATTGGCCAGGCTAGAACTGGTTTCCGAAGACTCGAGGTTGTTCTTCTGAATCTTCACCGCGCTGTCGGCTTCCACCAGTTGTTTGAGCGATGCAACAAACTGATTCAAGTCGTTACTTTCGGCAGCGTGCAGAAAGGTTGTCGGTACAACAGTCAACAGCAGGACAAGAATTCTAAACATGGTTTTGAACCCCCAAGATCGCATCGCTTGCGACAACGTTTGCTTCCGTCGATGCGTTTCGGCTGCGGCGTGATAGATATACATAGTGCAATGCCGGTACTAAGAAAAGGGTAAGAGTCATTGAAATCCAGAGGCCTCCGCTGACCGCTATCCCGAGCGGCTGCAAGACTTTTCCGCCCTCTCCGAACCCCAGGGCAATGGGCATCATACCAAGTACGGTTGTTAGCGAAGTAATGAGAATAGGTCGAAGGCGCTTCTGCGCTGTTTGGAGAATGGCCTGTAGCGGCGACGCGCCGCTTTCGTGCAAACGACGGGCAAAGTCAACGAGGATGATGCTGTTGTTGACGGAGATTCCGTTGAGAAGAATAACGCCCAGCGCCGAGTTGAGAGAAAGAGTGCTTCGGAACACGAAGAGAGCTAAGAGAACGCCAATAAAACCCAGAGGAATCGCTACGACCACCAAGAGCGATTCGGCGAAGCTGCCGAACTGGACGAGCAGCACAATGATAATGAGGGCCACGGACATCGCTATTGCAAATCCCAACTGATGGATGGCCTGGGAGACATCTTTGCCCGGATCTTCGATGGTAACGAGCGGTTGCATGGCGTGAGAATCTGTCCCTGGGTCTTTTGGTTGGAGCGCTTGCGTCTTAGCGCGCCAAGAGTCCACCGCCTTTTCGACAGCTTTTGACATCTTTGCTTCGTTGACACGGGGATCTGAATTGTTTCTCTTACCCACGACCAGGAAAACGTCTTCGAGATTTTCTCTGTAGATGGGTGGATCAACCATGGTTGTGATTCCAGGCATGAGAGCGCGAAAGGGAACAATTTTCGAGCCGACGCCGACAGGCAAACTCATTAGGTCTTCGGTGGAGTTGAGCTCCTGAGTTCCGTATTTTAGAACAATCGGCGTTGATTTTCCTTTTATAGGAATGGTGTCGATACTGTAGCCCGATGTGGCCGCAATAGAAATATCCGTTAAATCCTGTGGGAGAAGAGTATATCCTGCGTTTGCAATGGCGTGCCATTGTTCGGGTTGAGGTTGTAAAACAACTCCGTAGGTCCGTTCGATGGCGTACGGTTTCGTCCAAATCCTCGGCAACAAGTCGGCCTTCTGGAACTCGTCCTGGAGTTCCAGTGCTATATCGCGTCGAGTCGCAAGGTCCCCGCCTCGGACGGCAATCCTGAAGTTGGGAGGGTCGGGGATCGGAAGCTCGCTCGGATTCCACGGGTCGGAGTTGAAGCTCAGCTCAGGTGTATTTTTAAATTCTTTTTCGATCTTCTTCCAGACGTCGTTCATATCTCTTTGCGAGGATAGCCTCGAAAGAATCGACGCGCCATTGGGGCTATAAATTTGCGTAAAAGTGTAGGAGATTTTATCGCCAAGTTTTTGGAGTAAATCGCGTTCAATTTTGGACACCTGCTCGTCCATTTGAAGGGTGTTCGTATTGTCCTTTGCGCGAATGCTCAAAAAGATCATATCCGAATCGGGTTTGCCGATGACTTCTCGCGGCAGCCCCGGCAGAACAATTACAATCAACGCAATAAGGGTCGCCGTGACCGCGCCAATCGTCAGCCAAATCATCGCCGGGCGGCGGACGAACCGGGTCAATAAGCTCGCATAGGAGTTTTCTAGCTTCTTTAGCGCGGATTCAAACGGGGAAGTTGGAACTAGATTGCCTCGTTCGCCGGCCATAAGTTGTAGGCGGACGGTTGGTACAAGCACGAGTGCAACTATCGCCGAAAACCCGTGCGAAAATACTACCGCTTTCGCTAAGTCGCCGAGGATCGCATAACTCAAATCCGAAGTGAACGTGAGCGGAATAAAAACAACCAAGGATGCGATCGTCGATACGATAATGGGGAGTCTTACTTCCGCAACGGCCTCGTAAACCAGGCGAATACGCTCGGCGACCGCGAACTTATGCGCGCGAGACTCTTCAAACCGTCGAAAAATATTTTCCATGACGACGACGGAAGCATCGACGTTCATTCCGGCGGAAAGCGCGAGTCCGCCTAAAGAGATGAGGTTGACGTTGACATTAAAGAACTTCATCAAAATAAATGCGAGGACGATGCTTAAGGGGATTTCAATTGCTGCCGTCGCAACGTTCTTGAAGCTGCCAATGAAAACAAATAAAACGCTAACGGCAAGCAGCGAACCGATAAGAACTTCCTTAAAAACATTGTCGATCGACGATTGAATAAAATGCGAGGGATCAACAAGGACGCGGTACTTGATATCCTTTGGAAGTTGCTTTTGAACGTCGTTCATGACGCTGACAAGCTCCTCGGACATTTTCTTCACGTTGCCGCCTGGCTTGGGGCGACTAAAGAGAACTATCGCGGGCGCGCCTGACGTTTTGATAATATTGGTGTCCATGGTGTTTGGAACGAGTTCGACGGACGCTATCTCGCCGAGCAGAACGACTTTGCTCGAAGGAGTCCGGATTGGTATCGATCGGATATCTTCGATAGCGCGCGTATTACGCGGCATGATGACACGCAAACGCTTGCTGCCTGCTTGAAGCGTGCCGCCAGTTTTTGTGGCAAGAGACTTGGTAACGGCGGCGTCGACGTCTCGGGGAACAAGTCCCAGGTTGGCCATAGCCTCTACCCTCGCCTCAATGCGAATTTCCTGACGCGAATTGTTCCAAAGACTTGGCGCGTCGGCTTCCGTCACCGCCGGCAACCGGGGCGTCAGGACGCTGTCGAGTATGGAATAGAGTTCGTCCAAGCTCCGCTGCTCGCTGTAGTAACTAGCGACAAAGAAGCCAGAGTTTTCGTTTTGCAGCCAAATGCCATAGGAGTCGCGAGTTTGCGTGCTGAATCGCGACGACCACGCATTGATGACGTTTTGCGCTTCTTTCTCCGCGGCGGTCGGGTCGCTTCCCCACTTGAAAAGGACGTTGTACTGAACCCCGGTGCCGCCGTATTCCGCGTCAACGCGTTCGACTTTCGCGTCCTCGGTGTCAATATGATTAAGGTCAAATTCAAACGAACGCCCGAAAGTCGTTAGAAATTCTTCGGCAGTAACTCCGCCGTAACTCAGAGATATGTAAACCTCGGGCTTGCTGCTGGTGGGAAAAAGCGACACGGGAAGATTCAGACCGCTGTAAATTCCGTAAAAGGCAAGCGCCGCGAGAACGATATAAACCCGCAAGGGTTGGGTATAGATGCCTTTTTTCGTCATCGCTTCGGAGCGTCGCTTTCTTTCACGGCTACTTTTTGGCCGTCATCTACAAAACCAGACGAACGAATAATAAGGAGATCTCCGACTTTGAGGCCCGTTTTGATTTCTGACCTGCCGCCTTTTGTAGCCGCGACTTCAACGGGGACGACGTTAGCCACCTCGTTCACGACGGTCCGAACAAACGTATCCTTTCCGCGAAACACCAACGATTCCTGAGGAACCTCAATGCTGCTGCGTTCGTTGAGCGCGAATTGCGCCCGTCCGATCATTCCCAACGGAATGTTCACTTTTCCATTCGTCTTAGGTTTGAGTTCCATCTCGACCGTGCCGGTCGCAGGATCTACCATGGGACTGAGTGCGCTGACGATGATCGGAAACTTAGCGTCGGGGGAAGACGCATTTCCCCAAGAAAATTCGCCTTCAAGTCCTCTTCGGAATTTCGGCAACTCGGAAGACGGTAGTTCGACGGTGATAACCACGTGGTCCGGATCGACGACATAACCAAGTGTCTGTCCCTTGGTAATTCGTGAACCAATGCTGACGTCAATGGTGCTCACGACGCCTGAAACGGGGCTTTGAACGGCAAGCGGTACGAATTCATAAATTGGATCTGTATTCTTTATCCTCATGATGGGTTGGCCTGTGCCTACACTCTGACCGACAGAAGCCGAAAGCGACATGACCACTCCGTCCACTGGGGCGAGGACCGCGGCCTGAACTTTTGATGTCGTACGAGCCGGGAAAAGGTAATTGTCCGAAAGAGTCGTTGTTTCTATTTTTTTGATGGTGACGACTGGGGTTGGAGGGCTCGCGGCATAGCTCAATGTGGAGTTGAGCAATACGGCGGCAAAGATAGCGAACATTTTTTTCATAAAATACTCATGAAAACGTTAGAAAAGGATAGAATTTAAGGCTTTTTTATAAAGGAATAGGGGGGAAATGTCAAGTTTGCTATAAAAAACAGCACCGGGGGGACCGGTGCTGTTCGTTTTATCCGTCGCGATTCTTGTTCTTAGAAGTCGCGGAAGAAGAAGTTTCGTTGGCGAAAGGCAAGGGTACGGGGGGCAAATCCGACAAATCCGGCGCCGCCGCCGCAGCCCAATCCTACGGTTGGACCAAAGCCGACCACGCCTGCCGCGAATCCGAAGCCAACTGCGCCGCATCCGGCAAATCCAACGCCGCAACCGCCGCAACCGCGGAATCCGTCACAATCGCGGAATCCGTCGCAATCACCAATGCCGCATCCTCCGCAACCACGGAATCCGTCACAATCGCGGAATCCGTCGCAATCACCAATGCCGCATCCTCCGCAACCACGGAATCCGTCACAATCGCGGAATCCGTCACAACCGCCGCAGCCGCCGCCGCAACCCCGGAAACAACCTCCTCCGTTAAAAAAGAAGCTTTCTGTGGAGGATTCAACCATCTCGTCGTCGTTGGAAACCGCCTGCACGTTGACGAGGTTCTTCGCGTTTGCAAATTCTTTTTCCAGCGCGGCAATCGCCTCGTCTTTACTCTTTCCTTCATGGACGGCTACGTCGGAGCGTATGAAGGTTTTTTGACCGTCTTTGTCGATTTTCATGTACACGTACTTGGGCATTTGTATGCCTTGTTCTTCGACAACTTGTTCGGCTGGAATCGCCGACGCCTCCACGCCTTCGTCGTCTGTGGTTTGCTTTTGCGTTCCGCAACCTACCAGGCCCGCCGCTGCGGCTAGAACAAATAAGGCCTTTATGTTTCTGGTTACCATGTTGAGATCCTCCATAAAAGATTGTTTGTCTATGCCCAACGGCATATGGCCTCCGCTTCTGCAAGTAATCGGCCATTCTCAGAGCATTCTAATTGCGGTTTCATGTTAGATTCTTTGTGTTGCGCGTATGGAAATACCTACAAGCTGTACCGTTGAGCATTCAAAAACGGTTTTGGGAGCAAACAAAAACTGCCTAAACTTCGGCTTTTACAAGCTCTTGAACTGGTCTCGTTCTTGCACAAGGTTCGGCGCTGATTCTGTTCGCACTCCAGCTACGCAGAACGAAAGCAAAGTCACTCAAGGTAAAGGAAAGAAACATGAAGAGAACGGTTTGTATTCTCGCCGCGATTACTCTTTTTGGTGCCTGTAGCAAGGATTCAAAAAAGAAACGGGCAAAACCCAGCGGAAAAACCCCGGAGGTCATTGAAGAACCGAAGGGACCGGAATTACCCAATCCGGAGCCAGAACCCGAAATGTTTCAGCAAGCTGCTGAAGACGTGCTCAAGCAGACTGGGGTAAGCGTTCCTCCGTTCATCATCGTTCGCATGGGGGACGACAATAACTCACTCTCTGTTGTGCCAGGCATGTATCCATTGGCCCGCGGGGACGAGTTCGCGATCGGAGCTCAAGAACGTCAGGTCTTTATTAATGACTATAATGACTACACGAACAATTATCCCGGAGATCCCGGATACCCGTATCCTAACGATCCTGGAAATCCCTATCCAGGCGATCAAGGATACCCATATCCCGGTGACCAAGGATATCCCTATCCAGGCGATCAAGGATACCCCAATGGGGGTAACGGATATCCCAATGGGGGTAACGGATATCCCAATGGGGGTAACGGATACCCGTATCCAGACAACAACGGTTATCCCTACGGTAATAATAATCCTGGCTATCCCGGCAACCCTGGCTATCCCGGTGGAGATCCAGGAATGGGCGGCAATCAAGGATTCCCCGGCGACCCTAACTTCCGCCAATTGCTCGCCGACCAAATCGAAGAATCAAGACTTCAGAACGGACCTGGACCTGGCTTCCCTCCGAATGATCCGAGCATGCAAAGAGGCAACGGCGATCCGTACGGTCCCTATCGAGGAGACGTAAACACACGCTCCCGACTCTTGCTCACGCCTCAAAACCTGAGATTTGACAACGTTGACTGTCTGCGCAATCAGATTTCGTTTCGCACCGCGGTCGATTTTAACAACGACGAAAGCGTTCAAAATAGAGTGGGTATTTGCCAACAATTTGACGCGTCTCTTTCTGTCGCCAACAACATTGTTAAATATCGCGTGATTTCGGCTTCCTATGATCCCGAAACATTTTCGCGCTTCTTCAGGTTCAAACCATACTCCTTGAAGTGGTTTGACGGGCATACATACACAGATGTGCAGTTTCGAACCTATGACAGTCCTTTGTTTTACGATTAAAGATGAACGCCTCGTTTGAGGCGTGGATTCAAACTTTCACTTTTTGAGGGAAAATATGCGTATATTGAGAGCAACACTGGGTCTGACACTAATCATTACTGCATGCGGCAAAGACTCTGAAAACCACGAAAAAGAAGGCAGCAAGAAAAGTGCGGAAGCCATAGTTAAAGAAATGGGAATTCCTATTTCCGCCAATGACTCTATTGTAATGAAAATCGATAAAGAAGGGCATGCTACTCTCGTCAAAACACAATCGGAGCCTGTTGGCGACGATCTCGAAACTATTGTGGCGAATGAGGAAAAACTCTTTGAGAACCCCGAAAGCAGTATCATGACGCTTAAGGGCGACGACGATATTTTGGACTCATCCACGGAAAGCTGGGGGTTTAACGGCTTTGATTGCTTCAACAACGAGGCGAAAATCAAAGTTACTGTTAAAGTGAAGGGTAAAATTCACGGCGACAAATTCCACCAAAAGAATAAGTACAAGGAAAAGATCAAAGGATGTGGCGCCTTCGGTCCAACCTTTGGATTTGGCGCGGTGAACGTCGGATTCCGGCCCGTTGGCTTCTTTCCGAATGTTGCAACAGGCGCGGGATTTTTCCGATTCCGTCCGTGGGCTGTCACCGGTCCATTTGGTGCCGCGAATTTCGGCTGCGGTGGCAGAGCGTTTTGCTAGGATTCAGCTCACCGAACCTCCTACTAAAAAAGGGCCCCGTTACCGGAGCCCTTTGTTTTTTGCTAAAACGCTCAGCGTATTAGCGACACTCGGGAATACTGACCTTGTTCTTTTTGAAGTCAACGATTTTCATCGCGAACACTTCGCCTTCGGTCCCGTTAGGGAATGATTCCGTATAGCGCTCGTGAACAAGATATTGGTTGTCTTTATCTGCTGCCTCGATCCAGAAGGTTGCTGCTGCTTCGCCGGTTCGTGCGATAACAACTTGGTCTTCAATTCTCATGCGACGCGGGTTGATTTTGGCAAGAAAGATCGCTTCGGCTGAAGCGCTTTGTTTGACGGAAGCGACCAGCTCGTTCGACTCTTGATCAAATGTCAAATAGCCTTCAAGGCTTAGGTTTGGCAAGAGCGAGGTGCGTACGAATTGGTTGCGAATGTCGTAAGAATGTACTTTGGTGTTAACGCCATCAACTGGAGAGGCGATGTAAAGCACTTGGCCGACGACATCCATCGCTACGTAGCCCGTATTGGCGACCGCAATCTCTTGAAGGAGATCGTCGTCGATGAGCTTGCGCACGGTGCCGCGTTTTTTATCAACGATGAGGAATGAAGAGAATTTTTGGAGCGAGCCGTCTGACGTGAAGGTGACAACAAAGACGTCGTCCGTGCCGTCAATATGGAATAAGCGCGCTGTCGTCAAATCCACCTCTGAGGAGATGAATTGGCCGAGGCTGATGGTTTTTACAGTTTCTTTTTCATAGTTCACGATTTTAATTGCGTGGGTGTTCTGTCCCTCCGATCCTTCGCCTTGGGTGAGTGCGATAATCTGGCGGTCGTCTCGGTCGAATTTCGCGTTTAAAATGCTATCGGACTTTAGCGATTCCAGCTGATACGTTGCGCCTGTTTTCAGATCCACAACGTCCACGCCGTTATTCGCGTCCATAAGTATTCGCTTCTTGTTGAAGTCAAAACCGATTGCGTCCGAATCTTGATTGAGTGCGGCGGCTGTGCAAAAAGGTACAGCAGCATGAGCGGCGTTGCTCAAAATTGCGGCAAATGTGATTCCCGTTGTCAGAATGATTGTTCTCTTCATCATGTCGACCCTTTCGTTTACCTGAATAAATTAGCGATGATTAGAAAATAGTACTTAATGAGCAAGGGGCATGCCACAAATTTTGTTGAGAAGAGGAGTCGTCTAATGATGGGCTATGAAAGATGTTTGATAGGAAATTTGTGAAAAGATAAAAACGCGGGGTTTGGTATGTTTTGATACTTTCAAAACTAAAACTATACCGGATTGACGGCGGCGTGCGTAAAAATTAGGCAGTTTCCGCGACGTCTTCTTCTGAATGTGAGGGGAGGGATTCAATAATGTCTTGTTGCTCGGAGGCTTCGACCTGGCAAGCAATGAGGACGAACAGGCCGAAGGCGATATAAACGCCGACCATGTTAAGCAACGCATATGACCATAGCATTTGATAGAGCATGCACGTCCCGAGAGTTAACTGTAAAAGCAGGCTTTTTGACCTTAATAAACTCATCGGAAAAAACGCTGTTGGCTTTAGCCGCAAAATAAAATGTTTTCGATGCAATATTGGCAACCTGAGAAGGGTCGCCGATTTCTTAAAAAACAGAAATGCTTTCATGAACTTGCGGCTATGACTGCAAACCGCGCGGAACCGGGTTTTTTTGAAGGAATCGTCAAGCTCAGGAGGAAAAAGGTCTAGGTTTGCCGCCATATGCCGCGACGAGGGATACCAGATTGAACGGGGCTATGGGCTTCGTTACATGGGCGGTGCAGCCGGCTTCAAGGGACTTTGCTCGGTCTTCCGCCATAGCGTGTGCGGTCAAAGCGATAATGGGGCCCCCATATCCGTGCTTGCGTATCCTTCGAGTTGCTTCGTAACCGTCGATTAAAGACATCTGCATGTCCATAAAAATAAGATCATAAGGGACGGCGAGAGCGCGCATGATCCCTTCTTTGCCGTTCTCGGCAACGTCGACGATGATAGCTTCTCGTTCAAGAGTTTTTCGCATGTAAAGACTGTTATCTGGAGAATCTTCGATGACAAGCACGCGAACTCCGGCCAAGAGAAAACCGAGTCTGTCTTTCGGCAACTCATCCTGAAGAGATTGATCGCCCCGCTCGTTTGCATAAGATTCGCTCTCATAGATGTCGATGGAAATCGTGAACGTGCAGCCTTCATTAGCGACGTAGGGGCTCAGCACAATGTCGCCTCCTAGTGCGCGCGCGAGGCGACGGGAAAGCGCGAGACCTAGCCCCGTTCCGCCCTGCTGTCGTGTAGCCGAGCTATCGACTTGCGTGAAGGGGTGAAAGAGTCTTGAATGCTCTTCGTCCGGAATTCCGGGGCCCTGGTCTTTTACGACGATGACAAGCTTCGACGAAGCCAGGCTTGCCGTCACCGAAATAGTGCCCTGAGACGAAAACTTAACGGCATTGCCGATGATGTTAACGAGGATTTGGCGCAACCTAGCGGGGTCAGTTTTGATTATGGAGGGGACAGATGGAGAAACCGATAGAGCGATCGTGAGACCCTTTTCCTTAACCTTTTGACTAAACGTCGCTAGCGTTTCGTTGAGAATATCCCGTACGAGCACATCCGCCATCTCAACGCGAAGTCTTCCCGCTTCGATTCGCGACAGGTCAAGAATATCGTCAATAAGCCTTGCGAGGTTCTTGCCGTTGCGAATAATAGTTTGCAAATAGGATTCCTTGTCGCTCCTCTGGATCTGATCGTCCTGCAACAAATCGGCAAAGCCCAGCATGGCGCTGAGCGGGGTCCTGATTTCGTGCGACATATTCGCCAAGAACTCACTCTTAGCCTTGCTCCCCGCTTCTGCAATTTCCTTAGCTTGCTGAAGCTGCGTCAGCAAATCCCTAGAGTCGTTAATGTCGGTATTCGTCCCAAACCAACCCGTGATTTCGCCTTTGGGGTTACGGATAGGTTCGGCGCGCGAAAGAAACCAGCGGAACACGCCGTCGTGCCGGCGAAGAGGAAAGGTGTCTTCCCACGGTTCGCCGTCCCTGACGCATTGATAGAATCGTTCGAGTACCCGGCCTATGTGCTGAGGATGGTATATGTTTTTCCATTCGCCTTCGTCAAAGGCGATCGAGGTCGTTCCCGTGTAGTCAAACCAGCGCTGGTTGCACCAAATGGGGATACCCTTCTCGTCAGTCATCCAAGCGAGTTGGGGAATGCTATTGGCAAGAGTCTTGAACCTGAGCTCGCTCGCCTCCAAAGCGTTTTCCACGGCGAGTTTTTCCGTTATATCGTCAAAGATGACTATCCCGGCAACGATATTGCCGCTACCATCCTTAATGGGTGACGCACTCGCCGAAATGATGCCCACGGTTCCGTCGTCGAAGAAATAGCGGAAATGCTTGTCGACCGCGTGTTCGTCTTGACGGATGGCTCGAGCAAGGGGGTATTCCTCGGGTTTCACGGGGCGGCCGTCCATATGGAACCCGCGAGGGTCTTTGTAGGTGTCGATACTCCCTTCGGATACCTGTTGATGCCGAAGGACCCGATGAACTTGTTTGTTACGGAAGATTATTCTTCCTGAAGGAGCTTCGCCGATCACGACTGCTAAAGGCATTTGCTGGAGTATGCCTTCGAACTTAGCTCTTTCGGCGACAGCTTGCGTGCGAGTTTTTTCTAGCTCGTCGACAATGCGGTGATACTCTAGTAAATGTTCTTTGTGTCGGTTCGAACGCCAGAAGGTCGGAATTTTTGAAAAGAAACCTTTTCGCTCTGTTGACGCTAACAAAGCAAAGTTGTGGATTTTTTCGCCAGAAGAGATGGTTTGTTGCGGTGACATTCCCATTCCTGACTTAAGCCCTTGACGCGATCGGAAGGTCGCGTCTTTCAAGGCAAAGAGGCGCATCCTGTCATATTGGCGGGGAGATTTCAAGGAAAAAATCTTACAAATGTAAACACAGTTAACGTGGAGGCAATGACGATGACGGATGTTCCTAAATGGATGAATTTGACGCTTAACGGAATCTCTGTGAAGACAGTTCTGCTGGCGATTGCAATTTTTCTCGCAAGCTATTATGCGCTGAGACTCGCCAAATACATTTTCATGCGAACCGAACGATATATCCGCACTTCGCCGGCTGTTCATGCGACGTTGCAGAGATCCTTCGAGTCGTTGGGGCGATGGTACTTCTTGATCGTTGCGCTCTATGCTGCTGTTTGCCAATTTTCACTACCCAAGGAAAATCGGACGGCGGCGAATTTTGCGATATCGGCCGCGACCATGGTCCAGATCCTTCTCGTTCTGGGCATATGGATTCGTTACATGTTTTACGAGACGGGCTTCGCAAAATCTCGAGAAGGTCGGATACGGTCGATCAACATGAGTCTGGCCTCTGCGGCCGTCATCGGAGCCTGGTTCCTCGGCATTCTGCTGTTGCTCGATAATTTTGGATTCAACGTCACGACAATCATAGCTGGCTTAGGAGTGGGGGGCATTGCCGTCGGTTTGGCATTGCAGTCGGTTTTGGGAGACGTTATTGCCTCGTTTTGTATCGGATTGGACGAGCCTTTTGAGGTTGGCGATTTCATTGATCTGGGGGAGTACAAAGGCGCCGTTGAATCTGTTGGTCTCAAAACGACAAAGATACGGAGCGTCAATGGCGAGCTTTTGGTGCTTTCGAACAACGACATCGTTAATTCAAGAATTCGCAATTTCAAGAGAATGCAGGAGCGTCGGGTCGTCTTCCGCATTGGGGTGGTTTACAGCACGACGTATGAAAAACTGGTCGAGATACCTCGGCTGCTTCGCACTATCGTGGAGGGAATGGAAAAAATTAGATTTGATCGCGCGCATTTCATCCAATTGGGAGACAGCGCTCTCAACTACGAAGTTGTGTACTTTGTACTTTCGCCAGACTATCTGGAACACATGAATATTCAGGAGGCCATTAATCTCAAAATATTCGAAGAGTTCGCGCGTCGTAAGATTGAGTTCGCGTTTCCGACGAGGACAATCATTCTAGATGGGGGAGTGCCGTCGCTTTCATGACGCCGCCGACTATAGTCCTTCAACGGCAGGCAAGGAGCCCGCGGCTATCTTTTCCGCGTATGTCACTTCGCAGCTTCCGCTCTTCGACTTCGTCACGACGGCATAGTCGGACTTTCCCGAGTCGTCCGATACGCGCACGAGGATGGCGTTGCCATATGTGTTCTTATCGCCGTAAAAAACTTTCTGGCCCGAAATCTGCGCTTTCGCATTTGTCTTTTGGATGTGTTCCGTGACGACGGCACTGCACGATGCGGTTGCTTCTTCCGCTTGCGGAAGAATTCCAGATGCAATCATTTCAATGTATTTGATGCTGCACTTGCCTGCTTCGCGTTCTGTAATGACAATGTAGTCCGAAGGTTCTGTATCGTCTGAGATGCTCACAACGATGATATCTCCAGAAGTGGTCTTTTCGCCGTAAACCGAGAGCGAATCGATTATCTCAGCGGTGTCGTTTATCTTGGCGGCTTTTTCCATGACGGCTTCTTCGGCTACGTTCATGCAAAGAGGGAGTTCCACCTTTTCTAAATTCAAGCCGTCAGGGTCCAGAGGCTCTGCGGTTTTACAGCCAACCACACCCAATGCGAGCGCCAAAGCGAAAGTCTGTGCTTTCATTCTGCCTCCGATTTTACCGTTGTTTGTGCTTTCACTTTAGCGAGGATAAGCGATTATGGCAACCCGCAATCAGCCTCGCCAAACGGTTTGTTCTAATATAGAGTATTGAGTTCTGAACCTTCGTAGGATCCATACGCCGTGAAAAATCTTACCATAACCATGTTGACTTTAGCTTTGGTTGCGTCCCCTGTTTTTGCTCAAACAAACGCCACGCCCCCTAAGACGACGGCGCCAGACTCGGACAAGAAGGACGATTCCATGCTCGATACGATCAAGGAAGAGTCGGGCAAGGTTTATGAGAAGTCCAAAGAGGTTCTTAACGAAGGCAAGGAGTACGCAGAGGAAAAATACGAAGACTATCAGGCAAAGACGCATACCTCGGCGGAGAACAGAGACATAGATAATCTTCGCCTCGGCATTGCACCTTTCTTTTTCGGAGCCCTCTACCCGACGAAGAAGGCGTTTCTCGTCGATTACAGTTTGGACTCTTACACCAGCATCGGCGGAGAGTACCAAACTGGTGGGTTCAAAATATCTTTGTTCGATTTGAAATTCGCGGAGTTTAAAGAGGACCTCTATCTCCTTCCCTACAAAGCTTTCATGGGAAACAGTTTCTACTGGAAGGTCGGTCTTGGGTTACGAAAGTATCGGGTCGCCTTAGGCGACGAGTTTTTGTCGACACTTGGATCTGCGGTCGGCGAGGACGAGCTTTTTCAGGCGAGAGTTCTTGAAGTACAAAACGAAGTGGCGCTTGTGGGTCTAGGCAACGAATGGCAATTTGATCCGGGTTTTTACTGGGGCTTTGATTGGTTGGAAATACTTGTGCCCATCGGGAAGGGCAAAGTTAAAGACGATCTCTCTCCGTTGCTTACTGGCGACAGCAGAAAAATGGTTCTTCGCGCCGTGGACTACATGGAAAGAAAAGTAAGCTTCAATATTCTCAAGATAAAGGCCGGATGGGCTTTTTAGAACAAGCTATAAGGATACTGGAAAATCAACGTAGCAGCGCCGCCTTCTTCCCCAACCCCATAGTCGCCGCGGAGTACTATCCCCGAGGCCATGACTAGGCGGAGACCGCCTCCGACAGAGTACTTCATGTCGTCATGAAGATCGGACGCCGTCTCGGCAACGCTTCCAATGTCGTAAAACAGGGCAAGCTGCATGGATGTCCGCACGCCGCTTGCAATGTAAATGTTGAATTTAGAAAATTCTTCCGTCAGGTTGTAACGAATCTCGGCGCTGTACGCCACGGTATGAGCGGCAAAAAAGCGGTTTGTTGGGTAAGATCTGAGCCTTTGCGTGCCGCCGATGGGGCTTGCTGTCCCGTGTGTGTTTTGCGTCATTATTTCTCGCGTTCGCTTTTCCTCTGTTGCCAGACAAGCGTCGCGCGCATCGTCAATCTCCTCGTCGCATTTATACCCCAAATCTTTTTTTATGGCGTCCTCGTCTGATTCGCCCTTCCGCGCAACGACCGCGTCTGATCGATAGGCGTTGAAAACGACGGTGCTGAAACTGCCAAAGGGAACGTATCCCAGAAAGTTATAGTCTACTGTGTAATAATCCGCCGAGAAGGTAGATTCTCTCGGGCTTCCAAATGCATAGACTTCAAGTTGCATGCCCTTTCTCGGGTCGTCATGGTCGTCGGTGAGGTCGATGATTGTGCCCGCCGAATAAGATTTGCGAATGTGTTTATCTGCATCCACGTCGGATATTTTTTTGCCGTCCTTATCGCGAAGGGAACGCAGGCGCGAACCTTGTTGGTTTACGCCGAGGTTGAACTGCAGACGTTTTCCAAGAAAGTTAAGATTGAACTGCGTCGCCAGCAAGTCGGCGTTGTCCAATTCGACGATATAGCGATCGTCAGGATCTGAATCTATACCCCTGTTGTAGGTCTCGGCGGCAATCTTGGTAAAAGAGTTGGCGAAGAGGTTCACGGTTAAGGGCTCCCAGAATGTTGGGATATTAAGAGTCGCAACGCCGGCACCGGCAAGATCTCCTGAAAACAGAAAACCTAGAACGTCGGCTTCGGTATCGAAGGCGTTAAAGTAGCTGCCCAGTATTCCATAAGTAAATCCGATGCCGGGAATGTTGGCCGCCGCAGGCGTGAGAATATGACCAGGTTCGACTTGTTTTTGTTCGCGACGGCGCTCGGGAATCTCAAAGGCGGAGCCGCTCTGAGCAAAAAGTAATACTAATAATAAGGAAGGAAGCTTCAACGCCGCTCTTCTTGCCGCGAACATGGGTCCGGTCATGATATTTTCCGAATTTATGGGGTGATTCATATAGCTTAGCACATTTCCGCCTGCGCGTGTTTTTTCATCTTCGGAATAAACCTCTTAAGTCGCCGATATTGGGCGAAAATAGCATTAACATTCAAGATTTGTATAACCTTACCGATAAGTAACTATCAGGGCCTTTTGTGCGCCATATGGATGATGGAGGACAAATGATTCGTAGGGGTTTCGTAGGAGTTTTGACGGCAGTAGTCGGTTTGGGTTCTTGTTCCAAGGATACGGAATTCAGCGGCGGAGCCTCTGACAAAAACGTGTATCCGACCAGTCGAGTGGAGCTTCCCGGTACGGAGGACGTCACCATTGCTGAATCGTATGTGGTGGAAGACGGGCTCACGAGCCTTGCGTTTGACGTTTTGGGAGTGTCTAAAGTCGACGGCGAGAAATCTATTCAGCCCTTCACGCTTTACTTCGTTCTCGACATTACCAATAGCATGCAAACCAATATTGACGCGATCAAAGCGAGCATTAAGCAATTCGCGTCAACGGTTAAAGCAAAAGGTTTTGAATTGAGCGTTGGCGTCGTCGCTTTCAGAGACGAACTTGCCGATACGTTCCCAAAATCATCCGACCTAGACGCTTTCGTTGCATTCATTGATAAAATCCTCGCTAGCGGTGGAGACGACATACCGGAGGCGGGTATGGTCGCTCTTGACAAAGTTGCCGATCAGATATTGGCCGACACGAGCTCTGACGTGCAAGCCATACTTGCAATCACTGACGCGACTTCGCACGTAGGAGCGCCGGCTCCACGCAATTGCGACATCAATGGTTTTGTCAGCAAAATGAACGGTGCGTCATCTGATCTTCAGCAGCGATTGAAATTCTTCTATTCCGTTTCAGAAAAAATCGACGGTCCTTGCGGCACGTATACGACTCCCAAAATGCAATACGACGATATTTTGTCAAAGTTGTTGCCCAGCGTTGAACCGGCGAAGAGGGGAGCGGCTCTAGAGTATCCGTTCTCGTCAGATGTTTTCCTGGGAAAATTCGTCACGGAAATCGAAAAAACCTCGAATGGCGTTGGGCTTATGTGTTTACCCAAGAGTGCGACCCTGTCCATTGAGGGCGTGGAAAAGGCAAGTTGGGAAGCGCCAAGCTATGACGAGGTGTACAACGCATACGAAAGCGGCCAGAAGATAGAGTGGAAAGAAGTTCTCTCCAGAGCTGAAACGGTTGAGGCGGAAGGTAAAGAAATGTTGTTAACCGTTAATCGTTGTTGCCATAACGAAGCCGACGCCAAGAACGCCGGATTTGATAATTGCGCCAAAGAAATAGAGCAAAAAATCACGTTTACTCTCAAAATAGAATAGCAAACCTTTTGCTGACTAGGGCTTTTGTGCTAGATTTGGCGCATGAGCCCGTGGGATTCCCTTAATCACGACATAATTCATTGCGAAAAGTGCCCCCGCCTTCGGACGTACTGCCAGCGCATTGCGGTCGAGAAGCGCAAATCCTTTGCCTCGGACGAGTATTGGGGACGCCCGGTAGCAAACTTTGGAGACCCTCGAGCGAGGCTTCTGCTGGTAGGTCTCGCCCCAGCCGCCCATGGCGCCAACAGGACCGGCCGAATGTTCACAGGCGATAGGAGCGGCGAATGGCTGTATCGGGCGCTTCATAAAAGCGGCTTGGGCAACAAGGCGCTCTCCTTGCACCCCGACGACGGTCTAAAACTAAAGGACTGCGCTATAACCGCAGTCTGCCATTGCGCTCCGCCCGACAACAAACCAACCCCCGACGAAATCAAGAACTGCACCTTGTGGCTAGAGAGAACCGTCGAACAGTTGCCTATATCGGTCTTTGTTACGTTAGGCCAGATTGCCTGGAATGCGACCTTCCGATTGGCACGCGAGAAAAAGTGGTTCGCGGGCAAAATGCCGAAGTTTGGGCATTTGGCGCTCGTGCCTCTATCCGACGATCGCTGGGTTCTGGGAAGCTTTCATCCCAGCCAGCAGAATACGTTCACGGGCCGCCTTACGGAGCCCATGTTTGATGCGGTTTTTGCAAAGGCGAAGGAGCTGTTGGGGGCGTCTGCGAAGTAATCTTTTCCGCGTTTCCAAACTTCCGCGCTTCCGCGACTTAGGATGCTGGTTCTTTGCTTAGGGCGACGGTGTCGTTTACGAAGTGACTTCAGTAATTAAGCCTTCCTGCATAAGGAAGGCAAAGGTCTCCGCTACCTCCTCGGGTTTGAGATCGGGATGCTGTTCGAGAGCCGATTCTAGCTCCTGTGGGGTCGTGAGCGATTCAATGATGTTAAAGCGGGCTTCGGGGATATCCTGCATGAAGATTTTGCCTTCTTGTTTGAAGAGAAGGATGATCTCGTTGCCCTCTGTATCAAAACTCACCTGGTCGTAGGGTTTGTTTCTGTTGCGCCATATTTCGATGACTTTATGGGCGGATCGCATCGTTCGAACGGCACCCAAGTGAAGGGTGATGTTTTCGCCGGCGAGCTTGGACTGCAGGACTTCTGGGTCGAGTGTCGTGTGTTGAGCCGTGTGAAAGATTTCCTTGAATTCCCATTCGAGTCTTGCCAAATCGGTGAGGAAATAAAACTTTTTGCTTTCCAAGGTTTCCGCAAGATAATAGGGGAACGACTGGCCGTAATCGGACAAGTTGTAATAACTGGATTTATTGTGGTTGACGTAAGCACGCGCATGCTCGAAAAAATCTTTGTCGCCGAGCAGCCACCAGGTCGCGTCGTAGGTCTCTCCCAAGGCTTCGATGAGTCGTAGGAAGTAGCCTTCGCGATGGACGTCCAAGATTCGCGCGGGATGGGCAACACGAGCCGGCACCTTTATCTCGGCCATGAGTTCGGGAGTTAGGTTCTTGTCGAGAACCGCCTCAGCGAATCTCGTTTGTAGTTTCTTGAGCGAGGTCGTCATGGTGCACGTTCCAGATGTTGATGGCTTTGCTAAGTTCTTCTTCGAGAACAGGGAATTCGGGTATATTTTCGTCCCATTCGATCATGAACGGGATGTCTTTGTTTCGTTGAATGAGGCGCGCGAACAGATTCCATACATGGGAAAACACAGGCGAGGAATGGGTGTCGAAGAGAAAGTCGCCCATATCTGTAAAGCCCGCCAAGTGAATCTGAGCCACGAGCTCAGTAGGTATGGCTTCGAGAAATTTGTAAGGATCATAACCGTGATTTTGCGAACTGACGTAGATATTGTTCACGTCGACGAGCATCTTGGCTCCCGTTCGTTTGCAAACTTCAATGAGAAAGTCCCATTCCGTCATCGCACTGGATTTATATTCTAAATAAGAGGACACATTTTCAATGACCATAGAGCGTCCAAGAGTCTCTTGAGCCATCTGGACATTGCGGCTGACAACCTGCAATGATTCTTCCGTGAAAGGGAACGGCAGCAGATCGTGAATGTTGCTGGCTTTAGGTCCGGTCCAACAAAGATGATCCGAGACGATAAAGGGTTCTATGCGATCTACAAGACTTTTCAATTTGAGGAGATAATCTTTTCTTAAACCGTCGTGGGAAGCCAAAGACATCGACACGCCGTGAAGGGCGACGTTGTAATCTTTTCGAACAAATTCGAGCATCTCCAAGGGCCGGCCTTGGGAATTCATGTAATTTTCGCTGATAGCTTCGAACCAATTCGGAATTGTGGAGGGATGGGTTTCGAGGTGAGGATAGTGAGTAGGGCGAAGCCCTACTCCTGCTCGACATGAAATATTAGTCATGAGCCTTGAACGTTCCTTTTTTCGCAGTGCACTCTTCTTTGGTAGCTGACAGCCAGCCTTTACCTTTGCACTCGTTGTTTCCGGCACAGCTATGGCCTTTGCCGCCGCACTCGCCTTTGCCTTTACAGGCGTTAATGCCGTGACACTCGCCTTTTGCTTCAGTTTTTGCCGTTTTTGCAGCTGCAGGAGCTTTTGTGCTGTCTGCAAGGGCCACTGAAGCCATAAGCATGCTGCTTACTGCCGCGGAAAACAATACCGATTTCTTCATAAAATTTCTCCCTAAAATTGATTATGCCTAAAAACTACCAACACGGTAGCTATTAGCTTGGTTTGTCGTTCTTAACGAACTCGGCTGAAATCATAAGAGTGACGTCGTTACCTACCATGAGACCACCAGCCTTGCTTAAGCCTTTGTTCCAGGTAAGACCCCACTGCGTACGATCTATTTTGCCGCTCGCTTCGAACGCCATTCGTTCGTTGCCCCATGGATCAGTCATTGTTCCGCCCCAATCGGTTATATCCAGTGCAACTTCTTTGGTTATGCCTCTGATGGTCAGCTTGCCCAAGATTTGAGTCGGTTTGCCCGCGCTGAAGACCACCTTTGTCGATTCGAATTTCAAATCAGGATATTTTTTTACGTCAAAAAAATCAGGGGACTTGAGATGCTCGTCGCGCTTGGGTTCATTGGTGTCGATAGAAGCCGTATCGATCTTCACGCTGATGTTGCTCATTTCTGGCTTTTTCTCGTCATACTGGAGCATGCCCTCGGATTTGCCGAATTGACCCGTCACCCAGGAAAGTCCCATGTGCCGAATTTTGAAACCCATCGTCGCGTGGCTGGTGTCAAGCTTGTACTGAGTGCCAAAGGCCGCCTGCGACATCCCGAGAACAAATACTAAACCGGCAAATCTTTTCATTACTACCTCCTTTAAAAAATGCACCATAGCGTTCATGTGAACCGGATAACGCTAGTGATGCTTGAAAATGTTAGCGACGATAGTGCAAGAAATTCCCAAAAATTTCCACACGTAATATTTGTGAACATACTTCTCTTACTCTAAATCTTTCATAAATTTGTATTTTGTAAAAAATGATTTGAGGATTTCTAGATTTTGCCGACGAAGAGATGATGGTTTTGAATGTAAGGATTTCGTAAGAAAGGGGAATTCGCAATGAAGGTAACTACTACAAAAGTAATTGCGCTTTCAGCCCTGGTTATCTTTGGCTGTAGCAAAAAGGACAGCAAGTCTAATAACCAAGGTAAAGAAACAGAAGAAGTCGACAATGCTTTAGCCGATGCGTTCCCGGGATCGTTGGCTATTTCCGCATTTCCGCAAAATGAAGAAGCGTCTTTAGCTTTGGGTGAGACTGTTGACGATCCTAACGAGACGCTCACTGTTAAAGAAAAGGTCGAGCAAAATCGAAAAGTGCTCAACGGCGACGCAGACTGCATTGATATGGATGTCTTTAGAGATCATAAGGCAGCGCCGACTGTTACTTGTTATGAGTTTGACTCCGACATGAACCCGGCGCGCTTTGATGATTCTAATACCGACTTCGGCACCGTTGACGGTACCGACGGAGACGGCGAAGCGTGCATGGTTACTTTCGCGCGAAAGGAAGTGAAAGACGCCGTCACGAAGGTTGACCAAGCCCTAGCACTGGTGAGCGGCGCTATGTGCCAAGCGAAGAAAGACGGGGAGGCGACCGAGCTTCCTGCCGAGGGAGAAAGCCTCGACTTGGCCGAGTCCTTCGGTAACGCCATCGGGGATTTCTTTACCGTTGACCAAGCCAAGATCCATCGTCTTGCCGATATTGACGACAAACCTGTCTATAGAACGGACATCATCATCTCCGCTGGCGACTCCGAGATGGAAGTGCATCTCGTGCACTCTCCGGGCGGCGAAGACGAGGATGCGGGGACGCTGTGGTTTAAGACGAAAGCAGCTGGCGCTCCAAAGCCGCTTGAGCTCGCAGGCAATGCCCACCTTCTGCCGCCGGCAGATAACAACAACGTCGCGCATAAATCGGACGTTATGAGCATTAACTATGCCCGAACAAAAGAGGACGGCGATAAACGCGTCCGATTCGAAGTTCGTCAAGCGATGATCGATAATTCTTATGAGTTGTTTACGCCTGAAGGATTGGTAAACTACGCTGGAGTTCCCGACGACGCGAGCAACGAAACGATCCATGCTATCAAGTACGTGGCATTCGACATGAATCCCGACACGAACGAAGGAAATCTTTCCTACTGGATGAACCCGGGCGGTAACATCAACGAATCAGCCCGCGGTTTCTTATTCAACATCACCGCTGACGGCGACCGCCTTGCGGGCTGCGGGGTCTCCGGCTCAACCCAGGACATTAGCATTCGAAGTGCGGTAACGGATCCTTCCGAGGATAACGTTCTTGCTCCAACGAAGTACTGGCATCCTCGAGAAGACCAAAATATCCATCCTGACAAAGACGATAGGTACACCGCCAACGAAGGAAATTCGATCACGAAGCAGTGCTTTACCCAAGGAGCCGACGGTATTTACGCCATTGATACCGAGAAGACAACGCACGATCGCGGTTATGACGTTATTGAAACGGAAGAATCGGATGTTGTTCCCCCTGCGGTGCCTGAAGAGAAGCTTGAGGGTGAGTTTATTCCTTAGCAGAATTGCAGGTTTCCTTACTTCCGCGTTTCCGCGATAATAAACGCGGAGGCGCGGAATAACGGAGGCGCGGAATAATAAGCGTGCGGAGACTCTAGTTTTTGGTCGTCTTTTAAGGTCTGACCCTACAGCAAATAAATCTTACAAGAAATAAAGTAAAGGCTAATAACAGACTGCCCGCGAGTCCAAGAACCCAAACTTTGTGAGATACGTATATTCCGTTGAGGCGAGAGATCACCCTCAGGAAGGACTTATCAAGAAACCGAAGGGTTTGAGGTGAAACCTTTCCTATGTAAATAGCTCCGTCAAAGTCCTTGGAGAAAATGGTCGGTCTCTTATCTAATCCTTCAAATACCATTGTAGAGGGTTTTGCCCAACCCAGCGTCGCGAGTTCCTCATCCGCTATTTGATTTAGGTCTAGAAAAAAGGCGTTCGGTCCGATGGATGCCAACGCAGCCTCAATTTCTCCAATTGCCCGCGGTTCCACGTTAATCTCGAAGACCGGAAAGAGCTCATCATCATCAACGCCAAGTATCCTTCCGCTTCCGACGAAAGTTCCTATTGTGTAAATCCGGTCTCCCAGAGTTTCCTTTAAGTGCTCACCCATTGAGTTTATGTTTTCATGCGTTGCGTTGTAGTGAAGATGGCTGTGGTGGCCCCATGTTATCACCTTTTTGACGGAAGAAAGGCGATCCTTGAGCATCAATACATTCTCAGCGGAGAGCTGATCTCGTCTGATTTGGTACGAATGTGCTTCCGAATTATTCGCGACGTAACTACAAAGATCGATTCGATCGCGAATGTTATCCGGCAACAACATCAGAGCATTAGCGTGGTACTGAGTCGTCTCCTTAGCGACCTCTGTTACAGTCGTTGCGACCCATCTTTCGAATTCGTTGACATAGGAGGAAGCTTCATGCAACCAATTCTTATCCGTACATCGTTCGTTCGGGGCTCTGCCTATTGCCACTAGATTGTCAAAGACAGCTGCCATTCGGTCTCGATCTAAGAGGGGAGACTTCGAATAGTGGGAAACCGCCTCAAAAAGTTGCTTGAACGGTTTGTTGCCGTGAAATTTTCTGCTGTTTCCAGGTTGCACATCGAAACTAGATAAATAGAGAGGCTTCGCGTGGTCGATCGTCGAGTCGATATATTTCATTAATTCGAGCATAGATTCCGTTTGCCAAAGGCCGAACCAGGCCTTCTCCTGCGCGTCTTGTGCACGCTCTGTTTCATTCTGCTTTCGCGAGTTGTACAGTCCGTCCATAGCCAGCCAGGCCTCAATGGCGGAACCTTCTAGAGTAAGAACATCGAACCCGAGTTCTTGATGCAAATATTTCACAAAGTGGAGACGAACTAGAGGAAGTTCTTTAGTGACGTGAATGGATTCTCCCAATTGGACGATCTCTTTCCCACGAAGGACCGAATCCAGAAACGAAAAGTTCTGAGGTTTATATGTGTTCTCAATACCTATTTCGTGGACCTGAGAGACGATTGTAGAGGCGTAAGTCGGGGACACTAAAGTACTAACCAGTAGGAAACCTGCGCCAGCGCAGTATGATACACTATGACTTCTCATCGAACTCTAACTCCACTGAAGGCCGAAAATTACAACGGCTTGTATGTCTTTACCCTTCCGGTGAGTTGAGGAAAGATCCCAGTTTGTAAAAGCCGGAATGTTGCCTTTTTTCCTTCTCGTTGGTAGTCGAAAGCGCCTGGCTTCATGTTTGAAACCACAGATGTGTAGGCTCCCGTGCAGATGTTTGCCTCACATTGAAAGGATTCATGGCCCGAGCAGGTTTCGCCGCCATAGTGAATGTCAACGTCGTCTAGACTCGTATCGGAGGAGTAACCGGAGATGGCGTAGAGGTAGCATCCTTCCATTTGCTCGGAGGCATAGATCCCGCTGGCAAAGTAGTTCCCCGTTTGCGGGAGCGGGATTTCTGAAGCTAGAATAATACCTTCTTTCTCAAATAATGAAGTATACTTTTCTTTGAGCGAATAATGCAGTGCTGTTGTGGCAAGTTGCCCCTCTAAACCCCGTCCGTCATAATTCTTATAGTCGTCCGGTCTATACTCATGAGGTTGTCCCACGACGATCCTCGTTCCGTCTACAACAATGGGCCCGCCGCTGTTGCCGCCGTACGTTGTACAATTGTTAAATTGCACAATGTCATCGTGCCAAAGACGGGTTTGAAATGGCGTAAGCATTTTCTCGCCGAGTGCATAGCAGTTTTCGGTTACGATATCGTTGCCATTATTAAACTCGTCCCACGGGTAACCAATCATTTTGAGGGGAAATCCCGAGGGAGGGACGGCAAAGCTGAATCTTAAAGTGGAAGCTTCGTCATGAGGAATAGGTTTGTCATAAGGATCAGCCTCAAAAATAACGAAATCGTGAACGGGATCTATAAGGATGATCCGCGAGCAATACGCAAAGGCGTCGTAGGCGTCTGAGCGTGCCCAACCGCTATCGTCGCACCATTTTTCGAAATCATAGTCCTCGATACAGTGGTTCGCCGTTGCTATAATAGTTTTCTTTTCCTTGTTCTCAAGTAAATAGCCGGTGCAAAAGTGATACGGGTCTTCTCCATAGCCAATCGCTACAATAGGCTTTAGCTCCTCCGCTGTTGGACTTCGTCGCAGTGAATTGGCAAAGAACAGTCGGAATTGAGCTCCCATGTCGAAGAATGCCGCTTGCGCGGGGGTGGGAACATCCTTTGGCTTGTCCTGTTTGCACGCTGAAGCAAGCGTCAAACCAATTGTCAGTAACAAGCTGTTTTTCATAGAAAAAGCCCTGGTAATGTACTTTCTTATCGGAAAATGGGCGTTTTCCTTGAGGGAATTCAGCAGTGTGCCGATAGGCATTTATACCATTTTTTGGGTAACAAAATGCGCCAAGGCCAAATACTCGTCCTTCTGTTAATTGTTGCTTTCGCATGCAAGAAGGAAAGTAAGCAGAAAAAAGGCTCTGGTCCGGCCCCTGCTATGCAGGAAAACAGCGTACCCGGTATGCCGGCTTCTTCGGCACCGTCGCCGGTAGAAACAAAAATTGCTTTTGAACTTACGTCCGAACTACAGGCGTCGTTTGCGAGCGAGGACAAACTCATTGTTTATGGTTCCTACAAAAACAAAATCTTTTCGATTCCCGTCACAGACCCTAAATTAGAACTCAAATTGCCCGCACTCATGTCTGCCGATGCTTCCCCTCTTATCCTGATGGTGTACAGCGGAGAAAAGTTTTTGTTCTCCGGCTTTAATCCCAAATTCATTCCGACGGACAAAGAAACAATCAAGATAACGAAGATGATTCATGAAGGACTTTTTACTAGTGACGAACCTCCAAAGGTAAGTCTTTCTCCGTAAACAGAGAAAAACAATTTATAAAAGATTCGAAATCTGCACGCCCAGCAAGCGAATGGGCGCGGTCCCGGCGTCGGTCTTCTTGAGAAGCTCTATCGCGGTGCCGGCAATCGCAGCTGCATCGTTAATACCGTCGGACAAAGTTAATGACCGAGTTATTTGCTTAAAGGTTTTGTACTTCACCTTGAGAGTGACGGTACGACCGCGAATATTCTTTTTCTGCAGGTACGCCGCCAATTCATGCGCAATCGCTTGGAGCTGTTCGTTAAGTTGAAGGCAGTCCGTAATGTCCGAAGCGAAAGTTTCCTCTTGGCCCACAGATTTGCGAACGTGTGTCGTTTCAACGGATCTCTCGTCTATTCCGCGGGACCGTTTCGCGAGCCAGGCGAACATCCTTTCCCCGAGCTTGTCTGAGATGTCAGGGTTCGCATTCCAAACGTCTTTACATAGAGATAACCCCAGCTCCTTCAGGCGTCGCTCCGTAACAGCGCCAACTCCGGGGATTTTTCGCAACGGTAGGCACGACATAAAGGTCTCGACCTGATCGGGCAGCACGACCGTAAGTCCGTTGGGCTTGCGGAAATCGGATGCTATTTTCGCTATCATCTTGTTGGGGCCAACGCCCGCTGAAGCCGTTAGACCTGTTTCCGCCAAAATCGCTTCGCGAATTCTTTTGGCTATTTGCACGGCGTAAAGTCGTTCGACATTGTCCGTCACGTCGAGATAGGCTTCGTCGAGGGAAAGCGGTTCGACGAGGTCCGTGTAGCGCCGAAAAATGGTTCTAATTACGGTCGACACTTCCCGGTATTTTTCGAAATTGGGTCTCACGAAAACGGCTTGGGGACACAGTCGATAGGCGCGGGAGCTTGCCATGGCGGAATGGATCCCGTATTTGCGGGCGGCGTAGTTGCATGTCGCCACCACGCCTCGTGAATTGGGGGCTCCGCCGACAACGACAGGTTTGTCTCGCAAATCGGGATTGTCGCGCATTTCCACGGAGGCATAAAATGCGTCCATGTCGACGTGTATAATTTTACGGATCAAGAGCGACGGATGCACCATGGGCCCTAGTGTACAGCGAAGAAGAGCAGAGCTCAATTCAAACTGGTTTCTAGGATGAGATTAGCGTATAAGATTATGGAACAAATGGAGGTCGAAATGAAAGGCAACACGGAAGTTATTGATGCGCTCAAAGATATTCTGACAGGCGAATTGACAGCGATTAATCAATATTTCCTTCATTCAAAAATGTGCAAAGACTGGGGCTACGACGAGCTCGCCCATAAAAACTATCACGAGTCGATTGAAGAAATGAAACATGCGGAAGAGTTGATTGAACGCATTCTGTTTCTCGAAGGCCTTCCCAATCTTCAAAAGCTGGGAGCGCTTAAGATCGGCGAAAACGTGCCCGAACAGTTAAAATCCGATCTCGCCATGGAGATGGACGCCATTAGTCGTCTGAGGGTGGCCATAGACACGTGCATCAAGCACAAGGACTATACGTCGCGCGAGCTGCTCGAGAAGATTCTCATCGCGGAAGAAAGCCATGTCGATTGGCTTGAATCGCAACTCTTCTTGATGAAAGAAGTGGGCGTGGAAAACTACTTGGCAAAGAAGATAAAGAAAGAAAGTTAAGATTTACACGTTTTAAGACGTTCAAAAACCTGCTTCAGGTGGGGAATGCAACCGCCGCAGTTGGTGCCGGCCGCGCATATCTTCTGGACGTCCTTTAGCTTAATAGATTCGCCATTTTTATCAAGGATTTCCTTGACTTGCTTTTCTCTTACGTTTTCGCAAAGACAAACGTACATAAGTCCTCCCAAAACCTTCTCTTATATCTTATCGGCACAGAATATAATAGAAATGAGAATGATTATCAATTTTATTTTTGCATTCCCTAATGGCTTGGTTTTAGAGCCTTTTTCAGGGTTGCTTTAGGATGAAAAGCCCCCGAATTTCCTCCAGCGTTGCTTTGCCTATCCGGCAGACAGGGTAATCCAGCAGGAGGTTCTGGTACCTGGCATCGAGGTCTTTGCACTTGAGGTCCCGGGCCTCGCACTTCTGGACAATGAAGTCCAGGGTCAGAGTGCCTTCTCTGCATCTAGTCGCGAATTCGTCGTCATAAAGCGGTATTTCGGTGTCCTTGTCGTCGTCCTTATCCTTATCCTTTTCCTTTTCCTTATCCTTATTGTCATCATCGTCACTGCCTTGAGGCTCCGATGATGGCTTTTCTTTAACAAAGCTTGCCTTAAATCCATCGGCGGTCAAATCTTTGATCATGCCGTTGATGTAATTGTAGATCTCGTCTATGCGAATCATGGAATTGCCTGGGTAGATGGGCATATCGGGGTACTTGTCGGTCCCTTCTCCAGTACCAGGGTTCATAGGATGGCCGCCTTGTGACTCAGGGGTGTAAAATTCATATTTAGACACTTTCCATCCGTTCCAGTGCAAGCCGATCACGGGCGTGTCGCCGTTGAACGTGGGGGTTGGTTTCAAAAACACGGGCGAACCCGAACTGCCGTGGTCGGTGTCGCAGTCGTGAAGCATGGTATGACTGTAGCGTTTAAGGAGGTAGCTCGGTTCCTTGTCTCGAGGCGCGATCTCCTCTGGCGGCGTATTCGGAGACCAGATGGTGCACGGCCGATTCAAGATCGCAAAGGCCTCAGATTCTTTGCCGTCCAGGCGGTTAAACGATGTTATCGTCTTTTCTCTGCCTCTGGGATGGCCCATGAGGAAGACTCCGGCCAGCGGCCTCCATTCATGTTGTCTCATGTCCTCTGCTAGGAGTTTAAGAGGTACATAATCGTAACCGTCTACGTTGCGCAATTCTTTGTCCAACTCGATGATGGCGACGTCATACTCCTGGTTTGCAAAGACGATGCGTTTGCATAACCTTCTGGTTGCCCCAAGTTCTGGCCGCTTGTCGCGCGTATGTCCAAAGTCAAGAATGGTTTGGAACCTGTTCGAGTTGCAAAAATTCTCTGTGAATGCAAAGTGCCCATCGTGATCCATCGCCAAGTTTTGAACTAATCCGTGATGGTTGGTCATAACGTATTTGGGCGATATCAGGAATCCCGTGCTTCTGGAGTAAAACAGTTCTTGTTGGAAGCCTGCCGATTGTTTTAGGTCTTTCACGCCAACCATCGCGATACTCCGAGCGAGATTCTTGATCGCTGTGAAATTGACGTTGTCTGGCTTAAGTTCGTAAATAAATCGTTCGAGCAGAATTTCGTCGTCCGCGTCAACAAACGACTTAGTTGGCGAAACCGCGTTTTTCTTGCAGTTGGTGAGCGCCAATACGAGACAAATTGTTAGAGTGAACCTGCCCATTTTTGGTCTCTAAAAAATTAGAAGACGATTGGTTCCTTATCGGTATTTTCGAAAATTACTAAAATTTGCCGTATATGGCTGTTTTTATATAAAAATTTTAGAATTGGTAAAAAGCGGAAAAGTAAAGCTTTTTCAGGAAATGCCGAAACGAGAGCGTTATCTTAGATAGCGAGGGAAGTGGCAACATGAAGCAACCGCTTATGGCAATCGGGTTCGCGATCTCCGCTTTGGTGGGGGGATGTTTGCCTGCGCCTCCCAAGCAAACCGATTATATCACTCAGTCGGCTGAGTACTCCACCGCCGTTGACGTTCAGTTCACGGAAGCGGGGCCAAGCGACGTTCTCCCTAAAGCTATGATTTACCAGACCCAGTGCGCCAGCATTTGTATGGAGACCAGCGTTGCCGGAACGCTCCCGACCCATATGAAATCCATTCACTTTCTAAATGATTCGGCTGATGCGGCAGTGAAGATCCACGAGCTGAAAAAGGTCGAGAACATACAAGGAGTGGGAGACTATGCGGAGGTGATGAGTCAGCTCAAATCCGACTACACCCAACAAAAGGGTTCTCCGCCTTGGTCAAAGGCTGATGCTACAAAATTGGAAACATATCTAACGCAAAACCCAGGGGTAACGATTCTCAGTTTTATGTTGGTCAACAGCGAGACTCAGGCTCGGTGGCGATACTTTGGGTTTTATGTGCCGGGACCTGACAAGGGCGTCGATAAGGTTCACGTTGTCATTCACATTCAGAACCCAGGAACGAAGTCGCCTAATCTCCCAGACGAAAAGAAACCGACTACCGGTACGGGAACCACTTCTCCTCAACCCACTCCAGTAACTCCTTAACCCGCCTAAGGACAAGAAACCTCATTTACGACGTCTGTCGCAAAATTCGCCCGAACAAGCGAACCGACGTTGTAAGCCCCGAAAAAAACGAGATAGCTGTTGTCGACGTTCGTAGGAAAGATTTGTTCCACGGACATACCGTCGTCTGCAAGGCCTACCGTGCGAATAGTCAGCGCTTTCTTGATTTGAAGAGTCGATTTGTCGATCTGGAAAGCCCTAAGGTCCTTTTCTTGAGTCTGAGGTCGGTTTTGGTATCCAACCGCGTAGAGGCTGTCCGTTGCGCCGTCAACGGCCAAGGCTTGGAGTCGGTCGGCGTCGAAGGTTCGAACCTTAATCTCACCTTCGCCTAGCTTATAGGCGTAAAGAACGTCTTGGCGATAACTGTAAATAATATCGGCGTCGGGATCGTACGTATATTTTGAGGCGTTGATTTCAACATCTCGGAGAATAGGAGAGTCGTTTCGAAATCTGATGGATTTGTCGCGGAGGTTGACTTCGAGTATGGAGCTGACTTTTCGCCGGGATTGCCCAACAGAATCGAGATCCACGATATAGGCCAGCTTCGAATTGGACCCGACAAAGAGTTGGGCAAATGTCCCACCAATTGCAGGCACGTTCTGCACCAAAATCTTTTCACCACTTTTCAAAGAGACGGGATCTAAAATATAGAGCCAACGTGCCGTGAGCGAACCTTCGTCCTCTCGGTCTTGTGCCAGGACAAGCACACCCCGGGGGCTGACGGCAACATCGAGAATACTGCTGTCCCCGCTCGCATAGGGAACCTCCAACTCTTCAGACGATGAAACTGCCTTCATATAAAGAGTGTTGCCGCGAGCGTAGAACATGTTGTCGTGTTCGGCGTCAAACGCCGTTGTCCGATATTCCGGGGCATTAAACCCGCAGGTCGATTGCGCATGCGCGTGGATCGATACAAGACAAAGTAACGCGGTAAAAATAAATAAAGTTTTCATCTCGTATCTCCCTTGATGAGCGAAGCCCGGAAGTATGCCATAGCAAGGGCGTTTATGCAATCCCGTTGCTGCGAAGGCCGTTCTGCTGTATCACATTGGAATGAAAAGAATTCTCCACATTTCAGATTTGCATTTTGGTCCCTGGTTTAATCCCGCCCCGGCCCAGGGCGTCCTCAGGTTTTGCGAGGATACTCGCCCAGATTGCATCATCATTAGCGGTGACCTGACGCAAAGAGCAAAGCCTCGGGAGTTTGAACAGGTTAGGGAATATCTTGCATCACTGAACAAATTCGCCAAAACGATTGTCGTTCCCGGCAACCACGACATTCCGCTATACCGGGTGTGGGAACGAGCCTTTAGCCCTTACGGGTTATATCGCAAGTTCGTGAACAAAGACCTCAACGGCGTTCATGTATGGGACGATGTAGGCGTTGTTGCGGTGAATTCAACCCATCCCTATTTAAAAATCACGGAAGGGCGCTACAATCAGCAGCTCGACGAACTTTGTAACAAAGGGTTTGGTGCGGCAGCTTCCGACAGTCTTCGCGTGCTGGTTATGCATCACAACTTGATGCCATTTCTGCGGCAAAAACGTGTCAAGCTTCCTCATAGAAGCAAACTGCTTCTCGAAATCCTGAATCGACACAAGATTGACATTCTGCTATCGGGGCATGCGCATCAGGCTTACATTCTTGAAGCAGTCGACTTGTTCTCGTCTTACGGGACGACCTACGACAGTTTGATAGTCAATTGCGGAACGACGACGTCGCTTCGCGGTCGCGGCAACGAGCGGCAGAAAAATACGTTAAATATTATTGTGACAACGGAATCGAATATTGAAATTGCACACCATATGTTTGATGCGCAAAGCGGCAGGTTTCTGCCGGCGAGCACCCACCGATTTCCTCGAGCCACCCGTCTATAGCGGATCCTTGAGATACCAAATATTACAACGAAAGTGGCCTGTAGATCCCATGGGTGAGTTGAGTTGCTGAAATCCGAAATTACGATAGAGCGCTTGGGCTTCCTTCATGGGACCAAACGTCTCGAGGTAACATTTTTCGTAACCAAATGCTTTTGCCTGAACAAGACACTCGTCCAACAGCTTTGCGCCCAGGCCTAGGCCTCGGACTTCAGGGTAGAGATACATCTTTCGGAGTTCGCAGGTGTCCTGAGTTCCGCCTGCGAGGGGACCGATGCCGGCTCCGCCTTTGATTTCGCCTCGTACGTCGAGGACGAAATATTTGGCTTTTTCGACGCTGTAGCTGGCGCACATGTCGTCGACTTCAGGATCCTTGATGGCGAATCCTTCTTGATTGGCGCCATATTCTGTCATGACCGATCGAATGAGTTTGGCTACAGCGGTATTATCTATTTCCGTGATGGGCCTGATGCGGGAGGTTAAGAGTAAGGAAGTCTTATCCTCTTTCATGGCCAGACCTTAAATTATTGGAAGAGACGGGATTTGACATCTGCTTCGACCATGCTCCATATGTTTGAGTGCGTTTGAATACCAAAATGTGACGTGCCTACACGCTTGTTGTCGTCAGCTTGGCCCGTCGGAGCAGAATGCAAGTAGTAGGTTACCGTTTGATAGTAATTAACCCATTTCTCCGAAGAGTTGGCGATGTATTGTCTCTGCGATGAAGTCACGTCGGACGGGAATCGAGTGCAATCAGAAAAGTCTAACGCATTACAATACTTCCTGCTGATTGGATCTACAGTGTAAACGCTGGAAATAAGATTTTCATTTGCTTCCAGCGCTGTTTGCAACGCTAGCCATCCGCCGTAGGAATAGCCGACGAGGAACACTGGGTAGCGATCGGCGAATTGTTGGTTCATCATTTGCGCAACGGTTTTTGAATTGCCTTCAATCGTTTCATCCGGCGACAAAGAAGTTGTCGCGTATACCGTCGATTCTGCATTTTCGTAGCAGCTAATAATGTAATCGGAGTCAGCTTGTATTTCGGTATCGATAGTTTGTTTCAGGTCTAGAAATCTTTGGTACATGGGCATGTCGATAGGCGATTGTCTTCCTTCGCAACTTGCATTACCACCCAACACGACAAGCAATGGCTTCATAAATTCTTTGTCAGCCGAAACTTTAGACACGTTCGCGCGTCCACAGCCAACTAAAACAGACATGCTCATCGCTGCCACTACGATTGCTTTCATACAACCTCCTTTAGCTTAAGTTCTCAGCCATATCTTAACATATCTTCACATGCACTGACGCAATGTGAGAGGAATTTTTTTTCTTAGATATACAGAAAAATAAGCCTTAATTAGCGCGACAATATAAGGACTTTCATGAAAAATCAATTTCGTTTTTCATGGCGAAAATTCGCAAAAAAGTTGTTGGCGAATTTTCGCTCGGATGAACTTTTTGGGCTTGAATATTGTGTAACATCTTACGAGATCCTTCGCTCTGGCTTAGGATGACGAATCGCGCTCAGGATGGCGACAATCGCTCATGGTCGCTTAGATTGTCCCAACTGCCGTAATGGTAGCTTCAGCATTTCCATTATTCCGCGTTTCCGCGATTTTTTAATTGAACGCGGAAGCGCAGAACAGTGGAAGCGCGGAATAATGAAGGCACGAAATGAGTGGAAGAAGAGGTGTCCGGCTCGCCTTTAGGAGACGCATCACCTCGTGATGCGTCTATTGTTCTGAAAGAAAAAGTCGGTAACGTAGCTGGGATATTCAACGCTAGAAACGGAAATCCACATAACGTTGGGGCTGATGGTGCCTGCGGCCCATGCATGGTTCATTCCGGTATTGGTGATGAACGAGATCCGGTTTCCTTGTTTGTCGCTGTAGTATCTTCCGCTTCCAAAAGGATTGATCCCCCCAGCTTCGGATAACGAGAACGATTCGGAGGCATCGGCTCCGTAAAGCTCACGCATACCTGCCACATTCACCGTAGAGTGTTTGTAGTTAACAAACAAATCCAGGTCGTCGTGAATGAAAGAGGCCATCTGCGTGTCGAACCCGGGTTTTCCCTGCGATAGTTTCTCGCAATTTTCTCTCACGCGAGATCCGTCGAAAAACGGAGGGGGGTAAAAGGGATTCATAACAATAAGGTCTGCTTCTCCGCTTCCAAGAGCTGGCCCTGAGTTGGATCCCACCCCTGCGATGAGATCCGGCTCCATGCATCCCATGATCATGGAAAGCGTACCGCCCGACGAAAAGCCCGTGACGTAAACCTGGGCTGGGTCAATATTGAGGTCCTTATTGGCAACCAATTCGTGTACGAGATTGAGAACCTCAACAGCGTGATCCTCTTTTTCGTCGTGAATCATACCGTAATAGTCCCAGCATCCTGAAAACCGATTGGCAAAGGAGCCCATCGGCATAAAGAAATGAGTTCCAGGCGCCTGAGGCATGGCGACGATCATGCCGTAGTGGTTTGCAACGCCTTCCCAATTGCCGTAGACTCGGAGATCAAGATTTTTTTGAGCGCAGCCGTGGAGGTTAATCATCAGCGCGCGCCCACTGCCGTGCCGGGGTTGAGTTGCCGGCAGATAAAGCTGGACATCCAAATTGGCTATAGACAACGCTTCCCATTGGCCTCGTGCGACCTCATCGTCCTTCATCTCTGACGCCTTATCGGGAGATGTCTTGCATGATAAAACGACTGAGAATGTGAGCACAGAGATTAAAAACTTCATTGGCTACCTGCGACTGGAAAAGTATAATATCTTTAATTTTAACATGGGGATCTCGTCTTTGAAAATTGATGAGGAAAGTTTCGTAGAGTTCATAGTTGACGATCAATTGGACGGACTGGACGTGAAGGCAGTACGCATGTTTGGGAGCTATGGGCTGTACCGCGGAGACAACTTTTTTGGCATTATTGCCAAGAGCCAGCTTTTCTTTAAAACCTCCGCGAAAAGCAAAGGAAAGTATTTGGATTACGGTATGATGCCTTTTTCGCCTTCGAAGATTCAAGTATTGTCCAATTACCTCGAAGTGCCAGCCGACGTTATCGAGGATCGCAACAAGCTCCAGGCGTGGGCTCTTGAGGCTGCCGAGTGCGGAGAAAAGGGCGAGGCGTGGTTCTAGCTTTCGTGCTTCTTCTCGTCGGTGCGACGGCTTGCCGGACTTCGGTAGAACCGTCGACGACGTCTGGTACCGTGGACTCGTGGCAGGATGATTTTCACATTTGGCCCAATAGAGAAAATATACCCGTTTGCTGGGTCAATCCGGAAGACGGGGATCCGGAATACATGGCGGAAACAGAGGACGTTGTCGGGCGAGAATATGCGCGAGCGGGCATCGCGTTCAAGGGGTGGAAAAAGTGCGCAGACGAACGTCATCCCGATGGCCTTCGCGTCACAATTTTGCCCGAGAAGATATTCAAAAACCAGGCAAGCATTGGCACAAATGACGACGAAGCGCGGATGGATTTGTCGCAGGGATTTAGCGACGCCAAAGTGCTGGCCACCACCAAAGTCTATGACCCCAAAACCGGCGCTCAAAAACCGGTATGTCAGTCGCAGCGGGGCATCAATTGTATTCGCGGGTTCGCACTCCACGAGTTTGGACATGCGGCGGGACTCCGCCACGAAAGAGAACGAGTGGAAAACAACTGCGATCTGGGAGGTGTGCCTGTCGATCATGAGGAGCACTGGAAGACGGCCACGCAAATTGGTGATTTCGACGACAATTCCATCATGAACTACTGTAAGAACAATCTTGATATGATTGCCGACGTCGTACCGAAACTCTCAGATCTCGATGTCGCAACTTTGAAGGCACTTTATGAAATGCCCATTGCAAAAATTGCTGGAGACTTAGCGAAGACTTCGGAAGGGCTCTATCGGTTGAATCTAAAAGTAGTGGGTCCTCGCGCGATGGTTTATCGATACAAGTATGGCGTTGCAGGGGTTTTGGACTGTAAGACTGAGGATGGATACGCCGGACCCTTTCAAGTTGGCCGCCCTATAACGGATAGCCTATCTCAAGCTATGATTGGCAAAAGAGTTAAGGTATGTGTACTAGGCGGCAACGCTAGCGGATGGCAACAATCGGGAGTTTACAGCTCCGTCTCCTATATGTTGAGATGAATGCCCCACGGGGGGTAGGAAGGCTTCTTATGTTAGAACAGGGCACCCAAGGCCGGTGGGAAAGTTTCGCGAAAAAGATCCGGAACGAAGGTGTTGATCTGAGACGGACGCCCTTAACGATGCTCCAGATTAACGTGGGCAAACTGTGCAATCAAACTTGCTTGCATTGTCATGTCGACGCAGGACCGAATAAGAAAAAAGAAAACATGGATCAACGAACTGCCCAACGACTCGTCTTGCTCGGAGCGGAATGTACCAGCTTGACGACAATCGACCTTACGGGAGGGGCGCCGGAGCTGAACCCGCATTTTAGGTATTTAGTGGAATCTTTCCGCAAAATGGGAAAGCAGGTGATCGATCGATGCAACCTCACTGTTTTCTTCGAACCGGGTCAAGAAGGCACCCCTCAATTTTTAAAGGACAACGGCGTCAAAGTCGTCGCGTCACTGCCGTGCTATTCAAAAGAAAACGTTGAGCAGCAACGCGGCGACGGCGTGTTTGGCAAAAGTATCGAGGCTCTGAAGATTCTTAACGAGCTTGGGTATGGCTTCGAAGGTAGCGGTTTGGAATTGGACCTCGTGTACAACCCGATCGGACCGTTTCTGCCGCCGTCCCAAGTCAAGCTCAAGAGCGACTACAGAACAAGACTCTGGGACGACTTCGGTATCCGCTTCAATGAGCTCTATACGATTACGAACATGCCCATTAAGCGATTTTTATTTGATTTAAAGAAGTCGGAAAAGTACGACCCATACATGCAGCTGCTCTACAACAACTTTAACAAGGTGGCGTGCGAACGCGTAATGTGTCGATCTCTGCTTTCCATAAGCTGGGACGGCAAGGTGTACGATTGCGATTTTAATCAGATGCTCGACATGCCCGTAGCGAGCGGCAAAACAATCTGGGACACGGGGTCGCTTCTCGAGCTTGCCCAGTCTGATATTAAGCTTGCCGATCATTGCTACGGCTGTACCGCCGGCGCGGGAAGTTCCTGTGGCGGCGCTTTAACCTAATCGGATCTGTACCGCGATATTATTTTGGATCGGCGCATTTCGGCTTGCATCATGCAAAGACAAAGGCGTTGGGTTCATATCTTGGCAAGGGCGGTGCAAAGTTCATGAGGCTTAGAACTCCTCTTTGTTTTTTGGTTTTGACCTGCATATGGGCATGTCGGTCTGAATTGACGGTTGAAGGAGAAGAAGACGAGTTTGTGATAAGATATCTCGGCTCGCCCGTTTATTCGAGTTCTCACGAGGTAATCAACCTTGACGGCTTTAAGGTCGATAGCTCCCAAATATTAATTTGGGAGGAGCTAATATCAGGCAAACCTGAACCCATGTTTATGGCGAATGAAGACGGCGCTTGGAGCACGGCAAAGCCTCTCGATTACGAATTGAAAGTCAGAAATGCGTTTGAGTCGACCGGTCGATTTGCGGCGGATTCCTCCGACGGACTCTATATAGTTCAGTTCCAAACTCCGATTTTGGACGCCTATCGCCGCTCGATTCTTTCCGAAGCCGTTCGCATCGTGAATTACCTTCCCAACTACGCCTATGTTGTGCGAACGTCCGGACAGGTTGCGCAAAAAATCAAGGGCTTGGAGTATGTACGCTCGGTTGACGAATTGCCGCCGACGCTCAAGCACGCGCCCGGTTTTGTGCGCTACTCGACTCCCCAGCGGTACGACGTGGTCCTGACGGATACGGGATCTAAAGGCCAACTTGTCGAACAGTTGCGAAAGTTGGACGCAACGGTAATGAATCATCATCCTGGCGAAGCGTTTCTAGAGGCGGTCCTTAATAGCGAGCAATTTGAGGCTGTTTTGCAGCGACCTGACGTTGTTTGGGTCGAACCGTCGCCCCAACGAATCGAGCTCGACGTCGACAAAGCGAGATTCATGGGAGGAGAGAGTCGCCTGGAGAGTTTGGTCGGGGGTGGCTTTCTTGGAGAAGGGATCAGAGGCCACAGTTTAGAGGGCATGAATCCCGACCACAGCGATTTCGGAGCGTCCGAGTTTCGCCAGAAGCCGATCGGCGTCGTCAATACCTTTTACTCCGAACACGGCCAGAATACCTTCGGAATAATGTTCGGGGACGGTACCGGCAATCCCTTGGCGCGAGGATTTCTGCCCCGGGCACAAGGGTATTTTACCAATAGCGACGCCATCTATGATTCCGAAGCTGACAGCGAGATGAGTCGTTTTAGTTTGACAAAAAAAGTAGTCGACGAATACCAGGTGATGTTCCAGAGCGCCTCTTGGGGCTATGACTTATCGACGGATTACACGGCCCGTTCATTGGAACTCGACAACGTGATCTACGGTCTCGACATACCGATAACGCAGAGCCAAAGCAATAGTGGCGATCAATTCGGTAGGCCGCAAGCCTGGTCGAAAAACGTTATTTCCGTAGGAGCGATTTACCACTACGAAAACCTCGACATGCTCGACGACAAGTGGGACGGAGGTTCAAGCATTGGACCTGCCGCCGACGGCCGGATCAAACCCGACCTTGTGTCTTTTTATGATTCAACTCTGACAACAACACAGACGGGTTATACGGAAGACTTTGGTGGAACATCGGGAGCAACGCCCATCGTTGCAGGTCATGTTGGGTTAACGCTGGAGATGTGGACTAAAGGCGTCCTGCCAACTCGGTTGGCGTTTCCTAAGGCCGAGGTCTTTCAAAACAAACCGCATTTTACTACTGTCAAAGCCTTACTTATCAACACGGCAACTCAATATGAATTTTTCGGAGAAGAACACGATCTCTCGCGCAGCAAACAAGGATGGGGGTTCCCAAGCTTGGGAAGGATGTATGACTTGCACAATCAAATGCTTGTCGTCAACGAGGAGGACAAGATCCGAAATCTTGACGTCCAAACTTATCGCGTCGAGGTTGCTAACAAAACTCCTGAGTTGAAAGCGACGCTCGTCTACTCCGATCCTCCGGGCATGGTCACGGCCGGAATCACCAGGGTCAACGATCTCGACTTGAAAGTCATCGCTCCCAGCGGCGAGGTTTACTGGGGAAACTTCGGTCTTACAGAGGGAAACTATTCAAAGCCCGGGGGCCAACCGAACGCTGTAGATACCGTTGAAAACGTCTTTATTAAAGCCCCTGAATCGGGTGTTTGGGTTGTGGAAGTCCTAGGTTCCGAAATCGTCATGGATACCGTTCGCGGCGGCACAGGTGACGGCATCGCGATCGAGGTTGATTACGCGCTCGTGGTTTCGGGCATCGAACCCGAGAAGAGGGATCACTGAACTCGACTTTGCTCCGCTATCTGAACGACAGTATCATAATCCAGGTAGCCAGAGGTTTGTGGTTTTGCAAGCATTCTCCAAAGAAAGTCCGGTGCCGATGAGCCGTTCCATTCGCCGCCAATGATCTCTCCGGCTCGGTTGAGTTCTAGCGTGTATTGTAACCATTGTTTCATCGTGTATTGATTTCTGTGTTCTATCGCGGGGCTTCTATGGGGCATGATTTCTCCCACGTAGGAGATCTCAGTGGTTACTTTCACGAGTTCTACCGTACCTGGAGCTCTGAAGCGAGCCAAGGGGTCCTGTCTCGAATTGAAGCGCGTTCGAACGGCCTCGGCGATTTTGAAGCCGACGATAGGTTGATTCCAAACTTCGCTGCCCCTAGTGACGTCGGCGATAAAGGTGGTTCTTCGAAGCGGGTCTGCTTTGCCTAAGTAATGCGCAAGTATGACGTGAAGAGCACCGGGATTGGTATCGCGGCAATTTGATACGACGATACGGTTGTTTTCGTCGACCTCGATCTCATGATTTTCAGTGTAGCATCTTTCGCCAACGGCAACGCTTGATCCCAAGTTGTCGGCGTAAATTTTTGTGAACAAAGCGTTTATGTCGGAGGTGTAAAAAGGAATTTGGAGGCCGTCGGGATTAACCATAGTCGCGACAGCGCCCGGTTCGGGTTCGAGAGCTGCAGCTGGGGCCCATCCGTGGCAGAGGCCATACCAATATGGGATTTGTCCTGTCGAGGGATCGACGGCCGCTTCTTGCAGTGCTCGCTCTCTCTTGGCGAGCGGAAAGTCGTAACGGCCGCGTAAGAGATCATACTTTTCAGCAGGCGATAGATGTTCTACGGATACGGGCGAGGTTCCGTTCAGGATTTGCGCTCTGGTAAGCCAGGGGTATTGATAATCCCTGTAGTTGGTGCTTGGCGGCGTTATCTGCCAGCGCTTGGAGATCCCGCCTCCGTAGGTTGGCCAGTAGTCGTCGCTCCACGGATATTTCGAATCGTCGATGATTCCCTCAACCGGTAGCGAATCGAATTGAAATTCTGTGACGTTAAAGATTTGCGGTCGGTTTCGGTAGTTCCACGCCTCTTTGATACTAGAGGGTGCGACCTCGCGACTGCATCCGACAAGTGTGACGATGATGGCGGGTATAGCCAAGAGAGACGATTTCATGGGACTGTCCTTTCAGTGTTTTTTCGAAAAAAATGATCTGCTGAGAGAACTGCAAGTTAGTTGCCAAAGACTGTCGGTTTTGTGATACGATGTTGGTTAAAATCAACTCAAGCAATGGTCTGCGACGTAACATGGTGGAAGACATCGAAATAGGCGGCGAAGTTATTCCGCTTGGCACCCGACAAGTCGTGAACATCAACGTCGGAAGACTTTATGATGCCACCGGTCTCTCCATCCCCGTGAAGGTCATTCGTGGCACAAAACCGGGACCTATACTCTTTGTTTCGGGCGCGGTCCACGGCGACGAGATCAACGGCGTCGAGATTATCCGGCGGTTGGTGAGAAACAAAGCTCTACGAAATATGCGTGGGACTCTCCTCGCGGTGCCCATTGTCAACGTTTACGGATTTAACAACCGGTCGCGGTACTTTCCGGATCGGAGGGATCTAAACCGATCCTTTCCCGGTTCCGAAAAGGGCTCGCTGGCGTCGCGAGTGGCTCATGTCTTTATGGAGGAGGTTGTTAAGAAGTCGACGCACGGAATCGATCTTCATACCGCCGCCATGCATCGGACCAACTTACCCCAAATCCGTGCCGCTCTTTCGCACGGCGAAACCAAAAAGCTGGCGCTGGCATTCGGGGCACCGGTGGTTCTCAACTCGAACCTGAAAGACGGATCGCTCCGGCAAGCGGCGCTTGATCTGAACATTCCTATGTTGCTCATGGAGGGTGGGGAAGCCCTGCGGTTTGACGACACCACTATCAAGTTGGGCGTTAGGGGAGTTCTTCAGGTGATGACCGAAATCGAAATGTTGCCGCCATATCCCAGAAGCCATAAAACGGCAAAGTCGACTTATGTTGCGAGCTCAAGCTATTGGATTCGGGCATCAAGCGCGGGGATTGTAAAGTCCCACCAGAGTCTGGGCGCACTGGTCAAAAAAGGCGATCTTATCGCGACGATAAGCGATCCGATGGCCAAGGAAAAGCACCATGTTTTGGTCCCCCACGAAGGCGTTGTCATCGGGCAAACAACTCTTCCTCTTGTCAATCAAGGCGATGCCATGTACCACATAGCAACCTTTGGCGACGCCAAGGCGGGAGCTGAAAAACTTGATCCGTACGAGTTGACGGATTGGGCGTACTATTTTTAAGAACGGATAGGTTGTGGCAAGAAATCTTCAGGTAGTCGGCTGGCGGGAGTGGGTGAGTTTTCCCCAGATTGGCATTAAGAAGATCAAAGCCAAGATCGATACCGGAGCTCGTACGTCTGCCCTGCACGCATTCGACATACAGGAATTCAAGCAAGGCACCCAGAGGTTTGTACAATTCAAAGTTCACCCCCTCCAGCGCAATAGCCAAAAGACCGTGACAGTTCGGGCAAAGGTCGCCGAAATTCGGCGGATTAAAGATTCAGGCGGCAACGTGACGGAGAGACCCGTCATAGTCACGGATCTTCAAATCGGCGAATCCGTTTTTCCCATTGAGCTGACCCTTATTAACCGGGATGAGATGGGTTTTCGATTGCTGCTTGGGCGAAGCGCCGTGAAGAACATGTTTCTAGTGGACTCCGGTAGATCTTATTTAAAAAGCAAACGAGGCTCGAAGGAGGTTTCTTGAGAATCGCTATACTTTCTCGTGGAAAGAACCTGTATTCCACGAAAAGGCTCGTTGAAGCTGCGAAAGAAAGAGGGCACGAACCCAAGGTTATTGATTACCTGCGGTGTTATATGAACATCACGTCGCATAAACCTCAGGTTGTCTTTTCAGGTAGTGCAATCGAAGACGTAAGTGCGGTGATTCCTCGCATCGGGGCAAGCAACACTTTTTACGGCGCAGCGGTGGTTCGTCAATTTGAGATGATGGGAATTTTTACTCTCAATCGATCGCAAGCCATTTCTAGATCCAGAGACAAACTCCGTTCCATGCAAATATTGGCGAAGAAGGGGATTGGGCTCCCCGTGACAGGCTGCGCGCATTCGACAAAAGACATCAAGGGGCTCGTCCAGATTGCGGGCGGAGCGCCGCTTGTTGTGAAGTTGCTGGAAGGCACCCAAGGCATTGGCGTGGTCCTCTGCGAAACGCAAAAAGCGGCCGAGTCGGTCATCGAAGCTTTTAGAGGACTCGAAGCCAATATTATTGTTCAAGAGTTTATAGGTGAGGCCAAGGGCAGCGACATCCGTTGCCTGGTGGTCGGCGATAAGGTGGTGGCGTCGATGAAGCGAACCGCCAAAGAGGGCGAGTTTCGCTCCAATATTCATCGCGGCGGCACTACGGAAAACGTGAAAATCACCCCGGACGAACGCATTGCGGCGGTTAGAGCCGCTCAATCGATGGGACTCAATGTGGCCGGGGTTGATATTCTTCGCTCTCATCACGGACCTGTCGTTTTGGAAGTCAATTCGTCGCCTGGACTCAAAGGAATAGAAACAACCACAGGTGTCGACGTTGCAGGCGCTATTATTTCTTTTATCGAAAGAAATGCCAGCAAAGGCCATAAACCTGTTCGCGGATCCTGATTAGATATGTAACGATATTTCCGGATTTTTGCATTTGCGCCAAATCCGGAGCCTACCTCGCGTCAAGTTCTCAATTTTCAGTCCGATAGCACCTCCAGTTTATGACTTCATTGTGAGGTGCTACATGGTTAAGAATCTTATTTTATCCAGCATGGTTGCCGTTCTAATGGCCGGCCAGGCGTTTGCTGGACCGTCGCTGCGCAAGATCATCTTCGAGGTTGATCCGATTGCTCCAGCGTCAGCTGCTTACGACGAAAAAGTCAATGATATGACGAATAGCAAGTTCGGCGTAAACGTAGATTTCAACATTGGCGGCGTTGTTTCCACGGGACCGGAAGTGTGGTCAGGCGCGTTCTACTTGAAAGGCGCTGAGGAAGATTACCGAAGAGAGGATCTGCAACCGGGGGAAAGGCACAAGATTACCGCCACGAGGCTGCGTTGGAACATCACCAAATGGGAAGTTCCCTCCAACATGCGCGGTTGGTATGTGAAGATGGCTTACAATTACCTTAAGATCGACAGTCGAGCGAATAGGTATACAGAAGTCATGGGCGGACCTGGCGATTTGACAATCGATAAGCAGGATGACCCTAGTGACGAAACCGACCTTATCACCGACGAACGCCATGGTGCGGTATTCGGATTTGGCGAGCGCTGGCTCGTGGCCGAGCAGACGATGAGCATCACCGTAGGCTTGAGCATCAACTCGGACTTTAAACGCAAAATCGCCGTGGATAGCTCAGACCCATACGCTCGTGCGGACTACGATGAGGTGATCGAGGACCTTCCCGACACGAGACTTACGACGCGCCCGTTGCCTGAGGCGAACCTTAGCATCGGATACGCCTTCTAAGACTTCCTGTACCATCTGAAATTGAAAAACAAAAATCCCGGGATCTATGCGATCCCGGGATTTTTTTATCTTCCTCGATGAATTAGTGCGCGTCTGGCATTTTGCAGGAGGTCGGGCGCTCTTGACCATCTTCAATTATTGAGCTTTTTATGCTAATGGCGCTTACCTCGAACTTCGACTGAATCTTTTTATCGTCTGAAGAACAAACAAGTGATGCCATGGTGTTTCCCGCTTCCGCGTTTGCTCCTGGCATGTTGAATTCAAAGTCGCAATGGTTAAGGCGCACTTCTTCGCCGCCTTCTTTCAAGTAGGTCGCATAGGAAACCGGTTCGAACAATTCGCCGACGGTTTGGACGCCAAAGTCTTTGAAGTGGGTTACGGTTACGCTCTTGTCTTGAGTCACGCATGCATAGCCCTTTGTTACTCTGCCTAACACAAGTTTTGTGTCAGTTTTTTCAACGATGCCAAAATAGAGCGAAAGCTGATCTAAGGAAGTTTTGCAAACTTCGCTACCGTTTTCAGAAAGCGTAAATTCAATACCTTTATCTGTAACCCGGCTACTCTTGACGCAAGTGTCAGGACCGAATCTCTTAAAGTATTCCGTAAATACCTCGACCGTAGTGGTTTTTAAAATTCTCAATATAACGTCGTTTTTATCCGCTTGAATGACGTCAAACATTGTGGGGAACATTTTGAGCGGTTCGATGCATTTGTCGAGAGGCACGGCCATTTGGTCATCGCCTTCTGTATGGATAGTAACCTTGTCGCCTTCGCGCTTAAATTCGTTTGTACTGAAGCAGGGAAGGAATCTCAGGTATACCTCCGCCTTTACATAATATTCTTCATCGGTGAGGCCACCTTCGTTTGATTTCGCTGTCGAGTTTTCGGTTTTTTTCTTCATGCACCCTGGCGCAATTAGGGCGGAGAAAATGACGATAGCGGATAGAAGTTTCATTTGAGGCTCCTAGTGTTGTGAATGTCGTTGTACTATTTTCTTTGCAACGGCGCAGACCGCTGAAAAATGGTAGTAATAACAGTTTATTGTATGTTGGTAGAGTTGTCTAGAGGGGTGGTTAATGTTGGCCGAGTAGCCAGTTTTCGCTATTAGGCCATTTCCTGGTTCTGTGCGGTTGCTGGTCAGCGTTTCCAAACCTCAAAGTTTCCGCGATCTATTAATTTTATCGCGGAAGCGTGGAATAAAGGAAACGCAGAAGGTATTGTCATCCTGAGTGAAGCGAAGGATCTCACGCTATGGACGAACGCACGTGACCATCCACGAACCGGTCTTGGCCGTCGGAGCACCGTCACCCAACGATGTTCTTTGGATATACGCGTTCGCAGTGTTGTATGACTGAGTCGTACTTGTCCAATAATACGTCGAAGAAAAACTGAGTTTGGTTGACGCTCTCTGACTATAGAAACCGTCGATATATCCTTGCTCGCCCTCTTTCAAAGTCGGAACGCGCCAATCGGAGTACCCGCCAACCGTAGAAGCCGCACAGTTTGTGATTGCTGTTTCCCACACTGCATTTGCAAGTTTCGTCCAATACAAACCCGTAACTCTGTCGATGAACACGCGGGCCTCTGTACCGTTGACAAGGTTATCCCCTGCGGTACCGCCACCGACGCCGGTATCGGCCGAATCATCCATATCCCAGTTGCTACCGTTTGCTTGGTCCCAACCGCTGCCGGTTGGAACGGTGGATGGGAATACACCGCTGTTGTTCAAGTCGTCGACCGTGTCATAAACGTCGCTTCCTGCGCTAGAACCGTCACCCGTCGCACGGTTAAAGGTGGCCGTCATATTTTTGTAAAAGACAATGTTACCAGCAGTGCCTGCGATGGTTTTGCCCTCGCGGATATCCCATGCCGTATAACCGCTGCTCGTATTAGCAGCCTTGAACGTCGGCGTCGTCATGCAGCTCGTTTGTGCGTCCGCAGTACAATAGGTACCGTAGGTACCGATCAGGCCAAACAAGTTTACGCTCTTTCTGATATTCGCCAAACTGGATAGGTCACTATCTCCAGTGACAGTGTGACGGGTGCCTGTTGAATCCCAGTACTCTGCAGTAGTCCCAGCGGTCCAGAGGCTTGTTACAAAGTTCGATTCTGTCAAATCTGCCGTTACCCCGGCACCCGTAATCAAAACACCTGAACCGGCTACGCCTGCGATCGTCACTCCAGACTTGACTTGGCTAGCCGTAAAGCTGGACATGTCCGCGGCTTTGTATCCGGTCACGGTCAAGCATCCGGTAGCACCGTCCGACGAGCAGTTGCTGTGCGATTCCTGAACCAGGCTTCCCGCGACGCCCGCAATGGTTACGCCGGTCTTAATATTGCCTGCTATAGTAACTGCCATATCCGCCGACTTATAAGCAGCCACGGTAACGCAGCCGGTAGCCCCGTCAGAGGAGCAGTTGCTGTGTGATTCGACGATCACGTTACCAGCGACTCCCGCGATAGTTACACCAGTTTTGATGTTGCCCGCGATGACGTTTGACATATTTGCTGACTTGTAAGCCGTAACAGCTACACAGCCCGTAGCGCCATCGGAAGAACAGTTACTGTGTGATTCTTGGGTCAAACTACCAGCAATACCGGCGATGGTGACTCCGGACTTGATATTGCCGGCGATCGCGACCGCCATATCAGCAGCTTTATAAGCCGTTACGGCAATACAACCCGTTGTACCGTCAGAAGAACAGTTGCTATGAGATTCTTGCGTTACATTACCCGTTACGCCCGCGATGGTTACACCAGACTTGATATTGCCCGCTATGACGTTCGTCATATTGGCAGCTTTGAAGCCTGTTACGGCAACGCAACCGGTCGCAGCGTCGGCCGCACAGTCGCTATGCGCTTCTAAGGTAACGTTTCCTGTGATACCGGCGATGGTTACACCGGACTTAATGTTGCCGGCAGCCACGTTTGCCATGTCGGCAGATTTGAAAGCAGCGACTGTGACGCAGCCTGTGGCGGCATCGGAAGCGCAGTTGCTGTGCGATTCTTGGGTGACGTTACCCACAACACCCGCGATTGTTATGCCAGACTTGATATTACCAGCAATGACGTTTGTCATGTTCGCTGCCTTGTAAGCCGTTACCGCGACGCAACCTGTCGACGCGTCAGATGCGCAATCGCTATGCGATTCTTGCGTTACGTTACCGGACACGCCGGCGATCGTCACACCGGACTTGATATTGCCGACAATGGCAACCGCCATATCTGCGGCCTTATAGCCGGCCACGGATACGCAACCTACAGCCCCGTCAGAGGAACAATCGCTATGTGATTCTTGCACCACGGTACCGGCAACGCCTGCGATCGTAATGCCTGTTTTAATGTTTCCTGCGATGGCGACCGCCATATCGGCAGCCTTATAACTTGCAACAGTCACGCAACCCACGTTGCCGTCGGTTGAACAGTTGCTATGCGATTCTTGGACAAGGTTACCGGCGACGCCTGCAATGGTGACCCCCGATTTGATATTGCCGGCAATCGCGACCGCCATATCCGCGGCTTTATAACCAGCAACGGAAACGCAACCCACAGTGCCGTCGGACGAACAGTTGCTGTGTGACTCTTGACTCACGTTACCAGCAACCCCAGCGATTGTTGCGCCGTTCTTGATATTGCCGGCTACAACGTTTGCCATATCTGCCGCTTTGTATGCTGCGACAGCAAGACAGCCAACCGCTGCATCAGCGGCGCAATCGCTATGCGATTCTTGAGTAAGGCTACCGGAGACGCCTGCGATCGTGATTCCGCTCTTGATGTTGCCGGCTACGGCACTGGCCATGTCTGCGGCCTTGTAAGCAGCGACAGCAATGCATCCTGTGGCGCCGTCAGACGAACAGTTGCTATGCGATTCCAGTTCGGCCGTACCGACGGCTCCAAAAATGTCTATTCCATCGGCGATGTTGGCGACGACAATATCTGCATCCCCGTTGCCTGTATATCGCCCACCCGCGGAGTCAAAGTACTCGAACTGGGTTGAAGATTTCATTTTCGCGTCGAAGGTCGTACTATCGAGGTCCGCGACAATCGCGCTTGCGTTGGTTAGAGGATAGGTCGCTGAAGGATAATCGCCAGCAATTGCTGCGATGGTTACGCCTGATTTAATTTTCCCGGCGGTTACATTGGTCATGTCCGCTGCTTTGAATGCAGTAACGGTGACGCAACCCACTGCGCCATCGGAAGAGCAGTCGCTATGTGATTCCTGTGTCAAGCTGCCTGCGACCCCTGCAATCGTTATGCCTGATTTGATATTGCCTGCTACCGAGCTGGCCATGTCGGCTGCTTTGTATGCTGCAACCGCAACGCAACCAACTGCTGCGTCGGACGAGCAGTTGCTGTGTGATTCTTGCGTCACGTTACCTGCAACTCCTGCGATGGTTACGCCGGTCTTAATGTTCCCTGCTAGCACATTTGCCATATCCGCTGATTTATAGCCGGCAACAGCAACGCAACCCACGGCCGCATCGGCAGCGCAATCGCTATGTGTCTCTTGCACCACGTTACCAGCTACACCAGCGATCGTAACACCAGTTTTGATATTACCTGCAAGCACGTTGGCCATATCCGCTGATTTGTAGCCGGCAACCGCAACGCAACCCACGGCAGCGTCCGCGGCGCAGTCGCTATGGGCTTCAAGTTCTGCGCTCCCGGTTGTACCAAAGACGTCTATGGAATCCGCAACATTGGCGGCGACGATGTCTGCATCGCCGTTTCCTGTGTATCGAGTACCTTCTGAGTCAAAATATTCGAACTGAGTCGCTGATTTCATCTTTGCATTGAACGTGGTGCTGTCGAGGTCCGCGACGATCGCGCTAGCGCCAGTTAAAGGATAAGTTGCTGACGGATAGTCACCGGCAACAGCTGCGATGGTGACGCCTGATTTAATCGTTCCGGCTGTGACGTTGGTCATATCGGCGGCTTTAAAGCCGGCAACGGCAACACAACCTACAGCTCCGTCTGCCGCACAATCGCTATGTGACTCTTGAGTAACGCTACCGGCCACACCGGCTATCGTTACGCCTGATTTGATATTACCGGCAAGAACGCTTGCCATATCCGCAGCTTTATAACCTGCAACGGAGACGCAACCGACAGCACCGTCTGAAGAGCAGTCGCTATGTGATTCGCCAATAACGTTACCGGCAACTCCTGCGATAGTGACGCCGGTCTTAATGTTCCCTGCAAGCACATTTGCCATATCCGCTGATTTGTAACCGGCAACAGCAACGCAACCCACGGCCGCATCGGCAGCGCAATCGCTATGTGTCTCTTGCACCACGTTACCCGCGACACCAGCGATCGTAACGCCAGTTTTGATATTACCTGCAAGCACATTGGCCATATCCGCTGATTTATAGCCGGCAACCGCAACGCAACCTACGGCAGCATCAGCGGCGCAGTCGCTATGAGCTTCAAGTTCTGCGCTACCGGTTGTACCAAAGACGTCTATGGAATCCGCAACATTAGCGGCGACGATGTCGGCATCGCCGTTACCTGTGTATCGAGCACCTTCTGAGTCAAAATATTCAAACTGAGTCGCTGATTTCATTTTTGCGTTGAACGTGGTGCTGTCAAGGTCCGCGACGATCGCGCTAGCGCCAGTTAAAGGATAAGTTGCTGACGGATAGTCACCGGCAACAGCTGCGATGGTGACGCCTGATTTAATTGTGCCGGCAGTGACGTTGGTCATGTCGGCGGCTTTAAATCCGGCGACGGCAACACAACCTACAGCGCCGTCTGCCGCACAATCGCTATGTGATTCTTGAGTGACGCTCCCGGCAACGCCGGCTATCGTCACACCTGATTTGATGTTACCGGCAAGAACGTTGGCCATATCTGCCGCTTTGTAACCTGCAACGGAGACGCAACCTACAGCTCCGTCTGAAGAACAATCGCTATGGGATTCACCAATAACGTTACCGGCAACTCCTGCAATAGTTACGCCGGTCTTGATGTTACCCGCTAACACATTGGCCATATCCGCTGATTTGTAGGCGGCAACCGCAACGCAACCTACGGCCGCATCGGCAGCGCAGTCGCTATGTGTCTCTTGCACTACGCTACCCGCGACGCCGGCGATCGTCACTCCGGTCTTGATGTTGCCCGTAACAACATTTGCCATGTCCGCCGCTTTATAGCCAGCTACAGCAACGCAACCTACGGCAGCATCCGCAGCGCAATCGCTATGAGCTTCAAGTTCTGCGCTACCGGTTGTACCAAAGACGTCTATGGAATCCGCAACATTAGCGGCGACGATGTCGGCATCGCCGTTACCTGTGTAGCGAGTACCTTCTGAGTCAAAGTATTCAAACTGAGTCGCTGATTTCATCTTTGCATTGAACGTGGTGCTGTCAAGGTCCGCGACGATCGCGCTAGCGCCAGTTAAAGGATAAGTTGCTGACGGATAGTCACCGGCCACAGCTGCGATGGTGACGCCTGATTTAATTGTTCCGGCTGTGACGTTGGTCATGTCGGCCGCTTTAAATCCGGCAACGGCAACGCAACCTACAGCACCGTCTGCCGCACAATCACTATGTGACTCTTGAGTGACGCTACCGGCAACGCCGGCTATCGTCACACCTGATTTGATGTTACCGGCAAGAACGTTGGCCATATCTGCCGCTTTGTAACCTGCAACGGAGACGCAACCTACAGCGCCGTCTGAAGAACAATCGCTATGGGATTCACCAATAACGTTACCGGCAACTCCTGCAATAGTGACGCCGGTCTTGATGTTACCCGCTAACACATTGGCCATATCCGCTGATTTGTAGGCGGCAACCGCAACGCAACCTACGGCAGCGTCGGCGGCACAATCGCTATGTGTCTCTTGCACTACGCTACCCGCGACGCCCGCGATCGTAACGCCAGTTTTGATATTACCTGCAAGCACATTGGCCATATCCGCTGATTTATAGCCGGCAACCGCAACGCAACCTACGGCAGCATCAGCGGCGCAGTCGCTATGAGCTTCAAGTTCTGCGCTACCGGTTGTACCAAAGACGTCTATGGAATCCGCAACATTAGCGGCGACGATGTCGGCATCGCCGTTACCTGTGTATCGAGCACCTTCTGAGTCAAAATATTCAAACTGAGTCGCTGATTTCATTTTTGCGTTGAACGTGGTGCTGTCAAGGTCCGCGACGATCGCGCTAGCGCCAGTTAAAGGATAAGTTGCTGACGGATAGTCACCGGCAACAGCTGCGATGGTGACGCCTGATTTAATTGTGCCGGCAGTGACGTTGGTCATGTCGGCGGCTTTAAATCCGGCGACGGCAACACAACCTACAGCGCCGTCTGCCGCACAATCGCTATGTGATTCTTGAGTAACGCTACCGGCAACGCCGGCTATCGTTACACCTGATTTGATGTTACCGGCGAGAACGCTTGCCATATCTGCAGCTTTATAACCTGCAACGGAGACACAACCTACAGCACCGTCTGAAGAGCAGTCGCTATGTGATTCGCCGATAACGTTACCGGCAACTCCTGCGATGGTGACGCCGGTCTTAATGTTCCCTGCAAGCACATTTGCCATATCCGCTGATTTGTAACCGGCAACAGCAACGCAACCCACGGCCGCATCGGCAGCGCAATCGCTATGTGTCTCTTGCACCACGTTACCAGCTACACCAGCGATCGTAACACCAGTTTTGATATTACCTGCAAGCACGTTGGCCATATCCGCTGATTTGTAGCCAGCTACAGCAACGCAACCTACGGCAGCATCCGCAGCGCAATCGCTATGAGCTTCAAGTTCTGCGCTACCGGTTGTACCAAAGACGTCTATGGAATCCGCAACATTAGCGGCGACGATGTCGGCATCGCCGTTACCTGTGTAGCGAGTACCTTCTGAGTCAAAGTATTCAAACTGAGTCGCTGATTTCATCTTTGCATTGAACGCGGTGCTGTCAAGGTCCGCGACGATCGCGCTAGCGCCAGTTAAAGGATAAGTTGCCGACGGATAGTCACCGGCCACAGCTGCGATGGTGACGCCTGATTTAATTGTGCCGGCAGTGACGTTGGTCATGTCGGCCGCTTTAAATCCGGCAACGGCAACGCAACCTACAGCTCCGTCTGTAGCACAATCACTATGTGACTCTTGAGTGACGCTACCGGCAACGCCGGCTATCGTTACACCTGATTTGATGTTACCGGCAAGAACGTTGGCCATATCCGCAGCTTTATACCCTGCAACGGAGACGCAACCTACAGCTCCGTCTGAAGAGCAATCGCTATGGGATTCACCTATAACGTTACCCGCAACTCCTGCGATGGTGACGCCGGTCTTGATGTTACCTGCAAGCACATTGGCCATATCCGCTGATTTGTAGGCGGCAACCGCAACGCAACCTACGGCAGCGTCGGCGGCACAATCGCTATGTGTCTCTTGTACTACGCTACCCGCGACGCCCGCGATCGTAACGCCAGTTTTGATATTTCCTGCAAGCACATTGGCCATATCCGCTGATTTGTAGCCAGCTACAGCAACGCAACCTACGGCAGCATCCGCAGCGCAATCGCTATGAGCTTCAAGTTCTGCGCTACCGGTTGTACCAAAGACGTCTATGGAATCCGCAACATTAGCGGCGACGATGTCGGCATCGCCGTTACCTGTGTAGCGAGTACCTTCTGAGTCAAAGTATTCAAACTGAGTCGCTGATTTCATCTTTGCATTGAACGTGGTGCTGTCAAGGTCCGCGACGATCGCGCTAGCGCCAGTTAAAGGATAAGTTGCTGACGGATAGTCACCGGCCACAGCTGCGATGGTGACGCCTGATTTAATTGTTCCGGCTGTGACGTTGGTCATGTCGGCCGCTTTAAATCCGGCAACGGCAACACAACCTACAGCACCGTCTGCCGCACAATCGCTATGTGATTCTTGAGTGACGCTACCGGCCACACCGGCTATCGTCACACCTGATTTGATGTTACCGGCAAGAACGTTGGCCATATCTGCCGCTTTGTAACCTGCAACGGAGACGCAACCTACAGCACCGTCTGAAGAACAATCGCTATGGGATTCGCCTATAACGTTACCGGCAACTCCTGCGATGGTGACGCCGGTCTTGATGTTACCAGCTAACACATTGGCCATATCCGCTGATTTGTAGGCGGCAACCGCAACGCAACCTACGGCAGCGTCGGCGGCACAATCGCTATGTGTTTCAAGTTGCGCCGTACCGGCGGTGCCAAGTAAAACAATTGCGTCTGCTATATTGGCGGCGGCAATGTCCGCGTCGCCGTTACCTGTATATTTAGAACCAGCAGAATCGAAATATTCGAACTGAGTTGCGGATTTCATTTTGGCGTTAAACGACGGGCTATCGAGGTCGTCCACGATAGCGCTCGCGTTGGTAAGCGGATATGTAGCGGAAGGATAGTCGCCTGTGACGCTCGCTATTGTCACGCCAGATTTTATTTTTCCGGCGGTAACGTTGGCCATGTCAGCCGCCTTAAAGGCTGCCACGGTCACGCATGCAACGGTTCCGTCAGCAGTGCAGTCTACATGTGATTCCGCAGTTGCAGACCCTGTTACTCCAAAAACGGTTGTTCCCGTAAGTAGGGATGACGAAGCAAGATCAATGTCACCTTGGGCTACGAAACGAGCTCCGGTTGAATCCCAATATTCAAAATTTGCGGCGCTTGCCAATTGATTATTCAAGGTGGTATTGCCCAAGTCAGCTGTAGAGGCGTCGGCATCAGATAACGGATGTTCGAGAGACGGGTAGGCGCCCAGGACGCCGGCGATGGTAACGCCGCTTCTTATGTTTTCGGAAGAAAGATTAGAAACGTCAGCGGCGGCAAATGCCTCTGTGGTTATGCAACCGATCTCGCCGCTTTCCGTGCATTCCGGCTGCGCGCTCTCCTGAGAACCTCCGCTTCCATTTCCGCAGTCTTTCGTCCCCACAACCAACTCTTCGGACGCTGAAACAAACTTTTGTGGAGCGCAAACGGTGGAGGCATCGCCTTCGAAAAAAGGATACTGGTTCTTTAACGATTTGACCGACACAAATTTTGAGTCGTCAATTTCGATATCTTTATCGATCTTGTCTTCTTCGCTCATCAAAACCTTAACTTTATCACCGTCCGTGTCTGGCATAATGAAGGTAGCTTCGGTCTCGGAAAGCACGGTTGGTTTGATTTCTTGGCCGTCGATCAAAACGGTCATGTTTGCGCGGAAATATTGTCCTTTTAAAGTAACTTTTTGCCCTGGCATCGCCTGGGCTGGTTCAATGCTGTCTATTGTATAGGGATGTTCAACGGAGGCCGTTTTTTCCATTTGAACGTCGGCATCGCAGCTCACAATGGCGATAGAGATCGCTGCAGCGAGGATAAGTCTATATGCCAGAGCCAATGACATAAAAAACCTAGAGAAGTTCTTCTTGTCCTTCGTCCCTTCTGTTGAAAACCTTAATTTTCTTTAACATGCTTAATGAAATTAAATACTTGCAAAGGCTAGGTGTTTTGGAGTTTGAAGGCGTCGGAATCAAAATCGGAAAATCCAAGGTCTTGAAATGTCAAGTATCGGTTTTGGCTCATTTAATTATCTCCTTTCGCGAATTCCCCGCTTCGAAGCACTGACGACCCCAACCATTATCAGTTTAATATATAGTTATTATTAGATATTTTTATATCAATTAAGGTTTTCAATAAATGAGACGAAGGACAAGAAGAACTTCTCTAGGTTTTTTATGTCATTGGCTCTGGCATATAGACTTATACTCACTGCGGTGACGTTTTTTGCCGTCGTGGGTTGTGACGCCGACGTGCAGATGGAACAGCATGCCTCTATGGCAGAGCCATATATCATAGAAAGCATTGAACCCGAGCAAGCTTTGCCCGGACAAACCGTAACTCTCAAGGGTAAATATTTTCGAAAAACTATGAAGATCGTGATGAACGGTCAAGAGATCCGTCCGGCCGTCATCTCGGATACGGAAGCAACCTTTATTATGCCAGACACAGACGACGATAAAGTCAAAGTATTGATGAGCGAGCTTGACAAAAAGGACAAAGATTCGAAACTTGACGATTCAAAATTTGGTTACGTCAAATCTCTGAAGAATCGGTACCCACATTTTGCAGGGGATGCATCGAAAATTTGTGCGCCCCAAAAGTTCGTCTCTGGAGAAGGCGAAGTCAAGGAAGGGACAAAGGACTGCAAATTGTCCGAGCTCAAAGAACCTTGTACCGAAAACGGCCAGGTAGGTTGCTTGTCGACGGAAGAATTTGTGGCAGCTGACATGTCCACGGTCTCTCCGGGCAACATAAAGAAGGGCGTCTCTGTTGCCGGTGTTGAAGGCGCTTATCCTTCCGCCGAATATCCGCTCTCCGGTTCGGACACCAACATTGCTGACCTCGGCAATGGTACATTAAATACCCAACTCGCAAGTTCCTCTTCTTTTGAATATTGGGATTCAGCAGGTACGCGTTTTGGGTCGCAGGGTGATGCAAATCTTGTTGCAACTTCTGTAGGAGCCGGTGTCGAGATATTCGGCGTTACGGGTTCGGCGGCAACGGAAACCCACATAGCCTGTGCGGCGGACGGCGCAGTGGATTGTGTAGCGATAGCAGCCTATAAAGCCGTCGACATGACCAATATTACAGCGGGCAATATTAAGTCCGGTAATACTATCGCAGGTATTGCGGGTAATTATCCGTCGGCAACTTATCCTCTGGCAGGGGCGAGTGCGATTATTGCTGATTTGAGTAGTACTACATTAAACGCGAAGATGAAATCGGCGACGCAGTTTGAATATTTTGACTCGGCAGGTGTTCGCTATGCCGATAATGGTGATGCGGACATTACCGCCTCAAATGTTGCAGATTCAGTCGATATCTTTGGTACAACAGGAACCGCTCAACTCGAATCGCATAGTGATTGTTCGGCAGATGGCGCGGTAGGCTGCGTGACGGTAGGTGGCTACAAGTCGGCTGACATGGCGAACGTGTTAGCTGGCAACATCAACCCGGGAGTTACCATCGCCGGTGTTGCTGGTAACTTGGCAGTAGAATCACATAGCGATTGTAGCGCTGACGCTGCCGTAGGGTGTGTCACCGTTGCAAGTTATAAATCAGCGGACATGGCGAACGTCTTGGCCGGTAACCTTAAAACTGGCGTTACCATTGCCGCCGTTGCCGGTAACGTTCTCGAAGAGTCCCATAGCGATTGTGCGGCTGACGCTGCAGTCGGGTGCGTCACCGTTGCAGGCTATAAAGCGGTGGATATGACCAATGTAACAGCCGGCCAAATCAAGTCCGGCGTTACCTTAGCGGGCGTGGCAGGTGACTATCCGTCAGCAACCTATCTATTGACCAATTCAAGTGCGATCGTGGCTGATCTTGATAGCGCTTCTTTCGATGCCAAAGTTAAGTCAGCAACTCAGTTTGAATACTTCGACTCTGCTGGTGCCCGATACGCAGACAGTGGCGATGCCGACATCGTTGCGGCAAATATTTCTGATTCAATCGACATCTTTGGTGCCGTAGGTACGGCGGATCTTGAAACGCATAGCGATTGCTCTTCGGACGGTGCCGTAGGTTGCGTCACCGTTGCGGGTTATAAAGCAGCCGACATGGCAAATGTCTTGGCAGGTAATATTAAGACGGGCATAACGATCGCCGGGGTTGCTGGCAACGTCGTTGAAGAGACACATAGCGACTGTTCAGCAGACGGCTCCCTGGGCTGCATCACTGTGGCGGGTTACAAGGCTGCCGACATGGCGAACGTGTTGGTTGGCAACATCAAAACCGGAGTCACCATAGCCGGTGTTGCGGGTAACATAACAGTAGAATCTCATAGCGATTGTAGCTCGGACGCCGCCGTAGGTTGTGTCACAGTTGCTGGCTATAAATCAGCGGACATGGTGAACGTATTGGTTGGCAACATCAAAAACGGCGTTACCATTGCCGGTGTTGCCGGTAACGTTGCCGAAGAGACACATAGCGACTGTGCAGCTGACGCTGCAGTCGGGTGCGTCACCGTTTCTGGCTATAAAGCTGTGGACATGACTAATGTAACAGCCGGCCAAATCAAGTCCGGCGTTACCATCGCGGGCGTGACAGGTGACTATCCGTCAGCAACCTATCCCTTGACCAACGCAAGTGCAATCGTGGCTGATCTTGATAGCACCACTTTTGATGCGAAGGTTAAGTCAGCAACTCAGTTTGAATACTTCGACTCTGCTGGTGCCCGGTACACGGATAGCGGCGATGCCGACATCGTTGCGGCTAATATTTCTGATTCCATCGACATCTTCGGCACCGTAGGTACGGCAGATCTTGAAACGCATAGCGATTGTTCTTCGGACGGCGCCGTAGGTTGCGTCACCGTGGCGGGTTATAAAGCAGCCGACATGGCGAACGTCTTGGCTGGTAATATTAAAATAGGCGTAACGATCGCAGCTGTTGCTGGTAACGTCGTTCAAGAGACACATAGCGACTGTTCAGCGGACGGTTCTGTAGGTTGCGTCACCGTGGCTGGGTACAAATCAGCCGACATGGCGAACGTGTTAGTAGGCAACATCAAAACCGGAGTTACCATCGCCGGTGTTGCAGGTAACGTGACCGTAGAATCTCATAGCGATTGTAGCGCTGACGCGGCTGTAGGTTGCGTCACCGTTGCTGGCTACAAATCAGCCGACATGACGAATGTTCTCGCGGGAAATATCAAGACCGGCGTTACCATAGCAGGTGTCGCCGGTAACGTCACCCAAGAGACACATAGCGACTGTGTGGCTGACGGAGCTGTAGGTTGCGTCACTGTAGCTGGGTTTAAGGCTGCAGATATGACCAACGTAACAGTTGGTAAAATCAAATCGGGTGTGACTATCGCAGGCGTAGCAGGTGACTATCCGTCAGCAACTTATCCGTTGACCAATGCTAGCGCGATCGTAGACGACCTTGATAGCGCGACTTTCGATGCGAAGGTTAAATCAGCAACTCAGTTTGAATACTTCGACTCGGCTGGTGCCCGGTACACGGATAGCGGCGATGCCGACATCGTTGCGGCTAAAATCGCCGATTCGATCGATATCTTCGGTGCCGTAGGTGCGGCAGATCTTGAAACGCATAGCGATTGTTCTTCGGACGGCGCCGTAGGTTGCATCACCGTTGCGGGTTATAAGGCCGCCGACATGGCAAACGTCTTGGCTGGTAATATTAAAACAGGTGTAACGATCGCAGCTGTTGCTGGTAACGGCGTTGAAGAGACACATAGCGACTGTTCAGCAGACGGTTCCGTAGGTTGCGTCACCGTGGCTGGTTATAAAGCGGCCGATATGGCGAACGTGTTGGTTGGCAACGTCAAAACCGGAGTTACCATCGCCGGTGTTGCGGGTAACGTGACCGTAGAATCTCATAGCGATTGTAGTGTTGACGCTGCTGTTGGTTGCGTCACCGTTGCTGGTTACAAATCAGCCGACATGGCGAATGTTCTCGCGGGAAATATCAAAACCGGCGTTACCATAGCCGGTGTCGCCGGTAACGTTGCCGAAGAGACACATAGCGATTGTGCGGCTGACGCTGCAGTCGGTTGCGTCACCGTTGCTGGGTTTAAGGCTGCAGATATGACCAACGTAACAGTTGGCAAAATTAAATCAGGTGTCACGATAGCAGGCGTGGCGGGTGACTATCCGTCAGCAACCTATCCGTTGACCAATGCTAGCGCGATCGTAGACGATCTGGATAGCACCACTTTCGATGCGAAGATCAAATCAGCAACTCAGTTTGAATACTTCGACTCGGCTGGTGGTCGGTACACGGATAGCGGCGATGCCGACATCGTTGCGGCTAATATCACCGATTCGATCGATATCTTTGGTGCCGTAGGTACGGCAGATCTTGAAACGCATAGCGATTGTTCTTCGGACGGCGCCGTAGGTTGCGTCACCGTTGTAGGTTATAAAGCCGCCGACATGGCAAACGTCTTTGCTGGCAATATTAAAACAGGCGTAACGATCGCAGCTATTGCTGGTAACGTCGTTGAAGAGACACATGGCGACTGTTCAGCCGACGGTTCCGTAGGTTGCGTCACCGTGGCTGGTTATAAAGCGGCCGATATGGCGAACGTGTTGGTTGGCAACATCAAAACTGGAGTTACCATCGCCGGTGTTGCGGGTAGCGTGACCGTGGAATCTCATAGCGATTGTAGTGTTGACGCGGCTGTTGGTTGCGTCACTGTTGCTGGTTACAAATCAGCCGATATGGCGAATGTTCTCGCGGGAAATATCAAGACCGGAGTTACCATAGCCGGTGTTGCCGGTAACGTTACTCAGGAGATACACAGCGACTGCGCCGCTGACGCTGCAGTCGGTTGCGTCACCGTTGCCGGGTTTAAGGCTGCAGATATGACCAACGTAACGGTTGGTAAAATTAAATCAGGTGTCACGATAGCAGGCGTAGCCGGTGACTATCCGTCAGCAACTTATCCGTTGACCAATGCTAGCGCGATCGTGGCTGATCTTGATAGCACTACTTTCGATGCGAAGGTTAAGTCAGCAACTCAGTTTGAATACTTCGACTCAGCTGGTGGTCGGTACACGGATAGCGGCGATGCCGACATCGTTGCGGCTAATATCACCGATTCGATCGATATCTTTGGTGCCGTAGGTACGGCAGACCTTGAAACGCACAGCGATTGTTCTTCGGACGGCGCCGTAGGTTGCGTCACCGTTGCGGGTTATAAGGCCGCCGACATGGCAAACGTCTTAGCTGGCAATATTAAAAATGGTGTGACGATCGCCGGTGTCGCCGGTAACGTCACACAAGAATCGCATAGCAACTGTTCCGCGGACGCGGCTGTTGGTTGCGTGACGGTTGCAGGGTACAAAGCAGCGGATATGGCGAACGTTTTGGCTGCTAACATTAAGACGGGTGTTACGATCGCCGGTGTTGCGGGTAACGTAACTGTAGAATCTCATAGCGACTGTAGCGCTGACGCTGCCGTAGGTTGTGTTACTGTTGTGGGTTATAAATCGGCAGACATGGCGAATGTCCTCGCGGGCAATATCAAAACTGGCGTGACGATCGCCGGGGTTTCGGGTAACGTTGCGCAAGAAGCACACAGCGATTGTTCCTCAGACGGAGCAGTGGGTTGCGTCACCGTAGCCGGGTTTAAGGCTGCGGATATGAATAATGTAACGGTTGGAAAAATAAAATCTGGAGTTACGATCGCAGGTGTCGCGGGTGATTATCCTTCAGCGACCTATCCGTTGACCAACGCTAGTGCTATCGTGGACGATCTTGATAGCACGACTTTCAATGCGAAAGTAAAATCTGCTACGCAATTTGAATATTTCGACTCTGCGGGCGCTCGTTATACTGATAACGGCGATGCAGATATCGTTGCCGACAATGTTGTCGATTCGGTCGATATCTTCGGGACGGCTGGCACGGCGGACCTTGAAGCTCACAACGATTGTTCGTCCGACGCCGCAGTTGGTTGTGTCACTGTAGCTGGTTACAAAGCTGCCGACATGGCAAACGTGCTGGCTGGCAACATCAAGACGGGTGTTACGATTGCCGGCGTGGCCGGTAACATCACACAAGAATCGCATAGCGACTGTTCTACGGATGCCGCTGTGGGTTGCGTCACAGTTGTGGGTTACAAAGCAGCGGACATGACCAACGTGCTCGTAGGTAATATTAAAACAGGTGTTACCATCGCTGGTGTTGCAGGTAACATTGTACAAGAAGGACATAGCGATTGTTCGGCCGATGCTGCCGTGGGATGCGTGACCGTAACCGGCTACAAGGCCGCTGACATGGGTAACGTTCTAGCGGGCAATATTAAAACCGGCGTTACAATCGCAGGTGTTGCAGGTAACGTGGCTCAAGAAGCGCACAGCGACTGCGTGGCCGACGCCGCGGTTGGCTGCGTAGCCGTAGCCGGGTTTAAAGCTGCGGATATGAACAATGTCACGGCAGGCAAAATTAAGTCGGGCGTTACAATTGCCGGCGTAGCAGGGGATTATCCATCCGCTACTTATCCTTTAACAAATGCCAGCGCAATTGTGGACGATCTCGATAACTCAACCTTCAACGCGAAGATAAAATCTGCTACTCAGTTTGAATACTTCGACTCAGCGGGTGTCCGGTACACAGGTAACGGCGACGCCGACATCGCGGCCGCTAATATAGTTGATTCTGTTGATGTTTTTGGAGTCGCAGGTACGGCAGACGTCGAGGTCCATAGCGACTGTGCGGCCGACGCTGCGGTGGGTTGCGTTACCGTGGCTGATTATAAGGCTGCAAATATGGCAAGTGTTATTGCCGGCAATATCAAATCCGGAGTCACTATCGCGGGTGTTGCGGGTATCGTGACCGAAGAATCGCACAGTGACTGTTCGGCGGATGCTGACGTGGGCTGTGTGACCGTGGCTGGGTATAAAGCGGCCGATATGGCAAACGTCGTAGCCGGCAATATTAAGACGGGTGTCACTATCGCTGGCGTGGCCGGTAACGTCATCCAGGAATCCCATAGCGATTGTAGCGCTGATGCTGCCGTCGGTTGCGTCACGGTAGCTGGTTATAAGTCCGCCGATATGGCGAACGTTCTCGCAGGTAACATTAAGTCAAGCGTAACCATTGCTGGCGTTGCCGGCAACGTTGTGCAAGAGGCGCATAGCAACTGTGCGGCAGACGCTGCAGTAGGTTGCATCGCTGTTGCGGGTTATAAGTCAGCTGACATGGGTAACGTTGTCGCCGGCAATATCAAATCAGGAATAACCATCGCCGGGGTTACTGGTAGCGTCACCCAAGAATCACACAGCGACTGCGCGGTCGATGCGGCTGTTGGATGCGTGACAGTTGCAGGGTATAAATCTGCTGACATGGCAAACGTCCTTGCCGGCAATATCAAGTCCGGTGCGACGATTGCTGGAGTGGCTGGTAGCGTCACTCAAGAATCGCATAGTAACTGTTCATCAGACGGCGCGACGGGGTGCGTGACGGTAGCTGCTTATAAAGCAGCCGACATGGCAAGCGCCGTTGCTGGAAATATCAAGTCTGGAGTGACTATAGCGGGAGCTGCGGGTAGCCTCACCCAAGAATCGCACAGTAACTGTTCATCCGACGGTGCCACCGGTTGCATCGCCGTTGCGACCTATAAGGCGGCGGATATGTCCGCTGCTGTTGCAGCCAACATTAAAACTGGCGTCACAATCGCGGGTATTGCAGGTAGCGCGGTCCAAGAATCGCACAGCAACTGCTCATCTGACGGAGCAATAGGTTGCGTCACCGTCACTGCCTATAAAGCAGCGGACATGGCCAGCGCTGTTGCCGGCAACATTAAGTCCGGAGTAACTATAGCCGGTGTTGCGGGTAGCGTTACTCAAGAATCGCACAGCAACTGTTCATCTGACGGCGCGACAGGTTGCGTCACCGTTTCTGGTTATCAGTCGGCCAACATGACCAACGTCATTGCCGGCAACATCAAAACCGGCGCGACCATAGCGGGGGTGGCGGGCAGTGTGACTCAGGAATCGCATAGTAACTGTTCGTCCGACGGCGCGACAGGTTGCGTCACCGTTTCGGGCTACAAATCGGCAGACATGGCCGTTGCCATTGCCGGCAATATTAAATCCGGAGTCACGATTGCAGGGATTGCGGGCAGTGTCACTCAGGAATCGCATAGCAACTGTTCGTCTGACGGTGCCACCGGCTGCTTGGCGGTCTCAGGCTATAAATCAGCAAACATGACCAACGTCATCGCTGGCAATATCAAGACGGGCATCACGATTGGCGGAGTCGCTGGTAACGTGACCCAAGAATCGCATAGTAACTGTTCGTCGGATGCAGCCACAGGATGCGTAGCTGTTGCATCCTTTAAAGCTGCCAACATGACGAATGTGATCGCGGCAAATATTAAGTCGGGCGTGACCATAGCAGGCGTGGCGGGTTCCGCGGCTTTGATTTCTGATGCGTCGGTTACACCGGACCTTACAGCGGCAACCTTTAACACAAAACTAAAGGACGGCGACAACTCCTTCGAGTGGTGGGATTCAACGGCTACCCGGCACACATTTACAGGGGATTCTGACCTCGCTGCTGCTGAAAACATCAAAACGGGCATCAATATATTTGGCACCACGGGTACAGCAGGCGTTGCGTGTTCGTCTGACGGTCAAACCTATTGTAACTCGTCTGCTACCTATAAGGCCGCGAACACAGGTGCTTACACAGCATGGGACATTCGTAAGGGCCATACTATCGGCGGCGTCGTCGGTAAATTGGCCTTCTATAAGAGTACGGCAAACCTCTCGCTTTACGACCGTTCCACAGGCACCGGGGGAGTGGTTGGCGGAGACATTTATGACACCATTGACGACTACAATAATGTAAGTACTACCGAACTACCACCAGACGTTGTCGGAGGCTGGGACGTAGCCACTGGCGAAAATTGGGATATGGTTAACGCGCACGATGACGGAGCCGGCGGCGGTACCGCAGGCAATAATCTTTGCGACGGAAGTGAGGAATGTATATTTACCGACCTTATCACCAATTTGATGTGGAGCCCTAGAACGTACACCACCGTGATATGGGAGGATGCTGTCTCTGAGTGTTTCGATTCCACTTATGGTGGGTATACCGACTGGCGAATGCCAACACAAAAAGAACAGATGCAGGCGAGCATTGACGGAATATGGGATATGAGAGACTTCGATACTCTTGCCTTGGGCAATGGGGGGAGTGTTTGGTCGAGTACCACCCGGGCTGACCTCAGTACTTATGCGTACGCTGGGAGCTTAGGTATAGGACACTTCGCTGCCCAAGTCAAAGCCACTGTATTAGTATTCAATATCTGTGTGAGACCATAGTTACAAATCCTGCGGCAAAACGCAGGATTTTTTTTATTGGGAAGTTTCAGATTGCAAATTGCAAACACGCGTCGACGAAAGGCGTATTCTCGATTTTGAGACACTCGGCTCCAATTTTAACCGCCTCGACTGTCCCAACGACGGATGCTCCTTTTGTTTTGCAGTATTCCGCTACCGTCATGAATCCTCGGTGCCCGATAAATCCTGCGATCTTGTCGCAAGCTTTGGTCCAATGAAGCTCGACGGGTGCTTCGCCCTTCCTAACCTCCGCCGCCATGGTTCCGCACAATGCTATCGGTTGCATCGCATTGCGAACCTGGCAGGTTTCGCCATACTTAAAGCTTTGGACGTTGACATTGCCAAGACCGGCTGTTTTTAAAAAGCAATATCTCTCGAAGTTCGGTCCTTCATGGCCCTTCAAAACAAAAGCAGCTTTTTTGCAGCTGGTGTCTTCGAAAGCTGCGAGTTTGAGTCCCTCAACATTCAAGTTTTTTGTTCCCATTTGGTAAGTCAGCACATCAGCGATCGCTAAGCCGAGGCACTGAACATCCGACCCGCATTGAACGATTATTTCGCTTATGTCGGGCCGGTGGTCGGCAGCTTCGTCGGATTTGGTTTGGCTCGTTCTTGCTTTACAGGCAATGGCGACGACAATTGCGGTTGGAAATAACAGAAGTAGAAATTTTCTCATATGTCTTTTCTCCTTCCTTTTAGTTCGCGAACTGGAGACAGATGTCTTTGATCGTTCCGGGGCTTACTTCTGTGCAATGGCCATTCAAAATAATCCCCTTAATTTCTCCTAGGGCGGGCGCATCTTTGGCAGCGCAATACTCTTCTAATGATAACTCCCCAGGAGATCCGAGCATTCCCTTCATTCCTCTTTTGCAGGTTGCGTTTTCAAACAAATATGTGGGCGTTGCACCTGGCGAAAGTTCTATGGCCATCGTTGTGCAAAGAGATTTAGCTCTTTGACCTAACGGTCCCGTGGTCATGAGGCCGGGATCGAGCACATAACAAGGAGAGTTGTTAACCTTAAATGTTTTTATCTGCTTATCACCAAGATTTGCCGTTTTTTCGGTGCAGTACTGCACTATGTTTTCACCGTCGTGTCCGTCTGTTACCATGACGAGTTCATTGCAGGTATCGCCGGCAAAGTAGGAAACCCTTGCTTTCTCCACATCCTTATTTGTCGAATTCAGACCGTACAAGATGGCATCGACCAGAGCAGAACCCACGCACTGGACATCGGGACCGCAATGTTTTACCCGTTGACGCAATTCGCCGCTCTGCTCGTCTTCTTGAGCGCGTGCTTGCTTATTGAAGAATAGACTTAGGCCAAGCGACGCTAGTAGCGTTGTTGCGAACAATACTCGGCTGAGTATTTTAGTCATACAAGACTCCTTCTCTCGGAATTTGATGGTGCTACACAAACGATATCATGTCTGAGCATTAGAGCAACACGATATTCTAGGCAACTTTAGCAGTTCCTAGGAAACGTATCAAGATGTGATAAAAAATATTGCGATACGTGATTTTGGCGGATGTCGGCATAACGGAACGGAGCGGGGGACGAAGAAGCCCCGCACGGAAAGTGCGGGGATAATGTATTAAAGCGCAGAATAGTCTGCTTCCAATTTGCTCTTCACTGTTTCGCAAGCCGACGAAGAAGCAAAGCCGCCGATGCTTTGGCTGGAGGAACTTCCGCCCGAGCTGTAACTGATTTTAACGGCATAAGAACTCCCCATCGCCGCACAAGAAAAGGTAAGACCGTCTGGAGGACACGAACTTACGCCAATGCCCTGAGTTGATTTGCCGCCGCCCGTGCTCATACACACCTGGAGAGAGTTGCCTGAGCATGTCAGTGATGCCACCGCGCCGCCGCATTGACCTGCCGTATTGGCGCCGGTGTTGTCATTTCCTAATATGTCACCATCCGTATTTGTGGATACGTCGCCAGTATTGGTGTTGGTTGTATCGCCTGGCGGGGTGCCCGTGGTATTCGGTTGTCCTGTCGTGGTGCCTGGCTGAGTGCCGGGATTGCCGCCGGTAGGTGTTTCGCCGGATTTTACGTTGGAACCCTGTGCTCCGTTTCGTTGACTGCCGCCTTCATCTACTTGTTTGCAGCTGATCGCTAAGAGCAAAGAGGCAAAAAATAAAGAGTTTTTTCCCATCGAAGAACTCCCAAAAAAATGGTGCAGGGACTTTATCGGTCGCTGCACCAAAAAACTTAAATTTTTTTTCTATAAGCAATTGATTGTTAAGCGTTATTCTAGATTGTTACCATCCTAAGACATAGCCGAAAATGAGAGGCGCAACAATGGACGCGTCTGATTCGACGATGAACTTGGGCGTTGTGATATCGAGCTTACCCCAAGTGATCTTCTCACTCGGCGTAGCGCCCGAGTATGACCCGTAGCTTGTCGTTGAGTCGCTAATCTGGCAGAAGTAGTTCCACTTCGGCGTCGATTTTTCGAGGTCTTGCTCCAACATAGGGACGACGCAAATAGGGAAATCTCCTGCGATGCCACCCCCGACTTGGAAGAATCCGATGCCTTTCGAGCCGCAGTACTCTTGATACCAAGTGGCAAGTTCCATCATGTAGTCGATGCCTGTTTTGAGCACGGATTTTTTCACTTTGCCCTCGAGAACGCGAGCGGCAAATATGTTTCCGGTCGTTGAGTCTTCCCAACCGGGAACGAAGATTGGAAGATTTTTTTCGCACGCCGCAACAAGCCAGGAGTTCTTGGGATCGATCTGGAATTGGCTTTTCAGAGAACCGTCTCTTAGGATCTGATACAAGAATTCATGCGGAAAGTAGCTCTTATTTCCTTCGCCCGCCTGCAGCCACTTTTTCATGATCGCATGTTCTAGACGGCGGATGGCTTCTTCTTCGGGAATGCAGGTGTCGGTGACACGGTTGAGGTGGCGTTCCAACAATGCCATCTCTTCTTGTTCCGTCAGCGATCTGTAGTTGGGAATGCGTTCGTAAAAATTGTGCGCAACGAGATTGTACAGATCTTCCTCGAGATTGGCGCCTGTGCAACTGATTGCATGAATTTTGTCTTGTCGTATCATCTCGGCAAGAGAAAGGCCTAGCTCGGCGGTACTCATGGCACCAGCCAAAGTCACCAACATCTTATTGCCGCTCTCGACATGTTTCTTATAGGCAGCTGCGGCATCTTTCAGGACTGCAGCGTTAAAATGTCTGTAATGATGGTTGATAAAGGTGGTTATCGGTCCCATGGCATATTCCCTCAGATAAAAGCATTTTTTCTATATGGTCATGGGACAAAGTTCAAGAAAATAATGAGGTTCCAGCCTCCTGAGCCGCCTAATTTTTGGGGATGTCTACGGTGACGCAATGGATCGCACCGCCGTTGGTGATGAGGTGGTCGGCGTTGAGAAATTTAACCTTATATCCATGCTTTTGGTACGCTTTTTCGACTTCCGCCTCGTACCGGGCAAAGTGGGCTGCATCCACATAGTCCTCGAGCGTGCCCGTCGACTTGTATCGTGGCACCAGGGCGACACCGTTGACAAGGGTTGAGTTTGTGTAAGAGGGAAAAATGGAGGAATTGGGAATCGGCATTGGGACGCGCTCGACCTTCGTGTGTTGCGCGAGGATCGCAGCTGCGCGGTCTAGGCTCTGCTGCATTTCCTTAATCTTCGGATATTGACGCGGCTCTTGCTTTTCCAATTCCTGCAAAGCTTGCTTGTCGATGGAATTGACGAGAACGATGCCTTTCCCAACGGGCTTGGCCCACATGTCGATGTGATTGTAGGGCGCCTTGTCGACGATGACGACATTATTGCACCCTAAGAATTCTTTGAGATAAGAATTTATCTTGCCGGGGAGCTCTTCTCTCTCCGACTCTGTGAGGTCCTTCGAAAAGACGGATTCGTCGGTAAGGAAGCAGGTACTGCCGTCAAAGATAAAATTACCGCCTTCTAAAGTAAGCGGGATATGCTCGACGCCTAACTTGAGGAAGAGACCGATTTGGTAGGGAACGGTGTCGTTCAGGTACGATTCGTCTCTAAACGGAAAATCTACGATTTTGAGCGCGCGCGGCGTCTCGGGAAACTTGGAAAAAATGAATTGTCCGCCAAAGTCCCTCACCCAATAACTATCATGAGAAACGGGAATAAACGATAATCTGTTTTCAGGGACGGTTCCCAAGCCGTTCTTTTGAAGCCATTCAATTTCGGTTTGCGGCGTAAGGTTGGTGCTGGTTAAGAATATGAGATTGGCTCCCGCCTCCAGAATGTCGGCTGCAAGGTTGCGCGCTGGGAATTCTTCTTCAAAAAGTGTGTCGCTGACGATAACAGAATCCGTGGGAAGAAAATCGGCACTGACGCGAAAATTTTTACCCAGACGCAAAATGTCGCTTTCGATCGAAGGGGGGCTTCGTCCTTTTATGTAATAAAATATTGCTGCTGCCAGACAAAAAAGGCTTAGCACCGTGAGAGCTAAGCCTTTTCCCAGCTTAATGGGTTGAGCCATAGGTTATTCCGCTGGCGTTTCCCCAGTTGTGGCTTTCTTAGCCGTTTTCTTCTTAGCTAGAGTCTTTTTCTTACCTTTTACAGCAGTCTTCTTGGTCGCGGTCGCCTTCTTTTTCGTTTTGGCTGGCTCTGGTGCCGGCGCAGCTTCTTCTCCCGCTGGCTCTTCCATACCTGCTTCAGCCTCAGGTGCCGCAGCAGCATCTTCTGCAGTTGGCGTTGTGGTTTCTTCAGTTGTCTTCTCGTCTCCAGAACCCCAACATCCTGCGAGAGCGATGACACAACCTGCAAGGACGGAATTAAGTACGTAGCGTTTCACAATTGCCTCCATAAATTATATGACCCAACTACATGGAATGATGCCTATCATCATACTATATCTCCGGTTGAAATATCTCTAAAAAAGAATAAGCTCGAAGGAAGATTTGGAGGCGACGATGAAAACCTGGGGCAGCTACGTCTTTCTCATATTTCTGGCCTTTGCCACTATCGATCGTTTGTCGGCCGCGGAAGCGGGGACGGCAACCTTTGCCGGCGGTTGTTTCTGGTGCATGGAGCCCCCGTTTGAAAAGCTTCCCGGCGTGAAGGAAGTCATTTCCGGGTACATGGGCGGTACAAAAGCCAACCCCAAATACCAAGAAGTGTCCTCCGGTACAACCGGCCATGCCGAAGTTGTAACAGTCACATTTGATCCCAAAGTCATCTCTTATCAAGATTTGTTAGAGACTTTCTGGCGAAACATTGACCCAACGGATGCCGAAGGACAATTTGTAGACCGAGGCAAACAGTATCGTTCGGTTATCTTTTTCTATGACGAGGCGCAAAAAGAGAGCGCCACTGAATCAAAAGAAATCCTCACCAAGGCCAAGATCTTTTCCGCTCCAATTGTCACGGATATCGAACCGGCCGGGGCGTTTTATCCTGCTGAAGACTATCACCAGGACTACTTTAAGAAGAATCCTCTTCGATATAAATTTTACCGCTATAACTCAGGACGAGACGACTTCTTAGAAAAAGTTTGGGACAAACACAGGGCCTTCAGGATTTTCGGCAAGGACTAGCCAAGGAAAGAATATTTGCTAAGAATTTTTTCTCTCATAGGGGCAGTCGCATTGCTGGTAGGCTGCCGCTTTCGAACGGAAAGTAATAACCCTAAAGTCAGTGCGGCCGAATATGTCGCCGAGGCTCGATCTTGGGTAAGACGCGAAGCCATCGTCGATGAGCTGGAAAGCGCCGGTTATTTTGATCCCCCGCAATGGAACCTTTACGATGCAAACAAGAAGAGAGCGGTGCTCGAAAAGGTTAAGACGGATGTCGATAAGAAATTCCGTGAACGTGTCGCCTACCTTGAAAACTACACGAATATGTCGAGCGACCAGATATTAGACATTCTCAAGACGGCACAGATCGTCGACAAAAATGGCCTGCCCGTTGGTATCGACGCCGACGACAACTATTACCGACTTAAGGATCCGGCGTCGGGAAAAATATTGTTCCGTGCAAAATTCAAGAGATCGGCCCGTGGTCCGGACGCGACGGACAATTGGCGACACTCACGCGGTGACTACAAGGATTTTGCGGGCGATATGCGAACCTCGATCGGCGCCAAAGGTGAAGCCATCTATCAGTTTGTATCGAACGCTGGATTTCCCGATTTGATTGCGCCCACGGTGACCAGGGTAGAAACATGGAAGGATGCCCAGGGGCATGTTTTGCAAAAGCAGGAGTTCTCGGTTTGGCTGCGGTATGAAGAGGGCGCGAGAATCGCGGGCTGGTTTTTTAAAGAAGTTGCAGAGGACGACTACGGTATCCTGCGTCAAATCGAGGGATTTCATGACTTGAACAGGAAGTTTGTCCGACCGGGTTCCTTGAGCGAACAATTGAAACGCTTGCGACAGGATTTCATCAAGCCTATCAATTGGCAGATGCATCAGGCTCTCATCTACTTCGTAGCTGGGAACACCGATTCCACCTTGCCTGCCAATACGAGAATCCTGCCGTTTGGTCGCCTGACGAGCGTCGATCACGATTTGGCCTTTCAGCCGTTCCCGGTAGCGCGCACATTTATTCATAAGGATGAAGTGTTGGAAGAAACGCTCACGGCTCTGACGAATATCAACATGAAGGCTCTGTCTCGAGCTGGACAAAAAGCCGGGTTAGATAAGGAAAGCGCCATATGGGCGATGGTTCGTTTGCAAGCGGTCCAAGACAATCCCGACCTCCTTTCCAATCTAAATATCGACGTCGAAAACCTCGTCGTCAAAAGATATTATTCCGACGCAGTTCTCCGGAAGAAGGTCGCGACGGCTCTCGGCACCGCTTACGATGATATATATAAACCCGGAGACGTCTTTGGCGGATTTTCCTGGCAAGGCGGCACGCTGACGCTCTATAAACCAGGTTTTTACCTAGGGAAGCAATACCTCGACTACACAAAAAGATGCGGCACACTAGATATGCTTCCGACAAAAAGTGTTAGGTTCCAATCGAATAACACTGCCGGTTGTCCCAACTCATTCCTATCGAAGGTGTCCTTCGTTGAAGACCTGAGAGACGCACATTCGACCAACTTGACGCTTGTCTTAGAAGACGGAAATATCGTTTTCTTCACTCCCGACAACCCATAACCCGGAGAGTAACGTGATCGCGATGAAGACTGTGGGCTTGTTGTTAATCAGCAACGTATTCATGACTTTCGCATGGTACGGCCATCTCAAGTTTAAGGACAGACCGCTGCATTGGGTTATCGTTATTTCATGGGCAATAGCGTTTGCCGAGTATTGCTTCCAAGTACCCGCCAACAGATTGGGGCACGGTCTTTTTTCTGCGTCACAGCTGAAGGTGCTTCAAGAGGTCATCACGTTTTCGGTCTTCAGCATTTTTACTCTGCTCTATCTCAAAGAGAAGCCCACACTCTACGATATTGCTGCTTTCGTCTTGATTGCGGCGGCGGTAGCGATTAGTCTCTTTCAGCCGAAGATCGATTAGCCATTAGTCCGCGATATTAAGCCAAGACAGAGTGCACGGCACGTTAATCTTTGCAATTGGCAACCCGCGCTCGTTGGCGAGTTTTACGCCGAAAGATTCTAGGAATTTCTTCTCGATCTCAATGTCATCCCAGTATGCTGTTCGATCGGTGTTGACGCCGTATTTGATGGTCCAATCTTGAAACCATATGTTGCCAGTTTGTTCCGATCCGTATCCTCTGATATGGCCTTGCGGAGCGGTGCCAATGGCGTAAAGCACCTTTTGCGTGGCGACTTCTTTTGTGGGAAATCTGGTTACGTCTGTTAGTACCGCATTTACGTTTTCAGGTACCTCGCCGGTATTGTGATAAATCGTCAAAAGATATTTGCCCTGGCCCGAAGTGATTGCGCACGTAAAATTTAGGTTTTGGCTTGCCCACGATGTGCTGGAGATTGACAAAAACGAGAAAGCCAAAGCACTCAAGATTTTCATAGTAACCTCTCTTAGGCGGAAATGCCTGGGAGCGGGAACCTATCACTACTCTATGAGAAAGTCACTCGTTTAAGGAAGACCCTTTACTTCGCTTTTTTAAAACGACCTGTGATTTTTTCGACCGCGATATAAAGATTGGGAACGATCACCAAGGTTAAAATCGTCGAGCTGATAATACCGCCAATTGTTGCTACCCCTAAAGCCTGGCGTGCCGCACCGCCGACCCCTAAGCCTGTGGCTACCGGCAACATACCCGCTATCATGGCAACCGAAGTCATGAGAATGGGACGCAATCTTAATGGAGCAGATTCCAGAATCGCATCGTACGGTCGGTCGCCTTTGTCTCGCACGCGTTGCATGGCGAAGTCCACAAGCAGAATACTGTTCTTAGCCACAATTCCCGCTAATAGAATCATCCCAATGCCGCCGTAAAGGTCTAACGGAATGCCGAAAAGCAGAAGCGCCAAAACGGCTCCTGTGGCGGCAAGAGGCACCGCCGCCATGACGGTAAACGGTTGCGAAAAAGACTCGAACAGCGATGCAAGAATCATATACATGAAGAGACAACCCAGTAGAAGCGCGACAGCAACGTTGGTGAAGAGTTCTTTCATTTGCTCGTTCTGTCCGACGATCCGGATTCTATAGCCGTCGGGCATGGGCAGATTTTGGAGAGCGGTCTCGAGCTTGCTGACGATGTCGCCCAATGGCGCTCCGGTCTTGAGGTTGGCGCCGACGCGCATTATCTTTTGTCGATTTTCACGCGAGATCATCGGAGGCCCGGCGCCCGCGACGAGGTTGACGGTACTTCCTATGGGAACGGCAGTCACGTCGCTCTTGGTTCCAGAGTTGGTGAAAATGCTTTTTGCCAACAGGCTGTTGGCCGTAAGATGTTCTCCCTCTTTGAGTCGTACGCGAATCGGGATGCGTTCTGATCCGAGTTGAAGTTTGTTGCTGGTGTCGCCTTCTATCCAGGTTCGGAGCTCCTGGCTAATGGTTTTAGGCGTTACCCCGAAATGTCCCGCTAATTTTGGCGCCGTCATGAGTTCGAGTTCAGGCAATCCCTCGTCTTGCAAAGCCATGACATCGGTCACGCCGTCAATGTCTTCCATGATCGCCTTAACTTCCCGCGCCAAATCCCTAATCTTGCCGAGATCCCCTCCAGAAACCATAACAGCAACAGGTTGGAAGCGGCCGCTACCCCCGCCCGACAAAGGATCAGAAGGTTCAGAAATTCGTGTCGTGTAGCCTATGAACCCGTCTATGGCTTTGCGAGTCTCCGTTCGGACCTCCGCGAGAGCTTCTTGATCTTTCGCGTAGTCGGGGCGTACTCTCACCGTCATATTGATGCTAGCATTTCCTAGATATCCCCGGCCTGATCTCATAGTCCAGTATTCCAAGCCTTTCACCGTCTTCATTCTTTCATCGACGGCATCGGCGACTTCGCTGATGCGCTCCACGGGAAGTGCGAGAGGGCCGTTGAGGCCGACCGAGAAAACATATCCGAGTTGCGTGGGGAGAAAGCTCTTACTAATGAAGGTAAATCCGAGGATAGCCACGGCTAGCGAGGCACCCGCTAAGGAGATGGAAATCCAAGGTTTGGGCAGAAGCCATGCAAGCACTGCTTTATAGCGCGTCTCGAGACGGGTAAATAAATGTTCAAATCGTTCAAGGACGGAGTTGATTTTTCGCCCGATTGCTCCCATGGAGCGCCATTCCACTTCGGGGTCGGCAATGTTCGCGAAGTAAGTGGAGAGCATGGGCGCCATGGTCAAGGCGTCCCATAGAGAAATCATGATCGCAAATACGACGGTCACCGCAAATTGCTGGAAAAATTGTCCTGTCGTTCCGCCCATGAAGCCCACCGGAAGAAAGACGGCGACGATAGTTAGGGTAGTTGCCGTCACGGCGAGAGCCACTTCCTTTGTACCCTTTAGCGCGGCGTCCGCAGCCGTTGTGCCTTTAGTTTGCAAGTGCCTAAAGATGTTTTCGCGCACGACAATCGCGTCGTCGACGAGCAAACCGATGGCTAGCGAAAGGGCGAGGAGGGTCATCACGTTGATTGTAAACCCGGCTACGGCCATCACCGCAAATGTTGTAATGATGCTGCTTGGAAGCGATAATCCCGTTGTGACGGTGGCGCGGGGGCTTCGCAAAAACAATAAGACGACGATGATCGTGAGGATAGCGCCGATGACAAGGGTTTCAAACACGTCCTTCACGTTCGTGCGGACCAACTCGGCATTGTCGCGTATAACGTGGATCTCTATGTCGGAAGGCAACGTCTCGCGAAGTTTCTCTAGCTGCTCGAGTATTCCGTCGGAGACGGCCACCGTGTTTTCTCCAGATTGCTTTTTTATGTCAAGGTCGATGGCCGATTGCAGATTCTTGCCGTCGCTGATGCGACTGATGCGGCTGATGGCTTTAAACCCTTCGGAAATTTCCGCGACTTCGCCTAGGAGAATGGGTTGACCCTCCTTGTCGTGACCAACGGGAATAGTTTTCAGATCGTGAACGCCCTTGACGTGGGAAATCGAACGCAAGAGCCATACCCGGCCTTGACCCTCGAGCGTGCCTATGGGGTCATTGCCGTTGAAGGCCTTGATCGCATCGACCACTGAGTCGACATTGATTCGCCAGGCTTCAAGGGCTTCGGGCTTAAGTTCGACAATCACTTCACGTTCGCGCTCGCCACCCATTTCAACGTCGCCGACGCCCGGTATTTGACGGATACGATCGGCTATGTCCTCCTTGATTATACGCGTGAGTTCTGAAGCCGTTCGTTTGCCGGTGATAGCGAGTTCGATGATCGGAGTGTCATCGGGATCTTGCCTGTAGACAACTGGTTCCGAGAGATCTTCGGGCATCGAAGGGCGCAGGTTGGCAACCTTAGCGCGAACTTGCATTTCCTGGAATTTGATATCGACATCGCTATCGAACTCCAACACCACCGTGGACGAACCCTCGCGGCTCATCGAGCGAAGATTTGTCAAACCGGCGAGACTGCTTAAGCCGTCTTCCATGGGTTTAGTAACGATTTCCTCTATTTCCTCCGGCGCTGCGCCTGGCAAGTTAGCTCGCACGGCCAAGACGGGATAAGATACGTCAGGATAAAGGTCGACAGGCAGTTTTCTGAGCGACAGACCGCCGATCACAATAAAAAACAGCGTTGTCATGAAAATGAATATAGGACGTTTGATTGCTATGTTGATGATATTCAAACTCTATCCTCGTCGATCACTTTAACGGGAAGGCCGTCGCCAACTTGATTGACGCCCTCAGTCACAATCTTTTCTCCCGGCTGAACGCCTTCGAGTATTTCCACTGTGTCGTTATCGATAACTGAAAATTTAACGGGGCTTCGGTGAGCTTTGTCGTCCTTAATCAAAAAGACAAAACTCCCTTGGTCCGTGATAGACAACGCGGAAGCCGGCACAACCATGCGGGGTTTCGTGTCCAGCTCAAACCTCACATTGGCAACCATTCCCGCTTTCCATGAGTGGTCGCTGTTGTTGACTTCTATCGAAACGGTTCCGCGCGAAGAGGACGATTCCGCGGAACGGGTTATGCCGACGACCGAACCATTGCGCTTATCCGCGCCCAGCGAAACCGCGACTTTAGTGTCCGACGATACTTTCAGCCACTGCTCGGCCGGAAGGTGGACCAGGGTTTTGAGCACTTCGTCGTCCACAATTGCGACCACAGGTTCTTGGTTCTCGACATGCGTGCCGATACTCGTGACAAGCCATCGACCGATCCATCCGGAAATGGGGCTCAAGACCGGGGTTTCCAAAAACGACTCGCCGGGATCATTGCGATCGACGCGAAAAAGGAGTTCGCCCTGTTTTACCCGTTTGCCCTCTTGCGGACCGATAAACGACACTTTTCCGGCCACGCGAGAATACACTTCGACTTGATTTCTGCCGGCGAGGACCGACACCATCTCAATCGTGCGAGGTGTTTCGGCGAGCTTTGCAACCTTTGCCCGCACCGCCACGACCGATTTCCTGTTTCGCCCGCCGCCATGTTCGCCCGGCGGTTTTCCGCCTTTTTCCTTCGTGCAGGAGATTCCCAGAGTGAGAGCGACAGCAGCCAACAGAGCGGTAGTTTTCATGAGCGGTCCTCGACGTTTTCGGAGATTATAGCATCTTTGGAGAGTTTTTGAGTAGGGTTTCTGCCGTCAAAAACTTTTCAATATGAGAAAACAATTACCCATTTTTGCCGTGGAGACTTCGCGAGAAGGTTCGCGTCGAAAATCTTACACTAATAATTTGTGTACTTAACCTGAGAAAATCAGGAACCAATTCCTCTTGTCTTAATTCATGCGAAAGCGGTCCGAATGCGGAAAGATCTGGTCGAGAGACAACAGATAACCTCATTGGAGACAAAATATATGCGAAAACTTACCTTACCGATAGCCGTCGTTGCGTTGGGTTTAACGCTAGGCTGTACGAAAAAGGACGATGACGATTCAAGTTCTGAGACGAAGACCACTGTTACGGAAAATATGGCAGCTCCGTCCGGAGTTCTGGATCTCGCGATCACGGCGATGGGAAGCGCGATGGACACCGACATTGCGGGAGCGATGGTCGGAGAGACCGCCTTAGTTGCCGATGACGGTTTTACGTTGGATGACTGTGACGAACATGCTGAAGCGGTTTGGAGAGAAACGGATGGCGCTGATTATACGGATGACTCCGGACGACTTCGGGTTACTCACCCAAGAGCGCCGCTGCAAACACTCTATTGTCAAATGCAAAAGGACACGGGTTCGCCCGACTCTTTCTTAGGCGCTTTAAGCCAGAACAAAATGTTGTTCTGCATCATGGGCGAAGGCCTTGTCTTTGACGGAACGACCAAAACCACAACCAGAACGAAAGAGGAATTCGCAGAATGTCTGGGAGATCTTTCCGCCGAAGATAAAGAAGAAATGCTCGAAGGTTTTCCCGACGAAGTTGATATTGACCTTACAGCTTCAAGTCCCGCGGCTTTTGGTGAAGAAGGCAAATGGGACGGAAGCATATTGCTCGAATTTCCTTATGGCGAGGAAGAAATACCTATGAGCCTAAGCGTATTGCTGAAAGACAGTGACGACATTCTTGCAGTGGCCGCAAACAACGGCGCGGAAAGGGAGATCAATGTCGACTCCTATGTGGCGTCGATCAACAAGTCCACCGGAGAAGTATGGTACGAAGCGATGTTCCAACGTATCAGAACGCCAGACGGCACATCGAGCAACGGATGGAACCGCCACATGAGAGCCTATGTGAAAGGCGAACTGGATCCCGATACGCTGGAGTTCGGCGATGTTTCCGTTGTCGAAGGCATTTATTCGGATATCAGCAACAACCCTATGGGCGGAGACAATGAGGGTGCGGAAAGTGAAGACGATCCTTTAACAACCGGTACATTCTGGACGGTATCAGGCACGAAAGACGACGGATTCAAGTCCAATGCTTATCAACTGAGCTGCGAGTATGATCAAGAAAGCCAGTCTTCGACATGCCCAGACGCTGGATTAGTCGAAAACTGGGAAGCGACAGCGGGTTCTGGCTCATGCAATGGCTCTGCCGACGACACCAGCTGCACGGGTGACGGCATCGAGGCGACCAAAGACGAACATACGTCTTTCGTCATGGTTCCCGGCGCTTCCGATTTCGTGAACTCGGAAGACTGGTTCGCGGAACTTCCTGTTCCGGACTACACGTCTCTGGAACTTTCGATCACACAATAACATTACGTGACTCCAAGTCACAAACGGTGAGGTTTGCTCCTCACCGTTTTTTATTGGACTTTTTTCCGCGCTTCCAAAATGACGGTTCATCCGCCTAATCCTTGGCTTCGGTCAGGATGACGGTTCATCCGCCTAATCCCTCGTTGCAGAAGTGAAAATGCAAGCAATCCAATTCTCCTTCGACCGGAGTCTGGGTACCGTACTTTATGCGGAATAGGGTCGTGCGTCGACCATCTTCGTAGGTACGAGCGGGCGCGCCTTCAAGAATGCTGCCACATCCTGCATTGGCTGCGGTTGTTGCGCTATAAGTGCCATGCGGCAAGGTAAGGACAAATGAATCGCAGGCGTTATGGTGGTCCCAATTATACTTGAAAACCGATTCTAACGATTCCTTCTCAAAGGAGAAAGGTTTGCGCTGTTCCGCAGTCAGGGCGGGATTAGAATCTTCCACTGTTAACTTTTTAACTTCAAACCCCGTGGTCTCGCCGCCGCCAGGAAAGAGACAAGAATCCATCGTGAATTTCGCTGTTCCCAAAGTAAAGTTTGCCGAACCAGCGTACTGTCCGTCCTTGCAGGGTCCGTCCTTGAAGGGATCTCCCGGCTCGAAAGCGCCAGCGATAAGCCATCTCGAACTTACATGCATCAAGCCGTCGTTGACGTATCCGTTGACGGCTGTCGCAAACTGGGTATTTCCGTCCTGCCAGCCATTGACGAGGTAACCATAACCATCTTCGTATTTGACTGTAACTTTGAGATGTTTTGGTTCGCCGAATACCGCTTCCTTTAAGCCCTGATCGGAGACGAACGATCGAGGAATGAGATAGTTTTTAAAACTGACCTCTTTGGGTTCTGAAATCGATTCGTCAACCGTCATCACTTCCGTGCGGTCGCCAGGGAACATCTGATACAGGAAGCGCATGAGCACAACGGATTCATTCACTTCGTCAATGCAAACGTCGAGTCGTACTCTATATCCCCCTGGCTCAGCAGGCTTAAGTTCGTACACGTCGCCCATGTTTGCCGCGCCGTAGTCGACAACCGATTCCGACGGCATTGGGTTCATTTTTCCAAGTGTAAAGGCTTGAGTCGAACCCCCTCCTGGACATGGAAGAGGTAAATTTGACGAGTTAGTTTCTGAAGAAGCGGAAGAAGACGCGCGCTCCTTGCAACCCACATTCGCTAGGATTAAGAAAATCAAGAGTAGTTTCAAATTTAAGCCTCCCAAGAAATGTACCTTTATATACTACCTCATTATACTTTGGAAACGGTCGGCTAGGGCAGTAAATATTCAACAACATTTTCAGGATTTGTTGATTTGGGATCAACATCTTTCTTTTAAAGCAGGTCCCGAGATGCACGGGATCAACGCAGATCGTAAGCACCCAAATATCCTCGGAGCTCTCCTAGCTGTCGATTGATTTTACCCATCAAGAGAACGCTGCGCTTTTGCATAAGGTTGGTTAGAAGCTCCCTTTGCTCCTGATTTGCCAAACCGCCATTAACTTTTTCTATAAGCTTGTTCAGCTCAATCTGCTTATCGATCGCGACGACTTGTTGGTCCAAATCGTGAGCGGAAAGGTCGCCATAGTTGGTGGCAAGATCTAACAAGTCCGCGGGGTTGGCCTCCCCCTGATTGGGCACCTTCCTCTCTTCCAGCTCCTGGGACGCTTTTTTAATTTCGTTCTTGCTCGGATCTCGTACAGCGAGAGAGTTTGATGATGTGCTGCTTTTTGCCGTTTTGACTACAGCTGATTCCTTTTGGCGCAGTGCGAGTCCTCCAGCCAGGGTCAAGCTTGCGATAACCAAGATGTTTCCTATCGACTTTTTCATTCTTACTTTCCCTCTTTAACGATCTGAATTCTGTTGAGGAGATCCTCGCGTTTCATATGGCATTGAACGCTCGCCCGATAGCCAGTTCGAAAACCTTCCCAAAAACCACCTTTTGACGATCGAAAAATCTTTTCGGCGCATTTTTTGTCGTCAGAACTAGCTTCCGTAGGTTCAATTGTCTCAGTCTTTTCTACTCTCCCTGTATCGTTTTTGGGGCTTGGGGATTTATCGTTTTCGTTTTCCGAGCCACAGCTTAACGTGAGACATTCAGCAAGAATGAGTATTTTTATCGTCTGGGGAAGAGATTTCATTTTTCAGCTCCTTGAAGGTAAGGAATTGTCTTTAGGCTAAATTCGTAAGGAGACTTGAGGAGATGGAGAGCGGCAAAGAAGCTACTGACATCTTTTAGTCTGACTTCGTTGTCGGACGAAAGATCGAGTAGGTCAAACGCGTATTGTAAATCGGGAGATGGGGAGTTCGTAGCATGCCATTCCGCCACGAGGGCACCAACGATGGCTCCAGCCGCGAACGCATTTTTTTGAGCGTTGATGAAAGACAAGTTGAGGTCGAGAAATTCGGCAAGATCGCGGATGCGTAAAACGTCTTTTTCTGTCGTTGATTTAGGAAGGGACGCCGTGGGTTTTACGGTCCCCACGAGACGTACGTCGCCTTTGAGAAGAGCGCATGCCGTCAACTTATTGTGGAGCTGGAGTTTGTGGTCCATAAGCGCTAATTCGAAAGGTCCTTTTAGGGAAAAAGCCCGGAGAACGCGTTCATAATCGGAATTGCTCCGCGGTAGGAGTGCAACGTCGGGTTGTGCCGCGAAGCGGAGTATCGGAATCACGAGTTCATCCTCCGGAGTTTGCCAAGCCGTTGCTAATTGACTTGTTTCTTCAGCGTTGAAGATCATCGGTCGTTCGGCGAATGTGACCGGCGAGGGAAGGTCGGTTTTGAGCTTGAGATCATGTTCGAGCTTTGTGCAATATACTTTGGGCCGGTTGACGTCGCCTTTGTTGCATACGTCGAAAGATTTGCTCATGGCGTGGATGTTGGTTTCGAGGTCGGTACACTCAAGCCTGGTAGGGTTAAATATGGGCTCCAGACGAACCTGGTACTCCGCGGGTGCCGCTACCGTGAAGGGCCCCAGAAGGATAAGAAAGTGTTTCAAATTGCTCCTCCTTGGAAGGAATGGAGCGGGCATGTCTCATGCCCGCTCATAAAGTTACCTTTGGAAAGTTGCCACGCCAGCGAGCATGGTTGTGGTTTCTGAGGACCAAGTTTCCTTGACGGTCGCGTTGAAACTTTGTTTGAACCTGCTTTCGGTTGAAGTGTTGCCCCAGATGCTATTGCCGGCCCTTAGGATCCATCCGGCTGCTTGACAATAGAAGTTAAACCCGCAAGTCGACTGAAGGCCGTTTGCCATGACCAATGCACCCGGCTCAGGCGGCGAGCCCGGCGCAGGCATTGTGACTTCGGGTTTGCCGGGAACGGGATTGCCCACTATGGACAAAAGCCGATTCATGAGTTGCGATTTGAGATGATCCTGAATTTCAGCACGCACTTTTTCGGTATATATCGAGTTCGGATCCTCTATCTTCCAATCAATCTGGAATTCGTCAGACGTCCAGGGCTTTTCCACCACCTCAGCATAAGCTTTCGTGCTAAAGAATCCGCCTCTTTTGCCGTTTTTAACGACCTTCTCATAGACCTTCCAAAGATTGTACGACGCGGTTACTTTGGTTTTGTAGGCAGCGGGGTATTGGTACTGCAACGCAACGCCGAACAAGGGATTTCCGGAATTGTCGCTTAAAACTGTTCCGGTGGATTCGTCGAAGAATTTGTCGGTGGCAAGCGGACACGCTCCGATCAACGACAGGCGAATACTTCCACTCAAGACATCAGGCAGACTCGAAAGCTCGCTTTGATTCTCACCCCAGGGAAGGTACGGCACGCCGTCAAGGGAGTAATCAAGAATGGCTGGGATGGAATCGAAATACCCGTTTTCGCTGCTGGCGCTGACCAGTGCCGCATTCAAACGTACATTCGCGGTGGGGACTTGGCGAAAATCAAAGTCGGGATATTCCTGCTCCAAAGAGCTAACGCTCTTTCTCCAGCCAAGGTCGTAGTCGATCATTGCATAGCCGCCTTCGATTCGGGCGTCGTTGGCGTAGAGAGATCGCAGGGTTGATTTAACCTGTTCGAGTTTCTCGAGGGCTGCGAGATAGTTGTTATTGAAGGTATCGAATTCCTCCTGTCTTGCGTCGGCGATCGCTTTGAGACGATCATATTCCTGAACGGCTTCTCCGCGCTTATCGCGTAATTTTTTGAGGTCCGTTCGGATGGTGCGAACGGACTCTTTGTTGGCTCGATACTCCTCCTTCAGTTCGTCGCACGTTTCCTCGCACGACTCGAGCGACGTTAGTAACTCCGATCTTCGAAACTCCAGCGATTCGATTTGTGTTTCTAAGGCTAGGATTGGCTCCATGCTCGGTGTGGAGGAAACCTTGGCGAGATCCTTTTTAGCTTCGTCCAATGCGGCCTTCTTTTCTCCTAGCTCCGACGCCAAAGAACCGAGTTCCGTCGTGAGGCTGGTTATTTGGTTGTCAATATTGTTGGAAGCCGTGTAGAGATTTTTCAAGCCCGAACAGAACCCCAAATTTCCGGAGGCCCAAAATCCCGTGAATTTCGTGAGCCCTGTTCGGGGCGGCAGTACCCAAACCGTTTGACTGCTCTCCGTATCTCTCACGAGATCAGATTGCGTTGTGTTCTGAATCGGCAATGCCCCAAACTTTGAGACATATGCGGATGGTACGCTGAGGGCAACACTTGCCGAGCACCATGCCATACAGATAATGAAACCATTCTTCGTCATGCCTTCCTCCTTTTTCTGCTTTTATGACTAGGCCATTCGCAAGGAACGTGCCGTTGACGAGGAAGTTGTGCCTGACGAAAAAGAGTGAGTGTTATTTGGAACATGTGATTTGTCGGATGCAATGTCATGCAGTATCGCTGCATTGTTTGTCCCTGCTTCGTGCCATCGAGGAACAAAAAAGTGTGGAAACTTGGGACAAAAAAAGCGGCGAAGGTTTCGCCGCGAGGATCGTACACTGGTTCGAATTAATGCTGCCAGGTCGCAAACGGTTTGTATAAGACACAACCTCTCATACCCGCAACTTTGGCTTCAGCTTCCTCGAAATTAGTGAAGGTTGCTCCGTTCATCAGCTTTGCTGTTTGGGCTCCGCCAGTAACAGGTCTGTCGAAAACCGCTGTGATTTTCTTGTCCGTCCCATAAAGAAATACGAACGCGTCCTTGTATTGCGCAGGGTTTGTGCCGAAACACTTCGATGTAGCGACTTGTTTGACTCCGGGGATTTCGAACGCTTGTTTATTGGCTTGAGTAAAGCCTAAAAGCTTGCCGTCTCCGGTGAGAAAGGCCTTAATAATGTTTTTGGCGTGAGCATTGATAATGAAGTAAGTAATGTTTGATCCTAGTTTCTGAACAACGGGGATGGGACAACCCCCCTTCATGCCTTGACCGGAATTGTTGACGACGGCCCAAAGATCTTTGCTTTTCAAAACGAAATAAAGAACGTTGGAATCAGAGGGAATCTGGCTCAATGCAAAGGAGGTAACGGGGTCGCCTGCAGAGCCGTAAATATAGCAACCTTTCCCTCCGCCTTTTTTGGCGTCGAAAAAGATCTGGCCATCGCGAAGTTTGTAATTCGATCCCAGTTGATCATGGGCTCTGCCGCCGGCGGTAGCCATGACTGCGGAAGCACCGGCGTTGTCGCTGTCTTTTTTACAGCCAAGGGCAAGAGTTAATGCCAATAGGCAGATTGTTTTTCTCACGTCGCACCTCTCTATTTCGGATTTGTCCTTGTCGGCACAATGAAACCCGAGCTTTAAATATCAAGTATAACCAATTATAATCTATGGAGAAATTGATTAATATAACGCTAGGGGACACCCTTGCCGATAAGTATAGGACAGTTTTTTAGAGGTCTTCATGTCTAAGCAGCTCATCATATTGATTGTTCCATTGGTTTTTGGTGCTTGCACGTCGGAAAAGTTTTCGGGCGGAGCGGGTGTCTTTGGCGGAGAATCCAAATCTTCATCGTCCAACGATTCTGAGAAGAACGATGAAGGCGCTGTAGCATCTGGAACGGACCATTTGACCAAAGACTTTGAAGTGGGCGGCGCTAGTTCCGGAACAGACATCGTGTGGATTATAGACAACTCGGGTTCGATGGGCGAGGAAGTTGCGGCGGTCGAAAAAAACTTCGCACAGTTTCTGGCCAACGTAAAAACCATTGTAGATACCAAGGTCGCTTTCATCACTTGCAAATTAGCGCTCGAAGCCGACGATTATTGTCTTACCGAGGCCAATCTGAACGCCGGGCCTGAAACAATGTTTATTGACTCGACGGTCGGCAGCACGGACGCCTTGGCGATTGGCGCGACGGCGATCTGTCCGCCCGAAACGTCCATGTTCCCTCCCGACGTTGCCCTCGGCATGGAAAAGATTTGCGATATCCCTGTCACGGACTTGGACGAAGACATCAACTACAACCTTCTCAAAGGTCGTCTCAAGGATTTCTTCCGGCAAGGTTCTCGCCCGGTCGTGGTCGTCGTGTCAGACGATACGGTCGAGGGATTTATGGGAACGAGCTTTCAGTCCGTCATGGATAAAAAATTCGGCCTTCTCGGTTGGCAGTTTTACGGATTCGTCGGTTTACCGACCTCCGTGGTCGGTCCCAACTGTCAGGTTGAGGCGGTCAGTCCGGATTATCAAGCTCTAGCAACCAATACCAAAGGCGCCCTTTTCGACCTTTGCGCCGCCGACTGGGCTGGCAACTTCAAAGCGCTGTCCGAGGGCATCATTTACGGAGCCACCAAACTCTACGTTATTGCCGACTCAAAGAAAATCAAAGTCATTGACGTCCTCCATAACGGTAAATCCGTCCCCAAGGAAAGATACGAAGTCGCCGACAACAAAGTCATGCTAGCGGATGACTTCGCCGTCACCAAAGGCGACAAAATCCAAATCATCTACGACGACGTTCCCTAATCGAATTGTTGGGCGTTCGACTGTCCCCTTAATCCGAATTGTTGGGCGTTCGACTGTCCCCTTAATTCGAATTGTTGGGCGTTCGACTGTCCCCTTAATTCGTCCCCTTTCTTGGGCGTTCGACTGTCCCCCTTTATCCTGTTTTTGGATTTGCATGAGCATGAGAGAGTAGAGGGTTTTTTGCTTTGCAAAAAACGGCATAACCCATGCATGTCTCGGGTATGAACTTTAAACAGGGGACCTAAAATGGCAGAACCAACAACGGAAAGCTCATCCGAGCGGGCGTCTTCAACTACTAAAACAAAGATTAAGGAGAAAATGGACGTGAGCGAAGTTCGGGTCATGCTCCAACAATGGATCGAGGCTGTGGAAAAGAATAAAGACGTGACTATCGCGCTTAAGGGCCAAAGTTTTATAGTCCCGGCGCGTGCGTTTCAAAGCGGACTCAAAGTCGAACTCGAGGGCGAAGGCGACGAGTTCGAATTTGAAATAAAACTGAAATGGAGGGAAAACTCCGAATCTAAGGTCTTACCTCAGTAGCTTTAAGGAAGTGCGCATGCGGCACTCCGACAAGCATCGGCGGTGAAATTCTGGCTTGCTCGGATCCATCGGCTATATAGTGGGAAAAGTGTTATCGATCCTGAAAGCGATAGGAGATAAAGGTGCGAAGGCGAAACGTAGGCGAGGCACCATTTGACGATCAGCAAACTTAGGATCATGCCGACGCGGCTGATAAAGCTGATGCTCGACAGTATGGTGGCTCTTTGGCTAGACGATATCGTTCGATTGACGCTGGCGTTGAGAAGGTTGCGTAAAGAGCCGCTTGAGCCCTGCATAACAAGGAACGCTCCAATAGCGAGGGCGTAACTTTGGGTAACGCTCATGACGAAGAAGCCTAGAGTCATAAGGGTGATTTCAATGAAGAGTATCCCTTCTGGTTTGACGAGTTGGCGTCTCACCAGTTCTGAAACTCCCCAATGAGCGGCAAGTTGTGTTCCTACATAACCAAAAAAGATGAACCCGAGTTCGGCCGTCGTGACATTGAGATTCAGATTCGTGAAGTAAGGTTGCCAATAATGGAACACGGGCTGCAGAGCGAATTGGATGGATATTTGAATGTAGAAAAATGCTTTGAGGCGTGGGTTTTGGATACCCTCTCGCACACTCTGACGAAATCCAGTTTCAATCTTCTTAAGAACATTCATCGTTCGAGCGACGAGTCCGGCTACTTGCGTCAAGATGATCGACTGGGGCGGCTCTTTTACCAAAACGAGCAGTAAGCATGCGGTGATCGCCATCAGAGAGGCCGAAAACAAAAACGGCCAGCTGACGTCGAACTTGCCGATGTAGCCGCCCAGTAGTCCGCCAACCATGGTTGCTCCTGCTTCAAAGACCGACATGCGAGCAAAAATGAACTCCAAGAAATGGCCCTCGCCGGAGCGTTCGCGATAAGTATCGACAACGAGAGCTTCGAATGCCCCCGACCAAAATGCAATCGTGAGTGCGTTGAAAATCTCTCCAACAACAAACCACGGTAGTGAATTGCCGGAATAAAATGCAAAAAAGGAGAGTACGCCGGCCGCACAAGCACACAAAACGCTAACCTTGCGTCCCCAAGTGTCTGCAACCAGGCCCGTCGGCACTTCGCTGAAAAAAACCACCACGCCTTGAATAATTTTTATCAAAGCAACGTCGGAGAACTTCAGGCCGCGCGATAGCATGAAAACCACCGAAGTGGCACCTATGCCCATGCGGCTTGCGGCGAAGGCGCCGTTGACAAGATAAAACTTCCACGCATCTTTAGGTGCCGTTATAAATTCCTTCATGACATCGCAGTCCTTTCAATCCACTTAGATTGGAGATGACCGCAGACAGAGCAGCTAGGATTGAGTTGGCACGGCTGCGAGTCGAACCTTAGATCGTGCGTCCAAATCCCCAAGCGCTTGTTAAGCGAAGTAATTTGTCCGAAGCCGCCCAGATATTTCAGGATATCGATAAGAGCATGCGAAGCGGCCATCATGTTCACGGGGCCGATAGAAGGTGCCTGGTAGCCGCTATTGATGTCATGCAAAAGAGTTGTCATGCGTTTGTCCTCCGATTCGGCGGTGGCGGTTAATGCTTGGCAGCGCCAGCATCCCGTTTTGCCGGGAATAACGAAGGGACCCCAAACGGCAATATCTTGAACGTAACCGACATTAATCATGGCTGTTCGAGTTTGAACTGCAAAATCATTCATCCATAGCGGCAACCTTGCTGGTTTGTCGGCGGACAGAACGATAAGGTCGCACGGAGGAATATTTTCCAAATCCGCCGGGTGGTTGAGGCACATTTCCAGCGTTTCAATATGAGCACTGGCGTCGCGCGCTCTAAGTGCCCGCGCCAGTACTTCGACTTTGCTTTCTCCAACATCGTCTTCTGTAAAGAGCAATTGCCGGGAGAGGTTTGACGGTTCAATATAGTCTCTATCGATCAGAGTAATCTTTCCCACGCCTAACGTAGCCAAAGATCCAGAAATCATGTTGCCGATGCCCCCGCAACCAACAACAACGACGTGCTTCGTCGCGAGGCTCTTTTGTACCTCTCTCGGATCAGCGCCCGACAAATTATAGAATAGGGCATGCCGACTGAAGCGTTCGTCCGATTGAAAAATGCCGGCCCGCATCAAAAAGTTCCCTTCAAACAAAAAGTCGACCACTTCTTCTATTTGGTGGCGCTGACTAAATTTGGAAAGCACTTCGTCCTCGGTCCGGGGAGTTTTCCAGTAGGCAGCAACCTCAAGCAAGGTTCTTTGAAACCTCTGACAAGGTATTTTCTGTTGGATGGAACCGAATCCAAAGCACAGAGTTTTTTCTTCGAATCCCGCTTGCGAATAAGGGGCGAGGCAGTAACGCATTTTATCTTCTCCTGTTTGATAGATCGCATGAAGGAGGGGCGTCGCCCCTATCCCATCAGTTTGAACTGAAGCCGTTCATGGGAACTCCTATGCGGTTGCAGTCTTGATTGACCGATGCAGCGCATAGAGCAAACCGGATGCCAGGAATGCGATCCAAATGCGCCCAAGGAAGTTCGCGAGTTACCAGGTGGGTTCTGTTTTGGTTCTCTTTTTGTATTTGGAAAATGCCCCAAATCAGGGGGAGGATGCAAAAAAAATGGGATGGACAGTCGCACTTCTTACACTATTCTCACAGCACCTTTCTGTAATATAGATATTATTGAATTGCCACATCAGGGGAGCGCTCATGGCAACAAAACAACGTTCAGCCAAAGACTTGTACCGGATGCTCATTCAAGCCAGACTCTCTATTCTCGGTTTCCTCAGCTACCACAAGTATCGGTATTCCCAAACATTCAAGAGGAAGCTTTTCATTTGGGAAGAATCCGCGCGCCGTCTCAGTTACGAACCGGGACGAATCCAAACTCGCCGAAGCAAGTAGGTAAAGCACCAAAAATTGAGGGATAAGAGCTACTTGCTCATTTTTCTGTTGCCGCTTTAGCTTTTTACAAATTTGCCGATAACGCTTGGGAATATCAACTTGAACGGCTCGGAGGGATGCCTCTTGCATGCTCTTGCTAGGACTTGCATGATATCAACTCGGGGAAAGTCGCATGAGTAAATAGAGGACTCTTTTGCTTGGCAAAAGAGTAGGGGCACCGTGACTTGAACACGGGACCACCGGTTTATGAGACCGGTGCTCTAACCAACTGAGCTATACCCCCATAAGGAAGAGATATAACTAACATTTTTTAGGAAGCGAATCCAGTGTTTTGCGGCAATGTTAGAGGCTTGTGCCGTATTTTACCTTTTGCTGTCCCATGTTTGATGAGAGGAACCTAATTTGGTAAAATATCAGCATAGATAGCAAAAAAAACGAAAAGGCCTCTCCGAGTTGACTCCACGGGGCCGCATATTAGGAGTTACGCATGTTAGATCCGCGCTTCTTTTTTTCAAAGGCATTACGCCCTTTGCTTGCAGCCCTCGGGATAGTGCTTCTTTCCATGTACGTGACCCATTGCAAGCTAAAGCCGCATACCGCCATGTATAGCAAAAGTGCCGACGGCGTAGATGGCGCGGCAAAGGGCGGAGAAGGTGAAGAAGGGGACGACGACAAAGACGGATATGGCGATAAAGAAGATAAAAAAGAAGAAGAGAAGAAAGATAAAGAGGACGAAGAAAAGTGCGAAGGAAAAGGTTACGGCTATAGCGGCTACAGTGGATACGCTGGTTTCGAAGGAGAAAAGGGTAGCGAAGGCTGTGAGCATGGCGACGATGATGATGATGATGATAAGGACGGATACGGCCATAAAGATGGCGATGATGATGATGACGATGACGGCTATGGTTATGGCGGTCACCATGGCGACGATGACGACGATGACGGATACGGCGGCCACGAAGGTGATGACGATGATGACGACGACAAAGACGGTTACGGCAGTAAGTCAAAAGAAGAAGGCTACGGTAAGTAAGGTTGAGAATTGAGCACCTCCTCAGCGAAGTTGAGTTTTTTTGTTAAGATTTTTGATTAGAAATAAAGGAGGGACAGACGCCGGTCTGTTCCTCCTTCTTTTTTGCACCTATGCCTATTTCTTTCAGGGCGGGTTCTCCAACCAAAATTCCCGATTCAACCTCTCCCTTGCCCTTGCCATGGAGCACACCGTCCGCGTCGACAGTTTCCAACACAACACAGTTGATAAAGCCTTCTACAACGGCCATTACTACACGGAGAAGGCTCCTGGGGCATCGTACTTCGCACTGCCCGTGGCTTGGATAGGCTCGCAGTTTATAGACACTGAAGACATAATAGCCGAGCCGTGGATCGGGAATATTCTGCTATACTGGGCCACCGTATTCAGCGTATCGATTTTGAGCTGTGGCGCGGCGGTCTGTTTCCGGAGACTGCTTTGTGAACTCAATCCGTCGCTATCGGTGCGAAATGCGGCTATTTTGACTCTCCTTGTTTTTGCAGGTTCCACAGTCTTGCCCTATGCGACCGTTCTCTTTGGCCATCAAGTGGCGGCATCCCTGCTCGTTATTGGAGTCTACTTCGGGTTGATCGCCGCTCGGAGGGAGGACGCGGGTGAGGCAGTTCGATACGCCTGCTGCAGTGTTCTTGCGTTCTCGCTTGCGGTGTTTAGTGAATATCCGGTAGCGGTTCCCATTATGATAATCGCAGGCGCGTTGTTCCTGTGCGCTCGCCATAAAACGTCTCTTCTTAAAGCTGCGCCGATCGCACTTCTTCCGGCAGCTGCTTTGCTCGTGCACAACTGGGTGTCTTTTGACAACCCGTTTGCCCTTGGTTACGGAAAACTCCAAGGTAGCCAGTTCGAGGCGGGAATGTCCCGAGGGTTCTTTGGAGTGGCCTCTCCCTCGCTGGAGTCCGCCTGGCAACTGCTGTTTGGACCGTATCGCGGACTGTTCATTTATTCACCCGTTCTCGTTGCCGCCTGTGCCGCTTTTTTTTATTGGCCGCGGCGATTGGCAAAGACCGTAGGTTCGGCATTTATTTGCGGCGCGCTAGCGCTCCTCATCGTGAACTCCTCGTATATGTTCTGGCAAGGGGGAACCTGTTTCGGTCCCAGGCATCTCGTGCCTGCGATTCCCCTCATCGCAACGGGCTTGGCCTATCTCCCCGAAGCATGGTTTCGCCACCCTGTACTGTGGATTCTGGCCGCGGTCTCGGCCGCGATAAATTTCATAGGCACATCGACAACCCTCTTTGTTAGCGAATTTAACACCTCTCCATTGACAACCTCTTACTACAAGTTCGTCAAGAGCGGCAAAATATCGATCACCCCGCTCGACTACATCACACCTTTTACAGATTCATTTGAGCGATTTGCGCACGTTCGTCGTTATAAATTTTCTTCGTGGAATGTTGGTGAACTTATCGGATTGCATGGCTGGTGGTCGCTGTTGCCGCTTGTGGCCGTTTGGGCTTGCTTCGTCCTTTTCAGCGTTTCCATTCTTCCGCGCTTCCGCGATCAAAAAATTCCTAATGCGGAAGCACGGAAGATTGGAAGCGCGGAAAGCGATAGTCAGTAAACTTCTCTCAGTACTTCATAAAACGCGTGAATATGAGCAAGAATGTTCGCACGTCCATCCTCATCGAGGGGGAAACTTTTTGCCGCGTTTTCTGCTTCTTCCTTGTGAGCTACAAAATGCTCTTTCGCTTTGATGAGCAAATCAGCCGGAAATTTTCCGTTCGTTCTCTTTAATATCCTTGCAGCTCTTTTGAACAGCATGGATTTCGTGGGATAGAAGTCCGCCGGGTTCGAATTGGATGTTACGGCTATCTCCGGAGAAACGAATGAGGACAGATCAAAATCCGAAGCAATGGGAATCAGCTTACCGGGCAATACCACGGCTTCGACGTTCCACACCGGAGGAGTGAACTCAGGGGGATTCAGGTCGAACATCCAGTCCTCGTTGCCAAACAATGCCTGGGCAAACATCACTCTCGCCTGCGCCTCCTTATCGACCGATGCGAAATCGGAGGCAGACCAAGTATGCTTCTCGTCCCACACCTCGCTCGCGCCCATTCTGGCTGCTAAATCCTTAGCGTCTTCTAGGAGGAACGCCTGACGTGTGATGATACTTTTGCCCTCACCAATATCTTTGTCTTCCGTATCGACATAGGTAGCAAGAGCTGGTCGAGCTTTCTGCGAAGGAAGCTGGAGTATTTGGAGGATCTTGTAGGCGAGAGCCTCCCTATACGCGATTTTTTCATTTATCGCTCGGCCGAGGGGGCCGGTTTCTGGATCATTCTTGTTGTCACAATGGGTGCCAATTTTCACTCTGCCTTGCTGCTTACCGGGGGAATGAATCTTTGCCTTCAATTTAGGGAAAGGGCACGTCATGAGGCTGGCCTTTCCGCGAACCTCGAAGTCTGCGGAAATCTGATTTGATTCGGCGTTTTCATACAACCAGGTTCCGACAAATTTTTCTTTGACGCGTTGACTATCCGGTACTGGGCGTCCGGCCTTTGCCGCGTCAAAGGCCGTTCGAAGCGGCGCTTTTATGGTAAATTGTATGATTGAGTCTCCGTTAAATAGATCGATATCGAGAGGAGTTGATTGAACGACGGAATCAACTCCAACCCGGGGAGACCTGCAGCAAAGGGCCAACAATGCGACCGATATCGGCCCCACTCTACGACAAGATTTGAGAAAATGCGCGCCTGGCATTCTGTAGCCCCGCAAAAATTTTGGGATATTTATTCTCATCATAGCAGATTTCGCGAGTGGCACAAAGAATGCTTGTGGTTCCTTGGAGGTTTTTCATGGGAAAAAAACTAGCTTTAGGGTTGTTGGCGGTACTTGTCGTCGGAGTCGTGCTGCGTCTTGCGTTACCCAATATGATTTTAGCTTTCGTCAACCACAAGCTTTCTCACGTTGGCGATTACAGCGGTAGGGTGGGCGATTTGAAGTTGGATATTATTGACGGCTTCTACCAGGTCTTTGACGTGAACATTGCCAAGGTTCAAGGAAACAAAGAACTTCCGCTGCTTCGCGCGCGATCAGCCCATTTTTCCGTGGATTGGGGGCATATTTTCGACAAGGAGCTGGTCGGCTCGGTCGTTGTTCGCGATGTCCATATGAACATCGTGGATTCGACGGTGGAGAAGGAGAAACAAATTGCCAAACAAACAGATTGGGAAGAACCCGTTCGGCAAATCTTTCCCTTTCGGATCGATTCGTTTGAACTTATCAACGGAACGTTGGAATTCTATAACTCTAACGTTACGCCCAAGATTCACGTCATAGTTCGCAACATAAATGTGGACGCGAAAAATCTGACGAACAGTCTGCGCCTTTCAGACACTCTGATCAGCACGGTAAAAGCGAACGCCGTCGTCTTGGGCAGCGGCAAAGTTGACGTCACTCTCAGGCTCAATCCGATTGCGGAGAATATGTTCTTTGATCTCAATGCGAAGGCGGCCAACATCGATTTGAAGAAGCTCAATGCCTTCAACCGACATTACCTCGGCATAGATCTTGAAAAGGGGGAGGCGGATGTGGTTGTTGAGATAGCGTGCGTCAACAACAGGATACAAGGGTATATTAAGCCTATTGCGCGTAATTTAGACGTTGCAGATTTCAAGGAAGATGTTCAGAAAGACGATGACAGCCTCTGGACCTACCTGAAAGAACTCGTTATTGGGGCTACGGCGGAAGTTGCCGAGAACCAACCGAAAGACCAGCTTGGCACAAGAATTCCTATCGCGGGCACTGTTAGGAAACCCCGGACAAGTGTTTGGGTTGTGTTAGAAGAGATATTCCTCAACGCGGCAAGACGACCTCTTGGGTCTGATGTCGAACGAAGCGTTGATTTTGATACGGTGCGCGGCGAAAATAAATCCGCACATTAAATGAAGCTCAACAGCTGGTTCCGCGCCTTGCAAAACAACAACTTAAGTCGTTAGTGAACCGTTTTCCCTTCACGCTAAAACCATTCGGTGTCACGAAAATACTACGCGATTTAGCGTTGCTCATGTTTATTTTTTACGTTAGTACGAACACTACAAATTAAAACCAAGTGTCCACAAATCTGAAGAGGTATAACGTGAAAATTTTCACAGTCGGCGGGATTTTTCTATCTCTTGCCATGAGCACGCAAGTACTCGGTTCAGCACAAGGAATAAACGTAAACGTCAACCTGTCGCAAAACGGCCAGTGTGTTAGAAATGTTGAGGTTAACTTCGCTGAACCCGTGAATCGCGCTACACTGATGGGTAGCGTTATACTAGCAGGAGAAGAGAATATCCGCCGAGCCTTGGTCTTGACTGAAGGCGACCAGACAAGCTCGCGCTTTGTTTTTGCTGCAGCTCATAAATCTTTTTGCCGTGTCCAAGGCTTTGAAAAGGTGGTCGTCAAGCGCGGCATTAAGATGACCTCTGGAAAAAACCTCGAAAGAGACGTTAGCTGGCCGATCTGGTCCAATGCGTTCGATGCCGCTCCCGACAGCGAACAATGGACAAATATGGATCCAAAAGGGAGTTGTCCGGGAGTAGGTTGTCTCTTCACGAGTTTAGGAAAGATTTCATCGGCTCTCTATCGAATCGCCGCTTGGCAAAACTCTGAAAAATCTAACTCGATCTATAAGACTGGCGGTCTGAAACTTCTTCCTATGGGTCAAACGGCTCTCGAACCATATAGTCCCGTCAATCGCAAGAACCACTACGGCAATAACGATACGATCTTTGTGCTGCGCAAGGCTTCAAAGTTTCTAGAGTTTCTTTATCCCGAAAGAACACCTGTGAGAATAGCGGACCTTAGCGCCTCCGACGGCAATACGCCAAGAACCTCAAGCGGAACCTACACGCACCCGCAAGGAGCCCACGTCAAAGGTCAAGACGTCGATATCTCCTACGTGGAAATGGGAGACGGAAGTTTGGACTGGGAAAAGAACTTCTGGCTCGTATACAGCATAATCCAATCCACCGGAGTGGATCTTGTCATCACCGCTTTCAAGGATCAATTCATCGATATGGCGGAATTCGCCTACCAACACGGCATGATCAACAAAATTGCCCGCGCGCGATTTAACAAGCTGAGCTATGACACCGAAATGAATCACGACAAGCATTTGCATGTTTCCATTCGAAATAGCGTCAACAATTACAAGTCGCGAAGATTCATGTTGTCCGACGATGTTTACAGTTGCTACCTTGCTCTTGATCCGCGGTATTCTGGCGGGGATTTGAACTTCTGTGGCGATCCGTCGTAAAGATGCCCGACGCGCATCGGTCTTGGCACAAAGAAACAGGGCACTGTCCTCGGTAGGAAAGTGCCCCTAAAAATCGTCTCAAAGTGGTCAAATTTACTCGACGAAGCCGATGCCTGAACAAGTGTTGTAAGTTTCGCCAGTTTTTTCGCTTAACACGATGCCTGGGTCTTGTTGAACGCGTTCTTCAATCTTAGGAGTGCAGTACTCGTTCAAGTCTTGGATTTGTTCCAGTTGTTCGCAAGTGAGTTCGATGTCAACAGCAGGAACGCTTTCTTTATAACGCTCAAGAATAGCACAGTCTGTAGTTGTTCCTTCAATCTCGTGCGAAACACCGTAGAACGGCACTTCGAAGTTCTTCATACGTGCAGAAGCTCCGATTTCACGAATGTTTGGCAAAAGTTTTTGTGCACCTTTTGCTGGTTTCCAAACGTGAGAAATTTGGCTGCATGTGATTTGAACTTTGGGTGGTTTAATTTGCTGGTTCGCTGTTAATTCCGCGCATTTGTCTTTGAGCGAAGACAGATCGAAGCCAGTGCCTTGTTGTCCTTGTCCCTCACCAAAAGCGAGAGAAGATGCGAGAACGGCCGGTAGAATCACCATTAATCTTTTCATTACTTCCTCCAAATAAGTGTTATTTTCTCTTCAATCCTAGCCCCAGCGCTGCTGCCAGGGTGTGAATGGAAGTCGTAGTTAGTTCACAGGAGTTCCTTCTGCAAAAATCCGATCTATAAGTTTTAGCCCCTTTGCAACTTCTGGGTTGATCGGTGATAGCCCTGCGTCGCCATTTTGCGGCAAGAAGACTATGTCGGGGTGCTCGCTGAGCGATGTACCGATCCACTCGCCATAAATGACTCTCGCCTTGCCGTCCTGTTGATCCTTGTTGTTCACATAAAATCGGTATTCGTAAACAGGCGCTTTCAGATCCGTTGGGTTCGTCGGGTTCTCTTCGATGCTAACGCGATTCTTGACAAGATACGGCCAGGCTTTGACGACGTATGCATTTTCTCTGGTGATATCCTTGTCGATGGTCCATCGAACGCGGAACAACGGTCGACTCCAAACTTCGGGACCCGGGTCCTCGTCAATCACAATGGCTTGGCTTTTGACGCCGATGACTTCCTGAACAATCCGATGAAAGGCCTCCGGTCTAAGATCTTGTATTTCGCCATCGGTGACATGAGACCCGTAGTAGCGATTGCCATAAATTTTTGCTTGGTAACCTTCGTGCTTCTTAATCAAGAGTGCCTTCTGATCCGAAATGCTGAAGGTGACGTTAGCGAATTTTATTGGAGTCTTGGGTTCTGGTGTTCGTATTGATGCAAGCGCCCATGCGTCGCAGAGACCAGCCCAATCCGCATCATCTGGAGAGTAGCGGGAGAATTCCCATGCTGCCGATTCTAACGGTGCGTTGCGGTCTATGGCTGACGCCACACGGTCAAGCTTCGCGAGCGGAGATTCCGGTTTTCCAAACAGATCGTCTTTGCGCTTAGGATACCAATATCCGCTCCACGGCATGCCTGTCTTTGCTTTTACTTCCTCGGGGATGGAGCGACCGTTTTGGTCCTTATCAGATGGTTTTATATAGAGCGCTCCATATTCTTCGAAGACTTGTGCTACAGCTTTACTTTCGGAAGCGGAGTACGGTCTAAATCCTTGTTGTTGATCGAGGAGCGCCTTAAGCTGTTCGTAGCTCTTTTCTAAGTCTGCAATGGTCTTGGGGTCGACAGGCTCGTCGCCTCGCAAGGTGTCGAGAAGCTCGAGCTTGTAGTTCACTTCGAGATCGATCTTGCGTACGTTGTCTATGGAATTGGGGTCCTGATTTTCGAGAGATGCTTTCCGTTCGGCTCTAAGGCGTACAATGTCTTCTTCGGTCTCCCGACATCGTGTTTCATATTCGGGTGCGCAAATCATTCCGGGCAAGGCACCGTTGGGTTTCTTTTCAAAATCAATTTGCTGAAGAATCTCCCAAAGTCGTTCATAGTCACTGCTCAGCTGTTGACCGGCATTTTGAGCATCTTCTGCGTGCTCGAACAGTTTAAGGTAGAGATATTTTAATTCCAGAGAGGTCGCAGCAGACGAGGGACTTTCTTCTTCGGATGCGGATGTTTCCGACTTATAGAAATCTTCGACTTCTCGGATTTGAGTTTGGCTTTCTCGGATCTGCACACAGCGATCGGTTTCTCTTTCATCATCCTGTTTACACTGGTTGATTTGATCCTTTCTTTCGGAGGATTCTCCCTCGGCTCTGAGTTCGTCAAGGTCGTGTTTCAGGATTTCCTTCATGCGGTTGTATTCCGCATCGACATCCTGGGCTTCTCGTCTGCCTTCGGCTCCTTGACGGTATGCCTCAATGAGTTCCAATCTTTGATTGTATTCGACGGTGTATTGAACGGCGTCGGTGTATTTATGACTTTCGAGTGCTTCTTCGCGGAGTGAACGAAATTCGTCGGCTTCTGCCTTCAGGCTGTTGCAACGAGTATCGCTTTTGCCGCACCCTCGTGATCCACTATGAGATTTTGTGCAGCCACTGGCCACAAATAGGAAGCTCACAAATCCTGTGGTCAAAATTCCACGTATCACCATGTTGTCCCCCAAAGAGTAAAACCATTCCCCAATCATCGGGTAGTGACTGAGCATCTGCAAACAACGTGCCCGTCTCAAAAAAAACAGATGAAAGTAGGATGAAGGCAAAAATGTGATGATTAACGCGCAAAAGAGGGGACTAAATCACGTTTTGACGTAGTGATATTGAATCGTCGCTCCTTCGTGGTGTTACCAAAATGAGACGGAAATGAAGAATTATTGAAGGTAGAAAATGCAAATCCCGAAACAAAAGGTTTCTTTTGTTTCGGGATAAAGAAGGTTCGCTAAACCTTAGTAATTCATGTAAAGGTGCGCTCTTGATTCTCTGAGGGTATATGGATCAAAAAAGAGAATCTTGCAGCCGCTTGAATCCGTTCCTGCTGCCCATGATACTTTCACTTCATAGATGTCAAACGTGGCGTCGCCGTGAATCGAGGTGCTGATAAAAGTAATGTCACCGATGGTGCATTCGAAGTCACCGTAGGTTTCTTCCACCGTCAATTGAGGCAAAAGTAGGGGAGATTGATTCACAGGACGAATGACGGTTCCGCGAAGCGTGATGATATCTTGGCCGGCAACATCGATTTCGGTGATTTCGTTGTTCTTTACTTCGTAGAAGTCGCCTTGGGCGAAAGCATGAATAGGTGCAAGAGACAGTGCGAGAGTAGCAAGCAATTTGACAAGTTTCATATAGGTGTTTTCCTTTCTAATAAAACGACAGAATCTTGTAGCGCAGCGACGAGGGAGTGTCAAACACCAAAGATGAAGGAGTGTTTCATAGGCGCCATGGTCAGCGCGTAGCGATCCTTTGGAGAAAAAGCGCCAAAAGCCTGTCCCCAACAAGGTAAAGGATCCCGTGAAATCAACATGTTAGCGATGAGATCCTTCAGGGCTGACGCCCTTCTGGAGGTTTCTGACGTATCTTGTGTCAGAACTGACTAAAGCGATTGTCCGCTTCGCCAGCGAAATTCAGAGCGGGAACGGACGAACAAAGTGGCAAGAAACGGAATAGCCAAAGAAGCGAAGAGACCTGTGAAGGCCAGAGAAAGATCGACGGTGGCACGGTCAAAGACGTTCTTGACGATGATGTAACTCATGACCGCTCCCGAAGCAGTCGCCACAACCACTGCGCCAAGGGTGAGAACCGATATTTCTGTGAAAACCAGTCGTGGAAGCATCTTTTCGGCGCCCCCCAGCAAAGTAATCATCTGATAGTCCCGACGACGGGTATGAAGCCGGTGTTGCAGAATCATGCCTATGACGACAAGACCCACCAGGAGGGAGAAAGCAGACATGAAATTTATGATCAGAGAAAGCTTTGAAACCATGGATAGAACTTGTTCGATGATCGGCTTTACATTAACGACGGACATATTGGGGAACCGGTTGGCGATTTCCGTTTGCATGGCGTAAATCCCGGCCATGTTCCCTACGCCCGCTACAGAACCAACGAAGGTTTTTGGAGCGTCCCGAAGAGGGCCGGGTTCGAGGATGATAAAGAAATTTGGATCGAAGTTTGTCCAATTGACTTTTCGTAAATTGACCACTTCTCCTTCTATTTCTTTCCCCATAATGTCGAAGGTGACGATATCGTTGATTTCTAGGCCGACTCGGCTTGCGTAGTTTTGTTCTAGCGAGACTTTGGCATATTTCGATCGGGATTCGGCGAATGAAACTCCCTCCACAATGGGATTGTCGGGAAAGTTCGTTTCGAAGTAACTGATGTTGACGCTTCGGTTGCGTGCCTGTCCGCTCCTTTGGTCCTCACGCATCGGCGAGTCGTCGTCGTCCGACCGCGTGCGCAAGACTTCACCGTTTATTTTCGTCATTCTACCCCTGACCATCGGTGCGAATTTATAGCTGATGTCTTTTGAGGCATCGTAGAAGGATTTTAGATCGGCAAGTTGGTCTTCTTGAATGTCGAAGACAAAGAGATCTGCGCGACGGTCGCTTGGACGTTCCAATTCAACGGCGAGCGTGGACCTCAGGTGGGCCGCGATTGATATGAGAAGAGTGCTGAGTCCCAAAGCGACGATGAACAGGTTCGTGTGAGTCGGACTTCGGGTTAGGAATCGCGTGCTCAGCTTGAGAGTAATGGGTTTTTGAAAATTGGCTTTGGCCAGCGATGCGATAAGAATTTTTGATGTTAAATAGAAGACTACGACGGAGATCACGACAATTCCGCAAAACAAGAGGCCGGTAAAGTACGAATGCGACTTCCAAACGGCGACAGCGGCAAAAAGAAGCACCGCGGGAGTTAGCCAAAGGAGGCCAATTCGAGAGGAGCTTGGTGTCTGAGGTTCTTCCCGAAAGAGCGATGAAGGTTTAACCTTGAAAACTGACAGGCAGAAGGGGAGGCACACAAGAAAAGGGAACACTATACTTACGGCCAATATCTTAGTCGTGCTGATCCAGGACAATGACGACGTGGGCGGAAGCGTCACGAACTGTTCGAACACCTTTTGAAACAACGGCAAGGCCAAGGCGCTGCCCAATACGGTGAGTATGCTCGCTATGGAACTTAGCAAGGTAATGCGCCCGAGGTATGACATGACAATCCTCAACGGAGAAGTTCCGAGGCAGAGGAAGAGAGCTATTTCGTTTTTTTTGGAAGCTAGGTAACTCCGAAATTGGTAGCTGACGCCGGTTGCCGTCAAGAGAACGCAGATGAGGGAAATCAGCCAAAGATAATCGGTAAGGTAATTGATGACCCGAGCGCGGCCATTTTCATGGTCGTCGTGTGTCTGAATTCGGACTGCCGGATCCTTGATGAACTCGGCCAACGCCTTTTTCGCATCGGAGGGCTTATGCTGAGGCGGAATTTTTAGATAAAGGGTTTCCATTGTGACGCTACCCTTTTGGAAAAGTCCGGTCGCTTCCACGAGACTGCGGTCGATATAGATTCGGGGCGCGAGATCGAAGCTGTTGAGGCCCACCGTGGTGTCTGATTGGACGGTATGGGACAAGCGCAGAGTCTGGTCTCCGAGGGCGACTTCGTCGCCGGGTTGTGCGGCAAGTCTTGCCATCACTTCTGGGGACGCCCAGATGGCTTTATCGCTGTGCATTTGCGCGATCGTGGAAGTTGTTTCGTCCTGGTCCTTTCCGGTTATTTTACCGTACAACGGAAATCCCGGGTCGACGGCTCTGACATTGACGAGCAACGATTTGTCGGAAGTCCCCGGTGCTCCTGGCTTGCGAAGCATGGTGTAAAAGCTTACCGATTCGACAACGTCCCAGCCTTCGGCGGATGCGTGACCTCGCACCTTCGCTTTCACTTCGTCGCTAAAATCTATTCGAGACGAGATCGACAGATCGGCGCTCAGCAGGTTTTGGGAAATGTCGTCGACTGCGGCGTCGAAGCTGTCTTTAAATTGCTCTAAAATGCCGAATGACAGAAAGCCAAGCCAGTTGACGAGAACAATGGCCAAACTCATTTTTTTGTTCCACCAAAGATCTTTGAAGATGAGCTTGAGCATCGCTTGCCTAAGGTTGAACGTTCTGGCGGGTGAGCGTGCCTCCGTCCAGGACAAATCTGAGGTCGCAAAGGTCCGCAAGTTTCTGGTTGTGAGTGACCAGTATCAGCGTCGTTTTTTGGTTCTTAACTAGGTCAAATAAAAGTTGCATGACGCTGAACCCGGTTTTTTCGTCAAGATTGCCGCTTGGTTCGTCCGCGACGAGCATTCCTGGATTTGTTACGAACGCTCGCGCAATGGCAACTCTTTGGCACTCGCCTCCGCTAAGTTGCGAAGGAAGGTGGGTTTTCCGATGCGCCAGGCCCACGAGTTCGAGCGCCTTCTCCGCTTTCGCGGTTGCGTTCTTGTCGCCAAATATTTCCAGCGGAAGGCTTACGTTTTCTAAGCTCGTTAGGTAGGGCAAAAGCAAGAAATTCTGGAATACGATTCCTAAATTCCGAGCGCGCCATGCGAGCATATGAGTTTCACTAAGATTAAAAATGTTCGTATCGCCAATCGTGATGGTCCCCGAATCGGGAACGTCCAACCCCGAAATGAGCGAAAGCAGAGTAGATTTACCGGAGCCCGAAGGGCCGGTTATCGCGAGGCTTTGGCCGGCGCTGACTTTGACGTTTACATCGCGCAATACCGGAGTTTTGTGCAGGCCTTGGCCATACGATTTACTTATTCCGGCAATGGATACGTCAAGCGGCAACTACAGACTCTTTTTTACGGTTTCGAAGACGTTCTTCGCGACGACTTGATAACCTTTATCGTTGGGATGAATTCCGTCGGGAAGGTTAAGCGCCGGATTTCCCGCTACCCCGTCGAGCAGAAACTTTATGAGAGGTATCTTGTGTTTCGAGGCGAGTTCGGGAAAAATTGCTTGGAATTTTTCACTGTAATCCTTGCCGTAATTGGGCGGTGCCAATAGTCCGGCAAGCACGATCTTGAGCTTCTTTGCCTGCGCGGCTTCCAGAACTTTGTCGATATTGGCTTTTGTCGCTTTGACGTCGAGACCGCGCAGGGCGTCATTAGACCCGAGCGCATAAACTAAGAGGTCAATGGGGGTTCCCTGTTTCAGTTGGAACTCAAGGGTGCTAAGGCCAAACGCCGTCGTTGCTCCGGTCGTTCCCGCGTTGACGACGACTGCCTTCGGGTAACCTGAGGATCTCAATATCTTCTGAAGTACAGAAGGGAAGCTGTGTTCAAGAGACACACCGTGCCCAGCGGTCAGCGAGTCGCCAATGACTACAATTCGAGGGTTTGCAGAAGCAAGGCCAGTGGAAAGCAACATGGAAAACAGTAGGATCAGTTTCAGCATCGAGTCGCTCCGCGTGAGATGCCCGCTTTGAACGGGCATGTCGGTTTTGCGGCCTAAAATCAGCTCTCAATAAACGCGCGTAGTTTTTTACTACGGGACGGATGACGTAGTTTTCTAAGAGCTTTGGCTTCGATTTGCCGAATACGCTCCCGTGTTACGTCGAAGCTCTGCCCAACTTCTTCAAGTGTGTGGTCACTCTTCTCGCCGATACCAAAACGCATCCTCAAAACTTTTTCTTCTCGTGGAGTGAGAGTTGAAAGCGCTTTTATGGTTTGTTCTTCGAGGCTATTTGTAACAACGGATTCAGACGGCGTCGATTGAGTTTTGTCCTCTAAGAAATCGCCAATATGGTTGTCTTCTTCTTCTCCGATCGGAGTCTCCAAAGAAATAGGCTCAATAGCGATTTTCAGAACTTTGCGCACCTTATCGACAGGCATATCCATGCGCGCCGCTATTTCCTCTGGAGTTGGTTCTCGTCCCATCTCCTGAACAAGGAGCCGGCTTGTACGTATAAGTTTATTGATTGTCTCGATCATGTGGACCGGAATTCGAATTGTTCTCGCTTGGTCAGCGATAGCTCTTGTGATCGCCTGACGGATCCACCAGGTTGCGTAGGTCGAGAACTTGTAGCCGCGGCGGTATTCGAACTTTTCGACCGCTTTCATAAGGCCAATGTTTCCTTCCTGAATCAGGTCGAGAAATTGGAGGCCGCGGTTGGTGTATTTTTTGGCGATGGAAACAACGAGGCGAAGGTTCGCTTCAACGAGCTCTTTTTTCGCGCTTTCCGCTGCTCGCTGCATGGTGACCAGCGCTTCGTAATTGCCGCGAATTTCGTTGGCAGCCATTCGTGTTTCATCTTGTATACGATCGATCGTTTGAAGAGCTGCGCCCAAGTTCCGTTGAACCCGAGGCCATTCTTTGTCAGATGCGGATCCTGTGGGCTTGTCAGGAGTTTTTCTAAAGTGATTTTTTAGATCTTCTTCACCAATGCTAAGGCGTTTTGCGTAATAAGTTACGTCTTGGCCGGCTTCGCGCAGGTTGTTGGTATATTCTGCAAGCCTATCGATAACGAGTGCCATCAACTTTCTGTTGATGTTGAGGTCTTTGAGCGATTCGAAAACCGCATTCTCTTGCTCTTCAGCCTTGGCTTTTAGTTTTGGTGATTTTGTAGCCGCCTCAAGGAGTTCAGCATACTTGTCATATTGTTTAAGGAAGTCTTCCGTTGCTTTAACCAACTTATCGGCGTGCGCTTCTTCGTTTGAGGAAGCCTCGTCGTCGTCAAAGCCTTTAATGAAGCCCTTCATTCGCAGCTCGCCGGAGACAAACTTGCGCGCTGCTCCAACGAGTTCGTTACGACCAATTTCAAGCTTCAAAAGATGTTGGAGAATGTTGTTCTCTTCGCTCTCGATTTTCTTCGCGATAACAACTTCGCCTTCTCGAGAGAGGAGGGCAACGCTACCCATCTTACGGAGGTAGATTCTCACTGGATCGTTTGACTTGCCGAAGTCTTCCGCCTTGACGCCTTTTTTCGCAAAGTCTTCGTCGGCGACGAACTTGTCTTCTGCCGGTTCAAAATCGTCGTCGCCCATTTCGACGCCGAAATCGCCGTCAAGAAGCAGGTCGTCTCCCTTTGTCGCTCCTTCAAGATGGAAGTCAGGGAGTTCCTCCGCGTCCTTCACTTTTACGCCCTTTTCTTTTAGAGCGCTAAAAACTTCTTGAAGCAATTTGTTATCGAGCTCATCGGAGGGAAGAGCGTTTTGAATATCTTTATACGTGAGCTTATTGTTGTCTTTTGCGAGAGAAACGAGCTTGTTGATAACTTTTTCTTGCTGAGCGCTTGAAAAACCCATCCACGCTTCTGAATCGTTGGAGGGCTGTTCTTTCTTCTTGCGTCCGCGGGTTTTCTTTTGAACGGGTTCGACGGGTTCTTTCGCCGCTTGAATGACGGGAGCCTCTTTTTTCACAGAGACTTCTTTTTCCTTTTTTGCTTTGGGCGCTTTTACCTTCTCTTCAGCAACTGCCTTTGCCTTTTTGCTCTTGGCATCAACCTTCAAATTCTTCACAGAGTCGGCTTTCACTGACTTCGTGGCTTTTTTAGGCAATGCTTTTTTCTTAGACTCTTTTGTAGCCTTCGAAACTTTACCCATAGTCGTTTTCTTCGACCCTTGTGCTTTCTTGGTTATGCTGGAGTTGGACGCCGCAGAACTGATTTTAACGCTTTTTGTTTTCTTTGTCGCCGCTGATGTTTTGCTTTTCGTAACTTTTTTGGAATTTTTAACGGCTGGCTTACTATTTTTTTTGACAGCAGAATTTTTTTTCACCTTCTTATTTTTGGGTGAAGATTTTACTACTTTCTTTGCTTTGGACACTTGTTTCTTTTTTGCCATATATTTCTTAAATCTCCGCTGTCGTTAGGTTGGTATCCCACTTGGCGAGTACCGGGAACGCGGATGCCGCGCTCCGTTGGAAAGCCGTTAGCCCGATTTTATAAAACGCCCTTAATATTTATATAAAATGTTTTTAAAATGCAACCAAAACTTACAAAGAAAGTTCAACTTTCCGCTAATATAAGCTCATGATTTAACTCCCGAATCGCTTTAAGAATTAGATGAGACTCGGATTCGCTTGGAGGGTCATGTGTGGCACGAAGTTTGTCCTTGAGGTCCGAAATGGCCGATCTGATCGTTATCAACTTGATATTGTTCATGAGTTTTAGGATCTCCCGTGGGCGGTTGGGAGTGAGAAAGAGTTCCCTTCTTTCCTCAAAATGTTTGAGTAGCTTAAGAAAGGTCTCTTCGGGATGGACTGCCGCAAGCTCGTCCTGCGCGGCGGAAGGCGATCTTCCTGAGGCAAGAAACTCGCAAAAAACTTCAGCTGCTGCATGCCACGACGGTTGAGCCGAATGATTCGTGACAAATGTGCGGACGGAACTCAAATCTCTTATTTCTTCAGGAGAAGCATAAAAAAGATGGGCAAGAAGTTCGTATTCGTAACGGCGAGTTGGCGACTTTGACGTTCCAGTCGCGGCAGCTTTAGCCGGCGCGACTGGCCGCGTCGCCTCCGGGGTTGTCGGCGAACTCCTGATCGAGGCGGTGCTGCCGTCGAGAATAAGATCTTCTATCGTCTTGTAGTCGACCAGCGTTTTCTCGCAGATCCGACCGATCAAAAACGATCGCTGAATAGAATCCCGCACGGTCTTCAGCCAAGGCACGAATTTTTGAGATATGATCTGTGGAATCTGGAGATCCTTCGCGCCTTCGATTTCATTTTGAATCGCGAAATCAAGAAGGCTTTGGGCTGAGTCGAGACGTTCGAGAAAACCCTCTCGCCCATGTTGGCGCACAAAACTGTCCGGATCTTCCTTGTTGGTCAAAGTGCAAACCTTGACCTCGAGGTCTGGGTAATGAAGGGCCACGTTGACGCTGCGAAGGGTGGCCTTTTTGCCCGCCTCGTCGCCGTCGAAAACCAAATAAACCGTACGCGCGCTATGGCTCAAAAGGCCTAACTGCTGTTGCGTTAAGGCTGTTCCCAAACAAGCGACGGCATTCTCAATGCCGTTGTTCCAAAGTTGTAAGGCGTCCATGTACCCTTCGGTGACAATCGCACTCTTGGCCTTAGGCAAGACTTCCTTTGCTCGGTCAAAACCGAAGAGAATTTTTGATTTGTCGAAGAGAAAAGTTTCTCGGGAGTTTTTGTACTTTGCCGGATTGTCTTTATCCATTGCGCGGCCGCCAAAGCCAACAATGCGGCCCAAGGCGTCTCGGATCGGAATCATTAAGCGATCTTGAAAGAACGGGTAATAGCGACCTTTAGTCTGTGAATGCGTCGCTAAAGAACAGGTGTCGGCGTCCTGCAGTTTAAAACCTTGGGATTTGAGATGCTGAAGCAGAACATCAGGATTTTTGGGCGCGTAACCGAACCCGTAGAGCTTAATCTTTTCCGGTCCAAAGCCTCGGGACTCGACATACTTATAGACATGGGGATGAGCTGTGATCTGAGCGACGAAGAATTGATGAGCGCATAAATGCATCGCGTAGTAGTTTTTAGCTTCTTTCAGCTTCGTCTCATCTTGCTCGTTCTTTTCAAGTTCCGGACAGTCGACTTTGCATTTCGATGCAAGGTATTTTAGGGCGTCGATGAATCCAAGGCCCTTGGTTTTGCGCACGAAGGTTATGGCGTCGCCGTGAGCTCGACAGCCGAAGCAAAAGTAGTGATCGTCGTAGACGGTAAAACTTGGTGATTTTTCTTCGTGAAATGGGCACAGGCCGACCTTTCGACCCGATCTCGTTTCAAGTCGAATCGTTTCGCCAATGAGGCTCGGAAGAGAACACCCTAGAAGAATTCTCTCTTTTGCGCTTTCAAGTGACAAGGATACCTCCAGAGCTGTTTTAGCTCATAGAAGCTATGATGGCGAACGAAAATGTCAGTTCTCGGTAGGTTCGGTTGGCGGCGGCTGTCTCAGGCTCACTCTTTGGCCAAACCGGCAGAGGTTGTGCACATTCACAACGCTGATGTAATTAGCCTTTTTAGTCTTCGTGTCGATCTTGAGGACCGCAATATAGCCGTGTCGACCGGGGTCTTTGCAGAGGTTTCGCGGATCGCCCTCCGAGTCTTTTGACTCGATTGCTTCTCGACCAATAAAAATTGTCTCGGGGCGCGTTTCTAATATTTTGTATTCCGGACCGAGCGATTCCACAACCTTTTCGGCAAATGCGGTTGGGTTGTTGTCAAACCCTTCTTTGTAAAAGGCGACGCCGAAGTAGGGCGTTGCCAAGCCTTTTTGTCGATCCAAGAGATAGTAGACTTTGATACCGGAATAGATATCGCCGAGCTTTCGCGTGAAGTAACAGAAGGAGCTCGGAAAGAACACGGTGTCTTCCTTGTTCTCTCTAACAATTTCACCGTATTGGACCTTAAGGTCCTCCGGCTTGGTGGATTTTAAGAATGCTTTGAACTTCTTAAAGCGCGCTTCAGGCTTCTTTGGGACAAAGACGAGAGGGTCGTTGCCAAACATGAGAAATTCGGTTTTTGCGGGATCGCGCAGAGCTTCCGATAGCGGCTCACAGGAAAAGTTGCCCGTGCCTTCTTCTTTCCACTGATCGAGCGTCGAAAATTTTTGCGGAACGTTCAAGCCTATACCTGCAAAAAAGGCCTGTTCCTCGCGGTTGTAAAACGGGATCGGCTTTGCGGCGTTGAAGCTCCGTAGCTGAAGTTCTTCTCGGCATTTCTTTAGCGCCTGATCAAACTTTGACTTGTCAGATTTGAACCTTGATAGCACTTTTGCTTTGCATTCAAGGAATAGGTACGACGCCGGAAACTGGTCGCGACATTGCGCAAGTGCAAGTTTTGTCTTGTTGGACGTGACGTCGCCGGGGTCGATGGCTAAGCTTTTTTCTTTACATTGTTTATAGCTTATGATTTCTTTGCGGCTTGGATTCGTTTTAGGTGCGGTAAGGCGATTTTTTTTGGCAAATGCGGCCGTGGAAATCCAGCTTAGGCTCCAGCTCGTCAATAAGCAGCAGATGATTTGAAATAAGCGCATACTTAATAAGGTAATAGAATTCAATACTTTAGAAAAGGATAATTTGCATGCCAACATTTGACATTGTGTGCGAAGTTGATCTCCAGGAAGTGGACAACGCGGTCAACCAAGCTGCTAAGGAAATAGGCAATCGCTTCGATTTTCGCGGCGGTATTTCTAAGGTGGAATTTGACAAGGTCAACAAGAAGATTTTGATCATGGCTGACGATGACATGAAACTGCGTTCGATCCACCAACTTCTTGAGCAAAAGATGAGTAAGCGAGGGCTGGATCTCCGAATTCTGGAATTCGGCAAGGAAGAAGAAGCGGGGAGCAATACTATTCGACAGCACGTGACGCTTAAAGAAGGGATCGAAAAGGAAACCGGCAAGAAGATTATTAAGACAATCAAAGACAGCGGCCTGAAAGTAACGGCGCAGATTCAAGACGAGCAGGTTCGTGTCACAGGCAAGAAGATCGACGATCTGCAAGAAGTTATCAAGTTGTTAAAAACACAAGAAACCGGTCTGCCTCTTCAGTTTGTCAATATGCGGAGCTAATTCATGGGATTTAAGTGCGGCATCGTTGGTCTGCCCAACGTCGGCAAATCAACTATTTTCAACGCAGTTACGTGCAGCAGCGCGGCGCAAGCCGCTAACTACCCGTTCTGCACGATTGATCCCAACGTTGGTCGCGTCGATGTTCCCGATAAGCGCCTTGGGGAAATTCAGACGTACGTGAAAACTCAAAAGGTAATTCCTGCCAGCATGGAATTCGTTGACATCGCCGGTCTCGTGAAAGGGGCGTCGCAGGGAGAGGGCCTGGGCAACCAATTTCTTGGGCACATTCGCAGCACCGATGCAATCGCGCACGTCGTAAGATGTTTTGACAATTCCGATATCACGCACGTCGAAGGCAGCGTCGATCCGATTCGCGATATCGAGATCATCGAGGCGGAACTCATGCTCGCCGACGCGGCAACGGTCGAGGCGGCGCTGACGCGGTATCGCAAGCTCGTGAAGTCTGGCAAAAAGGATATTCTAGCGATGTTGGCAATGCTTGAAGCGCTGTATTCCCATATCCAAGGATTAAAGCCAGGTCGAACTTTTCCGCTCGCCGACTACGTAAAAGACATATTAGAAGTAGGAATCGCATTCCGTGACTTGCACCTTATCTCTGACAAGAAAGTCGTCTACGTGTGCAATGTCGATGAGGCCTTGGCCAGCGGCGATGAAGACAACAAGTACACAAAATTGGTGCGCGAACACGCCAAAGCAGTTGGAGCGGAGTGCGTAATTTTGTGCGGCAAACTTGAAGAAGAACTGAGTCAGCTTGACGAAGCGTCTCGGAATGAAATGATTGCCGACCTCGGCATGAAAGAAGCGGGCCTCGATCGTCTCATTCGTTCGGGATACTCCATATTAGGTCTCCAAACGTATTTTACGGCTGGAGAAAAGGAGATCCGTGCGTGGACCATTAACAAGGGCGACAAGGCTCCACAGGCTGCCGGAAAGATCCACTCGGATTTTGAACGCGGTTTTATCTGCGCAGAAGTTTTTACTCTCGGGGATCTAAAGCAAGCAAAGGCACGAGGCAAGTTGAAGGAATTGGGACTTATTCGCCAAGAAGGCAAAGAATACGTCATGAAAGACGGAGATATTGTTGAGTTTCGATTTAACGTTTAAGTACTATGATCGCGCTTGAAAAAGGCGTCAACCCGCCCACGGATCTCAGCAAAACGGCAAAGCATATTATTTCTTGGCAGGCCAGCCCAGCGCCTTTGCGCATAGAGGGCTTTCGCCTCATCTTTCTTTCTCAAATTTGGCATCAGAATCTTGAATTGCCGAGGTTTGACGTTGGCTTGGAGCCGGCGCTCGTTGTCTCGCGATGGGGCTGGCATGAAGGCAATTGGTTTGATGGACCGCTTTGCCGACTTGACCCGGAGGGGAAAGTTGTAAGTATGTTGCCGCTAGGTGAAGTCGGACGTTTGTTCGTCGATGAAAACACATTGCGGTCGGGCGGCGAGTTGGATGCCGCGCCAGGTGCAAACATAAGACAGTCTCTCATATGGGCGGTCAGGACCAAGTTGGGGGCAAACACCGAGCCGTTACAAATCAATCTCGAAGGCTCTGCCGTTGTCGACGCGCTGTATTTAACCCTTCTCCGGATGGCCTATTTGAAGCGAAGGATCGTTGTGGGCACTTTGCCGGCAAAGCAACCGGAGCGTTGGAAAAGACTGATGCAAAATCTAGGAATTGAATTTCAACGGCAGAAAAAGCTCGATGCTAATTTTAGTCTCGATCAGGTTGCGGGTCTGGTTCCTGAAGAAAAAATGGGGCTGGTGTTGAAGGAACTCAATCGTTTAAGTGCCGTTGTCCCTCCGTCCCTATTCTCCTAGGCCCGAAAGGGCGAAACGGTCTACACCTCCATGGTTGTAAAGAACTTTTCCGCGTTTCCAAATTTCCGCGCCTCCGCGTTCAAATGGGTAAAAACCGGGCGCATGGGTAGCACTTTGTACCAGGACACAGACGCTATATAAATGCTGTTGTCCCAGCGCTTCGATCTTAATCGCGGAGGCGCGGAAATTTGGAGGCGCGGAAGGAATTGAACTAGGTTTTTTGCGCCTTCGCGGTAAAACGTTCCAACTGCGCTTTGTGCGCGGGGTTCATCCATAAATCTTGAAACAACTTCGTTTCCTTACTGCGCAACGTCCTTTGTGATTCCTGCAGCGGATAAAGCATTGCCTTTTGCGCGGCTACGGCCTCGGGATGCAGTTGCGCAAAGTACTTCCCTGCTTCGAAAATTCTGCGATCAAGCTCGGCGGTGGTAGGGAAGACCTCATGCACCAAAGATATGTTCAAAGCTTGTTCCGCGGTGAGGTGTTTCCCGAGCAAGAGGATGTTCGCCGCTTGAGATCTGCCGACTAAGTTGACCAACCGCAGAGCTCCTCCGTAACCCGTAGCGAGGCCTATCTGAAGTTGCTTAAAATTGAAACGTGAGTCTTTCGTCGCAAACCTTAGATCGCAGGACAACGCGAGCTCGGCGCCTCCGCCTATGGCTTGGCCATCGATGCAGGCGATGGTGGGAATGGGCAGTTTTTCGAGTCCGAGACAAAAATCGCTGAGCAGCTTCGAATAAATGCGTCCGTCGTTCTTGTTCTTAAGTTTGGCGAGTTCTTTGAGGTCGCCGCCCGCAATCCATATTTTTGCCGTTGCCTTCGAGATAGGGTTCGCGCGAAGAACAAGAGTTCGATATGGCCATTTCTTCGGCGTTTTTTGCAAATTGCTTTGCGCAATTTTAAGTTTCTGCGTGAGTTCTTTGGCTAGGGTGATACCCAGGGAATTGAGGCGTTCGGGCCGATCGATTGTAATGAAATAGGTTTGATTTTCTATTTTCTCTCTAACGAAAGTCAATCGTCACCCCAGTCGACATTTTAATCTTCTTCTGGCCAGCTAGCCATTTTAGTGGTAATACTCCCATATTAGACTCATTGTCGAAATAGCGTTTTTTCTATTCGGAGTTGTTCTGCCTATTATTGCGCAAATACCGCGTAAGATTATTCCTAACGTCATCATGGTAGGCATGACGGGCGTGGGAAAATCGACCGTAGGCGAGGAGCTCGCTAAGCTCATTGGTTTTGGCCTTTGGGATATCGACAAGAAGATTGAACGCGCGGAGCGTCGGTCGATCGCGCAAATTTTCAAAGAACAAGGCGAAGACTATTTTCGTGAGCAAGAGTCCGCCATGATTGCCAGCATTAAGGGCGTTCTCAATCACGTCGTGGTCGTTGGAGCGGGAGCTCTCGAAAATCGGACTAATCTCGAAGCGCTCGAACGATTAGGTTATATGATTTGGTTGCAAGCAGATGTTTCAGAGATTGTGCGTCGGTTTATCATGAAGCCGGATGAATTGCGCGCTCGTCCTTTGTTACAGGACGCTGTAAACATCGAAAATAAAGAAGAAAGATCCGCCTTTTTGCGTTCAAAGATTGAAACGTTTCTCGAAAGACGCAAAATGTTTTATGCACATGCCCAAGAAGTGCTCTGGACCTCTTATTCCACGCCAGAATCTAACGCTCATCTTATCAAGCAACGGTTAATTTCGAATGCCGGTGTCCAATTATCGGACCATAGCGTATAATAAATCTATCATATTAATTGGTTGATAATAGATTCGTATGAAGGTGTCATGAACGCGCCGTTGAAACGAATTATTTTAAGTCTCTCATCTCGGGATTACCGACAATTGAAGAAATTGGGAAACCAAATTTCTCTCAAAGTGGTGTTTGGAATCCTGGGCTCTAGTTTTTTGCTTGCGACGGGTATATCCCTTGTGGCGGCTTATTTCTTGGATCCGGTGAAATCAGTCACCGAGAAAAAGCGCACGGCAGCTCCTGTTTCGGCATCGTCCGTTAAGCTGCAGCCGACCGTTGTCCTGCAGCAGAAGAACGTCGACACTATTCTTAACCGAAACATTTTTAATAGCTCAGGCGAACTGGGCGATGCCGAGGGTAAGCCAAAAGACGACCCAACGGCGGGCGCAGCTGATATTTCTAAATCCGGTTTGCCTCTTCGGCTTGTGGGTTTGATCTTTCCGGGATCTCCCTTCAACGGACTCGCAATGCTGGAGAACACGCAGAGAAAGACGATTAATAGTTTAGTCGTTGGCGACGTTGTCGATCCGGACTACGGATTCTTCTTAGAAAAGATTTATGAGGACCGAATTATTATCAACAAGGACGGACGTCGAGAGTTTATTCCTCTAGAGGAAGTAGAACTTGATTTCAACCGGCGAGGCAAAAAGACCGCTGCCGACGCAAAACCGAAATCGGACGCGATCGCTCCGCTCGCGAAAGGTCCGCCCCCCGAAAAATACAAAGAAGATGGGTTTGAGCGGAACGGCAGTGCGATCACGGTTTCGGAAACGTATAAGCAAGGGCTTCTCAGCGGCGCCAATATGGTAAAGGTGCTGCAAGACGCTAAAGCGGAACCATACATGGTCAACGGGCAGCTGGTTGGTTGGAAGCTCACCAGGATTCGAGAGGATTCTATTTACCTAAAAATGGGTCTTCAGAGCGGTGACGTTATTGAAGAGATTAATGGGGTTAAACTTAACGATGCTGGCAGATCAATTTCCTATCTCAACCAACTCAAGACCGAAAAGGATTTTGAAGTTCGAGGACGACGGGGTTCGACGCCATTTACTATTAATATGTCCGTAAGGTAGCGCTTGAAGGATTTTGGACAGATTATTAACAAGATTAAGATCCCGAAGTGGCTTACGGGAGACGTCCAAAAGATTTTGTCCAAAGTGGTCGTGATTATCTTTGTGAGTTATCTCGCCGCTTCGGTCGTAAGTTCTGTGAGCATGAAGGTGTTGTCCTCTATGTCCTTTTCCGGATCAAAGAAAATGCCTGGTAAAGAGGCCCCTGCGAAGCTTGTCGCGTCGCTAAATGATTTAAACTATCGCGATGTGAGCAAAGCAGTCATTGATCGCAACATTTTCAATTCGGCCGGAGAAGTTCCGGACGAGTCTGAAGTGAGCGAAGACGTCGGCCAGAAATCGGCATTTGACAAGAACGCCCCCTGCCGTCCGCCAACGCTCAACGTCGAACTGGTTGGGATTATTTATCTGGGGGCGACAGGCGATTCTTTGGCAACGATCAAAGAAAAAGGTTACAATATAGCAGACATATACAAAAAAGAAGAAACTATCATCGGTAATGACCAAGCATCAGTTTACGACATAGAACAAGACCAAGTGGTCATAAACAATAACGGCGCCAAGGAATGTCTGAAGCTCATTACCAAAGAACCCATCAATACCGGTGCCGAAGATTACGGCCTGGCTGACGAAGCGCCGCCGCCGGCTGACCCCAACGCGGGCGGAGGCGGGGAAAGAGTTGACGGCGGGCGTGTGACCTTGCAGACGTCCTATGTCGAAGAGTCGCTGGGACCTGGGTTTTCGAAGATTCTAGAGACAGGTCGTCTGGTCCCCGCCAACGAGGACGGCAAAATGCTAGGCTTCAAGTTAATAAGTGTGAGAGGCGGGTCGTTGTGGCAAAAAGTTGGTTTGTCCAACGGCGACATTCTCACCAGCGTTAATAGCGTCAGTATGCTCCAACCCGATCAAGGATTCGCGTTCTATCAGTCGTTACAGGAAGAGCGAGAAATACGACTGGAGTACCTAAAAGGTGGAAAGACTCCTAGTACAGTTACGATAGAGATAAAATAGATGAAACTTTTGGCCAAGGAGAGGACTGTGATTTACCATTTGACGGTAATGTTTTTGGCGTTGACGATCGCTTGGGAGGGTTACGCGCAAAAAGAGCAACAATCAGACGGCGGCAACCCCAGTGCTCAAGGTCCTGAAACAGCCCCGCCTCCGGCCGATTCGGCGCCAGCGCCAGAGACCGCGCAAGCCCCCGAAACAGCGCCGCCGGAAACTGCTCCAGCTCCAACGCCAGAGGCCGCTCCAGCGCCAGAAGCAGAGGCACCTCCTCCGGCCGAAGAAGACGAGGAACATCTTCCGCAAATAACGCAACCAACCGGTCAATCGACGCAAGACGATAAAGAAATAGCCGGGGCGGATACCGTTCCTTCCGGGCAAGAGTTGGTTCACATGAACTTCCCAGAGCCAACGGAAATTAAGGACATTATTCGAGCTGTTTCACTTTGGACCGGCAAAAACGTTATTCTTGGCCGAAACGTTTCCGGTAAAGTGCAGATGATTTCCCCGAGAAAAGTAACGAAGGAAGAAGCCTATCAAATGTTCCTCTCGGCACTTAACGTTCTCGGACTTACGACCGTAGAAACAGGCAAGGTAATTAAAATCGTCCAGGTCCGCTCCGCTGTCAAAGACAACTTGCAAATCTATCAAGGGGCGAGTTGGGCTCCTCGAACCGACAAGCTGATCACGCAAATCGTACCTTTAAAGTACATCGACGCGAAGCAGATTCAGACGACGCTTTCGCGCATTGTTTCCACCAACTCGATGATCGCCTACGAACCCACAAACACCCTGATCATTAGCGACACCGGTTATAAGGTAAGAAGGGTTCTCGCAATTATCGAACTCATCGACGTTCAAGGCCAGCAGCCACAAGTGGCTCTTGTTCCGATTAAATACGCCGACGCCAAATCCATCGCGCAAAAGATCACCGATATCTTGCAGGCCAGCCAGAGTCGGGCTAAGGGCGCGGGCGGCAGTACCGGTGGCTACAGGGCATATAAGATCAGCGTGGACGAGCGTTCGAACTCAGTTATTATCTTTGGACCGCCGCGCACGATTTCGGATGTGAAAATCCTCGTCAAGAAGTTCGACTTTCCCATTGTCGATGCGAGCAACCAGTCCTCCATTCGCGTGCGGTTCTTGGATTACGCCGACGCGAAAAAACTTGCGACAACGCTTGCAACCCTTACTCAAGGATCCGCAAACAAAACCCCGGGCCGAACGGTCGGCACTCGATCCACTTCGTCGAGCAGAGGCGGAAGTTCGGCTAGTTCAGAAGCTAGCGTTGCTGACCTCGGCGGCGACGTAAAAATTACAGCGGACGAAAGTTCCAACTCGCTTCTGATTACCGGAAGTCGATCGGCCTATAATTCGCTGAACTCGCTTATTAGAAAACTCGATCAGCGCCGAGCTCAAGTTTACGTTGAAGCCGACATCTTAGATATTTCCCTTGGCAACAATTTTAAAATGGGAACGTCTATATTTGCCGGGTCCGGCACGGAAAACGGTACGAAGAGCGCCTACACTTGGGAAGCTAAGAACTTCGGTTCTCTCATTATAGGAGATCAGGAAGGTGCATCGGACACAGAAAAAGCAAATGCTGTTGGCGTATTTAGCGAGGGTTTCACCATAGGTATCTTGTCAGGCACCAAGGTAAACGTACCCGGCTTAGGCGCTGTGTCACCTGGAGCACTCATCAATCTTCTCAAAGCTGACTCGAATTCGCGAGTCCTCTCTTCGCCCCACCTTTTGACGTCGAACAACGAAGAAGCGTCCATCACGGTAGGTCAGAAACTATTCTACGAAAGTTCGCAACAGAGCACCACTGTGGGGGTTGGAGCCATACCGAAGGTGGAAAAAGAGGACGTCGATCTGACGCTTAAAATTAAGCCGAACGTCAGCAACACCGGCAACTACGTGACCCTTACGATCGACCTAGAACAAAATGACGGCGGTATCGGACGGGCGAACTTACCGGACATAAAAAAACGAAAGACCAAACAGGTTGTGACGGTGAAGAACGGCCAGACCGTTGTCATCTCCGGCTTGGTTAGAACCTCCGAACAAGAAGTGTTTAAGAAGATACCTCTTCTTGGCGACATTCCCATACTGGGATGGCTGTTCAGAAACTCAACGATCGACAAGATACGGCAGAACTTGGTCTTCTTCCTCACGCCGCATAGCGTATACGGGGCAAACGATTTGGCGGCAATATATGAACAGAAGGTCAAGGAACGAGACGAGATCATGTCCAAGGCTTTCGATACCGATCCAGACGACGAGTTTATGCAAAAGCTTCCGACCTTGGAAGACGGCCGTTATTCGGAACAAGAGTTTGATCGTCTAGAGCGCGAAAACCGCGAACGAAATCTCGAGGAAGTAAGAAGAGAGATGATGAAAACCGGAGAGCGCGCACCTGCAAACAACGGCGCTACGCAAACGAACCCCGACGAGTCGCCCGTGACTGTCCCTATGCTTGAAGGTGAAGGCGACTTTGGTGGCGGCGGTGGCGGCGGCGACGGCGGATCTCCCGCGAATGACGGCGGCGGCGCTGAAATTTCCACTCCAATGCCAGACTACGATGGGGGAGGCGCGGAACCGCCACCTCCATCTGAACCACCACCTCCACCTGAGAATGACGGCGGCGGCGGCGAAGATTAAAAAGGAAAAACTATGTCAGAACCAAATGAAATTCTGATTGAAGAGACAGATCCCCAGCAACAAGAGCTAAAGTCTCGTGTGCTCGAAGATCCGCCGATGTGGACCAGATTGCCCACTGTGGATTTTAGGAGCCTAGAGCATAAAACTCTCGGGCAGATTCTTGTTGAAACACAGGTTATCTCGGAGAATCAGCTCAACGAGGCATTGCAAGAACAGAAAGACTCGGGCAACGACAGGAAGATCGGCCAGGTTCTTATCGAAAAGAAGTTCCTCAACGAAGAGGAAGTTCTTCGGGCCCTAGCCACTCAGCTGGACTTGCCGTTCTATGACAGACTGCCAGTTAACGATATCGATCCCTCGTTGGTCGACAATCTTCCGATCCAGTTCTGTCGCGACAACAAGATTTTGCCGATTGCGCGAGACGATTTTAACGTTACGGTCGCCGTGTCAGATCCGCTCAATATCTTCCCGATAGACGACCTGCGCATTATCTTGTCGACAAACATCAACATGATCATCAGTCCGCCTTCGGTCATCGACAACAGCATCAACCGGGTATTTGAACGGGCCAATGACGCATCACAGAAAGTTCTCGACGAACTTAACGTGCCGGAAGTTGGCGAAGACCAGGACTTGGAGCAAACTCGAGACCTTCTGGAATCCTCCGACGACGAGAAGCCGATCATCAGGTTGGTCAACGGGATTCTGGCTCGCGCCGTAAAAGAGCGTGCATCGGATATTCACATCGAGCCGTTTGAGAACGAAGTCCTTGTTCGTTTCCGAATCGACGGTATCTTACAGGACAAGACGCAAGTGCCTAAGCGCCACGCCAACTCGCTTGCTTCGCGTATCAAAATTATTGGTAAGCTCGACATCGCTGAAAAGAGGGTTCCGCAAGACGGCCGTATCTCCATTAAAGTAGCGGGCAAGGACATTGACGTTCGTCTTTCGGTTCTTCCGGTCGCGCACGGCGAGCGTATCGTTATGCGTCTTCTCGATAAATCTGCGGGCGGAAAACGTCTGGATCAAATGGGCCTGGAGCCGGTTATCTACGACCATATGTGTCAAATTCTGGAACAGAAACACGGTATTATTCTTGTCACCGGTCCTACGGGTTCGGGTAAGAGTACGTTGATGTACGCCGGTCTTTTGCACATGAACACGACTGACGTTAACATCATGACCATTGAAGATCCGGTGGAATACCAAGTTGCGGGCGTAGGACAGATCGAGGTCAAAGACAAAGTCGGTATGACCTTCGCGAGCGGCCTAAGGGCTATTCTCCGACAAGACCCCGATATCATCATGATCGGTGAGATCAGGGATGCGGAGACCGCGAAGATCGCGATACAAGCGTCCATCACAGGTCACCTTGTTCTCTCAACTGTTCACACCAACGATACCGCATCGACGGTAACGCGCTTCATGGATTTCGGCGTACAGCCATTCCAGTTGTCATCAGCCGTCTTGGGTATTATTGCGACGCGACTCTTGCGAAAACTCTGTCCGCGATGCCGCGAGGCATATGAGCCAACGGGCGGTGAATTGCACCTCATGGGTATGACGAAGGAGCAATTGGGCAAGAAGCAACTCTACCGGCCAGGACAGGGATGCGAGAAGTGTTTCGGCGTCGGTTATATGGGCAGGGGCGGTGTTTACGAGCTCATGGTGCTTGACGACGATATCCGGGATCTCATTCTTAAGACTCAAGACGCCAAGGCGATCAAAAAATTAGCGGTGGACAAAGGTATGAAAACACTTCGCGACTCCGCTATTCAGAAAGTTTTGAAGGGCGAAACGTCGCTTGAGGAAGCTCTAAGAAAAACACAAACCGACGAGATGGAATTCGAAGAACAGTTGGAAAAAGGTTAATTTCCTATGCCGATGTTTCACTACAAAGGTTATGACCTGGTAACGGGCGCTAACCGCAAGGGCAAGGTCGAGGCCGACTCGGAACGTACGGCTCGGACGAAGCTTAAGCAAAAAAATAAGATCATCGTCGCTGAGATAAAGGAAGAACAAGCCAAAGGGTCGGCAAAAAGCAAAAGATCCATTTTTACTCCCAAAGTAAGCACGAAAGAACTGGCGGTAATGGTTCGCCAGTTCGCGGTACTCCAAGAAGCGCATGTTCCGCTTGACGACTCACTGAAAGCGCTTGTCTCGCAAGTTGAGAACCAGGTTCTCCGATATACGCTGTCTGAGGTTAAGGACGCTGTATCGGAAGGCCAGTCGCTCGCCAACGCTTCAGCCCAATTCCCGGGAGTATTTAACAAGCTCTACGTGAATATGGTCAGAGCGGGCGAGAGCTCAGGTATGTTAGGAACCGTCCTCATACGCCTTGCGGACTTTCTGGAATACCAGGTGAAGGTCGGACGGCAGATCGTTAGCGCCATCACCTATCCTGCGATCATGATCGTGGCGTCTTCCGCTCTGGTGGCGTATTTGTTTGTGTCCGTTGTTCCGAACCTTGCAAAGGTTTTTGAAAACCTTAAGGTAACCTTGCCGTGGTACACCAAGTTTCTTATTCAAACATCCGAGTGGATTCAGGCGTATTGGTATCTGATAATCGGCGCTATTGTCCTAATGATCTTCTCATTCAGAATGTGGGTATCTTCAGATAAAGGACGTCGAAAATGGGACGCGTTCGTTTTGAAAATACCTTTGTTCGGGGCCATCATTCTTCGAGTGAGCATAGCGCGGTTCACCAAAACCTTGTCGACTCTTCTCAGTTCCGGCGTGCCTATTATTCAGGCATTGGACATTACCAAAAACGTTGTAACGAACACTATGATTTCCGAGGTTTTGGAACAGGCTAAGATCGAAGTGCAGGAAGGTAAGAGTTTGGCCGCCTGTATCGCTCGAAGCGGCAGTTTTCCCGGACTCGTGACGCACATGATTGCGACAGGAGAGCAAACGGGTGAATTGGAAGGAATGCTTGTTCACGTCTCGGACGCCTACAATGCGGAAGTAGAAAGTAGGATTACCACTATGATATCCTTAATTGAGCCGTTGATGATGGTCGTGATGTTCGCCATCGCGGGCGTCGTTATCGGCGCAATGATGTTGCCGATGCTTTCGGTTATGTCCCAAATACGCTAAACTTTAAGAAGGGTTTCAAAAGGAGCAGTGAAAATGAAGCAAAGACTTTCCCGGGTATTGAAGAGCTTGAGAATGGGGTTGGTGTCGGGGCAATCGGGTATGTCTCTGATCGAGATCATCATTGTAATCGCGCTGATGGGAACGCTTATGACGATCGTCATTAGTAAACTAACAGGCGCCCAAGACGAAGCAATGAAGGATGCTGCTCGATTGGCTATGCAAAAAATGGATCAAAACTTACAAATGTATAAGGTGCACAATTATAAATATCCAACAACGGATCAAGGCCTTGACGCTCTTGTCAACCAGCCTTCCGGAGCAACCCGTTGGAGAGGACCGTATGCAGAAGCTGATAAGATTAAAGACCCATGGGGCAATCCGCTTGGCTATGAGTCGGACGGCAGGAATTTCAAGATTACTTCAGGCGGCGCTGACGGCGAAGTCGGGACGCAGGACGATATCGTATATCCTGACGAGAGCAAAGCCGCTGGCGGAGGCGACGCTGGCGGAGGTGGTGGCGAAGAGTAACCTTGGTTCTTCGCAGTATTCACTCTCTATATAAGGGCCGCCCTAGAGGCCCTTTTTACGTTTTAAATGGCGGTATGGCTGGCGATGCGGTGCACGGGAGAAAATAGACAAAGTGGATTCTCATTGCTCGAGATTATCATCGTAATCTCGTTGATCGCAATCGTGTATTCCGTTGCACTCCCAAACCTTGGCGTTCAAGCAACGACGGAAGCTTCTACAAAGCTTGCTATGGTGGCCTCCGATATTCGAGGTGCCTTTGATATGGCGGTTCTCAACCGCAAGCCGTTTAGGCTCGTCTTCATGATGACGACCGGAGAGTATTGGCTCGAGACGACGGATCGAACCGATTTTTATCTGGGAGACGAAGGATTGGATCGCGATCTAACCGAAACGGAAGAAAAAGAATCTATAGAATATTTCGACGAAGAGTTTGAAAGATACGTCGAACTCGCCGGATCGGAAATTGCCGATAGCGACAATGACAGAGTTATTGCGCCTACCTCGCCGCTACTTGCTGCTCGAGATAGGCTCAAACCGGTAAAATGGACGATGGTTGAAACGAGTGAGTGGTACAAACGCTCTATCGGTCCGACATTCTTGTTTCAAGACATGCAGGCTGAACATCATAAATCCAAACAAACCTTCGATGTTCTTGGCGAAGAAGGTCGAGCGATTCTCTACTTCTTTCCGAACGGGTATGTCGAACGTGCCTTTATGCACGTAGGAGTGCGCAAGAACGAAATGGAAGTTGACGACACGCAGCCCCCGTATACGATTACGACAAATCCGTTCACCGGAACGGCGAATGTGGTTTCAGGGTACGAGGACGTGAACTTGGAAGAATATGATGAGTTTTAGACGAAAACCTGGCGAGCAAAGTTTTACGCTCCTTGAGACGATTATCGCGATAGGGATCCTGACGACAGTAATCCTTGAACTCGTGAAATCTCAGGGCAACATTGTCTACTTCGCCAACTATACCCGGCGCCTCAATGAGAGCATTTGGCTTGCCAAGCGCATCATGGCGCAAGTGGAGTATCAATGGGAGAAAAAAGAATTCAAGGAAATGGAAACAGATTTGAAGGATCAGTCTTTTGAGGGCGAAGATCGTCCTGACTTTGAATACACCTACAATCTGTCGATTCAAGAGTGGAAATTTCCCATTATGGACCTTCTGTCCGGCAAGGTGAGTGCCAACCCGGAAGGTGAGGAGGGCGGGGAAGCGCCTGCGGAAAACCCGATGGGCGGAATGATAGGAGAGATGTTGGAAAAGGTTTTGGGCAAAGATATTCTGAAGATCGCCCATGTGGAAGTCTTTTGGCCGGAAGGCGCTAAACGCAACAGCGTGACCCTTACCTTATTGCTAACCAATCAAAGAAAAGTCGACGAAGAACTGATTAAGCTGGCTCCGCAATGGGACAAGTTTCAAAAAGAGGTGCAGAAACAAGGTAAGGACGGCAGGAATAAGGGTACTAGCGGCGACCCAGGTGGTTCTAAGAACGGGGACGAACAAAACGACGGCGGCAGACGAGGACAAAGAGGAGGCTGATTGGCAGGAAATTCTCAAAAAGGCTTTACTCTACTCGAGGTCATTCTCACGATGGGGATCTTGCTCACCATGAGTGTTGCATCAACGAGCCTCATTAGAACAAGTATAGACCTTCGGCAAGAGGTGTCTCAGCAAGCTAAGATCGTTCACACAAGTCAAATCGCGATGCAGAAAATCACCCATGATTTGCAACACCTCTATTTTCTCCATACCTTGAGAACCGAGATCAACTACGGCGGCAGAGCAACGAAGTCCCTGCTTCGGATCAAACCCCAAGGAGACAGCACAGAGGTCTACTTCACGACTGAAACCCATCAGGCCCATAAGAAGGATTCCCCCGAATCCGATTTTACCTACGTTGTTTATAAGGTTATGCCAGATAAGGACAAATCCGGCATCACCCACTTATATAGAGGCGAAACGAAAATTCTCCCCGAAAGTTTTGAGGAGAACATCCCCATGCAGCTTTTGGCGAAAAACGTTAAGACTTTTAAAGTCATCCCGTGGAATGGGGAGAAATGGTTGGATTCCGGTTGGGATTCTGACAGGGCTGATTGGCGGAACTCAATTCCCCACATGTTTGAAGTCATCATTGAGAATTGGGAAATCGATACCGACATTCCGGATACCGAAGTGGAATCCAATACTCCGGTAAACAGAGTAACCAGCGTTGTTTACGTTCCAAGGTCCTTCGGTTGGAAGGAACAGAAGAAGGGAAGTACGGGGAGTCCTAAGTACTATTGAGATCCCGCGCGGAGCCAGGAGAATAAACTTGACCGAGCAAGACAAGAAATCAAAGAAGACGGAGTTCTATTGGGGCTTTCCCGTTGGGGAGCTCGAGGACGAACAAACGTCGGCGCGTACCGAAAAGGAATCGGGGGTCGCGCTTATTATCGCCATCATGATCATTTCAACGATCGTGATTTTTACGACGGACATGATCATTAACTCGTCGGTAAACCTGCAACTAGCCGTTGCCAATAGAGACAACATCAAAGCTGAGTACGTAGCCAAGTCGGGGGCTAATCTTTCTTTGTTTCTCATATCCGCGGATTGGGGAGTCGACTTATTCCAATATCAAATGCAGAACAAGAAGCCATCGGATAGTCCCCAGGATATCTGGGCGGCGATAAACGGTTTGCCGATCGGTGCAGAGTCCATGGAGATGGCCATGGGAATGGCGGACAAACTTAATTTAAGCAAAGTTAACGACGAAGGCGCTATCAACCAAATGCAACTGTTCGACGGCACCTTCGTGATCGATGTGCAAGACGAAGGGTCGAAGATCAATCTTAACTACTGTGTTGAGTCTCGCGCCGAGGAATGCATGTCTATGATCGAGTTGTTGATGAGCTGCCCAGCGGAGCGCAGCTTTATGGAAGGGAAGAAAATAACTCCGAAAGAAATTGCCGCCAATATTAAGGACTGGGTAGACGATAATTCTCGGATTACAGACGGTTCGTCTTATTCGGGTGAGTCAGATCCTTATATTGATAGAACGCCAAAGGTCAGACCTAAAAACGCGCCGTTTGATTCTATCGAAGAACTCAAAATGGTTGCGGGGTGGGATGACGATCTCCAGAGAATATTTGCCCCTTACTTCACAATTTATCCGATACCTAAAATTGGCCTTCAGGCAAAGCCAAAGATCAATCTCAATTCCGCCAATCGGGAATTGATTCAATGTCTGATGCCAGAGTCGGCTCTTCGATGCGCCGAGAAGGCGGCAAAGTTCCTCGTGAGAGCTGAGAAGGACGATCCCCCCGAAGTTTTGGGCGACGACGCCGGAATCCAGAAGCGTCTTAGCGAAATTTTTTGCGAAGACGACAAAAAGAAGACCAATTGGTTTACGTATTATACGGATGTCTTCAGGGTGGTTTCCACAGGGATTGTGGGTGACCAGACTGTGCGGCTTGATACCGTGGTGCAAAGAGCGATGCCGGATGACATAGAAAAAAATGAAGGCTTTAAGGGAACATATAAATACCTTTATTGGAAGATGTTGTAAAATAGAAATACGCAAGTCAAAAAAGGGCTTTTATGCAAAAGGTGATTGGGCTGGATATCGGAAGTTACTCGATTAAGGCCATCGAAATCGTTAATACCTTTAAGAGTTATGAGATCGCAAACTTTTATGAGACCGTGGTTCCGAATCTTGAAGGCGTGCCTCTTGATGCCGTCGCAGCATGTTGCATGGAACAACTTTTTAGAGAAAACAATTTAGAAGCGGATAGAATCATCGCCGCAATGCCGGGACAGTTTGTCTCCAGTCGAATTCTTCCCTTCAACTTCTCGGACTCACGAAAAATTGAATCTTCCATCATGGTGCAACTCGAGGATCTCGTTCCGTTTAATATGGACGATATGGTGGTGAATCATCAGGTGTTGGGTCAATATGCAAGCAAGACACAAGTTTTAGCTGTCATGACCCGTAAGGTTTTCTTAAGAAACTTTTTGGACCAGCTGGCGAGATTGCACATAGACCCCAAGTTGGTGGATATTGATAGTCTTGCGTTCTACAACCTAGCTTCATTTCTGCCAATAGAGCCTCAGACCTGTTACGGGATCATTGATATAGGACATGAAAAGACTTCTATTTGCGTGGTCAAAGACGGATTGTTGCGGATGTTCCGCTCGATCAACTTAGGCGGTCGCTATATCACGGAATTTCTAGCAAGAGATTTAGAGGTCAGCTTTCACGAGGCGCAAAGAACAAAACATAGAGTAAGTCAGGTGCGATCCCGAGCCGCAGGAGTCGGCAACCTATCTGGGCAAGATGCTGAAATCGCGGAGCGGATGACGTTAGCGGCGAACGCAATCGTCAAAGAATTGGGTAGGACATTTTATTCCTATAAGAGTTGGGAACATGAGCCGTTGTCTCACATTTTCATCTCCGGCGGCACAGCGAAGATTAGGAACTTGGCGGAGTTTCTCGCGGAACAGCTAGAGGTACCTGTCAGTAAATTTACTTTGGACGGCGCCAACCTCAAAGTCAACGACGACGTTTCCGACAAGTTCGAGGTCGTCGCACAAAGTCTCGCTATCGGCATGCGTGCCGTCAGCAACATCAAGAAACATTCCCAGATAAACTTGCGACGGGGCGAATTTGCTTACACCCAGAACTATGAGTCTCTCCTAAAAGGCGTGGCGACAGGTGCGCGCGTCATTGGCTTGGTATTAGCCTTGTTGATCGTTAGTTACGTCTTTAAGTATTACTTCTACAGTTCGCAAATTGACGATGTTCAGGCGCAGTATAGGCGGGAGTACAGCATAGCATTCCCGGATCTCGCAAAGAAATCGCGTTCCGCCAACACCACGTTCATGAAATATAAGAAGGACGCGGAGGGCAGGCTCAAAAGAAATATTGCGGACAAGCGCAACGGAATTTTCGAATACCAGATGTCTAATAGCGGCAGTGGCGCATTGAGAGCTCTTAAAGCTATCAGTGAAAAAATTCCCAAAGATACGGTCATCGATGTAACGCATTTCGAATTCAAGGCGCTCACGCCGGGAACCGGCAAGCTTATCCTTAAAGCCGAAACGGACAACTTCACGTCACAGTCGACGATCATTGATGCGTTAAAGTCTATTCCTATTTTGAAAGACGTCGAAGAAAAGGGATCGGGAACAAAGCCTGGATCCGACGGCAAGAAAATAGAATTCACTGTCCATGCGAACTACGAAGCACAAAATCTTTCTGGTGAGAGTTGAACATGGAACTTAGCTTATTTGGTGACGTAAAGGATAGAGTAAGGGGTTACGTAAGCCCGGCTGTAGAGATCGTGCGTAAAAGAGTTTTGGGCGCTAACAACGAGCGACTCGACTTTATCATGGACAGTTTCTATAAACTGTCGCCCCAACATAGAACCGCAGCGCTCTTAGGACTTTTTGCAAGCCTGGGGCTCGTGGTTCTTGGTGTTTTTGCGATATATTTTTCTCGAATCAACGCTCTGGAAACGGAATTGAACGAGGGCCTGGAATCGCTCAAAGAGTTGAGGACCCTGGTGGCCGAATACAACCAAGAGAAGAATTCTCTCAATACAATCAAGGACAGCGTAAGTCGGAAAACCTCGTCCTTCAAGCCCAAGGTTTTTTTCGAAGGCATCGCCAATCAGACCGGTGTTGTCATTGAAGCTTTGCAGACTGAAGACACCGATATCGTCGAAGGCAATCCGCTAGCGGGCGACTTTCAGACCACAAACGTGGAGTTCAAGCTTCCCAAAATTTCCATTCCGAAGATGCTGAAATTCTTTGGCGAGGTGGAAAAGGCGGATCAAAACCTCAGCGTGTCCAATCTAACTATACGAGCCCGGTTCGGGGACAAATTGTATTTTGATACTCAAGCAAAAGTTGTGGGACTTAAGGTGAAGGGTGGTTCAGATGAGCCCTGAAGTAATTATCGACAAAAAGAAGAAGTTCGCGTTAAGCCTGATCTACGTGTTTCTTTTCTTCTCCTCTTTCACGTTTTTCGTGTATTACACGTTTCCGTACAACGTGTTGAAGGAGGCCATTACGTCGATTGTTGCTGACGCCACCGGCATACAACTTAGAATTCAGGAACTAGGCCCGTCATTTCCTTTGGGACTGGAAGCGACCAACGTCAAGGTTGTTCCGTCGAGTGCCAACGCAAAGCCAATTGAATTTAGAGAAGTGGAAGTAGGGATTGGAGTTCTCAACTTGCTCATCGGTCGTCTTGCCATCGATGTCGGTTTGATGTCGCAAAACAAGGGCTACGCCAATATAAGCTCGAGACACGGGATTCTGGATCTTGCTCTAAACCAAGTGGTCATGCCTAAAAAAGTAGAACTAGAAGCTAGTCGCTTCGACGTTGGCAACTTAATAACCTTCTTTTTGACCGAGCAAGGAAATAGCCCCGACGCTAACCCGATGCTCGGCCCCCTTCTAGCTCAAATCGGCATGAAGGCTAATCTCGAGGGCTACGTACACCTAGATTTAGACGCCGACGACATCTCGCACTCGCAAGGCGATGTTTCTCTTAAGCTAAATGACGCCCTTTTATTGCTTTCTCAATCTTCCTTGGGTTTGGGGGACCAAAAATTCAAGAAGGCGCTTATTAAAGCCAAAATGGACAACGGTAAGCTGAATTTTTCGAAGGAATCCGGATTCCAGACCCAGGAGCTGACAATAGACCTGAACGGCGACGTCGCTCTCAACAAGCTCATAGAAAAATCGACCCTTAACATGAGCATCAATCTAAAAATGGAACAAGCGCTTAAGGATCAAATGGGGTTCATCTTGGAAGTTGTCGGCGGCAAGGACGGTCAGGCACAATTCAAGATCAACGGAACGCTTGCGAATCCAAGTCCCGTCACGATGTAAGCAACTCCTTCCTATCTTTCTGCTCGCTGACATTTGACAGGCGACCAAGGATCTCTTAAACTAGTTATAAGCACCATTGAAAATAGAGGCGACGAGATGGGAAGTTTTTTCCCTCAAGCTCACGTGGCTTTAAAAGTGTATCTCGAGCGAGGCGCAAAAATAGTCGCCCTTCTCGAAGAACACAAGATCGACGAAGCCCTTGAGCTCCTAAGATGGCGGACGGCCGCGTTCTATAACTTCAAGGTTGCAGATTTCATGGAGACGAAAAACGGCGTCGATGTTTGCAAAGACCCCGCTTTGAAAAGTCTCTGGGATGAAATAAGAGCCGTCAACACGAAGTTAGAGAAAGCCCTCAAGCAGGCATCAGACGAAGCGAATAAAGAGCTGGTTCATGCTGTAGCGGTGAAGGGTGCTCTGAGCAAATTTAGATCAGGAGAGTCGTTCGCTAATACGTTTCGAAGTAGTGTTTAAGATCAAGTCTTCAACAAGCCCCACCAGGAGGTTAGATTCATGGATCAGAGGAAGCCAAATCTCGCAGTTGTAATCGGGAACCTGCCCACCACGCAAGAAATCGACCAATTGCAATTGTTGGAAGACCAATATGCGATTCAGGTAGTGAGTTCGCAGTCTATTTGCGGCTTCTTAGCGCAAAACTGCTACTTCAATAATCTCAATTGTATCGCGTTGCCAGATCATGACGATAACCCGACGTTCTTGCCGGGCCTGGAAAAGGTACTTGCGGGCTTCGACTACGTCATCGTCAAGGAGAGACTTGGTCTTTACGCCTACCAAGCGGTACGAGCCAAGTGGCAAAACAGATTCAAGCTTATCTCCTGGATCGACAACCTCACGGTGTTGCCTGCAGATGACGTTGCCCAGATGCGAACAGTTCGCGAAGAAATTACGAAGGCAGCGGATGCGTTCCTCGTACAAACTGAAGCGGCGAAGAATACCCTGCTTGCAGAGGGTATCGAAGAAACTCGAATCTTCCACCTCCTTCCATGGGTAAACAAGACTGTTAACCGCGACAAGAAAACCCGCGCTCAGGCTCTCAGCGATTTGGGCCTTTCCGAGAGCAATTTTGTTATCGGATTCTTTGGTCAAATAGAGTGGGAAGAAGGTCTCGTGGATCTTGTCGGTGCGATAAAAACCCTCGCAATCGAGAATCCAAAATTGAAAGAAAAAGTCAAAATCGTGTTTAGCGGCATCGGCAGCTATTCATCCGAGCTTCGCCAATGTTTTATTAAGTTGGGCGTCGACGAGCATTCTTTGTACGTCGTCCCTAACCGCCGAAGCAGTGAAGCAATTTTAACTTGCGCTGACGCCATCTATATTTCGTCCATCCCCTCAAGAGATCGAAATGACGGCGATCCGTATCGCATTCTAACGGCGATGGCTAACGGCGTTCCCGTGCTCGGCACCCGCTCAAGCGTTGTGGAAGAATACTGCGGGAAGCACCGAATGGATTTCTGCGTAGGTTCGCCATCGAGCCTAGCCAAGGCGATTGTGAAGCTGTCGAAGGCTGCCGCACTGAAAATCGACTTAGCGAATAAGAACCTAGCTGCTGTTGAGTCGCTCTTCAACAAAGACCGGGTTAGAAAGAACATGATCGAAGTATTTGATGCGATCTCGAAGACCGCGCGTATCAGCGACAAGGCTGGCGTCGACAAACAAATTCTCGAAATCGAAGCGCGCATAAAAGCGAAGCAGTATGTTGCCGCAGTTGAAGCCATCGAGGCTATTTTTCAGCGCCAGGACGTTCCAGTTCACCACCAAGCAACTCTCTATCGCCTGATCGGCGACTGTTTTGCAAAGCTTGGGGATCTCGACGGAGCGAAAGACGCTTACATCAAGTCAATCGACCTCGATCAATACTCAGCTCGCGTTTACATCGGGTTGGGAACGATCAGCTTGTTGAAGCAAAGCTACGACGTCGCGGTTCTGCACTTTCAAAAAGCAGTCAGCTTGGCGCCGGAAGACGAACTCGCAAACTTGGGCTTAGGCTTGGCCTTCCAAGGAATGAACGAATTCAAGGAATCAACGAGCTGGGTGAACAAAGCTCTCGAAATCAACCCGGAAAATACCGCCGCAATTTTCACTCTCGTGAAGAATTCGCACGAGTTGGCCGAGTACATTTCTGTCGAGCAAGCGATCTCCAAGTATCTCGACATTCACCCCCACGACCACAACATGATCTATACGCTCGGCGGAACAAAGTTCAAGGCGGGCAAGTATTCAGAAGTTGTGTCTCTGATGAATCGAATTGTCGATGTTGACCCTCTCGACAACAGAGCGGGTGAACTCTTGAAAGAGGCGAAAGCAAGGCTTGACCATGCTAAGGTGTCATCGTCTAAGTCTTAGCCGATAAGTCATCTTTCTCGGGCCGAGCGACTGTCCTCTTATGGGAGAGTAGTGCGTAATCCTGAGGCGAAGCCGAAGGATCTCAGTCGAGATCCTTCACTGCGTTCAGGATGACGGTGTGCGTAGGATGACGGGCCATTTTTACAGGCAAAAATGTGCTGAAACATTTAATCTTGAATAAAAAGCGAATTCCAGTGCCCGTACCTATCACGACACTGGAAAATGCCATATCCTGGGTGGAATCCACCTTTTTATCCGAACAACAAAGCATCACCAAAATCGTTCTTGACGAAGAACAAATCTCAGTAGAAGAAAATCGCTTTCTTCCCAAGAAAAGCCTTAGCGCCGAGTCGAAGTTATCTGTTCAAGTAGATTCCCCTAAGGAACTGAGCTTGCAAACGGTCGATGCTCTCAAAAACCTCACCAGCATGATTGAACGGAACCTCGAAACCCTTGCGGTGACCGCGTGGCAGACGACGGGTCGCTTTGGGCCGCAGGGATATGCGGATTTCAAGATAGATTACCAGCTCGTCATTGATCTCACCGACCACCTTCTCCTTATGCTCAACGCACAAGTTTACAGCAAGAAGGTTGGAGAACTGGTCGAAAAACTCGAAAAATTGAGGATTGGTTTGTCCACGGCGGAGTCGGAGCAGAATTGGAAGGCTCTCGCAAAAATTCTTCTAACCCAGCTCGCGCCGAAGTTAGAAGAATATTTAAACGAACTAAATTCTTTGGAAAGAGCGCTTTTCGATCAAGCGGCAAATTAGCCTTTATTGCCCTTCGCCACTTCTTCCTTGTACTTTTTAACCAACTGATCTTGGATTGAAGAAGGAACTGGCTTGTAGCAAGAAAATTCCATCGAGAAGCTTGCTTTGCCTTGTGTCTTCGATCGAAGGTCCGTGGAGTAGCCGAACATTTCCGAAAGTGGAACTTCCGCTATAATAACGCTGTAGTCGTCTCTCATATCGGATCCCATAAGAACACCGCGTCGTGACGACAAGTCGCCTTGGACGGTACCTTGGAATTCCGTTGGCGTCTCTGCCTCAACCTTCATAATCGGCTCGAGAATAACTGGTCTGGACTCAAGGAACGCTTCCTTGAACGCCGCTCTTGCCGCGATCTTGAACGCCATCTCTGAGGAGTCAACGGGGTGATAGGTGCCCTCTTTCAACTCGATGCGCGTACGGATAACCTGGCATCCAGCGAGTGGTCCTTTAACGACCGACTCTTTAAAGCCTTTCTCAACGCCTGGGATATATTCCTTCGGAATAGTACCGCCTACAACGCTGTTAACAAACTCGAAGTCTTTTTGTTCCGTTCCCTCGGCTGCCTCTGGAATCGGAGAAAGGTTGCCGACAACGTGGGCGTATTGACCTGAACCACCTGTTTGCTTCTTGTGTTTGTAGTTGTAGTTCGCCATGACAGTTGGGCATTCGCGATAGTTAACTTTAGGTTGACCAACGATAACTTCTGCTTTGTATTCCCGTTTGATCCGTTCGATGTAGATTTCAAGGTGAAGCTCGCCCATACCTGCAATCCGTGTTTCGTTGGACTCTTCGTCAACGAAGACTTTGAAGGTTGGGTCTTCTTTCATGAATCGGTTGAGCGCCTTAGACATTTTAACAAGGTCGTCCTGCGTCTTTGGTTTGATCGCTAATTCAATAACGGGATCCGGAACGAACATGCTTTCCATAGTGGTATTGAGGCCGTCGGCGCAGTAAGTATCACCGGACGCGCAGTCGACACCGACCATCGCGACAATGTCGCCAGCTGTAGCTTCCGCGATATCTTCTTTCTCGTTAGAGTGCATTCGCACGATACGACCGACGCGTTGCTTCTTTCTCATACGCGGGTTGTAATAGCTTTCGCCTTTCTTGATAGTGCCTTGATAAACCCTCGTGTAAGTCAACTGACCGAAAGTCTCGTCCGTAATCTTGAACGCCATGGCGCAGAGCGGAAGACTTGGGTCTGCAAAGATTTCGACTTTCTCGTTTTTGTCGTTGTCAAATCCGGAGTATCTTCTCTCCTTGGGGCTTGGAAGATAGCGGTTAACGGCGTCAAGAAGCGCTTGAACGCCCTTGTTCTTGAACGCCGAGCCCATAAACACCGGCGTCAACTTACGGCTGAGAACTGCACTGTGCACGGTGGCATGGATCATTTCCACAGGAACTTCTTTTTCCTCAAGAATCATTTCCATCATCTCGTCAGAGAACATGGAGATCGCATCAAGCATCTGTGCGCGGAATTCTTGAGCTTTCGCCTTGAATTTTTCAGGGATGGGAGCTCGACGCACTTTGTCGCCTTTCTCGCCGTCAAAGTAAATGGCTTCCATTCCAATCAGGTCAACAACGCCTTCAAGTTCGTGCTCAAGGCCCATAGGTATTTGCATTGCCACGGCATTGTGGCCAAGCTTTTCTCTTAGGTCGGCAATAACCTTATTGGGGTTGGAGCCGGCTCGGTCAAGCTTGTTGATAAAGGCCAGACAGGGAACGTTGTAGCGTTTCATTTGTCGGTCAACGGTGATGGACTGGCTTTGTACGCCTGCCACGCCGCAGAGAACCAAGATAGCGCCGTCGAGTACGCGGAGCGAGCGCTCGACTTCAACCGTAAAGTCAACGTGTCCCGGGGTGTCGATGATGTTAATCTGTTTATCGTTCCAAGCTACGGTTGTTGCCGCTGACGTGATCGTGATACCGCGTTCTTTTTCGAGTTCCATGTGGTCCATGGTTGCGCCGTCGCCACCGCCCCGAACTTCCTCAATTTTGTGGATCCTGCCTGCATAGAAAAGAATCCTCTCCGTCAGGGTCGTCTTGCCGGAGTCGATGTGGGCAGAAATACCAATGTTGCGTGTGTTTTCGATTTTTGCCATTTTTTTGGAACCTTACAGGAAAATTGTTACTTTTTCGAAGCCCAATAGCTACCATAACTGCCTTAAAATTCAAGATAAACTTAGGGCTATTAAGAGGATTTGGGATCCGAGCCAAAAATTAGAAACCCGATTGTACAGAAGAACGTTTCTTATGGCAATTTCTAGTTTGACCGACAGCTTCTATAAGTCGCTAAAAAAGCACTGTAAATTAAAATATTTAGAAAAAATTTTAGAAAAAAATAGCGTTTTTTCTAAATGAATTTCTATTTAGTTCGAAAACTCCTTGAGGAGTTTGAGATGGAAACGAGAGCACAGCTTGGATTCGGCGACGACAGTGCGGTCATCAATTTGGAGACCAGCCAGCAGCCGCTTTATATTACCCAGACCAAAGCCTTTGTATCGTCCCAAATGCCCGGGAGTATTATTTCCGTCCAGGAACAACCGAGCACGATCTATATAGCCCGCCATAGCGAAAGCGTTATCAAGAGCATTGCCGTCGTGGCGGTATTGCTTGGTGTTTTCTTCGTAGGTTTTATGTACCTAACCGACGAGATGGATTTCAGCGATTTTTCCCTGTTCCCAAAGGAGTACCCTGGCTTCATCAAGGACCTTCTCGGCAGCAGCGAAAACCGGATAGAAATCCAAACAACTCCGATGCCTGAAGAAGCGGTGCCTGACGCGACTCCGACGGAGGTGGTCCCTGCAATATCGGATTTTCTCGTACGCGGCGGGATGGAAAATCCGTATGCGCTCATTGTCGACGAAAACCCGCTGCCGCCTCATCCTATTCCTATGAGAGGCTTTTGGTCATCGGCTAACGAAGAAGTCTGGCGCGTTGCGCTCAAACACGAGTTTCCCTACCAACGGTATAAGACGGTTCGCGATATTCGCGATCAACGCCTTAGAGGTTCTGAGGAACTTCTCTTTGCCGCACTTGAGGAACCCAAATTCTGGACGAGGTGGCAGGCGCTCATTGGCTTGGCCGAGTTCGGGTACGAGATTCCGCATTCCGTTGTTGAAAAGGCCATAAGCGGACAGCGCCCCTCTTTGGTCAACAACTATTTCAAACGTTTTGCGAAGACGCCTACGCCTGGAATTCTCTATCTGCTACGCCACGCCCTATCAATTGTAAACGGACCGGGCAAAGCCATAATTCTCGATATTCTTGTCAAAACGCGCAGCGTCGAGAGCCGACTGTTTCTTGTTGCCGCTCATTATGACCAAAACGAAACGGTGAAGAAGTGGCTCAGGGAATCGGCCTCGGACCTTCGTCTGACGACTGACGACTGGAAGCGCTTTGAGACTGCCGCGTTGATCAAGAAAAATGAGGTGACGGAAGAATCTTTTGACCTGAAAAAAGATCTTCCCGTCGAAACGACCGAAGACCCTATTGTTGATGAAATAAAAGTTTTTAATATGAACTAACGCATACCTGGAAGCTTTGCCCTATTCCTTTATTTCTATCTGTACCTTGTCCAAACTCAAATCCCGTTGCAGGAGAGACTCAAGGACAACGTAAGTGTAGGTGGACTGAATGTCGCCGATGTTCTGGATTTTCTTCACGAGAATATCGTAGAGTTCGGACGTCTCTCTCGCCACTAACTTACACATCAGCGAAAACTCTCCTGTGGTGAAATATATTTCGAGAATTTCGGGAATAGCGAGGAGTTTACGGCTTACAAGATCCATTTTTGACGCTTCCTTGAGCGACACGCCAATAAATGCAAAGAGGTTGTAGCCCAACTTTTCAACGGCAACGTTGGCCTTTGGAAGACTGAGAACTCCTTCTTTTGAGAGGCGCTTTATCCGATTGTGGACAGTGGCCGTTGAAGTTCTTAAACGCTCTGCAATTTCTTGATACGAAAGTGAAGCATCTTTTTGAAGAGCGATGAGTATCTTGTGATCCAGGCTATCAATTGCCATCATTCGACCTAAAATTTTGGAATTTCAGTTTTAGCCAAATAAATTTAAAATATTTTTAATAATATAGCAATAACTTTGAATATTATTCATAAATTGTACACTTAGCATGGAAATTATTGAATAATTCTATCTAATGGTTAAACTTTGATTGTCACTTAAAAATTGAGGGAAAAAATGTGCGGCATCTTCGCGTTCTGGGGAACAAGCATTTCAGATCAACGGCTAAGGGAAGCCTTCCAACTTATTCGATATAGGGGCCCCGACCAGAACTTTCTCAGCAATATGACCGGCAACTTGGTTCTGGGTTTTCATAGACTCGCTATCATGGATACGACGGAGGCTGGCATGCAGCCCTTTAAAGACCTGGTCTCGGGTGACATTCTAGTCTGCAACGGAGAAATCTACAACGCGGAGGACCTTAAGAGGGAATATGTAATGCGTTTTCCTTTCCAATCGCATTCTGACTGTGAGGTTCTTCTTCCTCTCATTGCTGCTCTCGGCTTTGGTCAAGCGATTTCGAAGCTGGACGCTGAATTCGCGCTCGTCTATTTCAACGCTAGAGAAAATAGGATCATGGCCGCTCGCGATCCCCTGGGGATACGGCCGTTGTTCTATGGTTTTACGAAAATTAAAGGCGAAATAGTGTTCGCTTCGGAGTTGGCGGCTCTGCATAACCTATGCACGGACGTCTATGCTTTTCCGCCGGGCCATTTTTACGATGGGGAAAAATTCCATATATATAAATCCTACGACGTTGAGAATATCTCTCATGACCTCTTGGCTCAAGATGAATTGGCGTGCATTCACGATACACTAACAAAAGCGGTCGTAAAACGCTTGCGCGCCGATGTGCAGGTCGGATGCCTTCTGAGCGGCGGGTTGGACTCCTCACTCGTAGCAGCGATCGCGCAAACGTGCTTGACTATGCCCGTCGCCACCTTTGCGGTGGGCTGCAACGTTGATCCTATAGATTTAAAATATGCTCGACAGGTTGCTGAGCATATCGGGTCGGAACATCACGAAGTTATTTTCAATCTCGACGAAGCAGTTTCGGTTCTCGACAAGGTAATTTGCCACCTCGGCACATGGGATATTACGACCATCAGAGCAGCTATCGGTATGTATCTGGTATGTCGCTATGTCAGGCAAAAAACCGCTGTGAAAGTTTTGTTGACGGGTGAGGTTTCCGACGAGCTTTTCGGATATAAATACACGGATTACGCGCCTAGCGCGTCCGCCTTTCAAGAAGAGGCCCGCAAGCGAATAAGGGAAATTCAATTTTATGACGTGCTTCGAGCTGACCGTTGTATATCTGCTCATGGGTTGGAGGCGCGAGTACCGTTCGGTGACAAAGCCTTTGTGGACACGGTTATGGCTATCGATCCCGAGCTAAAGCTAAACCGACATGGAATAGGCAAATATCTTTTACGCCAAGCCTTCGCCTCAACGGACCTTCTTCCACGTTCTATCCTATTGCGGGAAAAGGCTGCTTTTTCGGATGCGGTTGGCCACAGCATGGTGGACGTTCTTATCGCCCACGCCGACCAGACTGTCTCCTCCGCCGATCTTGCCTGTGCCACGGAAGAGTTTCCGTACGCCACGCCTTTTACCAAGGAATCATTGCTCTATCGGAGAATCTTTGCTCGACATTACCCAGGGCGCGAGGCGATAATCCCCGGATACTGGATGCCCAATGCCGAGTGGGAAGGATGCAACGTTAAGGACCCCAGTGCGAGGTTTCTTGGCAACTACGGACAGAGCGGGACCTAAGTATGGAGACGGCAAAGATGACTTCCGAATTAGCTCTGGAGCTTCGTCCAGCTTCGGCTGAGGACGCGGAAAGGCTCTTAGAGATCTACGCGCCCTATGTTACCGACACCGCAGTGACTGCTGAAAACGTTGTGCCTTCTCTTCGCGAATTCGAGGAGAGGATAAGAAAAATCGGGGCGGATTATCCTTGGCTCGTCTGTCTAGCAAACGGCAAAATAGCTGGCTACGCCTACGCCTGTAGACATCGCGAGCGCGAGGCTTACAAATGGTCTGTTGACGTTGCTGCCTACGTCGATCCCACATTTCATCGCATTGGAGTGGCCTCTCATCTTTACAACCGTTTGCTCTTCTTACTGACCGAGCAGGGCTTCTATAACGCCTTTGCCGGCATTTCGATGTCCAACTCTGCGAGCATTCGCCTTCACGAAAAGGTAGGGTTTTCGCTTGTTGGAGTCTACCAATCGGTGGCATTTAAGCTTGGGGCATGGCACGATGTCGGGTGGTGGCAAAAGCCGCTTCAACCCAACTATGCGCCGCCAAGAAATTAACCAAAGAAAAAGGATCTTCCGTAGTTTTTACGAAAGATCCCATGCTTGATGAAATTAAAGTCTTTAATCCGAACTAGCTCGTCAGATTCTTATTCTTCCAAACCTTTCCACTCGACTTCGTCTCGCGTTATCGTTGGAATTTCGTCGGCTTCGTGTTTCACGTCTTTATAAAGATTTTTGTATTCCTGTTGTTCTGCGTCATAAGCTTTTTTGTTTCTGCGACGATTCTGTTCGGATTCTACTCGTCTTGATTTTTCGACTCGTTTTTGGTGTTGCGCTTCCATATTTCGCAGGCGCTCAAGTTCTTGGTCAGCAAGCTCTTCCTCAGAAGCGTCTTTCTTGGCTTTTTGGCTACGGCTCTTTCTCTCCATCAGCTCGAAGTCGTCAATTTCGCGATCGGTTTGTTCTTCTTCCGCGCTTTCCATGTTCCGAAGGAAGTTCACTTCCTTGACGTCGTCTTCAAGCGTGCGCGGCTTTGTTTTGACTTGTTGTCTTATCGGCGCATCGGCGCTTTCTTCGTCGTCAGAAGAATCGTCAATCGAGCTGTTTGAGTCTCCCCCAAACGTGTAGCTGATTGCTAATTTCACGATACTGTGAGCACTGCCAAATTCCTTGTTGCGCGAATCGCGTCCAGCCGAAATCGCGAGATCGGCAGAACCCGCGTTTATTTTCACGCCGCCAGAGTTGACCACAGAAGCGACTTTAGTATATTTGCCGTTTTCTTCTGTTGTATCTTTAATCTGCAGGGTTCGGCCTTCGGATTGACCGAATAGATCTAAATGATCGCCAAGGTGGATCGCCAGACCGGCGCCGTAAAGCGTTTCATTCTGAATTTTATACTCTGCCACGAGCTCAGGATACCGATAGTGCATTCCGGCGTTGAGGTGCAAAGAAACAAATTCAGGATATTTCACGGTCATGAGTGCAAGCCAACCGCCCGTTGGGGAAGTTGATCTTGAAACACTCGCCGATCCGCTTGCGTCGGATTTAGAGCTTACGTCGAGAGCGACACCCGAAGAAATGTTTGTTCCTGAAACAAAGTTATATTTCATTTCAAGTGAGGCCTTTGAGAAGCCAGCGGGCGTAAACTTCCCGTCGCTATCGGAAAAGGCTTCTTCCCGAACTTCAAGATCTGGAGTTTCGGTGGTGTGGCTTGCGCTCAAACCGAGTTCGAGCCCTTCGGTAACTCCCAACGAAATCTTGCCGTCTTGAACGGTTATCTTGCTTACTTTGTTTCTGCCGAAGAGTCCGAAGCTTCTGTAGCGACTGTAGGCTCCGCGAACATGAACCGATCCTTCGTCGATTGTTTCAGCGCTTTTTACGGACATGCCGCTTTTAGCGTCGATACTTCGTTCGCCTAAAATGTCGATTGCAGATGCAGACTCTGCAGAGATTAGGAGGGCCACTAGGGGCAGAACAGAACTGATCTTTTTCAAGTTGTAACTGTAACCTTTCATTTCATCACCCATTCCAAAAACGTACAAGCAGCGAGAGCAAAACAATTCTCCACAAGGCACAAGTGCAAGGGTAATGCCCTTGGTGAAACAGTCTTAAGTATCGATATTTCATGATTTTAAGGAGAAGTGGTGAAGCGCTAGATTTGACAGGTGTCAAATTGTTTGACAGTTTGCGCCGCCAATCGGCGGCGCAAAAAGAAAGCCTATGGGCGATATTTCATCGTAGAAGCAAGTCCTATGAGGACGAGAGGTGAATTTGCTCTTGCAGACTCAGGATTAGCATTTTCGATCAGATTTTGGAAATATCCTTGAATTATCTTGTGTACTTCGGGATCTACCATGCTTAATCCCATGTACATCGATGCCGATTCGGGTGTTTTCGCGACACCGTCTCCGGACACCGACTCAGCAAAGGTGTCGGGACCTTTCACAATTTTTTCGCTAAACGTGTTGGCCAGACGCCCCAATTCTTCTTGGTTGAATGTCTGCTGGCCATATTCCATGTAACTCGAGACGAAGTCTATATCGATCGCCCCGTGGGAAAAATCCTCGTCTCTTGGGCCCCATTCGGGCCAATAAGCCCAGGAGTATGCATTGGCGGTTTCGTCCAATTTCAAGGTGGATTTGAATCTTTCCGCCATGCGATGGACACGGTTTAAATAACTCGCGTTGTCCTTTGTCTTTCCGACGATCAATAACGTTCGCGCCAATGCGAGATATTGATTCGCGGGCAAAATCATTCCCGGATAGGAGGCTCCGGTGTCATTGAACTTATAAACACCGTTGGTCTCGTCCCACTCAACCTCGTGGGCAGCTATACTTTCCTCAATCGCCTTATCTAATTCGCGTGCGACGGCGATGAGTGTTTTGCCACTATCAAGAGTTATGTTCTGAAGGTTGGGAGTCTTATAGACAATATTGACGAAAACCGCCATGGGATAAGTCGCCATTCCCGTGGTGACAGCGAACCCGCTTTCGCTTCCTGAATAATTCGTAAACCAAAGTTTCTTAACGGATCCGTCGGTGTTCAAGGATCCCTCGGGCACTTCCTTAACCGACTTGTCAGCTCTGAGGTTCAGAACATCGAGACTCATGGAGCCCAGCATTTTCAAGTACTTTACGTCATTTGTCGCTTGGTACATGTAAGCAAAAGCTTTAAGGAAATAACTTGCGCCCCAAGGCACGCTCGCGACATCAGCCGTGTAATTCGAAAGATCAGTCCTGCTGAGAACTTCGTCAAAACTTGCAACGACTTGTTCATCATTGAGACTGGATTCTTTCTCTTTATTGGGTGCACATCCATTCATCAGAACCATTGTAAGAACAGAAACAACAGAAAGAAATCTAAATCCGCGCATAACAGCATCCCCCGCAAAAACCCTTGAGGGCAAGTGCAAAAGAGTGCCCGGATACGGCTGATTTTTAAGTGTGAAACTTTATTCAAAAAAATGTGGCATCAGGTGCGAGACGTGTGGTGTTTTGGTTGAACCGTGAACAGGAGTGTCTAAGCCTTTGACAGTTGTACGAGACGAATTCGAATTCCCGTGCCAACTTTTTGTTTTGAGAAAGGGCAGTCGGAAAAGCGACTGCCCGTGCGAGAGAATCAGGCTGTTAATTATTGCTAGTGCAAGTTAGATCTGCACTAAAGTGTTTGTTTTCGCCCACGTAAGAGAGCTCTCCAGTTATTGAAGAGGAGAATCCGCTTCTTTCCAGAGTGGCGGTGTAGGTGTCAGTAAAGTTAACGTCGTGGCACTGGTCTATCTTGAGCGAAAAGGCGTAATCGTGCGCGCAAACATTGAGGTCATTGACGTATTGGTCGTTCTTATAAAGTGTGGCGCGAATTTCGCTGCTATAAGCGTCTGCAACAAAACTAACTTGAAAGGCGTCTTTTTCGACCGTTGCTTCGCAGTTTGCGACAACTTTATCGCGCATGGGTTGCGGGTGGCTTTCGCCCTTTACGGAAGATTCTTTTGATGTTCCGCAAGAAATCAAAATGAGACTCGCAACCAATACTGACATTGAACTCTTCATACTCGTTTCTCCATTTTTCGTTTTATATATATTATTTAAAAATTATTTGTTTATCCGTCACAGCCTTGATCTATAGAGCAAGGCCGGTGCCAGAGGAGGACACTACGCCAAAACGAGTGATTCTGGACGCTTTGGTCAGCCAGTCAACGTCTGCACTCCTAACACTGTAAAAAGATAAGACGTATTGTCCGTGAATACTTAACGCGGTCTCTCCAAGTTCGGTCCTTCATTGTAAGTTCCGGGGGTCGGTCATTCTAAGTTCGGTCGGTCATTCTAAGTTCGGTCCGTCATGCTGAGCGAAGCGAAGGATCTCCTTCGGTAAAAAACGATTTGACGCGGAGGCGCGGAAGTTTGGAAACGCGGAGGGAATTGATTTAATAATGCAAAACTTGAGTCGCAACGCTCCGGTCGAAAACAATTTCCCCCGGTTTGAACACCTTGGCTCCTTTTGCGCGAAGAGTCGCTGCGTCCTTTTCCAAATATCGATCTAAAACCGCCTGATTTGCGAATGTGTATTCGCATCTGACAATGCCGCTATCAAGTTCGTAGACTCGGCATTCGGTGCAGCCGGGAATCGCGAGCAGGTCTGCGGCATGTTCATCGCGCATCCAAGTCAGAAACTTTTCTTTGACGCGTTTGTTGGAGGGCTTAGCCGTGACCTCATAGCGCACGCGAGGAGCGATGCGGCCTCGGACGGTAGTTATCAGTTCAGTTATATCCTTGGGGCGGTTCTCCTCTTCACCGATGAGAGCTAAGTTGATTTTGTTTTGTTTGAAGAAGGGAATGTCCGTCGACCTTGTGCGGGTAATGTGCAACCAGTTTGCGGGGGGAACTTTGATACGCTCCGCTGCGGCTAAGAGGCTTTGCTGACCGCCGCCGCTATGACGGGTCAGCAGAAAATCGGCACTCAACCCCAGCTGTCCGAAAACTTCGGCGTCTATGCCCGAGATCAATCCAAGCTTTAGTCCGGAAGCGAAACTTTTTAGCGCGCGTAAATCTTCCAAAGGCAATGCCTTGCTCACATCCAGGTTACGAGCGATTTTGGCTATGCTTCGGCCAAGCAGAATTTCGTAAAGGATGCCCGACTTGTCCGCTTGCACCTTTGTCGCTTCGCCCAGGAGAAAATCAAAGCCTGGTTGCTGCCGACTTAGGATCAGGCTGGAAAGAACATCGATAGTGACGAGACGAATATCCATCAAATTTCACTTCAAGTCGAGATTCTTCACCCACGTCTTAAATGTGGATTGGGTGTTGTCGCCGTCGGCGATTATCCAGTAGCCAACGACAGATAAGGGTTTGTCAAAGGTTGCTTCCGCGAGTTGCCATCCGTCTTCGGCCGGTTTGCTGGGAATGCTTCGGTACGAGATACTGCTTGAGTAAGGGCTTTCCCATTCGGTTCCCGGCGCATGTCGCGCTCCCACCGTTAGGTTTATGATCTTGTCAGAAGGAAGTTTCATGACCTTTTCGGTCGCTTTGATCCAGGAAGGCGCAAAGAAGGGTACGAGTGGGCGTTCGCCCGAAACCATCAGGCCGATGCGAACGACCATGTCGTCACCGTCTTTTTCCTCTTCCTGTTCCGCGTTTTTCACGCCCAAACTCCCTTCCGATTTCCAAAGAAACGAAACGCTTTTGACGGGGCGAATTGTATCAAACGGCTTGATAAGAATGGATGAAGACATATGAACATCAGCCTGGAGAGTATCTTCTTTGTTGGAGTACTTCGTCGGAGTTATCTTTTCGAACGTAACGTGCGAAAGCGTGCCTATCGAAAGATTTTCGAAGGCCAGCGCGCAGGGGCTCAAAAAAGCTGCACAAGCCATGAAACAAAACGTCCTTGGGAACCTCATCGTACCTCCTAGGTCAACAGCGGAGATTTGCGTCCTATGGAAACAATCCACAACTGGAAAATAGCGCGCGTTACGGCAACGTGAAGGCGGCGCCGACTCAGCGGAGTGTTGGGATAAAAGGCGCTCGAAGCATCGGGCACAATGACATAATCGAACTCGAGGCCTTTAACCTGATCGACGTCGGTAAAGTCGATGCCTGGCAAGAACGAGAATTCGCCGTTCTCCACGAGGCGACACTTGGGCAGCTCCGACATATTGCTGTAGAATCGTGCCGCGTTTTCGATGTTTTGCGCGATAACGGCGACAGTCGCGTTGGGCTCTCGCTCCATCAGGTTTTGAAGCGTTTCCGAGATGAGAGTACAGAAGTGCCCCTCAGACGGAAACTCGGTGATGGTGACCGGCGGTCCTGATTTGATGGATTTCATCGGCTGTGCATGGACAAGCGGTCCGAGAACCTTTTGCCCCATGTCATAGATTTCCTTTGTGCAACGATAGTTGGTGGACAGCTCGTGAGTTGCCGTTTCGTTGGGATCGAATATTTTCAAGACGGTGTTCCAAGAACTAAAATACGCCGTTTCGTCAGTCTTTTGAACGGAATCCCCTGCGATTGTGTGTGAGGCGTTGTCGCTCATCACTTCGGAAAGGCAACTCAGTTCAAGTGGCGAGATATCTTGGGTTTCATCGACGACGAGGTGCTCGTAGGAAGATAACTCGGTGGTCTTTTGGTGCGAACCGTGCTTCAGGATACTGAGCAGGAACATAACCGCGAGGTCTTCGACGTCCGTTGTTCCCGCTATTTCGTCCTCTTCCAGGACCGAGGTTTCGTCAGAACTCTTCAGCCTGTCTTCGTCGATGCCCGCCAGTTTCTGTTTGGTCGTCGCTTCCCTTTGGGCGTTGATGTGGCGAAGGGTGTCCTTCAGGTGCTGTTCCGTAAGCTGCGCGGAGCCCTTCGCTATCTCGTTCAGAATTTCTTCCGAACCAAAAATAGCCGACGGATCATGGGATGAATCAAGAAACTCCGCTGTGAGATCGGAATACAACTTTTCGAGAGGCGGTCGCGCGGAACTTCCTGCGGCAATGGAGCTTACGTGGGCCTTCCGAACGGCGTTGATTCTTTCCAAGTACCTTCCTTTTCCGTTCTTCAAAGCGTCGAACATAGAAGGTATGGCCGGAAACTTGACGGCAAGCTTGTTCGCAATCTCCTCCATTTTCTTTTCGAGAAAAGCCGGGAGAATGTTTTTAACGGCTGGGTGTCGTTTGAGATAGGATACCTTAGCCGGAGTCCAATCGCAGAACTTCACGCGAACATTTTTGTTGAGGTTCTTGTTCTCAAGACGGATCCACTCGTCAAACTCGAGAACGCGTACGAGCGGCAATTTAAGAGCCGCCAAAAGCTTTTTAATGAGGAGTGCTAGGCCATGCTCGGGCACGACAACCAGTATGCTGTTCTGCCTAAAGCGGCTCGGATCTTTGTAAACGAGATAGGACAATCGATGCAGTGCCACCGTTGTCTTGCCCGAGCCCGCCCCGCCCAAAATGAGGAGTGTTTCGTCAGGGCTGGCGGTCAGGATTTCGTACTGGCTGGAATCGAGGAGGCCCGTAATGTTCATGTTCGACTTTTCGAAACTCACGAGAAGTTGTCCGCGTTCCGCCGTGCGCTCTCCGCCTCTTAATGTCGGGGTTCCGGGATCCGACGCCGTCCAAGCGCCTTGCTTGGATTTCATGAACGTGCGGGTCTTGGTGGTTATGCCGACCAGTACGCCGTTTTCGATGGAAATCAGCCGGCGCTTTTTGACAACGCCTTCGACTGTCTTATTGGGAAGCTCTTCGTGGTAGTTATCGCCTTCGGCGTAGCGGAAAAAAATCTTGGCGAGGGGAGCGTGTTTCCAATTGATAATGGGAAGATTCGCGGTCTCCAGGAACGTGTGGTGTCCCAGGAGAATGTTCCTCGTTTTCCCGCCTTCCTCGAGTTCCAATCGAGCAAAATAAGGCAGGTCCATATCGAACGAATGGACGGACCTTTTGTGATCGTAGAGTGATTTTTGAGCGTGGAGTTCCGAAAGTAAGTGGGGTAGGTCGCGTTCGTTGGCTTGCGCCGCCAGCTCCCTCAGCTCTTGCATGCGGTCCAGGATTTTTTTGTCGTCGCCATGGCTAGAGTCGCTCGCCTGGAGCGAAGCCATGATCGTCTCGAATATCTTTTCTTCTTCCGAGATGATCTTTCTGTCGTCATCGGTTAGCAGTTCGGTCGCCATAGATCCTGTATGCTGATTTGTAATAACCTCAAATGGTTATAACAAATTTGTGAGTCTAAAGAGAGCAAATTATGGAGGAAAACGTGGCGTTAGGAACCGCCCATGCGGCCGCGAGATAGTCGCCGTGATGCGACAAACTTAGCGGAAGCAGGTCTTTATTGTCGCCAAGCCGTAAGCTGGGAGCCTTGCTCGTAGGCGAGGTCTTTATCTCGATCTTGTCCAGAGGAAGAGAGAACTCCTTTGCCGCTGCCGCTCGAGCAAGAATGCGCACCTGTTGCGAGAGCTTTGACAACTTAGAATCATTGTCGATGTCACCGAACTTTTTTATTTGTGAAACATCGGAAAGATAACTGACGATCTTTACGCCCTTCGTCGAATTGGCGGTGCAATAAACCCAATTGTCGCCTGTAAAAGTTTGGATAGCCAAAGCTTCGCCTGTGTCTTGGGAGCGCGCGGTTCCGTTGTCAAAATCGATTTCAAACCTTCTTGGAGAAAAGACGAGAGCTTGATGATATCGCTTGAGGTCTTTATAAGCTGCTTCTTTGGCCGCCCACATTTTCCATAGAAGGAGAGGATCGGTTTTGCCTTTGGACGCAAAAGTGTCCAACTCCCACGCGGAAAGGACGCGGTGGGCAAAACGAGGATGGTGGCGCTCCGTTCTTCTAATGTCGACAACATCGTTGCCGACACTGAGAACTCTGTGACCACCATCTATCATGGAGATTGCTTCTTTGTATTTCTTAGACGCAGAATTAGTGCTTAACGCGCTCAGAAACGAGACTTACCGCATCACCGATAGTTGCGATTTTATCGGCTTCGTCATCGCTGATTTCAATTTCGAAAGCGTCTTCGAAATCGAGAACGATGTCGACGAGACGAGCTGAGTTTACTTGAAGGTCGCTCAAGATGTTCGTTTCCTCGGACATCTGCGATAGAGCTTGCTCGTTTTTCGCGTGTTTAGAGATGATGTTAACCACTTTTTCGTAAATCTCGTTTTTCTCAAGCATCCTGGTGACTCCATTTCTTAAAGATGATGCAACTATTAACATCGCCGAAACCAAAGCTCGCTTTGGCGGCAATTTTGATAGACTTGTTTATGGTCGAACGAACCACGCTTTTTGCGAACGGTTCGATCTCTGGGTGAAGGTCTTCGCAGTTGATGGAACCGTGAATGAAGCCTTCGTTCATTTGCAACAGTGTCGCGACGCTTTCAATGGCGCCTGCGGCACCGAGAGAGTGTCCGATCAAGGATTTGGTGGAATTGATCTTGGGAAGATCGGTCGGCGCGATTTCAAGCGCTTCCTTCCAGTTGTTGATCTCCTTAGGATCGGCCATCGTTGCCGTAAGGTGACCGTTGACATAGTCAATGTCGGATCCGGATATTCCCGCCTCGAGCATTGCTAGGCGAATGCAACGTTGGACGCCTTTAGGACTTGGGGCCGTCATACTGCCGCCAAAGCGCATGCCGCCGCTGTTGATCGACGTACCGATGATTTCACCGTAAATTTTTGCTTTGCGCTTGAGGGCAGTCTCGAGTTCTTCTATGACGAGAACGCCACAACCGCCAGACGGAACGAAACCGCCTGCAGATGCACTCATCGGACGCGAGGCTTTTTCTGGGGCGTCGTTGAATCGACGCGACAATACTTTCATACTGTCGAAGCCGCACCAAACATGAAGATCCGTGCCTTCAGATCCGCCTACCACCATACGATTGGCAAGACCCATCTTAATACGGTTGGTTCCCATGATGATAGCTTCTGTACCCGTGCTGCATGCGGAGCTGTTAGAGGAAACTTGGTTACCTAATCCCAACAAGCCGCCCACTTTCGCGCTGACGGAACTCGCCATGATGCGTTCAACAATGGTGCTGCCAAGTCGCTTCACCTTTTTCTCGGCGACGAGCGGGTAAACCACCTTTGAGAACGTGTCCAAACCGCCAATCCCAGTACCGAGAATGGTTCCGGTATCTTCATATATGAGGTCTTCGTCGCGTTTAGGAATCGTAAGTCCGGCGTCTTTGAACGCGTCGATGGCCGCCATTCCGGCGTACATCATGCTTTCGTTGAGAGCGAGAATCTCGTCTCCGGCAAAATATTGCGGAAGCTTTTCCTCGACACCTTTGGGTTTGCCGCCAACCCAGCAGGCAAAGTTATGCTCCTCGAGTTCTTTAATATAATTGATGCCCGACCGGCCTTCTCGCAAGGAATTTGAGAATTCCTGAAGCCCCGTGCCGTTTGCGGCGATAACGCCCATACCTGTAACAACAACGCGACGATTTTTCATCTTTTCTTCCCTCATCTTTGAATCCCTACGCCAGATAAGGTTGCATGAGCAGCCAAGTCTCCATTGGCTAAGAACAACTCCACTTTCGCTTTAAGCTTATTGCGCCGCCAAAATATCTTTTCGGCCTTAATAGTAACGGTTTCGCCTGGGTTCACTTGTCGGAGAAACTCGGCGTTTACGTCCGTGAAAACGGTCAAGAATTGATCGGGACGAGATTTGCCCTCTTTCAGCATGAGGTAAATTCCGTAGGCAACAACCCCTGTTTGGGCCATGGCCTCGATCATGATGACGCCGGGAGTCAAGGGATGACCCGGAAAATGCCCCGCAAAAAAGAATTCGTCTGTTCGGAAAGTATATTGTCCCGTTATGGACTCCTCGCCAAGCTCCACAATCCGGTCAAGAAATCTAAAAGGATGCTTTTGAGGAACAAGTTCCAAAACGATCTGGGCAATTTGCTCAGGAGTCTTATTTTGAATAATACTATCCACGATCACCTTTATTATTTCTGAATTAATCCACCCACGGCAAAACGTGAGTTCGGGTTTGGATAATCCTTATACTCTATTTCTTTAAATATTCCTACCTTGGCGTCCTTTACGGAGTATATAAGTTGTCCGTCAACAAAAACCAATCCGTCGGCGATCGCGATGGCGGATCCTGTTTCCTTAAGGATTGAGAACCGCCTGATATCGAGTTCGTAACGAATCACTTTGTTGAAGGGACGAATCTGCCCCGTAAATTCAATTTCCTTCGCGCCCAACGCCCGGCCCGTGCCTTCCGCGCCCGATGCCGCGCAGTAGAACCCTAAGAGCTGCCACACGGCGTCAACGCCCAAGCATCCCGGTTGCACGGGATCGCCCACAAAATGGCACTGAAAGAACCATGCGTCAAAATTGACGTCTTGCTCAGCAACGAGCTTGCCGGACCTGTTTTGCCTCGTGATCGAAGTAATCCTGTCGATCATCAAAAACGGTGGAGACGGCAATTTCGCTATTCCGCCGGGTGGCGGATCATCAACCAGCCGACCGAGCGAATTCGCGATAAGTTCATTTTTCTCGAAAAAAGAACGTTCTAGGAATTCCGAATAACGCAATTGGATCCTCGTAAGAACTAAAATAGCTTAAATACACCTTATCGGGGTAAAAAAGCAAGTAAAGTTTTTAATAAATTTTATAATTTTTTATTAGAAACGGTTGGCGTTCTATTTAAAGCATGGAATTTAGAGAGAAAAGAGTTTTAAGCAAAAGGTGATGAGCACCTGGTCTAATTCGTTGGCACCGTGTGCGACCTGCCAGTCTTGGTCGGGAGCCACCTTTTGTCCCACAAGATTGACGTTAAAGGCCGAGAAGCGGGATCGGTAAATGAGGTACCCCAGTGACAGCGACCCGGCCCTGTAGACATAGGTGGACGAGCGGTAGTCGGGGATAACATTGCGGATTCGGCCGCCTGTTGCGGACAACTCGGAAACCATGCGCCACTTGATAAGGCCCCATTTCAGGCCCAAGCCGTCCATATTGTTATACGCTTTGTCGGTATCGATAGCGACGTCGTCGGGCAGGTGCGTAAGTCCGTCGGTTTTACTGGTTTCGAAAATGAGTCCCATATAGGCGGGATACTGGAAGAGTTTACCCGCAAGCGTCAAATTGCCGTAAGTGGTCTTATAGGTACCGTCGTTCGCGCCGTGGCTTCGGGTTTCCCCTCGGCCCATATCGAGGCTTAAGAACGAGTGGACTTGCGCAAAGCAAAGGGGAGCGGGAGCCAACCAAGCTCCCAATACCACAACCAACCTAAAGAAGGCAGAAAACATAAACCCCGTCACTCCCCGGGGTTTTTCGGTTGATTTGCTAAAAACTTAAATTCTTATTTTGCGGCGCCAGGTTCGAGCAACGCCATGGCAATAGGACCAGGAACCTTAGTAAATCTGCAGGTTTGCGTTACGAGTCCATGAACCTTGGAGATGATTTCGTCAGCTCTTTCGGGGTTTTCTCTTTCGCGGCCCTTTAACCGAACCGTGATCTTGACCTTATCGCCCCGCTCTAGGAACTTATTGATGCTGTTGACCTTTGTTTGAAGGTCATGGTCAGAAATGTTGGCCTTAAACTGGACTTCTTTGAGGTCCACTTTGCGTTTTTTGGTCTGGCTCTTTTGGGATGCCCGAGCCTTTTTCTTTTCAAACAGGATTTTTTTGAAGTCTTCAATTTTAACAACCGGAGGTACAGCATCTTCTGTGCTGACTAGAACGAGATCTAGGCCCTGCTTTTCAGCCTGATTCCAAGCCTCGGTCGCTGATACTATTGAATTGAAATTTTCTCCTACTAAACGCACCTGGCTCATGCGACGAACTTCGGAATAACTTAAAGCCTTCAATCATCCTCCTTTTTGAAGTGCACATTAATATAGTCATTTTCCTTATTTTTACAATAGCTACCTTCAGGTGTTCGGCTTGCCCGTCAGACTTTTAAAAGTCATAAGGAACTTCAAGCAGCTTCGGGCGGAAACGATGTCGTATCCGTACTTTGCCTCAAGCTGTTGGAAGGTTGTCTGGGCTAAAGCCGACTCTTCCGGATCTAGGGACTTTGCGTCGGGGGTGTCTAAAGTAAGCATCGCTTTGAATATGACGTCGACCTTTTTCTGTCGCTCCCGGTAATAGTGGTTCTGAATGGCTTTCAAGAAGTCATGGAACACTTTTGTCACCACAATGGCCTCAGACGGGTTGTCGAGGCGATAAGCGGCGATGCGTCCAAGAAGACTTTCGCGATGCTTCTCCACAGGGCCTGACACCTTGAGGATCTGCTCGACTTCCTTCATGAGTTTCTCCGAAGGAGCTTCGTGGGAGTTTGTGGCCTTGTTGAAGATTCGTTCTTTTTTGACAAGAGCGACAACGTGGTCGATATAGCGCGTGAGAAGCAATTCGTACTCAGCCTCTTCGACGAGGGTCATCGACATGGTCACTTCTCTTTCGAAGACTTCGACGAAGTAGCCCTTGGTCGTCTTAATGAACTCGTCGGGCCGATGGTAATCCCCTTTGGGCTCGAGTTGGAGAAACTCGTATGTCGTGCGGTCCTTCACGAGCCGTTCGAGTTCCTCAAAGATCGCCATGGGCGTGACCGTCGGATGTTTTGGATTTTCCGAGGCGCGATAGAGGATGCCTTTTATTTCGCGCGGTGACGCGCCAAAGCGTCCCTCATAAGCGATGGTGCCTTGGTATTCTTCTAAGATATTGCGTCGCAAGTCCATGATGACGGATTGATCTTGCGGCTTAAATTTATCGCCGAGATTTGATCCCGTATAGAGCATTGCTTTGGCAAGCGGATCAAGTCTTGCGATAAGAGGACGGGCCTTGGATTCGTAAAGGCCGGGATCGGGTTGTTTGAGACGCGTCATGACCGCCCACAGCGACACGAGTTCTAAAGTATGGGGACAGATGGTTTTCGATTTCGCGATCGCTTTGACGTCATTCTTGTAAATCTTTTGCTCTTCGTCGAGCTCGAGCAAGTAGGGTGCGGTGATCAGTTCAATGCGACTTCTGAAAGAGGCAAAGTCGGGAACCGTCTTGAAGGCGTCTAAGTGCTTCGCGTTTGTCGTTGCGAAGAATACGATGTCGAGCTGTGCCGTTGCGGACGGCAAGTTCAGAGTCCCCTTTTCGACCGTGGACAGAAGATACTTGAATGCCTCGAGAGGCCGTTTCAGAAAGTCGGAAAATTCGAGAATGCCGCGATTGGCTTCAACGAGCGGACCCGCCGCTTCGTGGAAACTGATGTTGTGCAAAATCGGGGGGAGATTGGCGATGTTCCTGTCCATTGTCAGCTGGCGTTCGTAGGCGTCGATGGAAAGCTGCGGTTCTACGGTGCCAATACCCATTCTGTATTGCTTTGAGAAATAGAAACGTTCAATCTGGATATGTCTATACACCATGGCCAGATCGCCGTCGCATGAGGCCAGGAGTTGATCAAAGATGAGTTGGTTGCGTTTGGACAGCCCGGACAGCAATACGTGCGGCGGTAGTTCCACTTCCTCGGGGGCGATACCTTCGGCCGCTGCAATCCAGTTGCGAAGCCAAATCTCGCGTTCGGGCATCGGAATGAGGTAAATGGGATTTTCCTTGTATTCCGAGTGGATCTTCGAAGCGATCTTTTTTTCGTCGAGAAAAGCATAGCTGCCTTCGAAGATTGGTTCATTTCGTCTTGAGGTACCGCCGAACCCTATTGGGCCGGATTCTCCGTGAGCTTGCGGGACAGAGGTTTTGTCTGTCGGAAAAATCCAGCTGAAGCGGTAGACGGCTCCCTCGTCCGTTCGACTGTACTTTTGCATGGCGTTGCCAAGGGCTTCGATAATGGAGGTTTTCGCCGAACCGTTGGGCCCGTGCAGCAAAATAAGCTTGTTGGACAAGCCTTGCCGTACGAAGCTTCGAAGAATCTTGTAAATCTCTTCGTGAATTGGTTCGCAGCCGACGATCGGTATATTCTTCTCGGTGCCTATGTCAAAGATCGTCCAGCGCCTAAAGCTCTGCTTGGCGCGCGAAGCGTCTTTGTGGCCAAAGTGCTCAAAGGTGTTCTTCAGGTACTCAGAGCCGTTGCGAATCATGGAGCGCGGCTGGGACTTGAGTCGCTCTAGAAACCCTGAGAACGACAGTATGACTTGATTCTCGTGGAATTGTTGTCGCGACTGTTGAACTAGGCTTTGCAGCATTTCTAAACTTTCAGTCATGAGCCACCCTGAATGGTTATACCTTTATGTTAGCACAGCTTCTGTTTTTATGGAAAAAAACAGGATCATGCTCCAGCCTTTCACCGCATTACGAACTTCCTCATTTGGGAATTATTTGCTACGGTGAATAGAACAAATCTACTATAAGGACGCGTTGATGAAAAAGGTATTTATTCTTGATACCAACGTTCTGCTAGGCAATCCTCTCAGTATTTTCAAATTCGACGAACATGACGTGGTTATTCCGATTTCCGTTATCGAGGAAGTCGATAATTTTAAGAAAGACCAAAGCGATATTGGTCGGAACGCACGGGAACTCTCGCGCCTTCTCGACGGCCTACGCTCTAAGGGCACACTTTCGTCCGGTATTCATTTGTTCAAGGATCGCAAGGATTCAGGCCGCCTGTTTGTGTACCTCGGCCACAATATGGATATTCTGCCAGAACTCTTGCAAAGCAATACCGACAACCACATTCTTGCCATTGGTTTGACGCTGCAGAAGCAGTTTGGAGCGGGCCGGAAAGTTGTTGTCATAACCAAGGACTCCAACCTTAGGATTAAGGCTGATGCATTCGGCTTGGCAGCGGAAGACTTCGAAGCTGACAAAGTCGACATTTCGGATTTGTACACGGGCGTTCAAACCATGCGTGTCAATTCAAAGGTTATCAGCGATTTTTACGTCAAGCGAGAGCAACGAATCAAGGATCACGATTTTCACGCGAATCAGTTCATCATTCTGGAAGATGAAAACGATCCCAGCCAGTTTGTATACGGCCTCTACAGTTCGGCTGAAGATCAAGTTAAGATGATCGAACCGCGCAACGACGGTGTCTGGGGAATCTATCCAAGAAATATCGAACAAACCTTCGCGATGGAAGCTCTGCTGGACGACAAATTCCGATTGGTCACCATCAGCGGCGGCGCGGGCACGGGGAAAACCCTTCTCGCCATTGCCGCCGGTCTCTACAAAACAACGGACGAGGATTTGTACCAGAAGCTTCTTGTTTCGCGGCCGATCTTTCCTCTCGGCAAAGACATCGGATTCTTGCCAGGCGACCTTGAAGAGAAGCTTAATCCTTGGATGCAGCCTATTTTTGACAACTTGGAGTTGCTATTGGGAACGGGCGGCGGCTCCTCTCGACGCAAGGGCATGAGCCGGGGTTATCAAGAACTGATCAATCAAGGGATGCTCGCTATCGAACCTTTGACGTACATCCGCGGTCGTTCTATTCCCAACCAGTTTTTCATTGTCGACGAGGCACAGAACCTTACGCCGCACGAGATAAAGACTATTTTGACGCGGGCAGGCGAGGGCACAAAGATTGTTTTCACCGGCGATCCGTATCAGATCGACAACCCGTATTTGGATTCTCAGTCGAACGGTCTTACGAACGTCATCGAACGTTTTAAGAAGGACGATATTTCGGCGCACATTACCCTGACGAAGGGCGAACGAAGTGCCCTTGCGACGCGGGCGGCGGAGCTTTTGTAATGTAAATAAGGGGACAGTCGAACGCCCAACAATTCGATAACGTCCTTTCAGCGTCTCCCATAATTCCGCGCCTCCGCGATCTCTTTATTGAACTCGGAAGCTCGGGGAAATAAGGGGACAGTCGAACGCCCAACAATTCGATAACGTCCTTTCAGCGCCCATAGGGCTTGCTAAGCCGTGAATGCCCAGGCTAATCCCTTGTAACCCTTGATGTTCTAGGTGTTAGTTGGGTATATATCAAATTTTGCCGATAATTCTTATAGGTTATGAGAAAGATCGGCAAAAAAACCCGGATCGTCTTGACCCTGGCGATGCTCGCGTTGCTGGGGATAGACTTTGCACATCATTATATAGAAAGCACCAACGTCGAATTGGAAGATCGGTACGAACGATTATCGTACCTTCTTCTATTACTCAAGGAACCAAAGCGAGACGAGATATCGGTGATCGAACAAAAGGTTCGAGACAAGGCTCTGCTCTACGATCACTTCATTCAAGAAAAGCATTTATGGAACGGGATGGTCGTTAACCGCGATAACGTCGGCAAGGCGATGGACACTTGCGATAGCTTGTTGTTTTCGTCGCTCCGATATGTTGCTCTTTCGAAATTGGGATTGGCAGAGGAAGCGGCCGGTGCATGGCAGCAGATCTTGGGGAGTTCGGATCAAGGCAGGTGGTTTCGTCATCCCAAGTGCAAGAACAAGGAGATCTCTCGAGACATGATGGTCGGCTTGGCTGCAGCTCTAAGCGTGAAGCCCGAAGGCTGGGATCTGGAGTTGCAGAAACTCATAGCTTACGCGAACGACAACGAGGGATATTTTTCGCCGAAAAGAAACAATGTCAGTTATATGTCTCCGGAGCTTGTCTCCATTTTCTCGATGCTCTCTAAGGAACCGCCTGTGAGCTTGGCGGCTTTGCCGGGGTTCACGACGCAAGAATGGGAAATCGCTTTTTCGGGCGACGGCTACGAGAATCATTTGATTGCGATGAAGGTATGGTTGCAAATGGAGTTGGCTGAGCATAACAAGAGAAAGCTAACCTCATTTATCGGTCGCTTGATTTTCTTTGATGACGAGCTGACGCATAAAGCAGAGCAGAATCGGTTGAAATGGGTTACCGAGAATCTCTTTCAAAAGAATCCTGATAACGTATTTTTCCAATATTTGTTTTTCCGCAGCCAAAACTTGCTCACGAATCGCATACGTTCAAATCTACTGTTAAAACTTGATGACGAACGATTGTTTCCCGACGATCGGTTGCCCGCCGACTGCGATAGAAAAGCTGATTATCTCTGGCAGAGAAGGTCTGAAGAGTACAGTCTGAGGCGTAAGAAGTGCTACCGCCAATTCGCCGGCGTTGACTATCTTTGGATGGCTTCGCTGCTGCTTGATACAGGGGACGAAGGCCCGTCCCCTTTGACGTTTGTTGTTCCCTAGTCCGCAAGAATCAAGACAGAAGACATGAAAAAGTGCGGTGGCGTATGGTTTTGGCCGTTGTACTTGGTGCAGTTTGCCCCGAGGGTGCATCCATCACATTCTTCGGCGCCAGGACGACACGTGTTGACGTAAGGCTCTGGTTCGTAGGTGACCGTAACGGTTGCATCGTCGGTTTGTGGGGCAAGGACTTCCTCAACCCATGGTTTGACGATGTCGCCGGGGCACCAGCCTGCGCGAGAAAACATCCAAGTTCCCATTTGATTGTTAATAGGGTTCTTGTTGCAGTCATCGCGCCAAAATAGCTTTGTCAGTTCGGTATCGTTTACCTTCATTGTGTGGGTCTTAGGACAAAACTCGGCACAGTTGCTGAGGTTGCCTTGACCGTGGCCGGTAATAACGGTGGCTAGCAACATTTTTTGAAACGGGATGTTCGGCAACTTTACTTGTTTGGCGCGGTTTGAGGGATCTTTTGGATCGCCGTAAAAGATCATTTGTTTGTTCCAAATGGGAATAACGGCTTTTGCAGCGATCGCGGGTGTTCCGCGCTTCAGCAAGAATCTCGCGCTGGCAAGCCAGCCGTCGCCGTTTGCATGGCCTCGAGAAACATAAGTGCGAATGTAAACTTGGAACTTAACGTTGCCCGCAAGAATGGGCCGTAGATGCGTCACGTCGACCTGCCACTTGCCGGCGACTCGGTAAGGCGTCATAAACCGAAGGATTTCAATAGCGACGTCTTCGCCCTTTTCGTTTTTTTGGATGACCGTGAGGTCGCCGGGTCTGTCCCACCAATCGCATCTGTTGTTGGGGCATCCGAGTTCGAATTCAAGAATGATTTTCTCAAAGCTTTCGTTCATTTCGGGAAAACTTGCTTCCGAAAAAGCGGTCTGCTGGCCGCCGTGAATGTATTGATTGTCAAACGCCACGATCTTTAGATTTTGCGGATCTTCCGCAAAGGACACATTGGCGTAGCTCAGAAACAGAGCTGCAACAATAAGACGCATAAAACTCTTCATGATTAGACTCCCTCTAAATTGCTCTAAGTAGTGTTGGAGCCTCTTCATACGCCAATTTGGCAGAGGGACACAACAGTTTTTATGGCAGGTTTATTGCTATGTTATAGGATTCCGCTCCAAGGCTCTCCGCCAGGCTGGCGTGGGAAAATTAGGGCATGGAACGGCATAATGACGGGCTTTATTTTTATAATATTTTAATAAAATATATTGACTTTTTAATATTAATTATGTAAATTGTGCTAGCCATAAAATTTCCATTGAGAGTCGTGATTTGAGAAGCATTAGCATACTACTCTTCGGATTATTTCTTTTTGGGTGCTCCCAGAAAGAGGAAGCGGATCGTCGCGAAGATCAAGTCGACGACAACTCTCAAAATCTGGATCCCGACGACTCCATAGCAGGCAGGCCTTTGCGAAACCTACCTTCAATGTTGGCGGAGCTGGGTCTCGGCGCATACCACAATAAAGGGTTCTACGGTCAGGGCGTGACAGTTGCTATTCTTGATAACGGTTATTCTGGACTCGAAGAAGCTCGCGGTGTGACTCTGCCCCCTCAAATCGAAGTCCAAGACTCTCCGCAGCCCATGGCCGACACTTTTCACGGAACAAAGCTCGCGGAGGTTGTCTATTCCCTCTCGACGGGCAAGAGCATGTACGATGCGAATATGCCGTCATGCGATATCAAATTGTTCGTTACGAACGGTCCCTACGAAAACTTAGAACATGCAGTTGGGCAGGTGATCGCGCTGAAAAAGGCCGATCCGTCTCGAACCGTGATTGTGTTGTATTCGCAGATTTGGGAGTACGGCGGCAACGTTAACGGAACTGGATTTATTAACGCATTGGTGAACAAAGCTTTGGCGGAAGGCGTCATTTGGGTGAACGCCGCCGGCAACTTGGGCAAGTCGACTTATTTTGGTAAAGTCGAGCGGCGTCAGGACGGCGGGTTGGGTAATGAGCTCAAATTGCCTTATCAAGATCGCTATCTCCGGTTTTTCGTCGAGTCCTACACCGAGATGAAGATTGTTCTCGCGTGGAAAGACTTCGCCAACAGTTATTACTATTACAGGACTTCTCAAGACTTGGATTTGGTGTTGGAAGACAACCAGGGCAAAGTACTGGGTAGCGGAAGCTTGATTCAAGACGGAAAGGATCACGGGAAGCAGGAAGGTTATTCGCGGCATGCGCGCGAGGTTATCCGAGCGGCGTTGAACCCGGGTGAGTACCGATTGCGTGTTATCGCCAAGTCAAACAACTTCGACCAGAACTCGAGATTCTGGGTTACTGCAGACGGTATGGGTTTTCGTTGGGAATCGAGCAACGGCAATGAAGTTGTCTTCATGCCTGCGGACAATCCTGAGGTCGTCACGGTCGGCGCTTCTGACGTGGATTATGGCAACAGTAAAATCGTTGACGGAAGGTATATTAAGCCTGAGGTCGTAACCGGGTCTCTTCTAGATTACGGCGATAATATGAAAATCCAAGGCACTTCAACAGCGGCTGCAATCTTTGCCGGCACGCTTGCAGTGTTCCGCTCCGCCTGGGGTCCCATGATTCGTCAAGACGTCTTTCGCCTTATTGACAAATCCGCGATCGGCATAAAGAGAGAGCAGGCGCGCGATTGCAAAGAAACGGACAATTCTTTCCAAGATTGCAAAATAACGTTACCGCTACTCATCAAGCTTCCGGATTATAACGTATTGCCGCAAATCAAGGCGCAATTTGTTAATGCCGGAAATGGCGTGCACCCGTAAATATCATAGCTAAACCGAAATTATTGCACGCCGTGATGGAATCGGCGTCACGAACTGACCCGCCCGGTTGAATGATGGCCTTTGCGCCGATCTGCATTGCGAATTCGACACAGTCCGCGAAGGGAAAGAAAGCGTCGCTGGCAAGCACACAACCTTCGGTTGAGCCGAAACTTTCCTTGGCTTTTTGAGCGGCCATCATCAAGGAGTCAATGCGACTCATCTGTCCTGCGCCAATGCCAATGGTTTGACCGTCTTTCGCCAGCACGATGGCATTTGACTTCACGTGGCCCACAACAGTGAAGGCAAATTTGAGGTCGTTATATTGAGCGGGGGATGCTTGTTTTGCTGTGACATATTTCCAAGACTTTTCGTCGGACGCTGTGTCAGCCTCTTGGACCAACAGGCCGCCGGATATTGTTTTGGTTTCCAGGGCTCGTGTTTTCATCTCTTCGTTGAATGGAATTTCAAGGAGCCGCAGGTTCTTTTTCGTGGCCAAGATTTCGCGAGCTTCTGCTGTGAAGCGCGGGGCCACGATGCATTCGAAGAAAACTTTCTCCATAGCGGTCGCCGCGTCTTTGTCGATAACCTGGTTGGTTGCGACAATGCCGCCAAAGGATGATTTGGGATCGCCTTTAAGGGCTTTGGCGAAGAGATCCTCGGTGCTGAGCTTGTTCGCGCTTGCGATGGTGCAAGGGTTTGTATGTTTGATGATGGCGAGTGTCGGAGTGGTGCCAAAGTCCAAAACGAGGCGATAGGCTGCATCAAGATCAAGGTAGTTGTTGTAAGAGAGTTGTTTTCCCTGCAGCAGTGGCGCTGAAGCGAGGCCGGGGGCATCGTGCTCGCCCCGATAGAGACCCGCTTTTTGATGCGGGTTCTCGCCATAACGAAGTGATTCCACTTTTTGGTAATCCAGGTTGAGCTCATCAGGAAGGTCGGCTCCTTCTATGCTTGCGCCCTCATGCGCGAAGTAATCGGCGATAGCTCGATCGTATTGCGAAATCTCATGAAAAACTTTGCCGGCGAAGCGTCGACGTTCCGCGCTCGTTAGGGCATTTCTTTGTAGGAGCGAAAGAATTTCCTCGTAGTCGTTGGGGTCGATGACGGGCAGGCAATTCGCAAAGTTCTTGGCGGCGGATCGCAGCATGGTTGGGCCGCCAATGTCGATGGATTCGATGACTTCATCCCAGGTCGGTTTCTTAGCCGCCGCCGACTTAAAGTCATATAAATTGACGATAACGAGATCGATCGGAAGAATCTTGCGCGTCGAAGCTTCCTTGACGTGTTCCGGATTATTGCGGTCGTATAAAATCCCGCCGTGTATCCGAGGGTGTAGCGTCTTAACTCGGCCAGAGAAAATTTCGGGGCTATCGGTATACTCGCTGACGTCTTCGACGGGAATTCCGTGGTCGCGAAGAAGTCGGGCTGTTCCGCCCGTAGAAAGGATGTGGTATCCTAATTGACACAGGCCCTTGCAAAACTTTTCTATACCTTGCTTGTTCGTCAACGAAATGATGGCGGTTTTTGAAGGGGGCGTGTGAGACATTTGCCAGGGGCTCCTCGAAAATTTGTGGGGGCAATGTAGCACGTCTCTTTGGCATAAAAAAGCGTTAAGGGTCATGAACACCGTGCAAAACATCACACTCGAGCACTATCTCAACAGCTTCTTAGGTAAGGAGTGTTTGCCTTGTGATTTGGGGACTATGCTTCTCCCGTTTGGCGTCGAGCTTGTCACAGAAAAAGATCCCGACTTTTTGGTGGGGCATTTTCTTGATTACCTGGTCGAGCAGCTTTCCGACGCAACGTACGTTTCCATGTTGGACATAGCTAGAGCCGCGTATGAATTGGAATGCCTCGACTCGGAGCTGTTGCTTCTCAGTCTCCAAGGTCTTGATAAGACGTGATATTTCAAACATCTCTAGGGGAAAATCATTGACTATGATATAGAGGCTGGTTCTATATCATGGTGTGAGCCTTTTCCGTGGCATCCCGAGAAAAAATAGCAGTTCTGGTATCAGGTGGCGTCGACAGCTCTGTCGCTTTGGGAGAGCTTGTCAAGCAAGACCGCTACGACATTACGGCGTTTTATCTCAAGATTTGGCTTGAGGAAGAATATCAGTTTCTTGGCGATTGTCCATGGGAAGAAGATTTAGCATACGCGCGCGCGGTATGCGACAGACTCGGCGTTGCTCTCAAGGTTGTTTCGCTGCAAAGCGAGTACTGGGATCGCGTTGTAAGTACGGCGATCGACGAGCTCAAGGCGGGCCGGACGCCGAGTCCGGATATTCTCTGTAATCAGCGGGTCAAGTACGGTGCCTTTCTGGATTACTTTGGCGGCGAATTCGCTAAAGTTGCTTCGGGGCATTATGCAGGCGTTAAGATTCAAGGGGATCGCGCTTATCTAACGACGGCAAAGGACACGGTTAAGGATCAGACTTATTTTCTCAGCTTTTTATCGCAGTCGCAGTTGCAGCGATGCTTGTTTCCACTTGCAGATTTTTGCAAAGCAGAAGTTCGGGAGCGGGCTCGCGCCTTGGATTTGGCGACACACGCTCGCAGGGATAGTCAGGGCATTTGCTTCTTAGGTAAAATCAAATACAGAGATTTTGTTCGCGCGCATCTAGGCTCGCGACCGGGAGCTATAGTCGACCGTGCCACGAACAAAGTTCTCGGCGAGCACGACGGCTTTTGGTTTCACACGATCGGTCAGCGCAAAGGCCTCGGTTTGTCCGGGGGGCCGTGGTTCGTCGTTGATAAGGACATAAAGCAAAATATTATCTACGTCGCTAATCAGGAGAATTTGACTTCGGAAGCGCGGCAGGCCTTCGAAATCGATAATTGCCACTGGATCACAGAGCCGCCGGTCTCCGATCTTGCGGTTAAGATCCGTCACGGTGAAAAAACCTATCGCTGCAGAATAGAGCGGCAAGGGGTTGCGGCCCGGGTGCATCTGGAAACAGCGGATCCCGGTATTGCCTCGGGGCAATATGCTGTTTTCTACCTCGCTAATCAGTGCCTGGGAGCGGGCATTATTTCCTAAATTATTTTAATGATATTAATAACATATTATATGATATGTTGATTTTTTAATATTAATATTATAAAATGCGATTTCTTTATAAAGTAGGATTTTCTATGACGACGAATCGTTTTCTAGGACTTCAGAGTATTGCGATATGCCTCAGTCTCTTTGTCGCTTGCGGCAAGAAACACAGCTCCAAAAAGAAACCGGTGGCTGTCGAGGACTTAGGGGAAGAGACGTTATTGGTCTCCGAGGAGACGACGGTCTTGGATCTGGCAAATTATGACAAGGCAAATCACCTGGTGTCGAATTCACGACGGCAGTCGGTGCAGAAGCGATTTCGTTTTGAATTGGACGGCAAATCGAAAGTTGCCGTGTTTGCAACGGCTCGTAGCGCACAGTGTTCTGGTGCAGGTCCTACCGAAAACTTTTTCATTAAACCAGCTTCGGTGAGTGCCGACATCCTGGGGGCGAAGGTGGTAGAGTCTGACGGACGTTATGAAGCAGAGGTTTCCACACAAGACGAGCACATTCTAACCGTGATTGTGGACAATCCGGGCCACTGCGCGTTCCAATTTCATTTTGCTGTAAGCATTGCTCGTAGCGATTCGCCAACGAACCAGGCGAACGGAACCGTTGACAGGGGAATTGGCAAATGGGAGGCAATGGCTACGGTGAACGGGCCGCAAGGAACCTACCTCGATTCGTTGGTTCAAACACTTTGGACGGGATCGGAGCTGGCGGTTATTTCAAAACTTGGCGATGAATTAAAATTTTTCGATCCCAAATCGAACGCTTGGCGAGCGAGCGCGTCGGCTGCAGAGGTTCTTACCGAAAGAAATTTCTATACTGCGTCTTTCGCTACGCTTGCAAACGGATCGCAGAAAATTCTTGTCTTTGGCGGCGGTGATGCGAATGAGACGAAGAGGACGGGTTGGATATACGATTTGGAAACCGACATTTGGACGCCCATACCTAGTGCTCCCGAGGGAAGATGGAATGCATCTTCTGTTGTTGGAGACGGAAAAATGTACGTTATTGGCGGCTGTCGAGAAGAAGGACCATGCAGTCCATTAAGGTACGATATCGAAGGCCGAGGTTGGGAAGCAATGGACGATCTCGCACTCGACGACTGGGGCGATTTTTTTCACAACAGGCAACTCTATTGGCACGACGGCAAGATCATGGTGACCTGGGATTCCTTCAGCTCGAGTCCGGGCGTCGTCCTCGACGTCAACAGTCGGCAGATTGCTGAAATCCCAGTCGGCGCGAATTCGCCGCCTCCCATCGGCCTCTTTAGCCAGGGCGAGCAATACGCCAGCACGTTCCACGAGGGAGTCCTCTACTACATGGGCCAGGGGCAAGGCTTGAACTTAGCCACGCCTCCGAGCACATACACCTTTGATCTAGCCTCTAATACCTGGCTTCCTCGACAAGACAATCCTTATGCGGCAGTTCGCGGGGCTTCTTTGACGATGACTTCAAAAGGGCTTCTCTTACTCAATCCCGCCGGAGGCCAGCGAGCAATCTTGTTCGCGGCTGACGGAACGATGACCCAGACCCAGATTGACGGTAAGCCCTACTTATACGGACCCATCCCAGAACGTCCCGTCACCGACTTCTACACAAGCGTCTGGACGGGCCAAGAACTAATCGTTTGGGGCGCCCAAGGCAACTCCACCATCGGAGCCATATTCCGCTTCTAATCGGGGACACCCACCCTATCCCCCAATCAATTATTGGGCGTTCGACTGTCCCCACATTTCCCTCCGGGGACAGCCACATGTCCCCGCAATTAATTATTGGGCGTTCGACTGTCCCCTATGTTCAGCGCAAAATTTCTTAATGAGTTTTTCCAAAAATATTCGCAACAAAGCTTTCTCAATACGCGTTGCACCTCTGATTATGGCCACAGATACGTCTTGGGTCCGTCATTGTTTTCGCATCGGGTATCATTGAAACTAGGGAGCCGCCTCGCTCAACTCCTTAAGACAAGGGGAAGAGATCGGTTCAGCAATTTCATCTGCAAGCATGCAAATTTTTTTGATTTTTTACAGGTCCCTGCATGTTGAAGTGGGGAAAGAATTACGGGACAGTCGAACGCCCAATAATTAGATGAGGGGATGGGTGGGTGTCCCCGGAGGGAAATGTGGGGACAGTCGAACGCCCAATAATTGATTGGGGGATAGGGTGGGTGTCCCGGGTTGAACTAGGATTCTATTTGTGACAGGGTTTGGCGTAGGAGGTCCCGGACGTCGTTGTCTTCGACGATCGCGTTCGCGTTCAGGCGGGTGGCGAGGGACTGGAGCCATGGGTGCTTTTCTTTGCTGAGATGAAGAACTTGAATGGCGATTTCGTAAGCTTCGACCAGGGAGAGCCATTCGTTGGGATATTTTTTGAGCAATGTTTCAGCGTGGGATTGGAGCGCTTTTTCATCCGCTGCGGAGTGTGTTGATTTCTCTCTTATTGACCGAAGCTGCTCGTAGATCTTGAATAACGTTATTTCGTCGGCGGAGTAGGGGGACTGCCTTGCCGGATTGGTTTTGACTTCTTCGTCTGTGTACATCGGCCAGAAGTTTCTGTCAGCTGGACCGCCATAGACCGAAGAGACGGTAGTTCCGACGAGCATGTCGAACGGGCCCCAGGAGGGGTCGAAATAAAGTTGGTCTCCGCGCCTGACGGTGCAGTTCTCCCAGGTAATATAAATAACTTTATTGCCTTTGCGCTCTATGTGCGTGATCCGTCCTGATACGGTGAAGCCGCTGGTAAACTTCAGCGAGGTCTGTTTTCCAATCTCCATCCCAAGCTTCTTTAGTTCACTGTCTGAGAGAATACTGGGATCCTTGTCGGCAACTTGTTCCCATCGCCCTATGGGTGAACTGAAACCTTGAGGATGGCGATCCACGCCTTGACCTGGAAGTTGCGCCCTATCGAAAGATAGCTGCACGGTTCCCGACCATTTAAGGAAGATAATATTTTCTTTATCGGTAAGATAGTCGGTCAATACGCCCGACGTCGCGATACCGGAGTCCAGCACTGCTGTTGTTGTCTCATCCGCCTTTCGCCCTTTTTCCAACGCATACTTTCCCCCGATCTTGTATGACAAGGAACTGTCGAGTTCATCGAGAACGTCGACTAGGTGCTGCATCGATCTTGCTACGAAGAGCTGCGGCTGCGGTTTGGTGATATTAAAAGCCACTTCCGTACACTCAATGGACAAGGGAATTTTTTTCACCGACGTTCCGAGACAGTTCTTGCTCTCGCCAACGGAGGAAAGTAAGCCCGCGCCGAAGATTTTTGGATCGTCTAATTTTCCTGCAAGGCCGTATTCCGCAGTCCACCAACTCATACGTCCCACACGCGCCGCTTCGGAAACAAACGTCATTTCGCTCATACGTTGTTCGAGCGTGGCCTCGGCTTCGGCAATTTCAGCGGGCGTGCTTTCAGGTTTTTCCTTGATGTCGGAAAGCACCCTTACGGCTTCGTAGAGCCTAGCGTCTTGACGCGAAAAAATTGCTTTGGTGCACAATTGGGCATAGCGCGCAAGATAAGCTGAATAGTCTTTGTCGGGCAGAATTGGCGCATGTCCTGCGGCCTCGTGAACGATATCCGGTGCTGGCGTGTATGTGATGTGATTGACGTTGCGCATATCGGTAGCGATAGGAAGGATGCATCGTGCCTGAAATTCCAAGAATGCCCACGGCGGAATAAAGCCGCGCACCGGGACGGCACCCCAGCCGATCTTTTGAAGCGCTTCGTCCATATCTCTAATATTAGGAATTCTGTCGATCGGAAGTGCGGTTTTTTTGAGCCCCTCTTCGTACCCCGTTACGGCATGCTTGCGAAAGAACGGTAAAGAGCGACGCATTATGCAACGCCATGCGGCATGGTCTCGGGCTGTGTAGCGACTCATGTCTTGGGTAGAACAATAGGCCTTAAGAAAGCTCGGCAAGGTCTCAGCGGTTTGAGTCATAGATCCTCCTTCTTTCTCATGCCGTTTATCCTACTCCGCAGCATGATTATAATCAAAGAAAAACCTATAATGTTCGAATCAGATCGCGGTAATACCGGGCCTTCTGGGCGGGGTTCTCACTATAAATCACGTCACGGCCGACGTTGACGATGCAATGGTCGCCGAACAGCTTCAAAATGCCTCCGGCATCTCCACCTTGAGCACCTACCCCGGGGATAAGCACAAGCTTTTTACCAACTATCGAATGGATGTGTTGGATCAGGTTTTGCTCGATTTCATTCTTTACGCTCTGCGCGCCGAGCACGATTCCGTCGCAGCCGCTTTCCTTGATTTGAGCGCAAAATAGATCGTAAAGTGGTTTGCCCTCGTACATGGCGTTTCGCAAAGGCAAGAAGGTTGGCGTCGACATGATGAGGACCGTAATAAGTCCCAAATCATAGGAATGGGCCGCCTGAGTTGCGTCCTTGATGTTTCCGGGATAAGGGCAATGCGTGACGTAGTCGAATCCTTCATTCTTTGCCTGAAACAATCCTTCAGAATTGCTCGATTCAATATCGGCGATTTTGCTGTCGTCGATGCTGACCATTCCGAGCTCGTGAATAAGTGAGTTGAGTTCAGTGACCGCTTCGCCTGATAGATCTTTGATGTAGTTGCGGTTAATCTTAACGGCGGCGCTGTACTCGGCAACATCCTTAATGATCTTTTGGCACCAGGCAAATTTGTCCGTCCCGTCGGAAAGGCGCCTTTTGGAATCCGCCCTTGAGAATGTCGGATCAACGCCGACACAGAGCTGAGATTTCTTGTTTTTAACGGTTTCGAGCCAAAGTTGAGTCTTGTTCATGCCTTACTTTCGTTGCGTGGTCTCTCTCCGCTGCTCAGGATGAAAAGCGAGGAAACTCCATTCGTATTTTTTGCAAAATCTTGTCGTCGTGCGGGACCTTCTTCAATGCCAAAGGAATGAGATCACTTGCCCGCGTTAGACTGAAGTATTGGATGCGACCCTCATATCTTGCCGCAATCGTCTCCGCTACTGTCTTTTGGCCGTCGACAAGGTCTTCGCGGTCTGTGAGCGCCAAGGCGTATCGGACGTCGACATTCTGCCGAAGAAGTTCGTCAATTGTTTGAAAAATCGAGCCGCCCGTAGTGATCGTGTCTTCAAGAACAAGCGTGGATCCTCGAGGTTTGCCGATAAACAGACTGTCTTCAGGCAATCCGTGCTCTTTCTTTTTACCGCGGCCCATGGGGATAATGTGCGTGTTGAGAGCAAATTCAGGCGATTGCTTCGCATGTTTGAATGCCGCGAGTACGGCCGCTTTGGTGGCCCCCTCGGGAACGCCGTAGATTGAATCCACCTTTAATTTATTCGCGGCGATAAAACCCACGATCTTGTTTGTAACCATATCCAACGTAAAGGCGTCATTGGTGGCGGCGCGCCAGTTAATGTAAAGATGGCTTTCCTTGCCGCTCTTGAGCTTAACAGGCGCAGGCAAAATCTTCAGAATGTTTTGCTCTACAATAAAATTGCTCAGTTCTTGGTCCTTCATTTTTCTCCCTTGGCTTTCTCCGGGTTGTGCAGTAGCTCGAGAACCACGGCAGTTGCAACTCGAGCGGCCCTGTCAATGCTCGCCGGATCGACTTTCGAAACTTCATCTGTCGTTTGATGCCAAGTGTCGAGGTTTTCAAAGTCAATCATATCGAGCACAGGAATGCTCTTGCTCTTGAACGGAACATGGTCGTCCTCAATCGGGCGTCCAAAGCCGCCCATTAAGATGGATTCGTCGCCTAAAAGAGACTTGTCTGCGGAAACCATGAGCTGCCTCATCGCCGTATCGGAGTTCAGGTCGTTCGTGATCTTTATATTGCTCGAACCGATCATGTCAAGAATTACAGCTCCGGCAATCGCGTAAGTCTTATCAAAGAGCTCTATGCAATGCGACGGATTGGAAGCAATATCGCAGTCCTTGAGCTCTGAAACAAAATGCCTACTTCCGTAAGTATTGTCCTGAGTCTTGGCCGGATGGGCCAATTCCCCGTCCGTCCAGTTTTCAAGTTGCGCTTCTTCACCGTCAAACCATACAAACAGGGGAGCGCATGTGAGGTCGCTTTTGTGCGGGTATTTTTGCATGGCGACAATCATCTGGAGGAGAGCGGCGCTAGAGGATCCGCTGTCGTTGGCTCCGAGATACTCGCCTTCCTTGATCGATTTGGTGTCAAAGTGCGACCCAACGACAACGACACATTTCACATCCTGTTCCGGTACTACGAGCGCCAAAACATTCTGTGCCGATTTTTCTTCGATCACCGAACTCTGCACACTGAGCGGCGTGTAACTGGGGTTGGGCGTCTTAGCGGTAAATTTCTGTACGGTGGTCTTTGCGCCGAGTGCCGTGGCTTGGGTCGTGATAAACTCCGCAACTTGCGACTGCCTTGCACTGCCTAGAGGGTGTGCGCTTCGAGAGATTTCTTCAACATCTTTTTTGAGAGCTTTTTGATCAAGAGAAAGAGAAGAAAGATAGGAGACGATGCGATCGCTCACTTGTTCGCCATTCTGAGAACGACTGCAGGTCACGCCGCAGCTCATGAACAAACACAACGAAACAAGAAGGACGGAAGAAATGGACGTGTTCATGAATCACCTGGTGTTGACAGAACTTGCGACTGCGCTTAGATTACCTATATCACTCTCATTTACCAACAAAATAAAGAAGTGCTATGAAGTCCAATCCTCTTCACTTGAAAATGATAGTCTTAGCGATTTTTCTCGCCATTGTGCTGTATTTCCAATTTTTCTTCGATTTCGATTCTTGGATAGGCGATAGCCAGTTACAGGACCCTGAAACTCCCGCTCAAGAGGAAGTTCCAGTTCCGACGGAGTGATTACGCTTGATTTTTCGTCACCCATTTAATCTTGCCAGCAAACAGAAGGTACCCTGCGATAACAAACGGGATGCTTAAAAGTTGGCCCATGTTAAGCGCCATTGCGTTTTCAAAGTCCACCTGGTTTTCCTTGACGAATTCGATGAGGATGCGAGATCCAAATACCCACATGAAGAAGAATCCGATAATTCTGCCCGGCGTTCGCGCGGCGTTGAATTTCCAATATTGCAAACTTGTGATGACAAATAAGATCAAATAGCTGAGTGACTCATAGAGCATGGCGGGATGCCTGGGTACCGCGTCGATGCGTTCAAAGATAACGGCCCAAGGAACCGTTGCAGGTTTGCCGATGATCTCGGAGTTGAAAAAGTTTCCAATGCGAATAAAGGCGGCCGTAAGTGCGATGGCAGGCGCAAGTCGATCGGCAACCCAAATATAAGGTTGGTCTCGATGCTTACGGGTATAGAAATAAACCGAAATGAGAATTCCTAGTGTTCCGCCGTGACTTGCGAGTCCACCTTTCCATATAGCGAGTATCTCAAGCGGATGGCTCAAGTAGTAACCTGGTTCGTAGAACAGGCAGTGGCCAAGCCTGGCGCCGACAATGGTTCCAACCAACATATGCCCCAGCAACGAGGAAAGGCTTTCGATATTTTTGCCCTCTTTACGATAAACCTTTTCAAGGAGCTGATAGCCAATGAGAAACCCCATGGCAAACATGAGTCCGTAATATCGGGGAGCCAAGGTGAAGCTACCGAGTTGGAGTCGAAAAATCTCAGGGTCGAAGTTCCAGGCAAAGTAATCCATTGTTTCCTCCAATGGAGAATGAGCTAAAAATCTCAAAATTAGCGAAATAAAATCACGACTTATATGACAAAGCTAATGGATATTTCGAACTTTATCAACAAAAAGAGTCAATCTTGGGCGTGAACGTCCGAAAATTCCAATAACTAAGAGAATAGAAAAGACATGTTAGAGATTTCATTCAAAACCTTAGGGTTAGGCATTAGCCTCGCAGTTGTTGCGTTGAGTGCGGTTCTATATTCGCGTACAAGACAGCGAACCTTTGCAGCCATGGTCGGCCTCTTTCTTTCGCATGCGCTCTTGTTTCAGGTATGGAGCGATTGGCCTTTTGGCGAGCTTGTTTCGTCGTACCTTCTGGTCGCCAGTTACTGGTTCTTGCTCAGGGAAATGTCGGTAAAAAGTCTTCTTAAGGCAACAATCCTTACAGCAACGGTGTTCTTTGGCGTTGGTATTTGCGCGAAATACTACATGATCACGTTGAACCCAGACCCGGCTTCTCAGTCTGCATACGGGCTTAGCTACCTCGCCTTTGCGCTCGCATCAGGTGCCATAGGTTGGCATCTATTCCATGCTTCACGGACAATAAGTCCCCACCTGATGAGATGGAGTTGCTTGGGATTCATTCTTTCGGTCAGTGCGCACGTGGCATATTTGGAAAAAGCTGTGGGCCCCGTTGCGGCGCTGTTGTCCAGCGTCGGGCTTGCGATTCAACTCTGGTCAAATCTGTTGTTTTACCTCGACAACCAATCCGAGATTCTCGAGCTAACACGGAAAATTCGCGATAGACTTCTGTTTGACAAGAGCGAGCAGGATAAGAGACTGGCCGATGCGGAGGGAAAGCTTACGAATGAAAAGATCAAGTCAATAAACTCCGCGCGCAAAGTCGCTCTTGGCGAGATGGCCGGGGGGATCGCCCATGAAATCAACAACCCGCTAGCCATCATTCGTTGTTATGCTGATTTCTTGCAGTCGAGTGTCGATGAGTCCGGTGCTATTAAACTCGACGAAAGATCTGAAAACGCGTTCAAAGCATTGGACCGAGGTATTGATCGGATAGCCGATATTGTCAACAACATGCGAAAGCTTGCGACGGATTCCAGTTCGGAATCAGGCGACGCGCTCGAAGTTAACCGGGTTATCAGCTCTGCGGTACAATTCTGTCAAAAACGGTTTTTAACCCACAACGTCGCTCTTGAGATCGCTCGGGTACCGTCCGACATCCTTATCAGGGGTGAAATGCAACAGCTCATCCAAGTCGTTCTCAATCTGTTGCAGAACTCGTTCAAGGCCGTCGCAAACCTGGAAGAGAGTTGGATCAGCATTGACTACCGCATCAAAGGCGATCGTATTCAAGTCCGCATTACCGATTCGGGACACGGCATCGACAGCGCCATTGCTGAGCGAATTTTCCAACCCTTTTTCACTACCAATCCACCAGGGCAAGGCGTTGGACTCGGTCTAAGCCTATCACAAGGCATTGTCGAAGCCCAAGGCGGCCTCTTGTTTCTTGACCGCGCGTCAAAAAATACGCGCTTCATTATCGAGCTGCCCATGCATCGACAGGAAAGCGACGCCATTCCAGAGTCAGCATAGTTTCCGTTGTCAAAGGAGTCTTGATTTGCCAAGATGAGGCAAACGGCTTTTGGAAACCTATGTCAGGACAAAAGATTTACCATCTCAATATCGGTCGAGAGCAATTAGAAGGAGCCCAGATCGCGCTTATACCAGGCGATCCCGACAGGGTTGCAAAAATTGCCACCCATTTAAGCGAAAGTCGCCCGTTGGGCCGACACAGAGAATATTTTAGCCACATCGGCAAGGTTAACGGCAAGAGCGTCGTCGTCTGCTCGACCGGTATCGGCGGGCCTTCCACGGCAATTTGCGTGGAAGAACTGGCGATGCTTGGCGTCAAGACTTTCGTGAGAATAGGAACAACGGGCGCCATACAACCCCATATTCCCATAGGCAGCGTTGTTGTTACCCAAGCGTCGGTTCGACTCGACGGTACAAGCGGTCACTATCTGCCTTCGGAATTCCCGGCCGTGGGAGATTTTGGGGTGACCCAAGCCCTTGTGAATGCAAGCAACGAGTTGGGTTTCCCCCCGTTCGTGGGTATCACAGCGTCAAGCGATACCTTTTATCCAGGCCAAGAACGCTACGAAAGAGTTGCGTCACATCTTCTGCCCCAATGGATCGGTAGCGCGGAAAGATGGAAAAGATTCGGAGTTCTCAACTACGAAATGGAAAGCGCAAGTCTGTTTGCCGTATGCACGGCGCTTGGGGTCAAGGCAGGATGCGTCTTGAGCGTCATTGCCAATAGAACCAAAAGTGAGCACGTTAAACGCGATGCGGTGGAGGAAACCGAAGCCAAGGCTATTCACGTTGCGGTGCGAGCGGTCGCCGCATTGGTCAACCAATAACCCATTCACACTTGGAGGACATATGTTGAAGTCTGTTTTGTCGATTTTGCTATTTGGAAGCGCCGCCTTTGGATCTATGGCCGCACGCGCCGAGGATGGGACGGAAAAAGCAAAGTTTAATTTTGCTAACGCCTGCAATTCCTATTCAGCGTTCTTGCCGCCAGACAGCCCTCTTGTTGGCAAGGAGATCGTTTCTACCACGATTCGCTTAAACGTCAATGTGGATGAGGGGAGTGACGGTAAGAACTTCCTGACAAACATAGGTTTCCCCATCGAGCCGCTGCCGGATGGAACGAACGCATTTTCCCTAACCGGCGAAAGCCAAGGCTGGTCTGGCGCCGGCGGCTTTCTTTATACCAAAGTAACAAAGCGCTTTAACGGCAAATTTATTTCTGTCCGATTCGGAGCGGAAACCCCATGCTTCGGCGGACAAATCAACTCGGATCTGTCCTGGATTGAATTTGAGTACCTGCCGTAGAATGCAAGTGTGACAGTTGAAGGGGAACCAGGTTTTCCTGCGACCCCACGATGTCGACTATGCCTTGCACCCATTCTTTATGGTCGTTCAGGCACGGGATAAGTGTCACCTTTTCCCCTCCCGCTCGAATGAACAGATCTTGCATCCGCACCGTTATTTCTTCCAAGGTTTCCAAGCAGTCTGCAACAAACGACGGACATAGTACCGCAAGGTGACGAACTCCTTTTTTTGGCAACTCTTGGATCACCACGTCGGTAAACGGTTGGATCCAGGGATCTCGGCCCAATCGCGATTGGAAGGCCGTGGTGTGTTTGTCGGAAGGAAGGCCCAACTTTTGGACGAGCTGCTTTGTAGTGTAGTAGCACTGTGCGCGGTAGCAGTTAGGCGCTCGCGTTGCAAAGTTGTCGCAGCAAGTTTTATCAAAACGGCAATGATTGTTGGCGTCGAGTTTTTTCATATGGCGTTCGGGGAGACCGTGGTAGCTAAAGAGGTAGTAATCAGGCTTAAGGTCGCCAAGAAACTCCTGGGTGACTATCGCTATGGAATTGAGAAATGCCGGGTGTTTATAGAAAGATTTGGCATAGCTGACGGGGATAGTAACGTTCAAACGTTTCATGATTTTAGCACAGGCTTGCAGACAGGTGCCTGTAGATGACGCGGCATACTGTGGATACATCGGCAGTATGACGATTTCCTCCACGTCGTCTCGTAGAGACGTGAGGAACGCCTGCTCCAGTGACGGAGCTCCATAACGCATCGCCAAAACGAACCTTAAATCCTGCCTCGCGAGACCTACAAGTTGGTCGAGAAGCTTGAAAGAATTTACGAGCAGCGGCGACCCTTCCGCGGTCCAAATCGACTGATAGAGTTTGGCGGAGGCCTTGGCGCGAAAGGGAACGATCAGCAGATTGACGAGAAGCCAGCGCAACAGGAACGGTTGGTCCATGACTTCAGGATCCATCAGAAACTCCCGCAAATAGCGAGCGACATCAGAGGGGGAAGAGGAGGCGGGAGTGCCGAGATTTACAACAATAATTGCCTTTTTCCGCATGGCCTGTCCTGAAATGAACCCTCAGTTTATCACGACGTGGTGGGTGAAGCGAAACATCTTTGGGAGATCCTTCGCCTTCTGCTCAGGATGACGGGTTGTGGGAGTGGCTAATTCCGGCTGAGGGTGCCGAATGGCTGACGGTGCCGATGGCTGAGGGCGCCGAATGGCTGAGGGTGCCCAATGGCTGAGGGTGCCGAATGGTTTAGGGGCGTTGAATTCCGACTCAGGATGAGGAGCAGAATTAGGGGGTTGTAACCAATTTCATTAAAATCATAAAATATAGCTTGATATTTTATTAAAATATTATAAAATGACTTTCGCGCTGGAGATAGCGCATTTCGAAAATACCTGGAGTTCTTGATAAGGAGTTGGAGATGAAGTTGTTTTTGAAGCAGTACTTACCAATGGGTATCCTCACAGGTCTTCTCGTACTTGCCGGAGTCGGCTGTACATCCGTAGAAGACGAATCAACTGATGAAATCGTAGAAGTTTCTGACGAAGCTGCCGCGGCGCCAGAAGAAGTCGCGCCAGTGGAAACGAGCGATGTCGACATCGCGTCCATCACGGTACACTTCGGTTTTGACGAATCTATCTTAAGCGAATCAGAGCGTGCAAAGCTTGACAGCATCGTTCCCCAGCTTAAGAAAGACACCGCCCTTAAAATCACGGTTGAAGGTCATGCTGACGAGCGCGGTTCTATTGAATACAACCTCGCTCTTGGTGAAAGCAGGGCCAACGCCGTAAGAGCGCACTTAACATCCATGGGCGTTGATGCGGCTCAAGTTGGTACCGTTAGCTTCGGCGAAGAAAAGCCGTTGGCTATCGGCCACGACGAAGCTGCTTACGAGCAGAACCGTCGTGCAGCGTTCAGCACTGAAAGCCACTAAGGCTGAGGCGCTCAGCGCTCATACTCGGAGCACCGCTTGCCGGTGCTCTTTTTTTTGACACTTAGTTGCCAGCCTGCCAAGTAACCGCAAATTTTCCAAGGATTTCGCCTAGAAATTGTGCTTAAGCTTTTCCTTATTTTTCCGATAGGAATCAAAGAATCGCGTAAGTTTTTCACTATGTTTGCAAAGACTAAAACCCTTCTTTTTTTGTCCGTTTGCTTTTGGTTTTCACTAAGTTGCAAGAAAACCCAGAGGCAGTTTGGGCCAGTCTTTCGTACCGGAGCGGAGGAAAAACAAGGCGCCGAGCTCAAAGCAAAAACAAAGGAAGAACCTGAAGTAAAAAGCGAGACTGAAGAATTCGACGCTTCGGCGAGGTCTGTCGACGTGGTTTTCGTCGTGGATACAAGCGGCAGCATGGGCGAAGAAATCGACTTTCTTGAGAAGAATATGACGGAGTTCTTCAACTCCATTAAAACCGCCGCGATCGACGTCAAAATCACCGCGATCGGCGCCGTTGACGAGGACGGCAACAATTTTGACTTCCCCAGTACGTTGAGCAGTTCCTCCTTCGCGACCGTTACTCACCACGTCGATAGCCACGACGCCATTTCCGTTTTGACAGAGTACTATGACGGAAAATATAGTTTTCCTCTCGCCTTGCGTAAAGACTCGGTTTTAGAAGCTGTCATCATCAGCGACGACAACGGTGAAGGCAAGGGTAATGAAGCCAGCGATTTTCGACCTCCGAAGGACCGGGACGTTTCGGTAAACGCCATTGTCGGATTGAAAAAAGGCAAACAATCGGAAGTTTGCGAAATCGCCAATAAGGGCGACCAGCACATAAAATTGGCCGGTGATACGGGCGGCGAGGTTTTGGATATCTGTTCCGAAAATTGGTCCGACTTGCTTAAAACCCTCTCGAAAAAGATAATCAGCCGAACCGGCTACAAACTTAAAAACCCCGTCGATCTTTCTAAAGACATCAGCGTCAAGGTAGGTGGAACTAAGATTAAGAGCGACGAATTTTCGATAGATGAAGACGAGAACATGTTGAATATTTCGCCGGACGTGTTGATTAAAGAAGGCGACAAGATCGTTATCGAGTACTATCCCAAAATCTGAGCTATTTTGCCGCCGCAACGAGCGCAAGATGTGCCGCCATTACGATGTCCTCGGGTTTAGCTCCTCTCGACAAGTCGAAATAAGGTTTTCGCAGACCTTGCAAAAGAGGGCCGTAGGCTTCAAATCCCCCCAGACGCTCCGTAATCTTATAAGCGATATTGCCGGAATTTAGATCGGGAAAGATAAAGCAGTTTGCTTTGCCCGGCAGAGTGCTGCCTGGTGCTTTTCTGCTGCCGATCTCCGAGATATAGGCGGCATCAAACTGTATTTCTCCTTCGCAAATAATCTCCGGATGCTTTGCGCTAAAAAGAGCGTGCGCCTCACGTACGATATCCAATTTTGGATGCGAGGCAGAACCTTTGGTCGAAAACGACAAGAAAGCCACGGCCGGTGAGGTATCGTTGTAGCGCGACCAGGTTTTTACAGTGCTCGTAGCTATGTCGGCGAGCTGCGCGGCGGTTGGTTCGACAACGACAGCGCAGTCCGCGAAGATAAAAATTTGCTCTCCGGCGTTTTTGGGCAATTCTTTGGTTAGGATAAACGAACCGGAGATGGTCTTTGTGTTGTCGTCCAAACCCACCGTTGTTATTCCGGCTCGAATCACGTCCGAGGTCGGCAGCGAACAGCCGGCGACTACCGAATCAATTTCCCCGGAGCTGAGAAGCATTCCCGCTTGATAGAGCGGATTGCAGATGAGGATCGACATATCCGCGTCAGAGACCTGCTTGTTCTTTGCTTTGAAGTATTGCGAGATAAAGGCATAGAGCTTGTCTTTCAAATCTGAAAATTCGTCGGGAACGAAGCGTGCGATCTTTGCAAATTTAGTGAAGTCTATGCCAGCATCGCGACATTGTTTTGCAACGGCACTTTCCGGAGCGAATAAATGGATAGCCGAAGGGGTTTGATTTTTTGCAAGCTGAACGCACGCAGAAAGAACTCGCGGATCCAGACTCTCGGGAAGGCCTAGAGCCCGCTGTTGAATTTTGCATTTATCTAAAATAGTTTTACTAAAGCTCAATTTTTTTATGCCCTTACATCAGGCAAGATGCCTAAAGAATAATCAACACGGTGTAGGGTTGATGGGGCAACCACTTCACATACTACGGTTGAGGCTTATCCACAGTATCTGTGAATTAACGTTTTTACAAAAAAACAAAAAAACCGCAATGGTTATGAAGATGTTTAAAGCTTTTTATTGGCGTTATCAACATCCGCGGCAGGTTTTTTTTAGCATAGATTAATCTTTCCCATTAAGGCACCGATAAAACGTAAAGGTCAGAATAGAAATTTTTTGAGTTTTATTGATGGTGCTCATTCTCACCAAGTTTAGCGAGTTGGCGGCGGAGCTGAAGCGAAGGCTGAAGAGCCTTGGTTTTGAGGCTGAAATCGTGTCGCCAAAATCCAAAGACCTGCTCAAGGTGCTTTATCGCGAAGATATTGAAACGCTCATCGCCGACTCAGAACTCAGCGGAGTGCCGGATGGATTGAGTATCGATATCCTTAATAGCCTCGGGCATAGAATCCCTTGCATCATTTTATCTGACGCGGGGAGTCAGGAAAGCATCGCCCCCACCACCAATCACGTGAGCGACCAGTTGACGGTGTTGTCGACCGACCGAATCGACGCAATTATAGACTCCACTGTTCTTTACCTAAAATTCCGTAAGAGTAAGGTTAAGTCGCATTGCCAAGCCATTCCATACTATAACATCAAAGTTCCCGTTACGATGCTCCAGGAACACGGTGGGCTCGGCGTCATAACGATTGATGCGACCAGCTTCTCCAAAATTGGCCTGGAGTACGGCGTTGACGTCTATAACAAGATAAAAGCTGTTTTCCAGAATCTCTTGTTCCAAATGTGGGGTCAACCAGGATGTTTTCGGCTGAGCGACATTCTTTGCCGAAAATCGATGAACAGCAACATTTTTTACGTGTTTTTGAACAAGTCTCGCGAAACGGGTGCGTTGCCTTTACCAGGCGCGCTCGAACGCATTGCTGATCGCCTGGGCAACGCTATTCAGAATGCCTTATGGCAGGAGTTGTTTGCCGGCAAAGGTCAGAGAATTATTCCCCCTTATGTCAGATCCATTCCGCTCGTGGGCGTTGGTTTTGTGGGCGTACTGAAGAACCCGTGCATCGACGCGCACGAGATTATAGAGAATGGCCTCGAATTTAGCCGTAACGTCGCCACCTTCCAAGTATCTCGCGTGAAGGAGCGGCAACGGGAACTTATGCAAACTTTGATTCAGTCGGAGGAAATGCTCGTTCCGAACTATCAGGCTGTTTTCGAACTCCCGGGAATGACCGAAGACGAAGTCAAGGAAATCACGGAAACCGGTTCGATTGCCAACGTTCGGAACAAGATATTCGGATTTGAGTCCTTGATTCGGGTTCAGAGCCGGATCGTTGAAAGCAGATTCAAGAAGTTTGGGTCGGGGGGCATCAGTCCGAAGTTCCTAAACCCCGACGTGTTATTTTCGATGGCGAAGTCGTCAAAGGTTGCTTTGGAGCTTGATCAAGCTTGCCTCAAACATGCCGCCAACAGGTCCAAGGAATTACCCGGCGTTCTCATGGTTAATATTCTTCCGCGTAACTTGTATTATATAGAAAAGCTCAAAGGGATCTTCGAGGGTCGAAGAGAGATCATTTTTGAAGTGTCCGAATCTGAGTCCATCAGCAACTTTGAACTCATGATTAAGTCCTGCGAGTACCTGGAAAAGAACTACATGGGAATCGCCGCCGACGACTTTGGTCGCGGATACTCAAGTCTCGAGCGAATCATAAAGATTAAGCCTAACATCATCAAGTTTGACCGAAGCATGATTCAAAATATCCATACCGACTCGGTGAAACAAGCTTACGTTAAAGGTATGGTTGAAGCCGCAAAAATCCTGAAGACCAAGATTCTTGCCGAAGGCGTCGAAACCTGGGAAGAAGCCAAGATACTTCAGTCTATGGGCATCGATCTAGTTCAAGGCTTCCTGTTCCACAAACCACAGAGAGTCGAGGAGATCCTTGCGGATCTTGGTTTGACCGAACTCGATACCGTCGCCTAGAAAGCTTGCCCAAAATTCAGCGTTTCCAAATTTCTGCGTCTCCGCGATCAAACGGTATTGCAGGGAACTGAGCAGATGTTTTACCAGGGGATCAGTTCACCTTGAAAATCAATAAACTTTCCTGTGTCTTTCGGCTTCAGAGATTGGAGAACTTTCCACAGCCCTTCGCTTGAGTCCCAAACAGAGGTTGGAGCTCCATCTCCCCCCATGCGGGTTTTTACCCAGCCGGGATGCAGCACGACGGCCGTTATTTTTGGAAAGTCAATGCTGAGCGATTTTGTAAACATATTGAGTGCTGTTTTGGACATCCGATAGCCATAGGAAGCGCCGGAAGTGTTATCGGCGATAGAACCCATCTTGCTCGACATATTCGCCACCACGGGGTTTGGCGCCCTTTCCAAGAACGGTAAAAGTGCTTGAGTGACGCGCATGGGCGCAATCGTATTCACGTTGAGCATCGCCTCGACGTCGGCAAGGTTGACCTCCGTAAGGGGCTTGTGGCCGCCTTGGTATATTCCGGCGTTGTTCACGAGCAGATCAATAGCGAGATTCGTCGGCATCCGGTCCTTAAGGTTTTTCACACTTGTGGAATCTGACACGTCCAGCGGTAATATCTGGAGTCGATCTTTGTAAGTATGCTCCAGTTCCCAAAGATCTCGGGCGCCGTCGGGATTTCTGCAGGTGGCGAAAACGTTATAGCCGGTTTTTAACGCTTGGTTCACAAGGCCAAGGCCGATTCCACGGTTCGCACCTGTTACAAGTAATGTTTTCATCGCAAACTCCTTAGTTTAGACTAGTCTCAAATCCGGAAATTTATCGGGCAATCGCTCGCGCATCATATTGTAGATTTCCCGAACCACGTCTTGCGTATTAGGCTTGGAGAAATAATCGCCGTCCGTACCATAGGGGCTTCGGTGAGGTTTCGCCGTTAGAGTTTTAGGCGGCGCGTCGAGGTATTCGTAGCCTTTTTGAGTTTCCAATACCTGCTGCAGCATATAAGAAGATGCGCCGCCCGGCACGTCTTCATCGACAAAAATTACGGCATTTGTTTTCTCCAACGATGCACATATTTCGTTACTGAGATCGAAGGGCAACAGAGTCTGTACGTCGATTACCTCGCAAGAGATGTCGAGAGATTCTAGCTGCAATGCGGCCTCTAAAACCGGGCGAAGACAAGCTCCGTAGCTTACAACTGTTACGTCGCTTCCGCCTCTCAATACTTCGACCTTGCCGAGAGGAATCTTAAAATCGGCAAGATTCCTGGGTTTTGCTTCCTTCAGACGGTAACCGTTGAGTACCTCGATGACCAGCGCGGGATCGTCGCCTTCGAACAGTGTATTGTAAATGCCCGCGGCTTGGACCATGTTTCTCGGCACGCAAACGTGAATGCCGCGAGAACCGTGTAGAATCATGCCGAGCGGAGAGCCTGTATGCCAGACTCCCTCTAACCGATGACCCTTTGTCCGGATAATGACCGGGGCGATTTGGCCGCCTCGAGTGCGGTAATGCAGTGTGGCGAGGTCGTCGGACATGATTTGGAACGCGTAGAGCAGATAATCGAGATACTGAATATCAACGACAGGTCGGAGGCCGCGAACGGCGGCGCCAAAGCCTTGGCCCATTATGGTGGCCTCGCGAATGCCTGTATCCGTGACCCGGATCTCTCCGAACTTCTCCTGTAGGCCTTTAAATTCGGAGTTCACTCCCCCCAGCATTCCAACGTCTTCGCCAATGATAAAGACCCTGGGGTCCTTAGCGAGACGAAGGTCGAAACATTCGTTGATGATATCGCTGCCGTTAACAGATTCCGGGGCGTCACCGAAGTGCGCTGATACGGCGTCGACGTTCAAAGGTGAACGGTCGCTTTGGCTGTGAAGATGAGAGTTGTACCGCAGTTCGTTTTCGGAAAGATATCTTTCTGCAAATTTCTTCAACTTGGCTGTCACCTCATCGGATTCGCTGCGGAGGTCGATCATGGCATTGCGCACGCTCGCAAGGATTGTTTTCCTGTTGAGCGCAGGGGCTCGTTCAAGCTCTGAAATTGCCTTTTCAAGAATATAAGGCGCGCTGCAAACGCCTGCGCTTTCCCGGTAAATGCCGATGAGGTCGTTGCGCTCTTCAACCATAGGGCCATAAAACTCGTTCCACGCTTCTTTTCTCATGCGTTCAACCTCTCGCGAACACTCTTCTTCGAGGGCCGTGAGCGATTTATCTGTGGCAATGGCGGAATCAATCATCCAGTTGCGCATGTGACGAATGCCGTCGTTCGACGTTTCGTAATCCAGGCGCGCACTGTCTTTGTAGCGTTCGTGGCTGCCGCTGGTAGAATGGCCTTGCGGCTGTGTGATTTCGATCACGTGTATGAGCGCCGGCTCGTGGTGTTTGCGAGCGCGCGTTACTGCAGCCGTATATGTCTTCAGAAGATCCGGGTAGTCCCAACCCTTGACGGTATATATGTTAAGGCCGTTCGTTCCTTTTTCGATCTGAAATCCGGACATGATTTTGGAGATATTCTTCTTGGCCATCTGATACTTATTGTGAACGGAAATGCCATAGTCGTCGTCCCATACAGAAACAACCATAGGTATTTCCAAAACGGCCGCCGCGTTCATGCTCTCCCAGAAAACGCCCTCCGCCGTGCTGGCGTTCCCGATCGTTCCAAAAACAACTTCGTTGCCGTTAACCGAAAACTGCGAGTATTTGCACAGAGCAGCGTTGTGGCGATAGAGTTTTGAGGCATATCCCAGTCCTACGAGGCGAGACATTTGACAGCCCGTTGGAGAAGCGTCGGCAATAGAATTGTACATCATGAGTTGGTTGAGCCAGTTGCCTTTGTCGTCGAGAAAACGCGTGGCGAAATGGCTATTCATTTGCCGTCCGCCAGAAGCCGGTTCGTGATCGAGGTCCGGGTCCGCATAGAGTTGCGCGAAGAATTTTTTCACGTCGCACAGACCGAGGGCATACATAAATGTCTGATCGCGATAGTAGCCCGAACGCCAATCTCCGTGCTTGAAAACCCTCGCCATCGCCAGCTGCGCAATCTCTTTGCCGTCGCCGAAGATCCCGAACTTTGCCTTTCCGGACAGCACTTCTTTCCGTCCTATGAGGCTCGTATGGCGGCTCATGAGAGCAATTTTGTAGTCGGAGACAATTTCCTCTTTCGCTGGCAGAGACTCGTTGGATTTCGTGGTGCGCGCTGTTTTTGCCATCTTCATCTAACTCCGGGCTTCATAATTTTGCATGCTAACGTACCATAAACTGCGGCTCTATTGAAGAAAAAGGAGCCTGCGGATGAGAAGTTTTTAGAGTTGATTCTGATGGCAAATCAAGAGGTTAAGCGAATGATCGTGACGCCGTCGCCCCCTTCCTCTTGGAGGCCGGGTCGAAAGTCGAGCTGGTAGAGATCAGTCTTGGCAAGGGCTGCGCGGATTTCCTTCTTAAGCTTATCGGTGCCGTGGCCGTGCACAACCACGAGATTGGGCTCGCCTCGGAGCACGCCCTTGTCGATAAATTGCCAAAGCTTTTCCAAAGCGAGTTCTGCGTCAAGTCCGCGGACATCGAGGCTATTGGTGGGAGAGGTGATCACCAGACCAATTTGTTCCTTACTTTTCTTCGATTCGGCGGCGAGCGTAGTCGATTTACCGCCAGCCTTTTTCGGCGTAGCCTTTGACTTTTCGAGGAGTCGTATTTCGGTGACGGCAGGCTTGAGCTTCAAAAGCCCTGCCTGGACCTCGACGGTGTTGCCATCTGCGGCGACGGATAGCACAGTGGCTTCGTTCTTAAGAGAAATAACGTAAACCTGGTCGCCAACGCTTAGATCTTGCGCCGTGCAAGCGGTCCCGGGAAGCGCTCCAATTATTTCCTGTTCTGCCAGGCTGCTTACTTCCGAACTGAGAGACTCCCACTTCTGTTTGAGACTGGTTCGCTGTTTCACGAGTTCATCTTCAATTGCAACGGGGCTTTCGGCTTTCCTTGCCTTCTTCAGCAACTCTTTGAGTTCGGCGAGAGCTTCGTTAAACTCTGACGAGAGCGCCTCTTGTTTGCTTTCAAATGCACGAGAAGCCTTGGCTCTCGCATCCTCTTTGATCTTTTCGAGGTTTTGCCGCTCGCGTTCCCAATGGGCTTTTTGCGCTTCGAGATCCATCTTGAGCGCGTGAACTTGGGCCTTTTCCTCGTTCATAAGAGACGTATTTTCAGCAAGTTTCTTGATCATGTCGTCGAATTCGTTATAGCCGCTGCCCTTGAGCTGTCTTGCCCGTTTAATTATGGGAGCGGGAATACCGAGATGCTCAGCTAGTTCGATGCCGTAGCTTTGGCCAGGAACGTCGAGCACCAAATTGTAAGTGGGTTGGAGGCTCTTCGTCAAAAACTCCAGAGACCCGTTGCGGAATTTATTGTTTACGAGAGCAATGCCTTTAAGCGAATCGAAATGGGTCGTAGCCAAAGAGGTGACGTTCTTCGAGGCAAAATGTTCCAACACCGACTGTGCAATTGCACTTCCTGTCTGCGGCTCGGTACCAACGGCGAGTTCGTCGACGAGAACCAGATCGGTGTCCGTGACTTGTTCAAGCACGGGTTTGAGATGAAGAAGGTGCCCCGAGAATGTTGACAAACTTGCAACGAGATCTTGACTGTCGCCCATAGAGACATAAATTTTCGAAAACAAATATACCTGAGAACTGGGATGCGCAGGCAAGAGCAAGCCTGCCTTTGCCATTAGGTGTATGATGCCGACCGTTTTCAGAACAACCGTTTTGCCGCCGGCGTTAGGGCCCGAGATGATGAGGCATTTCTGTTCTGGTGTTAAAAGGATATCGTTGGCGACCGCTTTTTCTCCCGACGGCGATTTGACGAGCGGGTGAAACGCCCGCTTCAGATCCAGCACGGGAGCAGAGGCAAGCTGCACCGGATAAGAATCCGTTTCGTATGCCAGCCTAGCTTTGGCCTGCACCGCGTCCAATTCCACGATCCCAAAATAAGAAGCGTTTAGACTATCGTATTCGCTCGACACATGAGCGCTTAATTCGCGCAGAATTTTCGCGACCTCGAGCTTGTCGGAAACCTCAAGCTCCAATAAGTTTTCGTTAAGAGGCGCAATATCCGGGGGCTCAATGTAAAGAGTTTGGCCGCTGTCGGACGTGTCGTAAATGGACCCTTTGACGCGTCCCCGGCCGTCAATACGAATCGGGATAACGTACCGTTCGCGTCGAATCGTGAAGAACTTATCTTGGATATAGGTTTCCCACTCGTTGTTAATGAGAAGTTGCCTAATCTGGTTTTCAATCGTCTTTCTTAGCGAGATTTTGGCCTGGCGAATGCTTTTGAGTTTGGGCGTAGCGTCGTCTTTGACAATGCCCGCTTCGTCGATCGACCGTTCGATAGCGTCGCGAAGCTTGGGAACGGGAAAAATCTTAGTGTAGGCAATCCGAAAGAAGGGACATTTTTCTTTGAGATCGTGAAGGAAACGGTTGACCTGGATTGTGGCCGTCACAAGAGAATAAACAAGGCGTAGATCTTCGCCCGTGAAGAGTTGGCCGAGTTTCGCGCCGCGCAAAGCTTCGTCCATGACCGGGAGATTAGGGATCGGCGCCGTATATCCTGCGGTGATGACTTCTCGAACCTGAAAGGTTTTTTCCCACTCGTTGCGAATTGTTTCTTCGCTAAGAGTCGGGAGCAAAGCCATGCATTGGCCTTTGGCCGCATCGGTATTGGCGAGCGAAGCGAGTTTGTTTGTAACGTTCGGCCAGCCGAGATGCTCAAGGCTTAATTTTTGAATTGACGACATGTTCATTAAATATGCAATGTGTTCATAGATTGTTAGTTAGTAATAAAGACCCTATAATAAACGCAATCCTTTTGTACAGTAAAGAAAGTATATTGTGCCCTATTGGCTTCTAAAACTTCAGCTCATTCTCACGCAGCCCGTAACCTATATAGTGTTCATTTTCGGCTCTGTCATTGGAAGTTTTCTCAACGTCTGCATTGTCCGTCTGCCTCAAGGAACGTTCCTGAAGCACGCGCGTTCTATGTGCCCACACTGTAATCAACCAATTCCGTCTTACGCCAACGTCCCTATCGTTTCCTGGCTTCTATTGCGAGGCAAGGCGCGTTGTTGCGGCAAGGGCATTTCGGTCCAGTATTTTCTCGTAGAATTAGCGACAGCGCTTTTGTTTGTCGCCATCTATTGGCAGTACCCGTTCTGGGATGCACAGCGCCTCATGATAGATCCCGCCGATTTCCTTCGTTTTGCTCATGTTGCGGTGTTCTTGTCGGCTCTTCTGGTGTGCGGAGTGATCGATTTTCACCACAAAATTATTCCGGACGTCATCACGCTTCCCATGATTCTATTGACGCCCATTGTGGCGTATCTTCACCCTGAATTGACATGGACAAGCGCCTTGTTTGGCGCATTGATAGGGGGCGGCTCATTGTTTGCGGTAGCTTGGCTGTATTACTTTGTGCGCAAGCGTCCCGGTTTGGGCATGGGAGACGTCAAATTGCTGGCCGTTATAGGAGGTTGGCTGGGCGTCGAGGCCATTCTCCCGACCATTCTTGTGGCGTCCATTTCGGGGGCTTTTTTCGGATGTCTTTTCCTTATTTTAAAAAAGGGGGCGTCCCTTAAGTCAGCGATTCCATTCGGTCCGTTTCTTATTTTGGGCGCTGCAATCCATATCTTATTTGGCCCAAGTGTATTACAATGGTTACTGTAAAAAAGACGAAGGATCCTTGGACAAATGCAGCAACTATTTGAAAATTTGAGTTTTTTTTCGGAGCGACTCTGGCAGAGCTCTGACAAGGAACAGTTTCTGCAAGAGTTTGCCTCGCTCGTGAATACTCACTTCCATGTCTCTCGAATTGGTCTGGTGCAAGCCCAGTTGCAAAGCGGCTCTTTGGACGAATTTGCGGCGTCACCTCAGATCGAAGGAGTGACGGCGCTCGACGAACAGACCTTGGATTCCATTATTGCCACGTTGCGCGTCTTTTACACGACGCACGCGCCATCGTTGGAGGGTCTCAACTTTTTCGAGCATGGCGGACGGCAAATGTTCTTTGTCGAGCTTCGGCAGACGGAAAAATCTCAGATGTTTATTGTCTGCGAGCTGAAGGAATCCCTAAGCGAAGAGCAACGGGGCGTGCTGGCGTTCTTAGCTCTGCAACTTCAGCAAGGACTCCGCTGGATTCTCAAACTCGACAAGACCCAAGCCCTTATTTATCTTGATGACCTTACAAATTTATACAATTACCGGTATCTCGACTTGGCGCTCGAGGCCGAAATCCGCCGTTCTCAAAGGTTTGGCACTCCTTTTTGTCTCTTGTTTATTGATTTGGACAATCTTAAACCGATCAATGATAAGTTCGGACATATTGCGGGCAGTCAGGTGCTGAAGCATATCGCGCAAGTTTTGAAAGAGGATCTGCGCGAGGTCGACAGCGTTTTCAGGTACGGCGGAGACGAATACGTTGTACTGTTGCTCGAAGCAAACACGAACGTGGGGCGTATTACCGCGGAGCGTATACGCCAAAAAATAGAATCGACCGAATTTCGGGTTGAAGACGGACATACGGTGAACGTTACTGCCTCGATCGGCGTCGCAAATTGTCCCGAACATGGAAAGGACAAGGCGACTTTGCTGAGACTTGCCGACGAGAGCATGTATCGCAGCAAGAAAAGCGGTAAAAATAGGGTAGTGGTGACGCGAACACAAGACGTTCGGGAGTCCGCTGTGCCGGAGAAGGTGACTTAGCCGAAGATCTCGGGGAGATCCTTCGCTACGCTCAGGATGACGGGGGGATCAGGATGACGGGAGCGGCTCAGGATGACGGCGCCTTAGGATATGGTGACGGAGCGGGATGACGAACTATGGAGACTAAAGGTAAAAAACCAAGTGAGAGTTTTGTGGAAATGACGGAACTCGTTCTTCCGCAACATACCAATGCGCTTGGAACTATTTTTGGCGGCGTGGTGATGTCGTGGATCGACATCGCGGCGGCAACATGCGCTATTCGTCATGCGAACAGACAGGTTGTAACGGCTTCGGTCGATGCTCTCAACTTTCTGGCGCCGATAAAGTTGGGCTGGATTGTGACATTGCGAGCGTCGGTGAATTATGTTGCAAAAACAAGCTGCGAAGTTGGCGTCAAGGTTACAACGGAGAACCCCATAACGGGGCATAAATACGACACGGCGAATGCTTACCTTACAATGGTGGCGATCGATGCTACGGGTAATCCAGTGCCCATGACACCTTTAACACCGGAAACGGAGCAGGAAAAGAAACGTTTTGTTGAAGCTGAAAACCGTCGAAAACAAAGGCTGGCTACCAAGTAGCTGTTTTACGCGAATAGTTCTTTGCCGTCTCGTTTTAGCCGCGCTGACAGCGACTTGCTTTTTTGCCCGCGAAGGCCTAGCTCAGGAAAAGCTTTACGAACCCGCCGATTTTGATCAGGTCGATTTTTACCTCCACACCATCGATGTTGGCGATCTCGTTTACAACAATTTCGGCCACACGGCGTTGCGGGTGCACGATCGCGTGCAGGGCAGCGACATTATCTTTAACTGGGGTCTCTTTGATTTCGGAGAACCTTTAAGCTTTTCCTTTCGTTTCTTTAAGGGCCTCCTGAAATACAAGTTGGGCGTTTATCCCCATCGCGTTGCGTTACAGGTCTACCGAGCGGAGGAGAGAACCGTTTGGGAAGATAAAATTCTCCTTTCCAGGGAACAAAAGAAAATTCTTTGGGAACGTCTGCGTTGGAATATTCGGCCCGAAAATGTTTACTATAACTATCAATATTTTTTCGATAATTGCTCGACAAGGCCCCGCGATTATTTTGACGAGGCGCTTGGCAAGCAACTGAGCGATCGATTCAGCGCGGAATCTTCGGATTTGACCTTTCGCGACATGGTACGGTCCCATTATCTGAGTATTCCTTTTATCGAACTGAGCCTCGATATTCTCATGAATTCGCGCATCGACCGAGTTATGACCGAATGGGAGAGAATGTTTCTTCCCGCGACTCTCAGGAACAATATGCTCAGGGCTCAGAATGAATCCGGCCAACCTGTCCTTGAAAGCCGAGGGACCATTGTATGGTTCCCTTCGCCCGCAGCCGCACCTCTTAATGGCTTTGGCTATTTAGGATTAATGGCGATTGCGTCGATGGCCCCTGTGACATTCTCTTCGATTTTTCGTCGGCGTCAAAGCGTATCCGTGGCCAACCGAATTTTTGGTCTTGGCCTGTTTTTCTACGGATTTTATTTCGCGACGATTGGCCTTCTGATGGTCCTCAGTTGGATTTTTTCAGAACATCTCGACCTCCACCATAACGCCAACCTCTGGTTGTTTTGGCCGATCGACTATATTCTCCTCGGTTTTGGCGCGAAAGTGCTGGTGACAGGAAGACTCGCGATGTCGGATCGATTTGCCGCTTTTATCAAATGGTATAGTATCGCGCATCTTGCGGGGTACTTCTGCCTGTTCGCCTTGAGAATAACTGGCGTCGTTCAGCAAAACGTCGATCGAATTCTCTTGTGGGGCACGTTGTATTTTTGCATTTTATTCCTCCTTCTCATTCGCGTTTCGGTCCAGGACAGAGCAAAAGGGGGAGCACGTGTGGGATAGAGAGGTTGAGGCCTTCGACCATTTTAAGGGTGGCAATCGCGACGAGCTTGGAGTCATATCCGATCTTCTTTCAAGACAAACCCATGACTATGTCCTGCGAATGACGGGCGACGTCAAGAGCAGCAAGATCTTTAGCTCGGATTTGGATTCTTTAATAGCTGAACATGCAGAATCAGCAGACGACTTCTTTGAACTGCGGAAGGAAATCTTTCGGAAGGCTCGGCTCCTGCACTTCGACATCTGGAACATGGAAACTCCGCATCTGGAAAACGAAGGGTTTGGCTTCAAAGAGGAACCCGATAGAACTCGAGACCTACTGATGAGTCTTGATAAAGCTTTGCAAACGTTGCCAGGGTCACAAAGGGAAGCGTTGCTACTTCGTCGATACTATAGCTTCGAGGACCGAGACGCATCCGACGTCATGAACACGTCTGCCGAGACAATCGCACAGCTCTGCAACGAGGCGGAAGATCGCCTTCGCGCACGCGTGAACCTCGACGACGATTTCACGGAAAATTTAGCGGCGTTGCCTCTCCATCCGTTGCCCGAAATCAGCGACTACTCTAGCATCGCTCTAAGCCAAATCATCGAAAACGTTCAACGGTCGCAGCCTAAAAGATGGCCAGACCAACGCCGCGTTCTCGCGTTTGGATTGCTGGTATTGGTTTTGCTCGTGTTGGCGTATTTCTTTTTACCCGAATAAACGACTAGGGGGATTTATGCGATTTTCGTTTGCGGTCGCGGCAATGGCTCTTGTTTCACTCGCCTTTTCTTCCTATGGAAAGGACGGTAAAGATACTAAGGCATTGACCGTCCCGACGCTCAAACTCGAAAGCGTTCGTGAGTTGGCCCTCGAATCAAATCCAAAAGAGAAGGCAAAAAAATATCTGAGTGCGGCCAGCGGCATTGTAAAGTTGGAAGATCGGTTCTACGTTGTGTCGGACGACGCTTTGTCGCTATTTTCCTTTAAATCAAATGAACCCAATGTCAAGGCGCACAACCTGCTTTCGGCCAAAGCAAAGGGAAAAAAGACAGAAAAGCCTGATATTGAGTCGCTCGTTCACCTCACTCCAATGGAATGGCCTCCGCACGGCGCACTCGTTGCGTGGCCTTCCGCATCGTCTCTTAGTCGAATGACGGCCGTTGTTGTTCCGTTCGAAAAAGACGGTGAATTGGGTTCGCCAATCTTCACAAATATCTTGCCCTTGGCCTACCAAATTCAACCCGAAGCTAAAGACGTAAACATGGAAGGTATCCTCATTAGAGATGACAAGGTGTTCTTGTTCCAAAGAGGAAATTCCAAGAAGGGCAAGAACGGGATTTTCGAGATGCCGCTGGCAAATTGGATCAAGGGTCTCAAGGAAGAGGACTGGTCAGGGAAAATAAAATTCGAGTCGATTAAGTTGGGAACTCTCTCAGGCGTCGAATTGACGTTTACGGACGCGGCTTGGACAAAATACGGACTCCTGGTTTTGGCTTCCGCGGAAGACTCGGAGTCGTCGTTTGCGGATGGCGCCATCTTCGGTACTGTTCTCGCCCGCGTGGTGGGCGACAAAGGTGAAATTATCGCGAAATTTGACCCCAATACGAAACTAGAAGGTTTCGTCGCGAATGATACGGCTGGCGGCTTAGAACTTCATTTAGTCGAAGATTCGGATAACTCCGAAAAGGCGAGCCGCTTGTTTCGGACGGTCGTACCTTCCTCGCAGTTGGAAACGTTAAAGCGAAAATAATTTCCCTTGGTATTATTTTTTCTGCAGGGCGTAAGCAAGGCCGCTATCGTTGCCGTAGATCTCCACCTTGTACGCATAGTTTGCACCGAGTTTAGCGCCTTCAGGAATGTTCGACGGTTCGACAGTGAACGAACGACCATCCTGATCGGTGATACGCGCGTATTCCGAGTAATGATCAGGTAAGCTTGTGATAGTTCCTATTCGCATCGCAACCTCCGCTCTCTATTTTCGTACTTTCCCCGATCAGAATTGAGAAGAATCTGGAAGGAGTTCTAAGTCTCAAAGTTTCGGAAGGTTAGCCGGTGGATTTGCGAGCTATTTTCCGCGTTTGTTCTGTAAAGGCGTTGGTCGCCTGGCCAACTTCTCAACAGATCTTAACAAGTAATATTAATGAGTTTCATAGGCCCGGCCCTTGCTAAGGAGCATCTGGATCTTGGACCTTTTAGCGCTGTCGTAGGAGATTCTTGATGAAACGCATAATGCTTCTTGTAACGCCTTTAGTGCTTCAGGTCTCGTGTGGCTTTGTTCCGATAAAGCTGGGTGGAGCACCCGACAAAAAACCTGCCCCTATTGTTGGAAGTTCTGCAGAAGACGTGGACAAGCGATTGTACGGCACATGGAAAGAACCGGATAAAGACGACGGCACGGGATATTACAAGACCACATGGATGATCAGCAGGGACAAAATCCAAGTCATTTCTGAATGTCACGCAAGTTTAGAAGCCGCGAAGGTCGACATCACAACGCCCGTTCGCATTGAAAAGGATTCGATTCAGGTCCTTAAGCACGCACAAAAGAGCCGACAGCGCCTTCTTCTCTTTTGCGGAGTCGTCCTGTACCAGGATAAGGGCCAGTACACCCTGAGCGAAGACGGCAATACCCTCGAGATCGATTGGCCAAGCAAAGCCTGGAAATACGAAGGGACTCTTACGCTGACCCGCGTGGCGGATTGATCGATCCCGCGCTAAGCGCAGACCCCATTTTGCCGATCAATTCGGAGATATCCCAATTGAAACTATTTTTGTTCTGTCACAGCTAAGGAACAGCCGTTCGCTGGCAATGCCAAGAGAACGGCAGTTCTCTGGCAGTTCTATAGGCGACACAATGGCATCATACACAAGGTAGCTTTCAAAGTTTCCCCATTCATTTCGATTATCGTAAATTAAAACGTTATTATCTGCAAAAAGCTTGAAACTGAGCTTGAGGTCGCGCAGTGGTCCCAACGGTGATTCGAAAAGACCGGCGAAGGCAGCCTGACTATTATGGATCGCTAAATCCAAAAGGCGTTCGGAATCCAGGCGATAAATTAGATTCGAACTCATTCCCGTTGCCTGGGTATAGACGAAGCTACCGTTGCTGCGATCAACCGCCATCCCTCCTGAAAATCCCGGAACGTCGGTGATGAACGGGAGCACCTGGATGGTGTCATGAATTTTATCGAGTCGTTTGAGCATGATGTATCCCGATCGGGCATCGGGAATTTTTCGGCCGTTAATCAAATAAAACTGATATTGCTCTGTTTCTGCCAGGAATTCGATTGCGTACGATCCCTCCATAGTTTCAGGGCCTCGTAGGATATCAACCTTATTTTGGCTTTCGTCTATTTTGCAACTTATCTCGGTGCCGACGAGATAAGGATGTCGATATACAAGATCCTCGTCGACACAGAGTGCATTTGCAACCTGTAAGGAAACCATATTTCCGTCCGGTTGGTACTCCTTGCCTGAAGCTGATGCCGTATTGAGCGCGAGAAATCGATCAGGCTCGTTTCGATCTAGAAAAACAACGGCTTCCTCGGTCAAACGAAAAATTTCATCTAAGGCAAGGCCGGACGTCGGAGAAATCAAAATTGTGAGAGAGCAGATAATCTTTAGCTTCATAGTTAATCCTATTCTTGGTCGCTGAAGGCGTTCAGCAAGGTTAAGGCGTCCAAGTCAAAACCCTCGGTGTTTTCGTCGATGTTATAGTTATTGTAATTGGTTTTCGTATCTCTTATTTTGATGTATCGCACTTTGTTCATGCCAACGCTGGCTAGGTCAAATCGATCGCCGCCTTCGTCTGTTGGGACAACTCCCGCGCAATGCAAGATATCGCCGCGATTGGGGGAGCATTCAAACCAAACATACGCGTTCTTTTTATTGACTTGCGCAACTCCGACCATGGCGAATTCTTGAAAGACAAGTTCAGGAGCGACACGAAAGGGATTCTCAAAGATCACGAAGTCAGCGCCGGGCAAATCTTCCAAATAACCTCCGCCCAGTATTTCAAAGGTAATTTCACCTCCGTGACCCAGACTAATAGCCTTGGCTCGGACGTTTTCTAACGCCACCTTGTCGTCAGGATCGATCCATCCTAGGTCATAGTCCGGTCCTTGGGCAGATTCGTTCAAATTGCCTCGTTGTGAAATCGTCTTTCCGTCGTCGCAAAGCCCTCGTCGGAATTTCTTCACCCGATAAGCCGACTCGCTCAACCGGATAGGTTCTTTCTCAACATTCCATTCCTCGCTCGATCGAGGTTTGTGCAGAGTTTCACTATGATTCACTTGCTTTGGTTTTTTCGGATCATTCTCTTCTGCTTCGCGTCGTTTTCGTATTTCCGCGATCGCGGCAACGTCGGACAAATAAAGGCTCCGGCCCTTGCCTGAAGCTAAGCCGCCTGGATTCTTTTCGTTACTCCAAATAACGTAGTTGGTGCCGCTCCAAAAATTCACCCGCTCTGGCTCTCCCTTCGCAAACCAATCTTTTGTCATTTCCTCCGAAATACCTACGGACTCTAATTGTTCCTTGAACGGAGTTCGAGGAGAGGTTTGATCAGGTGTTTTTGACGGGGCGACAAAGCGGCTTTTAGATCCTTCGCTGCGCTCAGGATGACGGGGTGGGCGAGAATGACGATCGGGTGGGTGAGAATGACGGTTCAGGCTTCGGGAATAGCGATTCTGATCGGTGGTTGGACGGTTTTGATCACTTGTGGGCAGCGTCTGGTTGCCAGTGTGAAGAGCATTCCCCTCGGGATGACGATCGGGGACGCTGATGGTTCTGTTTGCAAATCCCGTTTCCCTGCGCTGCAATTGCGTTAAACATAAGTAAATACTAAGCGGAATTACAAAGGCGGAAAGACGAAAAAGCATGGAAACCCTCATTCAGCGTGAGATGGCTTTGCGGGGATCGGGCTTATCAGCATTGTTGGCTGCTTACCGTTGCGCGACAGCTCCAGAATTTCACTGGATTCACCGAGCGCGAATCTATTCGATTGCGGTAGGGTCGTCAAGAGCGAACACTCAGGTATGTTGGGTCCTGAGCCTGTAGAAATAGGAAAGGGTGCTACGGCATTGCCAGCACCCCTCATATCTAAAGCTTTTGAACAGAAGTTATTCGATGACCGTTACGGTGACTTCGCGGCTCGCAAGATCCATTTCTGTTTGGACGGACTTGGTGCTTACTTGTTGGTCGTTGGTTTCAAAAGTGAGTGTGTAGATATAGCATCCCGGGCATCGTGCTCTGGCGGTCATTTCCACTTTCAGAAGGGTGTCGAAGCCTTCATCTTTCATGCTGGCGCTGAGCTCGTTCACGGTTCGGCTGTTAACGACGATTTTCATCATATCGAGGTTGTCGGCCATGGCGACGGCAGAAAATACTGTGGTCATTACAGCGGCCAAAAGAAACTTTTTCATAGAAGCTCCGTTAAATGGTGAAAAGGAAAACTCTCTTACTATGGCGACAAGGGCCCTGTCAATCTATAGAGTTTAGTGGAAGTCGAGTCGACGCTGGACACAGGAGGAAAAAAAAGGGGCGAGAATCGCCCCTTGCGTGTTATTGGCCGTGTGGGTTCGCGGGGGGTTGATCGAGGCTGAACTGCATTTGTTTCAGCGCCCAGGTGTTCTTGGTGGTGTCGCCAAGCATGTTGAATTGGATTTTTTCTTTCGCGAATTCGGCGGAATAGGCGACGTGCGCGAGGGTGCCCCGGGTTTTGCCGTACTCAAACTTTAGACCTTTCAGATTGCCGTAGCCCTGGGCTTCCGCGATCTTTTTGAGGAGTTTTTCCGCGGGGTCTTTAGTGATTTTTTCGAGTTCTTTTTCGGTAAGTTGCTCTGTTTTTATAACAGGGCCTGGCTTGTACCAATCGCCGATGATTTCAACTTTTTCCATTTTAACAGGGGTAACGGGACGCGTATTGTCCGCCTTCACCTCGGAGATCTTTATCGCCACGTCGAGGCCCTTGGTGACTTCCCCGAAAACAGAGTGTTTGTTGTCGAGGTGGGGGGTCTTTTCGACGGTGATAAAAAACTGGCTGCCGTTGGTGTTGGGGCCAGCGTTCGCCATGGAGAGGATACCGGGTTTGTCGTGCTTTAGGTCAGGGTGGAATTCGTCGCCGAAGCTGTAGCCTGGGCCGCCCATGCCGGTACCTTCTGGATCACCGGTTTGAATCATGAATTTAGGAATGACGCGGTGAAAAACGATGCCGTTGTAGAAACCTTTTCGTGCGAGCGTAACAAAGTTTGAAACGGTCTGTGGCGCTTGATGCGGAAACAGTTTGGCTTCAATGACGCCCATCGTGGTGGTGATTTTTACCTTTAACTCTTGTTCCGGCTTATCGCCTTTCTTATCTTCCGCAAAAGCGCTAGGGCTTAAGAAACCCACGGTTAGTGCAAGTGCTAGAAAAGCTCTCTTCAACATAATCACTGCGATCTCCTTTCACAACTAAGGTTGACTGAACCAGCTCAGTAATACCCCACCATGTTCAACAAAAAACGGAGCAAAGACAAGGCTTAATATTGCCATTAGCTTCATAAGGATGTTGAGAGAAGGTCCCGACGTGTCTTTGAACGGGTCGCCAACTGTGTCGCCGACAACTGCCGCAGCGTGTGCGTCAGATCCTTTGCCGCCGTGCGCGCCGGCTTCGATGTACTTCTTCGCATTGTCCCATGCGCCGCCCGAGTTGGAGGCAGCCAGAGCAAGAACGACGCCCGATACGAGAGATCCGGCAAGCATGCCCGCGAGAGCTTCAACGCCAAAGAGGTAGCCGAATACCAGCGGGGAGCCGAGAACCAGTACTCCCGGTCCAATCATTTCTTTAAGGGCGGCAGTCGTGGAGATTTGAATACAAGTGTTGTGATCTGGCTTTTCTTTGCCCGTCAGGATTCCTGGCTTCTCTCTGAATTGACGGCGAACTTCCTCGATCATCGCGTTAGCTGCTGAACCGACGCCTTTCATGGTCATTGCCGTGAAAAAGAACGGTAGAACACCGCCAATGAGCACGCCTGCGAAAACGAGAGGGGACAACAGGTTCAGCGCTGATACTTCGGAACGCGTAAGGAATGCAGAGAACAACGCCAACGCCGTAAGAACCGCCGAACCAATGGCGAAGCCTTTGCCGATTGCAGCGGTTGTGTTGCCCGCAGCGTCCAAGAGGTCGGTGCGCTGTCTGACTTTAGGATCAAGTTCCGCCATCTCCGCGATACCGCCCGCATTGTCAGATACAGGTCCGTAGGCGTCAATGGTAAGGCCAACGGCCATCGTGGAAATCATTCCGAGGGCCGCGATCGCGATTCCGTACATTCCAGCCAGAGACCACGAGAGGTAGAGCGTTACAGCAATGGCAACAACAGGAATAACGGAAGACTTATAACCAAGAGCGAGACCGTAGATAATGTTAGTTGCGGCTCCGGTGTTGGAAGAATTGGCAACCTCGCGAACGGGTTTGTAGGCGTGCGACGTAAAGAATTCTGTCACGTAGCCAATGAGCAGACCCGACCACAGGCCCCCCATAAGGGAAACAATAACGCCTGACTTGGTGATGACCTTTTCGTTAACCACGAATTCGTCAACCATCGTGTAATTTGTCACAATCAGCATGGCAATGGTCATCAAGATTGTTGAGAGCACGAGCTGCTTTTTAAGAACGGGCTCCGCCGAGGTGGCGTCGGGCTTAATGCGGGCGAAGAACGTCGTCAAAAGACATACGGGGATGCCGACCGCCGAAATAAGTATAGGATACAATAGGGCGCTCGGAGAGTCGGCGATCGTCGCCGAGGTTGCGCCAATGACAAGAGCGGCGCAAGTTGCTTCCGCGCATGATCCGAACAAGTCGGAGCCCATACCCGCGACGTCGCCCACATTGTCGCCTACGTTGTCGGCAATAACCGCCGGGTTCCTGGGGTCGTCTTCTGGGATGCCTTGTTCTACTTTGCCGACAAGGTCCGCGCCGACGTCCGCGGCTTTGGTGAAAATCCCGCCGCCGACCCGGCTAAACAAGGCCACCGTGGAGGCGCCTAAGCCGAAGCTCGCCACCATTTCCATAAGCAATGCTGGTTCGTGAATAAAATTGCCATAGACTAGAACGATAGTCATAAGACCTATGACCGCAAACCCTACAAGGCCAAAACCCATAACAGCGCCCGAGTTGAACGCGACTTTGAAGGCATCCGGCAAACCGATTTTTGCTTTAATTGTGGTACGAACGTTTCCCGTGGTGGCGATTTTCATGCCGAGGATCGCACTAGCGCAGGAGATAAAGGCTCCAACCAAAAAGGCGACGGCGCTGAACAAGCCCTCGTTGAGGTCGCTTTCCTCAGTTTGAAGGGCAAAGCTCATAAAAATTGCAAAAAGGATGGCAAATATCGCGACATAGCGGAACTCTCTCTTGAGGAACGCCATTGCGCCTTCGCTGATAGCGGTGGAGATTTCCCGAAGCTTGAGGGTCTCCCTTTCATTTCCGCCTTCAACCGGGATTGCAACAATCTTCTTGGCAAAAAACACTGCCGCAAGGATAGCTAAAAAAGCGCACAAATAGATCACGTAAACCACGATTCATCCTCTCTGTTTTGTAAAAAAGGCCTAACCCATTAATAAAATGAGTGTTGTTTCTTACCCCAATTGGCTTTTTGCCGCAAGGCAAAAAGCCCTCTACTCACTCATGCTCATGCCCAGATGCCCGACCTCAAAAAGCCCTCTACTCACTCATGCTCATGCCCAGATGCCCGACCTCAAAAAGCCCTCTACTCACTCATGCTCATGCCCAGATGCCCGACCTCAAAAAGCCCTCTACTCACTCATGCTCATGCCCAGATGCCCGACCTCGGAACGGTACCATGATCTCCTGATTCCGCGTTTCCTAACTTCCGCGCCTCCGCGATAAAGATTTAACGCGGAGGCGCGGATTTGACGTGGAGGCGGGGAGGTTGGGAAACGCATGGACTTTTGGATTTCGTCTTTGGCCATTTGGCATGAGCATGAGTAAGTAGAGGTTTTTTTCCTTTGGAAAAAAAATCGCCCCCCTGTCTCGGACAGGGGGGCGTCATCGTCTCTTAAGTTAGCTTATTTCTTTTTTGCAGCTTTCTTACGAGTTGCTTTGCGCTTTTTCTTTGGAGCAGCTTTTTTCACTACTTTTTTAGCGGCTGCTTTTTTGGTTGCTTTGCGACGCTTCTTTTTCACTGGCTTCGCGGCAGCAGCAGCTTTTTTGCGAGTCGCTTTGCGAGTAGCTTTTTTTGCAACCTTTTTCGTGCGCTTCTTCGCTGTTGATCTTGCTCTTACAGTCATTGAATACCTCCTAGATGAATTAAAACCAACCCTCTCGCGAGGGTGTTCGAAACAAATTTCATTGCAAATGTTATTGCCTATAAAAATCTTAACATATTTTTTCTGCGATAGAAAACTTTAATGAGACTTTTTTTTATTTTTTTTCAAAAGTCATATGAAGCGTGAGCAATGCTCGAAAATTTTCAAACGTCTTTTGCAGATATTTTGGTGCTATGAAAGATCGCAAGAGCCTTCTGTGCGCGTGGCGACAGAAGCTGATTTTCTGTCTGGTCCGCTTTTGCTGTTTGTTGCGCGGGTTTTTGGACGGCTTGCGACGTTGTGATGTCGATATTTTTGAGTACCTCGACGAGTCCTTCGTCGGACGTCGTGATAAGCGCCAAACCGACGTCCGGCGCGCCTTGTATTAGGTTTGCAATCTGAAGTCGTTCTTTGCTCGTCAACGTGTGCCTGTTAATTTGGAACATCGTCAATGGGGCCGCGAGCGTCTGCGGAGAGAAAATACTTTCGAGAGCGGCGTCTTCGCTTGGAATGAGGGCTGCCCAGGCCATGATATTGTGAGCTTGGCTTAATACTTTCGGAAGAGAGGGGTGCGCGAGATCGACTCTTGCTAGACGGTTTTTCGCGAGTGTCTCATCCCAGTACTTTTGGATTTCCGCCATCCTGCGTTCGAGGTGTTGGATGATGCGAATACTGGTTACTTGGGTTTCTTGAGCCGTAACGACCTTTGTCAGTTGTTTTTCCTTGGCCTCTTTGACGTGCAAGATGCTTCGCACTTCGCTTAAGAGTATCGAGCTTGTATCAAGAGGAATGTCCTTTTGGCTGCCAGAGGTATTTCTCCAGTCCAAAACAAGTTTTTCGAGGGATTCGAGTCGGCGTTTGTAATCCAGAATATGGTTGTTGAGATCCTGTTTCTGCTTCCATAGTGCGCTGTATTGGCCAAAGTTATTGATCAGGTCCAGAAGAGTCTTGATGTTGATCGCTTCAGGGAGTTCGAACTCGGCAGCGTTCGCTTGCCAGAGCTTCTGGTATTTCTGCAACTCAGCGGTGTACTTCTCGTGCATGGCGAGAACGTCGCCGACCGCTTCGTGACCTAAGTCGGGGACGCTTTGATGTCGAGCGTGAAGTTCGCCTAAGCGCGCGAGCGTATAGTCGACCGACATACGAGATTTTTCGAGAAGACCGCCGCTCGACTCAATGAGGCCAGCGCTGCCGTCTTTTTCGGGCAGCGATATCTTTTCTTTGAGCTGTTGCAACCAGGTTCGGCCCTGGCTTGTTTGTCTCTCGGATTCGATTTTTAAAACAGCCATTGTAATGGTCGAAAGGCAGCTTTCAAGCTCCGACGTTATTTGATTATCGTTTTGCAAAAGACTGTCAAGAGCTTCTCGGCGCTCTTTTACTATGGGAATCACGTTGTTCTTGATCACGTCATAGACGCGGTTGGTATTGGCGACGAGGGCTTCATACGTGCGAAGCCGGGTGAGGTTATGGAGTAACTTTTCCCACGGGATGTTCCTATCCACCGGCGGAAGATTTGGAATGTTATATTTGAGACGGCATTGCTTAAGGTCATTTTCCACGCGCGCCAACTTCTCTTTGATGACGGTGGGGGTCGATTGGGGGTCGAGGAGAGGTTCAGCGACTTCGGCGATTCGCGTGATAAGATCAACCTCTTGTTTGAGAAGTAGAGCGTTTTGCGAGTCTGCCGCCTTGGGTTCCGTTGTTTGAGAGAGGAAGAGTTCCCGTTCTTTGGACAGCTCCAGCCATCCATAATAGTAGATCTCGAGTTTCTTAACGAGTGCCTGAAGATTGTCCGCGTAGGCCAAATCTTCGGACCCGAAGACTTCGCTAAATATTGCTGCTGCTGTTCTTATGTTGTCTTGAACGGTCCGCGAAAGCGAGTTGGCGGCTTTCTGTTTTACGTCGACGGGAATGGCTTTGGCGCCCGACGGATCGAACCGAATCTCGAAAAGGCTTCGAATGCAGTCGCCCGACGCCTCCAAGGCTGAGGCTATGGTCGTCAGTTTGGTTTTTTCGTCGCCGACGATTTCTTTGCGATCTCTGGAGATTCTGCGGCCGGCCGGTTTGCGTTCCACTGCCCACTGGTTGCCGTTGTCGTCAAAGAATTGAATGAAGGCATATTCTAGATCGGCGGACGGAACCTCCGTAAGAAGCCAGTCCACCGCCGCTGTGAACCCCCGAAGTTCTTCAGGCGTGTCGCAGTGGACAAGAAAATTGCGCCGACTACCCGTAGGAGTTTTGAATTGCCAAATCTTCTTTTGGTCCATGCCGCGTTTTTGATAGCTTAAAACGGAAATTATCAAGGGATTATCCTCAATCTGAGTCGCACATTTCTTTTAGTTATATTATACCGTAATAGTGTAATAAGTGTTGAGTTTCCCGGGTCATACGTAGTACTCAGTCGGTACGCGAAAAGGCAACGACCGGTAATAGCGGCAAACTTGTGGGTCTTTTGAAAAAAATTAAAATTCAGAGCGCGTCGTCCGTGGCTGCGGCCCTTCGCCTTTTGCCGCCCGAAACGGCCCACGATCTAACGCTCAAATCGCTGCAGCTTGGCTTGTACAAGTTTCTCCCCAAACCTGCTTTCGACTGCGACTACAGCAATTATCGCGTTACGCTTCCTCAACTTGGAGAGCTGCCGCATCCTATAGGGCTCGCTGCGGGGTTCGACAAGAGCGCCGATTGCTGCGAACAGCTTTTTTCCTTGGGGTTTTCATTTGTAGAAATCGGTACAGTGACGCCAATGCCTCAGCAAGGAAATCCAAAACCGCGCTTGTTTCGACTACCCGAATCTCGCTCGATCGTTAACAGAATGGGATTCAATAACGCAGGCGTTTCCCATGTAGCTCGCAAAATGGGCGAAGTGGTGAAAGCGTCACCCACTCTTAAGGTCGGGCTCAACGTCGGCAAGAACAAGACAACGCCCAACCATCTGGCGATCGAAGATTACCTCATTGGCATTGACCAGTTTGCACCACTTGCAAAATATCTGGTGGTCAACATTTCGTCGCCGAACACGCCAGACCTTAGGGATTTGGCGAGTCGCGAGTTTCTTCAGCACCTCGCGGAGCGAAAACCTCATCTCAAGAACAAAGTCTGGATCAAGTTGGATCCGGACATGTCGAGAAAACGTTTTCAAGGTCTCATCGAGGATATAGCAGACTTAGGGTTTGCAGGACTTGTGCTGAGCAACACCCATAGGACCACTCTTCCGGAGTCAGGTGGCCTTAGCGGCCACAGCTTGTCCGTGTTGTCCACAACGATGCTTGAATGGGCCTACCATGTCCACGAAGGAAAACTGCCGATGATTGCAAGCGGCGGGGTATTGTCCGGAATGGACGTTTTTCAGAAAATGATCCGCGGTGCAAGCGCTGTCCAAATTTACGCCGCACTCATTTATCGAGGTCCATGGGCGGTTTACCATTTGCTCGAAGAGCTTGCTTGGGAGTTGAGATTGCGCAAAATTGACTTTGTTTCGGATATTGTCGGAAAGTACTACGATCCGGATTTTAGTTAGGGGTTGCTGTGTTAAACTACGTTCGCAAAGTTAGAGATAATCTTCACGGCAGCGTTGATATCTCGGAAATCGAAGATCGCGTTATTTCGCACAGGTTTTTTCAGCGTTTGCGCCGAATCCGGCAGTTGGCGTTCTTGCACTATGTTTTTCCGGGCGCAACACATACGCGATTTGAGCACTCGCTTGGCGCGATGCACTTAGCCGGACTCGCCTGGCAAAAGCTCAAAGCCAATCAAGTACGGCTTATGAATTCGATGTCGCCTCTGCCCCCCGCGCAAGCTCTTGAAAAAAGTTGGGACAAGAAGGAAGTCCACGGGCTGCTCACGCCAACGTTCGACATTATGTCGGAGATATACGATTGCGATTATTCTCTTCAGACCTTGAGATTGACGGCTCTTCTGCACGATCTTGGTCACCCGCCGTTTTCGCACAGCGGAGAGCGGCTTATGCCATACCTTTCGGACGTCATTAAGGACAACGGCACCGCGCCTCGTTATCTTTTGGACTTCCTAGAAGAAAAATACGAAAGAGAAAAAAAGCAAAATCCCAAACCAAGGGCGTCACACGAAATATTCTCGATGCTCATGATCCTTCGCTTGTTGGAGGACGTTAGTTGGCCAAAAACGCTTCAAATTGCTTCGCGAGACGTTTTGTCGCTGATGTCAAAGCAGATCGAGCCCGAAGCGTCCTCGCCCTTGCGCAAACACAAGGCTTATCAGTTTTGTCGACAGCTTATTTCTGGGGAGTTGGATATCGATCGAATGGACTATCTCTTGAGGGATTCAAGGGAGTGTGGCGTCGTTTACGGCATCTTTGACAGCGGCCGAATTCTTGACTCATTGTACTTATACTACAATCCCGAAGACAAAGGCGTTCAACTCGCTATTGGTTTTGCAGGCCTCGCCGCGCTGGAGGATTATCTCCGAGCGCGTTACTCCATGTATCTGCAGTTGTACTTTCATAAGACGGCCGTAGCAGGCGAGGCGATGATGAAATATCTCACGACGATGGTTCCCAACTTGGCCTTGCCGACGGACGTGTATCAATACGCGCTTCTCGACGAACACAACATCGGCGACTATCTTGTCGGTCAAGCGTCAATGGAGCTTTCGCCGACCGAACTTAAATCGTTCAAGGACCTTCTCGTCGACCTTTTGCATCATCGAAAGCTTTGGAAGCGTGTTTACGAACAGATCTCCTTTGAAAACAAAAGCGACGATTCAGGTACGAACATCGCTTCCGCTTATCTCAAGAGCAAGAAGCTGCGATACGAAAGCATTTCCTCCAAGAACTCATTGACGAGATTTCATCCCCGCAAAGAACACGAAAAGAGCAAAAACCTTCTCATGCTCATCAAGAAGGATCGAACATACTTCCCTCGAGTCACCCCCATCGAGGAATATTCACAGCTCGTAAATCTGAATCAAAATACTTTGATTCAGAGGATCTATACAGAGCCGGTCGAAGATTTGAAGGGGCTGAAGCGTTCGCTATCGGAGCAGTTTTAAAGGCACTTCGCGTTAGGTTTTATCCGTGCTCGGTTTGCTCCCTGAAGGCGCCGCCGTTGCATCTGATTTTGCAGGCGATGAATCCGACTTTGCAGAGGAAGAGTCAGACTTTCCTGCGGAAGAGTCCGGCTTACTTTCGCTTCCTGAATCGGAGGATTTTTTTGGGGGTGATGCACTGTACCCGTGGGAATACCAGCCGCCGCCTTTAAGCTGAAAGCTCGTCTTGCTGATGAGCTTTTTAAGAGGCCCGCCGTTGCAGTGAGAGCACTTTTCAGGCATCGGGTCAGAAAATTTCATCGTAAATTCGATAACTTGCTTGCACGAATCGCATGCGAATTCGTAAATCGGCACTTGGAACTCCTTGGTTTCAAACGCCTATAAATTGAATCGCGACGAGAAAATGTCAATAGTAAGAATTCTTATTTTTCGCTGTTGAAGAATGCCGAGTCAACGCGCTGCTTCAACTCTTGACCAGTCTTCCAGAAAGGTAGTTTTTTTGGAGGCACTGTAATCTGAGAACCGGTCTTAGGATTTCGGCCGGTATATGATTTGTAAATTCTGACTGTAAAGGCTCCAAAGCCTCTAATCTCGACTCGGTTGCCAGTGCAGAGAGTGTCGGTGATGGTGTTGAAAAATAGATCAACAATTTCCTCTGCTTTAGCTAGCGTAACGTCGGCGCGTTCTGCAAGGCATTCGATTAACTCTGACTTAACCATCGGTAAACCCCTTCTGAATTCTGGCCTAAGAATATTCTACGAAAACTTCATGATATTGGCAACTTAATACAAAAAATGAAATTCGGAAAGGCAGGCGGGAATCCAAAAAGGCATTCCATTTCGAATCTATTTAGGCTATAGATCACGACTATTACAGAGTTTTTAGCGATTGTTTATAAGGACATAAAAATGGATTATATCCCGCTGGAAAAGCCCATTGCGGATCTCGAAGTAAAGATAGGCGAATTGAAACGCCTCGCGATAAGTCAATCCATTAATCTCGATAACGAAATAAGTGAGTTAGAGCTCAAGGCCGAGGGCCTGAAGCGACAGCTTTTCGCCAACCTTTCTTCCCATGAAGTGGCGCAGCTTTCTCGGCATCCCAAGAGGCCGACGAGTCTCGATATCATCGGCGTGGTTTGTAGCCGTTTCATCGAACTGCACGGCGACCGCAACTTTTTGGACGACAAGGCCATTGTGGCAGGAATCGGTCGAATTGACGGGCACTCCTGCGTTATCATTGGCCACCAAAAGGGGAAAGGCACCAAAGACAATATTCTTCGAAATTTCGGTATGCCGCGTCCCGAAGGATATAGAAAGGCGCTGCGGATCATGTCTATGGCCGAGCGATTTGCTTTGCCGATTATCACCTTGGTTGATACCCCAGGAGCTTACCCGGGCGTTGGGGCTGAAGAACGCGGCCAATCGGAAGCCATCGCCAAAAACATTATGGTCATGTCGCGTTTAAAGGTTCCTATCATCACTTTCGTCATTGGCGAAGGTGGCAGCGGGGGCGCATTGGCTATTGCTGTTGCCAACATGATCCATATGCTTGAGTATTCCATTTATTCCGTCATATCGCCCGAAGGTTGCGCTTCGATTCTGATGAAGGACGCGGGCCAGGCTCCTCAGGCGGCCGAGGCATTGAAGCTTACGGCAAAATACGCATTGAAGCACAACGTCATCGATTCCATTCTCAAAGAGCCGGACGGCGGAGCGCATCGCGACATTGAGGCAACCGGACTGGCCATCAAGAGGCAGATTTTGGCCGACCTCAACACGATGAAGACATGGAGCCCCGATAAGTTGCGCAAGCACAGACGCGATCGCTATCTAGAACTGGGAAAAGTATAATTTCTCGGCGCCATCCTGCGCTTGGAGAATGACGAGGCAAGCAATGACGAAAGAATTCGAAATTCCTTGTCCGCCCGATAAATCCATAACTCATCGAGCTTTTATCTTAGCGGCTTTGGCCAACGGTCCTTGCGTCATTGAGAACTCGTTGTTGTCCGCTGACACGCGGGCCACGCTTCACTGCCTTCAACAACTCGGCGCACAGATAAACATCCGAAACAGCGTTGTTGAAATTTCTCCCGCAAAACAAGATGCCGTAAAAAAGGTTCGCATTTTAGATTGCGCAAACAGCGGCACGAGCGCTCGACTTCTGATGGGCGTGTTGGCCGGCGTGAACTGGGTTCGGGCAAAGCTCGTCGGCGATCAGAGTCTCATGCGGCGGCCCATGGGACGCGTCGTTGGTCCCCTTCGTACCATGGGGGCCAAGATCGAAATGAATCCGGAAGGAACATTGCCCGTCGAGGTATTTGGAGCACAACTGGTGGGAGCTCATCACGAAGTTTCTGTAGGTTCGGCGCAGGTGAAGTCGGCAATTCTTTTAGCCGCGTTGCGGGCGGTTGGAACGACTTCGCTGCGTATGCCGACAGGGTCGCGCGACCATACAGAACTTATGTTGAAACATCTGGGAGTTCAACTCGAGGTGCGTCATACCAAAGATTCAGAAGAAATAACGCTCGTTGGGCCGCAGATTGTTCCCCCTTTTCGTGTTGCTGTCCCCGGAGATCCATCTTCAGCCGCTTTTTTTTGCGCTTTGGGCTTGCTCGACAGTTCAGGTCGTAGATATTTCTTTCGGAATATCGCGGCATCACCCACTCGAACCGAATTCCTGAAAATCATGAACGATATGACGGGTTCCGTGCACATTGTTGACCGATCGACTGCGCGGGGGTTTTGCGAGCCGGTTGTCGACTTTTGGGTGACGGGAGCTTCCAACATTCGACCATGCATTGTGGAAGCCCCCCAAGTTCCCCGGCTCATCGACGAGGTTCCTATCCTTGCAAGCCTCGCTATCTTCGCCAAGGGACGATCGGTTTTCAAAGGTCTTTCTGAGTTGCGAGTTAAGGAAAGTAACCGCCTTGAGAAAATAAAGGAGTTGCTGCAATTGGCCGGTGCGGATGTTGCTATAGAAGGTGACGATCTTCACGTCGAAGGGGGAGTTTCCGTTGTGAAAAACTTTGACTTCGATCCAGACGGCGATCACCGGCTCGCGATGGCGGCAGGAGTCCTCTCGAAGCGCGCGCACGGCGCGTGTCACATCAGGGACAAGGGATGCGTGGACGTCAGTTTTCCCGGTTTCTTTTCTCTTTTGGAGAGTATATGTTAAGGCCTTCGAGGTAGGTGAGAAATGTCAGCACGTCCCATCATTGTAGCCGTTGACGGACCTGCGGGTTCTGGCAAGAGCAGTGTTTGCGCCGAGGCCAGCCGTCGATTGCAATGGGGATATGTCAATACGGGGCTTGTTTATCGAGCGTTCGCTTATCTTTCCTCATCGCTTTCCGACGAAGAAATCACAAATCAGTTACCTAGGATTATTTCAAACGTGAACGAGTTCCTTACTTGGGATGCGCTGAACCATCAGATGTTTTACCAAGGCGAGAACATTACCGCGGCGCTCATAACCGATCAAATGGGCGAGCGCGCCAGCAAATTGGCCAAGCTGCCGGAGGTACGGCAAGGCGTTCTCGAACTGCAACGAAAGTTTGCCATGTCGTCGCCCAAGGGCGTTATTCTCGACGGTCGAGACATCGGCACGGTGGTTTTTCCCGATGCGGACGTCAAGGTGTTCCTAACAGCGAGTATTGAAGAACGCGCTCGTCGCAGGTTCCTCCAGTTGCAAAGAAAAGGTCTTGCAGAGGGCATGTCATACTTAAAAATCGCATCCGCAATGGCGTTGCGCGACAGTCAAGACCGCGCGCGCAAGGTTGCGCCTCTCATACAAGCGGCTGATGCGGTTCTTCTCGATACGTCGAACATGGATGAAGAACAAGCTGTTGCGAATTTGGTGGAAATTATTCACGGCGCAATAAAGTAGTCTTTTCAATCTATTATTTCTCTTCATGAAAATTCGACATATTGGATCGAGTTTTCATAGGTAAGGATAATACATATTTTGGATCCGGGCCAATGGTTCGAGTTACTGCATGATCACCAGTTCGACCATTTCGATAGTTACCGGTGGATTTGTGCCTACACCAACAAGATCGCCCGTCGATACCCCCGTAACTCGGAACCACGTGCCCGGAGCGAACAAGGCTTCCTTTTCTTCCGGGGCGTTTGAAACAGTGTCAAGTTTTGCCGCCGAGTGGGATCGAATTTTGAATGTTACAAAACCGTCAAAAAGGCCTGTTTCAGCGTAAGCGGTGCTCATGAACGCAAGTTCTTGAATAGGCTCGTCCAAGTTGAAGGCATCGACATAGGGCTTTGCTCTTTCGTCCGAACTACGGATTCCTCGAACGACATTTCCTTCAAACTTGTCTAGTTTGCGTAACCCTGAAACTGCGGCACCGATGAAGTCATTCCATTCTTGAATTTGAGCCGGATCATTTGTTCGCAAGGCACTGTTCACCGCTTTGTAAACGCTACGAGTATATTCAAAAACTGCGTTTTTTTCTTCCTCGGAAAGAGCTGGATTGCCCCTCAAAACTTCTGTCCTTCTGATCTCTGCTTGTTCATAAGTAGGTAGGTTCAGTGCGAGCAGTTTTTCTTCTGCCTTTGTTAAAACCTCTTTTGAAGCCACGTAGCTTAGAGAGAAACTCAGACCACATTTGCCAGTTGGGCCCATCTTGTTATGGCAAAGCCAAGGAATATCCCCGAAAAAGTTTAGGAAGGGCCTTGCTCCAAAACGATCGCTAAGAAGGGTCAATACCTTTTCGTTGTTAATGGGCACGAATAGGTCATTGTAAACTGCCAGAGGCCTGTTGGACAAAGACTGTTTTTGTTCGGGGGTTAGGGTATAGACGTCGTCGCTGACAACCATTAAAATTTCGCCGTTATCTTGCGTTACCTCCAGGACACAACTATTCTTTAGCTTACTATCTACTTCCTCATGGTTGAACTTGGAGCATTTCACGTCGGTTATCTTGCCGCTCACCAAATCTGTCTGTAACTCTGACGCCAGTTTTGGCTCAGTAGATGTGCCTACTCTGTTTCGACAGGAAGATAGGAGTGCCGACAAGATAATGAGGGTCATTGCTATTTTCATGTGTGCTATCCTCTTAGATTTAAAACGTAAGAGCGCGCGCACGATAACGTTCTCGAGCAATCTTCGAAATGCTTCGCTCCGAAGCGAGCCTGGGTTTCGGCGGTTCCGGAACCCTCTGTTGCTCAAGGCGAATAGCGGCAACGACAGCGCTGAGGCGCTTCACAAGCAGCATAATTTCTTCGTGGTGAGCGATTGTCGCCATAGCGTTCTGATTAACGTCCTGCTGCAAAACTCCCAGTGCCTTTCTTAGCGCTAAGACGTCTTGCGCAAGGGGATTGAGAGTTTCGTGAGATTTGTGCATATCGACCAAGAGGTCGGATGCCCTTTTCTGAAAGGCGTTATTATAGTGTTCTGCCGACTCGGACAAGAAATCAACGGACCTTACCAATTCGCCGAGTTCGTTGGCGAACTTGCCGAGTTCATGTGTTTGCGACTTGAGGGTTCGTTGTTGAAAGTTTTTGTTTTGCGATTTGATCTCTTCGCCGAGCAAACTCAGGCACTGCGTGGTCGATCTTATGATTTCATCGACAGTGTCCTGCCATTTTTCGAGCGTCTCGTTGACAAGTTTGGCGGACTTTTGATGAGACACTGGAGCGCGCGCTGCGTCGGCGTAGGCTTCGAGGTCCTTTTTGCGGTAAAGCGGTCTTATGTGTTGGCCCATTCGAATACGGGCTACCCGCAGTTGTGTTCCCGAGATTTGCGTTAGTCTAGAGCGCTTGATGTTAAGTACGTTCATCGCCTCGGTAGCGTCGACGATAAAGTCGTCGGCGTACTCTTCGTCGCCGCGGAGCCACACCACTAAAGGTAAATCGTCACTTGAAATCTGAGGCGTTGCGTCCGGGATGATCGAAGGACGATCAAAGTCTTGAGACATGATACATCCACTGAGAAAGGGTCTTGTAGTTCTCCATTTCTCCTAGGTCTTTTTTATTGTCAAAGAAAAGCTGAAACGCCATCGTATGCTCGCCTTCTTTGAATTTGGTCATATCGAAGAAGAGACCGATGTTGTCGGGACTTTCGGTTAGAGGATGAGGGTCGTTGTTGTTGATGTGCGAAAGGGCTTTGCCGTCAACATCCTTGTAATAAAGACTTGGGATGTTGTTGTCTTTGAGCATTTGAGCCGAAGGCGTGAGTTCCACGAACATCATGTGATCGCTACCGATCATGCTGAGCCAGTATTTCTTTTCAGGTTTTCTTTTTTCGCCGGCGAAATCAAAAAGCCCTTTCTTCTCTTCGTAGGGGATCATGTTGGTGCTGAAGTCATATTTCTTGGGGCTATTGATGAACTGGAAGCCGTAGTAGAAACCGCTGCCCTTGTTGAGGCTCTTCGGACCGTCGATCGGATTATAGATAATCGCCGGAAGAATTACGGAGTTGGAAAAGAAGCTAACTTCCGTGTACATGCCGATTTCAAAATTGAGTTTGAGGAAACTGTAATAGAAGCTGACTCGGACGATCGTGCGGACGGGACCGGTTTTGAAAGCGTCTAGCTTTGAATTGATCGATCTATGGTTTGCGATCGCGGTGATAAAGTACTTGAGGTCGGCTTTCATGAAAAACGTTGACAGGTTGATAATGGGAATCGGCGTCGGAGGGGCCGGCGGAACGGGAACCATTTCGACTTTGCTGAGCACGAGGTAGTTTTGTTTGTCGAAATAATAATTGTACCGGCCCGTTGTGATGGAAGCCGCCTGGTGATTGTAGATAACGTATTTTTGTGAGCCCATGGGCGGAGCTTTTTCAAAGTAAACGCCAATGTAGACAGCCCCAATCGGTTTGTCCGTCTTGGCTACATTTTGGAATTTGAGTTCGAACAATATTTTGGGTTTCTGACCCGGCCAGGTTTTTGGCGGAGTCGCGGGACCGACGTCGTCTCCCATGAACGAAAGTTCGTCATAGAGGTCAAATACGGCATTAGACGCCTTGCTGTTCGGAGCAGGGCCTTGGTCCAGGATATAGTCGCCCCATTCGTCAACCTCGTCTATTTGGAAAGGAATGCTGATCGCTTCCCCGTTGGGACCCGTGCGGAACAAGCGATAGTTCGCGATAGGGTAGCGCGTTACCTGCCGAATATTGGTGCCTTGTATGACGATAGGTGCCTTATGTATGCCGGCAAAGGTTGTTTTTGGGCAAAAAAGGAACACGAGTCCCGTGAGGACTTTAACAAAGACTTCTAATCTCGTTAGGTTAATCATGTTTCTATAATATTATGATCAACAGAAAAGTCCAATTTTTAAAATTGATTGTATTTGCTATTGTGGATTGACTGAGGAGAAGAGCCGTGCTCAAAAAAATAACTTTCGTTGCCGCACTAGTCATTGCCCCGGGTCGGAGTCAAGTGGCTCACGCTCAGGAGAGTCAATCCCATCTATGGAATGAGTACCCGTACACGGTAGGCTTTCAGGCTCGATGGGAAGTAACTCGCTCGGATTTTGCGAATGTCGGGAGTCAGACCGACAGTTTTAAAGAAAATTGGCTTCTCGAAACCCCGAAAGGTATTGTGAGCTACCTTGTGTCGCCAAGGGCAAAGGTACCGATCTTTCGAGGAGACCAAACGGAAGGACCTATGAGCCTTCCCAGTATGATATTTGTTGAGAAGGACGATTTGTCGCGGCTTTTGGGGATTCCCGTGCCCGAAGTTCCGCTGGTCCCTTTGGAGAACAAGGAATACGTCACCATACCGCTTCATCCGCAGCTCGAAACGGTCGAATATGCGTTGCAAACGGGGGATGCGGAATTCTTCTTAGTACAGTTGCAGATAAACTATTGAAGGTTGCTGTCTACTTCGTTGGGTGTTTCAGTGCTTCCAAATGAAGGTTCACACTCTCCGCCAAAGCCTGCGGTTGGTAGCCGCCTTCCAGAAAGCTAATGACCCGGTCTTGCGAGTAGACCTTGGCAACGTTCTTGACCATATGGGTCATCGTTTCAAAATCCGCGGATTCCAAGCCTAGAGAGCCGATCGGGTCGTTTTTGTGCGCATCAAAACCCGCGCTAATCAATATGAGTTCGGGTTTTATTTTTTGCGCGGCTTGTTCGATGCCTTTTTGAAATCCCGCCAAGATATCGGTTCGCGACGTTCCCATTGCGACGGGAAGGTTGAGGGTCAGGCCTAAACCCTGTCTTGAGCCGGTTTCGCCTTCCGAACCGGTGCCGGGATAGAAAGGAAACCTGTGCATGGAAAAAAAGAAAACGCTGTCGTCTTCGTAAAAGATTTCCTGAGTGCCGTTGCCGTGATGGACATCCCAATCGACAATCAGGACTTTTTGGAGTCCAAGGCTCTGCGCGTAGCGCGCCGCGAAGGCAACGTTGTTGAAGAGACAGAATCCCATGCTTTGGCGGGAAGTCGCGTGGTGGCCAGGTGGGCGCAAGAGGCACATGGCGGTTTTCTGAGAGGATGACTGCACGGCGTCGACGGCGGCCATTGCGGCTTTGAGCGCTAGAAAAGCCGCATCAAATGACCCTTCACTGACGACCGTGTCGGCGTCGAGGGAGCCGCCGCCGTTTCTTGCCAAACTTCGCACGTAAGTGATTTGTGACGGGTCGTGGAGACCATTGAGTATTTTATAGACGGCGTCGTCGCCATATCGGTCTATAAGATCGGTTCCAGCTCCTTCGGGAATATGAAGTCGCTTGGAAATGGAGACGAGTCTGTTGGAATTTTCCGGGTGAAGACCGGTATCGTGATCCAAAAAGCGCGGGTCGTAAATGACAAGCGTCATGGGGCGCCTCTTGTGGCCGCTTCGAGGCAGAAGGATTCGAAGTGACGCATATCCGGACTCGGACTTTCAAGTACTTTTTGAAAGAAACGCTCGCACGCTCGACTTGTCGTTTGCCCAATGGTTAGGGCGATCAATTTGGGTTTTAACGATGTGAAATTCGGCGGGCCTAGAGCCGCAACAAATCCTTCCACGGCCGACGGACTCGCGAACGCGACGAACACGGTCGCGGACGATGAGACTTTGTCCAGAAGATCAGAGTCCGGTTTTTGGCAGGGAATCGTTTCATAAAGCGAGATGTGTTCGGCCCTGAGTCCATTGCGGGAGAAATAATCCGCGATAGGGTAGGCCGGCTGTTTCGGTCCAAAAACGAGGATCCTGCTGGTTTTGGGCAGCACTGAGACGAGTTTTTGAGCAAGTTGCTCGCTCGTTTTGCAGTCGGGAATCAGCGTGACGTTGCCTAGACCTGCCTTTAGGATTTCCGCATGGGTTGCGGATCCAAAGCAATAGATCCCGTCCAGCGACGTTAGCCAGCCCTGGTTTCCGTTTTCGAGGATCACGCGGACCGTTCTAGGGCTTGTGATGACGGCAACGGTCCAGGCCTCGCTGGTCGGTAATTTTGCTTGGAGTGTTTTTATTTGAGTCGTGGGGAACTTTACGACAGAAACTGAAGTTGGGCTCGCAAAGGCGTCAGAGTGTTGATTGCCTTCATCCTGAGATCTCGTCCAAATTAAGACGGCATGCCGTTGCATAAGATAATTTCCCTCGAGGCCCTTTATCGTTATAATGGAAACGGCCGCATTTGCCATCAGAAAGATATTCGATGATCGAACTCAAAAACGTGAAAAAGAGTTTTGAAGGGGAAGTCCTGCTTCACGACGTAAGCTTTAAGATCTCACAGGGCGAGCGAGTGAGCTTGCTTGGTCCGGGTTCGTCCGGGAAATCGACGATTCTCAAACTCATTTTGGGCCTCCAACCCGTCGATGCGGGAAGTGTGAGCCTCATGGGCCATGATATGGTGACCATGAGCGAAAAAGACAAACGACAAGTTCTTAAACACCTAGGGATGTCGTTTCAGCAAGGCGGACTTTTCGATTACATGACGGTAAAAGAAAATTTATTTTTTGCCATGCAGCATATGACCGATTATGACGACGATAAAATGAACGGGATAGTTCAGAAGCTTCTTAGCACCGTTAAGCTTCCGCATGTTGCCAATATGTTTCCGCATGAGCTTTCCGGCGGTATGCAGCGTCGCGTGAGCGTCGCTCGGGCCCTAGCGACTGACCCGCACGTGGCCATTTTCGATGAGCCCACTTCCGGTCTTGATCCCGTGACCTCCACGATCATTCTCAACATGATCAGTGAGATCGTTGCTGAAAAGAAAGACTATACAGCGCTTGTTGCCACATCTTCTTCGGAGATCGCGATTCGCTTTGCCGACCGCATCATTCTCATTAATGAGGGACGCGTTGTGGCGGACGGGCCTTGGCGTGAACTCATTCTCAACGGAACGTCATGGGTAAAGCATTTCCTTGCTAGCCGTCTCATCGGCGTCGATATCGAGTATGCGCGCGGCTTAGGACTCCCCGAAAAGTTCATCGCGCAACATTGGTAAAGGACGACCGCATTGTATTATTTCCTGAAGTGGATCTCAGCCCTATTGGGGCTCCTAAGTTCGGCGGGTCTCGATAAACTGGCAAAGGTTGTCGGATTTGTGAGCTATAACGTCCTTGGCGTCAGAAAAAATCTTGTGCATCGCAACTTGGCCACGGCGTTTCCAAACCTGTCGCCGGAACAGACTCATGCTGTTGCGGGCAAAGCCTATTACAATTTTGCGGCAACGGTCTTGGAACTTCTTGCCAACAAGGACACGCGTGCGGTCGGAGATTGCCAGTTCGTCGGGCGCGAAAACATGGAAAAGGCTTTAGAGAAGGGTAAGGGCGCTTTTGTCCTCTGCGCTCATCTCGGCAACTGGGAGGTCTTGGGCGCTGCGGTTAACAACAAGATTCGAACGGTCAGGGTCGTGGTGAAGAAAGTGGGGTCGGACAGCGTCGATAGATTTGTTGACGAAAAACGGACGGAAATGGGCATGCTGACGATCAAACGTCGAGGCAAAATGGACGCTATTCGGGAAATCCAGAAGGCCCTTCGAAGCAACTGGGTGGTTGGAATGGTCCTCGATCAGTCCCGACCGGACGAGCCTCGCCTTCCGTTTTTTGGCAAACCGGCAAAAACCAATAGCAGTTTGGCGTCCATGTGGTCGCGGTTTGATTCCCCTGTCATACCGACATACATTTGTAGGCGCGGGATCAATTCTCATACGATCCATTTTCTTCCGGAACTGCAGAAGATAGAAACAGGATCGCGAGAAGATGATATTATAGAAAACAGTAAGATGTTCAATCGGACTCTCGAAGAAATGATAACCAAAAATCCGGAGCAATATTTTTGGTTACACGATCGTTGGAAATGATATGGCGCTGAAACTGCTAGTGTGCGACATCGATAACACGCTGTTCGATTGGGCTGTTTATTACTCGCGCTGCTTCAAAGCTCTCGTCAAGACTTTGTCGAAAATAATCAAAGTTTCGGAAGCCAAGATCTATGAAGAGGCCAAGTTGGTGTTTGCGGCGCACGATTCCGTGGAGTATCCGTTTCTTGTGCAGCAATTGCCGTCGGTACTTGCCTATTTTAAAGAAGACGTTGAAGCCATCATCGAACAAGCCGTTAAACCCACGCGCAGGGCTTTCAGTCTCGAGGCAAAGAAGTGCCTCGTGCCTTACCCCCCCGTCAAGGAAACGCTTGCCTTCGTCAAATCTGTTCATCCGACTTGCCCGTTGGTTGCCCTGACCGACGCGCCTCGTTATGTCGCCATGTGGAAACTCAATAAGCTCGGTCTGCTCAATTCCTTCGACGCTGTTTACGGACTTCCGGACCCTAAAATCCCAACGCATGAAAAAACCAATAAGGTCCTCGTCGAACAAGAAATTCTGATCAAGCACCTTAACAGGAGCGATTTTGGCTATAAGGGCAAAGTAAGAGTGCTACCTTCCGACTACGAAAAGCCGGGTACCAAGGGGCTAAAAATGGTGCTCATCGACTATGAAGTCGACGAAGGTAAGATCGACAAGTCGGAAGTTCTCTGGGTGGGCGACAACCTTTCCAAAGACATTGTCCTTGGTAAGTCTCTAGGAGTTCATACCGCTTGGGCGAAGTATGGCGCGCAGGTCAATCCCACTCTCAAGAAGCAAATCATTCGCTTTAGCCCCGAGGACAAGATTCGCAAGCACATTTATGTCGACCCCGCCGCGAAAGCGGTGCAGCCCGATTTTGTGCTTGAGTATTTTTCCGACTTAAAGGAAGTTCTGCGCCATATTTAGATGCTGGGAGAACATCATGGTCCGCTACACCTTATTTGCAACGATCCTCCTCACATTTTCTTGCCGTACTATAGAAGCCTCCAAAGCAAAAGACGAGACGTCAGATTCAGACCCTTATGCCTTACGTACCTGCAAAAATGGCGCAAAAGCCGTTCCCTTCACACTCGAACCGATGGATCCGATGCCCGACGCCTCCGTTGTCAAGTTTCCCGGTTTCGATCTCCACTTTCGCCTGGAGTCGCAAATACCGAATCAAAAAGGCGCACGCATCGATCTTTGCATCGACGAAGTTAACGGGACCGTGACATTCGACCGCTTGGTATACAAGGAAGACCCATTTACACCGCTCACCAATCTGGCTATCAATGACTCTATTACACAACCTCAATGGAAGGACAATATTCTCGAAATTCCTTCGTCGTTCGTCAAAATAGAAAATCTCGACAAGGCTGCGTTTGGCGACGCCGAAGGTCTCTTCATGTGGGTAAAGGAAAGTGGTATCGAAGGGCGGCTGGTCCGGTCTTGGAAAGACGGCGACAAAGTTTTCACAACAATTAATCTCGTCCAAGAACAACAACAAGGAGGTTACAGACCTCTCGGAGCGCAGGCCCTTGCGGGTTCCTTTCAGCCAGGCGATCCCTTTGCCAACGGCCTCTGCAACGCAGCCCGCGGCCCGCAGTATTCAGGGACTTTCAAATTCGACCATGTGACCATGAAGTTCGATGCTTGTGTCTACGCGGGCGGCGGCGAAACAACGGGCTATGACATCAAGCGCCTTGAAATCACAGACAGCGCTCCTCAGCTTACCGACGACCAACGCAAGCCATTCACATTCCAGGGTGCCGAACTAGAAAGCGTCTTCCAAGTCGCTTGGAATCACCATAACGCTTGTGATTCGTTTGTGCTCAAACTGCCACATGCCACATACGCGGCGACCGCGGCCGCAACCGCGGGATGCGGAACAATTTTAGAGGGCGCGCCACATCGCACTTTGGAGGATCCTAATCCTGAGGTGATGTACAGCGTTCGATATGGCGGTAACGAGCCCGCGGAAGGCAAAGTGGCGTGCAGACACTTTTTGTTACATTGTCAGCAATGACAGTGAAGGTCCCATTCCCTGTGCTATAGGTTAGGGATGCGGTCCAAAATAGGCGGGACTTTGTAGTCTTTCGCGATCATAAACATCCATTGCACGTCAATGAGCTCTTCTTTCGGATAGAAGGACCTATCGGCTTGAGTCTTATTTCTAAAGCGCTTCCCGAGTTCATGCAGATCAGTTTTAAGTTCTTTGTAGTTTGCCTTGCTGATGCAAGTATCTGTCATTGTCCAGACCGACTCTCCGAGGGATCCCGAATCCTGCACTTTGAACAGGTGATTAACGAGCGCATGAGTGTCTCTCCTGGAGTATATTTTTGTTATGGGTCCCAGAGGTCGTAGGACATGACTGCCGGACACTTTCATCTTGAAACGATTGCCAGCCGACAATTCGCATAGATTCATTTCATCGAGTTTCTTAAGATATCGGAACACGGATTTGTCCGTCAGTCCGTGCTCCTTCTTGATTTTTTCCAGGTCTTGAGTTTCGCGAATGGTATCGAAGAACGCATAGTATTCAGGGTTGTCCACGAAAAACTGTTCCTGATCTTCCGTCAACATGAAGGAATGCTCCTGTTCGTTGCCGGCAAGTTGCATAAGCTCGAAGAATTTCACGTCCAATGAAGAACATATTTCGACAAGCCTTGAGAGCGAACAATCGTCGCCGTTGAGAACTCGTTTTATGGTTTGCTCCGAGACATCGAGTCGTTCGGCCAGAGTCTTATAGGTGACCTTCTTGGCCTTGAGAATTTGTTTGAGCGCCTGGGCAATGGCGCCGATTTCTGGGTCCCTTTTCATGGGGCGTGCCTCTTATTTCCAAAAAGGTACAAAATATGTCACTTTTATACATCATATTGTCATAACATGTCAAATTTTGTATCTACGCTGAGCCACAGAGGCTTTCGAAGGAGAAATAAATGATGACTTTGGACAAGATTTTGGAATGGGTAAAACGCCAAGAGCTGAGAACGTTTTACTATTTTGAAGAAAAGAAGCAGTGGGCTAGGAGAGTCGACCAGATGCAGGCGCAGATCAACATTGACAGGATGTAGGATACGTCATAATGTCCGGGTCCCTCTCCCGTGGACCTTGTTTTTTGTTGCAAGAGAGCTGCTTACGATTCCTGATTCTGGCCAACGGCCATCTCTCAAACCTAAAAGCATAAAGGACAGAAAATGTTAAACACCCTCAAGCAATTCGTCCGAACTCAAGCCTGTCTACTCGCCTTTGGCGCAGCGGTATCGGCAACAGCCCAGGCGAACCACCGACCAGCGTGTACGACTCATGAAGTGCGTTCTACACAAGCGGACTTGGCGGCGATCAAGTATTTCCGCGAAGAACTGGACCTGAGATACGTGGGCCACGATTATGACGTTAAATACGATGAAGCCCTTCCTTCGAATGTTCAGCGCGTTTCCGACGATTGGGACGATTTTGCGGGCCGCCTAACGAGTGCCCGTCACTTTGCCAGCAACTACAAAATTCCGGTGCCTGCTGTAGGAACGGTGTATGTTGTGAGCGGTTATACGTTTGATTTTGAGATTGTCATATTGTTCGACGACAGCGGTAGAGTTTTCGCTAGCGGTTATAAAGGCGACGAAGATGAAGTCGGAAGCGTACCATTTGACATTCAGCCGTCCGACAACCAGGATCCATTCTGGGAATATAAAGAAGTGATGAAGCGAGCCAGAGCCGACGAGACAACGCCAGCTTACGCATCGTCCCATTATCTTGTTTCTCCGGCAAAATCGACCCCGAGCATGGATGCTTTCGACCTTCCGTCCGACGTTTGGACCTGCGTGTACTGGCAGCGGCAAGGGTATAATGCCCCTCAAAACGTAACGGATTTCGCCGCCCTTCATTATACGCCAGTCAACGCTAGCGAAGACGAGTCATACGTATGGAGCGAAATCTTGGGTCTATCACCACGTCAGTTGATCCACACGTTCATTGACGATGCCGTATGGTTGGAAGAAGATTCTGAAGCCCGCATCGAGCAAGCGGCAACCGACTATGTCGTGCGCAGCCACTATTGGTACCCTCCCATGAATCTAGTTATCACCAATATGAGACAAACGGCGTTGTTTGATACACAGTCAGGCAATCTCATTGGGTTCTATACCGACTTTACATTCAAAGACATGGGCGGTTCACGAGACATGTACCCCATCAGTGTTTTCACTCGTCCTAACGGTGAAATCGCTGCGTTCACCCCGGAGCATGCCGACGATTACGCAATGCATAATCACTAATCTTCAGATTCTGAAGGTAATTTTCGAGACACACTTTATAGATCACGGAGGCGCCAGCACGGCGCCTCTTTTTTTAGTTACGAAAGGCTGCTCATCCGTTCTTGAAGGTCAAAGAAAGATTCCAAAACGACGCAATAACCAATTGTATCCGTAATAACCAATAACGAGGGACGTCGTGCTGAGGAACAATGAAAGCCAAAAGTTCATGCCGGTTTTGAGCAGTGTCGGAAGCAGGACGAAGAATCCGAAGGTGGGGACGACCAACCAGATGATGCCGTAACAAAGGTCCGATATCTTCGCGGCGTCGCCTGTCCGGACAAAGAGAAACGACATGGACAGGATCGAAGTAAGCGGCATGGCAATCAGAATTGCCGCCATGAATGTAGATTTTTTTCCGATTTCGGCGACTGCAGCAATCGTCAATGCCGATATAAGAGTATTGAGGAGAAATTGCATGGCCCGCGCTCCGATGTTTTTTTAAGTATACAGTATTTTATGCCGTCGGTGCTCTTCCAATGTCCCGTTTTTTCACCATTCGCGGGAGTGGTGAAAATTCGGGGCATTGAGATCATTCACTTCGCTCCAACCTGTCGGACAAGTCCTTCTGCGTTTCCTTTATTCCGCGCTTCCGCGTTCAATTAAGAGATCGCGGAAACGCTGAGGTTTGGGAAACGCTGAAAGAAAATTCTTTCATTCGCCGACGGTTGGCTCAGGATGACGAGTGTTTACTATTAGCAGCAGCCTTGTTATACGGTCTATTAAGATACCCCCGGCCACGGAGATCCGGATCAATGATGAGTAGGAAGTGGATGTGAGACAAAAATTAATAGCAGCGATTGCCGATCGTATTATCGAAATGCGCCATGATGGGGTTCTGAAGATTGCAATCGACGGAGTCGACGGGGCAGGGAAGACATGTTTTGCGGACGAACTGGCGGAGGAAATGAACGGGCGGGAAGCGCGGGTGATTCGAAGCTCAGTCGATTTTTTTCACAATCCAAGATTGAAGCGTTACGAACGCGGTCAGTTTTCCCCGGAGGGGTATTTCACCGATTCCTTTAACTATTCGAAGCTGAAAGAAGTGTTGCTTGATCCGCTGAGCCCGGGAGGGAGTCTAGTTTATCAACCGGCCTTTTTTGACCACAAGAAGGATCAAGAGGTAGAAGTTCATAAGCGAACAGCTGCTTCGGGGTCGATACTGATATTTGACGGGATATTTTTACATCGGAACGAACTTGTGAAGTACTGGGATTTTTCAATTTTCTTGACGGTAAACTTCACTGTGTCGGTGCCACGTTTTGCGAAGCGAGACAAAGGCCCGACCGACTTTCGGGATCCCCTGAACCAGAGATATGTTGGGGGACAGGAATTATATTTTGCGGCATGTTCTCCTTCGAAACGGGCGTCTCTCGTTATTGAAAACAACGACCTAGCATGCCCCCGGGTTATCGGCGGCGAGTCCTTGGAATTTTGACGGAGTGTTTAAGCTCTTGACAGGGTGCCGACTCGGCTCGAGCCATACTTGCCAGTTTTCAGCGGGTTACGGGCGTTTTTGACCTGGCCCTGAATTTGCTCCCATAGGGTTGATGTTCTATGTGGAATGAATTGTGAAAGCTTTAGTTAACATCGGTATCTTAATAATGAGCCTCCTCGCCGGTTGCACGAAGGAGAGCAGGTCGAAGACGTCGTCGCATTCGACGATCGGTGTTAGCGGTTTTGTATTCGACAGTTCGGGAATGCCGCTTGGCAAGACCAACATATATGTGGCGGGAACGCCGATTTTGCTTGGCACGACGGGAGATAGAGGACAGTTTGAGTTCTCCTTTTCCGAGTCGATGCAGGCGTCGATTCGAAAGAATCTCAACGTCTATTTGGGCGGGATCCAACCTGATTTTTTCCAGCTGTATTTTGAGTACCGCGGTGAAATCACGCGGCTTGGGTTTTCCGAGAAGATTCGTTTTGACAATGCAAAACATAGTTTGGACAAAATATTTGTTTATCCCCCTGTAACGCTCACGGGCTCAGTCCGCGTTATCGATCCGAACGGTTCAACGTCTGCTGGCAGCGGATTCGACGTTGTTTGGGGCAACCAAAGAACGCTCAGCAACGATCAAGGTCAATTTACGCTCGAGGAAGCCGTCTCCGGGATGTCGGACATCTACGCTCTAAAGCCTGGGTTTGTTCCGGGTACGGTGGAACTTGCGGTCAACGAACCGCGCTCCTATGTGATGCCGCAGTATTTAGATGTCTATCCGGCATCGGCGGTTGATGGAAGCTTTGTCATAGACGGCGATCAAAGCGATCTACCCAGCGTCTACGCCAAACGCTTTGCTGCGACGTTTTCGTCTCAAGCGAGTTATGTTCGCTATTCCAACGATCCAAGTGAGATTGAGACCGACAGAGCGGGATGGCGCGACAGGGATACCCAGTACGTCTATGATTTCAGGGCATCCGGATCGTACAAACTTTATTATCAGTTCGCCGATCGCACAAGATCCGTAAGGACGGAGATGCGTTGGCTCGACGTTTCCTTGCAAAACTTTGAAAGCCTCGGCGTGGTCATCGGCGACGGCAGCGGCGTGATTACTCAGCGCAACATCGACATCCATATCGACGTTCCGGAAAACGCAGTGAGCATGCGAGTGTATCACATTGGACGAGACTTGGATCGAATGCAGTTTATTCCAGCATGCGATGTGATCGAGTATGTCTTCCCGATACCATCGGATCCGGCGACTGCTCCCATTGTCGAAATAAACGTTCAATTCAGCGACGCTCAAGGAAACCTTAGCGACGTCTACACGGCTACGGCGCAGCTTCAGCCGTTTTTCAACGTAGGAACACCCTTTGTTATTGAGGGTGGTGATCCAGCGACAGATCAAAGAGTTGTGCAACTTGACATCGACGTTCCTCCCAACGCATATCAAATGCGAGTGTTTGAAAGCACCTCGTCAGGCGGCGGAGGTTTTGGCGGATCGGGGAGTTCAGGCGGTGACCCGTTTGGATCGGGCTCCGGCGGTTCGGGGAGATCGGAAACGGCTGCCGACTTCTGGATACCTGCTTCTGAAGTGTATTTCCACGTCTTTCGCTCGAGCGGCCCGAAGAAAGTTTATCTACAATTTCGCGATATGGACGGACTTCGAAGTTCTGTCTACGAACAAACCATAGTGGTCGCTCAGTTCGATCCAGGTCAAATTGGTTTTGTGATCAACGGAGGCGACTCCGATACGGTGTTTAGAACAGTGGACATCGAACTCTTGCCGCCGCCTAATGCTGTTGCCTTCCGTTTTGAAGAAGGGACCGCGCCATTCTTTGACACCCCTTGGCTGTCACTTGTTCCGAGCGTTAGCTATTCGTTGAAAGGCTACGGCGTTCGAACCATTTACCTACAGTACTTGGACGCTTTTGATGTGGAATCGACGGTAACGGTCTCATCAATCTTCTTTGATCCGTTCTTAGGAGATAACGGGGACTTTGAATTTGATAACTCAGTTCCTGTTAACGTACCTGGAGTTGGTATCGTTGAAGCAACCGACGTCCCGCTTGTGCATTTGGACATTGAAGTCCCTATCGCCGCACAAGAGATGCGGGTCTTCAGCGGTGAGTTCTCCGAGGACAACGGAGAGGAGTTCTCTGGTAGCGGTTGGATGCCTGTCGACGACCAGGCGAGTGTGCAGTTGTCGGGAGATTCCGGACTCAAACGCGTGTACGTTCAGTTTAAAACCGGCGACGGCGGACAAAGCCCGACCTTGGTTCAGTCAATATTGTATGATCCTTTTCTTTTCTACGATCCGAACTTGGTCGTAGTCAACAATGGCGACGCAACCACGAACAACGTGGAAGTGAACGTGGAGATCCCAGTTCCTGACAACGCCGTGGCGGTTTCCCTTTCCTCTCATACCGGCAGCGGCTGCAGTACAACGGCGCCTTTCACCAGCGTGGTGTCAGGTCAAACCGTTACAATTCCGCACACGTTGAGCACAATCAACGGAACTCACACGGTTTGCGCGCGATTCAAAACCTTCGACGGCAATACAAGCAGCAATTTCACCGACACAATCAAACTTGATATATTTCCTACAACGACCTTGACGGCGTTAATTGAAAATGGCGACACCTCAACCACAATTCAAACCGTGAACGTGACATTAACTCCGCCTCCGATGGCGACAGGCATTCGAATGACCGAGGATCTCAATTCTCTCGCGACGGCGCCAACATTTCCCGCCGGCACGACGGTGCAGTTCACGCTTTCCGCCGGAGTGGGTACAAAGACGGTCTATTTCCAGTATGTCACAAACGACGGTATTGTCAGCAATGTGTTTTTAGACAGTATCGACCTTCAATAACTGCTATTTCTTCTCAATCAATCGGTAAAAGAAATCTCATTTGCATGACAGGATTGTTTAGGTTTTTTCAGGATAGACCACGCGATCGTCTGGATGGCGAGTGCTCATTTCGAGATACAAACACTCTAAATCAAAGTTGTTAATTAGTTGGTGCGGCTCGCCATTAGGCGGAAACGAGATGACGTCTTCTTCTTCCAAGACGAAAGTTTCATTTCCGAGCCTTAGCGTCACTCGACCCTTCGTTATGACGATGAGTTCTTCCTCTTTGGTATGGAAGTGAAACTCCGAAGATACTTGGCCTGGGGCCAAGCGGCTGACGTTGAGTCCTAAGTTTTTTGTCCCTAGGGTTTTGCCGACGCGCTTGCGAACGCGATATTTCTCGGCCGGTTTGTTGAGATAATGACTTTCGTATTCCATGTCCTTTAAGTTCTTGATGGATGGGTGACGCGACATCGATGTCCCTTTGGCTTGGATGAGAAACAAACATAGCACCGGGAATTCGCGCAGTCTAGCTACCGCTCGCGCGAGCGATAGATCTCGGGACATTCGAGTTCCAATTTTGTTCTTGACAGGTTTTTTGAGCATGGCTTTCGAAAACCTACGGCGAAGATTTAATTCGATCTTAGGAAGCAAGATAGCGCTTCGGTGGGATTGAATTCATCTCTCCTAGGTTTTTTTCGTTCTACCGGTTTTTCTCGCAACCTGGCTTATTTCCAAGATCCAAAAAACTTCATGGTAAGGTTGCGAACGCAAACAAGGAGGTAATATATGCAACCACTTTCACAACTATCAGACGCCGTCATCACTGATCACATCAGAAGGCTCGCATCGCGCGATCGTTCGAACCTTGTACAATTTCTCGAGTACCTTTCCGAAGTGGACGAGCGACGCTTGTATGCTCCGGAGGGATTTCCATCATTGTTTTGCTTCTGTATCTCTGTATTGAGATTAAGCGAATCCGAAAGTTCGCTTAGAATACGAGCTTGTCGGTTGTTGCGGCAGCATGCGGAGTTGAAGGGGTATCTTGTTTCGGGCCGTATTAGTCTAGCCACAATTCGAGTGATCGCGCGGCATGTTAACGAGAAGAATGCTGCTACCATATTCGAGCTGGTAGCCGGTAAACCTGTACGGAAGGTCGAAAAAATAGTTGCTGGCTTCGCGCCAAAGGCAGACGTACCCGACCAAATACGAAGGCTTCCCACTCAAGTATCTACTTCGGTATCGCAGGAGGCTCCTTCCGCTGCAGAGTTGCCGTTTGCCGGCGACATTGTACCGAATCCAGATGTGGTTTCGATTGCGACGATGAGGAAACCAGACAAGACCGAGTATCTTAGTGACACACGTATCAGCATTAAATTTAGTGCCAACGAAAATCTGGATGCTAAGATTCGAAGAGTCAAAGAACTAGCTCGTAAGCGTTGTCCGGAGGGAAACCTTGAAGAGCTTTTTGATATGTTGTGCGAAGAGTTTCTTGATCGGTACGATCCTGAGCGCAAGGCAAAGCGGAAGGAGAAGGAAAAGGAGAAGTTGGTCGAAGAAACAAGCGATCCCGCCAAAAAGGCTTTGATAAGTGGGGATGCGAATAAGAAACGTTATATCCCTCAGGCGATAAAACGTATTGTCTGGAAGCGCGATGAAGGTCAATGTACTTTTCAGACAAAAGAAGGACATCGCTGTGAGGAAAGGCGCCGCCTCGAATACGACCATAAAAAGGCGTTTGCTCAGGGCGGCAGTTCGACGGATCCTCATAACATCAGGCTATTGTGTCGTGCCCACAACCGTCTTTTGGCCGAGTACGCTTTTGGAAGAAGTTTTATAGCGGGGAAGATACTAGACCTTCAGGTTTTCAAGGAAGAAAGAATCTCATCGTGGAGATTCCCAACGCGCCTTCGGCGCTGCTGATAACGAATCCTATTCCGAGCGTTGAGACTGAGTAAATCCTTTGGCGTTGGTGTGACTTTTTCTTTAGGGTTGGGCTGCGGAGATGGGAGGTCTTGTGCACGCTAAACGTGTGTCGGATCCTGAAAAGTTGGTTGCGTACCGCGGCCATAACAGCTCGCGCGAGCGGTAGAAGTCGGGACATTCATATACAGAAACTTAATGTAAATAGGGCGAGGAGGTTGAATCCATAAGCGATGTGGGGTCTACGCCTACGGAGCTTAAGCACTTGTCCCATAGGTTTTGCCATGGCGTGTTGAATATCAAATCCAAATCTAATGGAACTTCCAACCAGGCGCCTTGACGGATCTCGTCTTCGAGTTGACGGGCGCCCCAACCTGCGTGACCCACGATAAAGCGGTAGGGATACAAGACTGGGATCTTTTCTTTGCGTTCTTCTGCCGGGATGGATTCGAACAGCTTGCCGTAGTTCGCCAGTTCTTCCAGAGCGCCTTCGCTGGAGCTGAGGGCAAAGCTTGTGCGGGAGGAGATCTCCGATGCGCCTTCGACACTGGTAATAACGGACTTGCTTTCGGCGCCGGGAACTGACTGTCCAACGGCGTTGGGGGCTGAAGCTGGCTGTTCTTTGGCGCTATGAATATATGGGCTTTCGGATAGCCCTTCCGTATTGGGGTAGGACTGCTTTTCGGCTTTGGTACTAGGCTTTCCGCCGGCATTGGAAATAATCGAATTCCGGGCGTGCAGGACAAGGCCGCTTTGCGTGCCTACCGGACCGCCGACCCAGGCGGCGACGGAGTCGGGGATGTCGTATTTTTGATTTTCTATAATGTTTCTGACGGGATAGGGCGAAGGTCGGTTAATGATGAAGCCCAGGGCGCCATCTTTATTGTGTTCGACGAGAAGTACCACTGATTTGAAGAAGTTAGGGTCGTACAGCTTGGGAAGCGCAACCAAAATAAGCGGTGTTGTGACGTCATGGGGCATAATGTTTCTCTTTATTAGTCCGATTGTATCTTATCAACCAACCAATGCAAAGGTGGTTTCGGGTCGTTTTTGACACGATTCTACCGTTTTTTTTTCGAATTACCGGTTTTTCTATGTTTGTAAGGATTTGTAATTATGAGTCTTTTTGAATTGATTGTCCCGTTGTTAAAGAGTGCCGGAAGACCAGCCGACAAGTTAAATACCCAACGGGTTTTGCCAAACCTAGCAAAGTTAGACAATGGCCAAATCTTAAGAGGGAAACGGCCAACTTGGAGGCACCGATGATAAAAGTCAATTTAAGCAGAGGATTAGTTCCCCTATGGTTGCTCGCAAGCACCTATGCATTCGGGGGCAGCGCCGAGAAGTGCTACAAAATGCACAACCGGCTCACAGGAGTTCCGCCAACATCAGCCCAGCTTCAGGCATGCGTTAGCTTAGTGGACGCAGGTAAAGCGGAAGAAGCGGCAGGAGCGATGGTTGAAGAGGATCTGTTCTATAACGATACGCTTCGTTATATGTTCAGCCCATGGACCAACGAAAACGGCGACAAACTGGTTCCATTGACCGACTTTAGCGCAACCGCTATCGGCATGGTACGTGACGACGTTGACTGGAGACAATTCCTTCAAGGTGATTTGGTTTATACTTGCGAAGGCGCTGCAGGCCTAACTGCTCCTTCTCTAACAGACAATACTCACTATGAAGAATGCGGCGCACAGCCTCTGAAAACAGCGCTGCTTCAAAAGCAACAAACCGTTTTGAACCCAGCATTGGCGGGTCAAACAACGGTTCCAGCAGGTGTTTATACAACTCGCGGTTTTGCTGAAGCGTATTACATTGCAGGTACCAACCGAGCTGCGATCCGTTTTTCTCTGATGAACTTCATGTGCGAAGACATTGACGCGTTCCACGATACGTCGATCGCAGACTTCCGAGTTCGCCAAGACGTAGATAGAATTCCTGGTGGCTCTTCCAAGACCTTTATCAACGAATGCAAAGGTTGTCACTCAGGTATGGACCCATTGGCCGGCGCGTTCGCGCACCTCGATTGGGATGAAGATAACTTGCAAATGGTCTTCGCTCCCGATTCAGTTGTGCCCAAGTTTTTCAACAACGCCGACGTTTTCCCAGACGGCTACGTCACCAAGTCTGACGAATGGATGAACTTCTGGACCAAAGGTCACAACGCTCGCGTAGGCTGGCCAGTGGCAAGCGAAGGCGAAGTGCTTCGCGGTAACGGACCAAAGTCACTCGGCAAGATGTTTTCTGAAACACAACAGTATTCATCATGTATGGCTAAGACTGTTTACAAAACAGTGTGTATGCAAGATCAAAAGTTGGATGAGGCCGGTGTTCAAGAGTTGAGCAAAGCTTTCGCGGCAAGTGGTTACAAAGTGAAGACACTTTTCAAAAAAGCAGCAGCTTCTTGCATGGAATAAAGAACAATAACAACATCATCAAGCTTTAATTGAGGGATCATATGATAAAAACAGGGATAAAAATACTATCGATCGTCTTATTCGGTAGCTTATTTCTAGACGCATGTTCGCAGAAGTCAAATAAAAGGACTCGAGGATCATCTGGCGAGTTAGAGAGCGATGATTCCGTTGCGGGCGAAGAAGGTCCAAACGGGCCGGTATTAAGCGAAGAAGAATTGGTAAACTTCCAAGCTAAAGACGGTATTAAATCAGGTACCCAGCTCTATAATACTTACTTAACTGTTACCGGCGTTGCTGGAACAGCGACATTCCCAGACGGCGTTGATCAAGACGGTGCTCCAGTGACCAAGGCGATTCAAGATCTCTATAGCGCTGACCTTTCAACGGCACTGCCTTTGGGTAACAGAATACAAAACTTTAACGCAGGTAACCAAAGCGCAATCATAAAACTTGCCGTTGCGGTATGCCATGTGGCCTTAGAAGACCCGACCTTACGGGCTGCTTTAATCCCAGGAGTAGATTTTACTCAAACTCCGGCCGCTTTTTCCGATGATAGTAAGGCGAAGGTCGCCAGTGCTTTGCTTGATAAATTTTGGGGCGCTGTTGACTTTGGTATGAACCGTACGATGGCAGTTGACGACCTCAAAGCATTGCAAACTGACCTGATTAAAGGACTTACTGCCGATATGTCGGGAACGGCTCAAGGCACCTTGAACGTGACCAAAGGTGCATGCGCTGCGGTGGCAGCGAGTTTCCCAACGATCCTTCTGTAAGACGGCTCGTTTGGTTTGAATAGGGATTAATGAAAATTTACTAAAAGTTAAAAGAGGGAATATATGAGCAACAAGAAAATGGACTACCGGGATCTACCAAAGTGGAAACAACCTAAAGTTCATAAAGACCATGCGCCACCCCGCACACGACGTGAGTTCCTTGCACAAGGTTTCATCTCGTTCGCAGGAACGGCGGTAGTACCAGGTCTTCTAACAAGCATCGCTTCTCGAGCGTACGGTGTCGAGTGCTCCTCGTCTCAAAACGGCAGCACCAACCTTCCGTTCGTTGTAGTTGACTTGGCAGGCGGTTCGAACATCGCGTACGGTAACGTACTTGTCGGTAAGAACGGCAGCCAGTCAAACTTTATAGATGACGCAGGCGCGCAACTTTTAGGATGCCCGCCCGGTCAAAACCCGTTGAATAACCCGCAAATGGTGAACAGCGAACTCAAATTATTGTTCCATACAAATAGCGCGTTTCTTGCTGGATTCAAGTCCTCGACTTCTGCGGACACCCGAAAAAATATGGACGGCGTTGTTTACGCTGTAAGATCCGCCGACGACTCAAGAAACAACCCGCTGAACCCAATATTCTTCGTTAACGCCGCTGGCGCAAAAGGCCAACTCGTTGACGTAGCTGGTACCGGAGCGAGCGTCGCACTCGGCAAATCGATTGCGCCGGCAACGTCGCTTAGCACGGCTTCAACTGTCCTCGTTGAGAGACCTGAAGACGCGGCTTCTATCGTGAACCCAGGTCTGATGGGAGAACTCCTTCCAGGCCAAGCCGAGAAGATTCTTAAGGCTGCTGAAAGCATGAGCGCCAAGAGACTTGCGGCATTCGAAGCCAAGACGTTACCACAACAAGTGCAAGATCTTGTCAACTGCGGTTACATAAGCTCTGTTAAGAACTTGACAAGCTTAACGCCTGAGACGATCGACCCACGAAACGACCAAGCCGTAACAACTGCTTTGGCCATGAACAATATTGGAACGGATGCGACAATCAACCCAGCGTTTGCGCCAGCAGAAGCCCCAGGACAATTCGTTGGCGAACAAGGCGCTGCAGCAACCCTAGCAAAACTCGTCATTGACGGCTATGCAGGTGCGGCGACTCTCGAACTCGGTGGTTACGATTACCACGGCGACGGACGTCAAGCACAAAGCATCATGGACTTTAACGCAGGCCGTAACGCCGGCTTCTTCTTCGAGATCGCGAAATTGAAAAGCAAGCCAATGGTGATGACGTTCATCACTGACGGTGCGGTATCGAGCCGAGGCGGTAACCCTGACCCGTCACCGGAAGCGGCAGGCCGATTCTCATTCTCCAGCGATAGCGGCGTACACAGCTCAGCGTTCATGCTCGTTTATAACCCCAACGGTGTTGATTCGACCGGTATCCGTCAAATCGGTTCGTTCCTTGACGGCAGCGGATCTGTTGACCAGACAACTGCCATCGGAAACAACATCGAAGCGTTTACCAAAGCCGTTACTCTTAACTACCTCGCTCTAAAAGGCGACGAAGGCAGCTTTGACAAGGTTGTCAAAGGTAACCCGTTCGGAGCGGATACGTCGAAATACATATCGTTCGGAAAACTGAAGTAAGAGATTCTTTGGTAACGGTAAAGTTAGGAGAGGCGGTTTCATGATGTTTAACATCTCAAAAAAATCCCTATTGGTGGCGAGCGTACAGCTCGCCGCCGTTGCACTGTTAGTTAACTGTGCCGGAGGCAAGAAAGGCCGCCATAGCGGCGGTTCGGGCCTAAATTCCGACGAACAATCAGCTGAGCAACAAGAAGCGAGTTCAGTTAAGGCTTTCGAAGAGACGGTGTACCCTCTCGTCACGCAATACTGCTCGAATTGCCACGGCAAGGCGATTTCGCCACTATTTGCAACCGACGACGTTAAAGCTTCCCACGATACACTTATTGATAACGCAAAAGTGAATCTGGGCAATCCCGAACGTTCGGTTCTTTATATCCGTTTGGCCGAACTCGAGCACAACTGCTGGAGCCAATGTGAGGACGACGCGCCCGAAATGTTAGCGCAGCTTCAAGCATGGGGCGAAAAAGTAGGTGCAAAACCGGAAGAATTTGACGGTATCAAAACGGAAGCGAAAGCTTTTTCTTCATTAACACCAGAAGCTCCAACGTTGGTGATCGACCCGTTGAGCGTTATTGTTGAAGCCGAAACAGCGACCCTTGCGGGCGCCATGGCCGTAACTCAGGCTATGGGTGTGTCTGGCGGCGCTTATGTCGGTGTTGCAAACGGTACGGTTCAGGCCGACGCTGTTGCGAACGCCGCTAACTCGACTGACATTGCGACTTATACGTTTGACGTCAAGACAGCTGGTAACTACCGATTTTTCGCACGAGCAACGGCTCCTACAAATGCCGACGACCAATTGCATGTCAGCATTAACGCCGCCGCTCCTGTGAACTGGACTCTGGATCCGACAGAAGATTCGGAATTTATCTGGAACCCAGCGCGTAACGGAAACACCGAATTGCCGGCGGTAGCTTTGCCTGTCGGGCCCGTGACCGTCGAAATTCGCCGAAACGAAGCCGGTGCTATGATGGACGTCGTGGCGCTTACAGCAGATCCAAACTTTACGGGCGGTGCGCCGCGCGAAAAAGAGGTTCGCATCTTGAAATACCCGTTGCCGTCTGAATGTAACGCGCCAGGCGCTACGCTTGAAGTGGAAGTCTCCGACTTTAACACTGAGGCTTACAAGTTTAAGTATCCGAGGCTAAAAATTGGAACAACCCCCGTGCACGTCAAGGGAATTGGAATTCTCGTGAATGGACACTTTAACCCGCAATATGCGACTTATGCGCTTATTGACGAAACAGTCGGTCCTGATCACGCAGCTGCCGGATTGCTCTCTCAAGGTGCCATGGTTGTTCTTAAGGAAGAAGGTCCCGAGAAAGACACCTTTGCTTTCACGTTTGAAGAATGTGGTGTGAAATAATATGTTGTTTAGATCGAAATACGCGAAAACATCCGCATCGTCATTGCTTGTGTTGGCGCTCTCCTCCTGTTCGCAACCTCAGGAAGACGGCTACACAAGCTCGGCACCCGGCACGAGACCAGGCACCAACACGCCTGGGACCAATAGCAACACAGCGTCAGGCCAACTGGAACCGGATCCAAATTTTGACAGTGCCGCGTATTTTGAAGGAACGATTTTGCCCATGTTCAAGGCGCAGTGCGAGACATGTCACGTTGGTCCGCGAATCCCCGCGGATCCGCGCGGACCTCAAACGATCTATAACGAAACGGCGATGAAGACTATGTTGCAAGAGGGTCAGTCGGCCTTCAACAATACTCTCATTTTGAAAGTAATGGCAAAAACGAGTCACGCTGGCGGCGACCGCTGCGGCGGTTCGATTGATAACAGTCCATGTAAAGAAATCGTCAAATGGTGGGAAGGCGTGTTCGGCAAATCGGCAGAAGGTGCCGTTGGCTTGTTCGGCGAATTCTCCGAAGTGGCGTTAGACGGCACCGTAAGCGGCTATGCCGTGGATAGCGCCGACCGCGCAAAGATTGTCACAGTTGAGCTTTACGTCGGCGGTACCTTTGATCAAGGCGGCGTCAAGATAGGTATGATCAACGCAAACAAGAGCGGTTACGACAATAATAACGGCGGAACCCACATGTTTCAGTTGAAAATACCCGCTGAGCAAATAACTTCGGGCCAGGCGTCGAAAGTATATGGTTATACGTTCGATGGTGAAACGCGTAACGATTTGCTCAATAGTCCATTCGACTTTACAGCCTATGCTCCAAAAGCTGAGGCGACGTACAACAGCGCCGTTGGCAATATCCTGCAAGCCGATACAGCCTGCCAAGGCTGCCACGGTCCTCCTTCTTATACCCGTTGGTACGGTTCTTTATTGAACCCGCCTCCGCACAAGGGCGGTTCGGCAACCAACAACAACCTGTATCAAAAAGCCTCCGGGGTGAATCATCCGGGCGGAAACCGATGCGGGGGTGGCACCCTCTGCCAAGGTATCATGCAGTGGTGGACTGCTGAGTTTCAGTAACCATACTGCTGAGTTTCAAGAAAATTTCCCAATTGGCCGTCATTTTGCAAGAACCCAATCCGTGAAGAAGAGGTAACGGAGAGGGTTAAACTATTGTGGCAACTGGTTCTATGGAATACGGTCTGGTTGGAAATTGTCAGTATAACGCGCTGATTGACCGACACGGCGAGGTAGTGTGGCTTTGTTGGCCGCGATTTGACTCGAGTTTTGTTTTTGGATCACTCCTCGACGGGGTGAAGGGCGGTCGTTATACCATTGGTCCTCCCTCACGGCCGTTGGGCGACCAAGCGTACATCACCAATACAAACATTCTCCGAACCATTTTTCAAGAAGAGGACGGCGCCTTCGAGGTGATCGATTTCGCACCGCGGTTCTTCCTCAATCATCGTTATTACAAGCCGAACATGCTGATTCGTATTGTTCGACCGCTATCGGGTAGTCCGCAGGTCAAAGTTTCGATCAGTCCGCGCTATGAATATGGCCTCATGGAAAGCGGCGCGGCCTTCGGATCAAACCATATCTCGTTTTCTGGATTTGCCGCTCATGTCCGATTGACGACAAATGCGTCTCTATCCTTTGTGGCCGACAGCATTCCGTTTTTGGTCGATAGGACATACTATTTTGTCCTGACGTATGGCGAACCGTTGGAACGGGAAATAAAGCGCACATGCGAGGAATTTCTCGAAAGAACAACGTCCTACTGGCAAACGTGGGTCAAGCACTGTCATCTTCCGCTGCGATATCAAAAGGAAGTGATTCGTTCTGCCTTAGTATTGAAGATTCATCAATATGAAGACACAGGTGCGATCATTGCGAGCACGACGACAAGTATTCCAGAAGCCGACAAGACGGTTCGGACTTGGGATTACAGGTATTGCTGGTTAAGAGATGCCGTGTTTTCGCTATGGGCCCTCCAACGCCTGACGCAGTTTGAGGAATTGGAAAAGTTCATTGGGTACCTTAAGCACATAGTCCAAATGATGGGGGGCAGTGATCAGTATCTTCAGCCGGTCTATGGGATCGGGGGCGAAAAAAATTTGGATGAGCGCGTTCTTGATTATTTGGCGGGTTATAAAGACCACAAGCCAGTTCGAGTCGGGAATCAAGCGGCGGAACACATTCAGCACGATATATACGGAGAGATGATATTGGCAATAAGTCAGGTGTTTCTAGACGCACGGTTTGCATCGGAGACCGTTTCGCCTCCTACGGGACTTGTCCGCAAGCTTCTGGACAAGATCGAAGAAACGCTTGAGCGCGAGGACGCGGGTTTGTGGGAGTTTCGCGGGATAGCGCAGCTTCACAGTTTCACGCTCCTTATGCATTGGTTGGGGGCATCGGTCGCCTACCACATTGGCAAAGCTGTCCACGACCCCGAGATCACCACCAGGTCTGAGAGATTGAGGAATCGAGCGGCCATGATTCTCAACGAAAAATGTTGGAATGAATCGATCGGAGCCTTCACCCAAGCGAGCGGCTCGCGTCACCTTGATGCGTCTCTTCTTATGGCCGTCAACTTAGGGTTCATCAATCCAAAAGATCCGCGTGCCAAACAGCATGTTCTCGCCATCGCTCAAGACCTTAATGCGGATAACGGCTTTATTTATCGTTATCGCGTGTCGGACGACTTTGGAAGGACTGACAACGCATTTATATTGTGTTCGTTTTGGCTTGCCGAGGCGTACGCACGCATTGGCGAAAGGGAGAAAGCCACCGAGCTTTTCGAAAAACTGATCTCGAGCTCTAATCATCTCGGATTACTAAGCGAGGATTTGAATCCAAGGACAAAAGAACTTTGGGGGAACTTCCCTCAAACCTATTCGCATGTAGGCCTCATCAATACCGCATTCGCATTGGCGCCTTCGGACTTTGGAAGCGGTTATTTTTCGTTTTCACATCTTTCGTAGATGTTTTGGTTTCAGGAGGCGCAAATGTACAGAAGTCAAACGTTGATCATCGTTTCGAACCGCCTTCCGGTAACCGTAACACGTGCGAATGATCAGCTCGTTGCTCAACCGAGCTCCGGTGGTCTCGTTACGGGCTTGCGCAGTGTTTATGAGCGGGAAAATGTCTTGTGGGTTGGCCATGCCGGCGTGTTTTCGGACGACAACGGATTCTCCGAACTCAGTGAAGATCTTCGACGCAGACGCTTAGTCACGGTTGAAGTGGGCAAATCTATGTACGACCGGTATTATCACGGCACCAGTAACGGGGCCGTTTGGCCGCTGTTTCATTACTTTCCCGAGGCAATGAACTTCTCTTTTGAAGATTGGAATGCCTATAAGAAAGCGAACGAACGATTCGCGGAGAAGGTCTTGGAAGTTGCTAACCCCGGGGATTTGGTATGGGTCCACGACTACCAGCTGATGTTGCTTCCGTCGTTGCTTCGACAGAGCCGGAAAGATTTGCGAATCGCTTATTTTCATCACATCCCTTTCCCGGCCTATGAAATTTTCCGGATGATGCCAGTTCGCAAGGAACTCCTGGAAGGTCTTCTGGGAGCCGACTACATCGGATTTCATAATTACGATTATATGGGGCACTTCCTCCTGTGTGTCTCGCGTCTTCTGGGGCACGAGGTTCACATCGACGAAATTCATTACCCCGGGCATACAATCAAGGCGGGGGTACATCCGCTTGGTATCGATTACGAAGCGATACAAACCATCATGGCCGAACAACAGGAGCAGAACCGTATCCTTAGAGATCTCAAGACCGAGATTCTCCTGTTGGGCGTTGACCGACTTGATTACAGCAAGGGAATTTTGGAGAAAATCCGGGGCTTCGGCGAATTCCTGAGGAAATATCCTGCGTTTGTCGGCAGGACGGTTCTGCTGCAGCTTTGTGTCCCGTCGCGCGCAGACATTCCGACATACGGTGACCTTAAGGCAGAAGTAGAACGACTTGTCGGGCAAATCAACGGGGAATTCGGAATGCCGGGGTACAGTCCCGTGCAGTATCTTTACAGAAGCGTTTCGCAAGAGGACTTATTCGCCCTCTATCGGGCAGCTGACGTTGCTATCGTCACGCCATTGCGCGATGGCCTCAATCTCGTTTGCAAAGAATACGTTGCGGCAAGAACGAACGAGGACGGCGTGTTGATTTTGAGCGAATTTGCCGGAGCTAGCGCCGAAATGGGAGAGGCTATCCTTGTTAACCCTTTCGATATACGAAGTGTAAGCAATGCCATCTTTCAAGCGGTGACTATGAGACGGGAGTTGCGCCGAAGTAAGATGCTAACTTTGCGCGCGCGGGTTAAAACTTACGACAATGTAGCTTGGGCTGATCGTTTCATGGTCTCGTGGTCGAATCACACTTCGACGGTACGGCAGACATCCCAAAGAATCGATCCCGCGACGCTTGGTCATATCCGTAGTTCGGTGGTCCTTGCGTCGAAATGTTATATGTTTCTGGACAACGACGGGACGCTTACTCCTATTGCCAGGAGACCGGAACTCGCTATTCCTTCAGCGGAAGTTCAAGCGTCACTGGCGCGAATAGGGCGTTGCGAGAGTCTCGAGGTGACGGTTGTGACGGGTCGACCGAGAGACTTTTGCGAACAATATTTTTTCGGTCTTCCGGTCAATATTTTTGCGGAACACGCGGCCTATTTTTGCCGAAAGGGTGAGAATACTTGGCAAGAAATGTTTGCGTTCGAAGAGTCACCTGAAGTGAGGCGAGAGATTCTCAACTTGTTGAACTTCTACAAAGGATTCGTGGCGGCCTCCCATGTTGAGGTCAAGGAAACGAGTTTTGTGTGGCATTACCGGGAGTCAGAGCCGGTTTTCGCGAGCTGGCAAGCTAAAGAACTTGTAAGCTCGTTGCATCTTCTCTTGCAGAATACGTCTTATGCCGTTTACCATGGTCGTAAGATGGTCGAGGTAAAGCCGGCCATGGCGCATAAAGGCTTTGCCGTGGAGCACGTGGTTAGGCAAGGAAACGAAAGCGATTTTTCCCTCATAACGATCGGCGACGATACGACGGATGAAGACATGTACAAAACTCTTCGCGACAAGAATATCTCGATTCATATGGGGCAGCAGAACGCTTATGCCAAGTATTATCTCGACAGCGGAGTTGATTTTCCTTCTTTCTTGACGGATCTCATTCCCCTTCCGTCACAAGGGCAAGCAAGCTGATGCATTTTTTGGTAGGAGACATAGGCGGAACGAAATCGACCTTGGCATATTTTGATTCTAAAGCCAAGTCGGTGACCAAACAGAAGATTTTTTTGAACAAGGACTTTTCCTCTCTTGAGGACGTTGTCGAGTCTTTCGTGCGAGATCTCGAACAGAGAACGACGGCAGCGTGCTTCGCCGTGGCGGGCGCAATTCAAGACCAAACCGTTCGACTGACGAATCTTCCGTGGCTTATCAGCGCCGCCGATTTACAGCGACGCTTCGGCTATGGAAACGTAAGACTTCTCAACGATGTTGAGGCGCTCGCTTATGCGATTCCAGGATACCCGTCTGACGGGATGCAGGCATGGCATCAGGTTGATGCCGAAGTCCGCGGTGTAAAGGCTGTTATTGCGGTCGGTACGGGGCTAGGAGAGTCGTTTCTTGTTCCAGTTGATCGAGGGTACTGCGCGTTCCCGTCCGAGGGGGGACATTGCACTTTTGCGCCGAGAGAGCCAGTGCAGGTCGAACTCTTACAGTGGGTGTGGGAGAATTTGGGGCATGTGAGTTATGAAAGCGTGTGTTCGGGCTCTGCCTTGCCGCGAATTCATAACTTTCTCAGCGAAAAAACGGCGAAGGTTGGCGGAGGTGAGACCTACTCCGCACGCCACATTACCGATCGGGCAAGGAACGGTGATCCCATTTGCCACGAAGCCGTTCAAGTATTCGGCGATATCCTGGCCGGGAAGGCGTCTGATCTGGCCGTGACTTTGTTGCCCTACGGCGGACTCTATTTATGCGGAGGGTTCCTGAGTAAAGTTGCGCCTTTGATCGATCGCAAACGCTTCTTGAGCGGATATTTCCGAAAGGGTCGTTTGGAAACAACCCTTCGAAAGATTCCCGTCTACTTCATAGACGACCCGGACCTGCCTGTGAAGGGAGCGATCAAATACTCAATCTCTCTTCAGCATGAAACTGCCTAGACCTTCTTCTTGATCGCCGTCGAGCAAGAGAAGCGAACCCGTGAAGTCGCCGAGGCTCCATATCTGCCCTACAAACAATATTTGCTTCTTAGTGGGGCTTTCAAAAGCCATAGTGACAGTGGGAAATTCAGTTTGGTTTAAATCGGCGATGGGATACTGATTGTTTGCCGGAGTATAGGTAAAGACTTCGTCGCCTAGGGTCAGTGTCCCTGCTTCGAGAGGACTCAGAGAAAAGGTGCTGTCTTCTTCTTTGGCGCCGGCTGTTTCCTGGATGATGATCTTGGTAAAAATCGTAGCACCCAAAAGCTCCTCCGAGACATCGTGAATCGTCCCACTCCATTGTCCAATGTATTGCTTATAAAAAGAAGATCTGGTTTCGGAGGAATACGCGAAGTCCACCTTTTTTGTATCCGAAGTTTCTTCCATTACCTTTTTTCCGTCTTCTTCAACTTCACGTTCCTCCTTGATCACAAGGAACATCGCGTATTCCCCGCTGACCGGCTTTTGATCTTTACGCATGGAGCCGTTGAGGCAATAGTAAACTTCACGCTTACTGTTATACCTAAATGTTTCGGAACACACGCTAAATCGCGTGCTCGTGCCAAAGTCGTCAGATACGTTTTCTCCGCCCTGGAGTTCGGAGTTGGAACCTCGGCCGAGAACCGTAGGTGTGTCAATAAAATGCGCAGCAACTTGCTGGGGATCTACGTCGTAGCTCTCAAGCAATGACGATTCTTCGGGAGTTAGTCCCGTACGTTCAACCGTTGCCAGTATATTATGGCGGCCGCTTTCGTTGACAATGCTGAACTTCATGTCGATGTCCGAACCTTTGGCTTTTTCGGCCGTGTATTCTCCAGAAACGTCGAAAGCGTTTTCTTGTCTTTCCCGCTTTTCGGCATCGGACACCATGGCGCCGCAGGCCTGGAGGCCCAAAAGGGCGGATACGCTAGTCGTTGCAAATGCACGTCTTTTGTTGCCGTTGTTAAGAACCATAGAAACTCTCCTCATTTTGTTTGTGGTTGGATCCATTCGTTTGTCATCACGACCTGCGCTTTCATCATTTCAAAAATGCGGTACAGGCCGTAAAAGTTGCGATTCATAAAGAGAACGTTGACGTTGAACTTGCCGAACGCCTTTTGTTGCAATAGTTCTCGAAAGATCCGAACGCCTTGAGAGCAATAGTCCTTGTTGGCGCCAAAGTCGAAGGCACGACTTTGGAAAGGTAAGGCGATCCACTCGCCAAATGGAATGACGTATTTCTCGTAAATCTCATGGTCGACGTCGATACCCAGAAGACGATAGTGTTCGCGTGCCCTGAGGTCGTCGTTCTGAATATGCGCGTTGAAGATCTGTCTTATAGTCTCGGTGAATGCCGGGTCGAATGTTTTTACGCAGCCGAAGTCGACTAATCCCACCCTGCCGTCGGCGTGGAGCAGGTAATTGCCGGGGTTTGGATCCGCATGAATTCGGCCGTGTTTGAAGAGAAGGCGCATGAAAAAATCGTACATGGCCTGCGCGGCGACGTTTCGTTCCGCCTGTCGCGGATTCATGGCGAGCCATTCCGCAAGGTGCATTCCTTTTTGCAGCGTGGTCGTGAGTACTTCTTGGCTGGAAAATTCTTTGATGGGGCGTGGGAGGGCGACGCCAAAACCGCCGATATTGTCGTGAAACCATTGCGTGGTCTGGAATTCTTTTTCGTAGTCCAGCTCTTCTTCGAGACGCTGTTCGACTTCTGCAATGGCGCTTCCAATAAAGGTATCTTTGAAAAAGGGCAGAATCACTTGTTTTGCGAGTCGAATATCGTTCTCAACGGCTTTCGCAATGCCGGGGTATTTAATCTTAACTGCGACTTCCTGACCTTTTACGATCGTCGTTGCCTTGTGAACCTGTCCGAGACTAGCCGCAGCAAAGGGAACTTCGTCGAAGGCCTTGAACAATTCGTCGGGGAGTTTACCAAATGCGTCCTGGAGAGTCTTGCGAACGATGACTCGACTCAACGGCGGAACCTTGTAGTGGGTTTTGGCAAATTCTTTACGATAAGCGTCGGGTAATACATCGACTTCGAGGCTCAGGAACTGCAATATCTTGAGCGCTGCTCCTCTTAACGATGACGCGGCCTCGAAAATTGTCGATGCGATTTCCTTGTCGGATTGAGACTGGGCGTTCTCAAATTTTTGCTTGCTCATGAACGGGCGTTTGCAGGCTAACTTAAGCTTCTTGCCGGCCACCTTCGTCATCGTTAGACCGGCCGTCTTCGCTCGCTTGGATTTGGAGAGTGGAACGTCATCGCTCATTCGTCACCTCCAAATAAGCTGCGTTTTATTTTGGCGATCGACTGCGCCTTTTTGCTTGGATTAAATATTTTGGAAAGAAGATGCTCGCGAACCAAATACTTGCCGAGGTCAAAGGCGGTCGACATGATTCGGCTTTGCAAAAGCGCGACGGTAACGTCAAGGCTCTTGTCGATCAATTGAGTTGTGGCATCGGAATTCTTTGAATCATCGTTGATCCAGTAGTAAGTCACGCCAACAAGGTATTCCCAGAACAATTCCACGACAAACGACCTGAACGGGATGTCAGGAATCTCTTCCGCTTCAATCGCCGCGTCGAGCAAGTCAGCAAATATGGCCGTGAACTTCTTCTTGGCCATTTTCGCCTCTGAGTCGATACTCAGGCAGATGTTGGTAAACATGTAATCATAGGCAAGCTTAAGAAACTTTTTTTCATTTTTGGTTTGCTGAAAGAAGGTATCGAGCACCGCATGCAGTTGCTCTTTGAGGGTATAATTCTGGAAATCCTTGATCGCCTTGAGCTTGTCGACTAAATCGTCGGTCCTTAAGTCAAGATAACCAAAAAAAATAGATTCTTTTGTGGCAAAATACTTATAGATCGTCGCATCGGCAATCCCGGCCTTCTGCGAAATGTCCTTCATGGTCGCCGCCTTGTAGCCTTTGCTCTCGATAATGGCTACAGCCGCATCCACGATGGCAGCGCGAGTTTTGAGCTTATCTTCCTTCGAAATCTTCATGATTTCCTCCTAATGTGAATATACTATATATTAGAAAGAAAAAAATGGCAAGCAAAATAAAGTAAATTTATATTAATGCTCCAGCCAAGCGAACCATCATCCTGTGATGGGCCGAAGCATCTCGAACAGATCCCCAACAAAACTACAATTATTTTTGTCCCCGAATAGCCTTCACCGTGTCCAAGGCAAGCTCGTTGGGAATTGGAATGGTCAGATGGTACTGCGAAATTTTCCACGCACCGTTAAGCTTCAGAAGGACACCAGTCCCGCGGCATACCCCGTACGATTTGTTGTCCAGCAGCTCGTCGAACCAGGCAACATCCTTGGAAGGCGAAATATCGACATGCCGAGTTTTGGCCACGTAGGTCCAACCTTGGCCCTTTGCAAAATGCGGCTCCGCGTACTTTTTGAATTCTTCTACCGTCCACCGCTCACCGGGATCGGTCCCGATAAAAACGCCTTGCGGCGCGAATAAGCCGAAATACGTAGCTCCGTCAGCCTTAGCGGCTGCTCCATGGAACTGATCCAATACCTTCACGACCTCCCGAGTCAAGTCCGTGTTTACGCGTTCTCCTGCCATCGAATGATCCATCGTTAAATTCCCGACTAGCGCTATTGCCAATAAACCGAATGCCCTTGCAATCCACATATTATTCGCTCTGATCAAAGTTGATGTATGTTTAATGTGAAGATACTTGAGTTACCACGAAACGGCAAGCCGCCATCCGAACAAACAAGCCGCGATCCGAACAACAAGCAACAAGATGCGATCCGAACAATTGAGGCGATCCGAACAATTGAGGCGCCCTCCGAACAACAAGCCGCCCTCCGATCAGCAAGCCGTTATCGTAGCGGCCAGCCGTCATCCTGAGCGAAGCGAAGGATTTCTCGCGAGTGTCCCGAAATTTCACCACTCCCGGAATGGTGAAATTTTGGGACATTCAAGTTCCAATTTTGGACTTGACAGGTTTCTCTATGATTGCAAAGGCGATACATCAAATGACCCTTAAAACCGATTCAAGTACATCTCTCTTTGTCCTCAAAACACTGGAATCCCCGCAACCATTGCAAGCTTTGCCCAGAGCCGCTTTCGCACAATAGAAGCCAAATTCGAACGTCAAAAAAACGCATGCTAATATCGCCTCCATAACAGAGGAGCACACCATGAATTCGTTGTCCCATCTTTCCGACTCAACGATCACAAACAATCTAAAGAAAATTGCAGCCCACGAACGCACGACGTTGATGCAGTTTCTCGATTATCTGGCGGAAGTCGAAGCAAGGCGTCTATACGCTATCTCACCACATGCACATGGGAAGCCTGACAAAGTCTCATACCTCACGGAGACTCGCGTACATATCAAGTTCAGCGCAGGCGAAGCACTTCATAAAAAACTCAAGAAAGTGAAGGAACTGGCAAAAGGAAAATGCTCTGACGGAAATCTTGAAGCGGTGATCAACTCGCTCTGCGAAGAGTACCTAGATCGGCACGATCCTGAGCGAAAGGCGGAACGTCAAAAGCCCGCTCGAACAAAACCTAAGGCCACAAAGAAGCCGTCGGTGAAAGACGAAAAGCCTCAACCAAACCCGCTATATTCCCCAAGCGGTCAAATCTATAGTTTGGAAACGAGACCGGGGCCAGTGCACATTCACGACAAGCGACGGGCATCGCTGCGGGGAAAGGAAATATCTCGAGTACGACCATAAGATTCCTTTTGCTCTTGGCGGGCGTTCTGATGATCCTACGAACGTTAGACTTTTGTGTCGGGCTCATAATAGGCTTCACGCAGAGCATGCGTTTGGAAAAGGTTTTGTGGCAAATAAGATATGTTCCGGAATTTCACCATTCCAGGAGTGGTGAAATTTCGGGACATTACGGTGAAAACACCTGGACAGCATAGGAGATCCCCCGACGATATCCTTTCAGCGTCTCCCAAACCTCAGCGTTTCCGCGATCTCTTGTTTTAACGCGGAAGCGCGGAATAATGGAGGCGCAGAAAGACCTTCTGCTGCGCTGGTTAATTTATTTCTTCGGTTGAAAGCTAATCGACTTTGAGAGTTTGTCGACGATTTCTTTGATCTTCATCGGTTTGGCGAAAACTTCTTCGGCGCCTTTGGTGAGGGCTTCGTCGACGGGGCTGTCGCTGTAGCCTGTCATGAGAAAGACTTTGGGAAGTTTGGTGTTCTTTTTTTTGATCTCTTCGAGGAGGCGGATTCCTCCGCCTTTGGGCATGCGAATGTCGCTGAGTACGACGTCGAATTCTTGTTGGGAAATGAGTTTCAGTGCTTCGTCGGTGTCGTAAGCGACGAAGCTGTCGTAGCCGTAGTTCTGGAAAGTGAAACTCATCATGTCACAGATATCGACTTCGTCGTCTACGATGAGAATTTTTGGTTTTGCTGGTGACATGACTTTTTCCGATTGTTGTCTCTTATTGTAAGCAAATCTATCGGGTTTGTAAATTTTCAAAAATACCCGCGGCTCCCATTCCCGTTCCTATACACATGGAAACGATGCCGTACTTCTGTTTGTCTCGTTTCATGCCGGCAAGAAGGGTGGCGGTAAGTTTCGCTCCGGTCGCGCCGAGGGGGTGGCCTAGCGCTATCGCGCCGCCCGTTGGATTCACAATCTCCGGATTGAGGTCCAAAGACCGGAGAACGGCGAGGGCTTGGGCGGCAAAAGCTTCATTAAGTTCGACTCGCTGAATGTCCTTCAGCGTGAGGTTGGCTTTCTTCAGCGCCTTCTGAATGGCGGTAATGGGTCCGATTCCCATGACGCGAGGCTCGACGCCGGATACTGCGAATCCCACAAAACGACCGATGGGTTCTAATTTGTGACGCTTCAAGAAGCTTTCGGATACAAGAAGGCACATGGCGGCGCCGTCTGACATTTGAGAGGTGTTGCCAGCGGTGACGCTTCCGCCCGTGCGAAAAGCCGCGGGCAGTTTTGCTAGGGCCTCCACGCTTGTGTCAGCGCGCGGTCCTTCATCTTCTTTAAAAAGCGTTTCGCTCGCGGCAACAGCGCCTTTGGGGTCGAAAGCGCGGCGAACAACGTTCACAGGGGCAATTTCTTCATTGAACCAGCCCTTTTTCTGCGCTTCGATGGCTTTCCTGTGTGAATGATAAGCAAACTGGTCTTGGTCTTCGCGGCTGATCTTGTACTCCGTCGCGACATTTTCAGCGGTGAGTCCCATGCCCAGATAATAATCGGCGTGGCCGCCCTCCATGATCTCACGGCTGACGACGACTTTATTGCCCATCATGGGAACCAAGGACATGGATTCGCTTCCGCCTGCCAAAATGCAGTCCGCACCGCCCGCCATGATTTGATGGGCGCCCATAGCAATCGTTTGAAGACCCGAACTGCAAAATCTGTTCACGGTGACCCCGGGGACCGTGACCGGTAGCCCGGCCAAGAGCACCGCAAAGCGGGCCATGTTCATGCCTTGCTCGGCCTCGGGCATCGCGCACCCGACAATGGTGTCTTCGATGAGCGAAGGATCGAGGCCAGGAACTTTCTGCAAGAGCGCGCGTATGATTTCGGCGCAAAGCTCGTCAGGTCGCTTATGGGTAAGGGCTCCTCGCAGCGCTTTGCCAACTGGACTGCGGACTGCGCCTACAACGTAAACTTGTTCCATAGTGTCACCTCGGTTTTTAATTGCGTAAAGGTTTGCCGGTTTTCAACATGTGTAAGATTCTGTCTTGGGTCTTCTTCTGATGGCAGAGCTCGACGAAGAGATCTCGTTCCAACTGCAGAAGATAGGCCTCTGTGACAAGCTGCCCCGAATCGACCGGACCACCGCAAAGGATCGTCGCGATTTTCTCGCCGATAAAGGCGTCGTATTCCGAGATAAGGCGGCTCTGCACCATGTTGTACAGAATCATTTTGAAGGTTTGAATTCCCGGGTCGCCAACGACCTGAATGCGCGTTTCCGCCGATCTTGGTTCGTAACCGACTTCGAGAATATTGAGCAGTCGCAGCTTGCCTCGGTGAACGAGGTGGTCTTTAGAGAGTGTGACAGTGGCGGTATTCGGCAGCAAACCCATCTCGACGGCTTCATACCCGGATGTCGAAACTTTTGCCATTCCTATCAGGAAGAAAGCCTTTTGAAGGAACGGCATCGGATCAGCTTTTTCGCCCATTGCAGCGTAGTTGTACGCTCGGATCGCCAATTCTTTAGTGCCCCCGCCGGCAGGTAGGAGTCCAACGCCAATTTCCACGAGACCGGCGTAGGTTTCTCCGGCAACAATCTGCCGCGACGTATGCATGGCGAATTCGCAGCCTCCGCCGAGCACAAGATCATGCGCGCAAGCAACAGTTGGAAACGGCGCGAATTTTACCGCTTGCGTCAATCCTTGGAAGTTCTTCAACATCGATTCGATGGAATTCCAGTCCGATTTTTCGATAAACGACGTGATCTCTTTAAGGTCGGCTCCGGCGGAGAAGGCCGAGTCATTTTCGTTAGCGATAAGCATACCGTCAAAGTTTTTCGCGACGTGATCGACTGCCTTAAATCCAAAATTGAGAATCTCCGTATTGACGGCATTCATTTTGGAGTGGAACGTTAAGCAGGCGACGCCGTCTCCAATATCCACAAGGCTAACGCTTGGGGTTGAGAGCACGACGCGCTTGTCGTCCTTGTTTTGAAATTTGGGCAAATGATAAACATGAGGCTGGCGATCAATTTTTGCAGCCTGCTTGGCGTTCGCATCCCACTGCTGTTCTGGACCACGCGCTTGCCATTCGATGGAATTAGGATTGGGCTTATAAAACTGCAACCCTTTTTGGCACCAGGACGGAACTTTGACGCCTTCGGCTTGCATGCGGGCCAAAATCTTGTCAAATCCGACGCCTTGCCAGGTTTCGAACGGACCCGTTTGCCAATTGAAGCCCCATTTCATAGCAGAATCGAGGGCGAGAGTTTGACCGTTGGCTATGTTGGATAAGAGCAAGCTGGAATAGGAAAAGAGGTCTTTGAAGCAAGCCCACATGAACTTGGCGATCTGGTTGTCCTCAGCGAAGATATTTTCCAGGCGAGTAAAAAGGTTCCTTTCGCGTTCGTGCTTCTCGATGAAGGCGGTCGCTGTGACGTTAAGAGGCTCGTAGCTTTCCGTTTTCGGTCGATAGGCTAGAATTTCGCTTTTGCCGTTGGGCAGCTTTTCTTTTTTGTACATGCCGACAGAGTTCGCCTTTTGTCCCAGATGCCCCTTCTTGATGAGAGTTTGGATCCAAGGGGGAATAGCGAACATCTCTCGGTAAGGATCATCCGGTACAAGTTCGTAGACATTACGGGCAACGTGCGCAAAAACGTCGATGCCGACAACGTCCATTGTGCGGAAGGTCGCGGACTTGGCGCGTCCCATAAGCGGGCCGGTGAGTTCGTCAACGGTCTCGATATTTAGGTCGAATTCTTCCATGTGCTTGAGCACGGATTGGATCGCAAAGACGCCGATGCGGTTGCCGACAAAGTTGATGGTGTCGTTTGCAAACACGATGCCTTTGCCGAGTGTTTCGCTAATCCACTGCGTAAGCCCGAGGACGATTTTCATGTCGACCATGTCGTGCGGGATAATCTCGACGAGCTTCATATAGCGGGGCGGATTAAAAAAATGGACTCCGAAGAATTGCCGCGCGAAGTGCTCGTCGTCTTTGCAGATGGACTTTATGGAAAGACCCGAGGTGTTTGTCGTAATAGGAATGTCTTTACGCGCATGGGCCTTGATCAGCTTGACCATCTTTTCTTTGATCTTTGGATCTTCGACAACCGCTTCGATAACCCAATCGACCTCGGACAGTACGGAAATGTCGTCCTCGAAGTTCCCCGGTATGAGTCTGTCGAAAACCTTTTGATGCATGATGGGTGAAGGCTTAAGGGTTTTCAGCCCTTCCAGCGCAAGAATCGCCCGGGCCGAACGAATGTTCTTACCGACGATTTTTGCTTGTTTAGGATCTTTTGGTGGTTCTTGTGACGGCAGGTCTAGGAGGTGCGTTTTGATTCCCGCGGCTGCGAGGAGAGCGGCAATCTGTGATCCCATAACCCCTGATCCCAGTACCGCCGCCTTGCGCATTTTCAACTTCATGGGTCACTCCTCAAAATTGTGACTCCTTATTCTCTCAAGGACTGACTCAACAGTAAACCCATATTCTTTTTCGAGATCTTGATAAGCTGCGCTGTGACCAAAATGATCAAGACCGATATTGAGACCGCCACCCTTCGTGTATTTTTGCCATCCCCAGGTTACGCCAGCCTCGATCGAAATACGTTTTTTGCACCGCGGGGGAATAACCTTCGATTTATAAGATTCCGGCTGCTCGTCAAAAAGCTCAATGCAAGGCATGCTGACGACTTGAACTTTGGGGCCAAGCTTCTGCGCAACCTTGAGGGCCAACGAAACCTCGCTGCCTGTCGCTAGTATGACATAATCCGGATTCTCACATTCGATCACCGCATAGGCCCCTTTCTTCGCCTTGGCGACAGCTGTCTTGTCGACGGGAAGTATAGGCAGCTTTTGTCGGCTCAAGCACATGGCGGTAGGAGCTTGTATTTGAAGAGCCATTTCAAAACAGGCCTGGGTTTCGTAAGCGTCGGCCGGGCGCATCACATAGAGATCGGGGATGAGTCTGAGAGACATCACATGTTCGACCGGCTGGTGCGTCGGGCCGTCTTCTCCGAGATAGAACGAGTCATGGGTAAATTCGTAAAGAACGCGAACCTTCTGGATGGCGCTCATTCGTATGCCGTTGCGGGCATAATCCGAGAAGGTTAAGAATGTGCCGCCGAACGGTGTGAGGCCGCCAAAAAGCGCGATTCCGTTGCAAATGGCCGCCATGGGAAACTCCCGCACGCCGAAGACAATGTTGCGACCGCTTCTGTTTTCTTTCGAAAAATCTTTGACGAGTGCAGCAAAATCTTCCGTCATGTTGGACGGCTCTAGGTCGGCGCTGCCGCCCACGAGGCCCGGAACATGGGGCGCCCAATGCGTCAGCAATTCGCCAAACGCGTTGCGCGTTGCAAGTTGTTTGCTGGGGTCCCACTGCAACTGCGGAAGATTTAGATCTTTGCCGTTGCTGAAGTATTGGCCGAAGGCAGTTCTAAATTTGGGATCCTTCTCAAGCTTGTTTTCAAGGGTCTTTTGCCATTCCTTGGCTTCTTTTTCGCGAACGCCAAAGTTGCGGCGAAATTGCGTAAGAGCGTCCTGTGACAAATAAAACGCCGTATCAGGCAGGCCCAGCTTTTTGCGCGTCTGAACCCTTTCGTCCTTAGGTAACGGCGCGCCGTGAGTTTTGGCGCTCCCTTCCATCGAGTAAACTCCCTTACCGATCGTCGTATTGCCGATGATCAACAGCGGCTTTTTTCGCGACTTTAGGTCCACGGCTTTGTCGAGTGTCTTACGCAAGGCGTTATGGTCGTGACCGTCGATTTCGATAACGTCCCAGTGGAAACCTTCGAAGATTTTTTGCACGTCGTCGGACTGCGCGCGAGCGACGTCGCCCGAGATCTGAATGCGATTTGAGTCAAAAAACCAAACCAGGTTGTTCAGGCCCAGGTGACCAGCGAGTGAAGCAGCTCCGAGAGTGACGTCCTCTTGAATGCAACCGTCCCCCAACACCGCCCAAATTCTTTGGTTAAATAGGGATGGATCAAGTTTCGCTCCTAAATGCGTTGCCGCCAGAGCCATTCCCACCGACATGCTTGCGCCTTGTCCAAGCGGACCCGTGGTACATTCGACGCCGGGCGTCATAAAGTTTTCGGGGTGGCCGGGCGTTCTTGATCCGAGCTGGCGGAATTTTTTAATGTCGTCGAGATTGATGAAACCTTGTCCCAATAACATGGTGTAAAGAAGCATGGAGCTATGGCCGGCGCTCAACACGAAGCGGTCACGTCCCATCCAATCTGGATCGGTTGGATCAAATCGCAGATATTCTGTAAACAGAAGATAGGTGAAGTCCATGCTGGACATGGGGCCGCCGGGGTGGCCGCTGGCAGCCGCGTCAACGGCGTCTATGATAAGACCTTTAAACACGTTAATGGTCTGCTGATCATTCATCATTCAAGTACCTCTTTTTGCTACGATAACGACTGCGGGAGTATATCGGTAACAATGAGCTTAAAAAAGGTCTTTCTCTTCCGGCAGATCTTTTTCTGGGGGAATAACCGACAACGAAACATTTAAGTTCATGAAGCCCTTTGTCCGGCGGTAAATTTTGAGTCGAATTTGGTCGGACGGCGATTTGTTGTGGACTTTTCTCTGTAACATATTTAGATCGCTAACTTTTTCGTCGTTTACCGCCATGATGAGATCGCCGATTTTGATGCCGCTCTTGTGCGCGGGGCCGCCAACGACGAGGTTGTCGACAATAACTCCGTACACGCCCGACGGATCATATTCGTCTGAAATTTCGTCTTGCGAGATAATGTTTTTGCCGACGATACCAAGCCACGGCCGATTTACTTTGCCGTGCTTCTTAAGATCGCTGAAGACGTCTTTGACAATATTGATAGGAATTGCAAACCCGATTCCAGAGCCTTCCCGACTTACCGCGGTATTAATTCCGATAACTCTACCGCGCACATCGATAAGCGGCCCGCCCGAGTTGCCTGGATGAATAGTAGCGTCTGTTTGCAAAAACGAGTCGTAAGGTCCTGTGCCGAGGACCCGGCCTTTTGCGGAGATGATGCCGCTCGTGACCGTGTGAGCAAAACCAAATGGGTTGCCTATCGCAAGCACGATGTCGCCAACTCGGAGCGCGTCGCTGTCGCCAAACTCCAAAGCTTCGAGATCGGCAGATGCCGGAATCTTGAGGAGCGCGAGGTCAGTCTTTCTGTCGGCGCCGATAACCTTTGCTCGAACTTTTTTCTTCTTGTCGACAAAAAGGATATCGATAATGTTCGCGCCTTGAATGACGTGATTGTTCGTCAAAATGAATCCGCTCTTATCCGCGATAACGCCTGTCCCCAAGGAATGGTTTGCGCGTGCAGCCGGGTTGCCCCCTTGAAGGAAGAATTCATAAGGATCCATGAATCCGTCTTGCCGTTTGATAAATTGTGTTGTCCGAATGTTCACAACACCTGGAAGAGCCTTTTCGGCGACGTCAGCGAAACTTTGATAGATCTTCGCCTCAGCGTTGGCTGCGATGAGAACAGCTCCAAACACCAAAGAAGACAAACGAGAGAAGCAAGGCCGGCTCATTTTACGCATATGACTAACCATAACCAAGTGATTGATAGGATTGTTGTTCCCTATAATACAAAGGACGAGGAAATAGGGCTAGATGGAAATTGCGATTGTCAACGAACTGCGGCCTCATCCACGCCGCGCCTTCCGTCCTTCCGCGCCTCCATCCTTCCGCGTCTCCGCGTTAAAAGAGGTTTATGAGTAGGATAGGCATAGGATTGTACCCGTGTTTACTCAATTTAACGCGGAGACGCGGAAGGATGGAGGCGCGAAAAGAAGAGAGCAGAGGCATGGCACGTTACTTCATTCGTTCCATCAACTGCTTTACAAACGCCGCCATGACCGGCGTAAAAGGATTTTCCTTCTCCAGGGAAGCGAGTGCATTCTCAGCTAGCGAGCGAACCTTTTTCTCGGCATCCTCCGCAGACAACAAGGTTCCGAAAGTCGTCTTGTTCTGCGCCGCATCCTTGCCCGCGGATTTTCCCGTTTGCGTTGTTCTATCGAGAAGGTCGTCTTGGATCTGAAAACAAAGACCCAAATTCCTGCCGAACGCTGAAGCGGTCTCTATTTGTTTTTCGCGGGCACCCGCGGAAATTGCGCCCAACACGCAACTTGCTTCGATAAGCTTTCCCGTTTTGTAGTGATGGATGCGCTCGACTTCATCGACGCCATTTTTATCGTTGCTGTTGGACATATCCCAATCCTGTCCTTGCACCATTCCGTCGCTGCCGATCGCTGTGCTCAAGACCTGAACCATCGCGACAATGTTTTTTGCGTTTATGTGAGGACTATAAGTTTTTTTGGCAAGAATCCCAAATGCGTCGGACAGTAAAGCGTCACCGGTGAGAACAGCGGTGTGCTCGTCATACTGAATATGAACAGTGGGACGTCCTCTGCGGAGATTGTCGTCGTCCATACAAGGAAGATCGTCATGGACAAGACTGTATGTGTGCACAAATTCCACGGCCGTGGCGAGAGGGAAAGCGTCTGTCAATTTGCCGCTACAGAATTGATTCCACAAAAGAACGAGAAGCGGACGTACTCTTTTGCCCTCTCCGGCAAGCGCATAGCGACATGCGCTATGCAAGCGAGTTTCAGTTGGATATTGCTCAGCAATGATTTCGTTCCAATTCTTGTTGAATGCGTCTTTGAGATTTTGAAGGTGGTGTAGGTCTTTGGTGCTCACGTGCGGCCCAGTTTTGTTGATGTGCAACAATAGATTTATTCGCGAAAAAATAAAATAAAAAAACAGGAAATGCTTGCCACATCACGGATTTCAGGTTAACAAATATATAGTACTTTTTTTCATTTGAAATTTTTTTGAAGGAGACTTGCATGAACCGAGCTGAGTTAGTTGAAGAATTGGCTAACCAAACAAAGACGACGAAAGCGGAAAGCGATCGTTGGTTAACTGCGTTACTTACCACTATCGAAAAAAACATTAAGAAGAGCGAAGGCATCAAATTGGTTGGCTTCGGAACTTTTACTACTGCAAAAAGAAAAGCTCGCACCGGCCGCAACCCACAAACTGGAAAGACGATCAAGATTCCAGCGAGAACCGTTCCTGTGTTTAAGCCAGGTGCAGTTCTAAAAGATACTGTTGCGAAAGCAAAATAACGAATTTGATATTTCGTAAGAAATCCCCAAATGAGCTCTTGCCATTTGGGGATTTTTTCAGATCGTCAAATATTCTCATGTAAAAGATGAGAGCGAGGCGCTCGAGCTCGTGCTGTGGATTTTTTTAATGCGGCAAAGCCGATAATCTGGTGGTACACTAGGACAATATTTTTCAGTCCTCGTGTTGTCGATAAGAGTGGGGTCAATGTTCGGCGATCAACAACAGTTTTTCATTACAAAAATAAAAAATAATCTCAATTTTTATGTCATCGTGGGCCTTGTCGCCTTCTTGTCCGGAATGGTTGGTATTGGCGCCGTCGTCGCTTATCAAGTGTTCTTCGGCGACACCGAGGAACTCAAGAAATCGACGATTCTTGCAAGAATCAACGAAGAGACGATTATCTTCGCCGACGATGAAGAAACGCGATTCGGCAGTTTCTTTGACAGCGAACATAGAAAATACGTCAAGATTGACGACATCCCGGCTCACATGATTCGAGCCATGGTCGCTTCAGAAGATAAGAACTTCTATCAACATGTCGGTATTGATCCGATCGCTATCGCCGACGCTGTCATGGACGGTGTCCTTTCGGGTTTTCGTTTTAAACGGGGCGCGTCCACCATCACCCAGCAAACAGTGAAGAATATCATGGGGCGTCGGGAAAGGACCTTCCGGCGCAAGTTCAAGGAAATGATTCGTGCTCTCCAGATCGAGAGGATGTACTCCAAACAACAGATTCTCGAATTCTATCTCAATCAATTTCACGTAACAGCCAACGGAAACGGAATTGGCATCGCTTCGCGTTACTATTTTGACAAGGACGTCCAGGATCTAACCCTTGTCGAGGGCGCGTTTATCGCCGGTTCGGTAAAAGCGCCGAGCCGATACAATCCTTTTGTTAAAGACAGTAAGGAAGACCGAGATCGCGCGGTCGAAGAGGCGAACGGGCGAAAGAATTATGTTTTGAGACGAATGTTCGAACAAGGGTGGATTGGCAAGGAAGAGTTTGAGCAGGCTTTTGTTGAGCCGATTCCCTTCAAAAAGGGCAAATTTCGAACGAACGAAGTTGCTTTGGTCTCTCTTATTCGGGGACAGCTCGATCGCCCTGAGGTCCTTTCATCCTTAGATTTCGAAGACATTTCCGAGCTCGACCACGCTGGTCTCAAGATTTTTACAACGCTGAACGCAGATTTGCAGACGCAAGCGCAGCACGCTATGAGAATCAACCTTTCCCGTCTCGAAACCATTCTCGAAGGATTCAAACCCGAACCAGCCTACAAATATCGAAGACTGCGAAGCTTGGACGAAAATCAGTACTTCTACGGCAAGATTGAAAAAATCGTCCACAAGGGGGGCAACCCTCAAATTGAGATTGATTTCGGATTGCCTAAAGGCATTGTCCCTTATGAGTCCTTATTGCGCACCGCAAAACTTCTCTCGATACCGACGTATGAGGATCCCAATCTCATGCTCAAGGAACTCGTCAAGAAGTTCAAAGTTGGAGATGTCGTGTTTGTCGAGGTCATGGAATACGACCGAGATACGCATCAGGCTGTTCTTGAACTGAGAAAGGCCCCTAAAATAAACGGCGGTATGATAGCGGTGGACAAGGGCGACGTGAAGGCTGTTGTATCGGGATTTGAAGCCAAGGGTTTCAACCGGGCAATGTTTGCGACGCGCCAGCCGGGTTCGGTATTCAAAACGGTTGTTTTCTTTGCTTCGTTACAGCTTGGGTGGACTGTCTTGGACCGGCTCGACAACGAACGCCGGGTGTTTCCGTTTCAAGGCAAGTTCTACTATCCCCGTCCCGACCACCAGAGTCCTTACGAACAGGTTTCTATACTTTGGGCGGGCGTGAAGTCGGAAAACTTAGCATCGATATTTCTTACGAGTCATCTTCTCGACAAAGCCAACTTTGGTCAGTTTAAGCTGCTTATGGGCAATCTGGGCTTGCTGCCGCTTGAGGGCGAATCCGCACGCGATTACCATTACCGGGTTGCTAAGGCCACAGGCGTGCAAGTTGAAAACGAAGGAATAAAGGAACATTTGCTCAGCAACGCGATCGAAGACGTGAGGCCCGATCTCATCTTTAACCGTCAAGCCAAGCTCTACAATGAGATCTCAAAAATGTGGTGGGGTAGGGGCTACGTCGCTGAAATGAAGGCGGTCTACGAAGCCAAAGAAGACGAAGTATCGAAAAAAGAAAAACAGATTCGCATCGCACTTCTTAAAAACAATTACGAGAGGATGACCAGCATTTCTAAAAGCTTGGAATATGACTGGAATCGCTTGAAGGAGCTGGTCGGCGAGCACGGCGCGGAAAAGGTGCTTACACTCCAAGAGGGCCGCGATCTATTGGCCCGATTTAGAGTCTTGAGTTCTGTTGGCAAGCCGCAGTTAGCTTATGTTCGAACGATGCCGGAAGAGGAAGTTCTCTTTCGGCCAGGTGGCATCCCACAAGCGGGCTTTGCTGCACTCGAAGCTCCTGTTGGGCGGAACCTCGATCCGTTTGACGTGCAAGCAATTTGGAGTGACTCCATTTTCGGCGGTGGCTTGTCTATCGATGAAGTCAAGTTGGGCGGCGTTGTTCCCAAAAAGATTTTCACTCAGATTCAGGCTAATCTCGAGCAACGATTCGCGTCCATCATGCAAAATGAAGGCACCTACAATCTCTACCGATACTTTAACCACCACGATTTCAGGATTGTTCTTGGCCTGAAATATCTCGTCGAGCTTTCGAAAGCCATGGGCGTTTACTCTCCGTTGGAACCCGTGCTGTCATTCCCGCTGGGTACGAACGACGTGAGCGTTGCAGAGGTTGCGAAAATCTATCAAACCTTTACGGAAGGAAAGGTCTACCAATTCTACGAAAAGGGTCCGGCAAACCAACTCAACTTCATAAAGAGAATTGAAGATCGCAACGGCACTCTTTTATACGAACCTAAAAAAATCGAGAAGCAACTCGTCAACTCCTGCGTCGCCTCGCAGGTGACCGAGATCCTAAGAAAGGTAGTCACTCACGGTACAGGTAGCCGAGCTCGCGGCGAGCTTTATATCCCGGTCGATGCGACTAAGACTGACAAAGGCGAATCGGTCGGCGGTTTCAAAGTGAGGGTCGAGGCGTTTGGTAAAACAGGAACGACAAATGACTATACCACGTCCTATTTCGCGGGTTATGTCCCATATCCGACCAGGCATAGAGCGCCGTTGCGCGTCTCCGACAGCTACGTGATAGCTTCCTACGTGGGATATGACCTCAATAAGACGATGAAGAGAGGCAATTACAGAATATCGGGAGCGTACGGCGCGTTGCCGGCATGGACCGACTTTGCCAAGTCTATCATTACCTCCGAAAAGTACGTTGATTATCTCGACAAACTGGATATCAGTTTGCATTCCAAACAGGTCTGGCCGATGGAAAATGACGCGTGTTCGGCCAAAGTAAAGGTCGATTTACCGCAAGGCGTCATGGTCGGAGCCCCAACCGAAGAGGAAATAGAGATATTCGATTACACGAACATCGAGAAAGAGGGGGAAACGTTCGTCAACGAGTTTGCTCGCAATGCGAATGTTCAGTCCTACGTGAGTTTGGCAGTTGGCCCGGCGCAAAGTGCTCGCCAACCTCTTCGAACCTTTAAGCCCGTCAATTTTGGCGAAGGTTCTGAGAAGGAGTATGAAGATTGGAGCGATCCGGCTCTTGACGGAGATTTGGATGGCGGGCGAGGACCGCAGGATATCAGCATCGACACTCCTGCGCCGGTCAAAGAGGAAGTCGTTCCAGAGCGGCCGGTCCCTGAGGAAGAAAAGGCGAAAGACAAGGAAGAGTCTGCCCCAGAAGATGCAGCCCAAGAGCAAGGTGCAAGCACTGAGGAAAAGGCTGACAAAGACAAGGGCGGGTATGTTGAGGAAGACCTCTGGTAGATTGGGAGGAAAGTGGTAGTGGACGAGAAAAGAAAAACGCAAAGATCAGAACAGCTGTTTACGGAAGCAAAAAAATATTTCCCGGGAGGGGTCAACTCTCCGGTTCGCGCTTTTAAGTCGGTTGAGCTCAATCCCCCGTTTATCAAAGCAGCGAAGGGAGCCTACGTTTGGGACGAAGACGAAAATAAGTACATTGATTACGTAGCAAGTTGGGGGCCGGCCATTCTCGGTCACGCCCACCCTGAGTGTGTCAGCGCTGTTCAAAAGGCTGCGGTGCAAGGATTGTCATTTGGCGCGCCCACCGAGGCTGAAACCCGGCTCGCCCGCATTATTACGGAAATCATGCCAAGCATGGAAATGATGAGGTTCGTTTCAAGCGGAACCGAGGCCTGCATGGCTGCTCTGCGTCTTGCGCGGGGTTATACAAAGCGCGCCAAAGTTATTAAGTTTTCGGGTTGTTACCATGGTCATTCCGATCTGCTTCTAGCAAAGGCGGGTTCTGGCGTTGCAACATTCGCGCTGCCGGACTCGAGCGGTGTCCCGGAAAGCGTTACTCAAGATACCATCGTCATTCCGTTCAATGACGTCGATGGTGTTTCAGCCGCGTTTCAGAAGTGGGGTTCGGACATCGCCGCCGTTATACTCGAACCCATTGCCGGCAACCAGGGCTTCATCCGATCAAGCCCAAAGTTTATAAAGACATTGCGCGACCTTACGACCAAGTCAGGAAGTCTTTTGATTTTTGACGAGGTCATGACGGGCTTCCGCGTTGGGCTAAGAGGATGCCAAGCGATTTATGGCGTTACGCCCGACCTGACAACACTCGGCAAGGTGGTCGGTGGCGGTCTGCCGCTTGCCGTCTATGGCGGCAAGAGATCGGTCATGGAGCAGATCGCCCCACTTGGGCCGGTGTACCAAGCGGGTACTCTCTCGGGCAATCCCTTGTCCGTGGCCTGCGGCATTAAAACCCTCGAAATTCTTAAAGAAAAATGTGATTTCTCGCTCCTTGCGACCAGAACCAAGCAGCTCGTGAGCGGCTTAAAGGAATTGGCCCAAGGACATAGCATACCGTTGCAGGTGGATGCAGAAGGTGGTATGTTTGGGTTCTTTTTTGCTCGAGACGAGATCACCAGTTTTGAGCAAGCCAAAACCTGTGACCAAAAGATGTTTATAAGGTTTTTCCAGGCGATGTTAAGCCGTGGGATTTACCTAGCGCCCTCAGCCTTTGAGGCTGGGTTCGTGTCGTTCTCACACACGGAAGAAGACATTGTGACGACGCTAACGGCTGCTGAAAAATCGTTTGAACAGTTAAGGAACACCAAGTAAATGCCCACTACGGAAGCTAAGAAGACAAAAGTCGGGTGTCTGTCCGATTGGAGTTTGTTGCCGTTGCGAACGGAGCTCGAGAAGTTCGAGCCCGGTTTGGATCTCAATATAAACTCCCTACCCCAACTGCGAAAGACTGCGATTAGTGAGAAGCAAGATATCTTTCCCGAGCTTTGCACAAATCTGATTCGTAAAGCAGCGGTAGATCTGGCGTTGCCGCTTGGGTTAGCTGTCAAGGGACCTTCTCCCGTTTGCTACTTCGGCTACCATTCCTTGGCTTCGAAGATGCAAGAGTACATTAATAATAGAATTGAGGCTGTCCAAGACATCTTCCAAAAGGCAAAGGTCAACGATACCCCGCACGTTGCCGCAGCTGTTGACTACATTCTTGACGCACTCGACGACTTAGACGCGCGTATGGAGGGGGTGATTGAGGCTCCTGCGCTCTTTTTCCGTCGCGACTATTCCCTGGGACATTCTGTCGCGCGCCTTATGTACCCGTTGCTTTTTGGCAAAAAGGCGCTGAAGACAAGACTGGATGCGCCTCCGCTCAATAATGCGAAAGAGCCCGCTCTGTCGTTTGACGTTCTATCTGGAAACGACGCCGTGGTGCGCAGATCGAGCTACAGCGGTATTCTTGACCTCTCTGCTATTTGGTACAAGATAACCCTCTTGCCGCTGGTCTACTTGGTTTGGCAAAAAAATGACAAAGGCATCGTGCAGTCTCTTCACCGGCAAAAAATTCTAAAGGCCGCAGAGCTCGCCCAAGCGCGTATGAAAGTCGACCCGTCCATTTATTATCCCGATATTCTCCCTCTCGACCTTAAGGGACACGAGATCGACCTGAGCCAGTACTGGAAAAATTTCCATTATCACCTCGATCCGCAATCTATGCGTAGCATCATTGTTCTTGTTCACCTCGCGCGTGCTTTTGAGCGTATTGAAAACACCGATGAGTTGCGCGTCAAAATGATTCGATGGCAGGACAAAGTCAGCAAAGAAGTTCATTTCACTTGATGTCATTGGAAAACTCGGTACATTCTGCGGATGGAGATCCTTCGCTTCGCTCAGGATGACGATTGGTCCGGCGATTGAGAATCCGATTGGCAGCGAAGTCTCCCGTATCGATTCTCCGGAGTCACGATGGTCTTTTTAATTCTAGCTCTGACTGTCCACTTCATCTGGGAATATAGGCAGAGAAAAATCTCTTCGCTGACCGAGCTGTTACGCGTGACCAACGAACTGCTAACCCATTATAAAAGCGGGAACGCAGGTCCTTACGCTGCCGCTGGGGTATTCAAGTGCATTGCCGAAGACGTTACTTTAGACCAAAAGCGCGGCATTCCGATAATTGGTGCGCTCGAAGCGTTTCGTGAGGAGTGCGAACGGATGTTGGACATCCTGTCGGACGCGAAGCGCTCCCTCAGGTTGCTGTGCGCAAAACTTATGGGCGTGCTGACGATTATAGGCATTGTACGCATGAGCTTTGCACGGTCGGTCGGCGTTATGAATTCTGCCGATTTGCTTGCCCTGAGCTTGGGGGCCCTGTGCCTTGCGGGCGCGTTCAGCCTTTACCTCGGTTTTCTTCCGACTGAGTTGAGAGAAGTCCGGCCAACCTCAGCCTTGGATTGGTTCCGCGGTTGTCTTAAGGGCCGTAGGGACACCCTTCGGGCCTATAAATCGGGAGTCTCAGAGGCGGAAGCGGGCAAATCTTTGCAGCGACGTCTTCTGCGCGACAGCCGAGCGGAAGTGGCTTTAAAGGTCAAAAAATGGCAGGAATTTCAACCTCTTCTGGAGCTGATATGGAGCCTGATCGCGGCATTCTGCTCTTTGGGCCTGCCGCTGTTCGCCGCGCTGGGCGCGTCCTGATGCATTATTTGTTTGCAATTGGCCATATTGGCCTATATAAAGAAAGGTTTTAAATTTTGGAGCCACAAATGCGCGATGAAACCTCTCTGGTCACGTATTATGACGTTGGTTACAAGAACGCAAAGATGACCAAAGAACCCCTTGTCGGCTTTCTCGCCGGCGTAGATTTCGATAAGATCCTAGCATTACCGGAAGCCAAGAAAATAATACGAAGTTTGCCTCCTCAGGTCATATATTTCTCCTTAAAGCGGCAGGGTATAAACGAATGTATAGATGTCCTGAAGCATTTGTCGAACGCGCAGTTTACTCGCATTCTTGATTATGATGTTTGGCGCGACGCTCAACTCGACCAGGTAAAAGCCCTGCAGTGGGTTACTCTCATGGCGAATCACGGCACCGAGCGGCTTTATAAGAGTTTTAGTGCTTTGGAAGAAGAATATCAAATCTCGATCCTGCAGGGTCTCGTTCGGATCTATACCCAAAGCGAAATGGAGGAAATGCCTCCCGAAAAACAGGATCAGCTTTTCGCGATGCCTGGCAACGAAGTTTTTTACGAGATCTTGTCGGATGACGTCGCCATCGTGGAGCCCATTCAAATGCTTCTCGAATCAGCGTTCGCACACGATATGCGATACGCCACGGCATTGCTGAATTTCCCGTTTTACATGCCTCCGCACGAGAGCCAGGAGCTGTTGAAACAGTTTCGTTCGGCGCGTCTCGAAGAGGACGGTTTCGTCGACGAAGTCGAAAGTCAGAAAATATTTTGGGAATACGACCGCAAGCCGTTAGTGGAGAAGTATAAATCCCTCGTGGTGGATAGGAGCTCGGCAGACCTCCAAACATGGGACGAAAACGAGGACAGAATATTTACTGAAAAAGTTCTAACCTACTTGCGCCGACAGCAAGTCGATATCGACGAACAGTTTAGGATACATCAGAACCTTTTGACTTTGGCCAACGGGCTTTGCAGTGCATCGAAGATTGAACCCGACGATATAGACGGCCTGCGGATTATTCTACATCAGATGAAACACCTTGTAGGTCTCGGACTTGAGGTTTTGTCCTTTGGGCAAATAGAAAAGGCGGCGCAGATCATTCAATTTGAACATCCGAAAACTTTGTTCAAAGTAGGATTGAGCGTTATTGACGACCTTCGGAACGAAATACTTCAAACGCTTGCAGCTTCAGGCTTGGGTTTTGCCGAACGCTGCCAAAAACTCCACAAACTTCGCAAGTGGGGCATGATCCTCGCGGAATTCGATCAACATGGTCGTGATATTTTAGGTTTTGAAACAACCGAAGCTTTGAAGGCGCTCTTTAACAGATATCCTTTGAAGACCACGGCATCCGCTGACGACCAACTGACGTTCGAACCGATTGGAAGCCGCCGGACTCTGGTCGAACTCGTAGGGCAAATAGGAGCGGTGGGGCGAGTGGTATCCTTAGCCGCTGAATTCAGTGGGGGGACATTGCAAGGATCATTGGAAAAATCTATTAATACAATGATCGTGCGCCATCTGGTGACGGGTGAATTGGGTACTGCACCTCTCGGCGCAGGTGATTTTGCGGCATACTCGGAGTTGACGCCTGCGGATCGCGAGACCCGATTGTCTGCTTTGAGAGAAGCGCTCTCCTCAAAGGTAGAGTTGGGGATCGCCAGCGACGAAGTTTGGAAAATCTTTTTAGACCATTATCATGGCATCTCGTTGACAAAGGGAAGCATTCAACATCTTTGTTTTTCGAAGGAATAATATATGGAAGCAGAATATTTATCAGTTCAAGACATGGACTATTTGTCCAATCAGATGAATACAAAATACAGCAATTTTCTACGCGGAAGATCCTTTAAGATTAGCTGCGACGTCGGGCCGCGTGTGATCCATGCCACGGTAACACTGACGAACGGCGACGAGTCTTTCTTCTACCCGGTAGAAGCCCGCCTTGATTATGTTGAAGAGGAACTCACCAAGAAAAGTGCCGCGTTGTTTCTTGTCGACTATATTGACGTTTATTTCGAAGAATTTCTCACCGAAGACGAGCAGGTGTTCCTCAATATCGATTGGGCGAAACATCAGTACGACGCCGTCGAATTCGAAATAAAGGGGCAGATTCTAAACCTAAAACTTGAACGGCTAGCGGACGACCTGCTGAAGAGCAATGAGTCTATGTTGTCGTAGCGTTGATCTTCTTTCCGTCATGGAAGGATACCTTGTTACGGCCATTGTGCTTCGAGGAATATAGAGCCGCATCCGCTCTAGCAATCGCTTCATTGTGATTCTCGCGCGGATCAAGAGTGGCAACGCCGCAGCTGATGGTGACCGGAATTTCTTTGCCTTCAAAAATGTGCTTTTCTTTAGCTATCGCCTGGCGTAATTTTTCGGCTGCGGCCACGGCGCCTTTTGTTCCCGTTCCCGGGAGAATGACGGTAAATTCTTCGCCGCCATAGCGGCACGGCAAGTCAGTTTTTCGGAATGTCTGCCTCATAGTGCTTGCAACTGCTTTAAGAATATAGTCGCCAGCTTGGTGGCCGTGTACGTCGTTGACCTTCTTGAAAAAGTCGATATCCACCATGATGACGGATATTTCTTGGCTTTGAGGGTCGGGCAAACTTAAGATGCTCTTATATTGCGTTTCGAACCAGTCCTCAAAATATCGTCGGCTGAACAAGCCAGTAAGCGAGTCGGTGATCGATTGGATCTTAGTATCTTTATATATGTCATGTAGGTTCTTCTCGGCTGTGACGTCCCGAATCAGTATGAATGATCCTGAATGGACTTGAGTTCCCTGGTCGATGAAAGGGTAGACGCCAATAATCAAATTCAAGTCTTTGTGATTTTCATTCTCGCCGCGAACTTCATCGATACGAATGGGTTGATTGTGTTTTAATAGGTCGGCAACCGTAAGTGGCTTGTCGTTGATGAAAAATTTCAAGAACGAGTCGAGGTCCCTTGTCTTAAGAACCTGTCTCGTCGACTTTCCTACCAGCTGACTGAAGAGTTGGTTGGTCTTGATGATTTCACCCAACTCATTGATCACGACATAGGCGTCAAGCATAGCTTTGCAGAAGTGTTCGAATGGCTCGAACATCGTCTTCACGTCATCAGCTATTATTTTCTTTGCGCTCGTCATTAAATCTATCTATCCTCGCAGTTATGCGAATCGTTAACTTGCAGCTTTAAAAGCAAAGAACTCCTCTTCTATCTCTTGCATTTCCATGCGCTGTCCACATTTTGGACAGTTTGGCGAAGGAACGATATCACCCTCCGTGCGCGGCATGTTTTGTCCTTCTTTAAATAAGACCAGAGCTTGTGTCCTGCAGCTATCGCATTGGTAAGCCCCGTAGACGGATTGAATCGTTGCGCTACCGCGAAAGCTCGGAATCATATTGATCTGCATCACGATCTCTGGAGTGCATTCTTCAAAAACAATTTGTTTGCCGGAAATTTGGCGCATGAAATTGATCCAGCTTCGTACGCCGCAGCTATTGACGTACTCGACCTGCTTGAAGTTGATGATAATCTTTTGTCCCAGTCTCGGGGCGACTTGCGTCAAATGCACTTCCGCCTCTTCATTGATCGGGCCGGCATAATACAGGACGTCAAAACCGTTCTTTTGTGTAATATTGATTGCAACACCCATACTTCAATCCCAATAAATTGAAACTAGTCTATATCTTCTATTCGGCTGAGTTTTTAAAACGTTAAACCTAAAAAACCGTGAAACCGCCTGAGAAATCAGCAAAGGGCGGCGCTTTCGCGCGATATGTCACTTGGTTGCGGAGTTTTGAAGAAAAAAGCCCACACCAAAGATCTGGTGCGGGCGATATGTCTGAAATTACAGCGACAGCGTCTTACTTTTTGGCTTCTGACAAATAAGGCAGGCTTTCAAGCGATTGTTTGAGTTTGGCAACTCGCAGCTGAACTTCCTCTGCCGTTATTCCGCCGCTTTCACTGGCGCGCTCCAATTGTCTCTTGAAGCCTTCTTCCATTTGCTCGATGTTGTAGTTCCTGCAGATGAGAAGCTCATCGATGGGGTCGCCCTTGGTAATCTTGTTGATTTCCCATTTGCCTTCCACGTCTATGAGAACTTCGGCTTCATTGATGGCGCCGAACAAGTTGTGTTCGTTTGCGAGCGACTCTTGATACGCGCCTACTAGGAAGAATCCGAGGTAATACGGCTCACCTTCAGGGCTGTGAAGATCGAGAATCGACTTCACGTCTTCCCTGTCCACAAACCTTTCCAAGCAGCCGTCTGAATCGCAAGTGATATCCACGATCGTCGCTTTCAGAGTTGGTTTGCGTTCGTGGTGCGACAAAGGCATAACCGGGAACAAGTGGTCTATAGCCCATGCGTCAGGCATGGATTGGAAGATCGAGAAGTTGGCGAAGTATTTACTTACCATCTTCTGTTGCAGGACTTGAAATTCCTCAAGTTCGTCCTTTTCGTAGGACGAGCAGTAGAGCGCGCGATTACAAATTCTGTAGAACAACTGCTCTGCAAGGGCTCTTTCGCGTAAATTCACGTAGCCGAGGCTGAACAGCGTAAACATTTCTTCGTAGTACTCGATCGCATCATGGTAATACTCGACGTAGTTCTTTCTGTTGATGTTTTCGAGAATGAACTTAAGTTCCAAAAGCCCTTTGTGTGCCGTTGGCTCGTCAAGGTTGACGCCAAGACTGTCAAGCGGTTCAAGATGTTGTTCAGATCCTTGAATCTCTCGAATATTGGTGACGACCACGGAGTGATACGCAGCGATCACGCGACCGCTTTCGGAAACGATATCGGGAACAGGAACGTTTTCGTTCTTACATACGTCGTCAATTTCGTAGACGACGCTGTTGGCGAATTCTTGAACGGAATAGTTGGCGCTAGATCCAAACGAAGTCTTGCTGCCGTCGTAGTCCACACCGATACCGCCGCCGATGTTGAGATAGCGCGGACGGAAACCCATTTTGTAAACTTTGGAGTATACGCGTGAGGCTTCCTTTATCGCTGACTTGATCCTCTTGATTTCGGTAACCTGTGATCCAATATGGAAATGGAGCATCGAAAATTTGTCTTTAAGAGGTGTTGGCTCGAGTTTGTCCAAGCAGTGTAATACTTCTACAGTGGACAATCCAAACTTCGAACCTTCCCCAGACGATTTTGCCCATTTACCGGAGCCGCCGCTGTAAAGTTTTACGCGGATGCCGATTTCCGGAGATATCTTTCTCTTGTAAGATTCGTCGATGACCAATTGCAGCTCATCGGGTCCTTCAACAACGAGAATAACCCTCTTGCCCATTTCGGCAGCGATGAATCCGAGTTCGATAAACTCTTTGTCTTTGAAACCGTTGCAAACGAGCAAGGCCTCTTCGGCCATTTCGTAGCCCATGGCGGCAATGAGTTCAGTCTTCGAACCGACTTCAAGGCCGTAATTTTGCTTGGCGCCGCAGCGAACGATGTTATCTATAAACTCTCGACGTTGATTCACTTTGAAAGGGAACACGCCGTTGAGTTTGCCTTTATAGTTATTGTTCCAAATGGCGTCACGGAAAGCTTGGTTTACCTTCTGCATCTGGCATTCGATGATTTGAGGAAACCGCAAAATGACAGGCGTTTCGATCTTGAGCGCGTTAAGTTTTTGGATAAGCGCTGGAAGATCGACGCTAATATGTTCATCAAGAGTGGGGTGACAAACGACTCGGCCTTCGTCGTTGATGCTGAAGTAACCACCGCCCCAGTTTTCGATGCCGTAAAGCTGACGGGACTCTTGAATTTGTCTAATGTTCATAGCTTTCGCCTTTTGTGATATAAGGTGGACAAAATAGACTTTTCTGGCCAAAATTCAAGTTAATTTTGGACCCGGCAGAAGATAGGTACTGATATATACCAATGGCGTCCCAAATGTGGAAGTCAAAAAGGAATCGCGTTGCTTAAAGTACAATCTGGATGGCTCAAAGGGATGAAGCTTAAACTGGCGACGGACGACGCCACGTTGCGCCCAACGTCCCACCGGGCGCGGGCTGCGACAATGGACCGGCTTAGGAGTCGCCTAAGCGGGGCCCGCTTTCTTGATCTATTTGCCGGAACGGGAGCGGTCGGATTCGAGGCGTTGAGTCAGGGCGCGGATATCGTCGTCCTCGTCGAAAAGAACCGGGCCCTCGGGAAGGCGATTCGGGAAACGATTGGCCTATGCGAGACCAGGGCAAAGAACCAGGGCTTACCGCATCCTCATATTGTTCTGATCGCTTCCGACGTCCAAGCCGCCTGGTCCGCCGTGGACAAGCACGGGCCCTTCGACTTGGTCTGGATCGATCCCCCTTATGCTTTAGTGAAGCAATGGGCTTCCGATAACAAGGCGAGGCTAAAGAGTTTGTTGGAGGCGGGCGCCTGTCTCATCGTCGAATCGGATGGGGAAGGTCAAATGGCGCTCCAAGATATCTTTGCTGGGTTCCCGTTGGATTCCAGGAAATACGGCTCCACGTTCATCACCGTCATTGAGGCTTTAAATGACTAAGGGCAAGAATGCTCCCAAAGAAAGTAGCGCCGCCTATGTCGGCAGCTTCGACCCTGTCACCAAAGGGCACGAGCACGTCATAGAGGAAGGTCTCAAGATCTTTTCTAAGATTTACATAGGCGTAGGACAGAGCCAAAGCAAGAGTTACGTGTTCTCGGCTGAGGATCGCCTGGCCATGCTGCGGGAGTTGTTTGCGGGCGACGATCGAGTCGAGGTGCACGCCTTTGACGGCCTCAGCGTGAACTTTGCCAAGAGGATGGGTGTGCAAGCTCTTCTGCGGGGCGTCCGAAACCAGTCCGATTTTAATTATGAGGCCACGATGGCTCTCGCGAACAATAAGCTCGCGGATGAGATATCCACGATTTTCATCCCGGCGAGGGCGGAGTACCTGCATATTTCCTCCTCCTTGGTGAGGGAAATAGCCCTTTCCAAAGGGAACCTGGCGTCTTTCGTTTCCCCGGGTATTGAGAAGTGGATTTCAAAGAAGTTCAGATAACACCATAGGATTTTCCACCCAAGAAATCCCCGACCTTTCCGCCCTCCAAACTTCCGCGCTTCCGCGTTCTAGGAGGTGAAAACCGGGTACATGGGTAACACTTTATACCGGGCACATAGGTAACACTCTATCGTGGCATAGAAGGGAGTACCTCACGCTGCCATGGAAGAAGAGTTATCGCGGAAGCGCGGAATTTTGGAGGCGCGGAAAAGACTGGGCTTTTTTTTGTGGAGCCGGCCATGGGCAATTGGCCGCCTATGGCGCAGCAAATTCTGCCTGGTTACCTAACCTTAGCGCGGTGTTACGCCGCGTTTCAGCGTGTTAGCATATATTAGAAAATGATACCAATTTCTCGCGTGGTTTCCCAATGTTCGCCCCTAGGGTGAGGTTATACCTGAGAAAACTAGCTGCTTTTGTAATTGCAACATTCTTGTTGTCGTCGCACTCGTTTGCAGACGATCTGCCAGATATTGCCCGCCATTCCGTGAACGAGCCGCTCACCATAAATGCCGGCGACATTGTTCAACTTGAAGTTGAGGCAGCGGGCGAGGGCAACGAATACGTTTGGATGACGCGGGACAAGCCGCTTTGCCGTGAATCCAAGTGCGTTGTGAAAACCAAGGATTGGGGACCTGGCAAGTACACTGTGATTATAGCTGTTCGCAACTCCTCGGGAGCGCGTTACCTCCGTTACGAGCTTTTCGTCAAACCATTGGGCGACGAGGATGAACCGGCGACCCACACGCCTGAAGTGGTCGATGCCGCCGCGGGCGAAGAGGGAATCTCTAACACGGACTTCTACATTCGATCGCTGACGGGACTCGGATTTGCAAGATCGAGCGGCGGAGCTCGGATTATCGAAAGCCTTCCTCAAAAGCTAAACTGGGACGAAGATCTTAAGTCGTCGGTCGGCATACTTCAATTTGGCGTGCTTGGAGGCCAGGAACATTTTCTTCTTTCCGGCAGTCAAGCGCAGTTGACCCTAACAGAGGACAAGAAGCGCCGCATCGCGCTGACCAAAGGGGTGTTGCGCACAAGAAACCTTGGCGAGGACGTTCATTGGGAGGTCGTTGTTAGGGAATCGATCGTCATAACCGGAGACAGTACTTCGGACATCATTGTTTCGGCAAAATCCAGCTCCGAGTCTGTGTCCGTTATTTCGATTCGAGGTTACGCCGTGATAAGCGCTGGCGGTCAGAAGATTGTCGTAAGCCCGGGCACCATGGTTGTTGCTGAAGGGGCAAGCAGCAAATCCAAGGGCAAAGCCGACGGAGAAGCACCAGGAGAAAAGAAACCTTCTCTGGCTCTCGCTGCCAAACCTCTAAAGCTTTTAGCGCCCGAGTCCAAAATGGTGTACCGCGCACTAGAACTCACCACACCTTTCTATCTGCGCCCAAAAGCATGGCAGACACTTAAGGAAGGTTCGGGGGCTACGGGCAAGAAAAAGAAGTCTTCCGTTCTCCCAACCAAATACACGACGAGTCGCATCTTAAAACAAGGCAGCATCCCCCAGTCTCTTGCCGACGCCAAGAAAGGGGCTGCGGAAGCCTTGGCCAAGGACGATCCGCTCCTTGCCTTGGAAAATTTGTTTTATTACTACGACCCAAAGGCACCGGACTTCGAGATCTTATATTCTCTGGGTATCGCCTACCAGCGGCTCAATCTGTTCAAACGCAGCGCCACGTTTTTCCGACAAGCCATCAAATTGCAACCCAGCAATCCCGACGTTTATTTCCGATTGGGTGTTCTCAACCTGACATTTTCGCGATGGAAAAATGCGGCCCTTTTACTTCAGAAAGCACAGAGCTTCGAACATCCTAACCAGCAACTCATTTCCTATTATCTGGGATACAGCTATCTGCGCCTGGGAAAAAACCAGGAGGCCAAACAGTCATTTGCAAAATCATTGTGGCATCAGGGTGACAGTGACGTCGCCGAGTCCGCTAAAACGTTTTTACGCAGCGCTTCCAACAATAAGGATTGGGAACTGACGTTGGATGTCGACCTCTTCCATGACAACAACGTCTTTCAAACAAACGACGGTGATCTCTTGGGTGAACAAAAAACTAATTCGAGTTGGGGATCGCGAATAGGAGCTGGCATTTGGCGGCACTTTTTCGCAACGCAGAACGCTCGTATTTCCGCCGGCTATAAAGCGTTGCACAATATTTATTTCGCCGCTGGCCTCAAGAACGTGACCTCCAACAGTCAATATATTATGGGGCGCGTGTACTTGCATTCGGCGGAAGAGCTCTCGGACTCTTGGTTTAGTCTTGACGGCACTGTGTTCATAAATTCAATTGCCGTAGGCGACAAACGTGCGGTCGACGGAGTAGGCGGCGAATTGCTTGTCGGCGTGCCGACAATTTGGGGAAGCCCCACATTTGTCCTTAAGAGATCGCGGTATGTCGATCCGCTGCCAGGGGAGGACGATATCATCGATCCTTTCACGTTTGAGCTAGCGCAGCCAAGCGATCGCTCGGCCAGCGAAGCGATCAACGGCTTGCAATTCACCAACGGAGAACAAAATCAGAATGTTTGGACGGCGAAAGTATTGGCGCTATCCAGACAGCATGCGAATGTCTTGGTTAAAGACGAAGATCACAATGAAACTCGGGTGAGCTTCGACTATTTGTGGAAAATCAGCTGGTCCTACCATTTCTTCGTGCGATCTCTATACGTCATGCGTACGTTCCCTAACGATAGCGACTCTCGATCGGACAAGATGATGGGTCTTGCTCTAGGAAATACCTGGAATTTGAGTCCAACCTGGTCGATGCGTGCCCATTTTGAAAAAAACTCCCAGCAATCTACCCAATCAGTCGGCAAATTCGACGAAAACAGGTGGGTGTTCGGCCTCGGACTCGCTCTCTAAGCCAGCCAAAAATTTGCGTCAATATACTGATTTCAGACATTATTTTGTCATGCCTTGTGACAGGGTTTATTGGATTCTTGACCAAATCAAAAAAATTGTTTCTAATTAATATAAGCAATTCGTTACATCATTTTCAATTTTAGACAAAGGATTGTCTAATCGTTTATCTGAACCTTTGTATATGGGAGATAGCATGAAAAAGGTAGAGGCAAACCGTTACCCGCACTCTGCTACCTTGTTCAAGTTCTGCAAGGAAGCTTTAGAACTAAGGTACGATGGCAACGTTAAGGTGATCGACCAAGACGTTGGCGCGATTCTGGGTTACGATCCAGCCGACTGCAGTCACTGGAAAAAGGGCAAGAAGAACATTCGAAGCCTGAATACCCTGAGATCAATTGCCGACCACCTCAATATCGACGAGCGACTCCTCATTGATATAGCTTCTGGAAAGATAAGCCTCGAAGAAGCGGTGTTTGAATTTAAAGGCTACGGCGCTTTTGCGCTCCAAGGCAAGCACCTTGAGAACCTCAAGAAGGAATTCTTTAAGAATCCTCTCCGCTGGCAAAAAGAAGACAGCATGGCGTCTTTTGAGGAACTCTTTGATCTCAACCGGCCCGAGGTCGTTAAGATCGCGCAATACGTTATGGATGCCGGCACGTTCGAACAAGCTCCCATTTACATCCCCGAGTTGTATCAGTTGTTCAATAACATTCAACTCGTTGCCGTCAACGATTTTGAAAAGCCGGTAGTCGTCGAGCGCGTCGGAACGGGAACGGAGCAAGTGACGACGGTGCAGTATCGCAGCGGCGAAATGAGGCCCTATATGCGATTCCTGCTCGCCAAAGAGCTTTACAAGCACCTTTGCACCTCCGGTCATTCCGCTTGTGTTAAGTTCATAGCGGCACCTGAGGAAGTTCTCGATATCCAAGCAAATATTTTTGCGGGCTTGATTTTGGTGCCCACGAAATTGTTGCGCAAAGAGGTTGAGAAACTCGATAGTTCCATGGATATTGTTTCGCAATTGGCCGATACCTTCTGGACATCCAAGGCTTTGATGAACCAGCGCCTGCGGGATTATCTTCAGTATTTCTGCTAAGTCCTAGATACGTTCTTACTTTTCAAGAACACCCCGTGGAAGCGGGGTGTTTTTTTTGGATTATCTTCTAAAGACCTTCCTTAACCAACCGATAACTTCAACGGTACATCTCAGCTTAATTTCGAAAGTAATTATGAGCGCTGCATTCAATTTGAAGAATGGAAGAATATTCGTCCTGACGGAAGCTCCCGGAGGATTATATAATTCGCATCAGCTCAAGGCGATTGCGGAGATCTGCTCAGGTGAAATGGCTCTCGTAAAGGTAACGGAAGATCAGCGCCTCGGGCTTTTCGTAAAACCCGAAGATGAAAAGACTGTCAGCTCCAAACTTCAGGCAATCGGATTGGGCGTTCGCCATTATCAAAATGGTCTGCATCAACCGGTTTCATGTATTGGCGAACTGTGCCCAACATTTGAGCAAGATGCATTAGGTTCTGCAATGGAGTTGACGAATGCTCTGATGGACATCGCAACCCCAGCCGCACTTCGCGTCGGTATAAACGGATGCGCCACGTGCTGTGTGCCGTGCCATACCTTGGACATCGCCATCGTCGGAGACCCCGACGGCTATCGCATGAGCCTGGGCGGGAAGAATTCCCAGATCCCAGAAATGGCATCGTTTGTGGCGGAGGGAGTTCCTGCAGACCAGCTGGTCGGCCTTGTTCGCAAAGTCGTGGACGTTTATTCAGTGAACGCTAAGGAAGGTCAGTCTCTCGGCGAACTCATCGAAGAGATTGGCATGTCGCCCTTTATTGAAGTGTTGAAACCATATAGTCAGGATGCTGCCGGTGACACCGGAGACTTATTTGGAAGTGCAAAGGATAGTAACCAAGCTCCGACCAAGTCTGATTCGGAATCAGCAAAATCCGAAAATGAAGACTTGGACGTCGGCCTTGACGTCGAAGAAGGTATGTTGCCCGAACCAACTGGAGGCGACATCGAAGCCCTTGGAGATGAGTTGCTGAGTGAAGAGTCGCTGAGCGGACCGACTGGAGGCATCGAAGTACTTGGAGATGACTTGCTGAGCGAAGAGTCGCTGAGCGAAGATTTCGATTTTAAAGAAGACTCCGCTCCCCTGGAAACGTCTCAGCTGCAAAATGTGGACGACGACGGGTTGCTGGATGAAGTTTCCCTCATGGACGATATCAACGTTCAAGAGACCGCCAACAAGAACGAAGATCTCGATATCTCGGCTATGGATTCACCTTCTGATCAACTTCTTTCAGACGTCCCTATTGACGACGACCCCATGTCAGCGCTGTTAGAGGACGAAACCCCTCCGCCGGTACAGAAAGCAAAAACCGCGATCCCTGTGGCGACCCTGGACGAATTTCCAAGCGACGACATTATTACCGACGACCTTGACGATGCCTTGTTGCCTCAAGATGAAATGTCCGAAGAAGAAAAACTTGAGAGTGAAATTAGCCAAGGCATAGAAGAAGACAAAGATATTCTAACCACGACAAGAAGCGAGCTACTGGAACTCGACGAACGCCTCGACACCATCGAAATGGTGGAGAAAGAGAGTCTCGAAGAAGCCGAAACCGAAATCGAAAATTTGGAACAACTCGGCGATCCAGAAGTTATGGAAGAAGATCCCCTAGATTCTGCATTCGATTCGAACGAATTGTCGGAAGCGGAACTCAATAGTCTCAGCCAGGAAAAGGTCTCATCCGAAGACGAATTCGGTGGCGACGATTTCAGTCCGGCTACTTTTTCTAAGCCGGAAGCGGCTGTGGCAAAGGAAACGTCGGCTCCTGCCGCTACGCCAAATCATCAAAGAACTTCTTCGCCCATGCCGGTGGCTGCTAGATCTCCCGCAGGTCTAAGTACCGACTTCAATTTTTCTGAAGTTCAATTTAACAACCAAGGAGCACTTGTTGTTAAATTTCAAGGCGGCGCGCGAATAGAGATTTCTCCTAACGGCAAGGAAGAGGAAAAGACCTTCAGCTTGGGAAGCACGCTCGTCGTCATCCGACGCGATCAAAAATGCTGCAGAATAGATATTGGTGAGATTCAATTATCGTTGCCGTGGCAAAAGGTTGCCTGACCATCCTAATTCGCCAAATCCCGACCGTAGCGCCTGGTGTGACGCAAATAAATTTCCTGAATAGTTGACTGCTCAACGACAACGCCGACCACATGTGCGGATCGGTCGGGTCATTCTGGTTTTTGGCTCGGCCGCCAGACGATTGTCGTTGACTGGCTGGTCAGAGCTTCCTTCCTGTTTGGTTCGGTGCTAGGTTCGCCTCATCAACGTTATTCGGAAAGGTAACACAAATGAAAACAACCGTATTTTTCGCCTCATTACTCGTATCTCAAATGTCCTTCGCACAAGGCATGTTTTGCGTGAACGACAGAACCCCAATCGACGGATTGCGAACCACCATTGCAGTTGTCGCTAACGACAGCCAAACTTACGACGTCACGCTCTCTACCTACAACCCATGGTCAGGAGAAGTTAAAAAAGACGTGATCGCAACCAACCTCCCTTGCGAACAAGAAGGCCTATACTTCACCTGCCAACGCGGTCGTGCTGAAGGTGAAACAATCAACTCCGGTTTTACTACAACAGAAGTGACGACCAAGGCTCTGGTTCCCGGTCACGGAATTGTTTCCTCTGTAGCCATTGAAATGACTGTATACTCCGACAAAGCAGTCGAACTCGATATCGCTCACAAACCTATCGCGTTTGTTCTCGGCGAAGGCATCATGGCGGCTAAATGTGAACTGCTGTCCGAACTAAGATAATTGATGAAAACAAAAAAGTCGGCACTGTCTAAGCCGACTTTTTTTATTTTCAAAACGGTTTTATTTAATAATCCGTTTTTTTCTTTATCACCATTCCCATTGTTGTTACCGGCAACATGAACTTCGCGTTTTCTTCGAAGAAATGCGAAAGGTTGGGATAGCGACTTCGGGATTGATAAGCCCAGAAGAGCTGACGCCGGGGATGTCGATGGCGAACGAGGATGTCGAGAACGGTAACTTCCTCTTCGGTCAGTTCCAGTTGTTCCTTCTTGTCGAGAAGATTCAACGCAACATCTTTCAATCGGTGGTCCTGTTCGTGATGCTTTTGGCGGGCATCTTGTAGATCGATTCTATGCGTTTCTTCTTCGAAGATCTCTTGATAGTGCTGCCACGAACTTGCGAGGAGGCTAAGAGTAGGGATGCGATGCGAAAAATGGCGTAGCATCAGCAACACTTGATCGACGGGATGCGTCTCCACTAAAATCTTTGCATCGCGTTCGAGTTTTTCGAAGTTGATTTCCTCTTCTTGTCGATCTTCAAGGTAGGATTCAACGACGCGTTTCCACGTTGCTTCATTTTTAAGTTTCGGTTGTACTGGTTTTCTTCGATGATTGGCGGAATCCGTTTCGCCTTCTATCAGGTGCAAGCTGCCCCCTCGTCGAAAGGGGAACACCACCGCGTCGTGGGAGGTGACTTCTTTATCGTACCCAATATGCCACTTGCTCATGTCAAACTGAATACCGATGCGAATGGATTGGCGATCGGGATCATGACTGGAATGATCAAGCGTTCCAACGCGAACGAGGTTGGCTTTCTCGAGATTTGCCAAGCCCTCGACAAGTTCCTTTTCACCGTATCCGATCAATGACGAGAGTTCTCTTTCGGTCGTAATGAACTCGTTCAACCCCGACGCGGAGCAATTGAGAAGATAAAGCATGATGCTATACTCACAAGGAGTTAAGCGGGAGAATGCTAAGACCTTTAACCCGGATTCGCCGACAAATTCTAAAAAACCCATTTTGTTTCCATCCTGTCAAAGCGCCATCAACAAAGCAAATACCGGGCCGCATTTCCTACGAAAAGAGCCCGTCTATTCATTCTGCCATGTTAATAAGAGGGCGTCAGCATCAATTTGCTGGTCGAGATCGACATGGAGCTGAGCTATTTGACCGTCGCGAGGAGAGCGAACTTCGAACTCCATTTTCATGGACTCGAGAATAAGTATAACTTCGTTTTTCTGTATAGAAGTCGAAGGCTTAACAAGGATTTTTTTGACTTTGCCGGGTACGGGAGCGATGACCTTGTCGCTGCCGGAGTGTGATTGGGAACCGAAGTTTTCGTTGTCGGCAAACGATTGCTTGGACGTCTCGATGACGCCCCCAATGTTGACTATTTTCTTGATGTAGTCTCGCGATCGCAGGACAGCCCAACGGGCTTTGGCGTTGAGATCGGGTGCGTCGCAAAGGCCCCACTGCAATAGATCTCCGTCTTTTGCGAAGGAGCGTTGAGAGGAGGTAAACGGCTTTTTAGGGGCATGAGCATGGGAAAGTCGAAGGCCTTCGGTCGCCCCTCCGGCAAAAATACGCTCTGTTCGTTGGGCAAACGGGTTGGCGCTTGTCGACGCCGGAGAACCCAAAATCGATGGCAACAATGCTTCGATCGTTTGCGCAACCGCGAGTCTGCATTCTTCGGCTTTTGCCAAGAGCGCTTTGCTCTTATGCTCGAGAAAGTCCGTCGTAACAGGAACCGTCGTGAACGTTTCGTCGTCAAGAATACGTTGCAGCAATGTTAGGTTGTTTTTGGGACCCGCAAACACTGTCTGTTGGATGCAGTTTTTCAATTTTGCAATCGCGGAAGCACGATCTTGCCCTGTCGCAATAACCTTTGCGATCATGGGGTCAAACTTTGGAGTGACTTCGTCAATAGGATCTATCCCCACTTCCCATCGGATATGCGTTGATTCAAACGGCAAAAAGGCGTCAACGGGGCCGGGGGAGGGTAAGTAATTGTTCTCGGGATCTTCTGCGTATATGCGGGCTTCCACGGAATGTGCGAGGGGCGTGGTGTTGAATGGCTTAAAATGCTTCAAGCTATAGCCGCAGGCGACCTTAAGCTGAAGGTCAACGAGATCCAGGCCGAAAACCTCTTCGGTCACGGGATGTTCGACTTGGAGCCGGGTGTTCATTTCAAGAAAATAAAACTTTTGAACGGGGAGGCTCTTCGTTTCGTCGGACCAGTCGAGCAAGAATTCGACGGTGCCCGCGGAAACGTAATTGACTGCCTTTGCGACGGCAAGCGCCGCTTCGTGCATCTTTTGACGCGTTGCGTCCGAAAGTCCGACGGCTGGCGCTTCTTCGATAATCTTTTGATGACGGCGTTGCACGGAGCAGTCCCGATCTCCCAAAGTGACGATATGCCCGTGTTGGTCTCCAAACACCTGAACTTCGATATGCCGTGCCTTCCCAACGTATTTTTCGACGATAAGTGTGGAGTCGCCGAACGAACTTTTTGCTTCCGATGCCGCGGCCGATAGTGCGGGCGCGAGATCATCGTCCGTCTTGACCAGCCGCATGCCCTTGCCGCCGCCGCCTAGAGCTGCCTTCACCAAGATGGGATAGCCGCAAGACTTGGCGAATTCCTTGACGGCGGAGAGATCGCCACCTTCGCTCCAATGGAAATTTTCGATAGCCGGAACACAGGGGACCTTGTGCGTCGACGCAATCTTCTTTGCGACGGCCTTGCTCGCCATTTCTTGGATCGAGTTAGGATTGGGGCCTACCCAAATCAGGCCAGCTTCTAAAGTTGCTTTTGCGAAAGCAAAGTTTTCCGAGAGAAAACCAAAGCCGGGATGAATACTGTCGCAGCCGTTCTCGGCGGCGAGGCGAACAAGGTTTTTGGCGTCCAAATACAGAGCGACGTTCTCCTCTTCGACGCGGATAAAGTGATCGATGATTCCGTCGAGAAAGGAGGAGTTTTTCCCATGCTGAGCAATCGCGACTGTTTCGATACCTGATAGTTTGGCCGATACAGCGATGCGCCGGAGGATCTCTCCTCGATTCGCAATGAAAAGCCGTTTGATTTGTTTGTGCATAGCAGCTCGCTTATGAAACGGTCTTTAAGACGCTTTCTGGAATTGCAAAACGCTGGCTGATAAGCGCTTGAGCGAACGTCTTGCCTTGAGAGTCTATTCTCAATGTTCTTGTCCCGCCGCCGCCAAGGGCTTCTTCCAACAAAAAGTTAAAACCCAAAAGACCGGGAAGCGAATGACGTATGACGCGTCCTTTGCAAAGCTCTTGGAACATGTTCTTTACCACCTGTGCCGTGAGCGCTTCATCGAGAAACTCGTACGCTTCTTTGCTTCGAGCCATAATTCCTATATTCGCGGTGTTGCCTTTGTCGCCGCTTCTACCAAGACAGATAGAGACTAGGCTGGTCCTAAGACCTTGTTGCTGTTGCAATACTTTGTCGATGGTTGTCGTGGGCGCTTCAGCGACTTGCGGGCTCGTCTGCGGTTTGGAAAAGTTGCCGGCGATGGTTGTTTTCACAAGATTGGTTTCCACGATCTTCTTGTTTTCGAAAAGGCTTATTTCGGGGAATACCATGGACTTGCTCATCAGTGCCGGCCAGTAGCTAACAATCTCCTGCGGCTTTGGTACGCCGCCTGTCACAGCAACTCCTGACGGACCGGCTAATATTAGCGAAGGAACAAGTTTGCCGAAACTTCGAAGCTTGCCAACGTCGTCGGATCGTGCACCGAGGCGCAAGAGAATTTCGTTGCCTTCTTCGCTGTGTACAAGCGAACGGTGGCACGCGTTCCAACCGACGTATTCGGTCTCCATGTCTTCAGGTTTGAAAACGCCGTCGAGGCGAGACCAAAAGATTCTCGAAAATGCTTGCGCCTTAGCGCGCGCATCGGGTCCGCTGATAATGAGCGAACCCGTTGCCTTATGGCCGTCGGCATACGCCATGGAGATCTTGTACGTGCTCGTTGGTTCGTAACCTTTAACCCCGAATACTTTGACTTTGTCCGGACCAGCGCTTTCAAGTTTGATGGTGCTGAAGTCCGCGACGACGTCGGGAGTGATGTACGCCTCCGGCGCACCCATTTCGTAGAAGAGCTGCTCACGCACCGTGTCCACGGAAACAAGTCCGCCCGTACCCGGGTGCTTTGTGACCGTGAACGTACTGTCGGCATTGACCTCGACGATGGGATACCCCATGTTGGTGAATGAACGGACTTTTTGCCAGTCTGTGAAGTTGCCGCCTGTTGACTGTGCCCCGCACTCAAGAATGTGTCCTGCAACAATTCCGGAGGCGAGTTTGTCCCAGTCGGTGAGTTTCCAACCGAATTCGTGGATCATGGGAGCAAGAGTGATGGCGGTGTCTGTGACGCGGCCGGTGATAACAATATTTGGTTTTGTTTTGAGAGCGTCGACGACCGGAGCCGCGCCGAAATAAATGTTGGCGGCTTCGATCTTGTCTTTCACGGGATCGAATTTTTCGCCGGTTTCCATGTTCTTGAAATCCGCGCCGCGCGCGAGAAGGTCAGGAATCCTCGTGAGAATGTCGTCACCGTGAACGACGGCAACCTTGAGCTTAATGCCTTTGCTTTCGGCGAGGTTACAGATTTCTTGAGCACAGGCGAGAGGGTTTATTCCTCCGGCGTTAGTGATGATGCAGGTGTTTTGCTCGACGATTTTTGGCAGCACTTTGGCGAGCATCGGGATGAAGTCCTTCGCATACCCGGCGTTCGGATCGCGCATGCGCTGCTTTTGCATAATCGACATCGTGATTTCGGCCAAAAAATCCATCGAAATGTAGTCCAGCTTGCCGCCGTTGACCTGTCGCTCCAAAGCTTCGGGGTCGTCGCCCCAATAGCCGCTCGCATTTCCGATTCGAACTATCTCTTTCATAGTGGAATCCCTTACATCCTAAATATGCCGTTTGCAGTTTTTTGCCACTCGTGGTGAAGAGTCGCGGCTAGAGCCGACGCGAGAACTTCACGTGACGTTCTGGGGTCGATGATGCCGTCGTCCCATAGTCGCGCCGTCGAATAATATGCCGAACTTTCTTTGTCATATTTTGCCAAGATCGGATTCTTGATGGCATCCGCGTCTTCGACGCTAAGCTTAAGACCTTTTTTCTCGAGTTGGGTTTGCTTGACCGCGACGAGAACGTTGGCCGCTTGTTCGCCTCCCATGACGGATATGCGGGCGTTCGGCCACATGAACAAGAACCTTGGATCAAACGCCCGGCCGCACATTCCGTAATTCCCCGCGCCGTAACTGCCGCCGACAATCATGGTGATTTTGGGAACTCTTGCGTTGGAGACGGCATGCACGAGTTTGGCGCCGTCTTTTGCAATACCGCCATGCTCGTATTTTTTACCGACAATAAAGCCCGTGATGTTTTGAAGGAAAACGAGCGGAATATTTTCTTGGCAACATATTTCAATGAAATGGGTGCCCTTCAATGCGCTTTCGGAAAATAGGATACCGTTGTTTGCGATGATTCCTACTGGTATGCCTTCGATATGCGCAAAACCGCAGATTAGGGTTTGAGCATAGTTCTTCTTAAATTCAAAAAGTTCGGACCCGTCAACAATGCGCGCGATAACCTCGCGGATGTCAAAGCTTTTGCGCGGATCTTTAGGGACGATTCCGAGAAGTTCCTCCGCCGGATAATGCGGCAATCGCGGCTCTTTTAAGTGAAGACGCGGATTTTGCGGATGATTCAGATGGCCAATGATCTTGCGGACGAGAACGAGAGCGTGTTCGTCGTTCTCGGCTTGGTGGTCCGCCACGCCGCTGATCGCCGTATGCACATGGGCGCCTCCGAGTTCCTCGGCAGTAACATCCTCTCCAGTTGCTGCTTTCACAAGTGGAGGTCCTCCCAAGAATATCGAGCCGGTGTTTTTTACGATAATGCTCTGATCGGACATTGCCGGTATGTAGGCTCCGCCTGCCGTGCAGAGACCGTGCACGGAAGATATTTGCGCGATACCTTTGGCGCTCATGCGGGCCTGATTGAAAAAGATCCTGCCGAAGTCGTCCTTGTCGGGAAAAACCTCATCTTGCATGGGCAGGAAAGCGCCACCAGAATCAACAAGGTAAACGCAAGGGAGGCCATTTGTTTCAGCGACTTCCTGTGCTCTTAAATGTTTTTTCACCGTGATCGGAAAATAAGTGCCGCCCTTAACCGTCGCGTCGTTGGCCATTATCATGACCGGACGGGAATGAACGACACCGACACCAGTGACTATACCCCCGGAAGCCACGTTCTCATCGTATAGGTTCTCGCCCGCGAGGGTGGACAGTTCAAGGAACTTACTCGACGGGTCCACGAGTTTCTGGATTCGTTCTCGCGCCGACATCTTGCCTTGGGCCTGGAGCGCCTTGTGGGCGTTTTCGCCTCCGCCCATTTTGTGCTGGGCGATCTTCTCACTCAATATCGACGCAAGTCCGGCATGAAGCTTAAGATTTTCTTTAAAGGATTCGGATTGGGTGTTAACCGTTGACTCGAGTTTCATATCTATTCCACTTTGTAATCAGACAGGTCTTGCCAAGCGAGGGACGGGTTCTGAGGAACTTTAAGAAGCTGCATGAGGACGCCCTGAGTGACTTTACAGTCGCCGATAGATCTGTGTCGCGCTTCGAATTTGAGTTTAAAATGTTCCGCAAGACGATCCAAGTTTTTAGACTCCAGTTCGGGCAAAAGCAGTTTCGCCATTTTCAATGTACAGAAGCACGGCCATACAATTTGATACCCTTCTCGATTCGCAACTGATTTCAGAAAATTGAAATCGAATTCCGCATTGTGCGCTACTAGCACTGAACCTGACAAAAAGTCCAGAAAGGTCGGCAGTACCTCTTGGATTTGAGGTTGCCCTTGGACCATTTCATTTGTGATTCCACATAGTTTGGTAATTATGTCGGGAACGATCATACCTGGATCAATGAGCTGCGAGAACTCCTCGATCACTTTGCCGCGGTAGGTCTTTAGCGCGCCGATCTCGATAATTCGATCGTTGTTGACGTCCAAGCCGGTGGTCTCGAAGTCGAACACGACCATGGTGACGTCCTCGAGAAGTGCCTGAGGAGCGATCTCGTAGCGGAGGACCTGGCTTAAGTTGAAACTGTCGGAAGGTCGTTCTTCCTTCTCGACCCTTGGGAAGAAGACGTCATGAAATATTGAGTGACCCAGCTGCTCCAAACTCATTGGCTCTCCGAAACCGGCAATTTAAACTTGTCTTTTCTATAACTTAATTCAGAGGTTCTGGCAATGTAAGTCGAATGGCATCTTCACGTGCCGGTATTGGAATCTCCCTAAGTAGCTCGACATTCTTGAACCTCATAGGTATATATAACGCCTGGTTAATTTTATAACCTTCGGAGGTCCAAGTGATTAAGTTTTTGGCATTTTTGACGGTGGCTTTATCCCTCAGCGTTGCTGGGTACGGTAAGACTTTAGAGAACGTTAAGAAGAAGGGTTACATTCAGTGTGGCGTGAGCCAAGGACTTCCAGGATTTTCCAGCCCCGACCAAAAAGGCAATTGGACGGGCATAGACGTGGATTTTTGTCGCGCGTTGGGTTCCGCGCTTTTCGGCGATCCTAGTAAAGTGAAATACACGCCGCTCTCGGCAAAAGAACGGTTTACGGCGCTGCAATCGGGGGAGATAGACGTTCTTTCCCGCAATACGAGTTGGACCCTCGTTCGCGACGCGTCTCTGGGTGTGGACTTTGTCGGTGTGACGTACTTCGACGGACAAGGTTTCATGGTGCGCAAAAAGGCTGGCGTTAAATCCCTCAAGGAGCTCGACGGTGCAACGGTTTGCGTGCAACTTGGAACAACGACGGAACTCAACGTCGCTGACTATTTCCGATCTCACAATCTGAAATACAAGCTCGTCGCTTTTGAGAAAAACGACGAAGTCGTGGCAGCATACGATGCGGGGCGGTGTGACGTTCTGACAACGGATCAGTCAGGCCTCTACGCGAACAAAGTGAAACTTAAGAATCCTGACGAACATCTCATTATTCCTGAGGTCATTTCCAAAGAGCCGCTTGGACCGGTTGTTCGCCACGGCGACAACGAGTGGGCCGACATTGTGCGATGGACGTTATTTGCACTTGTCGAAGCGGAAGAGCTTGGAGTCACGTCGAAAAACGTCGATAAGATGACAAAATCAGACAATCCGTCGGTGAAGCGGCTTTTGGGAAGCGAAGGCGAGATGGGCAAAACTCTCGGGCTCGACAAGGACTGGGCGTATCGGATCATCAAGCAGATTGGCAACTACGGTGAAATCTTCGATAAGAATCTAGGATCTCAATCGACACTAAAAATCGCTCGCGGTCAAAACGAACTATGGAACAAAGGCGGTTTGCAATATCCTATGCCGATCCGCTAACGCGAGAGCCCCCTGATAAAGGGAGGCTTTTTGATTCATGATCCAGCGCAGGGGATTAGCAAAAATTTGGTATGACGTAAGATTCCGAGGAGTCTTGCAGCAGCTCATTTTGGCCATTGTCGTTTTTGCGCTGGCTTCCGTAATTGCTCGTAACACCATCCAAAATCTAACAGAGCGCAACATCGCCTCGGGCTTCGACTTCCTTTCGTCTACGGCCGGTTTTGACATAAACTTTCACCTCATCGATTATTCTGAGACATCGAGTTACCGAGATGCGCTGTTGGTCGGCATTCTCAATACGCTGTTGGTTTCGGTGATTGGAATCTTCTTCGCGACGATTCTGGGATTTGTCCTTGGCGTTATGCGAGTTTCCAAGAATTTTCTCGTCGCTTCATTTGCAGCTTTCTATGTCGAAGTCGTTCGAAATATCCCACTCCTGCTGCAAATATTTTTTTGGTACTTTGCCGTTTTGCGAACGCTGCCTGCTCCGCGCGAAAGTATCGCGTTTGGAGACAAAATTTTTCTGAATTTGCGGGGATTGTTTGTCCCTAGGCCGATGACGGAGGGTAGCGTGCCTCTGTTCTTGATCGGTATTTTTGCGGTAATAGGCGCACTTGTATATTTTGGCAGGCGTTTGAGGGCGCGTAGAGTTGAGACAGGATCGATTCCTCGCGGCGTCTATGCATGGATTGTTGGAGCGGTATTGGGCCCTGCGGTTGTCTATAAGCTGGCGGGTTTGTCCGTTCACTGGGAAATTCCCCAGCTCCAAGGTTTTAATTTTCAGGGCGGATACGTTCTCAGTCCTGAATTGGTTTCGCTCGGTCTTTCCCTGTCGATCTACACCGCGTCCTTTATCGCGGAAATTGTTCGCTCGGGCATAAACGCGACTCCGAAAGGCCAGACGGAGGCGGCGTTTTCGCTTGGTTTGACGCGGATGCAATCGCTACGACTTATTGTCATCCCGCAAGCGCTTCGGGTGATCGTGCCTCCGCTCACGAGTCAGTTTCTCAACTTGACGAAGAACTCGTCGTTGGGTGCGGCTATCGCCTATCCCGATATAGTGCTGGTGTTTGCGGGAACGGTACTTATGCAAACAGGGCAGGCGGTTGAAGTGATGTTTATCACGATGGCCTTCTACTTGGTGATTTGTCTGATTATTTCTCTATTTATGAATTGGTACAATAAAAGGATTAGCTTCGAATCGCGATGACGGCGGCAAGGAAGACATTTGGGTGGAGATGGATGCGGCAAAACTTGTTTGCTTCGCCCTTGGATTGTCTCTTAACGGCGTTGTTTCTAAGCGCTGGCATATATTTTTCTTGGAAAGTAGCCGAGTGGGCTATTGTCGACGCTAACTTTGCGGGGTCAAGCCGAGAAGACTGTACCGGCGGCGGGGCGTGCTGGGTCTTTATTAAGGAACGATTGGGGCAATTCGCGTACGGGTTTTACGACGAGTCCGAGCGTTGGCGTGCAAATATCGTCTTGGGTCTCTACGCCCTTTGTCACGGGCTATATTTCATCAAGAAGGTTCCTAAAAGGCCGCTCACAATTCTTATCGTATTTATTCTGCCGGTTATAGCGACCGGGCTTTTGCTCGGCGGCTTTGCAGGTCTGCCTCACATCGAGACCACAAAGTGGGGCGGCCTCATGCTTACACTGGTGATTGCGTACGTAGGCATCTGTTTGTCGTTGCCGCTCGGCGTTCTTCTCGCTCTTGGGCGCCGATCCGTCTTGCCGGTGGTGCGCACTTTCTCCGTAGGCTTCATAGAATTCTGGCGCGGCGTTCCCCTGATAACTGTTCTGTTTATGGCCTCCGTCATGTTGCCGTTGTTCTTTCCTCCCGGGTTCGAGTTTGACAAGTTGATGCGTTGCTTGATTGGAATTACGTTGTTCGCTTCCGCCTATATTGCGGAGGTTGTTCGCGGCGGTTTGCAGGCTATACCAAAAGGGCAGTTTGAAGCGGCCGGCGCGCTGGGGCTCAGTTATTCTCGTGCCATGATTTTTGTGGTATTGCCTCAAGCGCTGAAAAAGGTAATCCCGGGGATTGTGGGCACGTTTATCGGCTTGTTCAAAGACACCACCTTGGTGCTCGTCGTGGGAATGTTCGACTTGCTGGGCATGGTGCAGGCCGCGGCAACGGACCCTCAGTGGCTTGGATATGCTATGGAAGGATATGTTTTCGCAGGTGCCGTGTTTTGGGTTTTTTGTTATGCAATATCGCGAATGAGTCACCGCCTAGAGAACCAACTCAACGTAGAAGGGTAGAAGATGTCAGCCATTATTCAATTTACCAACGTCAACAAGTGGTTTGGGGATTACCAAGTCCTTAAATCTATTAACCTCGCGGTGAACCCTGGCGAAAAGATTGTCGTCTGCGGGCCATCTGGATCCGGCAAATCTACGTTGATCCGGTGCGTGAATCGCCTGGAATCACATCAAGAAGGCAGCATCGTTGTCAATGGAGTTGAACTCGAGGGCGATTTGAAGAACATCGAAAAAATCCGACAAGACGTCGGCATGGTGTTTCAGCAGTTTAACCTGTTCCCGCATCTCACGGTTCTCGACAATCTTTGCCTGGCCCCTGTCTGGGTCAAAAAACTGCCGCGCAAGGAGGCCGCAAAAACGGCGATGGAATATCTCGAACGCGTGCGTATTCCCGAACAAGCGGGCAAGTATCCCGGACAACTTTCAGGCGGGCAGCAACAACGGGTTGCGATAGCCAGGGCTCTTTGCATGAATCCAAAAATCATGCTTTTCGACGAGCCTACCTCCGCTCTTGACCCCGAGATGATCAAAGAGGTCCTCGACGTCATGGTCGAACTAGCAAAAAGCGGGATGACCATGATCTGCGTTACCCACGAAATGGGTTTCGCCAAAACGGTGGCCGATCGCATCGTGTTCATGGACCGCGGCGAAATCGTCGAAGCGTCCGGTGCCAAGGAGTTCTTTGCTAACCCCAAAAGCGCGCGCACGAAAGAATTCCTCAGTCAGATCCTCTACCACTGAATTGTTGGGCGTTCGACTGTCCCCTTAATTCCGAATTGTTGGGCGTTCGACTGTCCCCTTAATTCCGAATTGTTGGGCGTTCGACTGTCCCTTAATTCCCGTCAAGACACAAAATGCACCAGCCTACGAGGGGTTGGTGCATTTTTTGTAGTAAGGACCCTCGGATCCCTATTTGGAATTAATCCTTACCTTTTTTCACTCTTGGCCTGTTGGCATTTGTTCCGTAATTTCTACCTTTCCTCTTGCCGTTTTGCGAGACATCTCTTTTGTTGAAAGCTTTACCAGCATCGATATGTCGCAGGAGATCTTTTCTACCGTACTCCTCCTGTTTAGAATTTGGCCGAAGTTCTTCCATGGGAGGAGGGCTTATTGGGACTTCGACGCTAGGAGGTGCCTCTTCTTCCGCCGACTCATTCGAGGATGGGTCATCCTCACTTCCGAGCTCTTCCTCAGACACTTCTCCAGATACGTTATCGCTTTCTAAATCCACTTGGTCGGCCGCCGCGACGGGAGACCAAATTGTCCAAGAAAGCAAACCGATGAACGAGCAAATGACCGACCATACTTTCATTTATGGCCTCACACAGATAACGTAATCAGAATCGTTTTTAGAGAAGTGTTCTGTCCATCCTTTGCCCAAATGCGTTTGATAAGCTCCTGAACCGGAATAGCCGTCGCCCGTATCGACAGCGGAGGTTGCTGACCAATAGAAACTGTCGAGTGACGAAGTGAAATAGGGGTCGTCGTCCCCGTCGTTCGGGGAACCTTCGGAAATGTCCCTTATGCCGTGCACATACGCTTGCATAAGCTCTTTTTGCGTTGGCAGTCGCCAGTCCGTGTAGCCGCCGCCGGAAAGACCATCGCAGTACCCGATGGCGCTGCCCCAATCCATGCTGCTTGTGGCTTCCTCACCCCAGATGAGATTGGTAATGTTGTCCCTAAACATACAGAAATCAGTAGAGGTGCTGCAGTTGCCGTCAGCCGTTACGTCCGTGTAATTTGCCTTGCTGCAATAATTGTACGAGGTCCATCCCGTCGGGAAGTTTTGCGGCGGGAAGGCTCCGTTGTCAGCAAAATCCATGGTCGTGTCCCACCAGTTGTTGGCGGTACCTGATGTCGTTCCGCTGTGATGAATGCTACTTGCGCTTCCGTCATAGTTATAGTCGGAGTCGACAATAGTATTTCTGCAGTTTACTTTGAGCGCCCCGGTTACGCCGTTCACGACAGTTCCCGCTCGCACGTCCCACGCTGCGGGGGCGGTTCCGCTGTAAGTACCGACAGTGCCAAAAATATCCGTTCCGGTCTTAATATTTCCGGCCACAATATTGGCGTCCCCTGCACCTGTTTGTCTCGTACCCGCGGAGTTCCAGTATTCGAAGGCGGTAGACGACTTGAATTGGTTATTAGCCGTTGTGGACACCAAGTCAGCCGTGGCACTGGCACCTGGTAAAGGATAAGTGATAGAAGGATAGAGGCCCGATACGCCCGCGACGACAATACCATTTCGAATATTGCCAGCCGTGACGTTCGTCATATTTGCTGCCTTATAGGAAGCTGTGGTGATGCAACCTGTTGCGCCGTCGGAGACGCAGTTGCTATGGGATTCCGTAGCCAAGCTGCCTCCTGTGCCGAAGATGTCGATTCCGTTTTGAATTTTGGAACTCGTGATGTCCGTATCTCCGGCACCGATGTAGCGAGCACCAATCGAATCGAAATATTCAAATGCTGTGGCAGATTTCACCTGAGTGTTGAACGTGGTCGACGTAAGGTCAGCAATGCCAGAGTCAGAAGATGCCAAGGGATAGGACGCGGAAGGATAACCACCCAAAACTCCGGCTATTGTGGCTCCCGATTTTATATTTCCCGCGACGACGTTCGCCATATTCGCAGCCTTGAAGCTTGCTGTTGTTATGCAACTCAGTTCACCGTCGGCCGCGCAGTTGTTGAATGAACCAACAACTGCGGAACCTGGCACACCTGCAATGGTAACACCCGACTTAATGTTGGCCGCTATCACGCGGGTCATATCCGCTGCTTTGAAGGCCGCCACGGTAATGCAACCGAGCGCACCATCGACAGCGCAGTTGTTGTGTGATTCCAAAGTCGCTGTTCCCGTTGTTCCGAAAATATCCACGGAATTGGCGATATTGGCCACGGTCAGGTCTGTATCGCCTGCGTTGAGGTACCTTGTACCAGAAGAATCAAAAAATTCAAATTGTGTCGCTGATTTCAGCTTGGCGTTCAACGACGTGTTGTCCAAATCGGCCACGGTTATGCTGGCGGATGCAATCGGATAGGTAGCCGAGGGATATTGTCCGGTCACACCGGCCACGGCCACCCCGGCCCTAATATTTCCTGGAGATACATTGGACATGTTCGCAGCTTTGTAAGATGAAGTTGTGATGCAACCCATGGCGCCATCAGTGCTGCAGTCGCTGTGAGATTCAGCATTAACTGAGCCTGGGACACCGGCAATCGTCGACCCTAACCGAATATTCGCTGCGACGGCGGAGGACATATTGGCCGCCTTGTACCCTGACGTTGTGACGCAACCCACTTCACCATCAGACCCGCAATCGTTATGCGATTCGGAGGCTGCGGAGCCTATGACTCCCGCGATGACCACGCCAGACCGAATGTTTCCGGGTATCGCTGTGGTCATGCTAGCCGATTTATAACTTGAGGTTGTGACGCATCCCGTCATGCCGTCGATGCTGCAGTCATTGTGGCCCTCGGGGGTGAGGATGCCGGTCACTCCGGCGATAGTGACCCCGTTCTTAATACTTCCCGGTTTTACTCCTGTCATTCTTGCAGCTTTGTATTGGCTGCTGGTAACACAAGCCGTTTGGCCGTCTGTGTTGCAGTTCGTATAGGAGTTGGTTACGATACCGGCAACTCCCGCGATGGTGGTTCCCATCCTAATATTAGAATCTAGAGCGACAGCCATATCGGCCGCTTTGAAGGATTCGCTAGTAATGCAGCCTGTAGCACCGTCGGAAGTACAGTCGGTGTGCGATTCCTGAAGAACCGAACCGCCAATGCCTGCTATTGTCGCGCCGGATTTGATGTTGGTAGCTACCGCGAAGGTCATATTTGCTGATTTGTAGCTATTCGTCGTTACGCACCCTACGGCGCCGTCGGCAGTACAATTGATATGAGCTTCGAGGCCTGCATTTCCCACCGTGCCAAAAATGTCGACGCCGGTGGCTATATTGCTGGCAACAATATCGCTATCGCCCGAATTGAGATAACGGGCGCCGGCAGAGTCAAAATATTCGAACTGTGTTGTTGATTTGACCTTTGAAGAAAAAGTCGCATTGTCGAGATCGTTAACCACCGCGCTTGATGCTGCGAGCGGATAAGAGGCTGACGGGTAAGCTCCGGTTACGCCCGCTACTGCGATACCTGTCTTTATGTTGCCGGCAACAACGTTGAGCATGTCAGCAGCTTTGTAAGCGCTTGTGGTAACGCATCCCACACCTCCGTCCACAGCGCAATCGCTGTGCGACTCCATGATCGCGTTACCAGTAACACCCGCGATGACCACTCCGGATTTTATATTGCCGACGGTAGCTGTAGTCATGTTCGCGGACTTATATCCGCTGGTTGTAACGCAACCCACGATGCCGTCCGAGGCGCAATCGCTATGAGACTCACTGGTAATAGATCCACCAACGCTTGCAATGGTAACGCCACTCTTAATGTTTGCGGCGATCGCTAAACTCATGTCGGCGGCTTTGAAACTCGCAGTTGTAACACAACCTGTCGCACCGTCGGCAATACAATCGACGTGGCCTTCTTCGACCAGAGAACCTGCGACTCCCGCTAGGGCGATTCCGGATCTGATGTTCGCAGGAATTGCCAGAGTCTTATTAGCCGCAACGTAGTCGAGCGTCGTAACGCAACCGACGCCACCGTCCGCTATGCAGTCGTTATGAGACTCGCCGAGCATTGTCCCGGAAGTGCCGGCGACTATAACGTTGTTCTTGATATTTTCGGGAATTGCAATATCCATGTCGGCCGCTCGGTAGTCAAGTGTAGTAACGCAGCCCACTTCACCGTCCGCAGCGCAGTCGACGTGAGCTTCGGCGCCCGCAACCCCGACTGTGCCAAAGATATCAACCCCCACGGGGATATTGGATGCTACGATATCGAGGTCACCGTTGTTCATATAACGTGCGCCTGAAGAATCAAAGAATTCGAACTGCGTGGCAGACGTCAACTTCGCGTTAAAGCTGCTGTTGTCTAAGTCATTGATGATGGCGCTCGATCCATCCAATGGATAAGTTGCGGAAGGATACCCACCCAAGACGCCTGCTATCGTTATGCCCGATTTGATAGCGCTCGCGATGACGTTGTTCATATCGGCGGATTTAAAACTGTTCGTTGTGATGCAGCCAACGGCTCCGTCAGATCCGCAGTCGCTATGGGTTTCCTCAGATACGGAACCACTCACCCCGGCGATTGTGATACCAGATTTGATATGAGGACCAACTGCGGAGCTCATGTCCGCGGCTTTATAGCCGTTTGTGGTGACGCAACCCACTTCGCCGTCCACGTGACAATCGTCATGCGTTTCAACCGCTGCGGAACCGAGAACGCCGGCGATAGTAACGCCGGTTTTAATGTTCGCAGTCAAGGCTACTGCCATATCAGCTGCTTTGAACCCTGATGTCGTGACGCAACCGACCGTCCCGTCCGCAGCGCAGTCAACGTGAGATTCTGCTTCCAAGGCTCCCGCAACTCCGGCGACGGTGACGCCGCTTTTGATGTTAGCCGGTGTCGCAAAGTTCATGTCCGCCGCTGTAAAGGTACTTGTCGTTACGCATCCCACCGTGCCGTCGCTGCTACAATCGACGTGCAGTTCTTCCGCTGCGGAGCCCACGACGCCCGCAATTATTGTTCCTACCTTAATGTTGGTCGTAAGGGCTGCGCTCATATCAGCGGACTTATAACCATTCGTTGTGACGCAACCCACGACGCCGTCGGCGGTGCAATTATTGTGGGTTTCTAAATTTGCCGCGCCTGCCTGTCCAAAGATACCGACACCGTTTGCTATGTTCGAGGCAAGGATGTCGGCGTCGCCGCTGTTCAAGTACCTGGCACCCGTAGAATCGAAGTATTCGAATTGGGTGGACGATTTCAATTTTGGTTCGAATGTAGCGTTGTCGAGGTCGTCGACTAATGCGCTCGATCCGGTCAAGGGATATGATACGGAAGGGAAGTCCCCCACCACACCCGCAATCGTTGTGCCCGCTTTAACCGTTGCAGCAGACACGTTAACCATGTCGGCAGCCTTGTAAGAGGTAGTTGTTATGCAACCTACGGCGCCGTCCACGCTACAATCACTATGTGACTCCTGAGAAACGGAACCGATTATACCCGCGATGGTGGTGCCGGACTTAATATTCGACGAGATTGCCGCGCTCATATCCGCGGACAGGTAACTGGTAGTAGTTATGCAGCCAAGCTCGCCGTCAGTGCTGCAGTCCGTATGTGTTTCCTGGGTTAAGGACCCTACCAGACCAAAGATGTTCATGCCGTTAATTATATGCGGCGCGGCGATGTCGGCGTCGCCGCTGTTAACATGTCTTGCGCCGCTTGAGTCGAAGTATTCGAACTGTGTCGCGGACTTCATCTTCGCTTCGAACGTCGTGCTTTCTAAGTCGTTCACGACAGGGCTGGATCCGGCTAAAGGATGAGCTATCGATGGATATGCGCCCGCTACGCCGGCAATGGTAATCCCGGATTTCACGTTCCCTGCGGCAACGTTGGTCATATCGGCAGACTTGTAGCCATTGGTCGTAACACAACCCACTTGACCGTCCCCATTGCAATCGCTATGGCTTTCCGTAGCACCTGCCGCGTGGGTACCAACGGTTCCAAAAATATCGACAGCGGCGGCAACGTTTGTTGCAACGAGATCTGGGTCGCCGTTGCCGATGTGCCGGGCTCCTGTTGAGTCAAAAAATTCGAAACCGTCAGCTGTTTTGATCTGGTTTGCAAGAGTACTCGTCGTAAGATCTGCTAAGTTTGAAGCATCAGCAAGGGGGTAGTTGGCAGACGGGTATTCGCCGGGGACGCCAGCAAGGGTAACCCCTGTCTTGATCGCGCCAGCCTGAGCAATGCTCATATCGGCAGCCTTAAAGGCTTCGTTTGTTAGGCAGTCAAGTTCGCCGTCCGCACTGCAATCTTTCGCTTGTTCACAAACTCGTGTGCCTTCAACAAGATTGCCGTCTTCGTCGATAAATTTGTCGCCTTGGCAGACTTTTGCCGGATCCCCCGAGAACGTAGGCATTTGTTCGCCCGAGGCCGCTGAGTGAAGATTAAACTTTTGGACAATTTGATCAAGTTCCGCTTGGGCGGCAACAAGGCCATTCCTTTGCAAAAGGGGCATGCTGAAGGTTGCTAATCCTGAGTTCAAAACGGTAATTGGGACTTCGTCCCCTTCGATCTTTACCTTGACCTTATCTGTCAAACCCTTTCCCAGGATGAGAATCGTGTCGTCCGCTTGGGCGACATTGGGAAAAACCTTCGTAATCAAAAAATTCTCATTAGCGGCAACGCTTTCTTGTCCTCCTGTCTTGGACGCAGTGACGTCCAAACCCCCGTCGCAACCTTGCAAGGTCGAAACGATGGAGACAAGGAAAAGCGCTTTTGCAGTCAAGATCGACATAAACGCCCAATGTGAATATTGCTAACTTCTAACATCGGAGAAGTGGGGGGAAAGATTAGGTAAATTGAATGAATATTAATAACTGCGTATAGTCAGGAGGTTATGGGGTGGTGTCCAAATATTTTACAGTTGGAGTCAAAATCGGAGCCCGGAAAATTTATGGGCTAGGGGCAATCTTCCCGACTCCTTTTTTGGGCCGGGGACGACGAACTTGCCCCCAAGCTCAAATTGCCTGCTCAGCTTCTTTATAGCTCAGCGTCCAAATAGCTAACCCGGCCACTACGAGGACAATGTTTTTCATGATGTATTGTCCCTCGAGGGTGGCGGCAACCGGAAATTTGGAAAACGTGAGCTGAGGAAAAAGCACCAGCGGCGTGAAAGTACCGAGCATGTGGCCCAGAAATAGGCACGTGGTCAGTCGTACACACTTTCCTGACAGAAACAGAAACCCGAGCATGGTTTCAAAAAAGGCCAGCGCAGGCAAGCTGACATTGGGCCCTACATAACCCAACGTCAACGCTTCGATGGTATGCGTTGCAATCCACTCCGCCGAACTTGCTCCAGGAATAAATTTCACCGCTCCGAACCAAATGAAGATGACGCCAAGACTGAGTCGCAATAAGCGTGACAGGTTTTTCTCAAGGATCTTGTGGATGGCTCTTTCCAAGTTTTTATTCATAATTTTCTCCTATCTCTTTGGCTACAGGGCAATGAAACTTATTAGTGTACTCTGGTTGTTCCGAATTCCCTGTTTGCCCGACCCGCGGTCTTACATTGTTCTGGCGCAAGGATTTCTTTCAAGAACATCGAACGGAGAGGCAATTCGTCTCGTTTGACGAAAGTTGACAATCTGGATTTTCCCGCCGACTCATGCGGAGATACGTGGAAAAAACCGCGAATGGAGGGAATGCGATCAGACTCGTCAGCATGACATCCGTTGCAAGTGTTTTTGGAGAACTGGAAACGAACTTCCTCGGACACGCCAGGTATTTGCCACTGGCCAACGCCCTCAGGCGCAGCGCCGGTCAACCATTTTTGCGGGAGCTTGTAAGTGCCTGCGAGTATGTCCGATTCATGTTCCTTGCAATAGGTCGCCAGGTCTTCGGTCGCGTTAAAGCTCAAATCTGGTGTTTGAGCTGTAGACACGCTTTGCATGGCAACGCTAGAATCTTTTTTGACCAGATGAAACTCGCGAAGTTCCCAGCCGGCGCCTAAGGCGATTTCATTGGTGCGAATTTGATTGAGAGCGTTACCTTCAGGCTTGCTAGGAGCAACGCCGTGCCCTGAAAAACGATTGGTGACTGCCTCCAGTGCAATACGGTACGGTTCGCATCCGTCATTGCTGGTGCATGTGTTCTTCGCGCTTCCCAGAGTATGCCAAGCTTCGGCCCAGTCTTTAACAGATCTGTTAGATGTAACTGGAAGTCCGTATTCCATAATCAGGGTAAGGTTAAGAGCTGATCCCTCGCGAGTAGGGTCGTTCGTTGGCATGTCCAGGAGACCAAAAACAAAACGACCTTCGCCGGCGCTTAACGGATTCTGTTTGTCCCGGAGGTCCATTCTGTTCACAATTGTGAGTAATCGGAACGGAGCCAGATTCGGGTCGAGATCCCCAGAACAATCGCCTTTCCCATTGGACGCATTGGCCCACGGACAAATGATCGTGCTCTCAATTCCACCCCGTTCCCCAACGGGATAACCATTGATGGTGTTTATAGTGGCCCACTCTCGCAACCAAGACTTCATAAACGTTGAAAAATCCTTAGGCGTGCTAGTTTGAGGCAGCATGTTTCGAATCAGCGTTGAGAAATGCCAAGGTCCGCCGGGCAAAGCGCGTTGGTCTTCGACCACAAAAGGACTCACTATTGCCAATTCCCGAAACGGATCTACCTCCACTGAACAGGATTCGGCGCTTTGAACTCCAAGCAAGTCAATGTTGTTTTGCGCACTTTTTTCGCTTTTAGACACTTCGTTTTGGTGTCCGCAGCCCGCCAGTAATGCAAAGCTCGTGAAGATCCACAGCCAATGGCTGTTTAGTGTAGAAATCTTTTTCATGATGACGTCTCCTCAATTGAGCAAAGTTTGATTTGTGTTTTGTGAATCATCGGAACGACTTTTCAAAAGTGAACGACTTGGTTTGTCGCAGCGTCGCTTTTCGTTAACGCGTTGTTTACGGAGAACTCAGGTATTCGAACTCGAATGTATTCGATGAAGCTTGGCAGACAGTTCTGAATGACCGAGACGAGCTGTCCTTGAGGTGTGTAATGGCGCTAGAAAGTTATTCGTAAGTGGGTAAATTACAGGTTTTGCCAAGCTAATAGGCCGTAAACTAAAGTTTACGAGGGCTCTTCAAAATCGACTCTGACCATTGTTACGGCGGGTTATTTTCTTTAGGATATTAAATATGGACCCCGTAAACAAAAATTCTATATACGCCTATGCCGATTATCGATCGTTTATTCGCGACGTTCTTCAAGTCAAAAAGAAAAACAACCCTAACGTAAGCCTTGCTACCATCGGGAAAAAGGTTGGTATGAGCAAGATGGCTATCAAATACATTGTAGATGGCAAGCGGCATATCGCCGAGCGCAACATTCCGAAATTTTCAGCGCTGGTGCCGTTGGGTGAGTCAGAGGCGAAGTATTTTCGATACCTCGTTTGCTTCAACAAGGCCAAGACCGAGGACGAGAGGAAACATTTCTTCTCTCGCATGATGGCGATGAAGGATTCGCCCTTTAAGCAGATGATCTTTGGTGACAGGGACACGGCATTATTTCTCAAATGGTTTCACGGCACGATTTTGGAAATGATGTCGTTTAAGGATTTCAAGTTGGAACCAACCTGGATCGCCCAAAGGCTAAGGTTCGAGGTGAGTGAAAAGGACATAGCAGAAGGCATCGACACACTTATCAAGCTCGGCTTCATCGGCGAAGCAAGTCATGAAAAGACAACGTTGGTGACGCCAAACGGCATAAAATCTCATGTCTATAAGAATTTTCTGAAGACAATGGCCGACAAATCCAAAATTGCTCTAGACACCCAGAGCGCGGAAGACAGGCAATTTTTCTACCTCAACATCTCCGTTAGCGAAGAAAAATACCAAATAGCAAAAAAGATGATCGACGACTTTAAACAAAAACTGCATAACGCGCTCGCCAACGATGAGCAATGCGACCGCGTTCTGCAAATCAATATGCAAATGTTCCATACCGCGAAGGAGCCGTAATGCGAAGAATTATCGCTTTGTTGATATCGTTGGTTTCTTCGGTTGCCTGGGCAGGGCCAGGCAACGTCGGCGGTAATCCTTCCTTTGTAAACTTAAAAAGCGGATATATGTTTAAATCGCCGTTCCCAACGGCCGTCAATATCAGCAACAAGGACATCGACATTTATGAGTACGGCTTGCAAGGCTATATCCTGACCATTCAAAAAGAAGAATACACTATTAAGCAATGTGTATCATCAAACCGACACAAAACCGTTTGCTCGGGCAAATTTGAAGCGAAAAAGGCCACGGGCGTCGTCAAATTGGACGATCGTATATATAGGATAACAGTGACGAGCGATCACGATAACGAAGCGATGCTACGGGATCTTTTTCTCCGTATTTCTTTAGATATCATTTCCATTCAGCCATCTAACTAAGGAGCGAGCATGAGAAGTTTGGTTTTCATATACATGATGATAGCAGGGGGCGGAGCGTTCGCCCAGATAGAGGAAATTGATCAAAGGAAAATGCCACGAGAAGTATGCTACTCTTTCCACATGAGTATAACCGATCCCGAGAACATAGCGTCCCGTCGAGAAGTAGAGGCTCCTGATATTTGTCTCGACGTTGCCAAACTGTTTCAAAAGGACGCAATGAAATGCAGTGATGAATGGGATGTTATAACATGTTCTGACGAAAGGCATGATAGTATAGATATCTCTGTTGGATCGTATCGATTCAATACCGTGGCGAGGTCAAGGTATGAGATACAGCCTAAAGCTATTAGTTCGGACACGGGAGTAACAGTATATGCGTTCATGACCGGTATCACTCTTATGACCAATTGGGAGTATCGCCTAAGCAATATATTGATGGACTTTAAAAAGTCGAATGGCTTTCCTCTGGAATCTCTCGTCTTGCCCGGTAATACAGAGCTGTTCGTAGGCTTTCTGGTCGAATGGCAAGATGGCTTTCCCACAGTGAACCCGGTTCGACCTAGGAAATTCACAAACCCCTTCGGATTTCCGAGTGCCTTTGACGACGTTGGGAACGAGTCTTATGCCACAGGCTTCGACGCGAACAACAAGGTATACGATGTCACGATCGTGACCAAGCTAAAAGGTATTAAATACCAAGACGGTAAATAGTGAAACCTGTTATCGTATACAATTAATACCTTTTGGAGATGTAGATGAAACCAATGGCATTAATGCTATTCTGCTTCGCATGCTTGGCCGGTTGTCGAGAAAGACAGGCTATTATTCTTCGGATAATCTTTTCTTTGGATGGCCGGCCCGGCAAGGTAAAGAAAAGCGCGGAACCGAGTGGGTCGAAACTATCGCGGCGTCAGACGCTGCAGTTCAACTCTCCAAATAGAAATTCGCCCGTCGTGGGTCAAAGTCCTAAGGAACCGATGTTTTCCCACTTGCCGTCGCGGCACACAAAGTTGGCGTTTTCTTTGGATAAGTAATAGATGCTTTCGTTTGTTGTCTCGTCACATTTCGGGAGGTCGTCTACAGTCTCAATGGACGGCACTGTTGCGTCCTCGCTTGGCGGCTGATTTGACGCTTCTGGCGCGTCATAGAGATATGGATCGTCCGCATGAACTTTCTTGGTTTTATCGCCACAACCTACCGCAGCAAGAAATACGATGGACGTGAGTAGCATTTTCATAAAACCTCCTAGAGCAAGATCGCCATTCTCTTTATTTTAGCTTGTTTCGATGACCTATCCTAGCAAATCCCATAGGTTTTTCGCCGCTTGGGACCGACCACCACTGACAAACTTCAAATCTCATTGGGTATTTATCGGAAATCTTGGGAGTAAATTGAATGAGGTCGGGAAGTTGGCGAAACCAATTGCTCTTTTAGACACTATTAATCAAACGGTCGGGCGCAGATACGGTTCCTGCTCAAGGAGGCTATAACCCAGCGTTTTTTGTTCTTCAAGTACCTGTCGGAGAATGTCTTCGGTTGTCAGCGGGTTTGCCAAGACGACTCTAAAAACGTGAAGCCGGATATCCCCGTATTTCGGAATCGACAATGCGGTTCGAGATACAAAGGTCTGGCCCGACTCGCGCTGATCCTTTTGAATGCGCACGGTGAGTCGACTAAACAAACTCTGCAAATCCTCGCGCCGCGTTGCACTACTGGTGGCCAGTTGATCGCGCAGAGCCTTTGGCGCAAATCTGTAGGTGAGCAGGTTCAGTTCTGGTTTCGTTATGAGCTCGAAGTCGTCGTGTTCCTGAATCATTCTCGCGAAGGTCTTCGCCTTTTCTATTCCCAAGTCGATCAGAAGTTCCAACCCTTTGCGACCCATGATGCGCAATGCTGAATGAACGAGCATCGCAGTCCCGGGGCGCGAACCTTCGAGTGTGGTTTTACCTAAATCTCGAGACCCCTTCCTGATAATATACTCTGCATGGTGTTTTACGAGATTAAGCGACGCCTCCGACTTAAACAAAGCAACAGCGGCTCCGACCGGAACGTAGAGTTGCTTGTGTGCGTCCACGATGACAGAGTCCGCGTGTTCGATTCCTTTCAAAAGATATCCGTAGCTCGCCGAGAAAAGCGTGGGCCCTCCCCAGGCGGCATCCACGTGGAAGTGAATGTTGTTGTCGCGACAGATGCTCGCCATAGCTTCGAGCGGATCCACGCTACCCGTCTCCGTGGATCCGGCAACGCCGATTATGGCGACGATGCCGACGCGGCGAGCTTGCAGATCCGCAACTTTCGCTTTCAATTTCTCCAAATCAATTTTTTGATTTTCGTCGGTATCTACGGAAATAAGGTTTTTTGTGCCTAGACCCAAAACATTGGCGGCTTTGGAAAGCGAATAATGTCCCCTCTTTGACACCAAGATTGCGAGTCCGGAAAGGTTGTAAAATTCGAGAGCGGCCGGGAGACCTTCTTGACCGACACCGCCAAAATCTCCCTGGGGTTGCAGCAACCTGTTAAGAGCTACCCAGAGCGACGTGATGTTGGCAAGTGTTCCGTCGGAGCAAAAGGCGCCGAGGGCGAATCGATGGTTCTGAGTCATCGTATCGTAATAAGACTGGCTCTTGTTGTAAACCAGCCGGTGCAGCATCCCGATCGTTTGTCTTTCAAGGGGAGTAAAGGCCTTTGACGTTTCTATCTTCACCAAATTTTGGTTAAGCGCCATCATGATCTTCGCCAGCGGCAGCATGAAGTAGGGAACGGCGGACGTCATATGGCCTATGAAAAACGGCGACGACGTGTGAACGGAGCGCGCCACGACTTTGTTGAGAAGAAACTCGGCCTGGTCGGAGACGAACACCGGGTCTTCATCGATAGTCGTGGAGACAAAATCGCGTTCGAGAGAAGACGGATTTACGGCCGTCGATACTATATGCTCCTTGAGAAACCCCATCAGGTTTTGCGAAATCTGTTGCTCGATCTTACTCAAGGTCGACTCCGAAGATTCGGGGACCGTGAAAATCCTGTGCAAGGCGTCAAGGTTGGCGTGCGGTATTTTGTGAAGTTTATCGTCCATTTTTGCGCTAGCCTTGCGAGGAGGTTTTCGTCGAACCGAGAAATTGCGTGAGCTGGAGCAGGTCTTCGTTGTCTGATTCCAAAGCGAAGCACATCTCGACGACGTCGTCGGAGGCGGCCCACTCCTTAAGCGCGGCGTTCACGAGCGGGCTTGGCAAAGACGAATTAGGGCAGTCGAGCTGTATCTTCAGGTCCTCAGCCTTAGCGATGTGTTCGCACATTTCTTTCTCAAAAATGCTGGTATCTTGCGTCGGCTCCCACTGGGCGTAGAGATGACCAAGGCTGAGCTTGATTCCCTGCATGTGAAAAACGAGCTGAAACGGGCGCACCGTCGATATGACGTGCACCGGGTGCTGAAACTTCCAATATCGTTCCCCGCCGAGACTCAAGGCCTGCCTCCTGTAGAGGGCGATCTTAGCCAAGTTGGAAGGAGAAAAAAACTAGATAATTGAGCCTACAAAGACGGGTTCCATCTGTCCTGGTTTTCGAAATATATTAAGAGATTTCAGCTAATTAGGTCGACGCCATGGAGGCGTGAAGGCAAACGGTCCTGGCCCTGCCATAAAAAAAGCTCGAGTTGCCTCGAGCTTTTTTTTACGCCACTTCCGTAAAAAGAGGTGGGAGAGCACTATTGAACAAGAGTTCCGTCATCCTTAATAGAAACGGTCTTTTCAGCGCCTTTGCCCTTACAAGCGTAGGTTATGCGCCATTCTGTTTGATCTCGGGTCGTGGATTGCGTCGACTCCGAATTAAACATGCTCTTCCTGTTTTCCTTTTCCTTGTCGGTCCGTGAAGATGTTGTTGATCCGACGACGACTTCACCTTCTTCTTTTATGTCATATTCGCCTTTACAGTTCGCAGCCATCAATTTTTGCGCCTCTTTATTTGCATCACCGTATAAACCGTGTTGAACAGCGACGACGCCGCCTTTTCCAGGTTCTGTCTTAACGACACGAGCGGTTGCACAACCCATAAGGACCAAACAAATACCAATAGCACGCAATTTCATAAGGTGACTCCCATTGAATGTTCAGATGAATATTAGGTAAGTTACAGGTTGCGGCAACAAAATTCAAACGATTTTAGTGTTTCCTGGTATCTTGACGAAACAAAAGATTGCTAACCGCGGGCCTTGGTCTTGGCTTCTAAGGCATGCTTTGAAGGTTCAAACTTGTCTTGGAGAATCTGATCGACAAGCTCGACAACATCCTTCTTATAGAGAAATTCAAAATGAGAGATATGGTGCATTGCGATGGGTTTAACCTGCGGCGAGGGATTGTTGAACTTAAACACGCCGTAACGTCCCCTTGCGACTCGGTCTTTCTTGGAGTGGCAACAGTAGATATTAAGATCTTCAGGGATCTTTGCGCCCTGAAGTTCTTGCAGGAACATGGATCCAGGGCGCATCTGCCATAGGTCTTTCCAGATGAATCCTATGGGCGTGACCAGTCCGAAGTAGGTGAATAAACTTCCCTTGAACGGTGTGCCCATGGTGATGATCTTGTCGCAATATTTGTGCCCGCCTAGTTTCAATGCCCACCACAAGGCGACGAGACCGCCTTTAGAGTGCGCCACAATATGAATTTTTTGAAAATTGTGTCTCGTGACTTGCCTGTCAATTTTCTCCTTGACGAATGCGGCGGTTTCCATGATCCCGCGGGTAAAGAAAACGCCGAAAAACCCACCTAGATTGAAGCTCATCACGTCATATCCGCGCTGGGTGAGGTGACGGTCCATGATGGCGACGGATCGCCGCGAGGAAAAGAATCCGTACAGCAAAATAACGGGCGTCTTGCGATTGGAGAAGACTCGCCTTTTGGGGATGTCGTTGTTGCTTTTTATTTCGTAGACCACCTCGTAATACGTGCGTTTGAGAAGGGTCCAAAGGCTCGAGCCTTTTTTCCGGAAAAAATATTCGTAGACGACGAGCGGCACCGTAGTGACGAGGCCAAACAGAATGAGATTGACTATCGTGGTGCTCACGATCTCTGTGTCTGCGGTACTTGCAATCCGCGAGAACACATAGGCTTCGGGGATGCAGCCAAGAAAGGTTGCGATCAATGTTCTTCGTGCGTTGAAGTTGGCTATGCCAAACAGGAGCGACAGGAGATCGAACGGAAATATGGGAATCCAACGGGAGATGAACGCGATCTTATAATCTTGGGTCCGAATGAGATGCCACATGGACGGCAGGTTGGCTGAAAGCCACGGTCTAATCCAGTTGGCTCCGATAACTTTCCCCGGCAAATAGATAAGCAAACACGATAAGGTAGCGCCAAAAGCCGTAAGGAGTGTTCCCCACAACGGACCAAAACTGTTGCCGGCAATCGCTGCGACAATCATCATGGGCGTGAAGACGAAAGGCCGTATCGCGGCAAACCCAATAAAAGTTAAGGGAGCAATATAGCCGGTGGGTGCAATGCAACTCGGCCAAACGCCGTGGCAAAGAAGTTTCCAAAAGTTGTAGCCAATGAGAAAAAACACGGAAAGCAAAACGATCTGAAACAAAAACACCGTGCGAAACTGCTTTCGTTTCAAAAACGTCAAGAATTGTTTAATATAGGTCTGGTTAGTACTCATGCGACAATAATTTGAACCAAGATAATGTTTCCGCGACCTCGTTTGCGACGGAGCCAACGCGAAGATGTCTAAAACAAATAATACTAAATTATTCTTTCTTAATTGTAGCAAAAATATTCCGCTATGGCTTCTACTTGTCGCCTCTGGACTGGGCGTGATTTTCCCCCCGGGGGCGAGCTTTGCCGACGATCTTAGGCAAAAACTGCTGGCAAACGCCGCGACAATGCTGGATCAGTACCAAGTTTCTTATGTATACGGCGGTGCGGGCGTGCCCGACGAAGCCTCATGCCATAGTTGTTTTTCCTGCCTAAAAGAGAAGTCCCCGTCGAAAGAGACTCTCCTCACGGCCTGCTCCGATTGCAACAAATGCGGCCTTGATTGCAGCCATTTCGTGCATCTGGTCTTCCACAACTCAGGGGTCGATTATCCATATCTGCCTACGGCCACCATGATTGATTCCGATCCAAAGCATCTTCAAAAAAACTACAACTTCATTGACTTAGGTCGAAACCTCGATCGAGCGTTGCCAGGCGATTTGCTGGTTTATCAAGGTCATGTCGTCTTTTTGGAGAAAATAGAAAGAGAACGCGATCAATATTGGGGAGATATCATCCACGTTACGTCGGGACGAGAAGTCAAGGGGCCGGGGATGGCCTTGCAACGAAAACGATATGCCGATTTGGCAAATTTCAAAGGCGCCCTCCAGCGCATTTTGCGACATAAGGATCTCACCACTCAGGCCTGTTGCTCACAAAATGAGCAAAAACCCTTTCGCCCCATAAGGGCTAAGGCCGCCAAAAAGCAGTGAGATTATTATCTTCATGTTGCTAGGTTGCGATTCTTTACGTATAACTTTGAACTCCTAATTAAAAAGGGATCCTCATGTATTCTACTAACGATTTTCGAAAAGGGCTCAAGATCGAGCACAATAGCAAGCCATTCATTATTGTTGATTATCAACACGTGAGCCCAGGCAAAGGATCCGCTTTCGTCCGTACCAAGCTAAAAAACTTGCAAACAGGGCAAGTCATCGAAGTAACCTACAAGGTAGGTGACAAAGTAGCCATTCCCGATCTCGAAAATAAAGAAATGCAGTACCTCTACAACGACGGCCAAACCTATACATTTATGGACTTGGCAAGTTACGACCAGGTTACATTGACCTCTGAGGAACTCGGCGAATCCAAGTATTTCATTGTCGAAAACAGCGTCGTGAAAGTTTTGTTTTACCAAGGAAAACCTGTTTCCGTTGAGACTGAAAATTTCATCGAGCTAGCGGTTTCCGATACCCAGCCTAACATCAAAGGTGATACTTCTGGCGGCGGCGGCAAGCCGGCGACAATGTCAACTGGTTTGGTAGTGACCGTGCCTTTCCACATCAGCATAGGCGACGTTTTAAAAATTGATACACGTACCTCTGAATACGTTGAAAAGATTAAAAAGTAAGGGTAGCTATGGATCTGAAAAAACTTGAAGCTATTATGAAGCTCATGAACAAGCACGCTATTCATGAGGTCACACTTGACGACAAAGAAGAAGGCAAGTGGCGACTAAAGGCCAACGTTGGCGTGTTCGCAGCGGCGCCACAACAGTCCTACATACAACCCATGCCGACCATGTTGCCCCAGCAACCTGTTCCAGGGTTCGCTCGGTCGGACGATAAATCAGCCGATCTCAAGCTGAAGGCGAATCAAAAAGTTGTAACTTCCCCGTTTGTCGGAACCTTCTATAGCTCGCCGTCCCCCGAGGCAGAATCATTTGTTAAAGTGGGGCAAAGGGTGAAGAAGGGCGACGTTCTTTGCATAGTCGAAGCTATGAAGATCATGAACGAGATCGAATCCGAATTTGACGGTGTTATTGCTGAGGTTCTCGTACAGAACGCGCAGCCCGTTGAATACGAACAACCGATCTTCATTCTTGAGTGATACGGGATCATAGGAATTCCATGAAAAAAATAATGATAGCAAACCGTGGCGAGATCGCAGTTCGCATTATCCGAGCCTGCCAAGAGATGGGCTATAGGACGGTGGCGGTATACTCGTCCGCGGACAGAGATTCTTTGCACACGAAAATTGCGGACGAAAGCATTTGCATTGGTCCTGGGCCAAGCATCAACAGCTATCTGTCCATTCCGTCTCTCATGAGCGCAGCTGAGATTGCAGGTGTTGACGGGATTCACCCCGGTTACGGTTTTCTAGCGGAAAACGACCAGTTTGCCGAGGTTTGCAACAATTACGGCATCACGTTTATTGGTCCTTCCGTAGAGCAAATTCGAAAGCTCGGCAATAAGGTGCAGGCACGCGCTATTGCGAAGCAGGCCGACGTTCCGATGTTGCCAGGGAGCGACGGCGTCGTAAAAGATATCGAAGAAGCCAGGCATATAGCCGAGGTCATTGGCTATCCATTGATCATCAAGGCCGCAGCGGGCGGCGGCGGTCGCGGCATGAAGTTGGTATTCAAACCAGAAGACCTTGAGCGCCAGTTCTTGTTAGCGCGCAGTGAGGCTGAGGTTTCCTTTGGATCGAGCGACGTTTTCATTGAGCGCTACTGCCAAAAACCGCGCCACGTGGAAGTGCAAATTTTGGGAGATCAACACGGCAACCTCATTCACCTTGGCGAACGGGATTGCTCTATTCAGCGACGCAATCAAAAACTTGTCGAGGAATCGCCAAGCCCGGTCGTGACACCCGAGATTCGTGAGAGAATCGGTGCCACTGCCCTGCGACTTGCTAAAGAAGTAGGATATTACTCTGCGGGCACCGTTGAATTCCTAATGGACGAAAACAAGGAATTCTATTTCATGGAGGTCAATACCCGCATTCAGGTCGAGCACCCCGTCACAGAATGCGTGACAGGCGTCGACCTCATCAAAGAACAACTTAAAGTTGCGGAAGGCAAGAAGATTTCCTACTCGCAAAAAGATATTCAGATTCGCGGGCACGCCATCGAATGCCGAATCAACGCCGAAGATCCTGTGACCTTTGCGCCTTGGCCGGGCAACATCACGGCATTCCATCTTCCTGGCGGTCCGGGCGTTCGCGTCGATACCATGGTCTACGCTGGCTATAAGGTTCCGTCTCTCTACGATTCGATGATAGGAAAGCTTATCACCTACGGTTCGGATCGGAAGGAAGCGCTTATCCGAATGCGCCGATGCCTGTCGGAAATGAAAGTTGACGGTATAAGAACGAATATTCCTTTTCACATCAAGCTTATGGCCAATAAGCAGTTTGAAAGCGGCGATATCTCGACTCGGTTCTTAGAAACCTTCGATCATTCTTAATCATGAATATCGGTCTCAAAGCGTTTCTCAAAAAGATTGAAGCGACGCCTCAAAACAAGACTTTTGTGGAGCGCTTTATCGCCTTAACGGCTGAAATGCCGGATTCTCCCGATAAGATAAATCTCCTTCTCGATTTCCTAAAGGTTATTGCTGCGCATCACCCTGCGGAGGCGCTCGAGATCGCCTACGGTCTTTATCAGAAGGCGAGTACTCTCAAGCTCACCCAGCAGCAAATTGTTCGATGTCTTGAAAGCATGATCCTAAGTCTTAGGACATCCGGAAAATTCGGCAAGGCCGAAGTGCTCAGCATTGAAATGGAAAAAATCCTGAAGAGTCCGGACATGCCGCCTACCCCTTCCAATATGGTGGATCGCATGTACGAAGCGGAAAAGGAGGCGATGCCTATACGCCTCAATCATCAGCCTGTTCCGCCTCCGATCGCCGAGATTTCACAGGCTTCTTTGCCGAGGGTAACCGTAACGCCTAGTCCCGCTAAAACTGCGAACTTGTCAGGGTCCGAAGGTTCCATGCTGAAATGGGTCTCGGACAATGAGCGTCGCTTGCAAGATATGGCGGGAAGAGCGGAAAAGAAAGACAACTTTAAGCGCCTTATGGAGAGAAAGGCAACTGGCGGCTTGACGCTTGCTGAACTCAATCGGTTTTTCTGGGAAACATTCGATCTTCCGCAAGTAGAACAAATGCTGCATGAACTCGGAAAGATGGGCGATCTCCCAGTATTATGGGCCTCATACTTGGACGAACTCATTACAGGGGAAAAGTATAGGGCCGCGCTCTTTCGCATCCGCACAACTCTGCACGATACTTACGATATGAGGCTTCATCAGGTCGCATGGGAACGATTATCTGAAATATGGCCGATGCTCGGAACCGATACTTTTCAATGGGATCCGTCCAAAGGCCTGGAGCCATTGCGCTCCAAAATATTCCAACAAGACAAGATTACTCTTTCTAAGAACACCGTAGTTTGAGCCTTCCGCTCCGCATACCACGATGGCCCGAAAGATCCACTATCTCTAAGCCGTAGCTAGTATTAACCCCAAAAGCGACACGATGGTGAGCAGCGTTCTTCGCTCGCTTTTCAGCGCCTTGCCGAGATCCGTCGGAATGGTGATCTCCTCTACCTTAGGGAATCGTCGAGGAAACCAAGCTGGGACTCGCGTCTTGTATTCCGCGTACTCTCCGTTGAACACTTGAGTTAGCAGATTTTCTTCGTACATGACGATGTAGTAATACTGGAAGCCGAACAGAAGCGCCGTGAGCACCATGACGAAGATATTCGCGCTAAACACCGCGAATCCTATGCAGATGAAAAAGTTTCCGACGTAAAGCGGATTGCGCATCCATGAGAACGGGCCTTCCGTCACCAGTTTGCTGCCTGTTTGGTCCTTTCTCGTGCGGGAAATAGAACCTATAAAACTGACGGAGTAGATGCGGAAAAGTTCGCCCCAGACAATGAGAAGCGTGCCTAGCGTGGCTGTGACGATATTAGGCTTGGCTACGAAGAGAACCAAAATTATCAGCGGGATGGGTGTGTAATCTCGGAGCTTGAAAAGGGTTTCGCCTATCTTGACGCCAGGAGTTGTTTCCATAGAATATTCCTTAAATCGCTACCGCGATATTGAAGTTCGAGAGGCGGTATTTTAGCCTATGAAACCTATGATTTAAATAGGAAATTTTATGTATTCGTAAAAATGACGAAAATGCGCCCCAATAAAGATTTCGAGGTTCTGGCCGACAATGAAACTAAAGGGAACCAACGAGGGTATATGAAGACTCCGGTTATTACCAGCTACGAAACCTACAAGGAAATCATGGGCGAATTGCTCAACCCTATCATGGCGCAAGGCTTAGATGCCGATACGCTGAAACGCCTCTACGAAAGTAAGGCTGTTTACCTCGAGAATCTAAGAATAAAGTGTTTTTTCGAGCTAAATTCCAAGAGTGAAAGCCATTTCAGCCGCGACGATTATGTCCTCATATTGACTGCCATCAAAAAGACGCGCGAGCATCTCCGCAAACTCATTATGCTTGCGGTCGCCGAGAATCTCTCACGCCGCAAAGTATCGTAGAACACAGCTCCAATAGTAGGTTCAATCTTTCCCTAGGCCTGTCAGGGGGCGTTTGCTATACTTGCTCTGACGAGGAGGCCTTGGAATGATTAACAGAATGCTGGTAGTGGACGATTCGGCTACCATTCAAAAAGTTATTAAGCTCGCATTTATGCCTTATGAGATCTCGCTTAGCTGTGCAGCGAGTTTCATCGAGGCCGTCAACTTGGTTGACGAAATCAAGCCTCAGGTCATTTTGGCTGATTCCAACTTGCCCGGAGTCCACGGTCCTAAGGACTTTAAGAACCTGAGCTCTCAAGCTCATAATGTCCCCGTCATTGTTCTGACTGGATCCTACGAATCAGCCGACGAAGAGGCTTTTCGTAAGGAGGGGTTGACTCATTTTTTGAAGAAGCCGTTTGACGTCAATGAGATTGTTGCGGCTGTCAACCAGGCGGTGGGTAATCAGCTTGTGAAGAAGAGGGCGACGCAACTAGCGTCGCCAATCGCGTCGGAGGCGCCTGGTTTGCAAAAGGACGCGGGTGCTACGGCTGAAAGTGTCGCATCAACTAAGGTTTTCGACGGCTTGATGGCGGCTATGCAAAAACCAGCGAATCCAATACCTAAAATGGAAACTGCAAGCCATCATCCCTCCATGAAATTGGATCATCTCGTCAACCCGGATAAGGGAAAAAGGGCCTTCGAACCAGCCGGAGCCGCTGCCATGACCCAGTCGAAAAGCAGTGACTTGCCCCCGCCGCCGGTCAAAGGGCGCATGAACCCGCCTATGCCTTTGCACGACGCGGCCGGGTATGATCACGAAACCGATACCTTCCAGCAGCCAAGCGCGGCGCGGGTTAAAGGCGTTTTAGAACCGCTTATCAGGGACGAGTTGGCCCTCATGGTTCGCAAAACAGTGGAAGAATACTGCCAAGCCAATTTCCACACACTCGCCAAAGAAGTTATTATGGCGGAATTACGAAGGCTTGCGGAAGAAAAGACACGCCACCTCGTGGATAAATAGAAAAACATTGGCCAAAGGCAATAAAGGCAGTATGTTTGGGGCCGTACATTGAAAACGGGACTCTTATGCAGGATTTACACTACCTTCAGATTGATCCTCTCATCACAAAAGCATTAGAGGAAGATTGGGGTTACGGCGACTGGACGACGGATCTTTGCGTCCCCAAGGCGAGAACCGTTCACGCCAAAATTATCGCTAAAGAAAAGGTCTTGGTGTCCGGAATGGAGGTTGCGGCCCGGGTATTTCATAGTGTCGATCCCAGCTTAGAAATAAAGTGTCTTGTTGAAAATGGGCAGTTTGTTGAGAGCGGAACAGAACTTATTCGAATCAAAGGTGCGGCTCGGTCGGTGTTGCGAGCGGAACGCGTCGCTCTAAATTTTTTGGGCAGGATGTCTGGAATTTCGACTTTGGCTCGCAAGTATGTCGAGGAGCTTAAAGGTACAAAGGTACGGCTCTTAGATACCCGCAAAACCACGCCCGGTCTGCGCATTCTCGAGAAGTCGGCAACAATGGTGGGCGGCGCCAGAAACCATCGATTTGGTCTGTGCGACGGTGTAATGGTTAAAGAAAATCACATCCGCTCGGCGGGCGGCATTACCAAGGCTGTTTCTCTCTTGCTCGAGAGTTTGCCTCCAACGTTGAAGATTGAGGTCGAAACCACCAACCTCGCAGAAGTCAAAGAAGCGTTAGCGGCCGGTGCCGATATCATCATGCTCGACAACATGTCCCAGGCAGAAATGCGCGAAGCGTCGGCCTTTGTGCAAGGGCGCGCGTTGCTCGAGGCAAGCGGCAACGTTCGGCTCGACAATGTGCGACAAGTTGCGGAATGCGGCGTCGATTTTATTTCAACAAGCGCGGTCATTACTTCGGCGCGTTGGGCTGACCTGAGCTTGCTCATAGAAGAATGACGATCCCATGTCGATCCTCGAGTTTTCTTTTCAAGACGTTGTCGATTCGACATCATCACTAGCCTCACGAATGATAAAAGACGGGCATGCGTTGCCCTTTGCCGTTGGGGCGTCCCAACAGTCGGCGGGCCGCGGTCGAATGGGAAGGGATTGGCAGAGTCCTGAAGGCAACATATATTTGACGGTTGCTTTGCCCGGTTCGGATATCCCGTTGCACGACGTTACGAAAGCGCCTCTTCTTGTCGGATATATCGCGGCAAAATGGGTGGAATCCCGGTTTGGGTTTCGGCCGACTCTTAAGTGGCCGAATGATATTTTGTGTCGCGGGCGCAAATTGGGCGGGATCCTTTGCGAGTCCATTGTCGTCGGCGACAAGCTTAAGAGTGTCCTTGTCGGCATTGGCGTAAATCTGAAAAACTCAAACAGCGTTCCCCCCTTTGCCATCAGTGTCGAAGGTTTTTTGGGTTCAAAAGTCTCAGACTCGCCCAAGGAATATTGTGCGAGTCTATCGGAAGCCATCGTGAAGGGATGGTCACCTAGCCATTTGGCGAATGCTGTTCCTCTTTTCAAGCAGTATGGCTTGCCTGACGGTGCGCTTTGGGTGGAGAGAAACGGCCGCTCCGGCCTCGGGAATTTTGTTCAAAAAGGGATTACCAATGGCGGGGCGTTGCTGCTTGAAGACCATAAGGGAGAAGTTCGGGAGGTCATATCTGTTGACCACAATTATGGTTGGGCCCATTTGGTGGAAATGAGGAACAGTCTTCCTGTCTATGTTGGAGATATCGGAAATAGCCGGGTGAAGATCGCTGCTTTTGGGGCTGCTCGGGGGAACGATCCCGATAAGACTTGGTCGATAGGTTATGGGGGGGAGGGGGAGATCCTTCGCTTCGCTGAGGATGACGGGGGTCGTCAGGGACGGGGGTGGAGGCAGGGACACTCCGATGCCAACGCCGACGATCACGATCACGATTATGATCGGCGGGAGGAGCGTGTTTCTGTTGCTTGTGCGGCGGCGGAAATTGCTGGGCGTCAGGGCGCAGGGTATCCCGTTTATTTCTTGTCTGTGCAGCCTCAGCGTTTTCTTGAAATCGAAAAGGTTTTTGCGGCTCATGGTTTGCGGGCGGTCCATTTGCCTAAGCGGGGAGTCGCCATATCTTATCCTCGCTACGAAATGGGACAGCTTGGCGCTGACCGCGTCGGGCTTATGGAAGGTGTTGTGAGCAAGTACCAGCGGCGCAGTTTTTTGGCGGTATCGTGCGGTACTGCCGTGACGGTCGACGTGGTGATTGAGGGCTCGCATTTGGGAGGATTTATCCTCGCCGGAATGCAAACCAAGCTTGATGCTCTGGCCGAAAGGACTGGGCTGCTACCACAGTTTCAGCTTGATGCCCCTCGCGGGGACGCTTTGAATTCGCTTCCAGGGTCGACAAAGGAGGCCATGGTCCGAGGTGCCGTGTTTGAAACTGCTGCCTTCATTAAGAGTGTTAGAACCGACCAAGAAGCCCTGCGAAACCAACCTCTTGCCGTTTTTATAACCGGGGGGGACAGTCCCCAAATAGCGGCCCACATTAGCGGTGCCATAACGGACGAGTATCTTGTCCTTGAGGGCTGTAGGTCGATCGCGCTTGGCGGGGTTTGATTGTCAATAAGTAGGTTTTGTGCTACCAGACGGTTTTGAGGAAAAATCATGCAAGCCATCGTTCGGTTATCTCCCGAGATAAGCCTTAAGTCCAAACAGGTGCATACCCGATTTGTGAATCGGCTGTGTTCGAATATGGCTGCGGGCGCCTGGGCTCTTGGCTTGAAGCTACGATTGACTCGGGTGTGGAACCGCCTCATCGTGGAATCGGACGACCCAACTGCGATCGATTATTTAGCGCGCGTTTTCGGCATTGGCTCGGTTTCTGCCGTCGAACATTCTTGCGTCCCGGAGCTTGAGGCCATGAAAGAGGTGGCCGTCGAGAAGTACACCGCTGTTGTTAGAGGAAAGACCTTTTGCGTTCGATGTAAGAGGAATCCCAACGTCCGAAGTTTCACCTCTATTGAAGCTGAAAAAGAGCTGGGCGCTGTTTTGTTCGGAAGTAGCGCCGGTGTGGATCTTACCAATCCAGAGGTGCTCATCGAAGTCGAAGTTCGCCCTGAAGGAGCGTTCTTCTTTTGTGAAAGAAAGAAGGGACCTGGAGGTCTGCCGCTTGGTTCGGAGGGTAGGGCGCTTTCTTTGATCTCGGGGGGATTTGATTCCGCGGTTTCGAGCTATTTGATGATGAAGCGCGGCGTTGAATGTGATTTTGTGTTTTTTAATCTCGCAGGGCAGGCTTACGAACGCAGCGTTTTGTCGGTTATCAAAATTCTCTGCGAAGGTTGGTCTTACGGCTACAATCCGCAGGTTTACGTTGTCGATTTTAGCAACGTTGTTGAAGAACTCAAACTGGTTACGACCGACAAGTACCGTCAGGTGGTTCTTAAACGAGCAATGGTTCGCTCGGCTTCCCGTCTAGCAAAAAGTCTGGGCATCCAAGCCTTGATAACAGGCGAGGCGATCGGGCAGGTATCCTCGCAAACCTTTACGAACTTGTCCGTCATCGATCAAGTGTCCGACCTGCCCGTATTTAGGCCGCTCGTGTCGTTTGACAAGGAAGAGATCATCGATCTAGCGCGAAAGATCGGCACCTTTGCCGCATGTTCTAAGGTTAGAGAGTATTGTTCTCTCGTTGACCGCTTTCCCGTGACGCAGGCTAGGGTAGATAAAGTCGCCTATGAGGAAAGCTTTTTGTCCGGAATTTCGGGGGAAATGGATATCCCTGCGCCTAGACGCATTGCTGTGAAAGAGATTCAACCTGAATATCTGACCGAAGAATACGTCTATACGGAAAAGATCCCCACGAATAGCGTGATTATCGACACGAGGCCGCGCGATGAATTTCGGACCTGGCACTATCCGGGATCAGAGAATTTGGATATTTCATACTTGCTCAAATTGTATGGTAAACTGGATAAGAAAAAAACTTATGTACTATGTTGTCCGTTCGGTTTGCAAACGGCGCTTGTTGCGGAGAAGATGCAACGCGAAGGATACGAGGCATATAGTTTTAGAGGCGGTACCCGCGGGCTAAAGGCATACGCAAAGACCAACGGGGTCAATTAGACGTCATACTGAGCTGATCGCCACGCTCCCTCAGGATGACGGAGGAGGATCAGTCTTGGCAGTTTTCTCGAGCAGCATTGTTTTCATCAATAGGCCAGAAGTTGAACTGCTCGTGCGAGCGGAGCTAAAAAACCTCGGCGTTGGCAAGATCGAGGTCGCGAAGTCGGCGGAACAATGCATTCCACTTATTATTAAGGATACGACCGCGCTTTTGATCATGAGTTGGGATGTGGGAACAAACTCCGCGTGCCAGGTTCTCGAGGCGATACAAAATCCCATACGCGTGGCCATGCATCCCGTCTTTCTGATCTCGTCGAAAGAGGTCGACGGTATGAGCGGTTTGGCTCTAGAGTACGGCGTGTCTTACCTTCACGTAGGCGACGTCACCGCTGACGTTGTCAAAAAAGCATTAAAGCACATTGAGAAGCACGAAGAATTGGGCAAAGAAATGAAAGATTCTTTGGCCCTCGCAAGCGACGCCCGGTCAAAGGGCGATTTGGCAAGCGCAAGTCAGGTTCTCAAGGAATTGTTTGAGAAGCATCCCGACCAAGAAAGAGTCGGACTCGAGTACTGCGAAAATCTTTTTATGCAAGAAAACTTGGAAGATGCAACCAAGATACTGGAGAAGTATGTCCAGACTGAATCTCCGAACCCTCGCGCGCTCAATCTATACGGCCGCACCCTCATGAAAGCGGGCAAGGTTAAAGAAGCGGCGAGCGCCCTGCAAAAAGCCGATTTTACCAATCCTTTTAATGTAGATCGCTTGCTACAACTTGGGGACGCTTATCTTCATCTTCAGAAATACGACAAAGCAAAAACAGCCTTCGATAAGGCCGTCAAAATTTACCCCGACAAAGAAGATGCCAAAAAAGGCCTCTGCAAAAGTATGCTCGTGGGCGGAGAGCTGAACGAAGCGCTTTCGTTTATGAAGCAGCTTTCCGGGCCGCGCGAGATGGCTTCTGTTTTCAACGGGTCGGCGATACTCAGCATGGTGCACAACCACTATGCTGAAGGCATGAAACTATACGGAGTTGCGCTTGATACGATCGGCGGCGATCCGGAATTAGCGTCGAAACTTGCGTTTAATATGGGGATCGGTTTTCACCGGCAGAAAGACAACAAGTCCGCCGCCGTTTGCTTTCGAATCGCAAGCAAGATGGATTCGGGCAACGCTAAAGCGTCGGAATATGTTCAGAGCCTAAAATCTGTCGTTGAAGTCGATGAAGGTCCTTTGCCCGACGATCATGCGGAACTTATTGCGATATTGAAGAATATGCTGCCGTAGGGCTTGTGAAGTATGGCTTGTGAAGTATGGCTTGTGAAGGAGATCCTTCGCTTCGCACTTACTAATAGACACATTTTTTGAATTCGCGGGTCCTGAATCTCTGAATCCCTGGCCTCTGAATCTCCGGTCTCCGAATCCCTGGCTTCTGAATCTCAGAAATCCCTGATTTTCTGAAACCTGAAACCCACTGAAAGAGCGGGCCCTCATAAGAGGGAGCGTCATGCTGACCTGTGACTTCGTGAGCATCGACGTCGAGGAAATCATCCCTTTCAGCGTTTCCCAAGCCTTCAGCGTTTCCGCGATCTCTTAATTGAACGCGGAAGCGCGGAATAAAGGAAACGCAGAAGGTATTGTCCAACACGTGGAGCGGAGCGAAGCATCTCTCTCAGGGCGACGACAATAAGCGCGTTCCCTCGACAAACCCGTGAAGACGGACATGGGATATCGTGTTCGGCTCAGGCTGATCTTTAGCGCCGCAGACAATATCCAGATAATTGGGTGATTTGCCGATTCGGCGGCCCCGTGCGTCAATCTGCTTTTCCCATAGAACCGGAAATGTATGGCCAATAAATGTTTGCGCGTAAGCATTTTTTAAGGTGTTCGATACCTCGATGAGAGTTCGAGTACGTTTTTTAACCGTCTCGGGCGGAAGATGGCCGGGCATTTTAACCGCGGCGGTGTTAGGGCGGGCGGAATAGGGGAAGACGTGCAGATAGTTGAGGCCAATGCGTTCCACGAAGCTCTTCGTGTCCTCGAACTCCTCGTCCGTTTCCGACGGAAACCCTGGAATAACGTCAGCGCCAATGTTTGCGACCGGGAAAGCTTCGCGGAGCGCAGAGATTTTTTCCGCATACTCTGCAGGCGTGTAGGAACGACGCATGAGCTTAAGGATTCGCGCGTTTCCAGACTGAAGCGGCAAGTGAAAGTGATCGCAAATCATATTCTTGTGACGCGACATCAGCTGCAGTAGATCGTAGCTTAGTTCGCCTGGTTCGAATGACGAAATCCGCACGCGGACCATATTGGGGAGAGAGAGTATCTCCTCCAGAAGATCTTTAAAAGTATATCCGATTTCAAAATCAGATCCGTAATCGCCTATATGAATCCCTGTGAGAACGACTTCCTTCAGACCGATGTCGAGAAGGCGTCGCATTTCACTCAAAACCTTTTCTTTATCGACACTGCGACTTCGCCCTCTTGCGTAAGGGATAAGGCAATAGCTGCAGAAGCCGTTACATCCGTCTTGAATTTTCAAATAGGCGCGAGTCTGCGAAATACTTGCTTCGATAAGGTCGAGCGATGTTTTGAATTGGCCCTGCCTGTTGTTGTGCACTAGCTCGTGGCCGTCTGCTATCTTGCTGGCGTTTTCGTTTGATTCGTTGTCTCGCTTGTCAAACTTGTCCAGAACAAGGTCTACAAGGGAATTTTTCGCGGCGTTGGGAACAATAAAATCAAGTTCCGGGATGGCGTTTAAGTCAGCCGAATGGGTTTGAGCGTAGCATCCGGTGGCGACGATGAAACAATCAGGATTGTCTTTTCGGTAGCGTCTCACAAGGTAGCGGCTCTCTCTATTGGAGTTTTCCGTAACGCTGCAGGTATTGATAATCGCGATGTCCGCGGCGCTTGCGGTCTCCGCAACGCCAAAACCTTTTTTCTGAAAACCGGAAGTAAGGCTGAACGAATCATGTGCGTTTACCTTGCATCCCAATGTTTTAATGTATACCGACGGCAAGCAGCCTACCTCAAAGATGAGAATATCGTGAATAGCATATTTAGCCTTTTCTTGGGAAATTGTCATTTTCTATATGATAGGACCCCCGAAGCTGTTATACTTTTCCCTAATTCAGAACCGAGAGTAACATGCTAGCAAACCTAGGATTTTTCTTATTATACCTGTGTTGCCTTCTTTCCATTTATGGGCTGGCGAGCTCCGTCGGCTCAGCCCGGATGAGGCACCGGCGGCTTTATTTGTCCTCGAAATTCGCCATTACGACGACGGCGGTGCTGGCGACGGCTGCGGCAGGTGTTCTTTTCTACTCCTTCTTCATGAGGGACTATTCGCTACGCTTTGTAGCCTATAACTCCAGCAACGACCTCCCGCCTTTTTACACGATGACGGCTTTTTGGTCCGCGCTCGAAGGATCCCATTTATTGTGGACTTGGCTCTTGTCGCTCATTGCCGTTATAGCCGCATGGTCGCATTCTAAGGACAACGAACACATCATGCCGTATGTCTTAGGATCATTACATGCCATTCTCGGCTGGATGTTTTATCTGTGCATCTCCGCTTCCGACCCCTTTATCCAACAGCTCCCGTCGCCTGCCAACGGAACGGGTATGAACGAACTCCTTCAGAACTTTTACATGGGCATTCACCCGCCGCTTTTGTTTACAGGTTACACTTCGTTGGCTATTCCTTTTGCTTACAGCATCGCGGCGCTTGGATACGGCGACGTGACCGAAGGCTGGCTCAAGACCGTGCGGAGGTGGACTCTTGTTTCGTGGTGCTGTCTCACTGCGGCGATGACGCTCGGCGGACGATGGGCTTATGTTGAGTTGGGTTGGGGAGGCTACTGGGCTTGGGATCCCGTTGAGAATTCGGTCTTCTTGCCGTGGTTGTTCGCAACGGCTCTTCTGCATTCCCTTGTTGTCCAGGACAAGCTTGGTCATCTGAAGCGTTTAAGTATTGTTCTGGCCATCGTGTCTTTCTTTATGACCTTTTTCGGAACGTTCCTCACGAGATCTGGCGTCGTTTCGTCTGTCCACTCTTTTGCCGAATCGAATATTGGAGCAAACTACCTCATCTATTTGACGGGCGTTGCGTTCATCGCCTGCTTGCTTTATCTGTTTCGGGCCCCAACGATTTTGCCTTCGGAAAATGAGAAGGTTTGGGGGGTATCGAAAGAATCCGCGCTCGTCTTCACACAGTTTTTGCTCCTCTCCTTCGGCGCAATAGTCTTTACGGGAACGATTTTCCCCATTGTATCGGAGGCGATAACGGATCAGAGAATATCCATTCAGGCGCCTTATTTTAACTCTTTTGCGCCCTATGTCGGCTTGGCGACGGTTTTGGCCATAGCCGTCGGCAATCTTATGCGCTATCGAACTTCCAAGATGCCTGGCGCTGCGAAGGTAATGTTGATTTCCGCCGTTCTCGCCGTTCCCATGGGTGCCCTACTGGTATATTTCGGCGACGTGATGGAAACGGAAGGTCAGTTCGCTCTGGGCGCGCAAATCGCGGGCATGTACGCGGCGTCGTGGAGCACGTGCTGCCTGATTGGAGATTTCTGGCTTAAGGCAAGAGACCTGCGGTTCGCCTGGCGATTGTTCTTCGACCGCAACCTTGCTTATACGGGGGCCTTTATTGCCCACCTCGGGTTCATGCTCGCGATCATTGGTATTTTGGGCAACTACCGGGGACTCCAACATCAAGCAACCTTAAATGTGGGGCAAAAGACTTCCATTCACGGTTATGAGTTTCAACTCATGGACAAGATCCGTATCTATGAAAAAGAGAACGCGACCATGTTCGGAGCGCTCATTGATATATCGCGCAACGGCAAGTACCTCGGAGAGGTGGAGTCAGCGCAGAGCGTTTATCCGACAAAACCGGGCCAGGCGTTCAACGAAATCGGGGTTCTCGGCAGTTTTTGGAACGACGTCTACGTTGTTCTTGCGGACTGGGACAAGCAGGGCCGCAACTTTGCGACTCTCAATATTCACATCAACCCAACGGTGCGTTTTGTGTGGACCGCCGTTGTTATTATGGTCATTGGCGGCTTTGTCAGTTTGTTTGACAAGTATCGCGGTCAACGCAGTCGAGACGTTGTAGGAGCGTTATGGGAAGCAAAATCAACTATAAAGGAATAATAGTTGTCATTGGCGCAATCTTCCTTCTTGGAGCGTCTTTTGCCGGCGCTGAAGATACGAGCGCGGTGTACAATAACAAGACCTTTCGAGACATTGCCAACGAACTGCGGTGTCCGACTTGCCAGGGTTTGAGCGTTCTCGATTCCGACGCAACGTTCTCTGTGCAGATTAAAGAGGAGGTTGCGCGCCAACTCGACGCTGGTAAAACCAAGGCGGAAGTTCTTCAATTTTTTAGCGAGCGTTATGGCCCTTGGATCCTTCGAAATCCTCCTAAGGAAGGATTCAACATCGTTGTTTGGCTTCTCCCGCTCGCGCTTTTAGTGTGCGGGCCGATACTCGTTTGGTACTTTGTTTGGCGCAAAACCCAGAATGTCAGCCCCGACGGCGTACGGTCGGTGAGTTCGATCCTTGAGCAAATGGAAGGAGAACTGCGCGGTATGAGAAAGAAGGTTGGCTAGATATGGTCGTGCTCGGATTTATCATTGCAGCAGTAGCGGTAAGCGTGGTCGTGTCTCCGTTTTTTCTAGGACAAGGCGGAGTCTTGCAGGTAGCGTCGGTGACGGCCAATCTCCAGGAGCTCGAAAGCATGAAAAACGCTATTCTTAAGCGCTTTGTTGAAGAAGAAGAGGCCTTCGAAAAGAAAGTCGTTTCCTCCCGCACTTGGCGAAAACGGCGGGACTTTCTAATTTATCGTTATATCGATACGGTAAGACAGCTTGATCACCTCAAGTACAGTAAATCGCATCAAAAGTGAGCGCGAAATAATGATGGCGGAACGTATGGGTTTGCTAAGAAAAAGTTTGTTGTTGATTCTCGGATTGTTGTCCAGCGCACCGAGCTGGGCTACGGTAGAAGTTTCAGGAAAGCACGCGATCTTCGTCCATCCCGGGCTTGATCAGGTCGCCGGAAACTACGTTTTCTTGGTAAGGAATGCCTCAGATTCCGACCAGCCGGCGGAAATCCCGTTGATGTTGCCAAAAGAGACCGTTGATTGGCGTGTAGAACAGGGTGCTGATCCCAGCGAAATTGAGGCGGTCGACAAGAAACTCATCGTGCGTAAGAATTTTCCGCCGGGAGAGACATTTATCGCTATCGGGTTCCTGGTCGACGCAGGCATGGGCAAAGCAACCATGACGTTTGATGCCCCCACCGACATCGAAGAACTGGCCATTTACAGTAAAACGGGGCAAGGTCTGAAGTTGACGGCATTGTCGCCGATCTTTCAAAAAACTGATCCGATAGAGTTTTCAGGTAGCAATTATGATAGTCTTTCCGCGCGCGGGGTGAAAGCCGCGCAAAGCGTTGCCGTCGAACTTTCAGGTCTTCCGAAAGGGCGTAAAGAGTACTGGATGCTCGGTGGAGCTTTTATGGCTTTGCTCGCTTTAATCGGTGGCGCCGCAGCTTGGAAAACTCGCCCGCGGATAAAGGAAACCGGTGACTTTGCATGAACAAGTGGCTCGTTCGAATCGTTATATTGGCCGCACTCGGGCTCTTCCTCTTTAAAGGCGGCGGTGCCGCGCTAGGACCGCTCATGCGCCTCGCGGTCCCCATCGCCGCGATTTACCTCATCTACCGCGGGCTTCGTTCCATCTTTCGACCGACGCTTGAGCAGACTTACACGTCGTCTCGTAACCAAAGTAATAGAGCCCCAAATACGATTGAAATCTGTCCCAAATGTGGGAATCAAAAAGATGCACGGCATAAATGCTAAGGAGAACAACTCATGTTCGCGCCAAAGCTGCGACCAGGTGATCACGTAAGGGTTATAGCCCCCGCACTCAGTATGTCCATTATCAGCAAACCCGTACGCGAAATCGCAAACAAGCGGTTTAAAGACCTCGGACTGACTCTTTCCTTCGGCAAACACGTCGAGGAGTTGGACGAGTTCACCTCATCTTCGATCGAGTCCCGCATCGAGGATTTGCACGCAGCTTTTGCAGATCCAAAAGTAAAAGCCGTCATCACCGTGATCGGCGGGTTCAGTTCCAATCAACTGCTACGTTATATCGATTGGGATCTGATCAAGAAGAATCCAAAAGTATTTTGCGGCTACTCCGACATTACCGTGCTGCAAAACGCCATCTTGCAGAAAACAGGTTTGGTAACATACTCTGGGCCGCATTACTCAACATTCGGAATGGAACAAAGGTTCGACTTCACGCTCGAGCATTTCAAGAAATGTTTGTTTGAGCCGGGTCCTTTTGAGCTCAAAGCTAGCGACTTCTGGAGCGACGATCCGTGGTTCAAGGATCAGGCGAAGAGAAATTTCGTTCGCAACGGCGGCCATATCGTTGTCAACGAGGGCGCAGCGGAAGGCAAAATCGTGGGCGGCAACCTTTGTACTTTTAATCTTCTGCACGGAACGGAATACATGCCGAGCCTTGTCAACTCGATCTTGTTTATCGAGGAGGATGGGGACGTTAAAGATACGGAGATTGACCGCAACCTCCAGTCGATCATTCATCTTCCCGGGTTCGAGGGAGTCAAAGGCATTCTCGTCGGACGATTTCAAAGGGATTCTGAAATGACGGAAGCCAAATTAAGAAAGATCATCAGCACGAAGAAAGAACTGGCAAATATTCCAGTAATTGCAGGTATCGACTTCGGTCACACCGACCCGTACATCACCTTCCCTGTCGGCGGCTCCATAAAGATTAACGCGACCAAGGATAAAGCTCAAATCACCATTACGGAACACTGAGTGAAGGCAGGAGCGGAAATATTCGACAATGTGCGGCATCTTGCTGAGCATGCGCAGGTTCTCGAAGCCGTGGTGCGCTACTTTTCTAATAGATCCGAAATTGCTGGTGCCTTTGTGAGCGGCAGCCTCGTTACCGGAGGAATGGACCAATTCAGCGATTTGGATTTAGGGTTCCTCTGCAAGGACACGGATTCCAGGTCCAAGATATGGGGCGAGCGCTGGGATTGGAATATTGCACCTTGGTTCCATCGATTTGACGCGGATCATATAAAGCCAAATTTCGTCATATATTTTTTCGAACCCGACATTCACGTCGATCTGTGCTTCTATGTGCAGGACGATCTGCCCACACAACGCGGAGCGCCGTTCAAGGTTGCATGGGATTCTACGGCTTTGCTTACCCCTTGGGCGCGTTCCATGAATTCATGGCCGGCGGCGTCTCCGGAGTGGTCTCATGCGGTGCATGAAGACGAGCGGTTTTGGGCTTGGATTCACTACTCGCTTTCACATGTAAGACGAGGCGAATATTACGACATCGCCTCTTACTTCTATGCCTTGCGCGGCATCGTCGAACAATGGCATGCGAGACTCTCGGGCAGTGCCGAGTTTGAAACACGCAGGCTCGAGATGCGTGCTGATCCGAGCGTTGTTTCCCATTTGGGGCTGTGCTTTCCCAATCCAGATTTGAGTTCGCTCAAGAGTTCGCTGCAGGCTCTGATCGATATTCACCAAAGCCAAAGAATGCGGGTTGCAAGTGTGGCAAAGGTTCGTTGGAATGTGAGCGATGCGACTCGTGAGAGATTGCGTAAAGTGGTTGACGGGCTTTGAACGGAAGGCGCCCTTCTCTGGAGAAGGGCGCTAAGATAGATACTTTTCTTTTGAAGATAGGGGGATGAGAGTGAAGGTGCCTCTAACCGCAGGTTATTTGCGGCGATACAGTTCCAGCGTCTCACCTTCAGAGGTTAGCAACAGCTTGTTGCCGTCAAATCTATAGTTAGCGGTAGAGATCTGGTTGGCTCCTTCCCCGCAGTCTGAGGAATTGACAAAAAGTTGTTGGTTTACTTTCCAATCACTTCTGCCGCAAAATTTTGACTCGTTAGCGTAGTCGATAGCTCTTGGATCGAGGAAAGTATAAAGCAAACCACTCGTTGTAACCTGAATTTCGCTGCCTCTTTGGAGGTACATTCCACCCTGCTCGATAATGACGTTCTTGTGGGAGCAGTTGCTGAATTCGAAGGCTTCAACTTTCGTAAGATACTCGCCGTCGGCAAAGGTGATGACGGTCTTTTGGCTGCCTGCATCATCGGCGTCGTTGAGACAACCGGTCTCAAATGTACCAAGAAGGCTCTGTGAAGTTGATTTTGGCGTACCGTTGTTTCTCGTCGACTTTGTTTCGCTTTCGTTGCCGCAAGCGATCATTAATCCGACTGTTGCGATGAGTAGAGTTTGTGTTTTCATTTTCGTTCTCCTTTTGTTTTGTTTCAATTTGTTGGGCAACATCGCCCGGTCGGTGATCTTAATGCAGCTTGAGGGCAGAAGTGGGCCAAAACTCCGCCTGTCACGGTCCTTTTGATTACTTCGGTGTTCAGTCTTGAAGAAATATTGGTAATTACAATTAGTTGCGGTGATCCTTGAGTTTGACGTCACCGCGCAGGGTAGGATTCTTTGTCATAGAAAAGTGTCGCTGTGCCGTAAAATTCGCTAAAATAATGTCTAAACAATGGCCAGTGTAAAGATAGGAATATACATGGAACCAACAGATGCCGACGACAGGGGCATTTACAAGTTCACAAACTATCGCGACTATCTGCAAGCATCGCTTACGAAACTCAAGGAAGACGGCCTGAGTTTTCGTGCCCTTGCAAAGAAGGCTGAACTGGGTAGCCCGAGTTACTTTCAGGCGATACTTTCGGGCAAGAAGAATATTACCGTCAAAACGGCGACGAAAATCGCGGACGCTCTTGACCTAAAAGGCAACCAGCGTAAGTATTTTTTAGATCTTGTGAACCTGGATCTATGCGACCCCGCGGAAAAGGCTGGTATCTATGAAGATATGCGGCGTTGTATGAAGAGGGATCTATACAACGACGTCGTCGATGCCGATATTTTTTTCCATTGGCTGAATATCGTTATCAGGGAACTCGCCACGACGGACTGTATCCTTAACGTTGACAGCATCTGTGAAAAACTAGGAAACCTTGCCAAACGAAGCGAAGTCGAAAAGTCGTTGGACTTCCTTGTCAAAAGAAAGTGGCTCATACCGACCGGAGAGGAAGGCAGGTACAGTCAGGCCGCGGTAAAGCTAGCTGTGCTGAATGATATGAGAAGTATCGACATCCAAAGGAGTCACCTCAATTATCTCGACATCGCCAAGCACAGGATAAATGACGACCTCGACGAGCGGGAATATCAGGGGTTAACTATTTCCGTGCCTGAAACCCTTCTGCCGGAGATAAAAACCCGAATAAGAGATTTCATGCAGGAGATGCGCGACTTTCTGCGAAACAGGGATAACTGCGACGCGGTTATTCGGGTTCAATGCATGGCTTTCAAGGTTACCAAGGACTAAGACCTTTCCGCATCAACTCAGGAGCACTTGCTGTCGGCACAGAGCTCGAGATTAGTTTTTGAAATGTTCTTCAATATTGAATACATACTTTCCGCTAATAACAGCGCCAATAATCATCCCTCGCGAGTCGGAGGTAACGGATAATTGGCGTTCCACGTCGTTGTAAACATACTCGCCCGTATAAAGATACTTCCTTCTAGAGGCAGAATATAGATCATCGAACACGCCATATTTTTCGACATATTCTTTCGGGAAGACTGTTTGCTCCTTGGGTAAGAATATTATGACGCCTTGTTCGCCGTCTAGTCCCTCGGAGTTAAGGCGGGCGGATCCTGCCGTTATCTCGGATCCCTCATGGTCAGTTTTATATTTTATGGTGAGTTCGCTGCCATTAATGTTCGCTTGCAGGCAATTAGCTGCTTCTGGCAAGCCAAAGAATTCACTTAGTCCCAAAAAGAGCTTTTCATAATGTTGCTCCTCGCCCTCTGGGGTTTCTGTGTAATCATCCTTACATAGAAATTCGTCTGGTCCCCCCTGGGAGGTCCAAAATGTCGAGGGAGTGAAGACACTATCGATCTTCCCGTCGAGGTATTTCGCAAAGTCTTGCCCCACGGTGCTCCCTAAGAAGCTCTCGCCCATAACGTGCCATTGATGGCCCTCATGCCGAAGTCCGAACACATGTCCCAGTTCGTGGGTCATAGCGTAAAAGAGCGGCATACCGTCAGCTGCTGACAGCACACCCTTTGTCAATTGACTGCTTTTACCGTCGTCGGGCGCAATATAAACGTAACCGCGCCCCCTCAGGTTCTTTCGATCGTAGTCTGTCATCACACTGACGCCAATGAAGTCGGAGGGGTTACCAAGATCGCGCGCTTGCTGCTTGGTGAGCACTCCAAGTTGAAAAACGATGTCCGTCTGCTGGAGGGATTTCTTCAGCGTGTCCCCACAAGGGATTTCGACGAAATTTTGTGTCGCGATAGATAGTTTCTTTAGATCCTCTCCTTCCGCATCATAGAAGGCGGATCTGAAGTCGTTTTTCCAATAGTCGAAGGCCTTTCTGGCCATGTTGCTCGCAATTTGCGGCGTGACGGAAGACCTGCTCTTGTCGATGAAGATGCAGTAGTTGACCGTTTCGACATTCCCTAAGAACCACGGGTTGGTTCGCGTCCTGTTCAACAACCCGCCATTACCGTCAAGCCCTCCATCCCCAAATGAATAGTTCTCGTAAGGATCCTCCTTTTTCTTTTGGCAGGAGGCAAGAGTGCATGAAAGAAGCACGAGGCCTATCAAGAGCGTCTGCATTTGGACTCCATTTTCAGGGTTCTGTTGTTGGGGCAATAAAGCACATTTTACCATTAAATTTCTGTATTTTCCATCCTCTCAGCCTGGGACGAATTGAATCGCAGCAACTCTTACAAACACGCCTTGAACGACTGTACCGATGGGATAAGCTTTTTCCAAAGACGCTTTTTTCTCGGGCGTCGCATACACGATGGCGCAGTACACAGATGATTCGCTTTGTTGGCCTAGAATCATTTCCCCTGTATCGGAATCACACATTCCGACACCAATACCTCGGAACCCTTCGGTCTTCGCGAGTTCGCTCTCGATCGACAAGGCTACGTCTCGCGCATGGTCCAAAGTCACTTCGGGTTCGTCTGCGATTTGTTCTACCGAAGTAAAGTCGCTAGGCGATTTGTGGTTGCATGCTGTTACCATGACGAGAATCGCGGTTGTTACAAGTGCTTTCATGTTAAATCTCCTTATCAGTTTGTTTGAGTTTGTTTGCTCGGATTGTCCGAGATGTGGAGCTTGTAGCATACCGAACGCCTTTGTGTGCCAGGAAGTGGGAGATTGTGGCCAGAATGAACACTTCGGTGTTCGACGGATACGGTTTCCGAGTGATTATCGGACCCTAGGATTTGATGCTGTTGGGTGCGGTCAGGGTGGATTTTCGTTTCGGGGGGAGACTGGCGTTTGAGTTGACTTCGATTTTGTCGGAATATAGTGCGAACGAATAGTATTTTGACACATTCGCGGTGGGATAAAATCTGCGTTGAGGAGATCTTCAAAGTCTTCTATACTTTTTGCTCATCCAACAAAAAATGCCCGAAAGGTGGCCCCTATGCGTAAGACCATGTTTCTCGTTGTCGGGATTGCTCTTTGTAACTCGTGCAAGCACTCCTCTTCGGCAACCATGAACGAAGCGGCCTCGGATCCGCTTGCGCCGATGGTGTGCGACGACGGACGGCCAACGACACCGTTTTCCCTAAGGGAGATGGACCCTATGCCGAGCGCTTCGGTACTTCCCTATTCATCGCCCATTGGTTTCAAGTTTAATATCCCGTCAAAGCGCAACGTCAGAGTCGATGTTTGCGTCGATGAGATGAATGGGACCGTTGAAGTGCGGCAAGTTCTGTTTATTGGCAATTTTTCCGACCCGATCTTAAAGGTGATAGTGGATAAATCGTTGGTCGAACCTATTCACGGCGACGACGTGCACAGAATCCCGCCGTCGCTCATGCGAGCAAAAGGCGTCGAGAATGCGGTATTTGGCGATCCGTCTGAATTGAGCTTGTTCATGCCGACGGAAGATAATCAGGGAATCTTGGTCCAGTCGTTTAAGGACGGAACAACTGTTTTTACAATCGCGGCCCGCGTGACGGAGCAAAACGGAGCTTACGATCCGAATTCTACGTTGCTATTAGCTGGAACATTTGAACAGGGAAATCCTTTCGTGCCTGTTGACAGCGGTCCTTGTAAAGAGCAACAGTTTGAGCTCGCTCGCACTTTTACAATGGAAAAGGCGGTTTTCAAATTTGATGGCTGTATGTTTCAGGGAGGAGGCGAGACGCTCGGCTACGAGATCAGCAAGATTGAAATTACGGATGAATCGTCAGAGCTAAAACCTGAAGAGCGCAAAACGTTTCAGTTTGAAGGTGCCGAAATGACGAAAGTCTTCAAATATCGTTGGAATCATCACAACGGCTGCGACTCGTTTGTGCTGACGCTTCCGCACGCGACCTACACCGCCACAGCAGCAGCTAGGACAGGTTGCGCCTCTATACTGAATGGAGCTCCTGTTAGGACGATCGAAGACGAAAGCAAAGAGACAATGTACAAGTTTACTTATAAAGGCGGCAAAGTTCTTGAAGGACGATTTACCTGTGAGAATTACATGTTGGGTTGTTCTCAGAAGTAGAATAGGAAACCGTTGAGGTTACGTAGATGGACTGTGTTTTCGTAAATGTTCTTCGGCTTTGACGAAACCCGGTGACATGGTGAGCGCCAACTTAAAATAGCGGGTCGCTTCCTCGCGGCTTCCCAGATGTTCGTAACAAAGACCGATATTATAAGGAATACGATGGTCCTCCGGCGCTAAGCTAAAGGCCTCAAGGTAGGACTGAATGGCTGTACTGTAATCACCTGATCGCCTTGCAATGATGGCCCGCAGGTTCTCGATTTCCGAATGTTTGGAGCTAATGAGTTTCTCCGTCTTCTTGAGATGCTTTTTTGCCTCTTCGAGATTTCCCGACGCCAAATGGGTTCGGCTCAAAAGCATATCCGACAACCAAGCTTGATGTGGCGCGGCCAATCGCGCCAAGCGCGCGGCAATCTTCATGCAGAACTGGAATAGTTTGAGTCCGACGCAAACAATGCCTAACTCATTGAGCCAAAAGACTTCCTTGTTGCCAGTAAGTTCTTTGATGATATTTTCTAAAAGTTTATGGGCATGATCGTGCCGACCACTCTTGATACAGTTCTCGATAAGCTCGAACTTGAAGTTATAGTTTTTTGGGTCTTGAGAAAGGAGAGTCTCGAGTTGTCGAAATTGCTCCTCAGGGGCGTCCGCGCTGGCGCGGACTAATCCGACTCTCGCAACGATGTTGTTCATCGATTCGGCGAGTAGTTCTTCGAATATCTTTTTAGCTTCTCTTAGCATCCCGTCCTTGAGATATGTCTTTGCCAACTCGGCACGAGTTTCAACGGAGGAGGGATCGTTCTTGCTGACGAAAACGTCCTTGAGAGTCGCGCTGATCTTCTTTTGGTCCGTAAGAGTTGATTTGATAAGAACAACTTGGTAATCCGCGAGAAACGATCGCTCGTCGGGAGAGAAAATTGAATCAGGCGGCGCCAGGAGAAAGACCGGGTTGACGGCAAAAGTCGGCCCGCTTCGGGACGCACGCACAAAAGTAAACAAATCCATGTCAACCGGATTACCCAGTAGATAGAGCAAGCTCGTTTCCCGTTTTTGGAGATGGAGTAGGCATTCCGCACCGCTCGTGAATTCGTAAATATTACTTAGCCCCAGGCCTTGGAGCTGTTTTCTCAGAACGAGACATTTCGACTTATCGTCCGCGACAATTACGATCGCAGCGTCATTCGGGATATTTATGGTCGATCCGACGGTCATGGTCCCACATTCCTTCTATTAAGAATATGATCGGCCTCTGCGTCGGCAGGTGTGAGTGCAAAGACAATGGTCGATTTTTTTTCTATAACTTCAATATATTAGCGGCATGCCATAGACACATTTATAGATTTTCCCTATCGGGTCCGCCATTTTGTCGCTTTTCCGAAGAATCAAAGAAACATTTTTAAATACATCAATAAAACTTTTTATTGACTTTAAATACCCGTACAAATAGATATAAATCTAATTTTTGATTGTATCATTGGGGCACGAAAAGGAGCTTCCATATGCTGAAACTAGGAACACAAATCGTCCTCCTGGCCGGAATAACGTTGGCATGTTCACCACCACACAAGTCAACCAAAGCGCTAGGCATGCGGCAAAACACTCCAACGGAAAAACCTGACGAAAAAGACCCCGATAGCGATAGAGATATTGTAAAGGATAAGCCGGATGAGTTTCAAAGCGCTATTAGCTCGTTCGTTATGAAAACCCCGTCGGCTCTGTCAGCCTCGGAAAGCGATCTCGCGGCTCTGGGACAGAAGCTCTTCTTTGATCCCAGTTTCTCGGCGGACGGTAAAATCTCTTGCGCGACTTGCCACGAACCACAAAAATTCTTCACGGATCAACGCGACGTCGCCGTGGGGATGGAAACCGGGACGAGAAATACCCCAACCATTGTTAACTCACGGTTTTGGACCAATTTCTTTTGGGACGGTCGCGCTTCGTCTATAAATCTCCAGGCGATTGGACCTGTAGAGAACATTCTCGAACACGGCATAACTCGAGGCCGCGTCGCCCAAGTCCTCTACCAACGCTATAAAGATGAGTATGAGCAGCGCTTCGGTTCTTTCCCGTCGGAAGTTGTGAACTTGGTAAACACTGCTTCTGAATTCGAAGCGGCGCCTAAGAGACCTGAGTTTTTCCTGACAGATGAGCTTGCAAACTTCGTCAATGATACGGTCACCGATTCCGATATTGAAAGCGAGATCAACTCCTACCGGGATCATGGATACTCACTCCGTCAGTCTGTGACCTTTGTGACCTCCTTCTACGATTCGAAACATAGAGACGAAACAGATGCCAACAGAGTCTATGCGGGGCTCAACTACAAGCAAAAAGACGGGATAGACGAGGTGTTTCTGAATTTTGGCAAATCCGTCGCGGCGTTTGAGAAAACGCTTGTGGCGGTCGATTCGCCATTTGATCGCTTTGCAAACAACCTGATAGAAATTGGCGGCAACCCAGCTTTGTCCTTCAACGAGGGTTTTGGTTCGCCTGAGTACGAAGGATATCAGTTGTTCACGGGCAAAGCGGGATGTTCACAATGCCATAACGGTCCGTTGTTCTCCGACGAACAATTCCACAACATCGGTTTGGGGTCTTTGTCCGACAAGGTCGATCTCGGTCGGGCCGTTGGGGTTCTCGAGGGGTTCTTCTGCGTGTTTGAATCTCTGCAATTTAAGGAAGAATGCGGCTTGCATCTTAGCGGAGCTACGACGCCATATAACTCTGGCGCGTTCCGCACGGCATCTTTGCGAAATCTCGCGTACACGGCACCTTACATGCACGACGGACGCTACGAGGACATTAGTGAAGTGCTTGAGCACTACAATTGGCTTAGCAACGACCCTTACGTCGGTCGGCGATCGAAGCACTTATGGCCGATTCATCTCGAAGACGACGAACTCGGCAATCTCGAAGCGTTCTTGATGTCGCTATCTTCGCCAGTCGCTCCGATCCAATAGGAATCTTGATTAGGAAGGCTTTTTCACGGTAATTTTCTTATCCTCAATGATAAGAATTTTACCTTTGTCTGGCTTATCCTTGCCTTTGGTTTGAATAATCTTTCCCGCGGGTCTCCCAGCTGCGGCGGCGGCGCTAGGCGCATTAGGGTCCCTATCGAGCTGAATATCAAGCGACTTAATAACATGCTTTAGGAACGGGGCGAAGATGTCCGGATCGTATTCGTCCGCTGCCTGTTTAATCATGATGGCGAGGGCATCTTTTGCGTCGTAAGCGGGCTTGTAAACCCGTTCCATAAGAAGCGCGGAATAGACGTCGGCGACGGTGACTATGCGGGTATAAAGATGAATGCCGTTAGGATGTTCTTCGAACCGTCCCTTGCGTCCAAAAGGGTAACCCTTTCCGGTAAAACGTTCATGGTGTTCCAAAGCAACCCGAGCGACCAGTTCGTCAATAGGAGCGCCGAGCGTGCGGGCCTTGTTGAGCTCCTCGTAGCCAAGTACCGTGTGTGTTTTCATGACTTCGAATTCTTCCGGCGTAAACTTTCCCGGCTTGTTGAGTACCGCGGCCGGGATGCAGGTTTTGCCGACGTCATGATAGAGGCCTGAGCGTGCGACTGTTTCCGCATCTTCTCGTTGTAATTTTTTTTGCGGCAAAAGCTTCGTCGCAATAACACCGGCTATCATTGCAACTGAAGCGCTATGGTCGTACAGGGTCGGATCGGCTAACACCATTTTGGTCAGCGTTCCTATAGCTACTTCGCTTTGCATGAGGGTGTCGACCATCTGCGCTGCAGTGGCCTTTACTTTTTTGTCGACTTCTTGAGTGATGCCGCCTCTTACCACCATCTGGCTTGCCGAACTAAGGTCGGCAAACATATCCAATATCTTGGGATCTAGAGCCGGATCTTTCTTGAGCAGGTTGTCAATCTTTTGCTTCCGCACGGAGTTCATGAGGGCCGCGTAAGCCTCCATGTCGGCAAAGCGCATAAGAATTGAAATGTTCTCGTATTCCTTTGTTACGGCTTGGCTGATTTGATCGAGAAGTTCAGCGCAGTGCTCTTCAGGACGGATAAATTCTATTATTTCGTCGCCAACTCGAAAGTAAATGCTAAACGGGATGGTGTCGATTTGATAGAAGAAGTGAAAGAGTTCGAAGCTCACTTCTTTGAACATTCGGATGGCTTCTTCTGTCGCAGGGACTATTTCGCAACGCCTGCGTGTCTCCGGCTTCACCACATAGATTTTTCTTTGTGCCAAGGTCTGTAATCCTGTGAGTTTCTTCCTAATATTCTATGATAGACCATATTGAATCCGAGGCGTACATAAAAGTGGCATTTGCTTATAAGTGCTGGACGTTCTCGTGCATTTTGGTAATCTTCCAAAACGGAGGAAATATGAAAAAAATCGGTCTTATTGGATTTGTTATTGTTGCCGTTTTTATTGCGATCGGCTTGAAAACAGCTTTGAACACGGGAGTCAAGTCGCCGATCTGGGCGGAAGGCAAGATTGTATTGGATCCTCAGCTGAAAGACCACGGGTCGAAACTCACAACACTCTATCTTGTGATCTACGATCTTGATAGCCCGCGACCCATGCCATACGGCGCCATGCGCGAACGACTTGCCGAAAACGAGTTTGCAGACGGCGTTTACGATTTTAGAATCACTAAAGAAAAGCTCCAGATCATGGGCGGCGGAATGGGCGATTCGGGCGGCGATCATCACCCAACTAACTTGCGCGTCAAGGCTCGTTTGGATTTTGACGGCGTGGCTGGAGTGGATCAACCGGGAGACGTTACTGGGGAAGTGAGTCCCGTGCCTTTTGGGAAGAGTGATTTGACTATTACTATTGATAAATTGATTGAGTGACGCAAGCGAGATGGTTCGCTTCGCTCAACATGACGGTAGTTGGAAAGTCGTCATCCTGAGCGAAGCGAAGGATCTCAATCGAGAAGTTTCGCTGCGCCCAACATGACGGCGTCAGCAAAAGGATCTATTGCTTCTCCGCCTTTTCCTTGACGAGCTTTAATCCGTTCATAATAAACGACTCGACATTGCGGCGAATCATCTTGTCGACGTTGGTGTCGTTGCTTTGCCATTCGATGCTGCACTGAATTTGGTAGGGCGGCTTGTCGGTGATCGAATTAACGGGTACGACTTTCTTGATAATGCTTCCGGCCAAATGCGGATGGCCCACTAGCGTTGAGTTTACTTCCCTTTGGGCGTAATCAAAGATCACTCGTTCGCGCACATCAGCATCTCGTACGGCCACAAGGCGTAGAACACCGTCGTGGAATCTTTCGATGATTTTTACGTCGAGGATTTTTTGACTGTAGAGGTGGTTGTTTTCTACTTCGTCCATGAGAGTCTTCCAGATCACGTCGAAGTCGGCATTGATTTCTGTGCTAAAAGCTGCTTGAGTCATAAATACTCCTAATGTCTTGTTTTTACACAAGACTTTGCAAACATCAAGGATAAAGAGCGAATAATCGAGCTGTTTGTTGCGCATCCTTCAAAAATGGTTTTAATATGATCCAAAGGAGTACGGGTGATACTGACCTATCTCAACAAGAATCCAAAAATTCACGAGAATGCTTTCATTGCTCCCACGGCGGTGCTGGTGGGTGACGTCGAAATTGAAGACGATGCGAGCGTCTGGTTTTACGGTGTCGTTCGGGCCGACAACGACAAGATCGTCGTTGGAAAGGGCGGCAATATTCAGGACGGAGCTGTGTTGCATACCGATCCGGGATACGTTCTCCGCGTGGGTCCGAACGTTACGGTCGGGCACAAAGCCGTGCTTCATGGCTGTACCGTTGGCGAAGGTTCTCTTATAGGGATAAACGCGGTTGTGTTGAATGGCGCGACCATTGGCAAGTCTTGTATTGTGGGCGCGAATGCTCTCGTGAAAGAGAACTTCGAGGTGCCCGACTACAGTCTCGTCGTTGGTTCGCCGGCAAAGATCATTCGGCAACTGTCAGAAGATGAACAAAAAAAGCTCCTGCAATCTGCACGAGGCTATCAAGAGAAATCGAGGACCTACCGCAAGCTCTTCGCCTCCACTGGGAATCAATAATAGTGAACGACTCAAATTTGACAAAAATCCGCAAGGCATTGAGGGAAGAGCTTTCCCGCTCGCTCAAATCTTTGAAAGTGCCTGGGCATCCGCGACCTTATTTTCTCAGTTATCTGATTCGGGACCAGAAGACGCTGGATCTGTGGGCTCGGTACGGTTCTCTCTGCCAAAATCAAAACGATCAGAAACGCATGTGTTATGCCGATGTACGGGTCGGGGGCTATCGATACGATCACGTGGCGAATGGGGGACTGAGCGACAATGCCAACGAGGAAGGCGAGGGATTCGAGTTGCCCGACATGCCTCTCGAAGACAATCCCGATGCGCTCAAGTTTTGTCTGTGGCGGCTAACGGACGCGCGATATCGCGACGCCGTCAAAAAATATCACGAGAAGAGATCGCGCGACATAAGCTATCTCGATGAAAGCAAAGAGCTGGCCTCTTTCTCCAAGATGTCAAAGTCCGTCGAAGTGGGGAAGATAAAACCCGCCGCGCTTCACGGCGAAGCGATGCAGGAATACATTAAGGCGGCGAGTTTGGTTTTCAGGGATTATCCTGAGATCAAGAATTCGTATGTGGAATATTCGGCAACTCACACAACAAAGGTCTTTTCGAGTACCGAGGGCGTCGAACGCGTTTGGCAAGAAAGCGTGTACGGTTTGACCGCTTACATGTGGCTTCACAGCAAGCAGTGCAATCACGACATGACCATTGCTGTTCATACGCCTAACTTTTCGCAATTACCGTCGCTTCCCGTGTTCAAGAAGAGTATCGAAAGCAAACTGAAACTCCTCCATTCCTTGGAAAAAAGCGATAGGATGACTTCCTACGCGGGCCCCGTCCTGTTAGCGCCTCAGCCGGCAGGTCTGTTTCTCCACGAAGCCATTGGTCATAGACTGGAAGGCTCGCGTCTCTTGTCCAATAGCGAAGGCAAGACTTTCAAAGACAAGGTCGGCACACAGATCATGCATCCGGCGATCTCTATCTATGACGATCCGACAATCAAGAGTTATAACGGAACGGATCTCGTGGGAACTTTTCCTTTCGATGACGAAGGCACCGAAGCCCAGCGGGTATGCTTGGTCAAGGAAGGGTACCTCACGGACTTTCTTAACACGCGGGCACCTTGTCGTTCCGCAAAATATCAAATGAACGGTCACGCACGAAACCAAACGGTAGAGCGGCCGATCAGTCGCATGGCAAATCTCATTGTGGAGTCCAAGGGCAAGCTGAATTTTGAGCAAATGAAAAAACGCCTCATCGAAGAAGTTGTGAAGCGTAAACTTCCCTATGGTGTGATTCTCTACGACGTGGAAGGCGGCGAGACGGGAACCGAATCCTACAACTTCCAGGCGTTCCTTGGCGAGATCATGGTGGCTACAAAAATATACCCCAACGGCAAGGAGCAAATGGTCTGGGGCGTTGATTTTGTGGGAACACCGCTGGCCACTCTCTCACAGATTTCGGAAGTGGGGGGCGATTACGTCGTCGACAACAGCTTTTGTGGTGCCGAGTCAGGCACCATTCCCGTGAGCACCGTGTCTCCGCCCATTTTGATCAACAATCTGGAACTCCAGGCCAAGCAATCCCATAACGTCACACAGTACGTCTTGCCGCTCCCATGGTGGGATAGAGGCTAACATTAGCCTCCAGATGATCAGCGTATGTATTGAGAATCTTGTGGTTTTTTAAAAAAACCGGCATTTTCTTAAGTTTTCCCGTCAATTTGCCGATAAGGGTCGCAGGCTTCCGCCGTAATTTTTTGGAGAGTCTTTATGATCCGGAATCGTTTTTGCTTCTTGTACGTTCTGTTAGTTCTAACTGCCTGCGAACAATCCCAGCACAATGACGGTTCCCGACGCGGCAATCCCAATCCCGTTGGAACGCCAACAACAACGACTCCAAACGGTCAGAATCAAACAACGCAGCCTCAGCAACAAGGGGCGACTCAAAACATGGACGTCGACTCCGAACATGGAATTGGTTGGTTTTTCGGACGCGGCAAAGTAACCACGATTAAGCAATCGAGGGACGAGGCGGACGACGATAGATGGAGCGAAAACGTTGACGGTTGCGAAATAGGGTTCGAGGCGACCATGATAGCTAAAAGTATCGGAATCGCGGACGATGGCCACTTTGCCATGAAGCAAGGCGGCAGCAACCACTCAGGGGGCGGCGCGGACAAAGAAAGATGGCTTGATACCGGCGTTAGATCCGACGGTGAAATACAATTACAATGGGAAGGCCCACACCCGAAAAACCATGACTTCGAACTGCCGGCCGGAAAAATGTTCCTCAAAGAAACTGGCAAAGCATTGGAAGGCAACTGGCTCGGACTCAAATGGGCGCAAGTCAAATTGGCAGGCAAAGACGGCTCACCCGCAAATGGTGGCGTGAGATGGATGATGTGGATCAACACGGACGTCGATCAAAGCAACGGCAAACCCGACAACTCAAAATGGCGTCAAGTCTACGACTTCATCGATGGTAAGGACGTAGAGGTGATCCAACCGCAAACGTTCGTCATGACAGGAACCATGGACGTCGAGGTACGACGCTCAGGTACCAAGAGTCACGAAGTCTACGGCGGCGGATTGCACGTTCGACCGCTTAAATAGAGAAATCCTGAAAGTCATTTCCTCAAACCACGTCACAGTGGGACGTCCTTTTGCTATGTTTTTTTTAAACGGCAATTAGTCGTTTTGACTCACTTTACAGACCGAACGCAATCGTCTAAACATGGGCAACTTTATTTTTTGGAGAAACCTATGAAGAGTTTAGCGTTCGTTTTTGCTTTGTTCTCGATTGCGACCGTGAGCCAAGCGGATATCAATCTTTCTTGGGGCGAAAGTATCAACATTGGTGGCGAAACTGTCAGATGCGGTACAGGCGGTGAATCCATTGTGTGCACGTCGTCTAACACCTCTAGCAGCTACACCGGAAGCTCAGTTGATTCAGCGATCCAACGTTGTGTGCAATACAGCTCGTCGGAATATCAAAAGTATTGCGGCCAATATGTAAGTTGTACGGGTCAGGCTACGTATTGTACGTCTTCGAACACCAGCAGTTCTTACTACGGCAGTTCCGTTAATTCCGCCATTCAACGTTGCACCCAGTATTCAAGCTCGGAGTATCAGAAGTACTGCGGTCAATACGTTAGCTGCACGTCAGATGTTTCTTATTGCACGTCATCCAACACCAGCAGTACATACTACGGCGGAAATTTGGATTCTGCGATCCAGCGCTGTGAACAGTTTTCGTCTTCGGAATACAAAAGATATTGCAGTCAGTATACGAGTTGCAGTGGTGTTAATTAGAGAGATTCTTCGCTTCGCTCAGAATGACGGGGCTTCGCTCAATACACGCCGAGGTTTGGAAACGCTGCAAGAGTATTTGCCCGGAATTTTCACCATTCTAGGAGTGGTGAAAATTCGGGAGACTCACGGAGACGACCATTCCGTAAACGCGTCCGCGTGTAGTTCGGGTATCAGGATTTTGCAGACAATTTCATCCGAAAAACTTTTGTCGCAGATTTCGCCGCCCACCGCTTTAAGCCTTCTTTCAAAGCTTGGATATTCCGCGTGAGACATCTTGCAGGTGCGCATCACTTTGATGACGTAGGGAACGATGACGGCGCTTGAAACCAAGATTTTAGCGGCTCTGGAGTAGGCTCGTACCAGGCCGCCCGCGCCGAGTTTGATGCCGCCGAAATATCGGACTACGAAAACGACAGAGTTGATGAGATCGTTGCCCTCAAGATGGGCGAGGATGGGTTTGCCCGCGGTTGATTTGGGTTCTCCGGCGTCAAAAGCACGCACTTTGAGGGCGCCGCTGTCTTCTTGGATGCGGTACGCATAAACGATGTGACTGGCGTCAGGGTATTCTGCTTCGATTTCTCGCAGCTCGTCTGAAAATTCTTTCTCAGAACGTACGCTGCGAGCTATAGCAATAAAGCGAGACTTTTTTTCAACGAGTTCAATTTGGCAAGGATGGGCGAAGATCTGCACTTAAACAGAATCAGGCGCCGTAACTGCTGCCAAATTTACGCATTTGTTTGATCATGCGTTTTCTTGCTGCCGCTTGCTTTTTCTTCTTCTTGATCGATGGCTTTTCGTAATGTTGTCGTTTCTTTAGCTCGGAAACTGTTCCTGCTTTTTCAACTTGCTTCTTAAGGATCTTAAGAGCTCGTTCTACGTTTTCGCCTTCTCTCATTTTTACGCCGGGCATGAAATCTCCTCTAGTGTTTTACAAGCGTAGCAATATAAAAGAAAAATCTCAATCTGGCTAGCGGATTTGTCGTTGTTTTCCTAAGGCTTGTTGCAGCCTCTTGAGGTATTCCGCTTCGGGAATCTCAACGGCCCCCAGCGATCGGAGGTGGGGTGTGACAAATTGAACTTCGAGAAGCGTAAATCCTTTATCATTCAAGTACTTAAGGAGATAAAACAGGGCTGCTTTGGAGGCGTTTGGCTCCCGCGAAAACATGGACTCGGCAAAGAAAGCTCTTTCGATGCAAACTCCGTAGAGACCCCCCACAAGATCCTTGTCCCTCCAAACCTCGACCGAGGTGGCAAATCCCAGGCGGTGGAGCTCCATGTAAGCCTTTTTGATGTCGGGACTGATCCACGTCTCCGGCCGATTGGCGCAACCGGCAATGACCTCGTTAAACGCCTTGTCAAAGGTGATCTGGAAAGGGTTCTTTTTGAGAAAGCGGGCAAACGAGCGCGATACATGGAAGCCGTCGAGCGGTATGACCGCGCGGGGATCAGGATTGAGCCAGTGGATTTCGTTTGTTTGGGAATCAGCCATGGGGAAGAATCCCTGGCTGTATGCTGCGATCAGAAAATATGGCGAAAGTTGGTCTATCTCCATCACCCGATATTAGGTGGATTCCGGCGTATTGCCAACCAGTTTGTAAACCTCGGACTCGGTGAAGATGGTGAAGAGTTCTTTGTCACAACGCCCTGACTTTACCTCAACCTCGATAATGCCGAGCGCCTTTTCGACGGGAACGGCCTTTTTGTACGGTCGATCTGCTGCGGTGAGGGCGTCGAACATGTCGGCGATAGTCATAATGCGCGACTGCACGGGAATCTCATCGCCAAAGGCGGCGGTGGGATAGCCGGTGCCGTCCAGTTTTTCGTGGTGTTTGGCGGCTATCTGCGGAACGGTAGCAAACTTGGATCCCCAAGGAATTTTGCGCAAGAACTCGTAGGTGTGAATAACGTGGCTTTGGATTTCTGCAAATTCCTCGCGGGTCAGCGAGCCACGCGAAACCGAAAGCGCCTTTAGCTCGTCGTCGCGAAGAAGCGGAATGTTCTTGTTGTGCGATGATTTGTAATTCATGTTGGCGATGTCTTTAAGCTTCTCGAAGCCCCCTTGTTCAAGAACGGTCGGCTCGTTGGCTTTCAGGATAAATCCGAGCAGAGTCGTAAGCTCTGTAAACTTGCTGTCGCGCACGGATTTGAGCGAGTCTTTGGAGAACCCCGGCGGAAAAAGGTGGGGGGCGCTTAGATACTTGACGACCTCTTCGAGGTATTCAATCTCTATGCGGCTGCGTACGTGGTCGAATCGCTCCATCAAGATATCCTTTTGCCAAGGATAGAGCTTCTTCGCCTTAACGAGAACCTCCTCTCGAACCCCGAGCTTGCCAAAGTCGTGGAGTAGGGAGGCGTATTCGATCTCTTTGAGTTGATCGTCGCTGAATTTCAAAGAACTGTAAGGTCCGACGGAAACAATACTGACTTTCTTGGCAAGTTCGACAGTGAGCAACGCCACCCGGTGCGAGTGACCGCTCGTTGTCGGATCCCGTTGTTCGATGGCTGTAACCGATGCGTGGACAAAGCCCTCGAACAACTGTTCCTTCTCCTCGGTGAGGAGAGCGTTTTCGAGGGCGATACCTGCTTGGTGGGCGACGATTTCGGCATATTCAATTGTGCTTTCGTCGAATGGAATTATTTTGGCGACGAAATCCTTTTTCGCCTTTAGCTTCTCGGTGCCGGGTTTTTTGCGATTGATAAGCTGAATAACGCCGATGATGTGATTGCTAATGTCGAACATGGGGAGGGTTAGCATGGAGTGGCATTCATAGCCTATTTGCTCGTCCCAGGTCCGATCATGTTTGGCGTTATAAGGATTCTTTTTAGAATCCGGGTCCAGCTTATAAAGGTCGGGAATGTTGATTGAGGTCTTGTGAATAATCACGTTTCCGACAATCGAATTTTCCGTGATCGGCATTTTAAACTCGGATAGGTTTTGCTTCACGGATTCATTTTGCGTAACTTTGAATTCGATTTCACCTTCAGTCTTTTCGGGATTCTTCCAATTAACGACATAGATGGAACCGGCGTCGGCGTTAGTGACCTCGCGGGCTTTTTGCAAGATGAGAGAGAGAAGTTTGTTGGTGTCGCGAATGCCGTTGAGCTCTCGGGATATTCGCATGATGTACTTCACCGATTCGCTTTTTTCCTCAACGTGACTCCGCGATCGTTCCGATTCTAATATAAGTCTCTGGGAGTGAAAGAAGTTTTGAGTCTGCCAGACGAGTCCTTTAGCGGAAATTGGAAAGTTGAGGGTTTGAATATGATGATCTTGGTGAGACGCGAAAAACTTTATCAATTCGCTGTCCGTTCCCGTGCATACAATAATGTTTTCGGGTTTCTTGAGTTTCTGAACGAGCTTTTCAAAGCGGTTCTTGTCTTTCCAAGCCTCCGGACTGCAATAGAAAATGTTGATTTCATCGTCGGCAACGGAGACGTAATAATCTTTGGGTTTGTCAACTGAATATGTTCGGAAATCCTCAAGACTAAGAGTTGCTGCGCAGAGGCTGTCGAAGTCTTCGAGGGTTACGGAATCAGACGCGTTGGCGATTATGGGGGCTTTGAGCTTCTTGTTTTCCATAAGGTACCTAACTTTGTCAGCCGAGCGAACTCGGTCGATTTCCCGGTTGTCTAATCTTGTGCTTGAAGGTATGTCTTATTTTAACCCAATACCTAGTTTGTTACCACTCTCAGGCAGGAGATCATATGGATACGGGCGTCATTGTTGACGTAGAGACAACGGGCATCAATCCCGAGACTGACAAGATAATTGAGATAGGCGTTTTGCAATTTATGCTAAATGAAGGCGAACAGCCGATCATTACAGCTATGTATAGCGGTTTGGAAGATCCTGGCTTCCCGTTGACGGAAGAGATAAAGGCTATCACCGGAATCACAGACGCCGCTCTTAAAGACCAAAAGATTAATTGGTCCTATGTCGCCGAGCTCATAAACGGTTCGGAAATCGCAGTAGCGCACAATGCAGCCTTTGATCGGGGGTTCTTGATGAAAAGGCAAGAATTGACGCCGCTCGATGTGCATTGGGCTTGCTCCATGCGACATATCGCTTGGGATAAAAAGAAGATGCAGACCCGAGCGCTCAACTATCTTGCAGCGGACCACGGTTTTGTAAATCCATTCGCTCATCGCGCGTTGTTTGATTGCGCAACAACGTTTCGTCTCATTTCTCCACATTTGGAAGAACTTATCTTTAGGAGCTACAAACGCGAGATCGAAATCTTGGCGCAACACGCTCCTTACGAACAGAAGGACAAACTGAAAAAACGTAGTTACCGATGGAACGACAAGGCTCGGGTATGGTGCAAGGTTATTCTTGAATCGGACTTGGAAGAGGAACGCAGCTTCCTGGAAAGCGAAATTTATGCGGGGCGATCGATGCACCTCGAGGTTGCCGTTCAAATGTAAAGACAACTGTCGATGTTTTCGACAGAAACACGAGCGATGAGCGAGGGGCAGGTGTAAGGTCGCGAAACCATAGCCTTGGCTTGGCACAGAAGGAGTTCGAGGGTGGTCAAGTACTTGCAGAGGGAGAGTGGTTGGGGCATTGTGCATTGCCAACAAAATTTTGGAGTTTGGACTGTGAAAAAAGTTTTACAAAGTACTGTAGTTTTGACCCTTGCGGTTGGGTGCGGTAAAGATAGTGGATCTGGTCATAAGATCAACCCGAGGTTTGTCGGAACCTGGGAAGGCTGCGTGGATCACAAGGATGGTGGGAGCGGTAAGGGAACTTACACGTTTTCGAAATCCTCGAAGATGATTTCGGAAGTAGAGAGCTATGCAGAGAAGGGGTGTACAGGTGAAAAGTATACTCTAGCATACGGAGAAGCGAGTCTCGCGGAGAAGGGCATCAGTGAAATAATTGAAGGCGGAAAGACATTTGGAGTCGAAACGCAAAAAGTCTCGGTAACGGCACTGAGTGACCTTGCTGTGAGTGTTCTCAATTCGGAAAAATACTGTGATATTGATTCATGGGCCGTCGGTAAAACGGAAGATTTGTCAAACTGCGCGGACGCGAAGTCAAAGGATGATGATCAATTGGAAATGGGTGTTGGCGATGACGATGTGCTGTCAGTAAAGTTTTCACGCGAAATTCTGAAAATGAAGCGCGTCGCAGACTAGTAAAATATAAAGTGGCCATAAAAAAAGAGGGGCTTGCGGAAGCCCCTCTTTTTTCATGCATTACTTAGCTTTGTTGACGGTGTCTTTCAAGCTAGCGCCAGCTCTGAAAACAGGAACGGTGCGAGCGGGAATTTTGATCTCTTCGCCAGTTTGTGGGTTGCGGCCTACTCTTGCTTTTCTTTTAGAAGTAGTAAAAGTACCGAAGCCTACAAGTCTGATTCCGTCTTTTTTCTTGATGTTCTTTTCAACGATGTCGGTGAAAGCAGCAAGCATCTTGTCAGTGTCAACTTTTGTAGCGCCTGTTGTCTTTGCAATAGCGTCTACGAGTTCAGATCTGTTCATAACTCCTCCAATTAAAAGTACGTGATTAATACGGACACGATAGCTGGAATAATCCTACAAATCAACATTTTTCAAGGGGTGAAAAAAAAATTAGTTTTGCTGAGACGTGTGCGTAGAACGAGTTTTGGGGATTGGTAATTAAGCGCGCAACGCGAAAAAACGGGCGTCGCGAGGAGAAAGAGGTTGATTTGCAGATGCAAAACTGCCGTTTAAGAGGGGAACCTGCTGGGCATCGACGAGCCCGGAATCGTTGGCCCCAAAGGCATGGCAGATGGGTGCGAGCTGCGATAGCTGGGGTATCGCTGAAGAAACGCGACTTTGAATGAGAGGTGTACGCGCAAACGTACACATTATGTTTGTTACATTTTTGAGCAAGATGCGTGCGATAGAAAGCGCTTTCAAGAATTCAACTATGCTAACGTTGGCTCTTGAGGCAGGTTCGATTTTGACGGCGAGCAAGCCGTGAGTTCGCTCCTGAACGTCATTGAGGAGCGTCAACCGGTCGATAAATTCGTCCCAGAGAATGATACTTTTGCCAACATACGGGGTTTGCAATTCGACCTTGGCGATCGAAGCAATGTCGGTTCCGTGTATCGCGCTATGCATCTCCCGTACTTCCGTGGGCGTCAAATCTGCTTCGGTTTCGTGAGAGGAACCTTCTATGACCACTGTATTGAGCGCCTTGAGATTGCGTAGGAGCTGTTGGAAAGGCAACTTTTCCCTTTGAGCCATACTCCAGAGTTCTTTAACACCGAGGAGCGTAAAAGACGTTTCGTTGCCGCTCTTGACCAAATGTTGCATGACGGTGAACACTTTTTCCGCGGCGAGCGGTGTTGACTTCGATTTGCCAGCGGCGAAATCGATAACAACGGAACAACCTTGCTTGCCTTCGAGTTCTCTTCCCCAGGCGCCCATTAGATCCGAGAGTTCGTCATAGGGCTTGCGCAATGAATCGGCGTCGACGATGAGTTTTGGACTAAAGAAGGTGGAATCCGAGATGTTATGTCGCTTCTTGATAATTTCGCCACAATGGCCAAGCTGGAACAAAGTTGCCTTCGATGCCAAAGTTTTCACGTCCGAAGCGGTAAGGTTTGTGCCCTTTTCAACCTTATAAAGGAGCATGTCCACGTTGCTGTCGGGTTTGAACCGATTCCCGCTTTGCGGGACGCGGAGCGACGTTCTTTGTTGGGCAACGTAGTTGGCTCTTTGAGCAAGATGTTCCAATGTCGGTTTGTCAACGGAACGAAAGATCTTAAATCTCGGCACTCGTTGATTTGCCGTTAAGGCACCTTCGAGATCATTAGCTCCCGAACAGATGCCGATTTGACAGAAGTCGAGACCAAACCTACCCCAGGGTAATCGAATCATCTGAAAATTATCGAGATAGATCCGGGCCATTGCTATCAGGGAAAGGTCGTCATAGCCAGGCTCGCGTTTTTGCGTTTGATCGTCGGATAGGCAAAACGGATTGGGCAAGGGGATGAAGCTGACGAAACCGTGAGTCTCATCCTGCAGCTCCCGCAAAACCTCGAGATGCCGCAGTCTTGCCTTCGGGCCTTCCCCATAGCCGTAGGACATCGTCGCATCCGAAGTCAAGCCGAGTTTATGAGCTTGTCTATGGATGTTGAGCCATGTTTTCGACGGCAAGAATCTAGCGCCGAGGTGGTTCCTAAAATTCTTGAAGAAGAGTCCCGCTCCTCGGCCATCGATAGAGTTGACACCTGCTCTCTGAAGGTCGGTTAAGATATGTTCGACCTGCTTCTTCTCTCGGGCCGCGTATTCAATAATATGCTGCGCACTGAGCGCTCTGATAACTTTTTCGGGGATGGCCTGCCGAACTTTGGCAATGGATTCCAGCAGAGCTTGAAACGGCAAAGTTTGCGAGTTTGAGGAAACAATTCTAATCTCGGTGGTTTGAGATCCCATGTGTTTTACGAGTTTGTCTAATGTCTGGTCGAAGTAAGCGGGAAAAGAGTGGAGATCGCCATGAAGCGGCACCATGATTCTTAGGTAACGGTGTTCGCCAAATGTGACGATTGACCCGTTGAGCTGTAAGTTTCGATTCTCCGCTTCGAACCCCAACCCAACGATGCTGGTACTGCTTTGCAAGTCCAGCCCCTCTCCGAATGACAAGCGAGCGGTTTCCGTCATGCGCCCTTACCGCGTTATTGGTATGCCAGTACCATATAGCAGATTGGGAAAATATGCCACTGAAATCGCTGATACTTGGTTGAAATGATTTAAAAAATCTCGAACTTGCCAAACCGTTCCGGCATGATTTTGTCGTAAACCTTTGGCTGGTGAGTGGAGTCATAAATCTCGGAATACCGAGTGTAAAACGAATATATCTTCTTGACGTAGAGACGGGTTTCTTTGAAGGTAATGGATTCAACGAACTCGTCCGTGGAACAGCCGCTGCAGCTTCGCACCCAGGCTTTTACCGAATCCGGTCCGGCGTTATAGGCCGCAAGCGCGAGCGCAAAGTTGCCGTCAAAATAATCGGTGAGCTTTTTGAGATAGTAGATGCCATACGCCAAGCTCACTTGAGGATCCTTCAGCTGTAAAGGTGAAAATTCTTGGCCAAGCAGGTTGGCAATTTTTAACCCAGTATAAGGCATGATCTGCATGAGGCCCGTGGCGCCTACAGAAGAATATGCGTTGACGTTGAAACTGCTTTCTGCCTTGATGACGCTGTAGATTAAGAACGGATCTAAGCCGGCTGCCTCTGCCAGCGTTTCAACTTCTTCCTGATACATGAGAGGATATTCTAGGCTGCCAATGCGGTCGGGAATTTGCTCGTCTGACACCGTAGGCGTCTCGACTTCCAACCCTGGGTTTGTAATTTCCATGATTTCGTCGGACTGGAAGTTCGCCGCAATAAGCCGCTGCGCGGGGGCGTAGAGCTGGGCAAGATCGGGATACTTCGTCGTAATGAGCGTGCTGTAGAAATCTGATCGGCGCTCGCTAAGAATGCTTTTGAAAATCTGGTTTGCCTCGTCGTGCCTTCCCATCCGATCAAGAATTCGTCCCTTCCAATATTCTTTGGCTTGCGGGTAGCGAGCATCGAGCGGCTGAACGTAGTTTTTGTTCTCGAGCATCGCAAGAGAAGCGTTCATGTCTCCGCTTCGATAGGTACTCCAAAAATGCAGCCACGTAAGGTAGCTTCTTTTACTCATTGATGCGGCGTTTTGAAATTTTTGTGCCGCTTCAGCATACTTCTCATTGCGAAACAGGTGACGCCCATAGTTTTCCAGATAGTCCGCGTTGCGCCAGCTAAAGTTTTCGCCGAATTGCTCAAAATAGTGGACCGCTTCGTAGTTTCGGTCGGTTTGGGAATAGAGGTAAGCAAGGGTTCGCACCAGTTTCTTGTGATCGTCGGCACTCAGATTCGCTAAACTCACCTTTCGACTCTCGTCAATCGCACGTTCGTAATTGCGCAAGTGGTAGTACGCGAAAACCTTCTTGAGACTGCTGTTATTCATTGTCGATGTTGCAAACGTAAACAAGTTCGCTTGAATGATGTGGTCCAACTGTTTTTGGAGGAGCTGATCTTCGGAGTCGTAGAAAGAGAGCTTTTTGAGAAGGTTGAAGTTGAACTTGTAAGTGCCGCTATCCGCAACTTTGACAAGGTTGTCCAGGGCCCAGGTTGAGCCCGACGTCAGAGGGTATTGCGCAACCATGACTTCCAACAATTCCACGAAGGCACTGTGATTAATGAGTTTGCAGGCCTCTGCTATTTTTAGGTACGTCTCGTCTGTTCTGACAGAGTACGAATACTTAGATGTGAAATTCGTGAAGTAGGATATGAGTTTTGGTCCTTGAACTTCATGAATTGCCGAGGGGATGGCTACTTTCCAAACCTGGTATCGAATCTCGTCAGAGACGGCGATTTTGCTATCCAGAAGCGTGGACGTAATAGAAAAGGCGCGTGCATGTTCGCCTAGGTCGAGATAGTACTTTGCTCGGTAGAGATCAAGTAGGTACTGCGTCACGCTCGAAACAAGAGCTGGGTTTTCCAACCTTTTGGCTTCGCTGTCGGCGATGGCAAAGTATTGGAGTGCCAGATTGCGGTTGACCGCCCAGTACTTCAATGCCAGGTGCAGATTGGATTTGACTGTGTCGACATCGGTCTGCCCCGTGCCCAGAAGATCTGAGAACAGCTTTTCTTCGCTATTCTTATTATGTTCGTAATAGCTTTCGATATAGACTCGGAACTTGTCCTCAAGATGAACTTCGTCGGCAAACACCGTCGGGTGGACCGCAGTGATCAATGCTACAACTAGTCGCCAGGTGTTTTTCTTCATTCCAAGGTTCCGGCTAGGATGAAATATTGGGTATATTCTCGCATGGAGGCCCGTCACTTTGCTTATCGGCATGGCGGACCTAAATCTTTAAGGATTTCCATAGATTTTGATTACTTTAATGATAGCAGAATCTTGCTAAGACCGCCTAGGGCGTATTCGTCGTCGAATGGCTTGTGATTTTGGTGGATTTTGGGCAAAATGCCTGTGGTTTTGAGGAGGTAAGTGCGCTTTTGGAAATACAACTTGTTTACAACGATAATTCCCTTCGAAATTACTCCTATCTCATAATCTCGGATCGCGACGCCATCTGCGTCGATCCTTTTGATCCAGGCAAAATCGAAGCTGCTCTCGATCGAGGCGGTTACAGGCTAATCGCCATAATTAACACCCACGAGCATTTCGACCATATTCGAGGTAATGAAGTCCTCGCAAGCCGTGCCAAAGAAGGGGTCTGGGCCTACAAGGGCGCAAGGGGGGCCATAGGAACCATGTCGAGAGGATTGCGTGACGAAGAGATCGTCAATTTCGGTCCTAGCGGTGAGTTCCTTCGTGTTATTCACACGCCGGGTCACACCATGGGGCATATTTGTCTGTTGCTTCATAAAGAATCTCGAGCCTTCGGGATTATGACAGGCGATACGATTTTCAACTGCGGGGTGGGCAATTGCCGAAGCGGCGATCCGCACATATTGTTCCGAACGGTGGAGAAGTTGTCGGCAATGTTGGGCGACGAGATTATCGTATACCCTGGCCATGATTATACGGAAAACAACCTGCGCTTTACCTTGAGCATTCAGCCAGACAACGACGACGCGCGTCGGCTCGAGTCACGTCTCAACACGGAATTCAGAGAGCGGCATTTTATCGGCACTATGAGGGACGAGCGTCAGGCAAATCTTTTTTTTATGATTGGACAACCCAAACTGGTTGACCGTCTCAAGAAGCTATATCCAGATGAAAGCCTTGAGACTCCCGAGGATGTTTTTTTGTTATTGCGTTCCTTACGCGATAAATGGTGATCAATATTTGGAATGTATTATGAGAAAGGTATGCGCATGAGTTCGAAGACTAACTTTCCCAAGGTAGGCAATTTGGCGCCTCAGTTTTCTTTGCAAGACCAAAACGACGAAACTGTGAGCCTAAAAGACTTCAAGGGCAAATCGCCTGTCCTCGTTTATTTCTATCCCAAAGCGATGACGCCCGGATGCACTGTCCAAGCGTGCTCTATCCGAGACAGCTTTGCGGCTTTCAAAAAAGCTAAAGTTGCTGTTGTGGGCGTCAGCATAGACACTCCCGACCGTCTCAAGAAGTTCGAAGAAAAGGAAGACCTAAACTTTACGTTGCTCTCAGACGCTGACCACGCTGTTTCGGAAAAGTATGGTGTTTGGCAGAAGAAAAAGAACTACGGCAAAGAATATCTTGGAATTGTTAGAACGAGTTTTCTTGTCGGCAAAGACGGCAAACTCTTGCACGTTTTCGAAAACGTGAAGACTAAAACCCACCATCAGGATGTTCTCGATTACGTCCGTGAATCGAAGGATGCTTAAATAAGCGCTTCCTCAGAAAAGATACAACCATCTCGTAATACACTTCGTAGGTCTGCCGGTGTTGCCATCGGTGACCTTCGTCGTCAAAGACTTTGAATTCGACAGCGTTTTGCGTCTGCAGGGTGTCAACAAGTTCTTGCGTATCGCTCAACTTGGCGCGCGTATCCTTTGCGCCCTGAAAGATCAAGAACGAGCACGAGGATTTTTGTCGGGTTTTCCGCAGTTCTCCGACGGTCCGGTCGCCAAGAAGAAAGCGCATCATTGGCTCCCTTGGATTGGGCGAAAAAGTAGGATAGACAAGGACAGCCACATTGAAGAGGGACGGATATTTTTGTACTGTATGCAAGGCGGTCATCGCGGCAACATCGCCGCCCCAGATTGCGCAGCGCTCAACGTCGACATGAGGCAATGTTGTAAGAACGCCAAAGGCGCCGGCGATATCGTCCGTTGCCTTGCCGATCCATTCTCCGCGAAGGCTCTCTGAGTAAGCACGGCCGTATCCTGCACTCCCGCGATAATTGACGTAAAGTACTGTAAAACCCAAGGAGCAAAGATAACGCGCTTTAAGGGGCCATGAGATATTGTGGCGAGCAAACGGGTCGGAATGTATCAGAACGATCAGAGGCTTCTTGTCGGGAATACGTGTGAGATGATAGAGCGTACCACAGACCTTGGTACCGTCCTTGCTGTACCAGAAAAGCCTGTCGACGGACAGGTCGGTATGCTTGTCGAGTTCGAGAATGTGGGCGTTTGGATTGATCTTTGATCCTCCTGCCACGAGGTGCGGTGGCAGGTTGGGTGATTCCGCCACGTAGGCAACGCCCGGTCCAGATTTGTTGGCTTGGAGGTGGGTGAAGGATGTGAGATCCTTCGCTCCGCTCAGGATGACGTGAGCTGCGCTCGGACTCCCGTCATCCTGAGCGGAGCGAAGGATCTCACCCAACCTCTCCTCATACTCATCGCGCAAAACGACATGAACCGTTCCTTCTCCGTCTATGGCATAGTCTTTGACATTCTGACATTCCGTAAACCTCGGCATCGGATGGCCGAGGGTAGAAGACCATTCGTACAATTGAGGGAAGCCGCTCGCGTCTGAAATAAAGAAAAGGCTATCGCCGGAAGCGTCAAACATCGGCTTTCGCAGTTGGTCTTTGCCTAGCGGAGCAACGACGGTGGTGTTCTCTATCTGCCACGCGTTATTTCGAGTCATCACGACGAGCGTTGTTTCGTCGAAGGGCTGACTTGGAAATTTTCGTTCCATGACGGCGATATACTTGTTCGAAAAAGATGCCTCGTCCACGTGGTTCTTCGTGTTATAGAAGCATCGCATTGCGGATTCGTTTTCGATAACGTGCAAGCTCGATCCGCCGTTCCCTTCCGCGATGCCGACCACAATACTTGTTTTACTCAAGGCGACAAGAAGATAGGCGTTCGAGGGAGCTTCGTATCCTGTTGTTCGCGTTTCGCCCGTCACAACGTCAATGTTTCGAAATTTATTGTCAGAGCCGACGAACCAAACCGAGCCGTCCGACGAGCTTGACCACAAACGGAAATCAGCCTGGCTAAGGCGCAGGAGCGGTTGAGCTTCATCAAACCTACGAATTTCGATATGGCAGCGCGTTTTAGCGATGTATCCGGCGATCCGGACTTTTGTCCAAACTATCTGGATAACGTCCGATCGATCTAGAATGTACTCGAGGTAGCGGTCTGTCATCGCTTCCAGTTGTTGCCCGCGGTGAAAATATCGGCGAGTTGGCGTCTCTCCAGAGGTTTGGGCAAGAAACCCGCCGCGCTCGATTCTTGAGCAATGCGTTCGCCGTCCTTTCTGCTAAACTTGCCGCTGAATAGGAAAACGGGAACCTCTTTGTCAGTCTGTCGAATCTCTGCTAGAAGTGCCATTCCGTCCATCCCGGGCATTTTGACGTCGGTAATGACGATATCGGGTTTAAATTTCTTGAAGCATTGAAGCGCGACGACTCCATTTCCAGCCGTCATAATGGAATGGCCAAGGCTAGTCAATTCTTTTGCGAGGTAATGCAGAATTTCGGGGTCGTCGTCGACGACCAACACCGAATAAGTTTGATTAGACGCTAGCGGTGTCGTTGCCTTTGCTGCGGGGATAGCATGGGGAAGGACAAGCATAAAGGTGCTTCCGGAAGCTCCCTCATTGTTTGTTACCTCGACCCGACCGCCGTGCGCTTCCGCAAATTTCGACGCTATGGTTAGGCCAAGGCCAACGCCTGACACAGACGAACCGGTGTTGACCTGGTAAAAACTGGCGAAAATGTCCTCCAGTTGATTCTCTGGGATGCCGATGCCTTGGTCGCTAATGACGATCCTGAGCCAAGAGTCGTTCTCCCGGCCCTCGAATCTGGTTGTCAGCCGAATGGTGTCACCGGGATTGCCGTATTTAACTGCGTTCTCAACAATATTGGCGAGGCAGCGCGATAAAGCTTGGTGGTTCATAAGGACTTGTCCATCGACAATGTCACTGGTAGCGAAATTTATATTCCTCACAGCGCAGACGTCGCGAAACGTCGGAGTTAGGTCGGAAACGAACTTCCGAATATTGTGTCTTGTGAATGGGAGGTGGTTCTTGGGGAACTTTGCTTTCGTCATGAGGAGAATATCTTCGGCCATGGCCAAAAGGCGATTCGTATGCGAGGACACTTTCGCTAGCATCCCTCTATTGTCTGCGTCGAGAGTTCTCGATTTTTCCATTTTTTGCACAGCATAGCTCAGAACAGTAAGCGGTTCTTTGATATCGTGGATGACGAACGTGAAATATTCTTCCTGCTCCTTAAGCAGCTTTTCGGTTTGAGATTGGTCTTGTCCCGCCAAATAAACCAAAATATCGAGCGCGAAAACGATCCCGCTCTTACCATTTTCACCTCGCACAAGAACGCAGTGAAGGTTTTTGCTCACCATCTGCTTTTGAACGTCGCTGATCGACGCATTAGCTTTAACGGTGACCAGAGGTAGAGGGCCCATTTCAAGGATGGGAATCTTCGCCTTCATGGCACTCTTGGCGATCTGCGAAGACAGCAGAATATGGGTGATTTTTTGATTTTCGTCGAATAGAAGGATCCCGTCCTTCCTTTTCAGGTGGAGAAAATCAATTTGAGAGCTATCAATAGTTGTTGGGTATTGGATATATCTGTCTAATAACTTTGACGGCACATGGCCAATCCAAAGGCTTGATGCGGTCAAGATCTACCTCTTATTATGCGGCGCGAAGGCAAAAGTACATTTGCGACTATTATAGTCGATCTGTTGGAAATTGCAGCGTTTTTTATTTAGCCTTCGCCGGAAGTCTTGAGGATGTAATTGAAGTCGGAGTAAACAATCTCCAAACCAAGGGGGGTAATCTTTTGCCGAATATGAAGAAGGTGCTGATCCAGAGATCGTCGGCTTACCTTGGCACCCTGCCAAATGTGATGCTTTATGCTTTGCTTCGCCAAACTCCTGCCCGGTGCCTTCAGCATGAGGGCGACAATCTTATACTCCTTCGCGGTTAACTCCTCTGACCGCTTGCCGTTGTGAGAAATGGTCAGCGACGTGGGGTGCAACTTGATTTGGTAGTCGACGTCGACTTGGATCTGGTCCAGCTCGCGGCCGTTGAAAATCCGTTCCACCTTAGCGATAAGCTCAGCTCTAGGAAATGGCTTCGAGATATAGTCTCGAGCCTGCTCTCTAAAACAGTTACGAACGGCATCGACATCATCGAGAACCGACACAACCATAAACGGCAGGGAGCGAATTGCATCCGCGCTCTTTTCCCCGAAAAAATTGAGAAAGGATCCGTCGGGTAAGTGCAAATCCGCTATGAGGAGATCAGGTAACGCTTGCTGAGTCAAACCTCGTCTTAAAGAATTCAGATCGTCAAACATCGATACAAGATACTGTGGGCCCAATATGTCATTGTAAAACGACTGGGCGTATTTGTCGTCTTCAACTACCCAAATTGACTTTGCTTTTCTCACTAAATTCACCTCCGAGACTTTCATAATTACCCTAGTTTTCAGATGAGGTAAATAGCGCCTAAGGCTAAAAAAACTTTCTCAGCTTGTTCTGGAGCTTCTTCTTCTCTTTTTCGAGCTTCTCGTCAACCTCTTTCTGGCCGCCGGATTGGAGCTTTTTTATCTCGGCCTGGACCCTGTCTCGGGCCTCGTTGAGGGCCTCTTTGTCACCCGCTAGAATTTTGTCCGCCTCTTGCTTGGTAGCGTTGTAAGACTCGAGGAGTTTGGTCTTTTTTCCGGTTACCTCCTGATCAACCAGGGTCCGGATTTGCTGTTTCGCAGCAGTGATTTTCTCTTTGATTTGCAGCTCGAGGCCCTGCTTGAGTTCTGTACCAAGGTTGGAGCTCGCATTGACGGCAAGCTTGGGAAAGGTCCCTTGAATCGCGGCCTGTAGATTGATGGTGGGAATATTGGCCATAATTCCGCGCAAGATTTCGCGAGCGGTGCCGGCCTTGGAATCTATCTCGTACACGACCTTTTTGAAGACGCTTGTGTAATTGAGATTGAGGTCGTCCTCGTAAAGGGTGCCGTTCACTGCGACAGAGTGTTCGGCTTGGGCAATGGCAAACGAAATATCGGACGAATTGGCCAGGGAAATCGTATGGAAGGGAACCCTCTCTGCTTTTAGGTCAAACGTCTCTGATTTCTTGTCGCGGTGGTCAACGATAAGACTACCTTGAAGACCAAGCAGGTCAATCGCAGGAAAATCTCCTGCAAACTTAAATTCTGTAGGCAGGTTCGTTACGGTCTGATCGCTAGTCAGATGTGTTGCTCGTCCTTCCATATTGCCAAGATCCCGCTCGGAATTGGCCCGGGACGATATCTCAACAAGTTTGAACCAAACCATCGGATAGCCGCCTGGACGGCCAAAAGAATACGATTTGCCGCGCGCCCTTGCCGGAGGAGTTACTTCCTCTTTTTTCTCTCCCCTATGTTTGAGGTTGGGGGGAATATAGTTCCTCGCCAAATCACTGTAGTACTTTGCCTTTGCGATATAGTTCAAAAGCATGGGGCCAAATATCGAGGACGAAATGTCCTTGATGTCGAGGGACGGAATTTTTACGCGTTGTTCGAGATCGGCTATGTCGTTCTTGATTGTTGCTTCGAGATCCTTTACGGCGGCAGCAAACTCCGTGAACTCGTTGTTCACGTCCTTCGCGGTTTGATCAACTTCCTTAATTTTAGCTTCAATTTCCCGAACCAGAGCTTCGGCTTCTTTCACCGCCGCCAGAACTTCTTGGGGTGACTTTGTGTTGGTTTTTTGAAGCCGTTGTATACGATCCTCGTATTCTTTCACGAGTTTCTGACTTCCGAGGGCTTTGACTTTTTCATCCCATTTGGCGCTTTTGGCAGCATATTCAGCTTCGAGTTTTTCGGTAAGCTCCTTTGACTTGAGAGAGCCTTTTAGCGATTCGAGTTCCTCCTGGATGCTCCCTCCTTGCAATATAGCCACGAGATTGCCCAAGAAGCTGCCTTGGAGGCGATTCTTTACTTCCGAACTCAGACTGTCCTTAATCTCGTTCATTCTTTGCTGGACGAAACTGTCGGAATCGTTTTTCTCCGGAGGAATTACTTTTCCAGGATAGGCCCTCTTAACTTTGAGGCCGATTCCCGTCATGCGAGCGACGTCGCTCACGAACTTTGCTCGAAGCAAAGCGTCCCAAACCAGCCCAAATTCAATGGTGTCGATCTGAACTTTGTTGAATTGAGGCTCAAGGGGGTCCGTTACCTGGAGCCCGTTGAGACGGAAGTTAGCATTCCAGAAACTCGTATCGACATCCTTAACATTTACCTCTGCGCCGTTGGCGGTTGTGCCGACATACTCAAATGCCCAACGGAGGTGATTGTCGAAGAATAAGGCAAAATAAACGTAAACTGCCGCAACGAAAATTATCGTAGGCAGCACAACGTTTGTCCTGATGGGACCAACTTTTTTGGGAGTCTTAACCTTAGGAGTCGCCATAGAGCTCTTCATATTTATAGTACCACTGGTACAATGACGTTTGTTTTATCAAAAGCCAAAACTTGGTGTTCTTAAATCGGGCGACAACGGCAGTCCGATATTTCTCAATCAGAATCTTTGCTCCCCAAAAACACAGGGGGCTGAGAGCGACGCTCGCGACCAAAGAACCCATTGCGATCGTGTTGTTGAACCGAGTGAAAGGGACGATAGGGAGATTATAAAGGAATACAAACAGGTCTCTGAGTTGTTGAAGTTCCAACACCCAGGCGCCGACGACGTCAAAAGCTGGATCGAACAAATAAGAGCATAGCTTAAAGAAAAAAGCGCTGATAAGTGCGGCACTGAGTTGGATTCGAAACAAGAAGACCACAGCCCAAACAAGCAACGTCTGCAGCGAGAAGAAGGGCGCGAAACCGAGGATCATTCCGCATGCGATGCCCGAAGCAATTTGGATAGTACCTGTTTCCGAATTCAAAAGCTTTATAAGAGAAAAAATCTGTTTCAAAATAAGCGTCATGCAGGGTTACCTATATCTCCGAAAAAAGATCCCTATTTTTAGTCTAGATTGGGATTCTGAACCACAGATTTTTAGGCGGGCTTATTCGAGTGGAGTTGTTTCTCATAAACTAATGCTGTATTATACATGTAATCTTAATGAATTGACTCCCATAGGAAGGTGCTTGTGAACGCAAAAATAATGTTCAGCTTTGCCCTGGTGTCTATAGTAACAGCCCGTGCAGCCGTTGCTGCCGAACCCGATGGATTAAAGATAGTCCAAGAAGCCGACAGCAGGAACAACGGTTTCGTGGATTCTGTGGGAGAGGCCTCGATGATCTTGAAGAAGGGCGGAAAGGCCGTTAACACCTATTACTTCACCACTAAAGTCCTGGAAGGCAAGAACTCAGACGACAAGACTCTGGTCGTATTTGACAAACCTAAGGACGTCAAGGGAACTTCATTGCTTACCTATACCTATGAGGGCAAGGACAACGAACAATGGATATATCTCCCCGCAACCGCTCGTGTAAAACGGATTGCAAGCAGCAACCAGTCTGCGCCTTTCGTTGGCAGCGAGTTCTCTTATGAGGACATGGTTCCTATGGTTGTTGATAAATACACTTACAAATATACGGGCATGACAAAGTGCGGCGACGGACAGAAGTGTTTCGTGGTTGAGCGATTCCCCAAGGATGCTGATAGCGGTTATAAAAAGGTAGTGTTGCACATTGATAATAGCCAATATCGTCTCCATAAAGCTGTACTCTTTGACAAGTCCAACAAACACGTCAAAACACTTACCCTTCAAAACTTTAAACAGTATTCGGGCAAGTTTTGGCGGGCGCATTCCCAAGTTATGGAGAACATAAAAACTGGAAAGTCCACCGAGATTCAGTGGCAAAGCTTTAAGTTCAAAGCGGGACTTCGAGAAGGAGATTTTGACCAAAGTGCGCTCAACAGGATGAGATGATCTCACGACTCCATATTCTCCGATATTCCTTTTTTGCATTGGTTTTTTTGCTTCTTAACGGATTCACGAATATTGAATCCATCAATATCGACAGTCGATTTGCCATTATCAACAAGGGCTTTTTGGACGGCTACGTGCCGGGCAAATGGGTCTGCTTCAACAATTCCAACCAAGTTTGTGGCCGCATATTTTCTTCGCGAAAGCGTTGGTCCTACGTTTATGTCAAGCCGCATGTATTGCCCCTTATTGAATTGGAGGCGCGCGCGAATCTTGTCGGTGGAGAATCGCGCGCTGCCCGAGTTGTACAAAGAACTCGCGGAAGCGGCTTTGTCATTGATCAAGGGATTAACGGCGGATTTTACGAGAATCAGAGCGTTTGCTTCTACCGTCAGACGCGATTAGGGTGCGGAACAGTGACCAAGAGTTTGGGCGGATCGGCTAGCGTGCAATTGAGAAAGGGCAATCCGGCGTCCATTGAGGCAGGCGACTATGTGGTTCTCGAGGGATCACAGTCGGCGTTTCGTTTGGATAATCACCCTCGCATCATCGCCATACGGCAGACCGAAGGAAAGAAGGTTCAGGTAGGCAGCGTGACGTGTTTCACCAGTGGAGGTCGAGATGTCTGCGGCGAATCCATTTTTCAAGAGCCGGACGGCGCGGTGATACAGATCGAGCGGAGTCCTGTCGATAACAAGGTCAAGAAGTATCCCGTTCCGCCGCCGCCCACGGGGCGGAGGTCAGGAGAAGAGGAAGAGTACGACAGCGGTTCGCGTTATGAATGGGTGTTTAAGTCGGGCGTTGAGGGACGGTTCTTCCACGAATCGCCGACCAATCCCGGCGAGCCTACGTCTGATTACTCCGCCTTCGTACAGCCGCGGCTTTCTCACTTTGCTGATAACGACCGACGGGTTATTTCCGCTGAGTTTTTTTACCGGAAAGACACCGTTGACCCCAGTCGAACGCACTTCGACGTGCGCGAGTTGTCGTACGTAAACAGTTACGAGCATTTCGATGTTCGATTGGGTATTAGCAAGGTGTTTTGGGGTGTCGCCGAATCCGTGAATCTCGTTGATATCGTCAACCAGACGGATCTGGTCGAAGATCCGGACGGAGACGAAAAACTTGGTCAGGCAATGGCGAACCTCACCTGGGTGACGGATTACGGCTCGCTTTCCCTTTTTGCGCTCCCTTTCTTTAGGGAACGCAACTTGCCGTCCTACAAAAGTCGGTTCGGCAATTTCCCCGGAATTGACTTTACCAACGCTGCAAACCAAGGTGCCAATGAAGGGAGAACCGTCGATTTGGCCGCTCGTTACAGCGTCAATTACGACCTTCTCGACTTGGGCCTTACCTATTTCAACGGTACCGATAGAGAACCGATGCTTTTTCCCGAATTTAGTCCGGAAGGCCAAGTCATAGGCGCTTCTGTCATTTATCCCCTCCTGCAGCAAATAGGCATGGATGCTCAACTCTCCTTCGAATCCATTGCTCTCAAGGCTGAGACAGTTTTCAAACAATATGGGCATATGGACTATTTGGCAGCGGTGGGTGGAATCGAGAAACCTTTTGCCAATATTTTCGACTGGGGCTGGGATATTACACTCTTTGCAGAATATCTCTATGATGATCGGCAAGAAGACAAAACGGTTCTGTTTCAAAACGATACGTTTGTCGGCTTGCAGTTCAACTTCTATGACACGCAGAATACCAAGTTTGTGTTAGGCGGTATTGTCGACAACGAAGATACGGGAAGCTATTTGGGAAAAGTAGAGCTTTCGCGGCGCATTGGCGAGAAGTACGAGGCGGTGCTTGAAACGCAGATCTACCATAGCGACGAAGAGACTAGTCCGCTCTTTGCTTTGACGAATGATAGTTTTACGAGGTTGGGACTGAACCTGTATTTTTAGATTTGCAGTAGCGAAAATAAAGAATATTTTTCTGCGTTTCCAAACTTCCGCGTTTCCGTGTTCAAGCGGGTTTTTCCAATTCAACGCGGAAGCGCGGAGTGTTAGGAGCCTCGGAAAGTTATGATCGGAAAAGATATGAGCCGCTATGGGACAAGCGTGGACATTGATTTAGGTCTGGTGTGTCGATTGATTGCCGATCAATTTCCGGAATGGGATGGTCTCGAGATCAATCCGGTTGAAGTGAGTGGTTGGGATAATAGGACATTTAGGCTTGGTGATCAATTGCTGGTGCGAATGCCGAGTGCAGCGAGATATTCCGCGCAAGTGGCAAAGGAACAGAGGTGGCTTCCCAAACTCGCGCCTCACTTGCCTTTGCCGATTCCGGTGCCTGTTGCATTAGGGCGGCCCTCTCACGAATATCCTTGGAACTGGTCCGTCTACCGATGGATTGACGGGGAAGCTGCGGACGCGGGAAAAATTGACGACCTGGATCATTTCGCACATGCCCTGTCTGCCTTCCTCGTTGCCTTACAAAAGGTGGACGCTACTGACGGACCGACACCGGGGCAGCATAATTTTTTCCGGGGCGGGGCGCTGAAGACTTATGACGACGAAACTCGAGGAGCCATAGCAAAGGTTCGCGATAGAATCGATTCGAACGCCGCATTGGCCGTGTGGGAAGACGCCCTCGCTACCACATGGGACAAAGGTCCTGTTTGGGTTCATGGAGATGTCAGCGCGGGCAACCTTCTTCATAAGGGTGGCAAATTGAGCGCGGTGATTGATTTCGGATGTATAGGGGTAGGCGATCCTGCTTGCGATCTAGCGATTGCCTGGACATTTTTCTCCGGAAAAAACCGGGAATCCTTTCTTCATGGTCTCCAACCCGATCCGGCAACCTTGGCGCGCGGCCGCGGCTGGACGTTGTGGAAGGCGCTCATTACGCTAGCGCAGGACCAGGCGCCAGTATCGATGAAGTGCCAGCGCATCATTGGTGACCTTCTTGAGTAGGATGTGCTGATATTTCTTTTCCGCGCTTCCGCGTTTATATACACAAAGTCTCTCATCACTATTGTAAACCGTCTCTTTCCGAAACAAAATTAGACGCGGAGGCGCGGAAGTTTGGAAGCGCGGAAGGATCCTCCTGTTTACTTTTTCTTTACTTCATAGACCAAAAAGTCCCGATAAAACCAAGAACGATCCGACTTCCAAAGCGTTGGCGAATTAGGATCGTAGGCAAGCATCGGGTTTCCTTTGACTTGGCGCGGTACGAATAAATTCCAAAACGCTATGCGACCCTGGGGGCGGGTTTTTTGTGCGAGCAGGCCGAACATTTTTTGGGATAATTCGTCGTTCATGTATTCAAAGATGTCCGAGAGATTGGACTTGCTAAACCCATTGTCGGGAACCGACTGCAGGTAACCTTCGATATCGCCTTGAACAACCTTGATGCGGTCAACGAGGTTGCGAAGAGCGTGAAAGTTCGCCTCTCTCAGGTAGGGAGGCTGTCCGCCTTCGGTCACGTATTCCGAGGTCAGAAAGTATTGCATATATTGATTGTTGCGCAGGAGTAAGTGGGTCATTGCATATTGAAATCTGTCCCACAAGTAAGCGCCCGTGTCGGCTTCTTCAACATGGGCAAATTGAGCGGCGTCGCGACCTGATTGTTCGATCGAGCTCTGAGCAAAATAGAGACAGAAGTCTTTCTTGAACTCGCTTGAAACCATGGATTCGAACAACTTTGTTTGTGTCGCTAGATCCGGGCTATTGATCAGGTTGCGGATTTGGTCGTTCTTCCAAAATTTCGCGAGGTGCTCTTTTTGATAAGTATGGAAAAACTTTTCGAGCTTGCCCGTATGCAGAACGCCCTGCGCCAGCACGTCGCCGTTTGCCGCCCAATAGTCCCGCGTCGACGGCGACAAATGGCCTTTGACTTTGTCAAATATCGCGTTCGTCTTGTTGCTCTTGTCGACGCCCACGAGTTGGCGAAACTCGGCAAATTCCAAGGTTTTTATCCCGGCAATCTTGAGTTCCAGGAGGGCGTTTTGAGCGGGACTCAAGTCTATGGCGACGATGGACTTTGGTTTGTGCAGTAACATCGCAAGTACATTACAGCCCGCGCTGCAGACAGAAAAAATGTTGTCGTCCTCGCGGATTTTCAGTCCTGATTCGAGAAGTTGGTAGTCTTCCCAAACCTGGGAATAACGAATGATGTCAAAGCTCATCTTGCCCGCGATTTCGCTTTCGATCTTATTCAAAACCACCTCCTTGTGATTATTTTAGCCAGCTTTTGCCGATCCACTTTACTATTGTGTCTCGCATCGACGGGCATGCTTTTGATTGATTTAATTTCAGCATACTCCAAGCCGTACGAGATGAGAATTTTTTTAATTTCGGGAGCGGGATCCTCTGTTTCTTCGCGGCCTTGATACGCAAGGTAGACTTTCTGGTCGATTTGCGTAAGGGCTGAGATGGAAACGCTTTCTATGTTGTTCACTTTTGCTTCTACTTGAAACGGATAAACGGAACCGCGAGCAGACGCGACGACTTGCGACGCTCGTCCTTGTAACCAGATGTGACCCTCGGCGTCGAGATAGGCAAGATCGCCAGTGCGGTGCCAGATACCGCCGCGGCGGCTTGGTATTTTCGTTGCGGCGTTGTCAGGATGATTGTCGATATAGTTTTGCAAGACATGCGGGCCCTTGACCATGACTTCGCCTACTTCCATGGGGGCGCAGCTATTGTTGAGGATGTAATCTTCGTTCAACGAGTGGGGAGGCGGCAGTTTCGTAATTCTAAACTCCACTTCGTCGACAGGTTTGCCGACGAAGTACCCCTCGCCTTGAGCTTGCAGAACTTCTTCGATGTTCGCGTGGGCAATGGGCTCAGCCTCCGTCGATCCGTAGACGACCCAGCATTGTCTGTCGGGAAACGCCGTTTGCATCAACCGGCAAAGTTTTTGAGGTACTGGCGCTCCGCCTACAAGAACAGTCCTCAGGCTTGGTAATTCAATTTTGTTGGCAACAATAAACGAACATAGCTTGTGCAAAAACGCGGGCGCGCCGCTCAGTCGCGTCACTTCATATTCCGCGATCTGTTTGCAAAGGACCTCAGGATCGAACTTGGATACCTTCGCGACGCTAAGCTTGGGAAAAACGGCGGTGAGACCCGAGCCGAGATTGTGGAGTAGGAATACAGGAAAACAGCTCATGTCCACTTCGTCGGACGATTCCGGGAGATTATTCGCTAACGCTGCGTGTTGGTGGCTCAGGAGCGTATGGGTTCGATTAGCCCCCTTGGGCTTTCCCGTCGTGCCAGATGTAAAGGTGATGAGTGCCTCGTCCTTATTGGATCGCGGCGTAATGTCCTTTCGCAGAAACAATGTAAGTCCTTGGCCCAATTGGCATTCTTTCGCGCGCCATATGTTGCGCATGAGATGCTTCATCCAACGGCGCTTCTTGGGCAGGAGAAGACCCTGCACGTTTGCGTCGGCAATGAGGGCGTTGATTTGGGACAATGACAGGCCGCGATCAAAGAAGACCACGGTCATCTTTGCGCTAAGAATCGCAAGTATGGTGCTATACATTTCAAAACAAATTGGTAACACCACTAAAATTCGTGCGCCTTCTTGGAGGCCGGCGATGGCAAGTTCGGTTCTATATCCTTCGATGCTCCATCCGAGCTCGCGGTAGGTAAATGCACTGTAAACTCCGTTGGATCGGAGGGATGGCATATGAAGAGCGCAACCTTCGGTTCGACGGCTCGTCTGCTGCACTATCTTGCTGACGAAATCTTCAACCATGTCGAAATCTATCGTTAAATTATTTTTGAGCTATGACGTTTGAAATGTATTATACTACAATAAATACAAATTCATAAGATATTATCCTGGATATCAACTAAGAGGCGTTCGTCATGGGTCGAATTTGGCTTTGGATACAGGAGCGATTCCCGCCAGCGGCATGGCTATTGTCGGTTTTCTTCTACCTGTCTTCTGCGGTCATTGTACGTTCGGTTACAGGCGCGCCATACCTTGCCTTTTCGGACGTCGTTGGGTTTGTGGTCGTCTGGTCATATTTCCTGATGTTGCGAGTCTTGGACGAGCATAAAGATTACGAACAAGATTGCATAAGTCATCCCGACCGAGTTCTACAAAGGGGCGTTGTAACGCTGAGCGACCTGAAGAAGGTCGGCGCGGCGTGTTTTGCTGCGCAGATCATTGTGAACATTGCATTTCCCGTCGATTCCACGCTTAGCTTTACAGTATGGGCATTAGCTATCGCCTGGACTTTTTTGATGACGGTTGAATTCTTTTGCAAAGAGTGGCTAACGCATCACCTCTTCGTGTACGGCTTCTCGCATATGCTGGTCACGCCCATGATTATATATTGGTGCTTCGCCCTCGCGGCGGACCAAGGATATGAGCCTTGCTCGGCTCCCATCGTGATGGCAGCGGCCTTGGCGTTCTGTACGGGCATGTTGTTTGAAGTGACGAGAAAGACACGGAGTTCGGACGAAGAGCAAGACGGCGTCGATACTTATTCAAAGCAAATTGGGGTGCGGAATTGTATTGTATTAGCCTCGGCTCTCGTAGCTGTGAGCGCGGTTTGTGTCGCAGGCATAGCCTCAAGGGGGCAGATTTTCTTGGTCAGTTCCCTCCTCATGGCCGGGGTGGCTGCAGCGACTATTCGACGCCTTCTGAGGTTCATGCGAAACCCTGTTATCGACGGACGCGGTAAGAACGAAAAGGTGGTCGCTCTGTTTATTATCGTTACTTATTTAATACTCGTTACGAGCATCTGTTACGACAACGGATTTGTTTGGAAATAGTGGGCGTGGGCGGATGACAACATTCGGAGGTTCGAAATGAAGCAGATCGATCGGCGGTTATCGCCTCGGTGGTCAACTCTGGACGACAAGTGGGACATCCGCTTTCTTTATCAAAAACAAGAATATAAATGCCATATCCTCGACATTTCAAAAGAAGGAGTGAGGATTCAAATTCCCCAGGAAATGGCGGGGTTGGTGCGCATCGGAGATGTCATTGACGGCGTAGCATTTTTTTGTGAAAGCACCAAAAAATTTGACGGTAATTTCTCGGTTTCGGGAATTAACTCCAAGCAAAATGATTATTCGCTCAACTTGTTTTCATCCGATCCCCAAACAAAGGTGACTCTTTGGCGAATAATCGATCAGGTCGAATTGTCTCCACAGCAAAAATGGGCACAGGCTTCCCAACAAGGGAAATATGAAAACACAAAGGTCCCGGGCCGCGGCATTTACACAGAGGAAGCGCGCTTGGAACGTTTGGCCTTTGCCCGGGAAAAGACCAACTCAGACCTCAAGAACCTGCAAGTGACTAATTTCGACGCAAAAAAACTTACAAGTAATATTGAAAACTTTGTGGGCTCGCTGGAGATTCCGGTCGGCATTGCAGGACCGCTACGATTCTTCGGAGAAAGCGTGCGAGGAGAGATATTTGCGCCGTTGGCGACCACCGAAGGAGCGCTTGTTGCGTCAGCTTGTAGGGGAGCGACGGCGATCAGCAAGTCTGGTGGAGTATTTACCCGTGTTCTGAAGCAGAGGATGATGCGGGTACCTGTTTTCATCTTTTCGAACTATCAGGGCGCGGACTTTTTCGTGAAGTGGCTGGATGGTCACTTTGACGAGCTTCAGGAACAGATGCGTCAGGTTTCAAGTTATGCTGTGCTGCACAAGATCGAAGCTTTCACGCTGGGGCGGGCGGTCCATGCGAGTTTTATTTTTGCGACCGGGGACGCCGCCGGCCAGAATATGACGACCACTTGCACCTGGCATGCTTGTCAATGGGCCATGCGGCAAATGAAAGATTTCGACGAAGTGCAGATCGAGGATTTCATAATTGAAGCGAACTTGAGCGGCGATAAGAAAGCCAATTTCAAATCCTATGTTGAGGGTAGGGGAACGCGGGTGATAGCGAACGCGTTTATCTCCGAAGATCAGCTCAAAGAGACCCTAAAGGTCGATTCCAAAAAGCTTGCCGACGCATTTTCTTTCTTTCAGGTGGGATCGGTGCAGGCGGGAATGATGGGGATCAATATCAATATTGCCAACATTATTGCCGCTATTTTTGCGGCGGCCGGCCAGGATATCGCGTGTGTTCACGAATCCAGCATCGGGCAATTCAACCTGCAAAGGGTTGAGGGCGGCGTTCATATAAGTCTTATCCTGCCTAGTCTGATCGTCGGTACAGTGGGCGGTGGCACACAGCTGCCTCATCAGCGCGATTATCTGCAAATGCTCGGCTGCGCTGGTCCAGGGAACTCTCGGCGTTTCGCCGAGATCGTGGCGGGGTACTGTTTGGCATTGGACGTCTCGACGTTATCGGCCATCGCAAACGGGACCTTTGCCTCAGCACACGAAAAACTAGGGCGCAACCGACCGGTAAAGTGGTTCAAAACCGACGAATTGACGGCTCCATTTTTTCAAAAGTCGCTGCAAAGCCACAATCCGTCGCAGCCTATCAAAGTTGTAAACGCGCATTCCATCGATAAGTTTGCATTGGGAAGCTCGATCATCACGGAATTGACGGCTCGTAAGGTTCAAAAGTTCGTTGGACATATTCCTTTCCACCTCGATATTGAGACGAACGGGAAAACGGAATCCGTCAATGTGATGGTTAAGTCAAAGCCCGTTGATAAAGAAGTCATTTTGATGATCAACACCATGGCCAATATGTGCGGCGGAAGGTTGGCATCAAACTTTTCTCGGTTCAAAGAGGACAGCGGTTTTAGAAATTGTCATTTGAAGGAACTTGAAATATCGAAGTTCACCGATCCCAAGTTCACCGATATTACTCCCAAAATCTGGGCCGTGTTGATTGCGGAGGAACGAGAGCAGTTCGCTCTTATTACCGAGTTGCTGCAAAATAATATCTCGCATATGGACACCGCGGACGACACGTCAGGTTGGAAAAATGATCACATTACCGCTGCGATCAAGGGTATTGCCGGGTTCCATTCACTGCATTACGGCCAGGGGGAGCAACTCAAGACTAAGCCTTGGCTGTCCGACTACCAATCCGCGGAGAAGATGGAGAGCATGAAAGAACTCTGGTATTCGCTCGCCTTCCATGCGGTGCAGGAGTTTCCTGAATGGTATAAACGTGAACATTTTGAATTTCATCAGCACCTCGTTGAGGATGTGCAAAACTGGTGGAAACGTATCGACAAGATGCCGAAGACGCTCGTTCATAACGATTTTAACCCGCGGAACGTCTGTTTGCGCAAGACCGCAAAGGGGTTTGATCTCTGCGCTTACGACTGGGAGCTTGCAACGATTCATCTGCCTCAGCATGATCTTGCGGAGTTCTTAATGTTCGCGCTGGACGACAGCGCTTCGCCAGGTTTGATCAACGAATACGTGGAGTTACATAGAAGATGTCTCGAGTTACACACCAAGAAGACCATAGACGCGTCGGAGTGGATGGAAGGATTTAAACTCTGTCTCAAAGACCTTTATATTAACAGGGTGTCCATGTATATCATGGCGCACACCTTCCGGCATTATGGTTTCATGGAAAGGATTTTCAAAACACTGCATAAGTTCACGACACATTATGCGTCACAGACGAAGTAGGTGATAGTTTGCAATATTTCTTCGATAGCAAAATGCCCAAAGTCCCTTCCGTCGCTCTTCTGGGCGGCAAAGGTTACAACTTGCACTGGCTTAGAAGCCGTGGGTTCAACGTTCCGCCCTTTTTCGTATTTACGACGGACGGTTTTGAGAAGCTGGCAAAGGATATGGGCTTACAACTCAAGATTGACGCATCGAAGCCTCAGGACGAGGTTTTGAGGGCAGCGAAGAATATTCGCGATTCATTGCATAACGCGAAGGTCCCGGCAAAAGTCGCAGAAGATCTCCACAGCTATCTCGCGCAGCCGGCGTTTAAGGGTCACACGTTTTTCGCTGTGCGCTCTTCGGCCGTTGACGAGGATTCGAGCGCGCACTCCTTCGCCGGACAGATGGAAAGTTATCTCTTTCAAAAGACAAAAGAAGATATCGAACGTTCGCTTTTAGCTTGCTTGGCAAGCGCGTTCGGCGAGCGCGCTATTAAATATCGCCTGGAGAAGAAGATTCCCATCGGTGCGATTGGTGCTGCCGTAGTCATCCAGGCCATGATCAAGGGCGAAAAATCGGGGGTTTTCTTCACCGCTCATCCCGTGAACGGTAGCCGGCAGCACTGCCTTATTACCGCTTGTTATGGTCTTGGTGAAGGGATTGTCTCGGGGACTTGCAATACTGATGAATACACGGTCTCTCATATTGATCTCTCCGTGAACGTCAAGGCGACAACCAAAGACCTTCAGGTTGTGTTCGACGAGAAAAAAGGTTCAGGAGTCATGGAAACCCACGTACCTTCGGAGTTGCAGGAACAACCTTGCCTGAAAAACTCGGAGGCGTCCGCATTGGCGGAAATTGGTCGGAACATAGCTGCTGCGTTGCGTCGACCACAAGACATTGAATGGACGATCGCAGGTAAAGAAATCTTTATTTTGCAAACTCGGCCGATCACGTCGCTGCCGCCGCAAAAGGATCTCGACCACAATCAGATAGTTTGGGACAATTCGAATATTCAAGAAAGTTATTGCGGCGTAACGACGCCTTTAACGTTCTCCTTTGCCAACAAGGCCTACAAGGCGGTCTACAACTCGACTTTCTCTGTATTAAAAGTGCCGAGCCGCACTCTGGAGGAGTACCAGCCGGTGTTCTCCAACCTCCTTGGTCTTATCAAGGGGCGAATCTACTACAACATCAACAACTGGTACAAAGGGCTGTTGCTGCTGCCTTCCTTCGGCACCAACAAGCAGGATATGGAACGCATGATGGGACTGGAAGATCCTGTCGATTTCGTACATGATCAGAAGCTTTCCACAGTCCAAAAACTGCGAAAGCTCCCCCAACTCTTGAGGTCGTACGGCACGCTCATCTCGAAGTTCATGGTTATAGACCCCTTGGTCCAAAAGTTTGAAAAAGGGTTTTACGAGACATACAATTCCGTTGATCTTGGCAAGCTGCAGTTTTCACATTACTCGGAGTTGATGTCTCTAACTCAACGCCTCTACAAGTCGTTTTTCGACAACTGGCAAGCGCCTATCATCAACGATTTTCTCGTTATGATGATGAACGGCAAAACGATCAGGGCTATGGAAAAACACAAGGTGCCGAATCCCGCAGCTACTCTGAACAATCTGTTGGCCGGCGAGGAGGGTATTGAAAGCACGGAGCCGACGAAGTTTCTCCTTCGTATTTGCGACATGATTCGTAAGGACCGGTCATTGTTTGCGGAAGTCGCGGTACATCCCAATGCTACGCTTATCGAGTATCTCAAGGGACGAGCTCCTGATATCTATACCAGTTGTCTTGAGTACATCGAACGTTACGGCGACCGTTGCATGGGCGAGCTTAAACTGGAATCCATTACTCTCCGACAAGATCCCAGCTTCATGTTTGCCGTTATCAAGAATTATCTCAACCGCGACGATCTGACCGCAGAATCCATGGCTAACAAAGAAAAGGCCTTGCGCTCGGGAGCGGAGGAAGCGACGTTTCGACAAATTAAAGCAGGCGGCGGCGGGGGCGAACTCAAGAAATTCCAGAAAACTCTTGTCCTCTTGCGTAAAGCCTTGAAGAACAGGGAAATGATGCGAATGGAACGTACCCGCATGTTCGGGCTGTTCCGGAGCATTTTTCTAGAAATCGGCAATCAATTGCACTTTTACGGTCACTTGGCCGACCCTCGGGATATTTTCTATCTTGCCACCGAAGAATTGGAGAGCATGATCGACGGGCGCCTCGTAGAAAAAAATCTTCGGTCGATTGTGAAGAGCCGGAAGGCCGAGTATGCGGCATTTGAACAAGAGGAAATTGACCATCATTTCATCACTCGGGGCGTTGCCTACCTCGACAATGAGTACGAGTACCCTTATAAAAACGAACTCGAGAACGCGGGCAATGGTTCGGACCTTTCGGGAACGGGATGTTATCCCGGCATCGTGGAGGGGAGCGTACGGATAATCATGAATCCAAACGACGAATTGGACTTGCGCGGACAGATCCTTTGTACTGTCCGGACAGATCCCGGTTGGGCGCCGCTGTTTCCAACCGTCAGTGGCCTTCTGATCGAGCGAGGATCAACGTTGTCCCATTCTGCTGTCGTGGCGAGAGAGCTTGGGATTCCGGCGATTGTTGGCATTCCAAACGTTACAAAGATTCTCAATTCCGGGGACCTTGTCCGCATGAACGGCGAGCAGGGAAGCGTGGAGATAATTAAAACTGCTAAGGCTGCGGGATAGTTATGAGTTCGGGTTCAGTCGGCTGTCCCAAGATTCCAAAGGATTTTTTCTCGGTGCCAGACGAGGTCTATCGCGGCGATCATGCCTGGCTTCGCGAGGACCGCGCGAAGGTCGAATATCTTTTTAGCGCGCAAAACCAGTATTTCGAAAAAGGGCATGCATGGTTGGCTACGGACGCCGGCGCTCGTCTAGCAGGTTTTTATCATCCCGATAACTTGATCGAGGGCAAGAAAGTCGCCTATTTTGGTTTTTGGGAAACAACAGATAGCATCGAACCGAATCGCAGGCTTTTCAACGAACTCAAGGCATGGGCAGAAAAATGGCAGGTTAGCGAAATCTATGGACCCATAAATTTTTCGACGTTCATGGATTATCGAATTCGAATCGCGCCCTTTTGCGATTACAAACCGTTCATCGGCGAACCGTACAATCCCACGTACTACCAGGTCTTACTCGAATCCCTGGGATATGCGCTTGATCAAACCTATTTCACGCAAGAAATGATCCCGCTTGAAACATTCTATGCGACTGCCGGCAACAAGCAAGACTCCGTGACCGCCGCCGAAAAAGAAGGCTTCAAAATTCAGAATCTCACCAAAGACTATTTTCTAGAAAACATGGACGACATCTACGTCGTAATCGATGATATTTTTTCACAAAACTTTGCTTATCGCAGTATCAGCCTCAATGATTTCAAAAACATCTTGGGGATGAGTTTCGCAAAGAGAATTTGTCCCGTAACGTCTTTTGTCGCGACGAGAGGCAACGAAATTGCGGCGCTGTATATGACCTTCCCTAATTACGCCGACCTCGCTCGCGAAAAAAATGTGCGGGCGTCCGATTTGAACTACACCGATCATTTCAAGATGCTCTCGTCGCCCGAGCTCCTCATCAAAACCTCCGGCGTACGACCGAAATTTCGAAGTTACGGTTTGCACACGGCGATTACGGTAAAGTGCATTGAGGCATTGAAGAAGACGAATGCATACAAATCCGTGCTGGGTTGTCTTATTCGTCAGGGTAATAAATCTGGAAACTTTTCGAAGCATTTCGCTAACAATCGCTATTATGGTTTGTTTAAGTTGACCCTTTAACGCCGTCATGGCCAGCTCGAAGCGCGACGGGCATCTCCTCTTTTCAAAACTCAGCCATACGTCTGGTTCGCATTTTGCACTTTCCTAGATGTTCGCAAAACAACCAGGGGGTCTCCGTGAATATTCAGGTCATCTTTTACAGTATGTACGGCCACGTCTTTAGAATGGCAGAAGCAATCGTCGAGGGAGCGAAATCCGTTGAAGGGGCAAACGTTCAACTTTACCAGGTGCCTGAGCTTGTCCCCGATGACGCTTTGGAAAGGTCGGGGGCCCGGCAAGCCCGAAAAATGTTTATGGATGTGCCGTTGGCAAAGGTATCTCAACTTCCCGAAGCCGACGCTATCATCTTTGGTACGCCAACCCGATACGGGAACATGTGCTCTCAGATGCGAAACTTCCTTGACCAGACAGGCGGACTCTGGATGAACGGTTCACTGATCGGAAAGGTAGGCAGTGTCTTTGCGTCCACGGCGACGCAACACGGCGGACAAGAATCGACTATCCTCAGTTTCCATACGACACTCCTCCATCTCGGTATGGTCATCGTCGGATTGCCGTACTCGGAGAAAAGACAGATGGGCATGGAGGCAATTAACGGCGGGAGTCCCTACGGCGCTACAACCATTGCCGGAGGCGACGGTTCGCGGTTGCCAAGCGAGGACGAAGTCGAGATGGCAAAATTCCAGGGGCGTCACGTCGCTGAGATCACGAAAAAGCTGCACGAGACGATGCGCCTTTCGGGTTGAAATCCGTCCGGCTCAACGGAGTACTTTTATGGCATCGAGAAAAATTCGGGTCTTGTTCCAAAAACGCTTCCCACGACAGCCCGCAGTGCAGTTGTCTTCACCGAACCCATGCAGCATTCGCCGGTTATTGGTACTTTCGAGGCGAGACCACGAATAGATGACGACGGACAAAGGACTGAATTCCACGGGTTCTTTGGCTTCAATCTTGAGGAGGGAGCCTGCTATATCGAGCGTCGCTTCCCCTCGGACTTTCAGCGATTTTGCACTGGTAATGTCAGAGCCTGCGACTACCAGTTTCCCATTGCTAACCACAAGCGCTTCGTCGTTTGAGGTGATTTTGGAATTCAGCATAATAGCTGACGAATTTTGCATGGTTAGCGATGTCGTCGCGACCTCCTTTATCTCGACATTTTTGCAGTTGGTGAGGGAAATGCTCTCGTACACGCCTGTGAAGGCTAATTGATTGTTGTTGAGGCATGTCCCGATTTTAGCGACCATCTTCTTTTGGGTTCGGATGTTCGCTGTGTTCTTTTCTCCCGCAAGAAATTTGCGAAGGTTTCCGAGCGTGGCTTCGTCACGGAGAATAGAAACATGGTCGCCCTTGGGGAACACGACGATATCCGCTTGAGGGAGTACGTGCGCAAGGCCGTATCCAGTGCGAACGGGGGTTACCCGATCGTTTTCCCCCCAAATAATGAGCGTAGGGAGTCTAAGCGTCTCCACGGCCTCTTTGAAATCCTCGTGAATCAACGCCCAACCAGCTCTTGCCAAAGGATCCTCGGGCAGGACCTTTCCCATATTTAGCTTCGAGGACAAATCTTCGATAAAAATATCGGAGATCAAAGCGGTATTGCTAAATAGGTCGGTGAAGAAGTTTTCCCGACCGGTCTTTTGGCCGAAGTTGTACACATTCATCAAGTTCGCTAAAAAACTTGCTCTGTGGAGGACCCCTGCTGGAGAAAGAAGAACCAAACGGTCTATCATCTCGGGGTACTTCGATGCAAACAGAAGGCTTGTTGCCCCACCCAGAGAGTGTCCCACGAGACAAACTTTCCCTTTGCCTTCTTTCTGGATCACGGCTTTTATCGCCGAAGCATAAAGATCAAGGGACGGGTTAACGCCTTTTTTAAGGAGCGGCGACGCACCAAACTCTGGCAGGTCAACAAGGACGACCTTGTGAGACGACGTAATTTTGGGAGAGAGCCAATCCCAATCCTTATGGGCAGCCCGGCCAAGGCCGTGAACGAGAACGATCGTATCAGCGGCCGTCTCATTGGCAACATACATCGCAACATGCGTAGTTGTTCCGGGAACGGCAATATCTGCTTTACGAAACGAACCAAGTGCGCCCGTAGCTAAGAGTAAACTGAATATCAACACAAAAGAGCGCGTCGTGCGGTTCATCTTATAAAATCCACTTTTTGAAACTAGGCGCAATATTATCACTTGCAGTCGGGTAATGAAATATATTTACCGCCGGTCAAACCTTCGTGCTAACGCCCACTCACAAGTAACGCCTTTTCTCGTCAAATTTGTTACAATTATTTCCATCATTCATGGCGGGAGAATCTTCAATGTCCAAGCGCAATTATTATGATCTGTTGCTCAAATCCAAGTGGTGGCTTCTCGCGGTAATACTCGGCATCACCGTATATTCGGCTAAAGGTCTGAAGACGGCGCTCGTGCCTGACAATGCGATCACCGTTTGGTTTCTCGAGACCGACCCTTTGCTTAAATCCTACTATGAATTCCACGAAGTCTTTGGCAACGACGAAGTTATTCTCATGCTTCTCAAGGAACCTAAGGGAGTCATGACCAAGCCGTTTCTCGACACCCTGAAAACGTTTGCGACAAAGGTGGAAGCGGTTGACGGCGTTAAACAAGTACACTCCCTCATCAGCGCACAAGACGCTTTCGACGGTCCGGAGGGTTTGGAATTCGACAAGATCGTTTCTTTTCCCGTGACTGAAGACCAGGAAAAACTGAAAGCCTTAGAAGATCGCATGTTGGACAACCCGCTTATCAGAGACAGGCTTATAAGCCCCGACGGCAAGCAGGCGATGCTTTGGATTCAGATGAAGGTCATGAAAGACATCGATGCAAAACGTGACACGGTTATTGCTGCCGTCGATCAAATCGCCAACGACACCTTTAAGGATCAGAGTCATCCCATGGGGGGAGTTGGCGTCATATATTCGGGGTTGAACCTCTCGACGCAGCGAGACTTCGGCATTTTCCTTAGCCTAAGTTATCTCATTCTGTTCGCCATTATCACGTTCATATTCCGGCGTTTCACTTACGTTCTAGGCGCTATGGGAGTTATCACCGTTTCTTGTATCGTCACGTTGGGCGTGTATGGGTTGAATGGTCACCAGATCAATATGTTCACTTCGATTCTTCCGACTCTCATTATCGTCATCGCCATTGCGGACGCGTTGCACTTTCCTGCCATGTTCCAAACGCTCGAGAGTGAAAATCCAGGCAAAACCAAGCGTGAGATCGCTCTGATGACTTTGCCGCTCATTTTCTGGCCTTGCGTCATGACAGCCGCGACGGACACCGTGGGTTTTCTCTCTCTACTCACGTCGCCGATGGCCGTGATGCGGCATTTAGGTTCGTACGCGACCTTGGGGTTGGTCACGGCGTTCTTTGCGAGTTTGGTCTTCATGATACTTGCCTTTATGCTCACTCGTAAGAAGGAGCAAAAGGGCGATTTGGAGAGGAAAGAGTTCGCTTGGATGATAAGGTTCTTGGATTGGGTTTCCCGGGAGGTTGACGTTCACAAGAAACGTTGGATTGTGATTTCCATCATCATCACGGCGATCTCGGCGGTGGGATGCGGGTTTCTTGTAACCGACACGTTCACGATCAAATATCTCCCCGACGACCATCCCGTGACGCTAGATCATGAAGAGATTGAGAAAAACTGGGGTCCTTATTCCGTTTTGGAATTCATCGTGCGGCCGAAGGGCGGCTCCTTGACAAATGCCGACGTGCTTAACTCGATGGACGCATTCGTCAACGAGGTCGAAGCCGACCCCAATGTACGCGAAGGATTCGGCATTCACCAACTTTACCATCGGCTTGCCAAAGTTATGGGCAAGGAAGTGAAACCCGGCCAATCCATGAGTCAAGACCTTGTGTCACAGCTTAAGCTGGTTCTGGATTCGCACGATCTCAATTGGGATAAGGAAACGGAAGAATACAAGGACAACTTCGTTGCCCCGCTGTCCGATCAGGACGGCAGTGTTGGCAGGGTTACGTTCGTCACCGACATGATGAGTGCGGCAAATTACGATCGCCTTCTTGGCCGCATCATCAAGGTCGCCGATAGAACGCTTGGCCAGCACGCCGAAGTGGTGCCTTCAGGTTATATGCCGCTCTACATCAAGATTATCGACTATGTTATGACGTCGCAGATATCGAGTTTTTTCACGGCGCTTGGACTTATCGCCGCGGTCATGCTGATCTGGTTGAAGTCATTTCGGTTGGCAGTGATGAGCATCATACCTAACGTGTTCCCAATAATAGTTATGCTAGGAGTAATGGGGTATCTCGGCATTAACCTCGATATCGCGACATCGACGGTTGCAGCGATTATGATCGGCGTTGCGGTCGACGACACGATCCATTTTCTCCATCACTGGAAGGAACACGAGGAACACGGCATGACCTGGGAAGAGAATCTCAAAGAAACGTTCAAGCTCACGGGCGTGCCCATCATGATCACCAGCATTCTATTGATACTTAGTTTTCCAGTGTTGATGTTTGCAGGTGTGAAGACGGTTTATTACTTCGGGTTTCTTACGACAATTGGGGCGGTAGCCGCTATTTTTGGCGATCTTATCATTCTGCCGATCATGTTGAAGCTTTGGCCGGCGAAGGCCAAGGCTTAACGCTGGCAATCAAAGATCGGGTGAAAAGGCGATTTTTTCTGCAGTCGTATCCAACTGTAATTACATCCGAAAAATGGTGGTGTCAACATTCTTTCATCCTGGGCCGATAAGTCCTTACTAGGCCTATGGGTGATTTATGCGTTTTTTCAAAACCAGTTTGGCTCTTTTGTTGTTGAGCTCCTGCAATCGAGTTCCTGAACCTCCTTCAGGATCTGCGAGCACGGAGAGTGACGATGTTGTTGAGGAGGAGACGGAAGATCAACCAGCCGAAGTCCCCCCAGAAGAAGTTGAAGCTGAGGAAGAAGAGGTCGCAACAATGGACCCGCCGCCTCCGCCTGTCGCTCTGACATTGGACGTTATTAAAGGCCTCTGCGCAGGGACGAAAACCAGCATGCTTCAGCCCGTTACTATTCCGGCTCGCACAAATGGGTGCCAATACGGTGTTCCACCTAATACTCAACCAAGCCAAGGCTCGATTCGAGCGCGAGAGATCGACGCTGTCAGCGTCGCACTGAGCACTGACATGGTCATATGCGACGTTTCGATAACCTCGAGAGTTCCAACGCTGTTTTTTAATGATGACATGTATTTCTTAATGGACAAGTACGTCATTGCCTCGGATATCGAACAATTTGTCACCAAATTCGACGTTGTGAACGGGCTGAGGGTGTGGAACTTTGATAAAATATACAATTCCAACAACCTGAATAGCGACCTTAAAAATCCCTATTGCGTTGGGGGGCCGGGGACCTGTGTCACCCAAGAGATTCCCAGTACAGAGTTTCGGTCGGCTGTCACAAGCGCGCAAATCGCGCCCATTGCGGCCGAGCTGATAGGACAAGAGGGCGTGTCGTTCTCGCTCGTGGTGACGGGAGACGACGCGGGGGCGGAGGACTGCGTCCATGACGAGTATCCGCTTGATATCAAGATTGATTATGTCCAAAATCCCAATATGCAAGCTGAATAGGCCTGTTTTTTACTGGTGAAGCCCCCGCTTCGGTGGTATGACCGGAACCGTGCATTACTGGCACAATCGCCCACAATTCAGAAACATGAAAACATGAAAATTCTCCTGTTGCTTCCGCCTATGACGCAGATCAATACGCCGTATCCGGCGACCGCTTATCTTACCGGGTTCTTGCGGGGGCGGGGGTTTGATGTCGAGCAGGCGGATCCTGCTATTGAGTTGTTCTCAAAATTGTTCTGTCGGGACGGACTCACAGCCGTGTTTGAGCGATTGCGCCAAGGTAAACCGCCGAGATCCCCTAGCGTTCAGTTTTTTATGCAACAGATTGCGGATTACCAATTGGCTGTGGACCCTGCCCTCGATTTTTTGCGCGGCAGGGATCCTAGCCTTGCCCTTAGGATCGTCGGACGCGAATTCCTGCCGGAAGGCCCTCGGTTTGCCTCTCTAAACGAGCTGCAAAGCCTGGGGGATAACGATACAGGGTACGACCCTCTCACGATGGCCTTTGGCGATCTAGGCGTGGCGGATCGCGCCAAGTATATGGCAAGTTTATTCGTGAACGACCTAGGCGACGTCATTCGTGACGGCATCGACCCGAGATTTGAAATGTCGCGTTATGCGGAGAAACTTGCCGCAAGCGCCCCGACCTTTGAGGGACTTCAAAAAGCTCTTGGATCAAAACCCACTCTCGTTGACGAGATGCTGGAGTCGATTACGAAAGATCTTTTGGAAAAGCACAAGCCGACGGTTGTAGGACTCACCGTTCCTTTTCCTGGCAACGTATATGGCGCCTTCAGAATGGCAAAGACAATTAGGAGCGTTCGACCTGAGGTAAAAATTGTCTTGGGCGGAGGTTACGTTAACACGGAGCTACGCTCTTTGGCGGAGCCCGTTGTTTTCGACTATGTTGATTACATTTGTTTGGACGACGGGGAGCGGCCGCTCTTAAGCCTTCTCGATCATATCTCCGGCAATCGCGGCGTCGACAAGCTTCAGCGTACTTTCATCCGGGAAGGTCAGCGCATTGTATTCAAGAATAATCCTGGCGAGCACGACATACCGCATAAGGACGCTGGCATTCCTACATACTCGGGGTTGCCGCTTGATAAGTACGTTTCAATTTTAGAAATGCTCAATCCCATGCATCGCATTTGGTCGGACGGGCGGTGGAATAAGATCACACTTGCGCACGGGTGTTACTGGAAACAATGCAAGTTCTGCGATATCTCGCTCGATTATATCGGACGTTACGATCCAGCCGGAGCGGACTTGCTCATTGATCGCATTGAGTCGATTGTGAAAGAAACCAGCCAGCGCGGATTCCACTTCGTGGACGAGGCGGCGCCGCCGCAGGTCCTTTTTTCTCTTGCTAAGAGGCTTCTCGAACGTAAAGTCGCCATGACTTGGTGGGGCAATATTCGATTTGAGAAATCTTTCAATGCGAAGACCGTGCCTTTGCTAGCCAAGTCGGGATGCGTGGCCGTCAGCGGCGGCTTGGAAGTCGCATCCGACCGTCTTCTCAAAATGATGAACAAAGGCGTGACCGTGGAGCAAGTGGCCCGCGTGACTCATGCTTTCACGCAATCCGGTATTTTGGTTCACGCCTACCTCATGTACGGCTTTCCGACGCAAACAGAACAAGAGACGATCGATTCGCTTGAACGCGTTCGTCAGTTGTTTGCTGAAGGTTGTATACAGTCCGGATATTGGCACCGGTTCTCCGCCACCGTGCATAGCCCGATCGGCATGGAACCCGATAAATACGGCATTAAACTGCTCAATACCAAGCCTGCAAAATTCGCCAACAACGACGTCGCTTTTGAAGACCCGACAGGATGCGACCACGATCGGCTCGGGGCCGGACTTCGTAAGGCGCTGTATAATTACATGCTGGGCATCGGTCTTGACGAGGACGTGCGGTTCTGGTTTGATTTCAAAGTGCCCAAGGCAAAGGTGCCTCGCACGCTGGTCGCTGACGCTTTAAAAGCTCCGTCAGCCTGAATTTCGAAATCTCCGCACCTTGCTTACGCACTTGCCTTTGCGACTCGCGTCGACCGCCGCTTGGTTACCAGTTGCGTCAACTCTTTTGCATTGAACGGCGCTTCAACCTTGGCATCGTTGTCAAAGTAGACAAACACGTCCTTCTTGACTCCCTCGCCCAAAAGTTTGGTCAAAACCTGCGGATGCGGCCACTTTTTTCCCTCTTGCCAAGCACGAACCTTCTTCGTCCATTCCTTCAAAACAGGGGTGGGGTAGCCGCCCTCGTAAATCTTTCCGTGCCCGTGTAATCTCACGTAAACAAAGTTCGCCGTGACATCTTCGGAGTAGGGCCATTTGCCGTTGCTGTCGGCAAGCACCAGTCCAACGCCTTGGCGGGCCATGTTTTCGACGAACGTGGGGGTGAAAAAACTTTCATGGCGAAATTCAAACGCATGCTGAAGGGGTTTTTTGTGCAATTTCTTAAGGCTGGGTAAATATTCGTCAAACTCCGGAAAGAATTCGTTCTCCTTTTGCACGAGTTTGATCGCTTCTTCCACCGTTCGCGGTAGAATTTCAAAAAACGTGTCAAATCGATCGTCCTTGAGTTTCATCGTCGGTGGGAATTGCCAGAGAATGGGCCCAAGCTTTTCCTTGAGACACAATGCCCCCGTCAAAAAATGCGCTACAGGCTTGCGGGCTTCTTTCGCCCGTTTGGTATGGGTGATGTAGCGGTTGGCCTTAACGGCAAAACAAAAATCTTCTGGTGTCTGCTGGTACCATTTGGCAAAGGTGGCAGGTTTCTGAAGGGCGTAAAAGGTGCCGTTGATCTCGAGTGAGTTAAATTGTCGGCTGGCATACTCGAGTTCTTTGGTCGCGGGGAGGTCTTCAGGGTAGAACTTCCCTTTCCAGGGTTCGTAGGTCCAACCCGAAATACCAATTCGGATGTTGTTGCCTAAACTCATCGTTCTCCAGGCCCCTGTAATGCCCGACGTAGTGAGTCGGCGCAGTACAGGGAATAATGCAAAAACGTGGCCTTTAGTCAATGCAGCCTTGAAGGACATCGATTATGTCGTTGTAGTCTTGGCGAATCAGGGACGCCCGATCCGTAAAGGATTCTGTTTCGTCCACAGCTATATTTGCAGCATTGTCGAGCGGGTCAAAATAACCAAAGGGAACCGAAACGTTTTTGCCCTCGGCAGGAGCCAATGTGTTGTGCCAATCACGCATTATGAAGGCTGCGCTCGATGCGAAGTCTATCGCATGGTTGTGGTTGTCATTTTGATATTGCTGAAGCTTTTCGAGTTCATTGAGGACATTGCCGCAGTCAAGAGCAATGCGTTCCCTCGGTTGTGAGTTCGCAGGTGCTTCCGGCAAATTGCGAAGCCCAGACGCGGCGCCTACTGTAGAAATCAGCAAAGATCCAAGTAGAGTGGCGGATAGTTTCATGGTTTCTCCCTTTTGGTGTTTGTCTGGACGGATTCCACCACCGGAAGATGAGAGAGTCAAGGGGATTTTAAGAAGTTGTTCTTTGGCGAACAGGGAAGGTACAATTTAAGTGGTTAACGGAAACACGAAGTCACATAGGGGGCCATGATGCGATTCTCGCAAGCACTATGGTTGGCGCTCGCACTCCTTGCAACGTCGGCGGCTGCAAAGGACGGAGCTTACGTTTGCATGACGGAAGTAGGTGCGGCTTTGTACAAGGACAGTGGGCATTGGGCTGGTGGAGAGGTTAATCCGGCCAATAAAGTGCTCGTGACAATAGCTGGCGATACCATGCAAATCAAGGAATTTGGCAAATCCGGCCCCGGCCGTTGCAGTAAGTCCTACAGGTCGCCCTATGGGACGTACTATTGTGCGCTCGGCGACATGGGCGCTACGGATTTTCTGGAGGTAAGCGTTTTCAACGACGTAACGTTGCGCCTTATGACAGTCTATATGATGGGCTACATTTTTAACGACGGCAAGGACAACACTCCAAGCATGTTGGGAAGTACGTGCGCTCCACTTTAGCCGTCGCCTTCACCAGCAACCGAGAAGGCGGTGGGTCGGGATCTCAACTCCCCATTTTTTCGACACATTCTCCTTTTTCGCACCCTTTCGCCTCCTGTGTAACCAACTGTGTTTATTGAATTAAATACGACGATTAAGGTTTTTCCAAAAAGGGTCGAACGGACCAAGAGATAAACGCTCTCTTGGAGTATCCTATGTCAATTTTTTTGACACTCAGATTGACCTTCGCGCTTGGTATGGGCGCCGCGATAGCCAGTTGCGGTGGCGGAGGCAAGAAAAAAGAGGAACAGAAGGAAACTGCCACGGAGAGCAGCACCATTGAGCCCTACGTCATTGAGAGCATCGACCCGCCCCAGGCCTTGCCTGGCCAGAAAGTTACCTTAACAGGGAAGAACTTCCGAACGGATATGCTGATTACGATTGACGGTAATGAAATTAGGCCGACGGTGATTTCATCGAGTGAAGCCGTTTTTCTAATGCCTATCAGCGAAAGTGAAACGGTCAAAGTTGTAGCGAGTGAGGAAGACAAGGACGATAAGGACATCGAGATCGACGACTCGAAGTTTGTGGCTGTAAAAGCGCTGAGAAGCAAATACCCGTATTTCACAGGGGAGCTTTCGGAGATTTGCAAGGAGCAAAAATTCGTTAACGACAAAAATGAAGTCATCTCCGGTACCAAGGACTGTACGCCAGAACCGAATTGCACGAAAAACGGTGAAATTGGCTGCATCACAACCAAAAAATTTGTCGCTGCTGATCTGACCAATCTCGCGGCAGACAAAGTGAAGTTAGGCGTTGAAATTGCGGGAACCACTGGTTCGCTTGCAGTCGAATCGCACAATGACTGTTCGGTTGACGGAGAGGTTGGTTGTGCCACAGTTGATGCTTTCAAAGCTGCAGATATGGCTGTCGCCATCGCAAGTAATATTAAATCAGGAGCGACAATTGCTGGCGTGGTTGGCTCTGTAACTCAAGAATCACACAACAACTGTGCGGCTGACGGCGCTATAGGCTGCGTAACAGTAGCAGCGTTTAAGGCAGCGGATATGTCCGTCGCTATCGCGGGAAATATTAAAACAGGCGTAACGATTGGCGGAATCGCGGGTTCCGTGGTTCAAGAGAGCCACAGCAACTGTTCGGCTGATGGAGCCGTAGGGTGTGTATCTGTCGCAGCGTTTAAGGCGGCCGATATGTCAGCAGTCTTAGCCGCGAACATCAAATCAGGAAAAACCATTGCGGGCGTAGCGGGTTCCTTAACTCAAGAATCGCATAGCAACTGTAACTCAGACGGCGCTGTTGGCTGCGTAGCCGTGGCGGCGTTTAAAGCTGCGGATATGAGTTTGGCGGTAGCGGCAAATATTAAGTCAGGTGCAACAATCGCCGGCATCGCGGGTAGCGTAACGTCGGAGTCGCACAGCAACTGTTCTTCGGACGGCGCTGTCGGTTGCGTGACCGTAGCTGCTTTCAAGTCGGCGGATATGACGATTGCTATCACCGGAAATATTAAGTCCGGTGCTACGATCGGCGGTGTCGCTGGTTCTGTGATTCAAGAGAGTCACGGAAATTGTTCCACAGACGGCGCAGTTGGCTGCGTGACCGTAGCTGCTTTCAAGTCGGCGGATATGTCAATAGCCGTAGCGGGTAATATCAAAACAGGCGCGACCATTGCTGGTGTAGCGGGTTCTGTCACGCAAGAATCGCACAATGACTGCTCCGCGGATGCAGAGGTAGGTTGCGTGACCGTAGCGGCTTATAAAGCTGCAAAAATGTCCGACGTGGTCGCTGGCAACGTTAAAACCGGCGTAACTATCGCGGGTGTTGCAGGTTCCGTGATCCAGGAATCTCACAGTAACTGTTCGGCTGACGCCGAAGTCGGTTGTACAACTGTAGCTGCTTTCAAGGCGGCGGACATGTCGGTTGCAATCGCAGGAAATATCAAAAGCGGTGCAACAATTGCTGGCGTAGCGGGTTCCGTAACCGAAGAATCGCATAACAACTGTTCATCTGACGCAGAAGTTGGTTGCGTGACCGTAGCTGCATTTAAGGCCGCTGATATGAGCGTAGCGATCGCTGGTAACATCAAATCAGGCGCTACAATCGCAGGTGTCGCAGGTTCTGTTACTCAGGAGTCGCACAGCGATTGTTCGGCAGATGCCGAGGTTGGTTGCGTGACGGTCGCTGCTTATAAAGCAGCAAAAATGTCTGATGTGGTTGCTGGCAATATTAAAACAGGAGTTACTATTGCGGGTGTTGCGGGTTCCGTAACCCAAGAATCGCACAGTAACTGTTCGGCTGATGCGGAAGTTGGCTGCGTAACAGTGGCTGCTTTCAAAGCTGCTGACATGAGCGTAGCGATTGCGGGTAATATCAAAACAGGCGCGACCATTGCTGGTGTAGCGGGTTCTGTAACGCAAGAATCACATAGTAACTGTTCGGCCGATGCGGAAGTTGGCTGCGTAACAGTGGCTGCTTTCAAAGCTGCTGACATGAGCGTAGCGATTGCGGGTAATATTAAATCAGGCGCTACTATCGCGGGTGTTGCGGGTTCCGTAACCCAAGAATCGCATAGTAACTGTTCGGCTGACGCCGAAGTTGGTTGTGTTACCGTGGCTGCTTTCAAAGCTGCTGACATGAGCGTAGCGATTGCGGGTAATATTAAATCAGGCGCTACTATCGCGGGTGTTGCGGGTTCCGTAACCCAAGAATCGCACAGTAACTGTTCGGCTGACGCCGAAGTTGGTTGTGTTACCGTGGCGGCCTTCAAAGCTGCTGACATGAGCGTAGCGATTGCGGGTAATATTAAATCAGGCGCTACCATCGCAGGAATAGCTGGTTCCGTAGCCCAAGAATCGCACAGTAACTGTTCGGCCGATGCGGAAGTTGGCTGCGTAACGGTGGCTGCTTTCAAAGCTGCTGACATGAGCGTAGCGATTGCGGGTAATATCAAAACAGGCGCGACCATTGCTGGTGTAGCGGGTTCTGTAACGCAAGAATCACATAGTAACTGTTCGGCCGATGCGGAAGTTGGCTGCGTAACGGTGGCTGCTTTCAAAGCTGCTGACATGAGCGTAGCGATTGCGGGTAATATCAAAACAGGCGCGACCATTGCTGGTGTAGCGGGTTCTGTAACGCAAGAATCACATAGTAACTGTTCGGCCGATGCGGAAGTTGGCTGCGTAACGGTGGCTGCTTTCAAAGCTGCTGACATGAGCGTGGCGATTGCAGGTAATATTAAATCAGGCGCTACTATCGCGGGAATAGCGGGATCGGTAACGCAAGAGTCTCACAGCAACTGTTCGGCTGACGCCGAGGTAGGTTGCGTAACCGTGGCTGCTTTCAAAGCTGCTGACATGAGCGTGGCGATTGCAGGTAATATTAAATCAGGTGCTACCATCGCGGGTATTGCGGGTTCCGTAACGCAAGAATCACATAGTAACTGTTCGGCTGACGCCGAGGTAGGTTGCGTAACCGTAGCTGGCTTCAAAGCTGCTGACATGAGCGTAGCGATTGCGGGTAATATTAAATCAGGCGCTACCATCGCGGGTATTGCGGGTTCCGTAACCCAAGAATCGCACAGTAACTGTTCGGCCGACGCCGAGGTTGGCTGCGTAACCGTAGCTGCCTTCAAAGCTGCTGATATGAGCGTCGCGATCGCTGGTAATATTAAATCAGGCGCTACTATCGCAGGAATAGCGGGCTCCGTAACGCAAGAATCACACAGTAACTGCGCGGCAGACGCCGAGGTTGGCTGCGTAACCGTAGCTGCCTTCAAAGCTGCCGACATGAGCGTGGCGATTGCCGGCAACATTAAATCAGGTGCAACCATCGCGGGTGTGGGAGGTTCTGTTACTCAAGAGTCTCATAGCGACTGTTCCGCAGACGCCGAGGTTGGTTGCGTGACCATCGCAGCTTATAAAGCTGCAAAAATGTCCGACGTGGTCGCCGGCAATATTAAAACTGGTATAACCATCGCGGGTGTTGCGGGTTCCGTAACCCAAGAATCACACAGTAACTGTTCGGCTGACGCCGAAGTTGGTTGTGTTACCGTGGCAGCCTTCAAAGCTGCTGATATGAGCGTAGCGATTGCAGGTAATATTAAATCAGGTGCCACGATCGCCGGTGTTGCAGGATCTGTAACCCAGGAATCACACAGCGACTGTAGTTCAGACGGTGCTACAGGCTGCGTGACTGTAGCTGCATTCAAATCGGCAGATATGTCGGTTGCTGTTGCAGGAAATATCAAATCAGGAGCCACAATCGCAGGCGTTGCAGGTTCCGTAGCGCAGGAGGCTCACAGCGACTGTTCAGCGGATGCTGAGGTTGGTTGCGTGACCATCGCTGCCTATAAGGCTGCGAAAATGTCCGACGTGGTTGCTGGCAATATCAAAACAGGCGTTACGATTGCCGGTGTTGCAGGTTCTGTAACTCAAGAATCACATAGCAATTGCTCGGCCGATGCGGAAGTTGGCTGTGCAACCGTGGCTGCCTTTAAAGCTGCTGACATGAGCGTAGCAATAGCTGGCAACATTAAATCGGGCGCAACAATCGCCGGGGTTGCAGGTTCTGTAACCCAAGAATCACACAGCGATTGTAGTTCAGACGGTGCGACAGGTTGCGTAACCGTAGCTGGTTTCAAGTCAGCAGATATGTCAGTAGCCGTAGCGGGTAACATCAAATCAGGCGCGACCATAGCTGGTGTTGGAGGTTCTGTAACACAAGAATCGCACAGCGACTGTTCGGCAGATGCTGAGGTTGGTTGCGTGACGGTGGCTGCTTATAAGGCTGCTAAAATGACGAGTGTGGTAGTCGGCAATATTAAATCAGGTGTAACTATAGCTGGTGTTGCAGGTAACGCGGTGGTTATCGCGGACGCTAGCTCCACAGACGACCTTACTAATCTTACTTTTAACTCCCAAGTGACGAACGGAGGTGCTTCGTTTGAATATTGGGATTCAACGGGTACACGTCATACGGGTACCGGTGATTCGGACATCACCGGAGCTAATATTAAGAGCGGAGTCAACATCTTTGGAACGGCTGGATCTTTGGGTGATTGCTCGAGCGACGGCCAAACGGGATGTATTGCGACTTCTTCTTATAAAGCGGCAAATGTTAGCGCGTTTACCTCATGGGATCTTCGTAAAGGCAAGACAGTGGCGGGAGTGGCGGGCGAACTCGTATTCTACAGAAACATGAAAGGTGCATTCAACCGAACAAGCGGTACGGGAGCATTGGCGGGAACTGACCCATTTGACACCGTGGACGACGCTAACGATGAAGGAACCTTCCCGACCTCAGCTCCAGCGGGCTGGGATCAGGCGACAGGCGCCAACTGGGTGTTTGATCCAACAAATGATGACGGAACACCCAGCGGGACAGCAGGGAACGGGGTCTGTGACGGTACAGAGAGTTGCGTGTTTATCGACAAGGTTACGAATCAAATGTGGCTCAAGAAGTTAGGCTCCTCATACGAATGGGAGGATGCCATTACACAATGCGATAGCTCCACGGCTGGCGCGTACAACGATTGGCGCTTGCCAACTCAAAAGGAACTCATGCAGGCTTACATCGACGGCATTTACAAGCAAAGCGGAACCGCCAAACTCAACGTGGCATACGATCAGGTCTACTGGACGGCTTCAACGTCCTCAGGAAACACAGACGAAGCATGGGGCTTAAGACTCCATGACTCCACCTCGGATGACGAGGCGAAGGATGATCCGTTCTATGTCCTTTGCGTGCGGTAATACGCTGTCGCTCGTGCTAAAATAAGGGTCATAACACGCTAAGGAGGCTTTATGACCCATTCGAAAAGATGGAAATGCATTTTAGTCGGCATTGCTTTGTCGGCAAATGCATGCCGGTCTCAGAAGGCTCCCGAGATTTCGAATCCGCGGCAAGTAAATCAGCAACCCACACCAGAACAACAGCAGGCACCCGGACAGGAGCAGCAGGCACCCGCCGTCGAACCCACAGATCCAGGCCTCTGCGACGGCAAAGTCGCCAAAGGCAGTTCTTGCCGATCCGCGACAAATCCCGTTCTCACAGGCCAAGGCTATAAGTGGGACGTGTCCGCGTGCATAACGTCAACAAACAACGGGCGGCAGATCGCAGTTTATCCTATGGGCGGTGTTGACGCCTGTCCCCCGAGCGTTGCTTGCGCGGCGACTCCCGATCGCTCCTCGTCGCATGAAATCAAGATAGGCGGTGGGCCAGCCGTGCCCATGGGCAGTCCGGAAGAGTGTGATAAGAACAAGAAAAAGTTGGAGTATGATTTTGCTCATTTGAAGCCGTAGCTCGCTTGAGCCACTCAAAATATCTCCGGAGATCCCCCCACCTAGGATCTTGTGTTAAGGAACGGCTCGCGACAATTCACTTTAAGACTGGACGATGACTTTAAATTCCCCTGTGGTGAGGCGTTTCATATCAAAGGGCATCTCGCCTTTGTAATTCTCAGGCTGCATGAGCGGATCTTTATGAACTTTGGCGTTTACTTGATTGCGATGAGCCTTGGATTTGTAAACAATGAAAGCGAAAATAACTGTTTCATCCGGTTTCAGCTTGCAAAGCTTCTTAAACGGTAAGCCCCATTCGTTATCAAGCTTAGCTCCCACGCACTCGTAATAATCAAGGGCCCCGTACTTCATCCAAACTTTGCGGCCAATCGTGGCCATTTTTTTGTAAGCGTTTAATTTATTCTTTTTTAAGGGAATGATGAAGCCATCAACATATCTACTCATAAGACGCCTTTCATGAGGGTGTTGAAAAAGTTAGCTCACTTCAATTTTTTGCCAATTTAGTAGAGTTCTTTTGCTTTGCAAAAGAGCATGCTCCGAGCCAGACTTGAACTGGCACGCCCTTGCGAGCGAGGGATTTTAAGTCCCTTGTGTCTACCGATTCCACCACCGGAGCGCGAGAAAGGGAAATGTAGCACAGGCATTTCCTAAGTAAAAGAAAGTTTTGGGAAATTGGGGGTTTCGGGAAACCCCTTTTTTGGGCTGCAAAGGCCAAGAGGCTCCGGATTTTTGTCGTTTTCTGATTCTTGGTTTGTCTAAATAACAGCTTGTAATTACAGGATAAAACGGCGTTTTCTGATGCCGCCAAAGAAATCCCTTAAGCCCCCTCCTGCCTTTGTCGAATATGAATATATGGGCAAGAAGGGTCAACGTACTGTGAAGCTTACGATTTTTATCTTCGGCTTTGTCTTTCTCTTGGGGTGCCAGGAGAAACAGTCGGACGATTCGTCTGTTTCCGACGATACGGAAATCAAAACGATCGAAACGGAAAATAGTTTCGACGTTCCCGACGAGCTCAAAGATAGTATTAAAGAAGAACAGGCAATCGACCCTGACCAGTTTCTCATCACCAATCCTACGCGCTACATGAACGTTGACGAATTTGTCGCTACGTGGAACAAAGCGCCGCAACTCAAAGACTACGACGTTATTGTCGCGCGCGACGAGAAGTGCAAGATTCCCGTTCAACTTGATGGGGACCTCACGTCAGAGGAACTTCCTATTACGCGACTTTTGGAGGGCGATTACTACTTCTGTTTGTACGCCGTTCAAATCGGATCGGGATTGCTTGAAGCGAAGAACGGTCCGTTTCTTTTTACGGTTGATGTGACACCGCCGGACGATTTTGCGATCACCCAATTGACGGCAAATAATTACACCAACGATAATACGCCGCTCTTGGCTTGGGGTACCGTTGAGAATGCAAACTATTTTGATCTCACCATTGCGACCGACGAGGAATGCACCGATGTTTTGAATACATATGTAGACCTTGAAGTCATCGAGCAACAACTTCCTGAACTTGAGGAGGGTACGTATTATGCGTGCCTGAGAGCCAGGGATCTAGCTGGTAACGAAACTTTGGCCAGCAATAGCCCCATGAGTTTTGTCGTTGATACGGCGCAACCAACCGTTACGAGCGTGTCCGCGACTTCAGCAAACGGGAAGTATAAAGTCGGAAGCGTGATTAGCCTTACGGTCAATTACGACGACGTTGTGGAAGTGACGAACACCGGCGATCTTAAACTCCAACTCGAGACCGGCACTGTTGACCGTCTTGCAGATTATGCTTCCGGATCCGGCAGCGCAACGTTAGTTTTCGACTACACTGTACAAACGGGCGATCTGGCGAGCGACCTTGATACCAAGGGGGCGGCGAGTATGGTGCTGGGTACGGCCACTATAGCGGACCGTGCGACCAATGCCAGCGTTAACACCTTGCCGACGTCGCCGGCTTCGGCGACTTTGGCGGGAGCAAAAAGCCTCGTCGTTGACGGCGTCGTTCCTACCGTGACAGGCGTTTCATCGTCTACGGGCGACGGCTATTACAACACGAACGACATTATTCAGATTGAAGTCGATTTTAGCGAGATCGTCGTTGTGGCAACGCCTTCGGACGTTAAATTGAAGCTGGAAACAGGAGCAACCGATCGGCAGGCAGACTATGTGTCGGGAAGCGGCAGCGATACGCTTGTGTTCTCGTACACGGTAACCGCCTCCGATACTTCGACCGATCTTGCTACTCACTCAGACGGAGTTGTTCTCGGATCAGGAACGATACGAGACACCGCCGGGAATAACGCGAACCTCGATCTATTAGCCGACCCATTGAGTGACAACCAGGATATTATAGTCGATACGGACGCACCGACGCCGACTCCGCCTGCGGCACCCACGGATGCCGGTACATATCTGGGAGATACGGATATACAGTTCGACTGGGTTGCGTCAGCCGACAGCACGACTTCTGTCGCATCATACTATGTTGAAATTGGAACAACTCCCGGCGGCTCCGAGACATTTGCCGGTGACGTCGGCAACGTGTTAACGAAGTCAATCACCGGCGTTCACGGTTCTACTTACTACGCAAGATTTAAGGCGATTGACGTAGCGGGTAACCAGTCCGCGTATTCTTCGAATTCCAACGGTATCATGGTGGATACGTCAGCGCCGTCGACCCCGGCCGCACCTGCGGATGCGGGCACTCATACCAATAATACGACGGTAACGTTCAACTGGGTTGCTCCGAGCGATTCCGGTTCGGGCATTGCGTCATACGTCCTGGAAATAGGTACGACGGCAGGCAACGATGACGTGTTCTCAGGCGACGTCGGCAACGTTTTAACCAAGGACGTAAACGGCACCAACGGGAGCACTTATTACGCTCGTGTGAAAGCCATTGATCACGTAGGCAACGAGTCGGCCTTCTCACCAGATTCCGACGGTATAGTCGTCGATACGGACGCTCCTGGCGCGTTCTCGATCACGGGCCCGACGAACCCGAGTTACTCGGGATCGGTAACCGTGACCTTTGGAGCGTCGGCGGGCGCCGCGACGTACGATTTGATTGTTTCGTCAGTGAATGATTGCAACAGTCCTTCGCATGTTGCCGCATCTCCTTATACGGGGCTGACGGGCGATCAAAACCTTAATCTTCCTGACGGTGGTTATTACCTATGTATGACCGCAAAGGACGAAGCTACCAATCCTACTTCGGCCTCCAACAACGGATACTTCTTCGAAGTGGAAACGTCGATATTGTACGCAAGTTATACCTATTACGATTCCGTCACGCCGATTTACGAGCTTCGGCAAGTGAAGTTGGATAGTGGTTTCCCGGCCGTAACGACCGTTGACGACCTTGTCGACGAAATCAAATCAAGATCGTCATTGACGCTAGATTCGGCCGACAAAGTTCATATAAGTTATCAGATGTTCGACGGCAATTTCTTCGACCTCTATTATGCTCAGAATACGAGCGGTTCCTTTGCAGTGGAACTCGCCGACGGCGGCGCCAACGACGACGATATTGGATTTGCAAGTTCGGTGGCTTTGGAAAGCGACGATACCGTGCATATGGCTCATCGCTATTATTTTGACGACGGGATAACGCCCGAAGAAAGGCTTACCGCAACAAGCGGTGTAGCCGGGGCTCTTGCGACCGAAGGGACGCCGATTGAAGCAGCCGGAGGAAGAACGTTTGTAGACCAAAGCATTGCCGTTGCCAGTAACGACGTCGTTCATTTGATCTACACGTACTTTGACGGCGCCAACTACATTCTCGGGCACAGGGCGAACAACGGAAGTTGGGGGACGGGCACAGACGAGGCCATCACCAATCCAAGTTGCGACGATACTGAATACGCTTCACTAACCCTGGATTCGGCAGACAAATTACATGTTGCCTACTCTTGCGTTACGGCAGGCGGGGCGTGCAAGGTCTTTCATGCAACAAACGCAACAGGATCATGGGTACATACCGAGGTCGGCGTAATCGACAGCGCCGGTTGTAACAGCGCGCAGATATCGGATCTGCATCGGCCAACTATTGCCGCGGATAGTTCGGACAAAGTTCATATCGCTTATTTTGACGACGAAAACGGCGATCTCTACTACACGGAAAACACAACGGGGAGCTTCTCTGGGGTTGTTGTGAACGCTTCTGCCGGTTGGGAGCCTACTCTCGCGTTGGACGGCGACGACAAAGCTTACATTGTGTACCTGAGCTCAGGTTCGGGCATTGGGGATCTTAAATTGTCAACGAACAATTCTGGATCTTGGGTGCACAGCACCCTGGATTCTAGCACTAAGGTCATCGGGGTAGGGGATTCCGCAATTGCCGGTGTTCCAGGACGCTCAAACCGCTAGACGACGCATTCTGCCCACGCACCACACAAAGCATGGTATCAAAAAGAGAACGAGTGCAGCTCTGTTTCCCTTTGTCTTTCGAAGGGTGCCGCAGGCAACAAGTTCTTTTGGTTGGGAATCGGTGGTCCCGTCAGGATAGAGATAAATGACGCCGGCTTTGTCGTCGGCTCCTAATCTGAGTTTGTACGACGAGCGCGCATAGCTCATAACGGCGTTGTAGTCGCTGTGATTATGACCGAGACCAAGACAATGACCCATCTCATGCATGAGGGTGAAAGCAAGCTGACCTGCTTCGACCGAACGGCTGCCCACTTGGATGTCGCAATCCGATATTTGGCCTTCTTCGACGTTCGGCATGGCACTTGCCGCCACGGTTGCGACTGTGCTGTCGGTCACAATGGAGAATAATCTATCTTCGGAATCAAGGCGCGCGTTGGCGTCTATCTCCGCGTTCATTTCTACGTACGCTCCTTCGACATCGTTCCAGGGCTGCATCGCCATGTTCACCAGCATGAGCCAAAACTCTTCGTCTGACAGGTCTGCGTAAGTGCCGTTTTTATACTCCGCCTTGTTCTTGATCTTCGGCATATCGGGATGAAGTCCAAAGGTGATTGCAGGTTGAGAGGGATCCACGGGCAGCGTTGCTGCTTCTGGGCCTGAAATCAGGGTAAAACCGCTGAGCATGTTGCTTAGCAAGATGAGCGAGGCAATCCTTAGAACCATGCAGATGCTCCTATTCGCAAAGCATACGGACTGAGAACCGTGCCCGCACTGTAGCTCAGGCCTTGGACGAACTCCGTGGAGAAACACACCCAGCCGCACAATAAATCAGCCCCAAACGCGGAATAGACGCCCGGTCCTACTCCAAATGCCGCAATGACGAAACCTCCCCCAACAGTTACATAAGTCTTTCCAGGCAGGTCATGTCTTTTGCCCAAGAGAAGGCCGGTAAGCGACAGGTTAAAGTCGGTATTTTTATCGGTGACGTAACTGATTTGCCAATCGAGCGGCCCCAAGGTTGTTGGGTTCGGTCCACCGTTGCCAGGGGCGGGCGGACCAAAACGCAAGGCGAACTCGCTCGCTTTCGTTTCGCCGAAGGCTACACCAAGAAACGTGATGATTAATAAGGCGAGTCTCATTTACAGTCTCACCCCGGCGGAAAGAGTGATGACTTGTCGTCGAGCGGTTACGAGATAAAAGGTCGCGCGGCCCGCAGGAAAAATGTGAGACTGCCAAGAAAGTCCCGCCGTAATCTTGCTTTTAGGGTTCGTTTCCATTCGAACTAGGGCCGATGCTCCTATGTTGTAACTGGTGGCGTTGTCCTCGGGATTGTCGGCAAATTTTGTGCTGTCCACGAGACCAGCGACGCCTATCCCGGCAGAAAGATACTTTGAGTTGAAGAGACTTGTTTTCTTGTAACCAGCAATCAATAACGAGCGTTGTTCAACCTTTGCGAAATCCTGGCCATAAACCGCTGCGGAACCTTCCCAGTCTCCCGCACCTTCCACAAAAATGCTGGCGGCGGGCCGCGAGCGGCTATCCTGCTCATCGACCGCGGATAATCCCGCGCTAAGGGATACCGCAAAACTCTTGTCCGTTAACAGGTTGGTCGCAACAACGACAACTATGAGAAAACAAAAGTTTTGAAGTTTTAGGAGGAAACCGTCATAATTGTGACTAAACGCGCCCATCATGAGTACCTAATATGGCTGATAATTTCTTTTATCCCAAAAAGTTTTCACGAGACGATCTCATATCCATTTCGATCAATCTCATTCTTCCCGATTCGATCACCGACTTTGACCTCTATATATCGGTCGCCGGGCATTTTGTCCTTTATGCTCCTCCACCCTACCAGTGGGCGGGTGACGAACTAACGCGGTTAGGGACGGACGGCCACGCCGAACTTTTCTACAACAACGTCGATGCCAAAAAGGCAAAAGCGTATCTTCAAATTTCGCGGGTCTCCAAAATCGACGAATCTCTTGAGCCTGACAAAAGAATCAATCACATCATGGACATTTCGGCGGAAATAACCAAAGTCCTTTATGACCACGAATTCTCTTTTGCCGCTTTTAAAAAACTTCAAGAGATATCTGATTCGCTTATCAAATGCATAAGGGACGACATTTCTTGCGTCAAGGCGTTGGGCCTTTTGGAGCATCACGACCAATATACATTTTATCACAGCGGACGTGTGTGCGCCTATGGCGTGGCTCTGGCCATCAAGATGTTTAATCCGAGCAAGACCATTCTCGACGATCTTGCTCTGGGCTGCCTGCTTCACGACGTTGGGAAATCGCGAATTAGTCTCGACGTTATCAATAAGCCCGGGAAGTTGACCGCCCAGGAATGGATGCAGATGAAAAAGCACCCCAAATGGGGCGTTGATCTTATGAGCAACGTCGATCTGAATCACGTCACCAAAGAAATTATTCTGCACCATCACGAACGTCTGGACGGCGGAGGTTATCCGGACGGTCTGGCCGGGCATGAATTGCTTGAGGAAGTGAAGATTGCTGCATTTGCCGACATCTTCGACGCTCTAACGACAAACAAGCCGCACAGCACAAGCAAAACCAAATACGAGGCATTGGATTTCATCAAGTTTACGATGCTCGATCTCGTATCGAAGGACGTTTACAAAGCGATGGTCGAACTCCTTGCAATACAAAAAAAGCGCTAGAATATCGCCGGTGTTTCTGTCAATCTAGGACGAATAAAATCTAAGGAAGAATTATGCAAATTCTTGTGATCTTGATGGCGTTAGGATCCATTTTCTCCGCCAAAGTTTTTGCCCAATCAGAAGCCGCTCCCAGTACCTCCGCGGACGCTCTCGAACCAGAAGCAGAGGACTTGCCTGAATCGGCGGAAGAGGAATTTGAAGATTTCGGCGAAATCGATCAGGATTTTTCCAATGATGAACTCGCGCTTTCCCACAGAGAAATCCGGGAAAAATATAAATGGGGTGTGGGATTAGGAATTGGGCACGCGGCGCCCTGGCAGGATCTGGCGGTCGCGGGCATGAGATTTTCAAAACCGACGTACGCGCATATGGTGTTTTTGGGCAAAATGGATACAAAGCCGACAGGACTGGCGGCCGTTCGAAGGTACGAACTGACGATTCACTCGCAAAGCCTTTACTACGCGTTTCGCGGGTTCTTCTGGGACGTCGTTCCATTTTTCTTTCAGCCCAGCATTGGCGTTGTAAGTTGGAACGGCAAGCTTGCTCCGACTAACCTCCTGGAGCCCGAAACTGAGGACGAGGAGTTGAGAAATCTAAGAACAAACTACAGAGCACAGGGCATAGTGGCCGGTGTAAATATAGGCATCATGTGGACTTGGGAAAACGGTATTTACGTCGAATATAACTTGTTCAGAATTGGCAAGAGTCAAATCACCTCGAGTTCCTTGTCTAACGATAACAAGACAGCCCAATCGATTATCGAGGACGAAATCGAGGGTCTCATCCCGTCCGGTTACGCAAACCTCGCCATTGGAAAATTGTTTTAATGGAGTTTCAACCTCAGCAAGAAATTCTTCCAGGATCTCTTGTCAAGGTCTTCTTCGTCCTTTACGTGCTTGCGGGAACAATCGGCATCACGCTTATTTCCGATCAATGGGACGAGGCTCGTTTGGCGTGGTTCGCTTTCTTTGTTCTTCCGGCAACTTGCGTCAGTCTTTATATTTTTTATAATTTCAAAAAAAATATTTTTAAAAACAAAAAAATTGCATGGGCTGTTGCCGTTTTACTTCTAGTATCTTACGGTTGGGGAAACTTGTTGTTGATCAATGCCTGCAGTGATAAAGAAGATGTTGTGGTAAGCCAAACAATAGAATCGCAAGTCTTCGACGTCGCTTACCACCGCGGCGGTCTTGGATGGTTATTTCGATACCGCTTTTAATGGTGGGAACACGTGCAAAAAAAGCTGTCTCTTAAAGACGCCATCCAACGGTCGGGTGCTTCGGGGAGCTCTACTGCTCCAGTGTCGAGGTGCGCCCTCGCCAAGGCGCTCGAGTGCTGCGGCGGCCGCGGTTACAGCTATAAGATAGAAGGCGCGTTCGTTCAGGCGCAAAAATGCGATTGCGTTAAGAATTGCAGCGAATGCTTCGGCCGGGCGAGAAAAACAGAGAACGGCTTTTCCAAACCTTGTCGTGAGCCAAACCCGTCCGTTGTTATGCAAAATATTAACACAGCCTCGATTCCCGCACGGTATTGCGAGTCACAATTAAAAAAGTTCTCGAACTTTACCGGTAGCGGCCAGAAGGTCGTCAAACAAGTTGGCCAGTGGTTCGTTCAGTATATGAAGAGTCGCAGCGGCCCAGGGATGATTATTCACGGACCGGTAGGCGTCGGAAAAACCTACTTGCTTGCGGCTCTCGCGAAAGGGTTGCTGGAGCGGGGCGTATCTGTCAAATTTGTCGATTTCTTCGACTTGTTGAGCCAGCTTAGAAATGCCTACACGCAAAATCAAGCCGACAAATCGATTTTGGAACCTCTCACCACGGTCGAAGTCTTGTTTATTGATGAGCTCGGAAAGGGACGTAACTCGGAGTGGGAGTTGTCCATCATCGATCAGCTCGTGATGGGACGCTACAATCAAAATAAAGTGATTATCGCTTCTACGAACTACGGGCTTGCGAGAAAAACCGAGGGTCAGCGCTGGCAAATGCCGCTCGACCATTTCGAAACGCCTAAAAACAATTTCCAAACAGACCAGTTTGACAGTCTCGAAGTCCGCGTCGGACAAAGGATTTTTTCGCGATTGGTTGAGATCTGCGAAATTACCGAACTCACCGGTAATGACTTCCGAAAATCCCGCCTAGCGCAAAGCGAGGGGCTCGTTGTCCATAAAGTCAACGAACTCTATGAGTAACATTCCTCGAAGACAAAACTGCGTCTTGAAGATGCTCGAAAATCCCATGCTCAGCGGAGTCTTGTTGGGCCTTGATTGGGACGACGAACAGCTCGTTAAGAAGGATAAAGATTTCTTTTTATGCTGCGGCGGCGAAGGACGATTTGAGCCTGTTTTGGGATATGCCCATTTTTGTGCGCTGACCAAGAGAGTCGTGGGCACGCAGAAGCTCCTTCAATCGGCAGCCCAAACCTGGGGGATATCGTTTGTCAAAAGCATGTTCGACATCCCTGCAAAGAAATCGTTGCGGATTTTGGATCAAGCCTCGGGAGTCATAAAAGGTTATACGCCGCAATGCACGCTGCTGCATGGAAAATCCGTTACGGACCCGCTATTGCACACGTTTGCAGCCGCCTGCCTTTGGCGACTCGGCATGAACGTGCAAGTCGTTAGTTTTCAAAAATCTCCCTCGGAAATTATGAAGGGCATCGATCCCAACGTTCAGGCCATCTTCGTCGAAAAAGTCTCAGGTCTTTGGGATCCCGCGCGCGCCGCTATTCTCGATTTCTTTATTGGAGCGGCTTACCACAAGAATTTGTTCCTTTGGGTAGAAATGGTCAACAATCCCGAAGACACAAAAGGTGCTTCGTCGCTTTCACAAGGGTTTTCTCGAAAGATTTCCGAATTGAAGAATCGATCCATGGTAGATTTTTTGAGCCGGGAAACGTATTCTCGACTCTTGGATATTACGTCAACGCCTTTGTCACTTTTGTAAACTATGAACTACCTCGTCATCAAGTCGTTACATATCGTCTCCATAATCAGCTGGATGGCTGGCGTACTCTACCTATTTCGCATCTTTGTCTACGCGACGGAGGCCGGCTACAAGGAAACCGCGGTCGCGAATCTTCTCAAAACCATGGCTTATCGGCTTTATCGCTACATCACTGTTCCCGCGATGGTTTTGTCTTGGATCTTTGGTTTGGCGATGCTCGGTATGCAGCCCGATTATCTCCACACGGGTTGGTTTGGGACCAAGTTGCTGTCCGTCATCGGCCTAACGGTCGCCACCTTTTACGGGGGGCGGATTGTGAGAAAGATCGCCCAAAAGGAGCCGTTACCGACCTCACGCGCCCTGCGCTTCCTTAATGAGGTCCCGACCTTGCTGATGGTTTTGATCGTTTTCATGGTTATCCTTAAGCCGTTCTAACGCAACCGTTGACACCCATCCTCTTGTGAGATAGTTCTATAGCCCTGAATTTGTTACTTTGGGGTATCTCATGGATAGAAACTTTGCCTTAGAATTTGTCCGCGTTACGGAAGCGGCAGCTCTAGCCTGCGGCCGATGGGTAGGACGCGGCAATCAAGACTCCGCTGACGATGCGGCCGTCGAAGCCATGCGCAAGGCTTTTGATAAAATTGCATTTGACGGAACCATAGTGATCGGCGAAGGAGAGCGTGACGAAGCTCCGATGCTCTATATCGGCGAGAAGGTCGGCAAAGGCGGAGGACCCCGTATAGATATCGCTTGCGACCCTCTAGAAGGAACGTCCATCACCGCAAAGGGCGGTACTGAGGCGCTCGCCGTTATCGCCGCTGCAGAAGACGGTAACTTTCTCCATGCGCCGGATACCTATATGGATAAAATAGCAGTAGGTCCCCGAGCTAAGGGCGCTATCGACATCTCCAAGTCGCCGACTGAAAATCTAAAGAATGTGGCCCGTGCTCTCGACAAAGAAGTGCAGGACGTCACGGCTATTATTCTCGACAGACCTCGCCACGAGCAGCTTATCGCTGAAGTGCGCGACGCCGGCGCCCGCATTCGCCTTATCGGCGACGGCGACGTCAGTGCCGCAATCGCCACAGCTCGCGAAGACGCCGAAGTCGATATTCTCATGGGAACAGGCGGCGCGCCGGAAGGTGTCATTGCAGCCGCAGCGCTTCGTTGTTTGGGCGGCGAGATGCAAGGCGTTCTCAAATTCCGCACGGAAGACGAGAAAATACGAGCGCGCAAAATGGGAATTACCGATTTTAACCGCATTTACAACCACGACGATCTTGCCAAAGGCAACGTGATGTTTATCGCCACCGGCGTCACCAACGGTAGTTACCTCAACGGCGTCCGTTATTTCGGTCGCGGGGCTCACACCCACTCGATCGTGATGCGAAGCGAGACGGGCACGATCCGCGAGATTCGGTCCGTGCATCACTTTGATCGAAAGCCGGGATTTAGTAAATAAACCCTACGCGCCACGTAGCCGCCATGCCTGCGCGACACGCGTCGGGCATGGCGGCTACGTGGCGGCAATATGCCGATAATACTGAAGCATGTGGCCGCAGCCCTGAATCATCGCTTGCTGAGGCGTATCTAATGCCTTGATCTGAATACCGGTTGCCTCCTCTATGCTCTTCTGAAGTCCGACGATAGAAGCGCCGCCTCCGGTCAGCGTTATGCCCGCGTCCGACAGATCCGCCGCTAACTCAGGGGGAAGATGTTCAATAACCCGTTTGACCATGTCAGTTATGATGCCAATGGTTCGAGCAAGGGCCCCGAATATCCGCCCAACGGGGACAATCGCAGCGCGCGGTCGATGCTGTCTCACGTCGACTCCTCTAACTTCAACGCTGCTATTTGGGTCGACGAGTCCGCTGACGATCTCCTTGATGCGTCGCGCCTCTTGCTTGCCGATGTCTAGGCTAAACCATTTATGTAACTCTTGAATAATGGCTTCGTCCATCGCGTCGCCACCGAAGCGCACCGACCCGCCCGAAACGACACGCTTCAGTGACACAACAACAGCTTCCGTCGCGCCACCGCCGATATCAACGATCATGTTGGCCCGAGGCTCATCGATGGGAAGTCCAACGCCGATGGCGGCCGCAAAAGGTTCTGCGACGAGAACAACCTCCTTAGCTCCCGCGAACCGAGCGACGTGTTCGAACGAACGTCTTTCGATATCGCTAGCCCCCAAGAGCGTTCCGACAAGAAACCGTCGCTTCGGCAAACGCGTGGGAATACGATGCTTCGCCAGCAGCTCCTTAAGGAGAACACCCGTCGTGACGCTATCGGTGATCACACCGTCGCGGATGGGGCTAACGACAAAAAGACCTTGGGGTGTCCTCTCTCGCATTCTTGCCGCCTCGGTTCCCACGGCCACCACTGGGCCTTGATTGTACGGCGTGCCCTTAAATGCAATGCATGCGGGTTCCTCAAAGGCGAGACCTTCGCCGCGGACAAAAGCTGCTATTTTTGAAGTTCCGAGATCTATAGCAATCTCCGAACGCTCAAGGATTCTTCTCATATTCAATCCAAATTGCTAGGGTTACGGGAATAAACCTATTATAAACACGCTTCGGCAAAAAAGATAAAACAAACTGCAGCTTTTTTTCTCGCGAATGTCCCGAAATTTCACCGTTCGAGGAATGGTGAAATTTCGGGACATCCCCGAAGGGCTAGGGCATGTAAATGAATCCCAAAGTCGGTAGTAAATATGCGTAAACGCTTCAGAGCGCATCCTGCATTTGCCGGACACACTCTAGGGTGCGGTGATGGCTTGGACTGGCGTGAGGGTCTTGCACGCATTCCGCCGTTTGCCGATTACGGACTTAAAATCTTTTTCAAAAATTGTCCCGTGTAGGACGCCTTCACTTGTGCGACGTGTTCCGGTGTGCCTTCGGCGATGATTTGGCCGCCGCGATCGCCGCCTTCGGGGCCGAGGTCGATGATCCAGTCAGCGGTTTTGATGATGTCGAGGTTGTGTTCGACGACGAGCACTGTGTTGCCTAGATTCACGAGATGATGGAGCACTTGTAATAGGTTGCGGATGTCTTCAAAGTGCAATCCGGTTGTCGGTTCGTCGAGAATATAGAGCGTCTTGCCCGTGTTGGTCTTCGCAAGCTCCCTTGCCAATTTGATCCGTTGAGCTTCGCCGCCGGAGAGCGTGGTTGCGGGTTGTCCGAGTTTTACATAGGACAGACCTACCTGCATCAGCGTTTTGAGTATGGCGAGGATACGGGGGTGTTGTGCGAAAAGTTCGCACGCTTCACCAACGGAAAGTTCCAACACGTCGGCGATGGACTTGCCCTTGTATTTGATTTCGAGAGTTGACTCTTGGAATCGCCTGCCCTTGCAATCTTCGCAGGGGACGTAGACGTCCGATAGGAAGTGCATTTCGACGATGATGTGGCCGTCACCGCAGCAGGTTTCGCAGCGGCCGCCTTTGACGTTAAAGGAGAATCGTCCTTTGTCGTAGCCGCGGATTTCCGACTCGGGCAGCATGGCAAAGAAATCGCGGATCAAATCGAACACTTTGGTATAAGTTGCCGGATTGGAACGCGGCGTGCGGCCAATGGGTTTCTGGTCGATATTGATGACTTTGTCGAGAAGATCGAAGCCTTCAATTTTCTTGTGCCGCCCGACCGGATCCGTTCCGTTGTAAAAATACCTGGAAGCCGCCGGCGAAAGGATTTGATTGACGAGCGTAGACTTGCCTGCGCCTGAAACGCCCGTCACGACGCAGAACGAGCCTAGCGGAATTTTGGCGTCCACGTCCCGAAGATTATTCTCGCTTGCGGCGAGTATTTTGAGCTGCGGGCTCTTTGGCGAGAAGGTTCGTCTTGACGGCGGAATTTCGATTGTTCGTTTCCCTGCGAGATACTGACCCGTAAGGGATTTCTTAACGCCTTTAACGGCGGCGATACTTCCCTCGGCAACAATTTCTCCGCCGTGTTGGCCGGCTCCCGGTCCGAAATCGACGAGCCAATCGGCGTGCGCAATGGTTTCTTCGTCATGTTCGACGACGATGAGGGTATTGCCGATGTCGCGTAGTCTCTGCAGCGTATCGAGAAGCTTCACATTGTCCCGCTGGTGCAGACCGATCGACGGTTCGTCGAGAACGTACAGAACGCCTGTCAACTCTGAGCCGATTTGCGACGCGAGCCTGATCCTCTGCGCCTCGCCTCCGGAGAGCGTGGGTCCGCGGCGATCCAGTGACAAGTAGTCCAATCCCACATTCAGAAGAAAACTGAGGCGGTTGCGGATTTCCTTCAGTAATTCGGAACCGATGATCTTTTGGGAAGCGGTGAGTTTTAACTCTGAGATAAAGTCGAAGATCTCCGCCACCGTGAGTTTGGTTATTGACTGGATGTTGTGGTTCTTGACCTTGACGGCAAGAATTTCTTTTCTCAACCGTTTGCCGTTGCAGCTGCCGCAAGACTGCTCGGACATAAATTTGCCGTACCATTCCTTCATGGACTCCGACTGCGTCGCTTTGAAGCGACGGAGCATTGATGGGATCAAACCTTCGTGGTTTGTCACCCACGAGCCTTCGCTTTTCTTGCCTTTCCATTTTACGGTGAGGGCTTTGTTGTTAGCGCCCCATAGGATTATTTTCTTCTGATTCGCGGGTAGGGATTGCCACGGTTTGTCTAGATTGATCTTGAGTTGCTTTTCAAACGCGTCGAGCCTTCCCTGAAAGAAGCTGTCCTCGGAACGATCCTGGTTGGCAAGTCTGCTTCGCCACGGCAGGATGGCACCCTCTCGTATCGAAAGTGTCTTGTCGGGAATAAGCTTGTCCTCGTCCATGGTCATCACTTGGCCGATTCCGTTGCACTCAAGACACATGCCTTTGGGGGAATTGAAGGAGAACAGGCCGGGTTCGAGAGTTTCGTAGCCGATCCCGCAGCAGGTATTGTGTTCGCTCAGAAGCGATTCGCCCTGGTCAACGACGTGCAGTATTATCGCGCCTTTGCCCTGTTTGAGCGCGGTTTCAACGGAGTCTCCCGCACGGGTGCGGAACTCCTTATCGTTTTTGACCACGAGCCGGTCGACAAGGACTTCAATGGTGTGTTTCTTGTTTTTTGCGAGAGACTGAACGTTTTCGATCTCGCTGACCACGCCGTTGATACGCGCGCGCGCAAAGCCGTCGCGCTTGAGCTTGAGGAAGACTTCCTTATGTTCGCCTTTTCGATCTTTGACGAGCGGCGCAAGTATCATGATTTTTGTGCCGACGGGCAGATCCAAGATCTTGTGCACCATCGATTGCGCCGATCCTTTGCCAACAGGCTTAGAGCATTCGCAGCAATATTGTGCGCCGATTCGCGCGAACAACACGCGAAGGTAGTCGTAAATCTCGGTAATCGTGCCCACGGTCGAGCGCGGATTCTTCGACGTCGACTTTTGTTCTATCGAAATCGTCGGCGACAAACCCCGTATCGAATCGAAATCCGGCTTCTCGAGTTGGCCGAGAAACTGTCGCGCGTAGGATGAGAGCGACTCAATATAGCGCCTCTGACCTTCCGCAAAAATAGTGTCAAATGCGAGAGACGATTTTCCCGATCCAGAAACCCCTGTAAAAACAATGAGTTTTTGCTTCGGAAGACGGACATTCACGCTCTTGAGATTGTGCTCCCGAGCTCCCGTTACCGTGATGCAATCATGTAAGTGCGCGTAGTCTTTTGCTTTTTCTCTGCGCTTCCAACCCGTACTGTCTGTGGAGATGTTGTCTAACATAGTGTTTTTACGACCAAAAAAATGAGCGAATTTACTTCAGAACCAAAGTGGTTTTACCGATACGTGTAGTTAACAGAAGTCCTTCTAACGCGGCGGAGCGATATGAGCAAGCACAACAACATCAATGGGTTCACCATCATTGAACTCCTTATATCGATGGCCATTGGTATTTTTCTGTTGAGCGCCAGCTCGGGTTTTGTGATGCGGGCGTTGAGCGTTAGCAAAGTCGTAAAATCCCGCACGCTCGTCGCAGATTTGGAAGAACAAATTCGCCTGGCGGCCGACCACGATTTGTCTATCGTTTATTCTGGAAATCAAGAAGATAAGCTTGAGGCATGTTTGGAAGACGACGGGATTCCCTGCACCGCTATCAGCGGCGGCAAAAAGACGATAACCAAGTTTTCGTTGTATCGCGTGAGCGGGACGAGAAACATGAAACTAAGCGGCAGCTTGTCGGCGCAAGGGGGGCCATGCGCTTCGTCCTGTCCGATACTTGTCGAAGTGTTTTTTACCCCAGAGTGCGGCGGACCTCCTACCTGTGACCAAGCGCTCAACATTCTCATCCAATATAATTTATCCATCGACGGCGATCTCATACGAAGCGGCGCCGTATATCACCGCGTCCAGAAGACCGAAGTCGTTACCGCCGCGGACGGAGCGAAGACCTGTGGGTTGGATAAGACGAGCCAACTGCCAACTTTCGTAAGCGGCGTGGAGCCGTTCAAGAAAAATCTAACCTGCACTGAAATGCCTGGCGTCGAACATACCATAGCTGGCGTGACCCCGGGGGATTGCATCACGGGCAAAGAAGTTCTGATTGGATTTGATCCGACAACCAAGGCGGCAATTTGTGCCCCGGTTGTTTTGACGAAATAAGAGTGTGAACGATGATCGACTCGAAAACAAAATTGTGGGCCGAAGACGGTTTCTCTCTGATTGAGGTCACTATTGCTTTGGGTGTCTTGCTCACGCTTTTGGTCGGCGGGACCATGAAATTGCGGGAAATTCGTGGAAAGATGGATAGCGTGCGCCTTTGGCAGACCGCGGACGTTCTGGCGAATCGTATCGCCGATCTTTCCAAAAGCCAAAAGGGATTCGACTATTCAGCTGCCAAGTCGAGCAACAAAGTGGTCAAAGACTGTTGGCGCAATATGGGGGCAGATTGCACCTCTAAGAGTATCGCGCTCGATTTTGATCTCTATATGTTGAACAGTCCAGATCCGTATACCGGTAATGAAGTATACTACAATATGGACGGCAATTCCTGCGTTCCTCCAAAACCAAATTGTATCTTGCAGGTTCATACCCATGCCCAATTTTTTTGTCTTCCTGGAAGTACCTGTCCAAAGGCATCGCAACCGGTGGTTTTGATCGAAGTCTATAACGCCAAGACGAAAAAACTTTTGCGGAAGGTTTCGTCGGATGTTCAGATGGACTACCGCGAACAAATTGTAAATCTCAGTCTTACGTGCCCAACTGGACGGATCATGAAGGGGATTGGCCTAGACGGGAAGGCGATTTGCGATCCAGTTTCTGGCGTTACTTACGCTGACGCAGCGACGTTTCCGCCACTCGATATCAAACCGACGAGCTGCACGGGCGACCCGGCGGTTGTTAACGATCTGAAATTCGTTTCAGGAATAGATAAAGACGGAAACCTTATTTGTACGGCAAAATTTTGGTGACCTATGATTTTATCAGTTAGAAAAAAATTTTTCTCGGTGTTGATGAATCCGCTGTTTCCTGGTTCGGAGACGGGGATGTCTCTTCTTTCGGTCGTCATGTTCGGCGCCATTGGCCTTGTCGCCACAACCGGTGCGTTGCGCATTCTAGATGACAAGGTTGACCAACTTCGAATACTTCGCATGCAATCGCAACTCGACACTCTCGTTGACCGAGTCCGTGCTGCTGCAGCGTCTCGTACATCTATCACCGAGAGTGCTAAGCAAGAGCCCGGTAGCCTGTTGTATAACTGCATAGTTGACAACAACTGCAAAGTCGCCTCGACGCCATACCGCCTGTACGGCACGGTTGGAGACGAGCTAACGGGCTATTTCAAGATTACCGGTGAGCATTGCGGTTTTACCGTGCCCAAAGGCAGCGAAACCGTGTGCCCCATTTTCGTTGAGACTCAATTGTCCATTAGTTGTGCGAGCTCGAGTATATCCTGTTTTGCGCCCAACAAAATTTCTACAACCTTCCGGGTACGCCAAGCCAATACCAACACTGCGGCAAAATTGTTTGGTGGCCGAGTCAACTTCAAGGATATCTCCGACACAGTTGAGCTTGCTCTTTTTTCCTGCCCGGAAGGCGAATATGTCAAAGCTATTAACAATGACGGAACAATAAGCTGTACGCCGCCCGTCGCTTCTGAGTTTTCCGCGGCTTGTGACGTGCCCGGTACAGCGGCGTTTGGCCTGAGCGCCAAGGGGCTCTTGAAGTGTGCGTCGATCGATAGTTTTTGCGCTAATCCCTTAGCGATTGTGATGGTGTTTGATATGTCTTCGTCTATGGATGACGACAACAAAGAACGAGACGCTAAGGATGCGGGCAGCAGTTTCATTGATTTCCTAAAGGCAGGGGATCTCGTTTCCGTTGTTTGGTTTAACGACGATGCCGGAGTGCAAATTTCCCGCAGCACGAGCTTTGCTGCCATAAAAAACGCAATAAACAATCTCGATACCGAAAAGAACACAAGGGTCGATAGGGGATTGGAAATGGCCTGGGGAGAGGTTCAAAAGGCACAGCCCACCGAAACGAAAGTGGTGCTGTTTTTAGGAGACGGCAAGGCGGACAATGACAGTTGGAAGAGCGTTATCAAGAAGTTCAGGGCCGCGAGTGTGCCTATTTGGACAGTTGGCCTAGGCAAAGACGCCGACGGAGCGGAATTGCGGTCTATCGCGACGACCTCCACGCAATATGCATTTGCAGACAACGGCGGCGCACTCAAGAAAGCATATGAAAGAATAGCACAAGATCTCTGTCGGACCGCTCCTTAACCTCTGTCGAAAGGCCGTCAGATCCCGCTCCATCCCCATCTTCGACAGTATTTTGAAAATTGTATTGAAATTCATTCTCAATTTGTCTATAAACTCCTTACTCAAGACAAGGGGTTTCAGATGCGACGATATTTCATCTTCGTTTTGTTATTAGTCACGGGTTGTGAAAAATTTACTGAGAGTTTCCTCCGTTCTTCTTCCACCGCTACTGCTTCTTCGAATTATACTCCCAAGACAAGAGAATACTTTATTACCGCCGAAGACGTTGAGTGGGACTATGCGCCAAGCGGCAAGAACCTCACCATGCCGGAGATGGGCATGGGCGTTTGGGGGCAACAGACAAAGTACAAGAAGACCTTATATTTCGAATATACCGACGCAACTTACACGACCAAGAAACCTAAGCCCGAGCATTTAGGCTACTTAGGGCCGATCATTCGGGGTGTGGTGGGCGACACTCTTAAGATTCACTTTAAGAACCTTTCCAAAGACATTCACACCATCCATCCTCACGGTGTTTTTTACGACAAGGAAAGCGAAGGCGCCAATTATGAAGACGCCAAATTTCCCGGTGGCCACGTAGGTCCTGGCGAAGAATTTGTGTACACCTGGAAGGTCAATGAAAGAGCCGGTCCTGGGCCCAACGACGCGAGTTCGGTGGTTTGGATTTACCATTCCCATATTCACTCACACGACGAAACCTACGTGGGTTTGAACGGCGCGATGATTATCACCAAGCCCGAATTCGCAAAGGAAGACGGATCGCCCAAAGACGTCGACAGAGAATTCGTAAATGTCTTCCTCGTGAATAATGAGAACCCTGAAGGCGCTGAAGAAGAGCAGCACCTAAAGCATGCCATCAACGGCTACATTTTTGGCAATTTGCCCGGGCTCGAAGCCAAGGTTGGCGAGCATATACGTTGGTACCTTATTGGATTAGGGACAGAGGTGGACATGCATACCCCACATTGGCATGGTTTTACAGTCCTTCACGAGGGCCGGCGCAAGGACGTTGTCGATCTTCTTCCGGCGATGATGACAACGGCGGATATGGTCGCAGATCATGCGGGATCGTGGCTTTATCACTGCCATGTCTCCGATCACATTACGGCTGGTATGATAGCCATGTTTAAGGTTAAGTAATTCTTACCGAATTCTGCGTCGAAAATCCCCGGACAGCAATGTTGGGGATTTTTGTTTTTTAATGTAACATTCGGAAAATAAAAGGCATTTTTTTGTGTCTTAAGTTTATGTGAGAATCGTACGAAATGCATAGATAGGCAAAAAGGGTCTTCTATGCGTTTTAAGAACACACTTTTAGGGTTAGCGTTTCTCGCTTTTCTCGCGGGTTGCGACGCCGACGTTCAAGTGCAGTCTTCCAAGGTAGAAAACCCACCTTACATCATTACGAGCGCGGAACCTCCCGAAGCTTTGCCCGGTCAAAAAGTGATTATCAAAGGCCTAAACTTTCGGACGTCGATGGTCATTATGATTGACGGCGTGGCCGTGCAGCCGACAGTGACGAGCGACACAGAGGCTTCGTTTATCATGCCGGACTCGGCAAAAGAGAATGTCAAGGTTCTCATGAGCGAAACCGCAAAGGACGACAGCGTGGTCGAATGGGACGATTCTGAGTTCGTCGTGATTCGATCCCTAAAAAGTCTCTACCCGGTGTTTACCGGTGATTCGTCTAAGATTTGCAAAGGACAAAAGTTTATCGATAGCGCCAACAAGGTGCTGGAGGGAACAAAAAATTGCGGTTACACCGGCCACGGCGAACCTTGCAAAGAAAACGGCGAAGTGGGCTGCGTTACGACAGACGACTACAAGGCCTACGCTATTGAGGAATGCTCGAGCAACGGGCAGACCGATTGCTTGGCCAACGATAACTATGCGGCAGCCGATTTCACCAATATTACGGAGGCTAACATCAAGAATGGCGTTGTCGCTGCGGGCGTCACCGGCGCCTACCCGTCGACGGTTTATCCATTAACAGGTGCAAGCGCCGTCGTTAATGACCTCGAAAATACTACGTTCAATGCGAAAATGACGGCTTCGACTCAGTTTGAATTCTTCGATTCGGCAGGTACGCGCTACCTGAATACCGGTGATGCGGATATCGTGGCGGCGAACTTGCCAAGCGGTGTTGACGTATTCGGAACAACGGGTACCGGGAATGTTGAGTCTCACAGCAACTGTGCCGCAGACGGCGCCGTTGGTTGCGTGACCGTGGCAGGTTTTAAAGCGGCTGACATGAGCGTTGCCGTCGCGGGAAATATTAAATCAGGTGTGTCCATCGCCGGCGTGGCCGGTTCGGCGGTTGAAGAGTCTCATACCAGCTGTTCGAGCGACGGGGCAGTCGGTTGTATCACAACGGCAAGCTACAAGTCAGCGGACATGGCCTCCGCTATAGCGGGCAATATTAAATCAAGTGTGACGATCGCCGGTGTGGCAGGTTCCGTGTCTGTGGAGACCCACAGCGATTGTTCTGTGGACGGCGGAGTAGGTTGCGTGACGGTAGCTGCGTTTAAAGCGGCTGATATGTCCGTTGCGATTCCGGGAAATATCAAATCGGGAGTCTCGATCGCGGGCGTCAGCGGTTCAGCGGCCTTAGAATCGCACATCGATTGCTCTACAGACGGTGCCGTTGGTTGCGTGACTGTGGCTGGGTTTAAGTCCGCCGATATGTCCGTGGCGGTTGCGGGTAATATCAAATCAGGATCTACCATAGCTGGAGTTGCAGGTTCCATAACCGAAGAATCGCATGCCGACTGTGCTGTTGACGGCGGAGTAGGTTGTGTGACGGTGGCTGGATTCAAAGCTGCGGATATGTCTGTGGCAATTGCGGGAAATATTAAATCAGGTGTAACGATTGCCGGCATAAATGGTTCGGCGACTATAGAATCGCATAGCGATTGTTCTTCAGACGGTGCTGTGGGTTGCGTGACGGTAGCCGGATTCAAAGCTGCGGACATGAGTGTGGCTGTGGCGGGGAATATTAAATCAGGTTCCACCATCGCGGGCATTGCTGGATCGGTTGTTGCGGAATCGCACACGAATTGTTCTTCAGACGGTGCCGTTGGTTGCGTCACCGTAGCCGGGTTCAAATCAGCGGATATGAGCGTTGCAGTTGCAAGTAATATCAAATCTGGCGCTACAATTGCCGGAGTAGCGGGTTCCGTGACCGCAGAATCGCATAGCGATTGTTCCGTTGACGGTGGAGTAGGCTGCGTAACCGTTGCCGCCTTCAAAGCGGCCGATATGTCCGCGGCGGTGGCTGGAAATATCAAATCAGGCGTAACGATTGCCGGCATAAACGGTTCGGCGACTTTAGAATCTCATAGCGACTGTTCTTCAGACGGCGCTGTGGGTTGCGTGACGGTGGCTGGCTTTAAAGCTGCAGATATGTCCGCGGCTGTTGCAGGAAATATCAAGTCAGGTACGACGATTGCAGGTGTCGCTGGCTCCGTAACGGCAGAATCGCATAGTGATTGTTCCGTTGACGGCGGAGTAGGTTGCGTGACTGTTGCTGCCTTCAAAGCTGCGGATATGTCCGTGGCGATCGCAGGCAATATCAAATCAGGTGTAACGATTGCCGCCGTGAACGGTTCGGCGACTTTGGAATCTCATAGCGACTGTTCTTCGGACGGTGCTGTCGGTTGCGTGACGGTAGCCGGATTCAAAGCTGCGGACATGAGTGTGGCTGTGGCGGGGAATATTAAATCAGGTTCCACCATCGCGGGCATTGCGGGATCGGTTGTTGCGGAATCGCACACGAATTGTTCTTCAGACGGTGCCGTTGGTTGCGTCACCGTAGCCGGGTTTAAATCCGCGGATATGAGCGTTGCAGTTGCAAGTAATATCAAATCTGGCGCTACAATTGCCGGAGTAGCGGGTTCCGTGACCGCAGAATCGCATAGCGATTGTTCCGTTGACGGCGGAGTAGGTTGCGTAACCGTTGCCGCCTTCAAAGCGGCCGATATGTCCGCGGCGGTGGCTGGAAATATCAAATCAGGCGTAACGATTGCCGGCATAAACGGTTCAGCGACTTTAGAATCTCATAGCGACTGTTCTTCAGACGGCGCTGTGGGTTGCGTGACGGTGGCTGGCTTTAAAGCTGCGGACATGTCCGCGGCTGTTGCAGGAAGTATCAAGTCAGGTGCGACGATTGCGGGCATAGCGGGTTCAGTCACAGCGGAATCCCATAGCGATTGTTCTGCAGACGGCGCTGTTGGCTGCGTGACGGTGGCCGGTTTTAAAGCTGCGGATATGTCCGTGGCGATCGCAGGCAACATCAAATCAGGTGTAACGATTGCCGCCGTGAACGGTTCGGCTACCTTGGAAACACATAACGACTGTTCTTCAGACGGCGCTGTGGGTTGCGTGACGGTAGCCGGATTCAAAGCTGCGGACATGAGTGTGGCTGTGGCGGGGAATATTAAATCAGGTTCCACCATCGCGGGCATTGCTGGATCGGTTGTTGCGGAATCGCACAGCGTTTGTTCAAGCGACGGGACTGTTGGTTGTATCACCACTGCTAGCTACAAGTCAGCGGATATGACAGCTGCTGTCGCTGCAAATATTAAATCAGGTGCGACGATTGCAGGCGTCGCTGGTTCTGTAACGGCGGAGTCGCATAGCGATTGTTCCGTTGACGGCGGAGTAGGTTGCGTAACCGTTGCCGCCTTCAAAGCGGCCGATATGTCCGCGGCGGTGGCTGGAAATATCAAATCAGGCGTAACGATTGCCGGCATAAACGGTTCAGCGACTTTAGAATCTCATAGCGACTGTTCTTCAGACGGCGCTGTGGGTTGCGTGACGGTGGCTGGCTTTAAAGCTGCGGACATGTCCGCGGCTGTTGCAGGAAGTATCAAGTCAGGTGCGACGATTGCGGGCATAGCGGGTTCAGTCACAGCGGAATCCCATAGCGATTGTTCTGCAGACGGCGCTGTTGGCTGCGTGACGGTGGCCGGTTTTAAAGCTGCGGATATGTCCGTGGCGATCGCAGGCAATATCAAATCAGGTGTAACGATTGCCGCCGTGAACGGTTCGGCGACTTTGGAATCTCATAGCGACTGTTCTTCGGACGGTGCTGTCGGTTGCGTGACGGTAGCGGGTTTCAAAGCCGCCGACATGAGTGTGGCTGTGGCGGGAAATATTAAATCAGGTTCCACCATCGCGGGAATTGCTGGATCGGTTGTTGCGGAATCGCACACGAATTGTTCTTCAGACGGTGCCGTTGGTTGCGTCACCGTAGCCGGATTTAAATCCGCAGACATGAGCGCTGCAGTTGCAGGTAATATCAAATCTGGCGCTACAATTGCCGGAGTAGCGGGTTCCGTGACCGCAGAATCGCATAGCGATTGTTCCGTTGACGGCGGAGTAGGCTGCGTAACCGTTGCCGCCTTCAAAGCGGCCGATATGTCCGCGGCGGTGGCTGGAAATATCAAATCAGGCGTAACGATTGCCGGCATAAACGGTTCGGCGACTTTAGAATCTCATAGCGACTGTTCTTCAGACGGCGCTGTGGGTTGCGTGACGGTGGCTGGCTTTAAAGCTGCGGACATGTCCGCGGCTGTTGCAGGAAATATCAAGTCAGGTGCGACGATTGCGGGCATAGCGGGTTCTATAACTGCGGAATCCCACAGCAATTGTTCTGCAGACGGCGTCGTTGGTTGTGTCACCGTAGCCGGCTTTAAATCTGCGAATATGAGCGTTGCAGTCGCAGGTAACATAAAATCAGGCGCCACAATCGCTGGTGTTGCAGGTTCTGTGACGGCAGAATCGCATAGCGATTGCTCTTCAGACGGTGCCGTAGGCTGCGTGACTGTGGCTGCTTTCAAATCGGCGGATATGTCAGCCGCCGTTGCGGGCAATATCAAATCTGGCGCCACAATTGCCGGTGTCGCAGGATCGGTGACGGTAGAATCTCACAGCAACTGTTCTTCCGACGGCGCCGTGGGCTGCGTGACCGTAGCTGGATATAAATCCGCAGACATGTCGGCGGCAGTCGCAGGCAATATTAAATCAGGCGCGACCATCGCGGGTGTGGCAGGTTCTGTAACCGCGGAATCCCATAGTAACTGCTCTTCAGACGGCGTGGTTGGCTGCGTAACGGTAGTTGGATACAAATCGGCAGACATGTCGGTGGCGGTGGCTGGGAACATCAAGTCAGGCGCGACAATCGCCGGAGTTGCAGGTTCCGTGACAGCGGAGTCCCACAGCGATTGTTCGTCAGACGGGGCAGTGGGTTGCGTGACCGTGGCCGGCTTTAAATCTGCCGACATGAGCGCAGCGGTTGCGGGAAATATCAAATCAGGTGCGACAATCGCCGGAGTTGCAGGTTCGGTGATCGTCGAATCGCACAGCAGTTGTTCTTCGGACGGTACCATTGGCTGCGTGACCGTTGCGGGGTTTAAATCTGCCGACATGAGCGTGGCGGTTGCGGGCAACATCAAATCAGGCGCGACAATCGCCGGAGTTGCAGGCTCTGTGACCGCAGAATCGCACAGCGATTGTTCTTCAGATGGCGCTGTCGGATGCGTGACCGTCGCTGGTTATAAATCTGCAAACATGAGCGTGGCGATCGCGGGTAATATTAAATCAGGCGCGACAATCGCCGGAGTTGCAGGTTCGGTCGTCGCGGAATCGCACAGCAGCTGTTCTTCAGACGGTACCGTAGGCTGCGTGACAGTGGCCGGCTTTAAGTCTGCCGACATGAGCGTCGCCGTTGCAGGAAATATTAAGTCAGGCGCGACAATCGCCGGCATTGCGGGATCTGTGGTTGTTGAATCGCATAGCTCTTGCTCAAGTGACGGAACCGTGGGTTGCGTCACCACTGCAAGCTATAAGTCCGCGGACATGAGCTCCGCCATAGCGGGCAACATTAAGTCTGGCGCAACAATCGCCGGAGTTGCGGGTTCCGTAACACAAGAAACGCACGGCAACTGTTCAACAGACGGGGCAACGGGTTGCGTGACAGTGGCTGCCTTCAAGGCGGCAGATATGTCGGTAGCGGTTGCAGGTAATATCAAATCAGGCGCGACAATCGCGGGAATTGCCGGTTCGGTAACGCAAGAATCGCATAGCAATTGTTCGACAGACGGAACGACGGGTTGCATAACCGTGGCTGCCTATAAGTCGGCAAAAATGACGGAAGTGCTTGCAGGCAACATAAAATCGGGCATTACCATAGCGGGCGTCGCGGGCTCTGCGGTTGTTATTGCCGGAGCAACCTCGACAGACGACCTTACCAACACTACATTTAATACCCAAGTTAAAGACGGGGCAACATCCTTTGAGTACTGGGATTCGACGGGTACCCGACATACCGGAACAGGCGATAGCGATATCGTGGCGGCAAAGATCGCAAGCGGAACGAATATTTTCGGTACGGCCGGATCTTTGGCTAGCACAAACTGCAGCGCCGACGGCCAAACAGCGTGTATCACGACTTCAACTTACAAGGCAGCCAACACCGGCGCTTACACAGCGTGGGATATCCGAAAAGGTTTAACTGTAGGTGGCGTTGCGGGTTCGCTGACATTCTATAAAGGTAATACCAACACGTCGATCCAAAGCAGAAGTTCAGGCGACGGTGCCTTGGCGGGCAGCGATCCTTTCGACATCATAGACGACTACAACGACGGTGGCTCCTTCCCGACAACCGGACCTGCGGGATGGGATATTGGTTCTGCGGCGACTTGGGATATGTTGGACGCTGCCGACAACGGCGCGGGTGGCGGTACGTCGGGCGACAATACTTGTAACGGCAGCGAAGCCTGTATCTTCGTCGACAGAGTAACGAACTCGATGTGGGCGAAGGACGTGAACTCTGCCAGCGACTGGGAAGACGCGATTAGCAACTGCTACGATAGGACCTACGGCGGTTATACCGACTGGCGACTGGCAACGCTCAAGGAAATGCACCAGGCCTACATCGACAACGTTTGGGCTCTGAAGGCGACAAACAAACTGGCGTTGTCGACCACATATTACTGGACGGCGACGACTCGTTCGGAAACACCGGACGAAGCAAGGACAAGCGGCATTAGTACGGGTAGTATGAACTCTGAGGACAAGGGCGACAGCGGGTTCAGGACGTTGTGCGTAAGACCATAGGTCGCTCTTTTCGTTGTCCCTGGCAGTTCATTAGAATCTCAGAAAAAAACAGCAAAAGTTCGAGAAAGCGCCAAGCGATGGCGCTTTTTTCCTTTAATAACAGTAAGTTATTTGCCGACACCAAAGGGATAAAACCTCTTTGGAGCGCATATGACAATCCTCAAGGCATGGATGACTTGGATTCTTCTGTTTGCGGTTTCAAGCTGCGGCAAAGTCTCATTTATGGGCCAGGATGGCACGCGATCCGAGGAGCACGACGTCGGACTTCTCAACACGTTGGCGTTTACCCCGATTGCAGACGCGACCCTTAATCCGGATTCTCCCACCAAAAATTATGGCGCAACGACAGACTTGGATGTGGACGGTTCTCCAAGGCGCGACTTCTTGATCAAGTTCAATGTTACGGGAGTGGGGACCAGCGCGATCCAAAGCGTCCGTTTGATTATGCGCGTTTCGGACTCTTCGTCAAAGGGAGGCAACATTTCCTCCACGGCGACAAACTGGACGGAATCTTCGGTAACGTGGAACAACGCTCCGGCTGCTGGAATCCTCCTGTTCTCGGCCAATTCGGTGTCAAGCGGGAACTCTGCTACATTTGATATCACGCGTGCTGTGACCGGTGACGGGGAATACAGCTTTAGGTTTTCTTCAACTTCGAGTGACGGTGCCGAGTATCGTTCCAAAGAAAGCACGACAAAACCGCGGCTTGAAATCGTCGTTGACACCGGCGTGACCAACCCGCCGCCACCTCCTCCGAGCGGCGGAGAACTTGTTTTCTCTCCCGTTGCAGATGCGCGTCTTGATTCTGGTTCGCCCTCTACCAACCGAGGCAGCCTCACAACCTTCACGGTTGATAGCAGCCCGCGGACAGATTCGATCTTGAGGTTTAACGTGACCGGTGTGGGTGCGGCAACGGTATCAAAGGCACTGCTCGATCTTCGCGTCACCGACAGTTCCAGCAACGGAGGACAGTTTTTCCAAACGACAAGCTCCTGGGCGGAAAACACCGTGACGTGGAACAACGCTCCCGCCAAAGGAACCCAGATAGCAACGCGGGGAAGCGTAAGTTCAGGGTCTGTCATAAGCGTGGATTTGAGCTCGTACATTAAAGGAGACGGAACATATAGCATACGAATGTCAAGCACGTCGTCTGACGCCGCATCATACAGCAGCAAAGAAGGATCGGTACCGCCAAAACTACGCCTCACTGTTTCGCAACCAGTCCTAAGCGTGAACGCGGGACCCGACAAATCCGTTATCGTGAACCAACCGTTTTCGAGCACCGGAAGCCTGACGAATCCTGACGACGCACAGTTGGCTCTCGTCGTTGATTACGGCGACGGGACAACGGAAAGCCCGGTTATCAATTCCAATAACACCTTCGCTTTGCAGCATGTCTATACCGCGACGGGAACATATACCGTAACGGCTTCGCTGAATGACGGTGCGGAGACGGTGACAGATACCGCCGTCGTTACGGTCGCAACACCCTCCTCCGCGAAATATTGCGTTGTCGGAGATACAGGCACCGCCGGCACAGCACAGATGAACGTTTCGAAAGCGATGCTTGCCGAGGGTTGTTCGGCATTCCTCATGACGGGCGACATCATTTATTCTTCCGGTCTAAGCAGCACGAGCGATTCGCAGTTTACGACCAAGTTCAAAACACCTTACCAAGCGTTTTTCAACAAGGCCGGATTTGTTTTTTACATGAGTCTGGGCAACCATGATCACGACGGCAATGAGTCCGTCTGGCTGAGCCTCGCCAACCAATTCCCCGGAAAAATATTTTATCCGAACTACTACTATGCGGTCGATTTCCCGGGGGACGTTTGCCTCTTTTCCATGGATTCGAACTTCCGCTTCACGGAACAACAATCCTGGCGCGTGACCGAGAAGGCGAAGCATCCCAACTGCAAATTCTCCATTGCGATGGCTCACCATCCCTATCGAAGTTCCGGCGAGCACGGCAATGCGTCTGGGTCTCTTAAGACCTTCTTGGACAACGCCATTGTTGGCAAATTTGACTTGTACCTTGCAGGACACGATCACGACCTCGAAGATTCCGGCGTTGTGTCGGGAACCCGATTGTTGGTTAGCGGCGGAGGCGGACGGGATCTGCGAGACGTCGGCAGCAACTACGTTTGGTCGAAAGAAGCGTTCGGCTACCTTGTTCTGACGTTCTCAGGGAATCAAGCTAATTACGTGTTCAAATCGGTCAGCGGCAGTACCGTCGTTACTGAACATAGCGGTACCGTTTCGGGCGTTGGTCTTCGTTAAGGCAGCGAGGTAAAAGATGATGAGAGCCGCAATCGCCGTATTTTTCGTGTGCACGATATCTTGTCGGGTAGAAAGAGTTCGCAATCCCGACAAGCTGCAGTCGATGGAAGCGAAAAAGGAAGAAGCGCAAAATCAAAGGGCTGAAGCTGAGACGCAATCCAGAGCGCAAACCACGGCGGGGGCAGAAGAAAGCAGCAAATCTCTCTGGAGTTCCAACGAGGAGGCGGGGGTTTTGAATAAGTGTCTGGCGGGCGAAACTCGGATACAACCGAGCGAAACCTTTCGCGAGACTTGCGTTTGTTTTACAAATCGTCTAGCCGAGACGCTCCAATACACGGACTACGTTAGCGACCGAGAGAAGCAGGAGGAAAAATACTGGGCTGAGGGTCTATTTCAGTCCTGTTTTCATCAAAGATCCGACAATTCGACAGCGCACTCTCCCTAACTCAGGCAAGTTTTGCCGAGGATCTAAAAACGTCAGAAAAATATACTATAATGGAATCTGAGACATTGTGGAGCGGGAAACGGGACTCGAACCCGCGACCTTCGCCATGGCAAGGCGACGCTCTAGCCAACTGAGCTACTCCCGCAATCTGCGTGGCGTTAAATAAGATTAGTACGGGGATTTTGGCATGTTGTCAAGATTTCATCTTAAAAAATGGTTTTTTCCTGCTAAAAAAGTGGAAAGCCCTTCTCCTCTAGAGAAACGTGCGGCTCTTGTTAAGGCGCGCCCAGAACGCATGGCGCCTCCTAACTATCAGCTTGTTCAGGTCGAAGCGGCAGTTGATCAGCATTTCGAAAGGCTGAAGAAATACCTTCATGTAAAAATTCAAGAGACGCGAAAGCGGGGTATCGCCCCTAAATATCGTTTCGAAGCGGGGAAACTCGGCGTCGAACGACCGTATTTCTTTTTGCAGCCTTGGGACGACACGGGATACCTATTCGAGCGGATCCCACACGGTTGGTCGGTATCCCGTGCGGAGAAGATAGAGGCGACAAGTACGTTCCTGCGTCGTTACGAGCCGTGGGACGTTGCCAATCTCTATCAGAACGGCGAACCCCAAGGGCTCGTTCGAGTGGCGTCACAAAGACTGGACGCACAACTTGCCAGCTTTCTTATCTATGAGGCTGAAGTTGCAAAATGGTTAGAACTAACCTGAGAAGGTTTCGTTTGTTTTCGTCTTCCTTTTATAGAGCTAGTTCTTTATCATCATAGGACTAATTCAAGTTGCAAGGAGTAACGGCCGCCTATGGAATTTAACATCGTTGAAAAGCTTTTAAGTTTTACCTTGATCGGAAGCGAATGGGTTCTCTGGTTGCTCCTCGGGCTTAGCGTCATATCTGTTGCGGTCATGATTGAGCGTTTGATTTTCTTTAGCCGGATGCGCCTCGACTTTGGCCGATTTCTACAAGAGTTTACTGCTAAACTGCGCGAAAACGACGTCGACGGAATTACCAAGCTTTGCGAAGGGAATTCTGCCCTTGAGTGTCAGGCGGCTCTCGAGGCCTTCAAGTACAAGGACAAGGGCGCGCAGGCAATGGAAGAAAGCGTCAGCAGTTATCTCGCAAGTTCGAGAGGATCCTTGGATCACGGTCTTGTTATTTTGGGTACGCTGGGCAACAACGCTCCTTTTATTGGATTGTTCGGGACGGTTATCGGTATTATTCAAGCGTTTCACGATCTCGCCAACAATCCGGGCGGAGGTCCTTCGGTCATCATGGCGGGCATATCGGAAGCTTTGGTGTCAACCGCCGTGGGCCTCGTCGTGGCCATTCCCGCCGTTATTGCTTACAACGGGTTTCAACGCGTCATTAAGAATAAGCTCGCCAACGCTGAAGCAGTTAAGAAGATCATTGCTACGCATTTTGTTTAAGGAGACGGTATGGCGCAAGGTTCATCTCAGGACGACGAAGAAATTACCGGGATTAACGTCACCCCGCTTGTCGACGTCATGCTCGTGTTGCTCATCATTTTCATGGTGACGGCAAACTATATCAACAACCAGTCCATCAACTTAACTCTTCCCAAAGCTGCAACGGGTGAAAGCGTCGATTCGAGCCTGTTGTCGCTCGCGTTTGTCGTCAACAAGGATTCCCACTATTTTATCGATGGTTCTGCAATTCAACTAGATGATATTCCAAGAATAATCGAGGAAAAGAAGAAGTTGCAAAGACCGTTGCAAGCCCTCATAGCGGCTGACGAGGGAGCACCCCATGGCGCTGTCGTAAAACTCATTGATACTATAAGAAAAAACGGTATAACTGACTTTGCTTTAAACGTCGAAGCAAGCTCAGGTCCCTAGAAAAACTTGAAAAGAAGTTTGCTTTTGAGTTCCACTACAAAGGGCAAGACATTGCCGTCCCTCCAACAAAAAGACTTAGCCACAATCGACTCTTGCAAAGAAAGAGTTCACGATTTTGTGTTTCGCCTTCAGCCGCAGGAATACCACAAGAAATACCCTAAATGGCCGGGCATGGTCGGGCTTGAAGTCGAGATGTTCGTGTTTTGGAAAAAGGACGAAGAAAGCACGAAGCCGCAGGTTATTCCCTTGTGGGGATCAGGAAGCGCCAACATCGGCAGCATCCTTGCGGAGGGCGCAAAGATGTACGGCGGCGAACCGGTTTTCGAAACCGTCGACGACGAAAAACGCCTCATATCCGTTAATCTTTCCGAGCAAGATTTTATTACTTTCGAACCCGGGTCGCAGGTCGAGTTTTCGTCCAAACCTTATCCCTGTTTATCGGAAGCGCTCGGTAGGATGGAAAGTCTACAGCGTATGCTGGACGAAGCCTTCCTGGCTAAAGGCGTTGGAGTCGTGCAAGCGGGCATTAACCCATGGCAGACCGTCAACGAGATTTCCTTGCAGATGAAGAAGCCGCGCTACCTTGCGATGGATCGATACTTTACGTCGATAGGGGAATTCGGTAGGCGGATGATGCGCCAAACCTGCGGATTGCAGGTGAACCTCGATTTTGGCGAAGACGAAGAAACGCTTGCGAAACGATATCTGGTCGCGAATTTACTGGCTCCCATCGGGACGGCGACCTTCGCCTATTCGCCCGTCGTGGATCGCGACCTGACCGACAGGCTCAGCTATCGCGCACATGTTTGGCAAAAGCTGGATAATTCACGAACCGGCATTCCGAAGCTTGGCGACCTCGTTAAGAATCTGACGAAAGCCCATTGCGTCAATTCTTATTTGGACGACGTTCTGCACGCGCGGGTAGTTTTTGTTCAAGCGCTCAACTTCGAGGTCCCCGAGAAGCCCATAACCTTTCTCGAGTGGATGCGCGTTGGCTACAAAGGAATAAAACCAACCCCTCAGGATTTTGAAACCCATATGTCGCTCCATTTTCCCGAGGTCAGAGCTCGAGGCTTCCTGGAACTGCGATCCGTGGATTGTCAGAGTCGAGTTTGGCAGAGCGTACCAGCGGCTTTCTACACGGCTTTGTTGTACGACAACTCCACGTTGAATAGGGTATATGACCTTCTGCTTCCCACCGTCAACAACGTGGAAGCGAACCTTACCAAGAGCAGCTATGGTCTGCGGGACGAGAATTTAGGCGCGCTCGCAAAGAAAGTGATGGACCTCGCTTGTGAAGGCTTCGTTAAGTTACCTTCCTGTTTTCAGGGAGAGAGTTCATTGCAAAGACTTACTACATACAAAGATATTTTCACGGACCGAGGTCGAACGCCAGCGGACGACGTTGTCGACTTGTTGATGGAAAATGGTACAACGATTTTGTCACCCGGATCGCTCTACAAGTTAGAAGACAAGTGGGCGAAAGCGGTTGGCAGAAAAGGGTAACAAAGGAGTTAAACAGTGGTTTCGGTAAATCAGAACAAAGACAGTTTTGAACGGGAATTAGGCGAAGAAGACGAACTTCCTTCCTATGAGAAAGACATTTCTCCCGAGCAACTTGAAACCTACATTGACGACATAGCGGATACGGTGCGCGTGGGCCTTGATCAGAGTATCTCGATTCTGACGCCTTGGTTTTTCAACAACATGCCCAAGATTTACTATCAGACAACGCCTCGTCAGGAAAAAGTCCGACACCTTTCGGCCATCATCACAGGCCACGTTTTTGAAACGAAGCAAACCGTCGAATTGTGGGATCGCGATAAATCAAAGGTGACCTACATAGGTCCTGGAGGCGATAGGAAAATCTTGGTGGACATGGCCAAGAAGTTGTCGTCCCAGCAGATTAAAATGGGCGGACTCTACTTTTCGCGAGACAATCTCTTGTTCTTGTCGACCTTCTTTTGCTCCGAGGCGAAAGACCTCGACTTTGTGAACAAGCGAATCATGGAAAAGGTTCAAGTTGCAAAGAAGATGATGCTTACGGAGTTTCCTGATGCCGCGGAGTCTATCGAGCGTTATGTCAAGAATCTTGACAACGATCTTGTCATGTATGCGACGGCCTCGCGCCTTTCCATCACTTATCGGATGGTGCACTACATGCTCACGCACGAGGGTGCGCACACGTTCCTCGACTGCTTTGAAAATTCTCCTACGGCGCGCTTGACCATAGGCCTTAAGAACGTCAACGCCGCCGAGATCCTCGAGCCTGTTCTTCACTTGTTCCATCGTTATGATTTTAATATTGGCCGCGCCTTTATCGTCAATCTGAGCAAAGGTTACTCAGAGTCGATCTGCGTGATGCATTTTATCGTCAATCACGCTTCCGGCGAGAAGGTTACCAAGGATTTTATCCCGGCGATGAAGCTCGTTAAGGCGCTCCGGACACTAGGGTGGGTGGACAACGACGAGTATTCCTTGTTCGCGCGCGAACCTTATAATTATTCCATCAACTCAGCAAATTTCATTCGGTCCTTGGGTACCTGGTGCCACTTGTTCTTGAGCAAGCACAATCCCTACGCATATACCAACTATAGGATTCGCAGCACATTCTTCAAATACGCCGATCTAACCGAAAAAGTTGTTAATCTCTTTAGAATCAAGTTCGATCCACTCAAAGAAAAGGAGCGAAAGACAAATCAGTTCGAAGCTACCGCTGCGGAAATGGAACAGCAGATCGAACATATCATCGAGGAAGTCGATCGCAATATCTTCAGAGAGTGCATCAACTTCGTCACGCATTGCTTGAAAACGAACTATTTTCATGGAACGAAGACAGGACACGCTTTCCGCTTGTCCCCCGATGTTTTGGACTCGAAATTCTACAAAGACAAACCGTTCGGAATATTCTTCGTAACCGGTAAAGATTATCGAATGTTTCACGTCCGTTGGAAGGACATTTCTCGCGGCGGCATGCGCGTTGTTATGCCTCGCAACAACGGCGATTACGATTACGCTTTGGCGGGACTTTTCGACGAAGTATATGGTTTGAGCTTCGCGCAGCAGTTGAAAAACAAGGATATTCCCGAAGGCGGATCGAAGGCCGTTGTGGTTATTAAGCCGGGCGGTCATCGGGATCAAGTCGTAAAGGGGGCTGTGAACGCGCTTCTCGATTTGCTTGTGGAAGAGGACGAGTCGCATGAAAAGGGACTTACTCACACCATCAGCTATTACGACAAAAGCGAGATCATTTATCTCGGGCCGGACGAGAACATCACCAACGAGCTCATCACCTGGATTCCCGAGCAGGCTGAAAGACGCGGATACAAGTACGCACGCGCCTTTATGTCCTCAAAACCAGGCGACGGCATCAACCACAAGGAATACGGCGTCACATCCGAAGGCCTCAACGTATATGTGGACAACATGCTCCATGCGATTGGGATCAGTCCGACTAAGGAAAAGTTTACGATAAAAATAACCGGTGGACCCGACGGCGACGTTGCAGGGAACGAACTCAAGATTCTCCATCGCGAATACGGCGAAAATGCCCGTGTGGTCCTCATTGCCGATGGCTACGGCTGTGCCTATGACCCCAACGGTTTGGCGTGGGACGAATTGCTTCGGCTTGTGCGAGAAAGTTCGTCGGTTTCTTGTTTTAGTAAGGCCAAACTCAGTTCGTCGGCCGAGGCTTTTGTCATTACGGCTGACACGATAGAGAACATCAAGCTTCGAAACGAGTCTTATATGAGACTCTATGCCGATATCTTCATACCTGGCGGAGGCAGACCATACTCTGTCAACGAGAAGAACTGGAAACTATTCCTGAATAAGGACGGCAAGCCGACATTGCGGGCGATCGTCGAAGGCGCCAACATCTTCTTCACGGCTGAAGCGCGGAAGCATCTTCAGGAAACTGGAGTTTTGATTATCAAGGACTCCAGCGCCAACAAGACCGGCGTTATTTGTTCGTCCTTCGAGATCATTGCATCTCTCATTATGACGCAACAAGAATTCCGCACGATCAAAGAACAGTACGTTAAAGAAGTCATTGAAATCCTGCGAGCCAAGGCTGATGCCGAAGCAAAACTTCTGTTCCGAAGCTACGTCCAGTACGACGGTCAGAAAACGCTTGTAGAACTTTCGCTGGATATTTCAAAAGAGATCAACACCATCACCGACATCATGTTGGACGAATTGACGCAGAAAAAGGATGAGGTCATCGCCGATCCGTTCTATCAAGAAATCGTCGTGCGCCACTGTCCGCCACTTCTGCGCGATCAGTACCGCAGTCGAATTCTAGAAAAACTTCCCGATCCGCACAAAATTGCGATCATCGCTTCTTCGATTGCGAGCTTTGTCGTGTACAACGAAGGTCTCAACTGGCTCAAAGGCATCCCCAAAGAGCACTGGTACTGGACACTCCGTGTCTATATGGAAAAGGACCGTCTCTCAAGTCAACTTCTCGACGTGGTCGCTAAATCCAATATCGGCGAAGGCGAAAGACAGCAGATTTCGGCTATTCTTGCGCGAAGCGCCGCGAAGGATTTGACGATAATCGATTTGCAAAAACGGCTTGTTGTTGATTAGGGGTTGGGACATCGACATGCCCAGCGCGAAGCGCGTCGGGCATCTCGTTGTATCACGTTACTTCTTAATGCAATAAAGCCTGTCCTCGTCCTTCTTCATCGTTTAGAACGCCAAGTCAATCGAGATTTTTCCTGCCATATACGAAATGAAATTGTATTCCTTCGTGAGTATCTCGACTTCAGGGAACTCGGCGCCCGCGGCATCGACAATCTGAATATTCTGGAGCGAGCGTTTTTCTCCGAGAGCTTCGCCGGATAGAGACAGCCAACCGAAAAATTTCCTGCTAATCGAGAAAACCCCCGAGTAAGACATGATGTCGTAGGTGGCAGTGCCTTCCTTTTTTTCCTCGCCCTCAGCAACATCGCCACCGGGAACGCCATAGTCATACATGTCTTTTTGCAGTTGAACGTTGCCCTTCAAGGTTGTCTTGATATCCCAAAATTGGGGAAGGCCCACTTCGAGGGTACCTTTGTAATCGGTTTGCTCTCCGCTCTGAGAATCTTTCAGATAGGAGAATTGCCGAGCCCGCAAGGTCAGAGTTGATGCGCAGCCGAAAACTGTGCTGCTGACCGATCCTGATTCTTCCGTGAAGGAGTATAGCGGAGCCTCGCTGTCCGCAGAATTGTTATACGAGATGTTCCCCGTTGTGGTGATATCACCCTGCATGCCTAACAAGAATCCGACGCTCTTGTCATTGCTGCCGAATTCAGCGCCCAGATCAGGGTAGGATTGCTCGACCGAGAGGGAGACGGAAGCCCAAAGGCTCTCGGCGAACGGATGTTCGTAAAAGAGCTGTCCCGCTACATCCGCTTTTTTGGTGAAGGCGATGTCTCGATCTTTCGGCTCATCGTCGGCCTTGATTTCCGCCGTCGCGGAGTCCTTTTGCTGTGCCGCTAAAACGCCGTTTACCCCCACAACGGCACTGCGCTTTTGAGTCGGGGTAAAGGCGTACATATACCCTGTTTTAAACGTAAAAGAGTTCGTGCGAAAGTCGTTCTCTTCGTTCTTTTCGTACTGGTAACCCGTATACTGCCGTTTGAATTCCGTCGCAAACGCGGCGCCTTTGGCGATACCCTGGAAACCGCCGTGCGCATATTCAGCGGGCTTTGCATCGGGGGCCTTCTCGGCCTTGACCTTGCCTTCCTTCGTCTTGAGTTCTGACGCTTGTTTGTCCGCCATGATCTCATCAATATGTTTTTCATAAAGTTCGCGACTGATCGCGTATTTGCGGGGAAGATTCACCGCGTTATCGATCATGCGGCTGGCGACTTGGTACCGGTTGGTTTTGACGGCGGCAACGGCGCCAAAATAATTGGCCATGCCAAAAAGCTTGTTGCCTCGACGGACGCGCCGGAATCCTTTGAGAGCGTTTTCATAATCCCGGTTGGCAAAATGACTGTACGCATATTCGTAAGCAACCTCATCGCTGAGGGTCTTCAAGGGCACCTTCGCGAAGGCCTTGTAAGCTTCAACCATCCTCTCCAGATGATAATGCGATCGCGCAAGACCTATTTGCGCGGGGATGTAATTGGGGTACTGGCTTGCGATGCTTTGAAATATCTGGAACGCTTCCTCAAACTGACCTGCTGAAAACAACTCCACGGCATAGCGGTAGAGAGAAGCGCGCTTTTCGAGCGTCTCGGTCGTGAGGGGAGCTTGCGTGCCTTGCGGAGCTTGTGAAAAGCCCAATCTAGGCGCTGCGACCGATACAAAAAATACAATAATAGCTAGGTAGCTACGGCCCCGATTCAAATTTTCTCCTCTTGATTGCTTATATTATCTCTTGTTCACACGAGCAGCTGCAACAGGTAATTTGGTGCCTTGAAAAAAACTGAAAATATCGTTAATTTAGCCGCCTACTCAAAGGGAGAAGCTATGAGTTTCAGAACGGAAACAGACACTATAGGTGAGATTCAAGTTCCGGGGGACAAATATTGGGGAGCCCAGACACAACGCTCCATCCAAAACTTCAAGATTGGCGGACATAGGTTTCCTCCCATCATGATCAAGTCGTTTGGCATCGTGAAAAAAGCCGCGGCGATGACCAATTTTGGACTCGGCAAGCTCGAGAAGGAAAAGGCGGATCTTATCGTCAAGGCATGCGATGAAGTTATCGGCGGTAAACTCAACGAGCACTTCCCTTTAGTCGTATGGCAAACGGGCAGCGGAACGCAGACGAATATGAACGCCAACGAGGTGATCTCCAATCGCGCGATCGAAATCGCCGGCGGCAAAATAGGTAGCAAAGCCCCCATCCATCCCAACGACGACGTCAATAAAGGACAGTCATCGAATGATTGTTTTCCGACGGTAATGCACGTCAGTGCGGTTCTCGCTATCCATGAACAACTCCTGCCGGCTCTGAAGCACCTGCGCAACGGCCTAAAGAAGAAGGCTGACGAATTCAAGAATATCGTAAAAATCGGTCGCACCCATCTCATGGACGCAACTCCGCTTACATTAGGGCAGGAGTTTTCCGGTTATGCGGCGCAGCTCGAGTTCTCGGAAAATGCAATCAAATCGACGTTGACCGGCTTATACGAGCTTGCATTAGGCGGCAGCGCCGTAGGCACGGGGCTTAACACACATCCCGATTACGCGGCCGACGTCGCGGCAAAGATCGCAACTTTAACGGGATTGCCGTTCGTGTCCGGTAGCAACAAATTCATGGGCCTTGCGGCGCACGACGCGATCGTCAACGCCAGCGGTGCTTTAAAAACCTTGGCTACCGCCTTGCTCAAAATTGCAAACGACATCCGGTTGCTCGGTAGCGGTCCACGTTCGGGCATTGGAGAAATAATCCTTCCCGCAAACGAACCGGGCAGCTCCATTATGCCGGGCAAGGTCAACCCCACCCAAGCGGAAGCCATGACCATGGTCGCGTGTCAGGTCATGGGTAACGACGTCGCCATCGGCATAGCTGGCAGCCAGGGGCATTTCGAGCTCAACGTCTACAAACCCGTTATGATCCATAACCTCCTCGAGTCCGTCCGCCTGCTGGGCGATTCGATGCAAAGCATGCAAGACAACTGTGTGGCTGGAATCGAGCCCAACCGCGACGTCATTAAGAAGCACCTGGATAACTCCTTGATGCTCGTAACGGCTCTTAATCCTGTCATCGGCTACGACAAAGCGGCTAAAGTAGCTAAGCATGCACACTCTAAGGGAAAAACGCTCAAAGAAGCGGCCTTGGAACTCGGATTCATCGACTCGAAGACTTTTGACGAATGGGTCCGTCCCGAGACGATGATCGGACCCAAAGCGTAGACTTTCTCCTTGATATGTCACGGTTTTCCTGATACTTACGGTCATTGCGATTTTATTGATTAAGGTGTGAGAATGGCAAAGAAGCAAAACAGAGAGCTGATCCGACTCGTTTCCACAGCGGGAACAGGTTACTTCTATACAACAGCGCGCAAAAAATCACGCGACAAGCTCGAGCTTAAGAAATACGATCCTCGCGTAAAGAAGCACGTTGTCTTCAAAGAAGCGAAGATTAAGTAAGTCAGTATTGGTCTTTTTCCAACGGTTCAGGTTGAGGTCCTCACCCTGAACCTTTTTGTCGTGGCCACGCTAAGGTCAACGGAAATGAAATCAGCCCGCGTTCAAAGCAAACGTCAACAGGCCTAATTCACCGAATAAATCCCAAATCCAACGGAAAAATAAACAGTGCTGCTCGTCTTCCCGCTCACGAGACTTACGCTCGGTACCGCTTCCGCCATTGCCGAGAACTCTGCGGCGAGAACTCGATACTGGAAGCCGAACGCAATTGCCGGGCCTAGCATAAAATCGACGCTCGGCGCTTGCTCCTTGACCTCGGGCGAATCAACGTCCGACTTTTCGCTTGAACTAACAGGTCTGTTGACGAGCGAACCGGCAAAGCCAATGCCGGCGATGATGCCAGGAACGATAATTCCGGCCGTATAATCGCGTCCTGGTAGAAGCGTGAAAAGATAGGGTAGGTATTCACCGGAGAGAAAGAGTCCCGCCGGTTCGGAGTGAAATTTATGAGTGTTTGGATAGTACTTACCTGCGCAAAATGCCCACTGTTGTCGCAATCCGTCCCAGTACCGCGATTCTTCGTCATAGTGGCGCTTTCCTAAGCCGGCAAAGCTGTCGGTCTCGGGATGGGCGTTCTGCCCTCCGCATGCAAGGAGGTTCTCCCCGTTTATTTTCCCGCCTTTAAAAGTTTCTGCGAAGGCAAGGTCAACCGCCATCAACAAGAGAAAGCTCGCTATACTTATTGCTATGACTGCAGGGTGACGCATGTTCAACCTTAAGGAACGCATCAGGAAACTTGTTTCCAACGCGTCGAAATGGAAGCGATCGTCGCGGACTTGGGACCGAGACGATGGTACAGCTGGCCGAAGTATTGCCCCAAGGAGTGAAGGAGTTGAGGGTGAAGCGGAAAGGACATCTCGAATTTCTTTTCGAGGAAAATCTTTCCGTCTAAGAATAGGCAGCACGTCTCGGCGTCCACTTGTTTCTCCACGAGGAACAAGCCAATGCCGTCGAGGAGATTCTTTATGATGTCCTGATCCATGGCGCTCAGATACTGGCTAACGTTAAAAAAGGCTTCGACGATTTTCTTCGTCACAATCTTTTGTTTTCGGGCGTTTTCGTCGGCTATAGCTGTCTGCACGAGTGCCAAAAGTCTACGAAGATCCTCATGGCTATATCGACTCGCATCGGTTGTTGCCAAAAAGAGCCAAGCCTCGTTAAACCTCGGGTTGTGCGTATCGAGACAAACCTCGAAGAGGCGCTCCACGTCTCTGATAGCGCGCTTGGAAGTGTTGGCGACGTGCATGAGTTGTCCGGGGTAACCGATTTGCATTACGGTTTCGTTGAAGCGGCGTTTGAGAAAAGCGGCGTTCTCTGGAGCAATCGAGAAGTTGGACGTGATTTTTTGTACGTGTTGAAAAACAGTCAAAACGGTTTGTAAAGCTGCGTCGCGCTCCTTAAATCCATAGTAGGAATACGCGCTTAGAGATCCAAGCACTTCGTTGACGTCTTCGATGTTTTGAATTTCTTCTATCTTGGCTTCGATGAAACGGAGGAAATTCCTGCCGTCTACTGTGGGTTCGTAGTCTTTTAGGGAAGTTCGTATTTCATCAAGATTATAGTACTTTTGGATTCGTGGAATAAGTTCTTCGAACTTGATCAGATAGATCGTAAGGTTGTGATTCCTCAGCGACACGTCCCATTCTTCAATGACGTTGGCCAAAAACGGCGCTTCGAGCTGCAGTCGTTCGCGAGCTTTTTCCCCGATCCAAATGAAGTTGCCGGTCCGGTTCTCCTTCTGCAGTTGCGCGAGGATATCGTTACGCGTTGAGAACTTCAGGTCGGCGGTGCTTACCTCGTAGCTGATGCGATCGTCTTTGCCAATGACATGCTCGTCAATCCAAACAAAATCAAAGTAGAACAACCATTCGAGCTTGGATTGGGATGCTTCAATTTCCTTGGGAGACACGAGTTTCCCCAGGTTTTCGTCGATAATGGGAAAGAGGCTCGCGAGGCGTTTCAGTTTTCTTTCGATCAGATGCGCTGCGTCTAAGTAGATGGCGCAGAAGAGCGACAATAGATCCACAGTCGTCCGTATGGAATTCTCAGGATCAAGCGTGCCGTGAATCTGGTTGCCTAGGGAATTGCATGAGAGAAGCTTGTTGCCCAAAATCGTTTGAATAGCGCGGTTGATCTCTTCGCGGCGGATGTGGCCTATGGTGGCCGTCAATTGCGACGACGTCTGGTCGTAGGGGTCGTGGTCGAGAATAAAGCTCGACGTGCGCATCCCCGTGCTTGCCGCCCAGGTCGAAGTTTCCTGTTTGTGTCTTATCAGAAATCGGCGCGCGTGTTCGGACGGAAGGCGCGACAACATCTCGCTCACAGTCTTATGTTCTTGCAGAGCGGCAAGCTGCATAATGCCGTAAGCGGTTATAGGCAGCCATGCGACGTCGAAGTTGCTAAGCGGCACTTGCGTGATGAGAGAGAAAGCGTTGGAATGGGAAATGGCGTGCCCGATAAAGAATACAATCAATGTCGCGGCGTTCAGTCCCGTGATCGTCAAAAACATCCAGTGGGTGGGAGCCTGGGATTCGGGCTTTTCGAACGCTTTATCTGACTTGTTGCGATTCACCCGCAAGATGGCGTGAAAAAACATCAGCACAAAGGATAAGGAGAACGATCTAAGAAATCCAACGACGGTGAGGCTGTCCTTGACGTCGATAAGGTCTTGATAGAGTAGAGAAACAACCGCCCACGAAATGATTAATGTCGGCGCAATCCATACAATAAAGGTCCCCTTCTTAGGGCCGCTTGATTCCCAGGCCACCATACTGGAGTAGTACGATAGCGTTAGGTTGGGGATGAGCGTAAGGGCGAAGCGCGTCGTCGGATTAATAGGACTGATGCTATCGATCACTTCAATCCCGAAGAGCATTCCCGAGAACAAGCATACCATGAAGCAATATTTCGAAAGCCCTTCATTCTCCCCGTAATAGGAAATAGCCGCATGAAAGCCGGCGCTGACGAGAACGAGCAGAGTGACGATGAGACAGATAAAGACGTAAGGAGTTCCGAGGTAGGCGATTCTCGAAGCCTGCTCCACTTGGGTCATGCTCGCAACGATGACGCTCAGCAGACTGACGAGCGCGAGGATCGTCATGATCTGGAGGGCCGTTCGATATTTTTTGAGCATGTTCTTCATTGGGTCAACTTGCCTGCTTCTCAAAGTGTGATTCCATTACGGGAATATTGACGGTGAATGTCGTGCCCTTGTTAGGTTGACTTTGCACGTCGATGGATCCCCCGAGTTCCTGAATAATGCCGTGACAGATCGAAAGCCCCAAGCCGGTGCCTTCACCCGGTCCTTTGGTGGTATAGAACGGATCAAAGATCTTTTTGAGATGAGATTTTGGAATTCCAACCCCCGAGTCGGCGATTTTAAAAAGCCCAAACCAAGTCCCTTGCCGTTGAACGCGGGAACTCTCAAGTGTGAGCGTGCCTCCGCTCGGCATAGCTTGATACGCGTTTTGGACAAGATTCAAAAACAGTTGAATAAGCTTGTTTCGATTGGCCTTTGCCCAAAGAGGCACGTCCGACCAGCGCTCGTTGATAACCACTTCCGACGATCGGTGGCCAACTTTGGCGAATTTGAGGGCCGACAGGATCGTCTCGGCGACGTCCACGTCCTCATTTTGCGCTTGAGGCGTCGTGGTAGGCTGGCTGCGCGCAAAGTCGAGAAGGCTCTCTACGATTTGCTTGCACCGTTGGGTTGCGTTTTCAATTTCGACAACGTCCTGGTAGTGCGAAGAATTCTTATCGAGCTCGCGCAGCAACATTTGCGAAAAGATAAGGATTCCGCCGAGCGGGTTATTGATTTCGTGGGCAATACCGCCCGCTAACAATCCTATAGAGGCGAGTTTTTCAGACTGCAGTAATTTATCTTGCATTTGTTTCGCTTCGGTTCTGTCGCGATAGACTTGCACCGTACCTTCGACTTCGCCGTCGCGGTTGAAAATGGGCTGAGAGGTCACTTCGACGTAGCGGTCGTTACGGATATTCTCGAGGACGTAGGTTTGAGGCTTCTTGCTCGTCCACGCTTCTTTCATCTTGCAGCCTGGGCACGGAGTTTTCCTGCCGGCAAACACCTTATAGCAAGTCTTGCCAATAACCTTGGGGACATCGTCCTCTTTGACAAGTTTCGCGAGCGCCTTATTGGCCTTTGAGATTTTGTAATCGTTGTCGACGATGACGAGCGGATCGATCAGTGCATCCACTGTTTCCATCCATCGACGTTTGAGATCTTCAACAAAGCGAATCGTTGAATCTGCGTCAGCTTTCTTTTGCATAAAAAATGCCCTGTGTCGGAATATTACACAGGGATTTATCGGAGTTTACGGAGTTGTATTGAGGGCGATACTAGGAAAAAATTGATCCCTCCTGATGACGTCGAGCGCTCAGGAGGGATGCCGTTAGTGCGGCATCGCCAATTGCGGCTGATTCGCGGTCATTTCCGTGACTTTTTTGAGTTTCTCAAAAAGCTCGTCGGGTTGGTAGCTTTCCTCACCTTCGACGTGTGATTTCCAAACCAGAGCGTTGAGAAGGACATTGTCCATGTGGGAAACAGGAACAATTTCGAGATCCTTTGAGATATTTTTGGGTATGTCGCGCAAATCTTTCTCGTTTTCGATAGGAATTATGATTTTCTTAATTCCGCCTCTGTGCGCCGCAAGGATTTTTTCCTTAAGGCCGCCAATCGGCAACACGCGCCCGCGGAGGGTTATCTCTCCGGTCATCGCAACGTCTTTGCTGACAGGTCGGTTGGTCAAGGCGCTGGTAAGCGCTGTTGCCATACAGGTCCCCGCGCTGGGTCCGTCTTTGGGAATAGCACCTTCCGGAACGTGGATGTGAATATCCACTTTGGTGTAGAAGTCGTCGCCGATACCCAGGAACTTCGCGCGCGAGCGAACATAGCTCAGAGCGGCTTGTGCTGATTCCTGCATCACTTCGCCGAGTTTGCCGGTAAGAGTAAGCTTTCCGCTGCCCGGTAGTACAGTGACCTCTGTGGTGAGAAGATCGCCGCCAACTTGGGTCCAGGCAAGACCGGTGCACATGCCCACTTCGTGGGTAAGATTCTGCAAGCCGAAACGATGTTTTCGCGGCCCTAAGCATTTGTGAATTGTCTTGATGCCGACTTTTTCGGAGATGTTGAGGCTCTTAAGTATTTCTTTAGGTGTAGCCTTCTCTTGTTTCGGCGAGGACGGATCGCTGTCGGACTTCGCTTTGAGATCCTTGTCCTTGACGTACTTCTCCATGTATTTCTTGGCAAGCTTCCGACACACGGAAGCCACTTCTCTTTCCAAGCCCCGCACTCCAGCTTCTCTCGTGTAGTAGCGAATAAGCTCGCGGACAGAAGCGGACTGAAATTCCACGTCCTGATCCTTCAGGCCGTTCTCTAACAATTGCTTAGGCACTAAATACTGCATCGCAATGGCGAGTTTCTCTTCTTCGGTGTATCCGGCGAGGCGGATAATTTCCATACGGTCAAGAAGAGGCGCAGGTATGGTGTCCAAAGAGTTGGCCGTTGCAAGGAATAGGACTTTCGACAAGTCGAAGTCGAGGTCGAGGTAATGATCGTTGAATGTATGGTTCTGCTCTGGATCGAGAACCTCGAGAAGAGCAGCCGAGGGATCGCCGCGGAAGTCATTGCTTATCTTGTCGACCTCGTCCAAAAGGATAAGGGGATTTGCCGTGCCAGCCTTTCGGACCGCCTGGACGATCTTACCCGGCATGGATCCGATGTAAGTTCTTCTATGACCGCGGACTTCCGCCTCGTCGCGCACGCCGCCCAGAGAGAGACGGACAAACTTGCGACCTGTCGCGGTGGCAATACTTCGCGCGAGCGAAGTTTTTCCAACCCCGGGAGGGCCCACGAGACAAAGGATCGGGCCTTTCATGCTTTCCACTAGCGCGCCGACCGACAGATACTCCAGCACGCGTTCCTTGACCTTTTCCAAGCCGTAGTGATCATGGTTCAAGGTATCTTTTGCAAAGTGTATGTCACGAATTTCCTCCGAGTATTCACCCCAAGGAAGAGACAGCACAACGTCAATGTAGTTTCGCACAACCGTGGCTTCAGCTGACATCGGCGACATCAGTTTGAGCTTCTTGAGTTCTTTGTTGATCTTAGTGCGGGCTTCTTCGGAAAGCTTTTTCGCTTTAGCGAGATCCTCGAGCTCTTGAACTTCAGCTCTGCCGTCGTCCTTATCTCCCAATTCGCGCTGAATCGCTTGCATCTGCTCGTTGAGGTAATACTCTTTCTGAGTCTTCTCCATTTGCCGCTTCACGCGAGCGCGGATCTTCTTCTCAACGCGCATGATTTCGATTTCTGATTGGATGAAACCGTAAAGCGTTTCCAGACGTTTTATAGGATTGGTTTCTTCGAGAAGCTTTTGTTTGTCATTCAGCTTCAAGTTGCTCAGGTGAGCAACAAGCGTATCCGCTAATTTCGACTCTTCCTCGATTGCAGCAATGGTGAGAAGCATTTCCGGAGGAATGCGCTTATTCAGTCGCACATAATTGTCAAACGCCATCTTAACGGTTCGGACAAGGGCTTCTTTCTCAACATCGTCGATGGCTTCTTCGTCGAGTTCTTCCGCTTCGACAAAGAAGTATTCGTCGGCTTGAAGATACTCGAGAATTCGCGCGCGCTTTTGGCCCTCGACAAGAACTTTGACCGTTCCGTCGGGGAGCTTCAGCAATTGTAAGATATTTGAAATTGTTCCGACGGTGTAAATGTCGTCGGACGAAGGTTCGTTTGTTTTCGCTTTTATCTGCGCGGCGAGAAGAATTTTCTTGTTGGACGCCATGGCCTGTTCGAGAGCGTGAATCGATTTCTCACGTCCTACGAACAAAGGAACGACCGTCGATGGAAAAACAAGGATATCTCTTAACGGCAAAAGCGGTATCTCGACGACTTTTGCACCGTCTATTTTCTTTGTGGCATCACCCATATAAATGCTCTCCTTGCCACTCTGTCGGCAAAAAATATAATGGTTTCTGCTTATTGCTCTTTATCTATTTTAGCGCAACAATGCAAGGGAGGATAGAGTTATTTGAAAGGTACAGAACCGGCATTTAAAAATTATTTTGCCGGCCCCGTTCCGAAATCGCGCTTGCTTTCAGCCGCGTTTTTCTGTCGAAGAATTTCTTCTTCCGTGCGGTAGACCAAAATCGGTGGAGAGTTGTTCAGGATGCTCTCTTCCGTGATAACCACTTCCTTGATCGAAGTCTCACTTGGGATCTCGTACATAATATCGAGCATGGACTCTTCTAAGATCGCCCTTAAGCCCCGAGCTCCGGTCTTACGCTTGATAGCTTCTTTAACGACCGCGCGAAGCGCCCCGTCCGTAAACTTAAGCTCAACATTTTCGAAATCGAACAGCTTTTGAAACTGTTTAACAATCGCATTCTTAGGCTTGGTCAAGATTTCGATCATCGCCTCTTCTGTCAGTGCGGATAAGGTACAAATCACGGGGAGACGTCCGATGAACTCGGGGATAAGACCGAATTTCGAAAGGTCCGCTGTCGTGCACTTGTGAAGAAGCTCGGTCACGTTTCTATTTTTCTTAGACTTGATGTCGGCGCCAAAGCCGAGGGCTTGGGTTTCGACCCGTTGTGCGATGATATCTTCAAGACCTGCGAAAGCGCCGCCGCAGATAAAGAGGATATTGGTCGTATCGACTTGGAGAAACTCTTGCTGCGGATGCTTTCTTCCGCCGCGAGGTGGAACGTTAGCGATAGTTCCCTCGATAATTTTCAAAAGAGCTTGCTGCACGCCTTCGCCAGATACGTCGCGTGTGATAGATGGGTTGTCGCCTTTGCGCGCAATCTTATCGATTTCGTCAATATAAGCGATGCCGCGTTGCGCCAATTCCACGTCGTAGTCAGCGTTTTGAAGCAAGTTGAGAATGATGTTTTCAACGTCTTCGCCCACGTAGCCGGCTTCGGTGAGGTTGGTCGCGTCGGAAATGGTAAACGGAACGTTCAAAATGCGCGCAAGAGTCTGAGCGAGAAGGGTTTTACCGCTACCCGTCGGTCCGACGAGGAGGATATTGGACTTTTGCAGTTCGACTTCGTCCGAAGTCCCTTTGGAATCAATACGCTTATAGTGATTGTGCACCGCTACGGAAAGAGTCTTTTTGGCGCGCTCTTGTCCGATAATGTACTCGTCGAGGATTTTCGTAATATCCTTCGGATTGGGAATTTTCCCCGTCGTGTTGACGAGCTCTTCTTTTTCAACTTCCTCGGCGATAATGTCGTTGCAAAGCTGAATGCACTCGTCACAGATATAAACGTTCGGGCCGGCGATAAGTTTCTTAACTTCCTTTTGTCCTTTGCCACAAAAGCTGCAGTGAAGACCGCTATCCTTATTTGCCATATATCGCTCCGTTCCTATCGATGGTTCTTATTCCGATTCATCTCTTGTTGTCATCATTGTTTTTCACCTGAGGACGAATTACTTCGTCAATCAGGCCGTATTCCAATGCGTCGTCTGCCGACATAAACTTATCTCGGTCGATATCTTTCAAAATTCTTTGCAGAGGTTGATTTGTGTGTCGCGCGAGTATTTCCGCCATGCGATCTTTCAGTTTGAGAATCTCGCGAGCTTGAATTTCAATGTCCGTTGCTTGGCCACCAGCGCCGCCTAAGGGTTGATGTATCATAATTCTGGCGTTTGGCAAGCTTCTTCGTTTGCCCTTTGCGCCCGCCGCAAGGAGCCAAGCACCCATACTGGAGCACTGACCGATGCAGTAGGTCTGCACGTCGGGTCGAATAAGCTGCATGCAATCATAAATGGCAAGTCCTGCAGTGACCGATCCGCCGGGCGAATTGATATAAAAGTGGATGTCTTTGTCGGGATCAGAACCTTCAAGATAAAGCAATTGCGCCACGATAACGTTCGCGATTTCGTCGGTGACTGGAGAACCTAAAAGCACGATGCGATCGTTCATCAATCGGGAGTAGATGTCCCAGGATCGCTCGCCCCTATTCGTCTGCTCCACTACAATCGGTACTAATGGCATATTGTTTTTTTCCCTCTCCGCGATTCGGGATTTGCAACGTGCGAATCCCTACAAACCTCAACACCTATAAGTCCTTAGGATATTCTACAACGCGTTTGCTGACAAGTTCCATGTAAACTTGTTTTCGTCCATTATTGCTCTTTCTTTAGGAATCAATTGTTACGGAAGAGGTAAAAATGAAAAGGACGTTCATACGCTTGAGGTTTGAACGTCCTTTTAGCTAGGCTAAAGAAGATTACGCTTTTATTTCAACTATTTTGCTTTGCTCAAGGATGAGGTTCATTGCCTTTGAAATAAGCAAGTTCTCCTTGGAATTGTTCCAAAACGATTTCTTGATTTTATTGTAATCCGGAGAGTTTTGATAATCCTTTAAAATCGTATTGAGGTTTTCTTCAACTTCCTTGTCAGAAACGTCAATTTTCTCGTTTTTTATGATTCCATGCAGAATCAAGGTGTTCTTGGCTCGAGTTTTCGCTTCGTCAAGGAATTGCTTCCGCACTTCCGGATTCTTCTTGAGCTCTTGTTTTCTTTTGTCGTCGTTTATTTTCAGTTCGTCGATCATGCCGTCAATAATGTTGTCAACGAGCGAAGGCGGTACTTCAAACGGGTTGAGATTGAGCATTTGTGTGAAAAAGTCATTCTCGAGTTGGTTCTGCTTTGCTTGGCTGGCCTCACGCTCGAGGGAGCTGCGGATATTTGTCTTCAGCGTTTCGAGGTTCTCGATATTGAGGTCTTTCGCAAATTCGTCGTCAAGCGTTGGTAGCGAGAATTCTTCGAGACGGGAGAGACTCACGTCAAATTTGTAAGATTTGCCGATCATTTCCTTATCGCGGAAATTGTCCGGGATTGTTACCTGTACAGATTTTGACTCGCCGGCTTTCATGCCTAAAACAGCTTTTTCGACGTCGGGGATGAGATAGCTTTCGCCAAGTTCGACGGGAACGGCGTTGAGTTTGAGGCTTTCCACTTCGTTGCCTTCGCTGTCAAAGACGTTGTATGAAACGGTCGCCAAGTGCCCTTTAGCGGCGGGTTTATCGCTAACTTCTATACGGCTCGCTTGTCGTTTCTGGAGAAACTTGAGCTGCTGTTCAATCTCTTTGTCCGAAATGTCTTGCGGCTGGCAAGTCAATGTGAGGCCCTTGTATCCTTGAACTTCGATAGCCGGCATGACATCGATGACTGCTGAAAAAGTGTAGGCCTCGCCCTCTTTGGGAAGGGTTGAGGTCTCAAGCACAGGGTTGGCGATCGGGTTGAGCTTGTTCTCGCTGAGCGCCGGGAACAAACTGTTCTTGATCAAGTAATCGGCAACGTCGTAAGTGGCGTTTTCTCCGTAGAACTTCTTGATGATATTAAGCGGGGCTTTTCCCTGACGGAAACCCTTCAAATTCGCTTTCCGCTGGATCTTTTTGAAAATTTCTCCAAAAGCCTTGTCGACTTCTGGGGCGTCGAGCTCTATTTTGACGCGTCTTTGGACTTGGTTGATTTCCTCAATACTCGATTTCATTATGGGACTCCCAGTGGGGCTATTTCGTATTTAAAAGCCCTGCATCCTGCTTTATTTCTGGGGAATTGTCAACTTTGGATTAGAGAGGGGCGAGGCTATAACACGCCGATTTTCTTCAACGCACGAATGACTTCGATTTGGAGGCGGAGTTGGCTCACGGTCTTCTTTTCCACCTTGAAACCTAAGCCAGTGGAGGTCTTGACGATCTGAATCGAGCCGAGGGGCAGCTTAAAGAAATCCAAGCATTCTTTCCAGTTATCGGTCTTGAGCTGGTTGCGTCCCGCCTCTTCGCAGAGTTCTTCGAAGGGAATGGTGATGCTGTCGTAAGCGGATTGCACGGCCAATTTCTCGAGGGTATCGAAAATATTGCAGACCTCGATGGAGATAGGTTTATAGTTGGGCATGCTTTTGAGGACTTCCGCAAAAAATTCGATGAGTTTGCGAAATTGGCCCCTATTGAGGCAGCCCAGCACGTTCTTTTTGTAGGTGTTCTTGCGGACTTCAAACAGTTTTGACGAGACAAAGGCGGATACGAGTTGGGCTGTGTATTCGGGCTTTTCGTCCAAGAGCTTATTGAGCGTCGCTGTAACGACGTCTTCCTCCAACTCCCAGAGCTTGGCCTCTTTGGCTTCTTTCGTTGCCTTTTGGAAGACAAGGTCGAGCGCTTCGAGAACCCGAATAAGCTGGTGCAGGGGATTGGTCGCGCCGGCGACTTTGTTCTCGAGACTTTGGAGCCGCTCGTTGGTCTCGCGCAAGCGACTGGACAGTGACGCCATGAGCGACACGAACCACTTGGGAATCTGCTTCATGAGCTTGGTAAAGTCTTCGGTGCTGATTTTAGTGATTTCAGAATCCGCCGTCGCTTGGGCGGACGCGGAACGAGGTTTTTGATCAAAGAGAGCCATTTCGCCGATCATCGCGCCTTCTTTGAGGAGCGCGAGTTTGACTTGTTTGCCGCCTTTTTCAAGGTAAACGAGGATTTCGCCCTTACGAACAAGGTACATGCCGTCGGAAGAATCGCCTTCCTGAAACAGCTTTTCGCCTTTCTTCAATACGACGTTAGTACCTGCCAAAGAATCCCCCAAGAGGTCGGTAAGGTTGCTCCCGGCCTATCGGAAGTTTCATGAAACCCTTAAGATGATAAAGATATTATTACGGAATGATTCTAACCATAACCATTTGGAAAGTCGTTTTCAATTTGACCTTTGATGTATTATAGAGTTTGAATGAGAAAAAGGTGGGGAATAGCTGGATGGTAAAAGCACTAATAATTACAGAAAAACCGAGTGTGGCTCGAGACATAACTGAGGCGTTGGGCGGCTTCAAGGAAAAGGAAAAGGGCGAATATTACGAAAGCGACGAGTTTCTTTGCACCTATGCGGTCGGTCACATCTTCACGTTGTTGTCCCCTGAGGATATCGATCCCATCTATAAACGATGGCGTCTGAACGATTTGCCGATTCTTCCTAAAGATTTCGCCATTAAGCCTTTGGAAAAACAGAAAAAGCGTGTTGCGGTCATCGGCAAACTGATCAACCGCTCGGATGTCACGAACCTGATCAACGCATGCGACGCCGCTCGTGAAGGGGAACTCATTTTTCGCGAGATTGTGAAGTACTTTCAGGCGACCAAGCCCATGTCTCGCCTTTGGTTGCAGTCGATGACCAAAGCCGCCATCCGCGAAGGTTTTAAGAAGCTCGGCGAAGACGAAAAATTTCGCGGGTTAGGGTTTGCCGCGCATTGTCGCGCGAACGCCGACTGGCTCATAGGGATGAACGCGACCCGAGCGCTTACGGTGCGACTCAAATCCCGCAACCAACAAGGCCTGTCTTGGTCGGCCGGGCGTGTTCAGACGCCGACGTTGAGTCTGCTCGTTAACCGTGAAATGGAGATCCTGGAACACTCGCCGATTCCTTATGCGCGGGTACACGCTTCCTTTAAAACCGATGATCACGAGTACCAGGGGACTTGGTACGATCCAAAGTTTCGCAACAAGGAGAACTCGCGAGATCTCAAGGAAGATAGAATCTTCGACGCCGCCAAAGCGGCCGAGATTGTAGAGAATATAAAAGACAAGCCGGCTGTTGCTCGAGAGGTTCGCAAACCCTCGCCAAGAAAGCCTCCGCTCTTATTCGATTTGACGTCATTGCAAAGAACGGCCAACACAAGATTCGGTTGGTCGGCAACGAGGACATTGCGAGCGGCGCAAAGATGTTATGAAGCCCACAAGGTCCTAACATACCCGAGAACGAGTTCGAAGGTTCTGCCCGAAGATTATCGAGGGGAGGTGGATCGAGTGCTCGGCGTCTTTTCCAGCCACGCAGCCTATGGAAGGTTTGCGCAGCACCTCCTTAAGAACGGTAGAAAAAATGAAGACAAGATATTCGACAATAGCGGCGTAACGGACCACTTTGCGATTGTGCCCACAGGCGAGGTTTCTTCCTTATCGGGCGATGACGAGAAGCTGTTTGATCTGGTCACGCGGCAGTTTCTAGCCGCTTTCTATCCGCCGTCAGTGTACGAAGACGTGGAGCGGATTACCGAAGTTGCCGGTGAATCGTTTCGAAGCAAGCCGCCCAAGGTGTTAAAGGATCCGGGCTGGGAAATAGTTTTTGAAAAATCCGGCTCGGACGAAGTCGCATTTCCGCCGCTTGCTAAGGGCAAGAACGAAATTTCTGGCGTCAATGTTCATTGCAACAAGGGCGATACGGAGAATCTCGATACCAAGCCGCCGGCAAGGATCAGCGAAGCGGGACTTTTGTCGTTGATGGAACACGCCGGCCGCCAGGTGGACGACGAAGAACTCGCCACTGCGCTTATGAAGGCTGAAGGACTAGGTACGGCTGCGACCCGCGCCGACATCATCGAAAACTTGAAATTGCGCGAATACGTGTCGAAGGCTCTAAGGCCAACGGTTAAAGGTATAAGACTGATAGACGTTCTCAGCCGAATCGGGACGAAACAGCTCACCTCCGCGGAACTTACCGCGCGACTCGAACTTCACCTTGATCAAGTGGAAGATGGCAAGCGTACGTCTGACGACTTTATGAACGAGATTGTAGGGTACGTCAAAGAAGTTGTCGATTCCACGAAGTCCTTCGACTTCGAAAGCATCTACCCCAATGAGAACCCTCTCGGCAAATGTCCCAAATGCGGAGGCCCGGTTTACGAAAAGGCTTGGTTCTACGGTTGCGAAGAAAGCACAAAACGCATCGGCAAAAAAGATTGCGAGTTCTTGATTTGGAAGGACCACAATGGCCGTTACATTAACCGGTTGGTTGTAAGGAAACTTCTTGAAAAAGGGGAAACCGAGGAACTCGACGGATTTTACGCTGCCGACGGCCGAACCTACAAAGCTATTCTATCTTTGAACGGAACTGAGCTTGTGAGAAAAACGACTGCTCAGGAAGAACTCGAGGGAATGGAAGTGAGCGCGGAACCTCTCGGTCCTTGCCCCTTGCACAAAGATTGTAGGGTCATTGAAACGTCCGCCGAATATCTTTGTGAAACCCGCAAAAAAGCAAAGGAAGCGGGTGTCGAAGGTGAAAGCGACGGCGGGTTTAACTTTCCGCGCTTGCTTTGCAAGCGACCTATTAAGCGGGAAGAGGTTATGGCTTATATGAAGGAAGGAAAAACGCCCGTATTGGCAGGTTTTATCTCCAAACGAGGGCGCAAATTTAGCGCAACGCTCGTCATGAACCCTGACAAGAAAGGGTTCCAGTTTGTGTTTCCTGAAAGAGCACCGCGAAAGAAAAAGGGTGAGGAATCAGGCGCTGAGGCTGAGGCGGAAATGTGATGCAAGGACCGCGTGCCTAGCCGCCTTGCGGCGACCGCCCGTGCCCTTGCCCCTGACCGAAACGGGCCAGTTGATGATTAGTGCTTTGTATCGCTTTTCTTGATTTGCGACATCAATTGGTTGATTTTCTCAAGACTTTGACGAATTCTCTGCATGCGAGCCGCGAAATCATTTTCGGGATTTGGCTGCTCAGAAGCAGGATTTCTATAGCTGGTGTACAGAGGAGTTCTGCCTCTAGAAACATCAGCTTCGAGTTGTTTCTTTAATCGAAAAGAACTTAAATCAACGACTTTGTCTTTCGTGTCCATATCCGCTCCAGATTCCGCAACAGTTTTAACAACAACTACACTTACAAATTCAAACTATATACTGAGAGGCTAGTCGTAATTTATAAATTTTGATCTATGCTTTGGGTTTCAATCGGTATGATCGAATGACGTTCTTATTGGCTTTTTGTCTTTCTTTGCGAAGGCGATCGTCGTTCGATTTGTTACGTCGCATAACTTCAGCGAAGCTAAGTTCTTCTTTTTCAACTTCGATGATGATGCCATCGTCGGTGTTGACTTTCTTTGCAAAGATAGAAATTACGTTGTTTTGTACAGACCCACAATCCATTTGAAACCTCCAGCTCCCTTCCCTTGCATTTGCTTAGAGATCCGACCAAGATCTCTACTGTTAACTCAGCAATCGCTATGCCAGGGGAAAATAAGTTAAAAGTTAAACGCTATACCCAGAAACCCCTTGTGTTATTAAGGGGTTATCCAAACTAAAATATGCTTATATGCGCGGCCAGCATAGCATAGGTTCTGACATTTGTACAATTCTTAAACAGAAAATTTTTGTTTCAGAAAACCTTTTCTTTTATTAGAGGTATTTCAGGTACTTATCCGAAGGATGGCGGAGCGGTTTTTATGCTGTATTTTCGGCGTATTATGTCGATAGGGTGGAGATCCTTCGCCGGCGGCTCAGAACGACCGCGGGGGTAAACAACTCAGACTCTAGATGGCGAAAAAGGAATGGGAGAATACCAGCTTATCGAGGATGCCTTTTACAGAAGTTATGATCCTTCTGTCCTAGAACATCTACTGGCCGACGAAAACCGGTTAGGGCGCCTGGAAAAGGTAGGCGAGGGCTTTTGCTTTCGAGCCTATCGGCTCTCCGGAACGCAGATGCCGATCGTCCTTCATATAGCTAAACGGGAATTTTTCCGGGAAAAGCGTGATGATATCAAAGAATGGCGTAGCGCCATGGATGTTGTGCGCAAGCTTAGAGCGCCGCTGATTCCACCGATGGAATTGCTCATTCTCGAGGATAAAGTAGCTTATGCCATGCCCTTCTGCCCGAAAACCGTTCCGGAATCGAGCCTGACCGATCAAGTGCGGGACTTTTACCAGGCTCTTGATAGCCACAAGCTCGATTTAGGTGATTGTCTGCAGGTTAGGGGACTGGGCAATCTGGCATTTCAGATCGATTGGTCAGACTTGGGTTTCAGTTCGGCCAAAAACGGCAGGTTTCGATAGGTGCCGTTAAAGTCAAGGCCGTAGCCCACCACGAATTCGTCTCCAATCTCTTTGCCGACATAATCGATGGCAATATGCGATCCGTGGACGGACGGTTTGGACAGAAGACAGCAGGTTTTTATGGATTTAGGGCCGCGCTGTTTGAAGGTTTCCAGCAGATACTTTACGGTGATGCCCGTATCGATGATGTCTTCGACAAGAAGAACGTCTTTGTCGGCGATAGGCGCCGAGAGATCTTGCTTTATTTGAACATTGCCGGTTGACGTCTTTCCTTGATAGCTGGAGACGCCTATGAACTCCACATCCATGGGAAGATTGATGGTTCGAATCAAATCCGCGACAAAAACAAAAGCACCTCTAAGGACGCCGACAACGACGAGTTTTCGTCCGGCAAAGTCTTTTTCTATTCGCGCGCCGAGCCCGCGGACAATCTTCTTTATTTCTTCTTCGGAGACAAGCACCGAATAATCCTTATTTTGCATCATCGTTGAGAACCCTCGTCGGGAGAGATAAAGTTTGAAGTTGCGAGGACATGAGTGTTTGAGCGAGTAAGAGTCTTGCTCATGTCATCTCCTAGAACTTCCAGACGCAGCAATTGCGGCTGGTTTTTGAGTTCAATATCAATTCGTATTGGCGCGCGTTCCCCCTCATTGGTCTTCAGAGGAGATTGCCACACAATATTTTCACGGTCACGTAAAACAAGCGAAGTTGCTCTCGTGCCGCGGCGTGTTGTTAGGTTGCCGTCGACGTGCACCTGGTGGAGGTCTCCTTCGACTTTTTTCACATCGACGTTCTTCAAATCAAGCACCGCTCCCTGGGCAATCGTGACTTCGGGATTGGCGAGGTCCTCCAAGGTGGCGATTCTTTCGTGAAGGGTAAGCAGCGGTGAATACGATGGCGAAAAAGCCTTCGATGCGGTCGTCAGCGTAAGCTTGTCTTTGAGTTTAGGTTGACTGCGCGCGGCGACGTTAATGATAGCGTTCTGGTATTGTTCCGACAGGCAACCGAAAGTTTGTATGGCTTGTGGCTGCAAGAGCACTACGGTAGCGAGTAGAACGTCGTCTGGATATGGGTGCGTAGGACAAGTGAGTTCGAGCAATCCCGACGGGTAGTGCTGGTGTGCGAATTGGGAGAAAGACATGAGCACGTTCAAGTTTCTTTGCGCTGTAAAAGTTTTCCACAAACCTTCGTCAAAAGTTTGTCCGTCCTTTAAATAAAGGTTGAGCCCTATTCCCACCGACGGATTCATGACATTTTTGCTGATGGTCATGTCTGGCGTGCCTGAGAGCTTGGTGGGAATGACCCGAATTTTGCACCGAGGCGTCAACGTTCTCCCGTTGACAATCGAGGCTTTAAACCGGCAAAGTTCGCCATATTCGTCATGGAACAACCAGAACACGTAGCGACCCGTCGGCAAGGTGAGTTGGACGGGCCATTCCTTTACGAGAGACGTGTTGTTGCTGAGGGGTTCAAGCGATTCCGAAGCTATGATTTTCGAAGTCGCCGAGCTCGAAACAAGAGGATTCTCCTGAAGGGTCAATTTGGCGCCTTGCGCTAGCTCCGGCTTGTCGAGCACGATGGTGACGGTTCCCAACCCTCGGGGCTTCAATTCAATGGTTTGGCTTTCACTGCCTTTTGCGTTTATGGTGGCGACTGTTGCCTGCTTGCCGCCCAACTCCTCTTGCAGAATGTATCCGAGTTGGCCTGAAACTTGGATTCTTTGGACCTTGCCGGGCATGGTTGGGAGATAGCCGATCACCCGCTTGTTCAAGTCGAGGAGAAACAATTTGCGCGGGAAATCCGCGACCGAGTCGGCTTCGAGCGGAACTTCGACGTTGAGGACTCTGGAGGGGGAGCTTAGTCCGTCAATTTTCGCCGGCCATACGTAGCTTGCAAAGCGACCGACAAATAGCTCCGCCCCTGAGTTGCCGTTTGTCGCGCCATTGACGACAAAGTAGTCGCCATCCTCTGTCAGGGACTCCCGCTGACTTGGTAGTATCCCAAAGACGTCCGAATTTTTGAACTGCTGGAGTCCGACGACCTCGCCAAGGGTTTCCGTGACCTTAATGTGATCGGCGCCGAGGTTCGGCGTTCTCAATGCCCAGGATATGGAATCTTCCGGGTTCTGAAGGGTTGTCGCAAACTGCGTGCTGAGCACGTGGTCGGATTGTTTCAAGGAGAAAGACAAGCGCGCCAGGGGAGCGGTTTGGTTCGCCAAACCCCAGAGGTAGGTGACCCGGGAACCTTCGTCGGTAGAATCGATCTCTAGGCTTTGGGGTTCCAACGTGTCCGCGCCGCCTCGTTGCATCGCCACGTCAAGGCGGACGGGGAGGGCGATCTCGTGCCATCCCTTGGCCGTCATTTCAAAGAAAGCAACAGCGACGGATCGGTAGGTTGTAGCGCCTACCGTGGGCGTTATTCCGGTAAGAACCGCTTGGATGCGTTCGTTGCCAATGACGATATTGCCTGTATAGGGTTCAAGATGTTCAAACCTTTTGGTCATCTCGGGTGATATGGGGGCCGCGTAGGAAGTGGGAGCTCCAAAGTCAATCTCCTCCGGGGGCTCGATTCTAACTGCGTTGTCGGACGCAGGTCCATCAAGCGGCAACTTTGGTGATCCCTCCCGCGTCGTCCAACACGCGCTGAAAAGCGTCAAGGATGTCGCGAAGGCGCCTAGTCGAGCTGGTTTGAATATGCTTTCTTTTATCATATGTTACGCTTTAGCATTGACAAAGATTAGGTGTTTTAGTAGCTTACAATGTCTTTTTGAACCTTTCAATGACTTCAACAAAAATTGAATATAGGGGTGATCGATAATGGCGAGTATTCTTGCATCCGAGTTCAAATCCAATAAGGTTAAACGACTTCCCCCTTCTGTCGTTAAGGATATTGAGCTTAAGAATCATGCGCGGCGATTGGCAAACCTTTCTCCTATCCGTATTAAAGTGCGACAATGCATTTCTTGTAATTCCCTTTTTGAATCAGCTGGTAACAGGACCTGTGGGTGCAATACCCGTAGCACAGGGTATATTGCCGGACGCGAAATAATCTAAGAATTTTGCATGTAAATATCGCGCGATGAGGCGTAAGTTTTGGGAACGACGCCTAAAGAGCCAATCTTTTGCTAAAGATATAAGGTTTACTTCCGAAAACTACCAAGAGTTGTTTGGTTTTATCTAAAACTGATGCTAGGTGGTTTTTTGGCTAGTCCCGTGCAGTTTTCAAGAACGCCTTACACCGTGACTTATTATAAGGACGGTGAAAAGCACACAATTCGGCGGCAACCGCCTCCGAAACTGCATAACGTTTGGCCTGAGGACGTCGTAAAGCTGACGACGAAGAAGAGCGACGATTTTGACGCCGGAGAGAATTACAAGGTGAAGGGCATTAACCCGCGCCATCCGAACGTTATCCAGATTGAGGATTCGGATGGCAACTCGACCTTTGTTCCGCATTATGACGTTGAGCTTAAAGAGGCGATCGGCCAACGCGACGGCGTCGAACCGAAGGATCTGCCGATTAATAACAGATACTTGCTGTGGCCATAGCCACTTGCCAGCCGCAAGCGGCAACACCCATGACCAAGAAGAATTCCATCAAGACCCAATTCGAGTACATATTTTGTCATTGTGCGGTGCACTGAGTTCCGTTTCGTAGCCCGTCAGGAAGATGTCATCCACAGCCCAACCAATCAATTGCGAGAACTGATCGTAGACCAGAGCTCTAAAGAAGTGCTGACCGTTGGCATTGGGGCCCTGGTAGTACAGAGGCATATCAAAAGTTGAGCGTTCTTCGTTGCGAATGAACTTGGTGGTAAGGGGATACCAAACAACCTTGCCGTCCGGACATCGACTGAGGAGTTCCAGAACTACCATTGCGGTGCCTTTGAAGTAGTTGACGTTGAAATTTACCGGATTCGTCGCTGAGTAGATCTTATCTTTTCTTTTGAAGTGGAACCCCACTTCGCCGCTCAGCATGCTGCCTGATTTTATATGAGCCCAGAATATGTCCTCGTCGTAGTCGGGAATGTCGCCCCACTGAAAGGTTTCGCTGCTGCCCTGGTGGACGAATTCAATGCCGTGCGGACCACCTGGTTTAAGGCATTCATCAACGTTTACGGCCTTGTCGTAACTGTGAAGGAGATTACAGATCTTGTTGATGAGATTACCCATGCGAGCCAGTTGTGATTCGTCCATCCATTTGGGATTGGCTACCGTTCGGCGGCCTTCGACGTAGTGTCCCGAGTCGCCGACAAGCATAACCACGATGGCGTCCTTTACTTCTTCAGGCTTGCCTTCTTGATTGGTAATGATAACCGGGTTGACGGTACTCGCAACCTGGAGCGCCCCTTTGACGACCGATAGGTCCGGAGGAATGATATAGTGGGCTGACATTCTCGCTTGGTCTTCGGTTTCGGACGGGTTTTGAAGTTCGAGGCAAGCGCTGAGCGTGAGTGGACAGTGGATGACTTTAATGTGGTTGGGTTTGTTGTCGTTGCCGACGGGAGCAAACGTGAGTTCGAAATATTCGACGAGTGGGATCTCTGTCGGTTCGGTCTGAAGATCTAGATTGTCTTGCACCTCGATGGGAAGGTTCTCGATGACGATCGGCTTAGGCTCCTTTTCGAGACGGACGACGTCGCCCGTTTCGGTGTCCTGCCAAAAATCACCTTCGTTAAGTTTGTTGAGAAGTTCTTTTGCGAAAACAATCTGTGTATTGCGCTTACCGGTAACGCCGGCGCGATGCAGCATCGAGATATTCCATATCCAGTAGTACTTTTCGACGGCGTCTCCGGGATTGGAAGAAAGGCTCAGGCGACTGGCGTCGAGGTTTTCTCTAAGCCAACGAGCGTAGGCGTCGATTTGCACGGCCAACGATTCGGGATTCTCCGCATCTTCGAGGCCCAGTTTTCGACGAGAAAGACCAAACGCCGTTTCCGTCAACGATGTTCCGATCTGATTGTCTCGCGTTTGGTAGATGGCGGTTTCCTTGACTGTGGAAAGCCCCGATTCCTTGAACGCAACCGCAAGCAACATGCGATAGGGTATGTCATACTTGCGCGCGGCGGTTTGGAAGAGTTTTTCCGTAGGGCTTAATGAGACAATGGTCGACTTCCCTGAGTCCTTGCCGCAGCCTTGGCCGAGAGACAAAGTGAGAAGAAGTGTTCCAAGCCATCGATTGTTGCGTACCATAGCGTCCTCGCGGTTTGTAGTTTGTATAAAAACAAAAAGTGTGGTTTAGTTTTAGTATATCACAGGCGAACTCTAGATTCATAGCGCCACACTCCCCGGAAAATCGAATGACGGCAAAAACAGGGCTACTCGACGAAGCGAAAACAACCCTTAAGCTCGCGGTGCCCTTCTCGTTGACCCTCGTCGGCAACATGATGATGGGCATTGTCGATACGATCGTCATCGGTCGGTACGATTCCGTTGCCCTGAGCGGCGTTGCCGCCGGCAACGGCATTTTCTGGCCCGCGGCCGTTTTTGGAATCGGACTCACCCTGGGCATGGAAACAGTAGTTGCACAAGCGCAGGGAGCCGGCGATCACGTGCAGTGCGATCGGGGTTTGGGTGCCGGACTTTTTTTGGCGGCTATACTCGCTCTGGTGATAACGCCGCTTTTGTACCTTGCAGGACAGTATTATTATTACTTGACGGGCGCTGATGCCCAGGTCGCGAAAGTCGCGGGGTCTTATCTCAAAATATTGAGTTTGAGTTATCCGTTCATTATTTTTTTCAATGCGGTCCAGCGCTACTGGCAGTCGTTCAGCGTTGCTTTGCCTATGACCATTATCATTATTGTCGCGAACGTTTTTAATCTCGCGGGAAACATCGTATTCGTATACGGCCTCTATGGATTTCCGCAAATGGGGGCGGAAGGAGTTGCTCTTTCAACGCTGATTTGTCGCTTTCTTACTGTCGTCGCCATCGTAGTTGTTTCGTTTTACTACTGGAAGAAACGCAACGCGGACGCACGTCCAGAACAGAGATTTCATCTGCGAAACGTGTTGTCGATCAAAAGAGATGTCTTGGCGCGACTTGTTCGTCTCGGCATACCGAGCGGTTTGCAGACGGGACTCGAAGTCGGAGCTTTCGGAATCGCCACCACTCTGGCCGCTGGTCTCGGTGTGACGCCGATAGCGACGCATCAAGTTGTGCTCACGATCGCGAGTTTCATGTTTATGTTTCCCTTGGGACTGTCATCCGCAGCAGCCGTGCGCGTGGGACATTACGTCGGCGCAGCAAAACCCTTCCAAGCGCGAAAAATGGGCTGGCTTTGCTTAGGCATGGCCGGAGTGCTCATGACCGTGCCGTCGGCTCTGCTGTATTTGGTTCCCGAATTTTTTGTTGGAATCTTCACGGAAGATCCTCAGGTGGTAAACAACGCCCTCGCCGTAATTGGCCTTGTCGCTTTTTTTCAAATATTCGACGGTATCCAGATTGTGGGAACGGGGAGCTTGCGCGGCCTTGGCAATACACACCTTGCCATGATTTCGAACTTCGCAGGGCACTACCTCGTGGGCTTGCCCGTCGGAATGTATATGTGTTTTTCGATGGACAGAGGCATTCAGGGCATCTGGTTCGGCCTCACGCTTGGGCTCATGGTCGCCTGCGGCGCCAATCTCTTTTTCTGGCAAAGACTGTCTCGCACAAAGCTTCTGGGGTATGCGTAAAAATCCCTTGCAAGGTCGCAGCAATTTGGGCATTATCCTGTCATTCCAACATCGGGGGTATAGCTCAGTTGGTAGAGCGTTGGATTTGCATTCCAAAGGCCAGGAGTTCGAATCTCCTTACCTCCACCAAACCCGAGTCTTAGTTAGTTGGATGAGGTCATCCAACTGAAAAACATAATCATAGCGAAATGTTCCACTGTCCAAAACCCTGTTGGATAAGAGGACTTTCGCTATTTCTGCTTTTGACAACAAAAATTCCCCTAACTTTTGAAAATCCTTAAGACAAGTGAAGTGTTGGATGAGGTCCAACGTTTTTCCAAAAGTCTTATGATCTGCTTTTCGAACAGCTTGCAGCTCCACAAAGATCTGATCGTGCTGCTGCTGCAATCTCGCCAAACGCTGCTCATATTTTGAGCGATCCACACCCTCCTCAAGCAACAACTCCCTTAACCGTCCCAGTTTATCCCTCGTCTTCTGATATTCCTCGTCAAGTTCCTGAACTCTCGTCTTCGTATACTCTTCCAGATGCGACATCGTGCCCTGTAACTGTAAAGCGTCAACGAATGCTTTGGTTGCTCTAGGCGTAAAAGCCTCAAACGGCGCGAATGCGGCGCTAATTTGTCGGTCAAGGTCCCGTTCCGAGATGCGCTTCTTATTCGCTTTACAGGGCGCGTATGAGCAACGGTAATAGACATAAAGTCTGCCATTGGGATTTTTAACCGTCTCGCCCGTAATGGCGTGGCCGCAAGTCCCACATTTCATGAGCTGCACGAACGGCTTTTCGATTTGGCGCTTCTTTGGGTTCTCCTTGAATTGTCTTGCCCGGATACCTTTGATCTTTTGGCAGGCGTCAAAGAGTTCCTTGCTTATCAGAGGCTCATGCACTCCCTTGCCGTGTAGTTCTCCTTTGAGGCGTCTTTCGCCGTAATAAAATGGGTTAGAAATAAGATCCGGGAGAATTTTCCAGGAAAACTGCTTTTCCGATCTGCGGTTAATCACATCAATCAGTTGCAGGTATGAATAATTACTCGTGCTGTATAGTTCAAAAACTTCTTTAATGGCCGGACTTAATACAGGATCAATTATGACCGTCGCCGTCTTTGTATTGGGGTCATTGTGATTTAGGTATCCGAGGGGCGCTTTGTGGTTCCAGTGGCCGGCGTCGAAACGAGCTTTCAGCCCTTTATTGATCTCTTGTTTAAGGTTGTCGATATAATACTTTGCTAAAATTGTACCAAGATAAAAGCGAATCTTGTCTTGTGGCGGGGAATCAGCGTGGATAACCAAGTTTTCCCGTGCGAAATGAAATTTGACCCCGTGCTTATCAACTAACTCCTCGATCATCACCGCCGATTTGAAGCCGCGCACAGCGCGGTCAACCTTGTCAAAGATGACATTTTTGATTCCGTGGTCTTTAATGTAATCGAGCATTTCAAAAAATTTCTTCCTGCCTTCCTCTTTTGAGGCGGACTCTACTTCCGACCAAGAGCTAACAACCTTTAGATCGTGGCGCTTGGCATAATCACTTCCTTGATTTTTTTGCGACACAAGCGAGAACTTGTCCTCCTGACTTTTTCCCGAGACTCGGTAAAATTCAACCGCAATCAAATTGTCGCCGGATTTCTTTGTAATGTCTCTTCGCATTCCCTTACCAACCTTTCCAGTTCTTCGTTAACGAGTCGGAACCTCAAAATTTTGTAGTCAAGAATCTTGTTAAGAACATTACCTAAAATGACATCAAGTTTTAGATCAAGTGACTTTCTTCGGTAGTGGTCCTTTTGCGCTGATTTCTTGCAGTCTTTGCAAACCCTATCGGGTTTATTGTTGCGAAAGTAGAAGGCATTGAGTTGCCTCCACTGGCGACATTTTCGACACTTATGTTGATCCATCGCCATGCTGCTTTCGTCAATAGAAGGCAGCGATCTCGGTGCTTCATTATACTCAATTTTTGGCATGTTTTCTCCGAGAAAATGAGCTTTTCAAAAGAATGTTCGAGTCGGATTTGTGGGGTAAATAGGATACGTAGTTTAGAAGGCTTGGTGCTAAATATTAATGGAATTCATACCACTGAACCCTTTTGCACTACGCGATACTTCATGGTGAATTTGTATTCTGATCCTTCACTTCACCGCGTAGAACACAGCCCAGGAAATCATCTTTCGTCATGGGACCATGCATTTTTATATACTCTCGGTAGCGTAATTCCAGTTTGTCGGAGTTCGTCAGCGTTGCCGCTTTTAGCTTCTCGATGTTATCTTTTTTGATAAGCGAAAGCGCCAAGGCAATGACATTTTCTGGCTTTACCTTGTTACCGATTTCTTTGTTGTTTGCTTCGGCCATGATTTGATCGAGAGCGTCTTTTGTGTCGGACATGATACGAACGACGAAAACTTTTTGTGATCCCGACGATGCAGAGTTATTCATGATGGTTCCTCATTATTGTTTGGTTTTTGGAAAAGGAAATAGCGAGATACAATAAATAGATATTGGGGGAATAAACGAATCGGGGGAATGACGGACAGGTGGAGGCAGGGCCGGAATAGAAGATGAGATTAGTGGGCAGAAAGCAGAGTCAGTCGGAATTTTTTTCTATAGGCTGATAAAAATTATTTGCTGTAATAATAAGTTGTTACACAACAAATGCGCTAGGGCAATCTCTCAAGTGTTTGAGAATCATTTGAGAGTCATTTGAGAGGTATTTGGGGACTTGCTGTCAGTAAAAGATTCGTCCAAGCGCAACCTGTTGCCAAATAGATCGACAAACACTAGGCTTTGTCTTTGAAGCAATTCATCGAGACATATATAAAAGAACTTTCCGCTTTTTCTGTCTACATTCTCGCTCAAATATTGCGTCTCTATATTGAGAAAAAGCTTGCGAATGGATTCATTGCCACAGATAAATAGAACCGCTGGAATCTCAATCTTCTGGTAGTATTTTGTTACAATTTCTTGTGAGCGTTCGTGGTTTTTTTGAGTAGTTTCAAGTTCAACCGCGAAAGTTACATTTCCGCCACTCAAGGTCGCCTCTACCGCGCCATCACAACGAACATCTATAAACTTACTAAAATCGTCGGACTGCCAATAAGTGTTCCATGTTTTTAATTCATTTTCGCTATAAAATCTGCTGATTTTATTCGATCTGAGCAAGTGATGTTTTACGTCAACAAGAGCTAAGTCATGCAAAATGGCCTGGCTTTTCAATTCAACCGTGCGTTCCGTTCCGTCGGAGATAAATTGACCGAATCCTTTCTCAGTTAGGCTTACAATTTTCTTCTTTCCGAGGTCGTGGTGGTGACAAGATCTAATGAAGCCAAGTCTTTGTAAAAGTAACAGCCGCCAATAAAGTGTGTTGAGCTTCGCATACTGGTAGATATCTCGGTTGATTTGCTCGACAGTAGCAACTTTAAACTGATGTAGATAGAAAAATAATTTTTCGTCAGATTGGCTTGACCAAAATCCAGGTGTGGCCTGATTTTTCATGACATCCTTTCTATAATGCCGTCCACAATCACGGAAGTTTTATTGATCTGCTTCATTTGTTCGCGACCGAGCATAGAACCAAAACATTTTCTAGTCCCGGTTTTGAATTCTGCTGCGATCGCTTTACTGTAGTCCTGAGCTAGCGTTTCACTCGCGTATGGGGCCTGAACAATGGTTTGTCGATTGCCCGTTGCCCAAATTCCCCGACCACGAATATCAGACAAAGAGGTTGCGTCTTTGTTACCTAAGACCAAGAGACTGCCGTGCAAGGATTCTGTCCTGAAACACATGCGACCCGCAATGTTTTCTGTAACGGAAGTTGGGAGAACTTCAGATGAGAGCTTTTGAGTTGCTAAGATGAGGTTAATACTTGCCGCCCTGGATAACTTCGCCAAGTTATCAGCCAGAGCCCGAGCTTCGAGTGCGATTTTATACTCGGGATCATAGCGATTGCGCTTCATATAGAGAACGGATGCTTCGTCGACTGCGACAACAATTCGATCCATTTTGTCTCTGGTTGGCACAATTTCTTTGTAGCCATTTGCTTCTAGATACTTAAAACGGCGCTGCATTTCTGTCTTAAGTAGTTTGAGCGTCCTAACGGCATCTTCCATGGTCTTTGCGATTCGGACGTTAGGAGCTTGAGCAAAGTCGGCCATCTCCAACCCGTTTTTGAGGTCGATTAAATACATTTGTAGATGTGGCGATGACTCAAGAAGTCCCATGAGCGCCTGCTTAAAGAATACTGACTTGCCGTTACCCGTCGAGCCAGTGATAAGCATGTGCGGCAGATCACTAATACACTGCACAATCGGTCCTTCCGTAGCCATTCCTACATAGAAACTGTAAGGTGCCAGACTCGATGCTTTCTTGATTTCATCATAGGTAATGCTGTCAGGTAGAGATTGTTCCGTGAAGATAAGTTCGATCCGGCTCGGTTTCTTCCCTACTTTGATGGACTCAATTTTCTTGTCAAATATTGCTTCGATGTCTTCTTTCTTCTCGTCAAAGCGCGTTTTGGGAACGCCTTGGCCATCGAGCAGGATGCGCGTGCGGCTATGTCCCAACGAGTCGATGAAGAGGGGCGCTGGAGTACGACCGCTTTTCGTACTAAGTCCAGCCTCCTCAAACTTTCGCCCGTAGAATGTATGGCGGTAGCGCATCAAGAAGCCAAGGATCAATGCCCAGCCGGACAGCATCAGCGTGAAGACGACTATACCATGTTGCCACCAGAAGAATTGATAGAACCAGCGCACGACACGCGGAATGAAAATCTCTGGGGCCATTTCGTGGAGGAGGCGAAGGTGCAGTGCGAACCAACCTGAAAGGCCACTGGCAATAGCCAGGGCTATGAAAAATACGGCATAACGCTTGCGCCAGCGCCAAAGGTGCCAGCATCCCATTGCCCATAAGACAGCGGACTCATGAGAGACTTGCATGGCACTCTTATCGGCTTGGTTGCGGTCTTTGGAGGATTTTGGATAACTAAGAAAATCCTGTAGCACATCTCGTTTTTCTGTTGTCATGTGATTCCCGAATGGTTGATGCCTAGAAATAAGGCACCTTGAACGCATAGACCATGCGCCCAAGGTGCCTATTGTTAAAAGTAGGGATGCTGGTGTTTAGGCGAACGCTGAGATAGCTTTCTGACCGATATTCTTTGCGTCATTGACTATTTCTGGGAGGCGCTCCTCCTTGCTGTTGGCAATCAAAGGGCGGAGGCTAGAGGCGAGATAGAGCGTCGGCAACGGGCCCAGAAGCAACTGAATCCATGAGTAAGTCGCATAGTAGAGGTATAGGCGCGATGAGACAAGCTGCGAGCTATAAAGGGATATCCCGTCTGATAACTTGCCAAACGCGGCGAGCGTTTCCGTCGAAAGCGCGATGTTGGTCGTGATATGGTAAAAAAGCGCCCAAATTGGTGTCCAGAACAGAACCGACGTATAAATGGCCGTCCAGTAAATAAGTACCCTCCACTTACCCGCAACCACAAAAAAAATCAGCCAGGGGAAGATCATGATGAGAAGCATTTTGACGAAACCTTGGACGTGCGGAGCGCGCTGTAAATGTTCACTGAACTCCTGGCTTCTTGTTGCCGTTTCCGATACCCCAACATAGTCAGCAAGTCCAAGAAGACTCAACCAACCATCAAAGCTCTTAAGGCGGTTTAAGTATTGAATGACCCGGCCGGTGGTTCCTGGAACTTGCGAACCTTTCTGAACGCCGAACCATCCTTCACGCTGCTCGATATAATGATTCACCAATGCCTGAGATGCGAAGAGATTTTCGTAAATGCCGGGGGTGGGTTCGGTACTCCAGCGCAATATAGGATCGGGTGGAACCTGGCCAGTTTTGCTGGTAGCGTATGACTTAAGATGAAACATAACCTCATTTTTGAGATCTAGGCAGGTTAGGCTTGGCCCCCCTTCGTTTTCGATCTGTACTTGCGACAGAAGCGGGTCCGTCTCTTTTTCAGCAAACATGAGATCGAGCCTGTCCCTTTTCGTGGCGTCCGATATTGCGGGCAGTATCTTGTCAATGCATTCGGACGTGTAAAACTTCACCTTGTCTTTGAGAGCAGGATCATCGATGGTTCCGACGCTAGCGAACATAATTGCTTTGTAGAAGTAGCTCGGCGCTTCAAGCTGTGAGTTTGTCACTTTGAACAAGTTGTCAACAATCTGGGCAGCGAATCGGGCCAACTCCTCGCTCGTGCGTGTGATAAGATCGAATACAAAACTGACTTGGTACTGTTCCTTGAGATCGGGGAGTTTTGTTGTGAGATAGGAGTTAGTATGCCACGATACCCTTTTGAACGTATTGACCCGTGCCGATGAATCGACCTTCAGCAACGTGATCCCAAGAAAAAGGCAGGCTACAATTTTAGCAAAGCCAGAAAGGGTCTCTCCTCCGCTTCGCACGAATGATCCAGGGACATAGTTCGAGAAGAAACGCCAGGCCGTGAGAAAGAAGAACACGCCGAAGATCAAAACGATCCCGCCCGCAAAGAACGACTGCGACGTAATGATCCTTATGAATTCCGAATGTAGCGAGAGGCCAATATAGGTATAGAAGGCGTCATACGCCGTATTTGAAAACATATTGTCTCCGAGAGAGAATGGGAAGGGTGTGGTGCCCTAGTGGGCGCAAAGAATCCCGTCAGCGCAGTCGAAGAGGGCGTCGTTTGTTCGCGCAGTCTGGTGACTCGCTTCATCCAGTCTGAGAGTCCTCTCAGCAGCGGCATCCTGGAACCTGGCACCATCGTCGTTGATCTGGTATAAAACCTGATTGAGCGGCTCGCTTTTATTCTTGTTGAGTGTGAGCGTCATTTCGATCTGATCTTTGAGAGCCAGGCGTTTGCGCTCTGCCTCTTGCTTCCTGTGGTCTGGCAAGTGCGGGTTAGATGCGACAGGAGAGGACAGAAAGTCGAGAGACTTGTTCATGTCCATAGCGAAAACTGTCATCGAAATGGCATCGGCAAGCTTCCGGCAGGCCAGGGATCTTTGCTTCGGCGGAAGATACGTCAGGGACCTGATGGTTTGCCGGTCGATGAGGGAATTCTCTGACTCCCCAGAAAGAAGCTTGAGATCAGCATCTGTCACCACTTGGTCTAAATTTGCGCCGCGACCACCGTTTTGCTCGACACGAGGAAGAAGCCGCCCGCAAAGTTCCGAGTAGGTCTGTTTTTCAAGGCTCATAAGATGAGTGCGGGGGGTAAGAGGCTTTTGACCCGGCCCAAAGTTTACGGAAACCATCCCGCGCTCGACCACAGTATCTCCAACCAGAGCTTTTACCAGCGACACCGTCCGTTCCGCTTCCTTACCAGTGAACCCGGCCCATTTGGCTGAAGACCCTAGCAACTCGTTTTCGGCGGTCTTTCCGCTTCCTTCATCTCCTGACCAGCTCGAAATATCGGCCTGCCAGTAGTTGCCGCCACAGGTCTGCATCGCTTGCTCAAAATTGCCTTCAGAGTTTGCTATCTCTTTGCGAACACACTGCTGACGTTCTTGCTGGTAGTCTTCGACCCGTGAATCGACATACCTATCGATTGTGCTACATTGGTCGAGTCGCATATTGGCGAGCATTGAAGCCCGGAGTTGACCCTGTTTCAATATGGAGCACCAGGTCGGCGAATAATAACAGGTAAGAAGCATCGGACTGGCGGCCATAATGTCTCGGCCCATATCTTCAAGGTATTTCGAGTTAAGGATGTTATCCAGTGCGGCGCGCATCGTCCCGCGAAAGTCGATACGACCACAGTCTGCTCCGATACCAAGGTCAATTCCGAGATCGACCGTGCGAAAGTTATCAAAAACAGGATCAGAGCGCTTACCGTGGGAGCCGAGAAGATAATCGTCGGACGAAAGCGTTGTGGTGTGCTGATAGTTGACCTGAGCAGGAGCGGTCATTGAAGAGATGGCGGCTAGTGCCGCCACCAGGTGCGAGAAATTAATCATAAATCTCCTTTTCTGGAAGATCGCCGTCAGACGCCTAAGTCTTCCAGATACCGTAAGGCCTCCCACTTGTTGCCAAAGCGTTGCAGGGCCTCCATAGCAACTTTGCTGTCTTTGGCGTTGGTGGGTGCCATCCAGCGAGCGGAACTTGTTTGGTGGTTGCGAAACGCGCCTTGCCGAGTTTTTTTCTTATTCAAAAAGAAAATCTCAGCGTATTCGTTGCGCTTGGTGCGAAGAGACCGGATAATCTCTTTATTTGCTTCATCAATCAGAGAGGATTTGGTGGCAAGATAGTCTACATTGTCTGAACTCATCTGAAGGAAGATATAGTTGTCGGCGACAGACCAGAACGCCTTTCCCACTTCCAGATCAAAGTAGTTTTGCGGCCTCGGCGTGAGCGTGATAAGCCACACACCGCGCTTTCTCATCGTTTCAGCGAAATCCAGCGCGAAGTCGCGAAACATCGGGTTATTGCGGCCCAGAATGGCGAACTCTTCCATGACGATAAAGCCCGTTCGTCCCTGGTTCTCCGGCAATGCGATGATGCGTCGAATTTCTTCGATCACGGCCATAGTCATCAGCGTCTGCAAGATCGGATCGGAATCGAGAGCATCCAAATCATAGACGTAAAACAGTTTTGACTTCCCGTCTTCTTTGGACGTGCCCCAAAAAAATTTGGCATAGATGCCATCCGCATAAAAGGGCTTGAGTTTTTGGAGCATTCCATTCACCATTTCGCGAGCACAATCCCTATCGTCTTGAGTAGCTGCCAACTCAGTGACAAAATCCTCCATAGTCAGCTCGACATCCTGGTCGCTGTCTTCCTTGCGTAACTCTCCTTCAACGTAGGCTAGACCTTGACGTTCGCATTTTTTCACATAGGCACGTTTCAAGGCAGAAGAGATTGCAGCCTGATGCTCGCTTTCGATCTCGAAGGATGGCGATGTGAGTTTGATCGCGCTGATAATGAGTTTTGTCAGGAAGGCGATTTTCTCTTCATCATAAACGCCGCGAAATGGAGAGAAAGGTATGTCTTGATTGCGATCAAAAATCGTAAGATCGCCATCGTAATATTCCGCGAGCATGGCATAACTTGACTTTTTATCGATGATAAAAACCAATGGCTCCGGTTTCATTCTTTTTGCGGCAATGATGCAGTCAATGACGAACGCTGATTTTCCACTGCCACTATCTGCCAAAACAACTGTGTGGTTCGATGTTTCGTTCTCCAGAAGCGAGAACGGAACGAGGTTGTTTTCGCGCGAAAGATAAACTGAAAGTGGGTCTTTCAATCCTCGGAACGAATCGAAGATCGGCAGGAAGTTTACGGCATCGGACCTTAAGATTCGGATATAACGTTGACTCGAAAGATCGCTATCTTGGGCATAGCAAAGTGGGAGAGAATTGAGACACAAACCAAGTCCGATATCGGTCTCAGCAATGACTTCACATTCCAAGTTGTTGTGGAAAACGTTACATATGGCACGGGTACGATCCTCAAGAATCTCGTCACTTTCACCTTCGATGATGACATTGAACGTAAGATAAAGGCAGCGATCATCACGGGCGAGCTTGTCCTGCGTTTCGAGAATTTCCTCACGCTGTACTTTGGCTTTGGCGGTCGGGGTGTTCTGAAGGAAAAACTCTTTTAGGTCAAAGAAACGTTTAACCTTAGACTTTTCGGGAAACGAGAAGTTAAGCGCGATCTTGAACGGAAAATTGAGTTTGGTAAAGTAGGCCATTCCTCCGGGATAAGCCCACTGCGGCGAGGTTTTTAGCGAAAGTGTACGTGTTTTGACGCCCTCGCGCTCGATACCCTGGTGGTTCAATGTTGGAGCCGTGTAAATGAACTGGTCTGAGAGCGAAGCGTGCGGGTTATAGGACGCGAAAGATCGTTTATAGTAGGTGCGCGGGTTGAAAAATCGTCTCAGAATGTCAAGCAGGTTAGACGGTCCAACTGGCTTCAGCACAACGCTGGAATTGGATTTGAGATCGGCGATCAAATGTTGGAAGCTGCGTAGCTCCTTGACGAAGCTTGTCATCTCTTTATGCAGAACGGCACCTTCCTTGCGAAAGTGGTTCGTGATGGACCTGTTCTGATCTTTGGGAAAGTATCTGACGGCGAGATAGGTCGATCGGCGCATCGGCGTATTAGGCGTTTGTTTTTTGCAGGCGTCCCGTAGAAAACAAGACCTTTGATCGAAAAGATGCTGTGAGACCGGATGAGCATCGGGGTAGCTCTCGGTTATTTCATTGAGCTGAGCATCAAACTCTGAGATGGCGCTTTGCTCGTAGATGACTTGCATGGTGCAATTTTCTGGTAGGTTGAACCAGGGCTTGACCGACTTTACGGTACCCGTGATCTCCTTTTCGGTCATAGGTTCGTGTTCAAGCAGGTCCACTTGAAAAACAGCGCCGAGAGAACCGTCTCGCATACAATAGACGCCGTGCTCGGTCGCATACTCTTCATACGGGAGCAGGCTGGAGAGAGATTCTGGGCGTGTGAATAATGCTTCGGTAAAGAGACTGCGATTTCCGAGAGCGTTCCGAATTGGTTTTGGCAATAAAGTGGCAGTTTTCAACGTCTGAACTCCATATGTCATTGGGTTTTGGAACAATGATCCTGAACTTAAGGTTATTTCTTGGGTTCATCTTCAATGGTCGGTTTCTCACTTCCGTCCATTTCCCATTGAGATTGAGTCAGCACGACTCTTATCCATCCACCAAGGAAGTAGTCGCCGGTAGGCATTTCATGGGGGTGAATCATAATGTCGGTCATCTCGGGCTCAGTTCGGTAAGGAGTCAGAAGAGGGCCTTTCAGTTCACCAAGGCTCTCATCTGTACGTTTTGAGCTGTCATAGTCTGCCGTTTGTTCGAGCATGTTGAGGCTTGGTGCTCGTGTTACGGCGCAAGCAGTCATGAGAGCGCTAGTCCATAACGCGAGAAAGATACGAGTATACATTGCCGTCACTCCTGTTTTGTTGGTTGTTTTTGAAATACGAGTTAGGAAGAGAAACGCTTTCCTGCATGACGATCCAAACATCTTGGCCGCTGCCAACGTTGATCGTTGGAAGAAGATTTTGTGCTTGTTTAAGATACCAGTCTGTTACCATCGTAGCGGCGTTACTGGCACCGCCGGCAGCGATATATTTACCTTGGTCGCCGTCGATGATCGTGCGTGATGCACCTGCTTCGTTTGTTTGAGTTGAAGTCTGCGCCTGCGCGACCGCCTTGCCAATACCCTCGACCACCGATGAGACAAAGGCCATGGTTGCTACCCGGTCCTGCTTAGTATTGACCGAACCCATAACGGCAAACGAATTATCCTTCTCGTCGGCGACGTAGCCGTTAATGTCACGCTCGAACATCTGACCCGATCTTGAGACACAGGAAAGTTTAGTCGCCTGCATTTCGACCCGCTCGATCGAGAGATTGCCAGTTGATTTTGCAATCAGAAAGCATCCAGACAGATCAATCCGAGTCTTATTAGGACCGACAAAGGCATAATCTGCCTGGAGCAACACCGGAAGAGCTTTACCCTCAGGCGCCTCCACGCCGCTTAAAATTTTTCCTCGCACAAACGATCCAACTGGTAGCACGACGCCCATTTCGGTTGGCTGTGATTTTGCATCCACCGGAAACGAGATAATAGCTGGTCCACCTGAATTTTTAATCCCACCCTGATAGGCACGACCTGAACCTACTCTCCCTCCGTTCGAAACTACATTGGAACTAGAACTATTTGGTAAAACTTGCTCTGTTTGAAGATTGCTTGAAGGCGGAAGAAAGCTTTGTGGTTTAGTTTCAAGAAGTGACTCGGCATTTTGACGACCTTCCTGTGTTCCAGTTGTCGCCTCCTCATCAGATTGTGGGCTATTCGGCGCTGCTGTAGCGGGTGGTTGCATCGCTTCCAATTCGGTACGCTTCGCTAAAGCTTCGATGGAATCTTTGATTTCCCGCTGGGATTTTTCAATGTTCTTAACACGGTTCTCAAGCAGCATACCCTGGCGCTCATACACTTCCTTGGATGATCCAAGAATGCGACTCCCCTCAAAGCTTGTTCCGGATTTTGACTCGTAGACGCGCGTTTCGCGTTCCATTATCTTACTCACGGCCCAAAGGTAGGTTACGAGCAAGGCTAAGCCAGCGATCGCCAGATTTCGTGGTTTTTGACCTCTCAAGAGGTCAAGAAAACGCCGATACCGGCGTTTAAGGTCGAGTTTGACTTTCAAAAGAACTCTCCTTTCATTTGGAAGGATTATTTCGTGAGATTCAAAGAGATTAAAGATGTGCAGCTATTTCTGAACTATGGGCGCGACTGGAAGACTGACGTTATAGTAGATCGAAGTTGGCTTCGCGACGATGCGCAGGTACGCGAAATTATCTTTGTCGGTTGTTCCGAGTACTTTCCGGTCAATCTGTGATAGCATGGCGGTATTAGGCTGTCCAAGTGTCAATTTTTCGAGGCTGATGGTGTATTTCTTCTTAGCGTCTTGGTTTCTGATTTTGAAAATGTAGCCGTTGTATTTTGATCCGGTGTAGACCCGAATGAGACGCGCTGAAATATTGGTTATACCTGTATTCACGAGCCGAGATATTGACTCGACCTTGTAGCCAGTCACCCCGTCGCCACGGATCATGGCTTTCATCAGATCAAGTTCGGAAAGCACAGGGCCGCCCTTGTCCTTATCCAGGCTATCTAGCAAAGTTTCCTTCGGCTTGAAGTCATAGAATGAGTCTGTGCGTTCCGGGATCGCCTTTGAGACAGTGATAACGCTGACGTTGACCACTGCTCCATCGGCTAGAATGAACGTCACCTTGTCCTTCCCTTCGGCAAAGCGTGGCGTCACCGAGAGAACAGCGTAGTTCGGACTTTCCTCATCGGCTGGTCCAATCGTAAAGCGCGATGCTTGGGAAATTGTTTTGACGGGTTCGTTGAACCGAAAAATTGTCGGGCCGCCATAGACGACGCTGACAGACTCCAATTCAGACCCATAGTAAACTTGCCTCGCAAATGCACCATTGGGCGATAAATGGGATAGTAGAAAAGTAATGGCAATAAATCCTAGGCGCTTGGTCATGCTTACTCCTGTGATGACGGTTGGAACTTACTGTGCTAACGGTTCTTGTGGGTCGGGTTTCGAAAGATCTTTACGTGTATTGAACGAGCTCTCCTTGTTCCAGGCAAGTGTTTCAAGTTGCAATGTCCAGCGTTTACCCATTTCAGGAGGGACGAGACGTAAGGTCATCTCTATGACCTGATCCTCATAGCCTAGATAATTCTGATTGCCATAGAACTCGGCGCGTCCAAGCGCGACCACCTTGTAGTTTCCTTTGTCGTCTGAACGGATTTCGCGCTCTCGAACTGTCAACATCTGCGAAATGTTTTCGGCCTTGACCTGAGCGACCCACTGAAGAGTATCCATTTCAAACTGGATGCGCAGTTTTTTGCTCATAAAGCGGGTAAGACGTGCATATTGCTCGTCGATGCTAGCACCGTTGACATTACCAAGATCGGAGAGAAAGTCCGTAACAGCGTCATTGATGTAAGCATCCGTAACGGTTTGCGGTGAGGCTGGGGTAAAGTCGAGAACACCCGGGGCCAGGATATATTCCTTTTCCCGGAGCTTCTGATAGAGACCAAGAGTTTCGAATCTCGAAGTTGCATAATGTCCGATGGTAAGTAGTAACAATGCCACAACGACGTACTGAAGGGTCATTTTCTCTTTGAGAAGAGCAGCCCGGTAGCAGATGTATTTGGGAAGAACGGATAGAGCCACGCCCTCATACACCTCCTTGGGCGGTGTTTCTAGTTTGGCCGCCGCAAATCCTTTTTCCAAGGGTCCAATCATATTTCTACTCCAGTGAAGAACCTGCCGACGTATCCGATTCGTGAGCGGGCATAGGTGGCAATGCCAAAGGTTACTCAAAAATAAAAGCAACCTTTGATCAAAAGTGCTTAGCGTTTTGCGTGGAATCAAGATTTTTCCTTTCTTTTAGTCAGAATACCTTCGCTGACCCTTCGGGTTAATCAATCCCGGAAGAGACATTCCGAAGTGACGATAAGGCCAGTGCAGATAGATGCCTTTGTGGTTGCGACGCTTGATGACTGGTCCGACACCCAGGAAGATAATTAGAAGAGCTAACATCGTTCCCCAGGAGTAGAGAACAACTCCGAAGAACAAAATGATGAAGAGCGCGATGAACACATCGGAGATTTCAAAGTAATCGAATACCATGATGGGCGAGTCGATGGTTTGGCTGACTCGGTGACCAGCAGACTGTCTCAGTGAATCATAATTATACATAGCTTTGATACTCGCGGACGGGCGTGATTGATCCGAAGACACTTCCACCACCGATCTCGAAAATATTTTTCACCCACAGAGGGGCAGTCCCGATGACGAGCGCACCGATAATGCAGATGAAGGCGATTCCGAACCGCTGTTCTTTAAGATTGAGCCCGGCACTGAAGATCATCACACCTGCGCATAGGCGTGCTCCCCAGGTGAAAATAGACGTGTCTAAAATACGTAAGAGCGTTCCGGCTGCTTCGAGCTTTCCGCTTTCATCTGCGCCCGGGATGCGGGCCTGGCTAAAGGCGTCGGGAGCGACAAGCATCAAAGCGATGGTTCCGAGTAAAAAGAGAAATAGCAGATTGGGTGAAGGTCCGCCGTCTCCAAACGCCAATTTGCTTGGTGTGGCGGACATGGTTAGTGTTGACATAAGTTTACCTCATTGTTGAAATGCGCTAAAGAAGGTTTGTCGCTGACAACCAAGCCAGCCGGAATGGGGAGCGTTGCTGAGAAAGGAAACTAAGGGTGCGCCGGGATTTCGATGTTCGGCAAACCGGCCGCGTCGCGAAAGTCGCAACTTGATTTTCGGTACATGTGCTCGAAATTATTGTTGTCGCCAGCATAGGACCTCATCCCACGATAGACACTTCGAATCGCGAGCAGTGCCTTATCAGCGATCCTTTTATCAAGGTTTTCCGACATCGACCTTGAGACTATAGCGTGCAGCCTTGGCTCCAGCATGGTGCACACCTCATGCGCGACGTTCGTTTGTAACATCTTCACGACGAAGATAACGCTCGCGGCAGGCACAAAAAGAGGTCCCCAGGCTTTTGTTATCGTAAGGATAGTCGTCCAAAACGACGGAATAAATTCGTCTGCTGTCCATTTGATGCCGGAAAATTTCGCGAGCCAAAGAAACGCGATGACGGTCGAAAGATAGAGGAAACTTTCAACGACGAAGTTCAGGAACCTATTGACGATGGATTTCACTAGGACCCCCTAATGCTGTTAAGAATTTTTCCTGTCGGCTGATAGCCGTTAATTCGGTAGACGATCTTTTTCTGCAAGTCGCCTACGAGCAGGACTGGCCATGATTTGATACCTTTGCTTTCGAGCTCGCCCGGGTCAGCCGAACGGACAGGAAATGGTAGCCCTTGCGTCGCTTTTCGGTCGTTATCGATTTGCACGATCTCGACAAAGTAACCTTGGGACCCAAGCTCCGTCATGCTCTGCATCATGCGTTTGCAATGGGGGCAGCTTGAATGAAAGTAGAGACGAAATTTGTAGCGAGAATAGTCCGGTTGGCTGGGGTTTATTTCGTCCGATTGAGCCTGAGCGATGATGCGTGTGCTGGCGTCAAGGCTGCTGCCTCGCTGTGCAACGTACTCCTGCATTCTTTGGCTTAACCTTTGCGAGAGTTCATTACGTTTGCCTATGTATTGAAACCAGTTTTTCATATTTTCGTCGCTAGGGTTTCTGACCAATTCCATGAATGGTGCAGGTGGAATATAGTCACCCTCGCGGAAAAATTCATCGTTTTTAGGGTCGGTGTGTTTCTTCCAGTCGAAGGGTGGAGATACCGTTGAAGAGGGTTTATCCTTCTTTTCGCCCTTTCCCATCTTGGCTGTCTTCCCGTCCCCTTCGGTGGGCTTGACTCTCCAATAGTCGATTTCAGACTCGAAATAGGTGAAAGCTGTTGCAACGCTTGCTTGCATCGACACCAGTAGCAGCAAAGTATAATGAAGACGCATGTGCCTCTCCGATCGTTTTGGTTTGTGATAGATGTCGAATGACCGTTCTACAGGAATTCAAGCGCCTCTCTTGCATCGATCGAACCTGTTGCCGCCATAGTACGAATAGTTGCCGCTATGGAATCTACCACCAGTGGGTTTCCGGTCTTTTTGTCTTCAAGAAAGTGCTCGAAGTGATCGCCTGTCATATACTCTAGAATGGGTGTTCGACCTTTGATACCGCCGCTGATGCCGGTTGCGCATACGTCGCATCCATCTGAGTTGATGATCTGAAATTTTCCAGTAGTGGGAAGACCATGTCCAATCAGTCCGTCCACGACATCGGACGGCGCATCGACTGAGCAGTGCGGACAAAGCTTCCGGACTAACCGCTGTGCGGCTGACAAACGCAGGTTGCTTTTGATAGATAAGCGGTCAATACCGAGACTCACCAGCCGCTCGGTAACTTCGATCGCTCCATTGGCATGTACCGTTGACAGAACAAGATGGCCGGTACTCGCTGCCTTGAAGCATAGCTCGGCTGTTTCCTGATCCCTAATCTCACCGACTAAAATAATGTCGGGATCTTGGCGCATCAAAGCACGCAAAGCAGACGAAAAGGAAAGCGACCTTGTTCCTACATCAACCTGATTGATACCCGAAAGGCGATACTCGACAGGATTTTCAAGCGTGCAGATATTTTTGCGCTTTCTATCCAGCGAATTGATAAGCGAGTAAAGTGTCGTCGTTTTCCCTGATCCTGTCGGTCCTGAGATCAAGATCAATCCTTCACGTTTCTTTGAGGCAGCGATCAGCGCGGCCGTTGCCGAGGGGCTAAGTCCGCATTGACCAATGTCAAAACTTCGGTTCTGCTCCAGTATACGAGCGACGATCTTTTCCCCATAGATTGTAGGAATGGAGTTTACCCGCAAGTCAATACCAAAGTCGTTGAAGACAGCGCGGCTATCCTGCGGCATACCTGAAATAGCTAGGTCGAGATTCAAGAGTGACTTACTTTTAGCGGTGAACGCCTCCTTGTGTTGGATGGGAAGGCTCTTCCATTCGTGCAAATCACCATGAACACGCAAGCGTATAGTGAAACGCTTTTCTTCGGGTTCGAAGTGTATGTCGCTGGCCTTGACTTTCACCGCTGCCTCAAGACAATCGCGAAAAATTCTGGTGAATGGTTCTCGAATTGCCAGTTTTTCATCGTCGGTTAGGGACCAATTGAGGTTTAAGTTGCTTCCACCAGCTCTCTTCTCTGTCGAGGTCGCCTTTTCCAGATAACCCATGGTTTCATCGGGCAGAATAAAGAGACGGCATTCCTTGCCAGTCTTTGCTTCAATATCTTGCAAAATGCCATCGCGGAGACGCCGCGTCACAAATTCAATTTTTACGTCAGAAATATTGAGCGGTAGGATGCCATGCAATTTCCAAAGCTCTTTGAGCCTTGGATCGCCTATCAACGTAAGAATTTTTTTTTCGACTTCGCTTAAAGCTAGCTTGCAATCACAGTCAAAGAAAGTGATGAGTGCCTTGTCCAAAACATCTTGTTGTAGCAAATCAAGTTCGACGAGAAGGCGTCCAAGGCGTTTTTTGCTGTAACGCTGTAGTGCCAGCGCATCATTGATGGACATCTGATCGGCAAAGCCGTTACTTACCAAAAACTCACCAAATTTCATTCAAACCCCTTGCAGCCGGCACTCATGGCCTGTAAACCCGCCTGGGCAGTTGCCAAGTACGGCATATCTTTCGTGCAACTAACGTGTTTCCAGATGACATAAAGATAGTTTTTCGGCTCTAGGCTTTGCAAGCGTCCAAGTTCAGCGACTCCCTTCGTTCGCAGAAAGGCGACATTCTCCCCCTCACGAAAGCAGGCTGACGGCTGCGGGTAAATCATTTGCCATTTTTCGTTAGCACTAGACGGCACGGCCTGAAACACCTCTGAGCCGAGACTCTTGATGCGCGAGGCAATCATGAGGGAAGCGGTCGTTTGATCGGCATTCGTAACGGTACCGTATCTTGGAAAGTGAATGCCCCAGCCGGTGCAAACGGGCTGGTTCGATGGCGGAAATGTTGTGAGAGAGCTTCGATCAAAGCTGCATGTCGGGTATGTAGGATAACCCGTTTGAGAACTTTCTCCGGTAATCGATGTTGCCGCTCCGGTCACCAAGCAGGCTTTAGGAGCAGCACTCCAGGCAAGAAAGAGAGGCTGATTCAAGTCGGCCTCTCCTGTCTTCCAAAGTCGTCCCAGATGCTCGCTCATGGCTCCAAAGCATGTGAGTTCCGGGGGAGCGCCTCCGCATGGAAGAAAATTGAACGAAGCCGAGGTAAATGGCACATTTATCGTATGGGCGTGATAGGAAAATGCGCCCGAGTCCTCTTCAGCGGCAAAAGGTATCCGGTCAGTCAGTGACGAAAGCTGCGATTTCGCGCTGGGAAGTGTGGCAAAGAAGGATTCTCCAGGGTTTGAAACAACCTCGATATAAAACTGAGGTACATAGTAGGAAAAGTGTATGCAGGGCCTTGAAGGGTAACCACAGACCGTAGGCCAGGTGGTAAATTGCAGACAGGTACCAAACATGGGCGTATTGATGACAGAGCAGACCGTCGGCAGCGACAGGGCCGAGTTGGACCAAAAAATATGGACCAGGAGAAAGAAAAGTCTCATTGGGGCATCTCCGTTCAGATAATGTCAAACATAGGCGGGGTAAAGTCCCTGTGTCCGGCGCTTGCGACTAGGACGGCACTCGTCACAAAAGGCTTGTTTTCGGTTTCTACGATGGTAATTCTCATCGCAAGAAGGACAATTGACTACTGGATCGTCATATTCACCGCTTAAGTAATTGAAGCCAGAGGAAAAATCGACCCAAAGGTTGTGCAATGAGTCGAGTAAGTCAGGCGTAACGTTGGACTGACTAGGGCGTTTCTTGAGTTTCATGTTGTATCTCTCTCTATGATCGTTTCGGGTAACGATTAGGCAACTTTACCGATGGCGTCTTCTCTGTTCTCCCTCCTCAAGATCCGCTGCCGCGCTATGTTAAAGCTCTTAATTTGGCGTTCAATTAATTCTGGCATGATTGCGATCTGGTAGTTGAAGTGACAATGACCATAGATCCCTTTGGACGAGATAAGATCGGCGTTGTACCGCCAAAATATCTGCATTATCTTCGAGCGGACATAATGTGCCAGTTCGCTCAGTTGAACCCGACCGATAGTCGATGGCTCACAGTTGATCTCTGGTTCGGATTCATCGGCGATTCGCAGAACAATAGGTTCGACGATATGGTGAATTTCGACCCGGTAAATCGGCGTCGGAGTCTGACGCGCTACGACGACTCGGAAGATCATCTGAGGAATCTTGTTATCACTGATTTCCTGTTGAATGTCCCGCGTGAAGAACAACGTCATGGTTGACGGCTGAAAATTCTTCGTTTCGTCGTATGCCATCCCTTGAACTTGTGGGTGAACTCCCATGCGTTTTACGGGACTGGTGTTCGCGAAGATATCGACGTTCTTGGACTGATTGAAAATAAAGTATGACATCTTGCCTCCTGGAAATGATCTTTGCTTTTCAGGAAAAGCAGCAAAAAAATGCTTCCCCCTTGCCCTAGTGAAAAACCACCAACCAAAAGCAACTACATGGCAACCGCGCCGCAACCGGGCACATAGAAATTTTTTATCCGGACGATAAAAGCAGACAGGATTCCTTTTCTCATCTCAAAAAGTATCAATGCCTCTGTACTAGTGAAAAAACGCCAACCGGAAGCAACCGCATGGCAACCGATGTGCAACCATTCGCACTTGGTGCCTAAAAACAATTACGAGATACCCGCCCAATTATTACTTTGATGGCCCGCGCAGCATTTCGATGCAGGCATTCTTTGCTGCGATAATTCTAAGTCTTTCCTCGATACGCTTATGACTTGTTCTTAGGGCCTTTTCGACTCCCTGACGACTGATGCCGACGATCTCTGCAATCTCTTGAAGCGTCTTATTCTCCCAATAGCGCAGGTGAATGATCGCGCGGTGGCGGGGATTGAGATTGCCAACGATGCGTTGTACTTCGTTCGATAGTGCTGGGTATTCTTCGAGATGGAGAATTTCTACGAGCGCAGCGGTATAGTCTTCCTGAGCGACCTTTTCAACGGATAGCCCTTTCTTCAGGTACTCCTCCCTAAGATAGGTCTCCGTACTTGCAAGATAATTTTCCCAGTCGGAAGGCTTCCAACATTCTGAGATGCGCTTCAATTCGTCCGCGCCTTTTTCCGATCCGTCGGGATTAAGCCACGGCTGCGACACATTTTTTGCATTGACGTTTTTGCCTTCCGGTTGCTGCCCGGTTGCCTTTGGTTGGCATTTTTTCACTAGGGTAAGGGGACCTTTTTTTATTCCCGACCTATGTGACAATGGCTTCTCGAACTTTTGCGTTTCCATCTTTCCCTCTTCCATCGTGTGTCTGAGATTTCTTTGACCTGAGATATTTTTTGATGACGTTGAAGATTGAACCCGTCAGTCCGTCGATCTGGTTGCTCGAACCGAAGGATCTTTTCGTCAGTAACAAGCTGTCTTGCCAGGACGTTACTGCGGAAAGTTGTTCCAGTTCAAAGAGTGCGTCAATCGTTTCAAGTCGACCCTCGGAAAGCAGAGCAAAATCTAAATAATTTCGTCTCATTACTTGCCTCGAACTTTTGCGAATATTTCTTTGATCCATTTAAGAAATTCGGTAACTTTTCTGGCGACGGGTTCCCCTGACATAACCGAGTAGTAGATCTTGCAGTTATGACAACGGGATACCCCAAAACCGTCGGCATAGCCATGGTAGGTGTGGCATCTTGGGCAGCGAAAGCCGTTGCCCTTGCGGTAAAGAATCTCGTAAAGAGCATATTCTAACATCGGTGTTGATCCTTTCAGAAGCAATTGTTAGAGTGCAGTTGCCAACAAAGTTTGTTGCGCTGCGAAGTTTGGTTGTCGTTGGAATTGGACTCGCCCGATCCCATGATTAGGAACCAGACAAATGCCACCAACATGATCGTTAAGGTAAAAAGTCCGATCAAATACTGGATGGTGAATTCAACATTCTTTCTCATCACGGTTTCCTCTTTTAAAGTGAAAGTTCGATAGTTGGCTGTTGGTTGGCGACTGCGCTGTTCTCCCACCAATCGAGCCCGCCGGCTTCGATGAATGTTTCCTCGCTGTTCCATCCGCAAGAAGAACAGTAGACATCTATGCCTAGTGGTCTCAAATGTGGGTTGCTACAACCACGCGTGGGACATGCTTTGAAAGCATGAATAGGAAGTTTGATCTTTGGATTGGTAGTGATTCGTAGAGCATTGCTTTGCATTGTTTTCCTCTTTGTGGCAATCGTGCGTTGCTCTTACTCATCAACTCGCGTGCCAAGTGGCGGTTTAAAATAAATCAGTGAGTTACAATTTGCGGTGGCATGGGACGCGCGGCAACCAATGATGAGGGCTGTCAACTTTGAGATGATTACTTGTTTAAAGTGCTTTGTTTTGCTGTAACTTTGTCGGTTGATCGCATTCTGATCCGGTCATTTCGGCGCGCGGCTTGAATCGTGAACCATGCGAAGGGATAAGCAACGGTGCTAGTTGTAGTGGCCTGTTTTTAAAGGTGTGCGGACGTTCCCTGTGGCCCAGGGACAAATCAGGAAATAGGAATGCGAGCTCTTTTCTCGAACTATTCAGGGTGAGTTACAGGAGTAAGATGGCTCGGAGAGCATGCCACCAGGTAGTCACAAAAGTAGCCTAAATGGCATGGTTCTTACGCCGCGCTGTCAGGATTAAACCCTCTATAACGTAGGCAACTACCAGCTTTTTTTGAATTAAACGCAAATGTCATAATTTGGCCATTCTTGGCATGTGCCTTGCTCAATGGCCCTTTAAGCGGGCAAGTACGCCAAGCCCCGTGCGTAGCAACAAAGAGGTTTAACGTGATTAGAATGCTTATGTGGCGCCTATTTTTCGAGGCATTGAACCTTGTTCGGGCAGTCTTAGGGCCAGGCCATCCGAGGGTCCTCTATTTTGCCTTTGGCGCAAATCTGGACCCAAAGGTTCTGGCAAAGCGCAAGATCAAGATCTTTAGTGCTCGCGAGTTTGAGCTAAGAGACTTCGCGTTGCGTTTCAGTCATCAAGGTCTATACCGAGGCATGGGTTTCGCTTCTATCGAAGCAAGTCCAGGTACCGTTACTTATGGCCTGCTCTATGAAATCTCACGCCTCGATGCATTGCGGCTCGATTTATACGAGGGCGTTTGGTTCATTAATCGCTACCGGCGCGTGCGCCAACACCAAGACGGAATCAATCTATATTTTTATCAAAGTAGATCACCAAGAGTCGGACTTAAACCGACTGATGATTATCTGAGCAAAATGTTGCGCGGTTTCGCTCTGCTTGAGAACGTGCCTCGTGAGTTCCTTGAATGGCTCAAGAATCACGATACAGTCAAAAATCTTTCGGTCAGCGATGATGTTGGTTTTTGCTTTCGAGTTCCGAACACTTGGCCAAAGCCTCTCATCAAAGTGTTACGGAAGTATGACCAATTCGTCGTCTCCCTTTTCGCGAACTATATTCGTGATTGGTCGCCGTCTGCCCATCTTATTCGTCACGAAGATTTTGAAAGATCACACATTATTACATCCAACGGCGACCGTCAAAACGAAGTATTTCACGTTGTTGCCCTCCATCGGGAACCGTGTGCGTCGCGTGACATAGCTGCTCTTACGAAGCTTGCAAACGCACTTGAATCTTATAAGGCGATACCAGAGGTGGCTGCGTTCCATCAGGATCTGATAACTCACCTTGGCGGCGAAAAACCAATTTTTGAGTCCAGCAGAGCGGTCAATGTGTCCGGCAAGTCGGGAATCATGCTTGGACTTTTCGCTGCGCCGTATAACAAAGATCTTGGACTCGAATGTATTGTTTATGGTGAATGCTCAATCCCACCAGCGATTGCCAAAGCCTTTCCCAGTGTTGGCCGTCCAGTTATGGTCCGTCGCTACAGCAAGGGATTTAACTCGGATTTCTCCGTAGCGATTTTTCCAGAAAATTTTGCCGACGCAGGCGTCATTCCTATGGATGCCCGGTCGTTTTATTTCATAGACAAATTCGTGGATCGCTGCCGAAGGATCACTATTCCATTTGTGAAGAACAAAACAACCATCAACTCATTGAGGTCTCTTAAAACTGCGACGGACGAACAGCTAAAGGAGGTCGCTTCTCTTTGGGTTTTCCTGCATGAACACTTCCACCGTCAAGGTGCTTTGCCGTTGCCGCAAGCACTTACTCTCAAAAGCTCAAAATCAACGGCTGGCCTCGAAGAGTTGCGAGTGGATCTTCTTGCGATGCTGGCATGTCGCTCCGAAATCGTGCGTAAAAATTGCAATGCTACCTTGCTTGAAGAGTTCGTTCTTGCCGAACGCCTCTTCAGATACGGCATAGAGCGCTGTCCGAACGCTGATTATGACTCTCGCGGGGCGCACGTCTTCTATCGCTATCTTGAGAAGAACGGATTGGTGTTGGACCAGGACGCCCTACTTGATGTCGATATGGTGCGCTTTCGCCGATTGGCAAGACGTTTGAGCCATGACATCCAAATGTTAGAGGAGCAAACTGTTAGCCTTCCTTTTGTCAAAGCCAAGGCACGACTATCGGGCTATGTGAAGAATGTCGCACGTTTTGATGAAGTAGCCAAGGTGTTCCCAAGGGCGAAGTTCTATGTAGGTTCAAAATGGCAATGATAGGTTATAATGTTTGAGCAAGACGAAAGCGGCGGTGCCTGTTCCAATACTCAGAAGTGCGTTAGATTGCCAGAGATGAAGAACGACAACGATAGCTACTCCGGCAGCTCCAGGAACCATATCGTTTGGTGACATTGATATGTCTTTGAGAGAATAAATGACCAAGATGGGCATAACCATCAGTGGTAGGTAGCGCCCAACAAAGTTCATAACTTGGTTGCCCTTCAATTTGGAGAAAAACAGAAACGGAGCAATCCGGGTGACAAAGGTTGCGACGGCCATCACGAGGATGAACAATTTTAGGTAGTGGGTAGGAGCCATCTGTTGATTTTCCCATAAGAAGCAAGAATGACACAAGACATCAAGATAGAAACGAGAAGCATGTACTCACGAATCCAAATTAAGCTTATAAGAGCGGTGGCGAAAGCCGCCCCAAGTAAGCCGATTGATCTCACCCTTTTGAATTGTTCGATGGTCAGAACAACGAAAAGCGCCACCAGCGCAAACTCCAGACCTGGGATGCTTAGATTGAGCCTATTACCCATGAACGCGCCCAGCGTACACCCCGCAACCCAATATGCATGGTTGAGAGCGGTGACATACAGAAAATACGAATCGCCGGGAGTGGTGCGTCCACTTGAAGTTACCAATGAATATGTTTCGTCAGTCAGGCCAAAGGCTAGATAGACTCTAGTAAAGAAAGAGTGTGTGTACTTTTCAATGAGAGAAACGCCGTAGAAAATGTGCCGGGAATTCAAAATCAATGTGCTGACCAATACGGAAAGCAAATCAGCCTGGGCTGCAAGTAGGCCGATCGCCATGAACTGCGCCGCTCCAGCGAAGATCACGAGGCCCATGAGCCCTGCATATATCCAGTCGTATCCTAGATTGCTGAACAACACGCCGAAGGCCATTCCGAGGGGAATGTATCCGAAGATGACCGGGACAGAGTCGCGCAGCGCCGTTTTGAATGTCGATTCTTCATGTTTGTTCATTCGGCCCGTTCGTATTCAAAAAAGCGACTTCGACCATCCCCCACAGACCGGAATGGAAGCTCCCGTGACGAAAGATGCGGCAGGACTTGAGAGGAAGGCGACTACTGCACCAATCTCCTCTGGTCTTCCGAATCTTCCCATGGGAATCTCGGAAACAACCGCGTCCGAAACATCTTTAGCCGACTTATTTGCCCGTTTAGCCGACGCCGTAAAAAGTTCATTCAAACGAGCCGTCTCGGTATATCCCGGCAGTACGTTGTTGACGGTAATACCCGATTTGGCCACTTCCAGTGAAAGCGTCTTTGACCAACCAGCTATTGCAGCGCGAACGGTATTCGATATCGGCAGCGTTAGGATCGGCTGCTTAGCAGCAACTGATGTAATGTGGATGATGCGACCGTATCCACCAGCTTTCATTCCTGGTATCAGAGCTTTTGCTAGGCTCATTGTGGCAAAGAGGTGGGCTTGAAATGCTGCGTGAAACTGTTCTTCTTGCAATTCAGTCGGCATCCCCGAGGCAGGACCCCCACTATTGCATATCAGGATATGATAGGGTTTCCCGGTCGCAAGTTTTTGGCAGAGGGCGCTTACGTCTTGTCTGTTTTCCAGATTGCAAACGATCGTCGAGTGAGAGCTGTTTTTCGTTGTGGGAAGTTTTTTTAATGCCTGCGTCAGCCGTGTCTCGGAGCGAGAAAGTAAGGTTACCGATGCACCTAACGAGGCGATCTCGATGGCGCAGGCAAGTCCAAGGCCGTCTGATGCACCGCAGACTAGAGCCTGCTTATTGGAAAGGTCGAGATCCATCGGACGCCATTTGCCAAATATGTTGAGGATGCGTTAGTTTTATTAGAAACATGCTATATAATAACCTAAATTGTGAAGATAGGGCAACATTCTTAAATGATAGGTAATTTATCCAAAAAATGCTTGATTATTCTGCTGGCGGGTTCTTGGTGCCTTGGAACTGAGCTGAGTATGGCAACGCCGCTCAAAATCGCCGTGATCTATCCCAAGGATGATCCGAAGGTTTCCAGCATCGGTAATGAGGCCACTTGCATCACGGAAGGTTTGCTATCTAAGGCCAAGAGGACCGGAGCCATTGAATACCGTTTCTATGACAATGAACGTGATCCGATCAAAACCATTAGCGTTGCAGAAGCCATCGCCAAGGAAAAATTTGATATAGCTATCGGTACAGTGACCTCTTCAGAGGCTATCGCAGCAGCCAAAATTCTCAATCAAGCTCAAATTCCATTTTTTGCAACGACTGCCACCAATCCCGAAGTGACGAAGGACAAGCCCTACAGCTTTCGGCTACCGTTCGACGACTATCATCAAGCACAGACATTGGCTGGATTCGTTGCAAAAGAACAGCGTCCCCAAAAAGTCGCCGTGGTCAAGAACATCTCTTTGCCCTACTCGGAATTTCTGGCGACGGAGTTTTCTTCACACTTGAAGTCACTCGGTCCTAAAATCGCTATCAATCAATTCAATATTATCGAGGGTTTTTCGCAGTACGGCACCTTAGTGGACAAAATCATGGCTTTCAAGCCGGACGTGATATTTGTTCCGATCTACGCACCGGATGCAGCGAAGCTATATAACGAGCTAGCTGCAAGACCAGGAAAATTCTCGCTCGTAGGTAGCGATACCATTGGTGGTCGCGATTCATTCTTCAAGGTACTAAAAGGAACTTCTCAAAGGATTTCTCTGGTCTTCGTCAAATCCTGGGCTGATGGCCCCGATGGACCAGAAAAGGAAGCTTTTTTAAAAGCTCACGCTACCTACTGCAAGGATCAAAACGTCACTGTGATTTCTGCCGCTGCCTATGATGTGGTACGTGCTACTTTGCTGGGCTTTCAAAAAAACGAGAAGGCGCGAGGCTTAGATATGATCTCCACCATCAAAAATCTTGGCTACGCTGGAGTAACGGGCGTCTTTCATCATAACTCTAACGGAGAGCCAGACAAACCGCTCTTCCTTCACAAAATCGAAAATGGCAGGTCGATTTTTTGGAAAAAGTATCCATGATAGACGAACAGAGCCTAAATCTTACGGAAGCGGCGAAACTGCATAGGGTCATGATCCTACCGATTGTTGTCATGGTGCTGACCATCAATGTCGTTTTTGTGGGCTTATGGTACTTCGAACGTCAGAATGAAGAGGATGCGCTGGAAAACCATATTGTTACAACCCTGAAAGGTCATTCGATATACCTATCGCGTGAAATTTTCTTCGACAGAGCCGCAGCCGTTACAGATCGTCTGTCGGAAATTGTCAGAACGAAAGCATGGAATCCAGATGGTTTGCCCGCGCGACTATGCTTGCATCTGGTCTTCGATCCAACCTTCAATCGTCGGCAACCGGAAAGTGTTTGTTCCGATGGCGCAGCAGGGGAAAACGTCCATGGGGAGTCTCTAGCCGCTAGTCGATTTATCAATTTAGTAGTTGGGGACAAACCCGCTGCACGTCTTTTCTATGACCTGACTCTAAAAAGCAATTTGGGAAGCCTGATCCCACCAAAATTGCTTTGGTCGGTGGGTCTAGGAATCCTTGCGGCGATCATTGCCTATCTAATGCTCTTTCGCAGGTTGAACGCCAATCTGATCCAACCGGCGCATAGACGGATTGTCAAAGCAGAAAAAATCGCTGGTATTGCACAGTTCATGCAAACCGTCGCCCACGATATTCGCTCACCGCTATCTCTGATGCGAACAGTTATCCGCAACCTGAACGAGTCTGACATCAAGCCGGAAGCAAAGGCGGACCTTCTGAACGTGGCTGACCGCGAGCTCGGCCAAATCAACAACATGCTCGCCGATATCATGGCAATCGGACCAATCATTCCAAAGAATGAGCCAGTCTCTCCCATTTCCTTAATCGCCAATGCTCTGATTCAATCTTCCTTATTGCACGAACGACGCGGTATCATGTTTTCTTACAATCTGAAGCACACGAAGCAGATCGCCGTCGAAGAGCCGAAAGTGGCGCGAGTTTTTGGAAACATCATTGACAACGCTATGCAGGCTGTCAATGACAAGGGAACTATTAGTGTCACAACTCGACCTGACACCCTAGGGAGATATGTGGAGTTCTGCATAAAAAATACCGGCAGCCATATTGCAACCGACGACTGCGATAAAATCTTCGAAGCATTCTTCACCAAGGGAAAATCCGGTGGTACCGGGCTCGGTTTGGCGAGCGCCAAATCCATCATAGAAGCATATGGTGGCAAAATATGGTGCGAATCGAACGCAAGAAATGAGACTGCGTTTTTCTTCACGTTTCCTACACATGATCTTGCCGAACATCAAACAACGGCGCTGCTGCCCCAAAGCTCAGATGCTGTCGCATCCAGGAGAACATCGCAGCGCACGCTTAATTCATCAGTTATCACAGTTCCACTTCGACCTCTCCAAATCTTGTTGGTCGATGATGAGCCCGCGTATACCCAGTCTCTTGCCTTGGCGATTGGGTCTTATCCTAGTCTAAGCAACATAGTACAGATTAGCACAGCCACCTCTGTCATGGAAGCAACCAGGATGGCAGAATCTTTAAGTCTAGACCTTATTATCACTGATATGGATTTTGGCCATGGTCAGCCAGATGGCTTTCATTTGCTCCGTGAGCTAAGGTACCGCTTCCCAGGCCTCATGATCGCCGCGTGTACTAACCGAACGGGTGACAATTTCAAAACCTCAGTCCTTGACGCTGGCGCCAACACTTATATGACGAAACCAGCCAATAAAGCGATACTAGCCCAGGTACTAAACCAGACGATTGCGAAAGTGAACGGTAATGGTTCCGCTACCCCTCAGGTGATTTTTGTTGATGATGAGTTGATTTACTATAAGGATTGGTCAAAACGTTTCAAGGACATCACTTTTCACTACTTCAATTGTCCCGAACACCTTTGGACTCGGATCGAGAAGGATCCAACGTTCCTTGACCGTATTGACGCCATCCTGACTGATTTCAAATTTTCTTCTGAATCCACAGAGAACGGATCGGATGTTGCGAGACGACTTCGGTCTCTCTGCACAAAGCCGATCTATCTGGTTTCCTGTTATAGGGAAGATGAGCTTGGCGAACGACTCGAGCGCGGACTATTTGCGGAGGTTCTAAGCAAAGATGATCTGCCGGACGAAGGCGAGTTCCGAAGAAAAATTGGTAAAAACGTTTAACTACTCTGCGTCGTGGATTTCTTTCAAGAAGTCTATGGTCGGTTGTAGCGCTTGAGTGGATTGTTTGACCTGGCTTAACAGAGTTTTGTTATCACCAGAGTCAAATTGTTCGCCATCTTCGATCATTTGAATCAGAATTTTTACTGAACGAGCACATCCTCGAAGGTCGTGGATATGTCGTGCGAGTGCAGCTGTGTCCCGCTGCAACGCGACGATTGCCGAGCCAGCAACAAAGTCCTCTGCTGATTTCAGGTCCTTGTTCAATACCCCTAGGACTCTTGACAGTTCGCTAGCGTTGGTCATTCGGTAATTCCCTTGAATAATCGTTTTGCGTCGGCGCCGGTGAGGACCCCCTTGTCCATCATTTCTGCTATGCGCTTACTCAGGGTCATGCGCTGCATGCCGACGATTGGCGCTAATTCACGAAATGATTTTGGTCCGTCCTTGCACACAAAGCGAATTGCCGCAAGAAGGCAACGATCCCAATACACCTCCCAGCGCTCCCGCGGTCGCCAACTAACGGTCAGATCCTGGCAAATATTCGTCTCCTTGATTTGTTTGATCTGCTCGAACAGATCGTCAGAATTGGAGACGCCCGTGATTTCCCTAACAGCGTCGGCAATATATTGCGGGATCGCCCCGTACGGAAGAATGTTACCTGTTAGCTTGTTAGCGGTCATGGTAACAAGTGCTCGTCGCAGTTCACGAATGTTGCCTTCCTGGTAGTCATAAGACTTCAATAAATTTCGCGCCGGTAGTTCGATTGTATAGGGACCGCCATCCAGAGTCTTGCAAAAATGATCTATCAAGTCATCGATTTCGTTCGTGCGTTCTCGCAAAGGAGGCAGCTGAATTTCATATTCTGTGAGGCGTTGGCGAAGGTCTTCTCTAAATTGACCACGTTTGGCTTTATCCTTTAGATCGTCATTTGTGGCGGTGATGAGTTTGAAGTTCACTTTTTTCGTGTCAGTTGCACCAACGGGACTAATTTCCTTTTCGCCAATTGCTCGCAAAAGTTTTGCTTGCGTTGCAAGAGTAATATTGCCAATCTCGTCCAGAAAAATCCAAGATCCAGTGCTTATATCTAGCGCACCCTTTCTATCCCGCGTTGCACCTGTGAAGGCTCCCTTCCTATGCCCGAATAGCTCACTTTCAACCAAGTTCTCGGGGATGGCACCGCAATCCAAAGTACGAAGCGGTCCAAAGAGTTTAGCGACGACTTCTTTGCCACTGCCAGTTTCTCCAAAGATGTGAACCGTCTTGACGGCAGATTGCTTTATACGCTCGATTTGCGGTTTCAAGGAATTGATGGTATCGCCCATGACCATACCTGGGTCGCTGGTCTTGGCGTTCTTCAGTCTTCGTGCCTCGGCGTTGAAGAATAGGCGCTCGGCTAATAAGGTGCCATCGGCATCCTTATCGATGTAATCGTGAACTCCCGCTAATGCCGCAAGAGCAGTTTGATTAATGTCGCTGGAACGAATGATAACTATAACATCAGGATTTGCGGCTCGGACCTCTGCCGCAACGCTTACGCCGTTACTATCTTGTCCTTCTAGATGAATGTCTATGAGCGCGACATCTGGGGCAGGACCACCTGTAAGGCGCTCACGAAACTTCGTTACTTCTGAAAAGGATTCAAGCTGAAAACAGCAAGGTGATGTCGTCCCAGCGAGAAGCTGTTCAACTGATTTTAGTTCAGCTAGACTGTCATCAAGATGGACAATTTTTAGGCATATAGTTTTAATTCATGATCCCAGAGTTATGAAAATTGATATAGTGTTATTTCTTCATTCTATCATGACCATAGTTAGGCGCTGAATATCTTTGCCTTTTTGGAAAACAAATCTATGCCCATCATTATGTTTGCGTTAAATTCCCTTTTTCGTTATTTGCTAAATGGAAGGTCCGCTCGGTCGTACTTCAGCGAACCCAATTTCCGACCATAGTCGTCAGTGTTTAATACGTTGCCAGAGTTGCGGTGGTGATCTAAGGGCCATGGGCTCGGTTACCGATGCCGATGAAGGCCGGCACTATCTCAAACGTGTGGGAATTGTGCCAGGGCTGTACTTTGAACACGCTTAAGAGATTGCAAGAGTCCTTAGCGTCGACCCTTGGCGTGTGATTCAATGAAACGAGGCAGCATTTGATCAGAAAGAGCAAGAATTAGGCCAGAGAATACACAAGATCGCCCTATCCGCTTTTATTGTAGTACAAATCCTGTATGATGCGAATAATTTCGCTTCCAAAGGCTTTAATCACCGACCTTCTGATCCCAGTTATCGCCTGGAGATCCGTTATATCTTTAGGGTCCGCTATCGAGATTCGCAAAGCTTCGCGGTCCGAAAGTATTTGGAAGGCCCGTTTGCCTGACCGTAAAGCTTCCTGGTGGCGCCAGCTTTTGATAGCAAGCTCTCTTTCCTTTGTTGCCGTTATCGTATGAAGGTTGCGACGGCAACAATTGTCACAGATGTGGCAGGGATGCAACTCAAAGGACCCTGCGCTCCCATGGAAGTATCGGTTCAGGAATTTCACGCGGCATTCAAATATTTTGGCAAACTCGTAAACATCTTGCGCCATTGCCCGGGTTGAAGATGATCGGAGCCTAATGGCTTCGTGAAGATCCAAATCGATGTCGTCGAAGAGTAGGGTCGCCTCAGCTTTTTGACCGTCTCTTCCCGCGCGTCCGACTCCTTGGACATATGATTCCAGAGAGGCCGGTAGACCGCAATGGACTATGCTTCTTATTCTTCGATCATTGATTCCCATTTCGAAAGCCGAAGTTGCGACCAATATCGCGCGATGGGAAGCTTGAAATAGGGTCAACGCTCGTTCCCGTTCAGATAATGTCAGGCCAGCATGGAAGGAGTAGGCCCGCAATCCACTCGCCGCAAGGTTTTGGGTTACACCATCAGCAAGTCTTTTCGTCGGACAGAAGACTACCATGGGGAGATTACATGGCTTGGATGAAAGGTCGATAATCATGGATACGCGTTCTTGGATGGTTGGTACTCGATGCACGAAGATTGCTATGTTGCTGAATCTAATGGGTTCCCTAATTGTCTCGAAGCTCCTTTGGCTAAAAACCGTGCCTATATCCTCGGACGTATTATCCGTTGCTGTTGCCGTCATAGCTAAAATTGGCGTATCTATAAACCCCTGCACGCGTTCACCGATTTTTCGGTAAAGAGGTCGAAAACCGGTTCCCCAGGTCGAAATGCAGTGAGCTTCGTCAATAACGATAAGGCCAGGGGGGTTTAACGCCAATGAATCGAGCACACTCTGGCTTAGTAACCTTTCCGGTGACGTGAATATAAAGTCGAGTTCACCCATGATCCATTTTGAAATCGTCTGCCATTGCTCAAAACTACCGCGACCAGAATGTAGGCATCCGGCTCTGAATCCATGGGATCTGTTTTGCGATGCCTGATCATCCATTAGTGCAATGAGTGGACTTACCACAAGCGTGGGTTTTCCCGATATTTTTGTTGGCACTTGGTAACAAAGACTCTTGCCGAAGCCAGTCGGAGCGACCAGAAGTACATTGCGTTTCGCCAGTATTGACTCAATTGTTTGGATTTGAGTCTTATATGGAGATCCTTTTGGCAGAAAGGTCAAAGCCACTTGGGCGATACGATCATGGTGTTTTAGGGGCGCACGTTCCATACCTCGAGGTTTCACATGCGGCTCATATTTTGGCCAGCGACATGGAAGATGTCCGTCAGCGTCATATGTTCATGTCATTCGCAAAAATTGTCTTGTCGGCTTACCTCCAAGCGATGCAAATCGACAAGACCCAATACAAACCACGGCGACCAGAGCAGACTGTTCTTTACCAGGTCGTTGAACAAAATTTCGAGGCCTTTCTTAATTCAGTGGCTCAAGCCGATAAACATGTCCCGAATTATGTAATCGAGGAGTTCAAGTCCTATCTCGGATGTGGCCGTCTGGAGCATGGCTTTGCCCGCATTAAATGTAATGAATGTGATTATGAACGGCTGCTCCCATTTTCTTGTAAGCGACGCGGATTTTGTCCGTCGTGTTGCGGTCGGCGTATGAATGAGGGAGAGATCCGTATCACGGAAGAAATTTTCCCGAAACAGAATGCGCGGCAATGGGTGTTGTCATTGCCAATACCTCTCCGTTTTTTTTGCTCGAGAAATCGACCGCTTCTTAATGAGATAGCAAGAGTTTTCAGCACGGTAATTGAACGTCTAATCCGTCGGAAGCTAAGGGCGGCTGGGTTTCAAAAAGCCAAGAGCGGTGGCATTTTGTTTATTCAAAGACTCGGTGGAGCCCTGAACCTCAATGTACATTTTCATGCGATTTTCATTGATGGCGGCTACGCGTTCGATCGTGAAACAGAGACACTTACTTTTCACGAAATGCCGTCATTGACTTCGGAGGATATTGCCTGGGCTGTCGAAAGGATATTTCGAGGCTGTATTAAGGTCTTGAAACAGCGAGGCATGATCGGCGATGACTCTTTGGCTTCCGAAGAGGAACCGGACGGTATCGGGCTCTGTGACGGCTCTTCGATCAAAAATCTTATAGCTTATGGCGCACGGGCGGGCCAACCAGTGCGTCGTTTGCGGATTCCCACCGAACCAGGAACAATACAAATCCGTGGTGATCTCGCTGCCGAGCTTAATGGATTCAATCTCAAGGCAGATAAGGTGGTCAAAGCACATCAACGCTGGAAACTCGCCCGTCTTGTGAGATACGTCACAAGGCCGCCGGTCGCTCTCGAACGCCTTTCGCTAACAGACGATGGTCGTGAAGTTCGATATATTATGAAAAAGCCATGGTCAGATGGGACCACCGAAGTGAGGCTGTCGGGCATAGAAATGGTCGAAAAGCTAGCCGCAGCGGTGCCCCCGCCTTGCGGGCATCTAACCCGCTACCTGGGCGTATTGGCGCCAAATTCATCTTTGCGACGAATGATTGTTCCGTTACCAAAACCAAAGGCTCGCGACAATGATGGCAATATGCTTGCCTCGGCGACGCAAAAGATCGCTTGGGCGGAACTTGCCAAAAGAACCTTTGGGGTCGACCTGACCAAGTGTGAAAGATGCGGAGGAAAAGTTCGGAGATTGGCCGTAATCCATGATCGGCGAGTTATCGACAAGATTCTTGCTCATCTGGCGCGTGCTGGTCCTTCAGAACCAACGGTTCACTGACTAAAATTTAATCAGCACAGAACAAGCACCATCCAGGTGCCATGGAACCCTTTTTTAAAATTTGGATGAAACCACGCAGAAAGCCTTTGTTTTCCCTTGGCTGAGCCGCGGGGACGGCGTGCCTAATCCCGGGTGATCATTAAACTCTCGAAAAATGATCGGTTTGGTACATTCCAAAAAAAGAAAATTTAGTGTTTGTATGTCCTACACTC
>JBFWNG010000002.1:0-440549 GCA_050251195.1 Oligoflexales bacterium
CAACGCCAGCGATAGTGGCGCCTGATTTAATGTTAGCGGCGACAGCTACACTCATGTCGGCAGCTTTAAAGCCCGCAACGGTGACGCAACCTACGTCTCCGTCAGTCGAACAGTCGCTGTGCGATTCGAGAGTTGCAGTACCCACGGTGCCGGCAATCGTAATGCCTAATTTGATATTGGCTGCAACTGCTGCGGACATATCGGCGGATTTGAAAGCCGCGACCGTCACGCAACCTACGGATCCGTCGGCCGAACAATCGCTATGAGCTTCTTGCGCGACTGAACCTGCAACACCAGCGATAGTGGCGCCTGTTTTAATATTACCTGCAATTGCGACAGCCATGTCTGCTGATTTATATCCTGCTATGGTGACACAACCTACGGCACCGTCCGAATTGCAGTCGCTATGGGATTCAACTGTTGCCGAGCCTGCGACTCCGGCAATTGTGATACCTGATTTGATATTGGCTGCAACTGCTGCTGACATATCGGCAGCTTTGAAAGCCGCAATCGTCACACAACCTACGGCTCCATCGGTCGAACAATCGCTATGAGCTTCTTGCACGACTGAACCGGCAACGCCAGCGATAGTGGCGCCTGATTTAATATTGCCTGCGATTGTGATAGCCATGTCAGCGGATTTATATGCTGCTACGGTGATACAGCCTATAGCACCGTCGGATGAACAGTCACTGTGAGTTTCTTGTACGATTGAACCAGCCACACCAGCGATAGTGACGCCTGTTTTAATATTCCCTGCAATTGCGACAGCCATATCAGCTGATTTATATCCTGCTACGGTGACGCAACCTACGTCTCCGTCAGTCGAACAGTTGCTGTGCGATTCAAGTGCTGCCGAACCAACGATGCCGGCAATAGTCGCTCCAGATTTGATGTTGCTTGCAATAGCTATTGACATGTCAGCAGCTTTGAAGGCCGAAACAGTGATACAACCGACATCTCCATCGGTGGCACAATCGCTGTGCGATTCCGGGTTCGACGAACCTGCGACACCGGCTACCGTGACTCCAGACTTTATGTTATCCGCGGTCGCCAATACCATGTCAGCGGCTTTAAATTCCTCCGTCGTCAAACAACCAACTTGGCCGTCTGTTTCGCATGTAGCGAAATTACCTGAACAATCCTTTTTGCCTTCTACAATATTGGAATTTTTATCGTAAAACTTTTTTCCCTGACAAAAATCAGCGGCATCGCCCGTATAGGTGGGGTAATCGCTCATTTTTTCGTTCGAAAGAAAGAGCTCAAATGTTTGCTTTTTTTCCTGCAAATCAATCGAACCAGCAACTAATCCAGTGACCCCAAGGTCCGGGACAACGAAAGTCGCAAGGCTTTGATCCATGACATTGAGAATGAGGTCATGATCGTTTAGATTGATTTTGACTTCTTTGGAAAAGCCGCCACCGACTACGATAACGACGTCGTTTGGCTTTGCATTGTTAGGTATAACGGACGTCACAAAAAAGGCGTCTTCAGCCGCCCCCGTTGGGGACGGTGTCGAATCAAACTGCACGCCTGCGTCGCAACCCTGCAAAAGGCCAAGGGTTGCGCTAACGAGTGCGATGATAGCTATGTGCCCCAAGTGAAACAAACAAACTCCTGATGTGATCTGATCTTCATTAAAGAATCGGCAGCTATAAAGATATCTTGAGAAAAAATTAAAAAATGGCTTTTTTTATATAAAAACAGTAGGTTGTAGAGCCGCATGGAGCAAAATGTTTGAAAGAATTAGTGGTTTACGTGAAGATAATTAGCGAATTTGTTCCCCTCAATTGGGATGTGCGTGGACGGCAAGGAGTGACCACTGTGTGATAAAAAGACCCAAGTTGACGGAAAATAAAACATCATTTACTCTTAAGTAGCTATCATCAAAGACATTTTGGAGAAAAGGAAGGTTTTCTATGCGCGTATTGATTGCTGGGTCCATTATGGTTGCCCTGCTGGCGACTCCTGTCTATGCGGCTGATGCTGCCAAGGTGGATTTGACCGTGGAGGGAATAAGCTACGAACAAATTACGACAAAGATAAAGTTTGACGAAGGGGAAACCGTAACGGAGTCGGCCTCCACGACGAACACTTCCCCTTATGGATTTACGCTGGCGCTTATGGTCAATAACATGGTCGCCCGATACCAAACTGGTATTGAAGACGATGACCGCATCGGGGCGCTTGGTCTTGGATACCACATTTTGGAGCACTTGGAGCTCGGTCTTCGCCTTGAGGTGCAGAACGTAAAATCGGAAGACGAAGATAAAGATATTTCCACAGATCAGAGCGCTTATGGCCCCTACGTGCGCGTTGAAATCCCCCTCTCGTCGAAGCTCGCGATTGAGTTGGAATCGACGCTAGGCATGGTATCCGAAAAGGGGAACACCAAGACCTACATCGAACCGGACGAAGCATTGGAACTTCGCGAACTCTTCCAAAATGTGTCTGAAACCTCTAGCGGCATGAGCTACGGGCTTGGCTTCACATTTATTTGTCAGATGGCTAGCAACATTTTCTTGGAGAGCGCTATCGAGTATTCAATGGAGAATCTCAAGACCGAGGAAGTTGATCATGGCATCGACGGAGAGCCGGATATAAAAGTAAAGTCAAAAGCAAATGCCAGTACCTTGAAAGTCGTCCCCCTTTCTTTCCGCGTCAGCATTTAATTTGCAGAAGCCGTACCCTGAGATGCGGCTTCCCATAACCTCTTTGCGTACTCCACAACCTCGTATGTTGAATTAAACCTTCTTCCAGTTTTGTCCCCATCGCCAATGTATCTTATAATGTTCGAAGAACATTTATCGAATTGAGGTCGTCGGGTGCGTCACAATAACTGGCCAGCGAAGGTTGCGTGTTTGGCGATCCTTCTATTCGCAAATTGTTCGCAGCCACACTCCTCCGAGCTGGCGAGTTCGCCCCAATCACGACGTCTTTTGGGATTGCCCATCGAATATCAGGCGGCGACTGTTTCCGAAAAAGACCTAAAACGAATAAAAGACTCGATAAGGGAACGGCGTCTTTTCGGTTGGAGCGTTGTCGCAAAGGTCTTGTCCTCTATTTCCGTCGACCAAAAATGGCAAGTGCCCGCATGGACGTCTTGGTATGGTCGCGACGATTTTAGGCGAATTTTTGACAAGCTTTTTTTTGATCTGGGTAAAGAAGGCCGGACCACGCTTCGTCCGTTTCAATTAGCGCAAATTGAAGAGGGAGAAAGATGGAACACCAACGCGATAAGCGAGGTTTGGTCGGAGGCGGACTATCAAAGCTGGAGATCCTCCATCGAAAACGCAGGGCAGGTCCGGGGACTTTCGGGTTTGCAGCGTGTTTACTTTGACCGCCCCGTTTTGCAGCACGTCGCGCGCAATTATCCCCTTATTCACAAGTGCCGGCAGCACGCGAGCCTTGCCAACCGCAGCGAATGTTTTGACGCCGAGTTTCCTTCCAATGCCGCAATCGTAAAGACCGCCTGGCTTAGGGACGATTCCCAGTCATCTCTGCCAGTCTACGCAACGGATGCACGAGGCATGGAGCGCAATTTCGAAGCCCAGCGCTGGGTTGAGGAACCGACGACACTAAGGCCAGGGGACGACAACATCTTCATTGCGCAGCCTTCCAACAATTCCCCTGGGCACAACAAATACTGGATGCCGGCCATGCACATCATGGTGAAAGACTTGCCGGATTGGGCATGGATTACCATTTGGTGGTCTGACCAACCCGACGGTGATTTTGGCGAAGACAGGCCGGACTTCATACGCCGGCTTGGAGGGCCTTGGTCAAACTACAAAATGTGCATCGCGGTGGATTACTCAGACCTCGCCGACGTAGCGGAAATAGAAGCGGATTACCCGACGTTGGCGGCGTCACTAACTGTGGTTAAGAATCATACGGCTCCATATTCCTGGTGTAGCAATCCCTATATTGAGCGAGGTTCCAAGAACCACCAGACCAACTGCATCGGATGCCATCAGCACGGCGGAACATCGGTCCGGCCGGACGACGTTCTCAAAGACGAGCACAATTTTCCTAACGGCGGTCGCAGTCGCAGCCGCGATACGTTTCCGGCAGATTATTTGTGGTCTCTTGGCGTGGGAGAGGTTGGCTTTGCCAACTTTATCGAAGATACTATTAAGGACTACAAAAATCACGACAATCGTTTGGAGTAGGTATGAGAATCCGGGAGAGAAGTGGGAATTTTCTTTGGTTGGTGTTGTGTGGACTGCTCCTTGGTCCAAACCTATATGCGAGAGATGTGCAAGAGGATGATTTCGAGCTTGCGAAGCGTGCATTGGGCATAATTGGCGTCGATTTAGCGAACGTTCCCAATCGCAGAAGCTGTAGCGAGTGCCATGAGATTGATATCTTCAACGTGAGAGAGTGGATTAATAAATCCGCCAATCTCATGCGCATTTGTTTTTTTGGAGGAGAGAGACTGCCGTTATCAGACCTATCGGATGCCGCGACGAAAATCAATTGCATGAGAAAGGACCGCAAAGATCCCAATTCTGATTTCAGTCCTGGCAAAATGGGATTCCAAGCGGCGTTTGCCCACACCGATTTTTATAAAGGTTTCTTTAAGCAGGCCTACCCTACGGATTGGGAGGGAAAATATGCGCAGTTTCGCGAACAGGCTGGTATGCCGAAAAATCGCGAACCGCTTTCTTTGGAAGATGCGGAGGTTTTGAAGAGCTGGGTGGACAAGGGCGGACCCTATCTTGAGAAGCTTCTCGCTAACCCGCAACCCGCTCCTTCGACCTGTACGCCGTTTGTGGACAACGCGCTTTTCAATCATTTGGACGAAATGCGACGTTATGGTTGGGAAACAAGAAATAAGGCGGAAAGACTTCGAATGTTTGGATGTGGGCCTAATGAGGAAAAAACGCAATGCTTCAGGCAAATCGATGAGAAAGGAAACGCCATTTTCGTGGAGCCGAAAAACACGACGTTCGGAAAGGATTGGACGAATGACTTTCCTCAAGGAACTATGCATATATTGCGAGAACTCCCTTTGCGGACTCGATACTGGATGCGTTCTTCCCCAGACGGTAGATTTGTGAGCAACGGCGGATCGTGGGTGACCGATCTGCAAACCGTTCTCAATGGTCAGCCCGATCGGGACATCAAGGTTATGGCGCAGTACGACCCGGAATTTTTTCCCGACAATAGCGGCTTCATGTTTCAAGATACGGGAATGAGTCGCGATGAAACGGCATTCTGTTCTCGAGATATTCTCGCCGACGAATCCGTGACAGCCATCGACTTTACGGATCAAAGATGTAATAGCGTTGAAGGCGGGGAGGTCGGACTATACCAGGCCGTTGGTGCGGATCTTGGGTCGGGGGATTACCTTGCCGTTTTTGGCGACTTTGCGTCTAATTCAGGGAACTCGATCGACCCGAGCGAGGACCCCTCCTGGTCTGAGAACAGTTATCTTCATATGGTAACGCTGGTAAACGACGGAACGGTATACAAACCGAGGGAAAAGGTGCTTAAGTGGACGCCTTACGAGGGCGATTGGAACGTATCACCCTCGACGCGAATGCTTATAAGTCGAGTCGCCGGCGTTCAAAATGGTCAACGTGTCCAGTTGGGGTACAACGTTCATCTAGCCAAACCGTTTGAGGTTAAGGGACGCATCGATTATCGAGTTGAAAAAGTTGGAACATTCTGCCAAAACGGCGGCAAGGGTAAGTCGTCCTTTGACGAAAGAATGTTCGCTTTCTTTCATTATGTAGGCCCAGCCGACTTTAAGGAAATGGGATTCTCAAGTGCAACTGACCCAAAGTTCAAGAGTCTCATCGGTAGTTCTAATATATATGTTCATGATCTTTTGACCGGCGTTACGAAACGTGTAACCCGCATGGGTCCAAATCAACAGGCATTGTTTCCTCACTTCAGATCGGACGGCTGGATGTATTTCCAAATGTGGGACAGCAAACTCAACAAACGTTATATAGTAGCATCAGACGCGAGCATTGAATTGGAACAGTCGAAATTAAAGCAACACTTGCAGGATTCGAGAGAAACCTTGTAGTTTGAAAAGGATGGAGGCTGGATGGAAAAGCGCCAGAGCGTCAGACGAGTTCTCACCGGATACGTGCCAGGGAGTTTCTACGACTCCCAAGGAGCACCGTTGGAATACGTTCTGTACGACGTTTCTGAGAAGGGATTGGGAGTTTTTTTTGACCCAGGCCCCGATGAAGGCGACACCGTGTTACTAAAACTCAAACGCAACAAACCCGGTGATTTTGAGTTTACCGTTCAATGGATCGTCAAAGATATTGGGTTGGAAGCTTTCCCAGAAATGCAAAATATGAGACGTTGCGGTTTGCTTCTTACTACTCCTAAAGTAGGCAATGTGGATTTGGTGCAAATATTCATCGGTCTCGACGGTGTAGTCGTGAAGTCATGAGGAGAAGGGAATGAAAAAATTTGCAGTTGTTCTCTCTGGATGCGGCCATCAGGACGGATCCGAAATTACGGAATCGGTTAGCACCCTCATTGCCTTGTCGCAAAAGGGGTATGAATACGAGTGCTTTGCCCCTGACATCGAGGTTGAAGTGATAAACCACGTTACTGGGAAGCCGTCCGGCAAGCGAGGAATTCTTGCGGAGTCAGCGCGGATAGCGCGCGGCAACATTCGCCCCGTTTCGGAATTGAAAGCAGCGAACTTTTCAGGCGTTATTTTCCCAGGGGGTTACGGAGCGGCCGTTAAACTGTCGACGTGGGGAAACCATGGAGCTGGCTGTACCGTGTTGCCCGAGATCAAATTCATCATTGAGGATTTTTACAATGCGAAGAAGGCCATTGGTGCGATGTGCATCGCACCAACGCTCGTCGCCAAAGTTTTGGGATCGAAAAAGGTCAAGGTAACCATTGGCGAGGATAAGGAAACGGCGCAAGAGATCGAAAAAACCGGCGCGCGCCACGAAGTTTGCGCGGTGGATTCTTGTGTTGTTGACGTCGCGAACAAGGTCGTTACAACGCCAGCCTACATGTACGACGCGAAGCCGCATCAGGTTTTCGCAGGCATTAGCGCGCTTGTGAACTCGTTAGGCAGTTTGTAAGTTTAAGATTCGTAGTTATCGATAGCATCTTGCAGAGATTGAGCTTTCCGCTGCTCGGTAATAACGCTCGGCGGAGCAACCCGCTCGGCGCAATTTTCAACTGTGCACATCTCGCAAAACGTTGACACAACCCTTCGCGGGATTTTTGGATCGTCCCAAAACTTGATTTTTTCCTTTAGCTTGTCACTTATTTTAATGCCGATCGTGACGCTTTCCTTCATGTCTTCGTTCAGGTTGAGGTCGTAGGCAATCGAAAAGCAAAGATACTCGCTCTCAGTGTTATGAAATTGAGATCGTTGCACTCCCACCATGAATTTCTGGCCTTTTTCAACCAATGTCTTGAGAACAGACGTTGCTATCCATCGGCGACAATAGTGATCCTCGCTTTGGAGGCGATGCGGCGTGTGAAGGTCGGAAATGTGGAGTTCGCGAATAACTTTGTAACTCTTCTCCGAAACCTTGTAATTAAAGCGAAAGTAGAAGAGCTGATCTAAGTCAAAGAAATGAGGAAGCACTTGGCTAAATCGGTGGACAAAGTTCCTTCGAATGCCTGGAAATTTGTTTATCCAATCGCTAAATTTTTTCGCATCCCATATGTCTTGCGCGAAAAAGTCCTTAACTTCTTCAACGAACGAATCTCTTTCAATCAAGAGAGCGCTTGCAAAATAAGACGCCAAGAAGTGATTGTGCAGAACCTCGTACGAATCGATTCCCTGAGGAAGTGAGGAAAGAAAGCGGTTGTTTAGTTCAAGCCAGCTATAGCCAAGTTCGCGTGCAAGAAGATAGGTTTTTTGTCGCGTTCCGATTTTTGTATTGATAAAAAGCTTTTTGGCCTTTTCTGCTTTCAAGAAGTAAAAAACCTTGCCCAGATCAGGGTTGACGGCGCCAAAATCCTCTTCTTTGATTTGGTATTGGTAATGTTCCTCGAGTATGCGGACGCAGCTTTCTTTGTCGTTCTGAAAATCGAATTTTTGTCGAAATGCTTTCGCTTGTTCTTCAATATCGGGAAAATAGTTGTTGTGTATGTGGAGATAGGCTCTGAGCGTCGCCGAAAAAACGTCGTCAACTTTGATGTTAAAGTTTCTCGCAAGTTCGAGGACGGTTCCCACAAGCGCGCTGAACCTTTGCGGTTCGTACGACATGATTTCAAACAGCGCCTGTCCTGAAATGCCAAAAACTTCTAAGGGAAGCTCTTTCAGCAAATTGTTTTCGAGTAAGGCCGAGAGAGGCTGGAGTTCGCTATCTAACTTGACCGACGTAAGATCGTCGTATTTGATGTTAAGCGCTTGGGTGAGCGAGAGGATCTTATCCGACTTCGGGTATTTTTTGCCTTTTTCGATCTCGTTAATATAAGAAGGCGACAGTCCCGTTAAACTCGCAAGTTCCTTTAAGGACATCTGTTTTTCTTTACGGGTGGACCTCAGCTTCAGTCCGAAAATATAGCGAAGTCCCTCATGGTCTAGTAACACCTAACTCTCCTATTGTAGGCCAACCTTATAGGCTATTCCTTTTCCCTTTTCAAGGAAGTTTGCCCACAAAAAATTCGCTTTAAGCGAAAATTCGCTTGAAAAGGAAATTCGCTACCTGTACCGTAAAGTTGGATCAAGTTTTGAATTAGGTTTTTTCAAAGTTTTACTGGAGGAAGAAATGCCCACGTCTATTAACTCAGGTGATACAGCTTGGATGCTTGTTTCTACCGCTTTAGTTTTGCTTATGACGCCGGGATTGGCGTTTTTTTATGCAGGTATGGTGCGGGCTAAGAACGCCGTGTCGACGATGTTTCAGAATTACATGGCGATGTGCGTTGTTGCCATCATTTGGGCAGTGGTTGGGTACAGTCTTGTGTTTTCAGGTGACGTGGGCGGATTTATTGGAAACTTAGATTGGGTCCTTCTTAACGGTATCGGCATCGAACCTAATGCTGACTTGGCTGCGACAATTCCTCATATACTTTTCGTCATGTTCCAAGGAACGTTCGCGATTATCACGCCGGCCCTCATAACGGGCTCGTTTGCGGAGCGCATCCGCTTTAAAGGCTGGTTGCCCTTCATGGCGCTCTGGTCGATTCTTGTGTATAGCCCGGTCGCTCATTGGGTATGGGGTCCGAAAGGCTGGATCCGCGAGTTGGGCGGATTGGATTTCGCTGGAGGCTTGGTCGTTCATATGACGGCTGGATACTCCGCTCTCGTGGCCGCTCTCGTTCTTGGCAAACGCCAGGGCTTTGGGGAAGAGCCTGCAAAAAGTTACAACGTCGGACTTATTCTCTTAGGAACAGCGTTGCTGTGGTTCGGTTGGTTTGGCTTTAATGCCGGTTCCTCTCTAGGTGCTAACGGGATTGCAGCGCAGGCGTTAGCGACAACGTTGCTGGCAGGTGCATCGTCGATGCTGTCATGGACATTCTTTGATTGGTTCAAGGCGGGTAAACCTTCAGCTACAGGCGCTGGTATTGGTGCTGTTGCAGGACTCGTTGCAATCACCCCCGCTGCGGGTTTCGTGAGCATCGGAGCCGCTCTCACAATAGGTATGATTACAGGACTGGCTTGCAACTATCTTGTAGCGGTCGTCAAAGAGAAATTTGGTCTCGACGACACTCTCGACGTATTCGCATGCCACGGCGCTGGCGGAACCATCGGAACGATTTTGACTGCAGTGTACGCAAGTACCTCCGTCAACTCCGCTGGCACAAACGGATTGCTTTACGGCGATTCTAAGTTGTTGGTTGCCAACAGCTTAGGTGCTTTGGCAGTCGTGGCTTACAGCATGATTATGACGTTCGCCCTGATCAAGGGATTGCAATTTGTGACCTCCTTACGGGTATCAGCCCTTGAGGAAGAGCATGGTTTGGATCACAGTCAGCATGGCGAGCGGATCTTAAGTCTATCCTAAATCTCTTTTTAGAAAGGGCGACTCCGATGAGCAGCCCTTTCTCTTTTTTTTGCGGGACATATGGCAGACAGTTTACTCAAGTTCCTTGATCAATCGCAGAAACTTCCCAACAAACGCCCGGCCCAAGCGCGTCGAAAAGATTTTGACGAAATCTACGGCGATTACTCATCCAAGGACTGTCAAACTCAGGCAAGCCGTTGCTCACAATGCGGAGTTCCTTTTTGCCAGGTACACTGTCCTCTCAACAACAATATTCCAGACTGGCTACTCATGGCTGCGGAAAACCGATGGCAGAGTGCATATGAGCTTGTAGCCGAAACAAATAATTTCCCGGAAATTTGTGGACGTATTTGCCCACAGGACAGGTTGTGCGAGAAGAATTGCGTCCTCGAACAAGCCGATATTGGTTCGGTGAGTATTGGCGCAATTGAAAGATCCATTACTGACAAAGCGTGGGCGGAAGGATGGATCAAACCGCGATCACCGTTACGAGAAATCCCGCAATCTATTGGGATTGTCGGCAGCGGTCCCGCGGGTTTAGCAGCAGCAGAGGAGCTCCGAGCTCTTGGATTTCAAGTTCACATCTACGAGAGAAGCGATCGCGCCGGTGGCCTCCTCATGTATGGGATCCCCAGTTTCAAATTAGAAAAGGACATTGTATTTCGGCGAACAGACCTTTTGACCACCGCCGGAGTGCAATTCCACCTCAATTATCATGTCGGAGTAGATGAAACGTTCGAAGCTTTTGTAAATCGACATGATGCAGTTCTTTTGGCCGTCGGCGCGACAGCTCCCAAATCTTCGGGTGTTCCAAGCGAAGGGTCCTGCTCCAACATTATTAAGGCCATGGACTTTCTGGTCGCGAGTAACCGCCGAGGTCTTGGCGACGAATGCAATCTTGACCCGCATTCACCGCTCAATAGCGAAGGGAGAAGAGTCGTGGTCATAGGCGGCGGCGATACTGCGATGGACTGTGTACGCACTGCCATACGACAGGGTGCTAAAAAAGTGACATGTCTGTATCGACGAGATCGGGAAAATATGCCCGGCTCTCTACGAGAATTAAGTCACGCTGAGGAAGAAGGAGTTCACTTTGAGTGGCTGGCAAGCCCGCTTAAGTACGAAATCCAGAACGAAGAGATTTCTGTGACCTCGATCCGCAATCGTCTCAGTAGAACCGCGGTGAACAGGCGCCGGGAGCCGATAGCCATAGAGGGCAGTGAATTCACGCTCAAAGCGGATATCGTGATCGAGGCGTTAGGTTTCGATATAGAGAATCTCATTGAAAAGTTCGAGGTTGATCAATTTTCGGTAAATCGTGATTTGTCTACAAATATGGACGGGGTGTTTGCGGCTGGAGACTTGGCGCAAGGTCCGTCGCTGGTCGTTGCGGCAATTCGAGACGGCCGTCAAGCTGCAAAGCGCATTCAATCTTACTTACTTCAAAAAAGCGAACGGCGGCCCAATGAAGCAATGGCTTGATACATACGTAAAAAACGCTCATAAACTCGCAACAGAAGGTCTATATGACCCCAACGAAGAGCATAGCAGTTGTGGTGTTGGATTAATTGCGTCTTTAACGGGTAAATCGTCCCGTGAAGTTGTCGAAGCAGGTATCCAAGGGCTTCAGAGAATCTCCCATCGCGGTGCTGTCGATGCAGACGGCAAAACCGGAGACGGTGCCGGTATTCATATCGAGATCCCAAGAGCATTCTTCGAGGATCAAATCAAGAAAACCGGGCACGAAATGGGAGTCGGCAAATTAGCCGTAGGCATGATCTTCTTGCCGAGAACCGACTACGAGGCGCAAGAGAGATGTCGGAGCGTTGTCGAATCAGAATTGCTGAAGTTTGATTTTCAAATTTACGGGTGGCGTCAAGTTCCAACCCAGCTCGAAGTCATAGGCGTTAAAGCCAAAGCCACACGACCCGAAATTGAGCAAATCATGGTGAGTTACGAGGGCGAACCGGTATCTCCCGAGAGATTGGAAGCGGTGCTCTACCTTATTAGGCGCCGCATAGAAAAGCGAGTGTTGGCTGAGAATCTGCAGAATTTTTATATATGTTCACTATCCTCTGAGTCGATCATTTATAAAGGCATGTTTATGGCCGACCAGCTGACGGCCTTTTACCCTGATTTATTAGATGAAAGATTCACGTCAAAATTTGCGATATATCATCAGCGCTATTCCACGAATACGTTCCCTACCTGGTCCTTGGCGCAACCCTTTCGGGTCATCGCGCATAACGGTGAAATAAACACAATTCGAGGAAATATTCAGTGGATGAAAAGCCACGAGGCACAGATGGCCGGGGCTCAACATTTGAACGACGACGAACTCAAAGATATAGTGCCTGTCATTCAAGGCGGCTTATCAGATTCGGGATCGCTGGATAGCGTTTTCGAACTGCTTGTTCACGGCGGCCGTAGCTTGCCGATGGCGAAGACAGTGTTGATTCCGGACACGTGGACTTATCGCGCATCTGTTCATCAAGCGTATCGAGATCTATACGCATATTGCAACGCCATCATGCAGCCGTGGGACGGTCCAGCCGCCATCGCCGGCTTTCATGCGCCATGGGTTGTTACGGGGATGGACCGCAACGGTCTTCGTCCTCTTCGCTATGCTGTTACCTCCGACGGATTGTTGTCGGTAGGATCCGAGACGGGCTTGTTAGATTGGGATGCGGGTCGAGTCATCGAAAAGGGTCGCGTTGGTCCGGGTCAAATGATCGCGGTCAATTTACATACAGGCACCTTTTATCGCGACGAGGAGCTCAAAACAGTCCTGGCGCAAACTCAAGATTTTTCGAGTTGGGTCCAGAGGATAAAGCATTTGGGCGAGATAACAGGCGCATTCAACGACAAAAGTATTTTCAGTTCGAGCCAGATCACGAATTTCCAACGACTATACAATTGGACGCTCGAGGATCTGGAAGTTATTTTGCGTCCGATGGTTTTGGAGGCCAAGGAGGCAGTCGGGTCAATGGGCGATGATTCGCCGCTCGCAGTTCTTTCCGACACCTATCGAGGGCTTCACCATTTTTTCAGACAGAACTTTGCGCAAGTAACTAACCCTCCCATTGATTCGTTGCGGGAAAGATCGGTTATGTCGCTTAAGACGCGCATCGGTCGTTATTCCAATTTGCTCGACGAATCCGAAAAACAGTGCGAACTCATTGAGCTTGAAAGCCCCGTTCTCATTCCACATGAATGGAGCGCTCTTAAAGCGTACCTCAAAGAAAATTCCTTTGAAGTCGACTGCACGTTTAGATTGCAAACGCCGAGCGGAAAGCTGAAGCAAAGACTGCAGCATCTGTGCACGTTGGCCGAGATCAACGTTCGTCGCGGAGCTACCCATGTGTTTTTGACCGATAGATGGATGGACGAGAACAATGTTCCCATTCCGATGGTCCTGGCGGTCGGCGCCATTCATAGTCATTTAGTAAAGAAGCAGCTGCGCTCAAATGTTTCGATACATGTCGAGTCTGGTGAATCTCTGAGTGTTCACAACTTCGCAGTACTCATAGGGGTTGGCGCTACGACCTGTTGTCCAACGCTGGCTTTCGAAACCATAAGGCAATACCAGCAACGGGGCGACTACGGCGATTCAGCTTTGGAGCAATGCTGGAGGAATTACAAACAGGCTATCAATGAAGGTTTGCTCAAGATTATGTCGAAGTTGGGCATCTCGGTTTTGAGCTCCTATTGCGGGGGATACAACTTCGAGGCGGTTGGTTTATCTCGCTCTCTCGTCAGCCGGTATTTTCCTGGCATGCTGTCACGGATTTCCGGTATTGGCCTTTCTGGCGTGGAACTAAAAATTAGGGAGCGTCATGAGAAAGTATATTCTGAACCATTTAAGGCTCTGGAAGTTGGCGGCTTCTACCGCTATAGAAGCGGTCAAGGGCAGCATGGCTTAGAAGCTGACGCGATTCATATGTTGCAAACCGCTGTCGGGTCGCAATCTTACAATTGTTACAAGAGATACCTTAAGCTTGCAAAGGGACCAGAGCCTATGGCTCTGCGGGACCTCCTGGCGTTTCGTTCTTTTGCAAAGCCTGTTTCTTTGGAACGTGTCGAATCGATCACGGCAATCCGCCAACGATTCGTGATTCCGGGGATGTCCTTAGGCGCTTTGAGTCCCGAGGCACATAGGGTTCTTGCAATTGCTGCAAACCGTATGGGCGTCAAGTCGTGTTCAGGCGAGGGCGGAGAGCATCCGCGAGAAAGCTCTCTTACGTCGGATGGGGAAAGCTTCCAATCGAAGATCAAGCAAATCGCTTCGGGCCGGTTCGGGGTGACAGCAAGGTATCTTCTTAATGGGCAAGAGATAGAAATAAAGGTCGCACAAGGGGCAAAGCCTGGCGAAGGGGGACAACTACCTGGCTTTAAAGTGACAGACGAAATCGCCAAACTGAGGCATTCGACTCCAGGCGTTACCTTGATTTCGCCGCCGCCGCATCACGATATTTATTCCATCGAGGACCTCGCGCAACTTATCTACGACTTGAAGCAAATCAATCCTGAAGCTGAAGTTGGCGTCAAACTCGTTGCGCGCTCGGGAGTCGGCACAATCGCGGTAGGAGTTGCGAAAGCAATGGCCGACACGATTTCGATCTCGGGCCATACAGGGGGCACGGGGGCGAGCCCGCAATCGAGCATTAAATTTGCGGGCGTTCCCTGGGAAATGGGTTTGGCGGAGGCTCATCAACTCTTAACGCTGAACGGGTTAAGAGATCGGGTGAAGCTGCGCGTTGACGGAGGTTTGAAAACAGGAAGGGACATTGTTATCGCCGCGATTTTGGGAGGCGAAGAATTTGGCATTGGTACGGCGTCTCTTGTTGCTATGGGCTGCCTCATCGTGCGCCAATGTCACAAAAATACCTGTCCTGTTGGTATCTGCACACAGAACCCAAAGCTCCGCGAAAGGTTTGCGGGGACTCCTGAGAAGGTCATCAATCTGTTCTCGTTTATGGCGGAAGAAGTTCGGGAAATCCTGGCTAGTCTGGGAGCTACTCGATTAGACGATGTTATTGGACGCACGGAATTACTGGAACAAGTTAGCCATGGGAGCCCCTATTTGGACAATCTAGATTTGAATCCTCTTTTAGTGAAGGCTGAATCTGAGAACACATCAAACGTCTGTAGCAGAAAGGGTCGAAACGAGGTTGTCGATACCCTCGACAGCCAAATGATTGATGACGTAAAAATGGCATTGACGCGGGGCGAAAAACGCATACTTACCTATAACGTTCTCAACACACATCGTGCGGTCGGAACACGCATATCCTCTCTTATCCTTGAGCACTACGGTAACAAGGAAGTGCCAGACGAACAGATTACCTTGCAGTTAAAAGGGTCGGCGGGTCAGTCGCTCGGCGCTTTTGCCGCTGAGGGACTTCGCATAGAAGTTGTGGGCGAAGCTCACGACTATGTCGGAAAAGGGTTATCCGGAGGACTCATCGTCGTTCGTCCCACCTTCTCCTTGATCTCCCATTCGCAGGCTAACACCATCATTGGGAATACCGCGCTCTATGGAGCGACGAGCGGACAGCTTTTTGCCGCCGGTCGCGCGGGCGATCGATTCGCGGTAAGGAACTCCGGCGCAAAGGTTGTCGTGGAAGGGTGCGGAAACAACGGATGTGAGTATATGACCGGCGGTATTGCCGTCATACTGGGTGACGTTGGCGACAACTTCGCAGCGGGAATGACAGGCGGCGTCGCGTTTGTGTTCGACCCGGAACAGAAAATCGACCTATATATCAATCAGGGTTCGATCACAAAAAGCCCGATCGCCAGTCTGTATTGGGAACGGCATCTGAAGCATTTGATTCAAGACCACATCAAGTACACCGGCTCGTTCTGGGCGACGACTTTATTGGAAAACTGGGCACAAAACCGGCGTCTTTTCCATCAAATCATTCCTAACGAAGTTCTTGAGCAGGTTCTGGAACAAGGCCGTAGCTTAGAAACTTTCGAACGCCATCACGTCGAAAACGCGATTGTCAGAGAGCCTACGAAATTAGAGCATGTTTTTCAGTAGATAATGGGAGGATTGAGGCGGTTGGGGTCTTGATCTTTGTGCTCTTTGGGTCCTAGCGGTGAAACCAAAGTGGGGCTCCCCTAAGAGGAGCCCGAAATCCATTACTTTCTGGAGCTAATGACAGAAAGTTCAGAGACGGATTCAACTGAATCGTCTTGTGTCTCAACAAGGTACTTTCCAACGATTATGAAAAGTTCGCTGCCGTTCTTGTCGAGCAACAATTCATACGCAGATACAATAAATGCACAGGTGCCGCTGTTCGTGCAGTCGCGCTCTATGATTTCGAGTTTAGGCGTAGAAATTGATTTGACGCCGTCTGCAGGATCGTCAGCAAGATAGTCTTCCTCTGCAGTGACTTCTTCGCTTCCAGAGAACGCGGCTTTTGCTGCTGAGAGGACGATGCTGCTAGCTGGGGCTGGCGTCGGCTCATTCTTGAAAGAACCTAAAACGGAAATTTCTTCGATGCTTTGAATTCGCTCACCTTTGGTTTCGGCAAGGTACTTACCAACGATAACACCGTATGTATCGCCGTTTTTCAAAAGTTCGTTCTGAGAGACGGTGATTAGCACATAGCAGCGTCCGCTGTTGCTGCAGTCTGTTTCAATGACTTTTGCTTTAGGTGCGGCGCTGCCGTTTGTTTTGCCGGGCAGATCGTCCGCTAAGTAATCTTCCCAATCCGTCACCGCTTCGCTGTTTTCAAACGCGTCGATGGCTGCTGATTTGAGTTTGGCCTCGCTTGCATACAGGGATGTCGCAACGAGTGCCAGTGGCGAGAGCATGGCTAATAAAGTTTTCATGTCGAGTCTCCTAACCAAAAAAGGGGTTGTTTGTTTCCATAGTTACCTCGATTTCGAAGCAAAATGGGTCATTTCGTCCTATTTTAGAACTTTTTTTGAAATTGTCAAATTTTTTTTAAAATACGTCAAAACAACATGCTTTTTTATTGAAATAATCGCTGTTTATAAGATGCTATAAAAGCCGCCCCCTAAGAAAAGACATAGTGTGCGCGTATGGAATGCAAATAATTTGCTTCAATTAATGGTGATATTTCATAGAAAGTTTAAAATACATTGCATTTTTATTAAAATATTATAAAATCATCGATGGCTGAATGTTGGGGGATTTATGATGTGGAAGAAGGCGGCTCTAGAGTGGTGGGTAGCAAGGATAGCGCTCCTGGGATTCATTATTCATCTTATGTTGGCTTGCAGCGAGGTCGATCGCAAGGATGAAGTCAACAGGCGATCGTACGCGAAACCTCTGCCTGAGTCTGTCGATACGGTCGACAACTCTCCTGGCGACAAATCAGATCCAGAGATTAGTACTCAAGAACCAGAATCCGAACCGGGTCCTGCTACGGAACCTGCGGTTACGGATATTACCGAATTATCACTCGAAGGTCTTATCAACGACCTTGGATGGGACTTCTCCGCTATTGGCGGAACGTTGCAGGAGGTTCGACATGAATATCTCGTTGGGCGCTACAACTGCACACAGGAATACCCTGTTGTTATAGGGCACCTACTTGAAGATCGAGGCTCTGTACCAACCGTCGAGCGTTATGACGGCGATTTTATCACCGACGAAAGCCTTAACAACGACAAATGTAAGGCACCTACGCACAATGACTATACTGGATCGGGTTATGATCGCGGTCACTTGGCGCCGGCGCACGATTTCGCCAAATACGGTGAAGCAGCGATGAAGCAAAGCTTTTTAACATCGAACATCGCGCCGCAAGTGGGCGAAGGTTTTAATCGAGACCTTTGGCTCAGCTTGGAAACAGCGACGCGATACTGGTTGCATTCTCGAGATCGACTCTTGATAATGACTGGAGTCGTTGTAAGCCCGACAAGCGGACTTCAAAAGATCGGGTATCACAATCTCAGCGTTCCTGACTATTTCTTTAAAATCATAGTCGACGTGTCAGGCCCTGCATCCAAGGTTGGAGCCATCGCATTTCTAATGAGAAATGTCGATCATTCGAAGGTTGACTATGGTCCCAAGAAGGACAATGTAACCAACATCGAACGGCATCAAGTGACGATCGACAAAATCGAGGAGATGACGGGAATAAACTTTTTCTCCAACCTCCCTGCTGAGAAACAAGCTGCGCTTGAGGGGCAAGTCCCCGTGATGTGGGAGCACTAGAAGTAGAAGATTGCAACCGCAAGAGAAGATTTTCGAAACATGCTTTATTCTCTTTTTCGTCAAGATTAAAAGGATATGTCAGTCGTAAACGAACGACACGTCTTATAAAGTTTTACTAATAAAATCCGAATCTACCAATAACAAGCGGCGTAATGTCTTTTGAGAAAAAGGAAAGAAAACCGTTGAAGTTTGGTAGTTCCAACACTGTCGAAGAAATGTGCTTCGAGCCAAATCAGATTGATCTTGGGTCGGGACGATATGACCCTAGTTTGTCGGGGTCCGATATGGATAAGACCCAGGACGCTTTCTGGACGTCTTTTGATCGTGTTTTGTTTCTAAAACCGCTCGAAGTTATCACAAAGGTTCTGGAGGCTAACGGTTATGTGGCAAACTTCGAAAACGTTCTTGCTTGCCTCGATAGCTTAGCTTTTGGCGTAAAGGCTAAAGTTCTCAAGAACGATGCAGAGCATTTGAAGTCTGCGGAAGATTTTATTCACTGCGTGCAATTCAAGATGCCGTCCAAGCACAGATTGGGCGACCTTCTAGCAAAGTTTTACAAAGAGATCGAGAGTTACGAGTCGGAAATTGCCCGAGTCCAAAGCGAAGTGAAAAATAGTGGGCCAAGCGAAAGGCAGTTCAAAGAAGCCAGAGACGAACTCGCTCGGATTCGACAAGAAAACGAATTGCTCAAGCATCAGGTCGCTGAACTCTCCAAAGAACTCGGATCTCTAGAGAGATCGCGAGCAAGCTTGTCTAAGGTCATTGAACAAGAAAACATGCTGCCTTCTAACCTGAGGCTTGGACGTGTAAAAACCATACGACTGCGTGAACGATTGGTAACGATTCGCTTTGGGCGAAAAACTGTCGACGTACCTTTATACCTTCTCCCAAAGTTCCCCAAAGAAGAAGCGCGATGCATTTTGCATTTTAATGAGAATGAGGTCGAAGGCGTTACTTTCTACGACGACGATGCCATCCCGTTTCAGACACGCTTAGCGAAGGTTCTCTATAAAACAAAACGTATCCTTCGATTGAGAGACGATTCTCGAAATGTGTGGAACGTGGATCTTCGAGTTGACCAGGAAAAGGTCTTGGCAAAAGCGGTAAAGCGCGGCGATCAGGTACTTGGATTTTTCTTTGAGGATAAGTTGATAAAATTCGAACCATGTTATCATTCCGATCAAACTCTCTTCACGAAAAATATGAATGAAACTTTTGCGAAAAAAGACTTGGGAACGGACGACCTTGATCAAGTTCGGAAGGAGATCGCTGTATGAGAGGAAAGGCTGCCAAGAAGTACCTTGCCTACTCTAAGAAGGGGTTTGACCCGATCGCTTTGGGTGTTTGTTGTATTGTTATTGCGGCTATGGCCATCGCCGCAAAAAACAGCCAGGCAAAGGACTTTCTACTCGACATCAAAAGCTTGATCATAGTTGTTGGTGGCACATTTGCTAGTCTACTATTTCAGTTTGACATCTTTTCTTTGATTGGAAGTTTGGGTTACGTTTTCCAATCAATATTGGGAACACCCGACAAGTATATTCAATTCATTCTTAGACAGCTCGACGAAGCCATCCTGAACAATATGGGTATGGCAGAGCTTAGAGAAGGCGAAACGCTCAATGGCGATATCTTAAACGATATAGTTTACATGTATCGACAGGGCCTTCTTTATGAAGAAATAGAAGCGTTTGTTACGAACAGAATCTCAACAGAGTTTATTTCGCGACAGACCGCGGTCACGCTGCTCAAAAAGGCCTCCATCGTTGCTCCATCTATAGGGTTATTCGGTACGGTCTTGGGTTTGATTGGTGTTTTGAAGGGCCTAACCAACCCAGCCATGATCGGGCCGTCGATGTCGCTAGCACTCATGACTACTGCATATGGGGCTGGCTTAGGATCCGTAATTTTCACGCCGCTCGCCGGTCGGCTGGAACATCACAATGTCATCTTCATGGAAGTCCATAAGCAAATGATGACGAAGATTGGAGTTCTGTTGACTCGTGAGGAGCGAAAAACCGATTCGACGAATGAACCGAGGCTTGAAAGCGCATGAAACTCCGCGAACTACAAAGCGCGCACGAGGTAGAAGATTCTAATGCTTTTTATATAAGCTTTAGTGACCTGATGGTTATTCTGTCGGTGTTCTTTGTCATGATGTTGAGTGTCAGCCGCGTCGACGTTGGGTCGTTTGAAAAGATAAAGACAGGTTTCACCGGCAGTACCAAGGGAACTCTCGTCGAATTGGCCTCGGAGCTCCAAAATATAGTGGAAGGCGACCCGGGTGTTCCTGGAGTTGAGGTGCGGATGGCGGAAGACGGCGTGCGCCTCGACCTGGATACGGCAGCCCTTTTTGACACCGCGAGTGCGATTTTAAAACCTGGTGCGTTGGAACCCCTGGAGCCGATTCTGCAAAAGGTTCTAAAGACCAAATACGAGATTGATGTTGAAGGTCACTCCGATGATCGTCCCTTTTATCGAAAGGGAAAGGAGGCAGGAGATGTTGAGACCAATTGGTCGTTGAGCGGGCGGAGGGCAAGCAGCGTGGTGTACCATCTGATGAAGATGGGATTCGATAAGTCTCGCGTCCGAATCGTCGGCTATGCTCAGACCAAGCCCAAAGTCGAAATCAAGTCTCTCAGGGGGTCTGCCCTGGAGAATGCCCGATCTAAAAACCGTCGCGTTTCGTTGTTGGTAAGGTGAGGCAATGGCATTAGCGGATTTACTCAATTTACAGAACCCCGAGTCAGGAGTGACGAGCAAGGCAGATCGGCATCATAAATTCCGTATCCGCCGGATCAAGAACAGCCATGGCTTTGAATATTACCTTTTAGAAAACACTCACAAGAATCAAGCGATCACGATTGGTCGTTCGCAACTCGACCGATTCCGTTCCGTCATTCGTGAACTTTCGACATTGGAAAATAAGGTCGATATTGACGTCAAGTTGCGGTTCAAGAACAAGGTTTATTACATATTCAAAACCAACTCGGACGCGCCTGATGAGATAATCATCCAAGAGATGACTCGGAGAGCTGATAGCACAGGCTATCTAACCGTAGACCATTCTGCATTGAATAGCCTGACGGAGTTGCTCTTCAACCGTAAGTTGGAGCACCCGAACGACATTCTCGATAGAATTGTCGCCTACCACAAGTTGTTTCAGTTCACGTTCGTACAAGGTAGCGACAGTATCACAAGCGATTTGGCGTTGAGAAAGGATATCCTGTCGGAAGTAGCGAATTATGTCCCATCTTCTCGTCGCGCTCTGTTGGCAGCGGAGAAGAAGCCAGAGGATGTCTCCGCGAATATTCCTATTCCAAAGAAAGTGGATCCCGAGAAAAAACAAAACCAAGCAGCCTTTAAGTCGCGACTAGCGGAAAAATCTGTGGAGAAGGCTTATCAAGTAGACTTCGATCTTCTCTTCAAGAGTTCAGAAGTAGATAGCGGCAGCGTAAGTTACAAAGCTCTTGGCAGCAAGGATCGTAAGGGCAAGAGATTTTCTGAAAGTTCATTCCTTCTCCCAATCCATGCATCTGAAGTAAAGGGGTACAAGAATGTTCCCTTCCGCTGTGAGTTATCCAATGACGAAGTGAATTTTCTCAGAGACGCGTTCCTTGATGATCGAAGTACTGAAATCTATATGGGCTTCGAGGTTCTCGAAGCGATTTTCAAGCGCAACGGCGCACTCAAGGTGTTCCGTTTTCCTCTTTATTACATGCGCGTGAATCTGAGGGAATCTAACCGCGAGATCTTTATCGATCCTCCCAAAGACGATCGCGTTTACATCAATCATCTGGCTCTAGCAAATTTGGTAGAAGCGTTTTCTAAGTTGATCCCAGGCAAAGATCCTGTTCGGAGTTTCTTTGAAACGCTGCTTGCTCAGACGATGCAGATTGACGAACAGAACGGGCGTGTTTTTTTGGCGCGGAAGCTTCCTTTCAAAGAAGACATTTTCGCGAAAACCCGAGAAATATTTTTGGGCCAGCTTCATGAAAACGGCAAGGGCGGTATACTGGGCGGTTTGAAGATCATCGGTATCGAATGCGATCTCGAATCTGTCTATTTATACAAATCTAAGAAAGTAAGTGCGCCGCTCGTGAGTGCTCTCGAAAAGGACCTCGACCTGATATCGGAAACTGCGCACGAAAAGCCGGATCGCTTCTATGGGTCGCTTTTAGGAAAATTTCTTACTCCCGAGGTAATTAGCAAGGCGAAAGAAGCCGAACCCAAGCTGTTCTGCCAGCGTCCATGGATTCCCGGTGCATTGGCGGGCAGTACAAGAACCTTGTTGCACAAGCTCAACAACCACAATCTGGTTTTGCTTGAGGGGCCTCCCGGAACGGGCAAGACCTTCACGATTATGAACCTGTTTATTCACGCTGTATGCAATCGGAAACGCATTCTCATTGTCAGCGATCAACAGGCGGCAATTGACGCCCTCGTCGAGAAGCTTCTCGGATATTTTTTGGGTCGCGATCGTCAATCGCCTGAGAGCAAAAATCTTCGAACGCTTTGGCAAACAGCCGTTAAGGTAGTCAATCAGGTACCGGATTGGGAGGCTAATCTCCAGACTTGGATCAACCTTTTGCGAGACATGCTATCACTCGAACAATCTAAAGATATGAAATGGATCGATGACGATCCTCAATTAGAAACCGAAATTACCAATATCGACAAGAAAATAAAATCGTTGAAACACGAGATCCAAGAAGTCCTCGAGAATCGTCAGTCCAAAAGTGCGGGATCAGAGATCGCGCCAAAGCATTTCCATGACACAACCGTCGCTGATATGGAATCCATGGTGTCGTTCGTAAGGGCCGTCGACGAGAAAAATCAAAAATCGTTGTTGAAAACGCGTGGAATCGATTTCCTCCGAATGATGGAAAGATTTATTGCGGACAAGGAATACATTAGAAATTCAAAATGGAAAGATTTTTACTCCTTCTTCGCAATTCCCGAAGGTGAACTTCAGACAACCAAACGGACTATATCGGAAACGAAGACTTTTTTAGAGCAGTTCTTATACAAAAAGCCAAAAACCCAACGTGCAATGTTAGACATCGTCAACAAGGCGCCCGACAACGCTGTTACGCGTCATTTTTTGATGAAATGGAAAGCGCTATTCCCTAAGGACAGTCATGTCATCATCAAAATATTGCGATACATAAAGAGTCTGATGTTCTATCCGTTGAAAAACCATTTGTCGCAGATGTATCGCCTGGTTAAAAGACAGCATTATCTTCTTTCGCAAAGCGAATTTCTTGACGACGGCATCTGGTACCAAGTGAATTTAATTCACAAAGCAATGGATCCCAGCGACGTCAATCCCGCAACTCCACTTGTCATGGAAATTTGTAACGCGTTCCTACGCAAGCGCAAGGGTCAGGTCGACAGCCCGAAGGTGACTCGGTCGATCAATCAAGTCCTACAACAAATTGAAAACCTTCATGAGCAACGAGCACAGATCGTGAAGAGGCGATTCACAATTGAGTTAGGGCGCGTTGCCAATAAGGTTTTCAAGTTTCACGAGAGGACGGGGACGAGCCTTTTGACGAGTATTGCGGCTCTTCTCGACGACATCAAGGCACAGGGCACTTTGGATCAAGCCTGGGATCCTTTGATGAATTTACAGCAGAGATTGTTTGAGGCGTTCCCATTTTGGATTTGTCGAAAGCAGACTGTCCCGTTTCTTTTGCCGTGCGTCGAAAAAAGCTTCGATCTAGTGATCGTCGATGAGGCAACGCAATGTCGGGTTGACGACGCCTTGGGGCTCCTCTTCCGTGGCGACAAATTGATGGTCGTTGGGGATGAAAAGCAAACGGTACTCGCCAAGAACTCTACGATTGACGATTACTTGTTCCAGGAGTTCAACCTCGATGAACATTTGAGATCAACCCACGCAAGAGCGATTAAAGGCGGAGGGTCGAATATCTTTGCGTTGGTTAAGAACATTAAACAAGCGGCCGTGATGCTTGATGAGCATTACAGGTGTCCGCCGGAGATTATCCATTATTCCAACAAGTATGTTTACAACAACGAACTGAAGATCATGAAGTGGACCATGAACGGAAGTCCGCAGTCAGTGCACGTTGACTATAGCGAGAAAGATGCGAAGACAGGCGGTAGACGAGGCAGCGGCAAATATACAGGAATAGACACTGAAATGCTTGATCGATTCTTGGAGTACGTCAAGAAATCTGTTCACAGCATCGAGAAGGAAACAGGCGAAAAAATCGATATGGAGCAGGATGTTGCAATCTGCTATTTCCTGCTTAAAAACGAGCCGTACGTTAAAGACAAAAAGCCCGAGTTTTTGGCGGCGATAGATCGCGGCAACAACGTTCTGGACGGAGCAGGGGCTGCCTTGCAGGGAAAAGAGCGGGAGTATATGTTCTTTTACTGGGACATTGACCGCGGCAACATGATGGCCTTTAAGCAGGGTGATCAGCCGGACAAAAGAAAGGGAGAGCTGAACGTGCTCATGAGTCGTCCGAAACGAAGGGCCTATCATTACCTGCACAAGAGCTTTTCACAACTCGACCACAATAAGGCGACGATTACGCATTTCCTATGGAATGCATTTAAGACTCAATCTATAAAGGAAAAATCACAACAGTTCGTGCAGCGCAAGCAACGGCCGACGGACGAGATCGTAAATTGGCACCGCGGCAGCGGCCAGCTCATGGAGAAAATCTTCAAAGAAAGCCTGTTCAAAGGGAACGACAACATCATTCCTATGAAGAGCCAGTTTAGCGTCCGAGTCGGCAACCCGCACTACAAAGTAGATCTGATGTTTTTGCCGAAAAAACTAAAAACCGGTAAAGAACGCTCGCTCGGAGTCGTCGACCTCGCAACCTTTATGGATGAAGAGAACGCCGCAGCAAAAATAGTCGACTACTATTTCCAACTTAAACGCGCTGATCCCCCCGTCGATCCCGTCTTCATGTTTATGCATGAGCTAGTCAACGATAAGTCCGGCAGCTTTAAGGCAGCCCTCGCAAAACTCCAAGAACTCTACGAACTCTAACCCGTACCACCCACCCGTCCCCCAATCCAATTATTGGGCGTCCGACTGTCCCCTAATACAATTCTTGGGCGTTCGACTGTCCCCTTATTTATTCATCAGTAATTATTGATAGTTTCATCGAAAGAGGGGTGGTTTGGGCTCATCGCCACTTCAGTGACCGACAACACCGGAACAGGCATCAGATCTGATCAGTGTAACGCCTCTAAAATGAAATTTGCCGTCCACGGCATAATTACAGGAGGTTGCGAGGAGGTTGGCGGCTAAATGCGGGGACAGTCGAACGCCCAATAATTGGATTGGGGGACGGGTGGGTGGTGCTGGAATTGATTGAAGGGACAGTCGAACGCCCAGTAATTGGGATGTATGGTTGGGGCGGATGATGGGTTGGATATTGTTGGAAATTTTGGGATTTTGGGGGGAGGGCTTAGAGGTCTTGCTAAATCTCTAGTAATTTGGTAGACATTTGCCTGTTATGAACATTACGTCGAAAAGTCGCTATGCCCTGAAGATTATGACCCACTTGGCTCACGCCGAGTTTGGAGCCATTGTGAAGCGGCACGAAATTGTGAAGGCGCAGCATATTCCAGAAAAGTATTTAGATCAAATCATTTCCAGGCTTCGGGTCGGTGGGTTTGTGCAAAGCGTCCGCGGAAGATCGGGCGGTTACTTGCTGCTTCATAGGGCCGATACGATCAAGGTTTGGGATATTTTTAAGGCGGTAGAAGATCATTTCTACCCTGTGCGTTGCGTTGACGGACACGAGGTACAACAGTGCGAGCTGTTCGACGTGTGTGAGACCAGAGAATCATGGAAATATATCTATGATGCCATTAAAGGGACACTCGAGGATATGAGCCTTGAGTCCGTGATCAGATCCAAAACCGGAAACAAGATAAAGGCCGAAGGATTTGCGCTCGCGCAGCGCCAAAGGGATTTTGCAAATTTAACTCTTGGGCAGGGATAACCAAAAGCTATGGCAGAGATAATTAATCATCTTACCAATAAGAAATATAAATATGGGTTTTACACCGATATTGAAACCGATCAATTTCCAAAGGGTTTGAACGAGGAAGTTATCGGAAAGTTGTCAGAAATTAAAGGCGAACCGGAGTTCATTCGCACATATCGTCTCAAAGCTTTTCGTCACTGGCAAAAACTGAAGGAGCCGCGGTGGGCAAAGTTGGATTACCCGGTTATCGACTATCAAGATATAAGATATTACTCGGCCCCCAAGCAAAAAGGCGACGGACCGAAGAGCCTTGATGAGGTCGATAAAGAAATTCTTGATACCTTCAACCGTTTGGGAATTCCGCTTGCAGAACAAAAACGCTTAACGGGTGTCGCGGTAGACGCGGTTTTCGACAGTGTTTCGGTAGGGACGACCCATAAAGAGATGTTGGCAGAACACGGTATCATGTTTTGCTCTTTTTCCGAGGCGGTACGAGAGGCGCCCGAGTTGATCAAGAAATACCTCGGTTCGGTCGTTCCCTATAAAGACAATTTTTTCGCTGCTTTGAATGCAGCCGTCTTTTCCGATGGTTCATTTGTATATATACCCAAGAATGTCACTTGTCCCGTTGACCTCTCCACATACTTCCGGATCAACGCGGGAGAAACCGGCCAATTCGAACGAACGCTTATCGTTGCAGAGCCAGGCAGCAAAGTTAGCTATCTTGAAGGTTGCACGGCGCCTATGCGCGATACCAATCAGCTTCATGCGGCAGTCGTCGAACTCATTGCTATGGACAACGCGGAAATTAAATACTCCACGGTTCAAAACTGGTATGCCGGTGACGAGAACGGCAAAGGCGGCATATTCAACTTTGTTACAAAACGAGGTCTTTGCAAGGGTAAAAACTCCCATATTTCCTGGACTCAGGTCGAAGCGGGATCTGCCATCACTTGGAAGTACCCCAGTGTTGTTCTGCAGGGCGACAACTCGAGAGGCGAGTTTTATTCTGTGGCATTGACCAACCATAAAATGCAGGCCGATACAGGTACCAAGATGATTCACATCGGCAAAAACACGACCAGTAGGATTATCTCAAAAGGAATTTCGGCAGATGAGTCGGTCAACAGTTATCGTGGGCAGGTAAGGATATCCGCATCGGCCGAGAATGCGCGCAACTACTCGCAATGTGATTCCATGTTGGTAGGCGGCAATTGTAAGGCCAATACCTTCCCGTATCTGGAAGTAAAGAACAAAACGGCCGTTGTGGAGCACGAGGCAACCACTTCGAAAATTAACGCGGATCAAATCTTCTACCTTAAGTCACGCGGCATTGACGACGAAGAAGCAGTGGGACTAATACTCAATGGTTTCTGTAAGGAAGTCTTTAAAGAACTCCCGCTCGAATTCTCGGTAGAGGCGGTCAAGTTGCTGGAAATGAAACTGGAAGATAGCATAGGTTAACAAGGAGACACATGCTCACGATCAAGAACTTACAAGCAAGCGTGAACGACAAAAATATCTTGAAGGGACTCAGCCTTCACGTCAACGCTGGAGAAGTGCACGCCATCATGGGGCCAAACGGGTCAGGAAAAAGCACGCTTTCAAAGGTGATTGCGGGACATCCTGACTATGAAGTTACAGGTGGCAGTATTAGTCTCGACAGTGATTTCAAGACCAAAAATGTTTTGGACATGGAAGCCGATGAAAGGGCGCGCGAGGGTATTTTTTTAGCATTCCAGTATCCGGTTGAGATTCCTGGCGTCGTGAATTCCACGTTTTTACGAGCTGCGTTTAACGCCGTGTGTCGCCATCAAGGTGCCGAGGAAATGGATCCGTACGATTTTGAAGAATTTTTGGCGGACAAACTGAAGTTTTTGGAAATGGATGAAAGTTTTATCCGAAGACACGTTAACGTCGACTTTTCCGGTGGAGAAAAGAAGCGCAATGAGATTTTGCAAATGGCTGTTCTCTCCCCCAAAGTTGCTGTTCTCGACGAAACCGATTCTGGACTTGACGTGGATTCTCTTCGGATTGTAGCCGGTGGAGTCAATAAGCTTCGTAGAAAAGACAACGCTATATTGCTCATCACGCACTACCAGAGAATCCTAAATTATATCGAACCCGATTTCGTTCACGTGTTGCATGACGGCAGAATTATTAAAACCGGAGACAAAGAACTGGCCAAGGAAATCGAGGAAAGAGGATACGATTGGTTAATTTAACGGAACAACACGTCCAAAGCTTCGAGCCAGCTCACGCGAGCTTTAGCAAATATGTTTCCAAAGGTTTTCCTAAATGGCTTTTGGAGGGACATAATGTTGCTTACGACTACTTCCTACAAAGAGGTCTTCCAACTCTGAGAGACGAGGAGTGGAAGTATACGAATGTCAGATTTTTAGCTAACCAAAATTTCGGAATCGCCCAGCAGGTTAATTCGAAAGACGTTACGGACTTTTCGGCGGGCGGAGTTAATATCGTTTTTGTTAACGGTGTGCTTTGGTCAGAGGGGTTGGATGCATCGAGCTTGATCAGCGGTGCTCGCATCAGAAGCCTTAAAGAGATAGCTACCACTGATGAATCACTGTTGGCAAAGCTTGTGGAAGCCGTAAAGATAGACGATTGGAACCCTTTTTCAGCGCTAAACCAAGCCTTTTTGAGCGAAGGCGTGCTGATTGAGGTTCTGGAGAACCAATGCGTGGGACGGATTACGGTGCAACATATCTTTACAGATGGCGCAGAGCTTTCCTGTTTTCCGAAGATATTTATCCACATGAAGAAAAACGCGGAGGCGACGCTTGTTGAACGGATAAGCGTCGAAGAACAAAACGGTTATTTTATGAGTCCATTTCTTTCCGCCTCCTTGGAGCCGAACGCGCGTTTGTCGCATCAGCGTTTTGCTCAAGACGGGAGAGCTGCATGCCATGTTTCTACCGAAGAGGTTCACATACAGCGCGATGCATTCTTCGAATACAACGGCGTTTTCGCCGGAGGCAAGGTTAGTCGTCATCATATCACGGTTCATCTCGACGGGCCTAATGCGGAAGCTGACTTGAGCGGCGTGACCCTGGCTTCCGGCGAAGAACATGTTGATCTGCATATTGCTGTTAATCACAATGCCCCACAAAGTAGAAGTCGCCAGCTTTTCAAGGGCGTCATCGACGACAAAGCGCGGCTGGTATTCGACGGCAAGGTTCGCGTAGCAAAAGGGGCAGTTCAAAGTTCCGCTCAACAGTTGTCGAAAAATTTGCTTTTGAGTACCGACGCAGAAGTTGATGCCAAACCTCAATTGGAAATCGACACAGACGACGTCAAGTGTTCCCACGGCTCAACCGTCGGTCAGCTTGACCCGGACGAATTGTTTTATTTGCTAAGTCGGGGGATACCCCGGACTCAAGCGACCAACATGCTGCAGCACGCTTTTGTGGCAGAAGTACTCGACAAAATAAGCGAGCCTCAGATTAGAGGTCTTGCCGCAGAACTTTTTAAAGACGTAAACTTATGACGATAGAACAAATTCAAAAGCAATTTCCCATTCTCAGCCGAGAGGTAAACGGCAAAAGCCTGGTGTACCTCGATAGCGCAGCTTCCGCGTTGAAGCCAAAGTGCGTGGCCGACGCTGTGTCCGAGTATTACACCAACGGGACTGCGAATGTGCATCGCGGCGTTCATCACTTGAGCGAGCGGGCAACACAGCTTTTTGAGTTGGGGCGACAAAAGGTTGCGAAATTTATAAATGCGCCAGAATCCCACACAATCTTCGTTCCGAGTACAACGTTCGGTATCAACATGGCGCGTTTGGCACTTGAACCAATGTTCACTGCAGGCGACGAACTCATTATTTCCCAGCTAGAGCATCATTCCAACCTCATCCCCTGGCAAATGTTAGCTAAGAGAACCGGCGCGAAGATCCGAGTGATCCCTCTTAAGCCTGAAGGAACGCTGGATATAGAGGCATATAAAGCTCTTATCAATAAACGAACCAAACTTGTGGCGGTTTCGCATGTGTCGAATGCGATTGGTACCATCAATCCAGTTAAGGAGATTGTTGCTATTGCGAGACAAGCCGGTGCGTTGACGCTTATTGACGGCGCTCAAGCGGTGTGTCATCTGAGGGTCGACGTTCAGGATCTTGATTGCGATTTTTACGTGTTTTCCGGTCATAAACTCTTTGGACCCACGGGTGTGGGCGTGCTCTATGGCAGAAAAGGTGTTTTGGATGATTTGGAGCCCGTCATTGGCGGAGGTTCCATGATTGCCTCGGTTGACTACGAACAATCGACCTATGCTGACTTACCTTATCGTTGGGAAGCAGGAACGCCGTCCATATCCGGAGTCATAGGAATGGGAGAGGCCATTTCCTTTCTTGAAAAGACGGGGTGGGATTTTATTCAGAAACAAGAGAACACTCTGCTTCAGCTCGCTTGGAAAGAGCTGTCGCGCATTGAGGGGTTGACTGTATACGGGCCTAGGAGCGAACGCGCTCCTATCTTCTCTTTTACACTTGGCGATGTTCATCCGCACGACATTGGTTCCATTCTCGATGCGGAAGGCGTGGCAGTACGGGCAGGACATCACTGCTGCCAACCGCTAATGAAGAAGATCGGGGTGCCGGCGACGACGAGAGCGTCCTTCGCGTTCTATAACCGCGAAGAGGATGTATATCGTTTATGCGATGCAATTCTTCAAGTGAAGAAAGTGTTTCAATAAAATGTCGCAAGAGCTTTATCAACAAATCATTTTAGAACATAACAAGAAGCCTCGAAACTTCGGCAAGATGGAAAATGCAACCTATATTTCCGAAGGTTTTAATCCTCTCTGCGGCGACCATTTTTGGATATATTTAAAAATGGACGGCAATAAGATCGCCGACGTTTCTTTCGAAGGTTCGGGTTGCGCGATAAGCAAAGCTAGCGCTTCTATGATGACAATGCAGCTCAAAGACCAAACAATTGAGCACGCCGAAGACATCATCAAGAATTTCCAAGGTCTTGTAAAAGGCGAGTTAAGTGCTGCCGATGCTAAAGAAAAACTAGGACGGCTCAGCATTTTCTCAAATATCTGGCAATACCCGTCGCGAGTTAAGTGTGCTGTTCTTGCTTGGCACGCTGCATCGGGAGCCTTTCAAAACAAAAAAACCGTATCGACGGAATAGCTGAAATGGAAGTCAAAGTTCTCACACAACGAACCCCAAACCCCAACGCGCTGAAGTTTATTTCGAATTTCGACATGAGGCGCGGAGGAAAGGTATCGTTTTCGACGCTGGGCGAATGTAGTCATGTACCGCTTGTTTGGGAAATCCTTAGTTTGCCGAATGTAACCCAGGTGCATTTGTATGAAAACACCATGACGGTAACCCAAAACGGTCTCTCTGAGTGGGAAGCCTTGTCGTCTGTTATCGAGGAAACGCTTAAGAGCAATCTGAGCAATCACAACGCCGATTTTAAGACTTTCGACGAAGTAAAAAAAGAAAACCTTTCTCCGGAGCTCAAGGAGATCGACGTGATTCTCGACGAGCAAATTCGTCCAGCCCTGCGCGCAGACGGCGGAGATCTTGAGCTTATCGGGTATTCCGATCATATACTGTCCATTCGATACGAAGGCGCTTGCGGCACGTGCCCCAGCGCAACATCAGGCACTTTGGACGCGATCCAAGCCGAACTGGCGGCAAGATTCGACCCCGACATTCAGGTCTGTATCGTTTAACAAACCTGCCTTGCCCCTACCCCGCGAACAGTTTAAGATATCTCATACAGTTCTCAGGAATGCCTCATGTCCTCTTTTGTAAAAGCCTCGTTGTTGTTGCTGACAGTTTCTTTGTCCGCCTGCGTCAAAGATAGATTTGATTATGACGAAAGCGAACTCAAGGCCGATGGCCAAAACCCTCTTAGCGTCATGGAATTCACGAAACCTATTAGCCTTGATCCGATGGAACCGGGATGGTTTCAATATGAGTTTCTTTGGCATGACCCTATGGACATAGCCTTCGAACGCAAGGGCGGCGTGCCAGCAATAAAGCTCTCAACAAAGGATTCAGCATCCATGCTCTTTCGCCAAGTAGATATCGATCTTGAGGAATACCCTGAGCTGGAGTGGAAGTGGTATGTGGAAAGGGGAATTAACTCCGACGCTGCGGAAGGCACCGACGAAGGTGACGATCATCCAGCCCGTATCGTCGTGAACTTTGAAACCCCGTCTGAAGATGAGCGTTTTGTGGAAATTGTTTGGGGTAATAAAATAAGGGGTCCGCAACTCTTAGAGGTGGGGGATTACACACAATACGTGGCACGAGGAACAGGCGATCAAATTGGGAAATGGCACACCGAGCGCGTTAATCTATTGGACTTGTATAGACAAATCTGGAAGACACATGAAGAACCCATTGTCATAACCGAAATTGGTTTGTCCTGCGACTCCGATGACACGGAAAGCTCCTCCGTGAGCTACTTTGCAGACTTAAAGATGTATAAGAAGGGTCGTTGACGTTGAACATCTATGTTCATCAAGAATCTCTTGCTCATAGAATCCGACACTTTGGTCGCCTGGCGAGAGAGTCATGGCAAGTGGCGAAGAGGCTCAACGATTTGCTCCCCGAGCGTTTGAGACGACTTAAGTATTCGCAAAGCGCCGACATTACCCGTTCGAAAGCCGAGCGGCTTGCTCTTGTTGACGAGTACTATCATCATAGCGTTCAAGAATACCTAAATATGTATAAGAATGGCGTCGAGGCTCGCATTCAATATGAGACGCACCTCATGCTGTATCAAGCACGTTGTTCTTTAAGAAAAAAGCCGTTTTAACACCGTCTTACTCCTCCGTAGCGCTCAAATAAGCACTCGACAATCCCTAGTTCAAACATTACATTGGGTGCAGTCCCAAAAATCGGCTTATGCGCAAACGGAAGGGGCGACAGGGAGGAGTCTTTGTGTCGATAGTATCAAGCGTCATATTTTTACTCTTGGCTGCGGCAGCCTTTGGTAGCTTGGTCTGGAATGTAAGGCATATTTGGCAAGTCATAAAGTCAGGCCAAGGCAAGGAAGAAGATCGCACAAATAATCGCGGGCGCCGTATTAGCGAGGTTCTCAACTTTGGTTTTCTCCAACAGCGAATGTTTCGAGACATGAAAGCGGGCGTTATGCACGCCTTCATTTTTTGGGGATTCGTTACTGTCAGCGTTGGAACCATTGAAACATTAGTCTCTGGCGTTTTCCCGAGCTTTTCGTTTGCGGATATTCTTGGCGACGGGTTTGTTTATCATGTTTTCCTACGCTCCCAAGATGTTGCTAACGCCTGTGTTGCGTTCGCCGTTATGTTCGCTATTTTCAGAAGGTTGTTCACTCCGCCAAAACGGCTGCAAAGCTTGCCGAAGGCCTCCAAGAACGACGCTCTTATAGTTTTAAGCCTAATATTCGGGCTTGTGACGACGGCGCTGCTAAGCCTCGGAGCGCGAGCGCATATGGGCGATCTGGGCGAAATACCAATGGTTTTCTCTAAAGCGTTCGCATCAGCTACTGGCTTTGACGGCAATTGGGAGTCGTTCGATAAGGTCGTATGGTGGGCGCATAGCCTTACGTTGTTTGGTTTTTCAGCATTCATTCCCTACTCCAAACACCAGCATTTTATTTGGGTTTGGCCCAATATCTTCTTTCGCAGCCACAAGTCGCGCGGCAGAATCCGACCCATGCAGTTTGACGAAAACGCGGAATCTTTCGGCGTGGGGTCGCCCGATGACTTTACTTGGAAGTCGCGACTTGACGGACAGACCTGCGTTGAGTGCGGCCGCTGCACAGAAGTTTGCCCGGCGAACACCACAGGCAAGCCGCTCGACCCGCGCAAAGTGATGCGCGACATAAAGCGATCTATGTGGGACGCCGAAGAAAAAAAGAAAGACGAGAAAATCGAATTGAAGTCGCTGATTGGCGGTTATGCAACGGAGGATGAATTGTGGGCATGCACCACTTGCGGCGCTTGCATGGAAGCATGTCCTCTCTATATTGAACACATTCCTCCCATCATTGACATGAGAAGGTTCCTTACCCTTACCGAAGGGCGCTTCCCGGAAGAGCTAGGTAATACCTACAGAAACCTGGAAAACAATTACACGCCTTGGGCCTTTAGCCACTCTTCGCGCGCGGACTGGGCGAAGGATCTGAGTGTCTCGCAAATGAAGGATAAGAGCGACGTCGAGTACCTGTTTTGGGTCGGTTGTGCGGGCTCCTATGACGAACGTTACAAGAAGGTGTCGCGCTCAATTGTCAAGATTCTCAATAAAGCGGGGATTAGCTTCTCCATTCTCGGCACTGAAGAAAAGTGCAATGGAGATACGGCACGTCGTTTAGGTAACGAGTACCTTGCTAACATGGCCATCGAAGAAAACGTGGAAACAATGAAAAAGTACAACGTGAAAAAGGTTGTAACGGGCTGTCCCCATTGCTTCAACACGATTAAGAATGAGTACCCGGATTTTGGTTTCAAGGCGGAAGTAGTGCATCACAGCGAGCTGATTTCTGGCTTGATTAAGGAAGGAAAAATCCAGTCCGGTGACGTTCCTTCTGAAACCCAGACGGTGACATACCACGATTCATGTTACCTCGGTCGCCATAACGACGTTTACGAAAGCCCCCGAGAATCGATTGCACAGCTTGGCAACATCGAACTTAAAGAAATGGAACGGTCCAAAGAAAAAGGATTTTGCTGCGGCGCCGGTGGGGGGCGGATGTGGATGGAAGAAAAGATTGGCACGCGCGTCAACGAGAACCGTGCTGCGGAAGCTATTGGCACGAAGGCGGAGACGATCGCGACAGCTTGTCCTTTCTGTATGACTATGATGACGGACGGCGTTAAAGCTCACGGCGCCGCCGAAAAAACTCAAGTTAAAGACATTGCGGAAATTGTAGCCGAAAGAATCGGTTCAGCCGAAGCATAATGCAGAGGTTTATGGAGGAACTTTATGTTGAGAGTGAAGCTTTTTGTCCTTTCTTTCCTGTTGAGTCCCTGGGCGTTGGGTGCGACCAGCTTTACGCGGGACAAGCTGCCGACCGGATTAGATGTTGTCATGATGGAATCCCACAAGGTTCCCCTCGTAACTATCGTTTTGGCTTCGAAGGCTGGAGCAATGACGGAAACGCCCGACACAAACGGCTTGACCCATCTTTGGGAACACATGTTTTTCAAAGGTAATAAGACCCTTAAAAATCAAGAAGCGTTTAACGCTCGAATCAGAGAACTCGGAATAGATTACAATGGCGATACTGCCGAGGAAAAAGTCCGTTACTATTTCACGTTACCGTCTGTATACCTCGCCGACGGCATTAGATTCATGTACGACGCAATTTCTAGTCCTCTGCTCGAGCAGAAGGAACTAGAGAAGGAGCGCCTTGTTGTCATGGACGAATGGGACCGCAACGCTTCGGATCCGTCTTTCAACCTTTATAGACTTCGGGATAAGCTTCTCTATGGCGATCAAGAATATTTGCGCGATGCTCTTGGGGAGCGAGAAATAATCGCGAAGGCCACTCGAGAACAACTCCTGACCATCAAAGACGAAGTTTTCACCCCGTCCAATTCCGCCATCTTTGTGTCGGGTGACTTTGATCCTAAGGATCTCAAAAAGCTGATTCACCAATATTTTTCCAACTGGAAGGACCCTAAGGGTTGGAAGCCGGTTGTCAGGGAGGAGTTTCCAAAATTCCCGAGCACCACCGACGTCGTCATGACGCATCCGGAAGCTCGAAATGTCCAGATTAATGCCACCTATGAAGGTCCAAAAGCCAAGGAAAAGCCTGAAGACACCATCATTGCCGACGTGCTTCTTACCCTTCTCCAACACAAGAGCGGCAAGTTTTACAAGGAATATATCGATTCAGGTTTGACGTATGGAGCGGGTCTTTCGTATCCCACGCAAGCTCACGTCGGCGCGATACACGTCTTCGCCGAGACGAAACCAGAGAATGCCAAAAAAGTGAAGCAAATGCTCCTTAAGGAACCTGAAAAATGGGCTAAAAAGGGCTACTTTGCCGCATCACAGTTAGAGGATGTGCGGAGAAGCCTGCTTGTAGGTCACAAATTCGAGGAGAACGAGCCGAGCGAATACATCAAAACGTTGGCATTTTGGTGGGCGGTTACTGGTTTGGATTACTACGAAACTTATCTCGACAACCTGAGGAAGGTGTCTTTAGAGGACGTGCAAGCCTTTGCTAAGCGCTACTTTGTTGATAAGCCGTATGTAGCAACGACGTTCCTTTCCCCCGAAGATGCGGCCAAGATCGGTATGAGCGATAATTCGAAGCCTTTGTTAAAAAAATATTTCAACATTTAAGACGAGGAGCGGCAAATGCGATTCCTATTGCCTATATTTTCTTTGATCCTAGTGGCGGGCCCCGCGCTCGGTAAAATTGTAAGTCCCGAAGCGGTTGAAGAACAAAAGAAGCTCACGACGGAGTTCAAGCTTAAGAACTCCATTCCTGTTTTCTACAGACAAATTGCGGATTCCGATATTCTCCAGATAGATTATGTCTTTGACATGGGCTTCAAGGACGGACCGGCTGAGCAGAAAGTAGCCGGACAGGCGATGTTCTCTGCGATGGGATTGGGAGCCGAAGGTTGGCCGCGCACAAAGATATTCGAACTGACGGAAAAATACTCGGCCGGCGTGGGCTGTGCGGAAGCGATTGAATACTCCGCATGCAGTTTATCGACCGTGAACGATTATTATAGAGACGTATTACCGCTTTTCGCAGCCATCATCAAAAAACCTACGTTCGCAAACGAGGACGTCAAGCTTGTCGTCGATCGCCTCACGGCATCATACCAATCCAGCAAGCAGGACCCCGCACGGTTAGCCAATGAGGCCGTAAACACGGTTTTCTACGGTTCGCATCCGTATTTTCAAAAAATAGACGACGCTATCAGTGAACTCGGTAAGCTCGTTCCCAAAGATCTTAAGCTCAACCACAAGCGATATATGAACTCAAAGCTTCAACATATTACCGTTGTCGGTTCGCTGCCAGTGGAAGAGTTGCGCAAAGAGCTGGATAAGAACTTTGGCGACATTCAGGAAAAGAAAGTGCCCCTCGTGGATGCCATTGATCCTGTTTTCAAACCTGAAAATGCGGTTGCATTCACTCACAAACCTATCCCGACAGCCTATATCAATATCAAGATGAACGCGCCAGGCGTTCTCCATGAAGATTCCATCAAGACGAACATGATGCTTACAATTTTAAGCGAAGAACTAGGAGAGGAAATCCGGACCAAACGGTCTCTGTCCTACGGGGTTTACGCGAATCTTCTCGATTACGGGATCGGAATAGCGATCATCTCGGCTACAACCTCCAAACCCAAAGAGACGTTAGAAGCAATTAAGGAAGTTATTCAAAAGCTAAAGACCAAGACATACACGCAGAAGGAGCTAGACGATTACCGAACCGGGTACGCGACTGGTTACTTTAGAACGCTCGAGACTCATGCAGCCCTTTCGAAAGCAATTTCGAGTTACGTGCGATACTACGGTTCCACCGATCAACTTTATCAACGGCCATTGGAGTTCCAAAAGGTGAAGCCGAGCGATATCAGGGACATGGCGAATAAATACCTGAAGAACTTCAGAATCGGCGTCGTTTTCGACAAGGCAAAATACGATGAGAACTGGTCGAAGACATTCGTCCAGACGAGTGTGCCGAAATCGTAACATCCGGCATGCGACCGAAAAAGAAAACCTTCAGTTGACTCTTCTGTCGCCTTAAGAAATATAGAGACGGGATATGCTTCTTGCGTGGCCGGAGGGAAATGCATTGGAATTCCCGTCACTGAAGAAAAATTTTGATTCTTACCCGTCCCAAATCGCAATTTTTATCAAGAAGGGGGCGTTTGACAGCATACGCTCTTTTGCCGCTGTAACTTCTATGGGGGCAGCGCTTTTCAGTATCCTTGCTATTTTTGCATTGACCTATTTCGCAGACAAATTGGAAGAGTCCAGTGAACATATCCTTCAATCCGCCGAGATCGTCGATGCGGCTCATATAATCGAATCGAGTTTACTCAACCACAGTCGCGAGAATTTGCTTTTCTCGCTCACGAACGATCCCAGGCATCTCGACAAACGTGATGCGGCTGAAAGAAGAGCGATCGCCTCAGTCAATCTTGCTAAAGAGCATGCATTCAATTCACAAGACGCTAAGCTTGTTAGTGAAATCGAACATTCACTCTACGATTATTTCGCGCTCTTGAAGACACTGGAAAGCAACCCTATCACCCCCAGAGAGCTTGCGGACAAAGTCTCAAAATATGTCGACGAAGTGTCCAGTGCGGTGGACAACATCGTCGTAAAGACAGAGGAACTTATCAATCGGAAGCTGCATGATTCCGAACAATGGAAAGTTAGCGCTTACGAGGACGCAAAGCTAGCTGACACGCTCGCTATCGTATCTGGCCTCCTCATTGTGTTTGTACTGGTGGTCATTCTGCTTTGGATCCGCAATTATGTTTATGTTCCGCTCATTTCGATTGTTGACAGCCTTAATTGCTTTCGAGCTGGGAAAATCGTAGAGCCGCCTACCAAAGGTCTCTATGAGCTCAGAAATATGTCGCAGACCGTTTCAGGGATGATGCGAGATTTACAAAACGCTCGGGAACGTCAGATGCAATATCTCGCATCGGTAGCGCACGACATTCGCAATCCGATTGGCGCCATCCAGATGTCCGCAGAGTTGGGGCATCTCAAGGACGTGGGCGATCCGGAAGTTGCTGAGTATTTCGAGATCATCGCTCGTCAATCACAATACCTGAATCAGATGGTCACCGACCTTCTTGACATAACCCGTCTCGAGGCAGGGAAGCTCCGATTTACCGCCAGTCTTTGCGATCTGGGGGAAGTGGTGCGGGGTTCGGCCCAGCTCTTCGAACATTATTCGCCAAAGCATTCCGTAAGTTTCAAAGGCCCCAACGCTCCGATCACAGCCAGTATAGACGCTGTCAGAATTTCGCAGGTGGTTAACAACCTTATTAGCAATGCCATCAAATATTCTCCGGAAGGCGGCAAGGTCGAAGTCAAAGTTGCTCTGCTCAATGATAAGGCAGTTGTTTCGGTAACCGATCAAGGAATCGGTATGACAAGCGAAGACGTCGAGGGGATATTCGAACCTTTCAGGCGTTCGAAACTCACGATCGACAAAATTCCTGGCGTCGGCCTCGGGCTATTCACGGCCAAGCGCATAGTTGAAGCTCACAGAGGGACAATCACTGTCGCAAGCACGCTGGGAAAAGGAACGACGTTCTTCGTAACGCTGCCAATTGACGAAATTAGTCTGACTCCCGGCAGAAGACCATCCGCAAAACCGGCCGTTGATTGGCCGGCCAATGCTTCCGCTTTATAGAAAACTCTTGCAGAATGAGAATAGCCCAAGCTTGACGCTTGCGGTCGCATGAAATTGCCCTTTAATTTTTTTAACATAATGGAGAGCTAAAATGAAAAAAATGACCACAATCTTGGCCAGTCTCGTAGTCTTAACATCTTGCGGCGTTGACAGCAGCAGCGACGTAGCGTCAACCGTCCCAAGCTTTGCAGATTACGCTTACTGCCAAGAAAAGAACGTCGATCACGGTATGATCGCGACGATTCAAGTGAATGAGGCTACACACCAAATTTCTCGCGTAAAGCTCAATGAAGTGACGATCGTGGAAGTTGCGCCGGTAGCAACTCTATCTTCTTGCGAATCTGAGCAACAAGGTAGCACCCGAGCTACTCATTGTCGCCAAGAGATCACCGACAGCTACAGCATGAATATCACCGAAGGTGGTTTCTTGCCTATGATCGACGCAGTCGTTAACACTGGCAAGACGGGTCGAGCAATCGAGATGACCTGCGAGTACGCAAAGTAATTCTTAGGTATTAAAAAAATGGCGTCCTTTTAGGGCGCCTTTTTTTTCTTGTGGTGGTGATATATCCTCGACGTCTCTTCTGGGCTGGGATGAGAATCCCCTCCGGGTTTATGCTTGAAGGGCCTCGATAGCGGCCTTCACGTCGCTGTCGGTTGTGATCAGTTTGTGTTCGCCGCGAGGGAGCGACCTGCGCAATAATCCAAAGAGTACTTTACCAGGGCCGATTTCGATGAACGTTTTGACGTCCTTTTCAACAGCGGTTTTCACGCTCTGAGTCCAGTAGACAGGATTGTCAACTTGCTTGATAAGATGTTCGCGATTGTAGTTTATTTCAACCTTGCCTGTAAGGTTGGCGATGATCTTGTTGGGATTTTGATTAAACTCGGTAGCGTTTAAGAGAATTTCCATTTTCCGTCGCGCCGGCTCCATAAGCGTCGAATGAAAAGGGGCGCTAACGGGCAAGGGAACGCAGCGGATTTGTTCTGCTTGCAATGTTTTGCAAACCGTTTCCACCGCCACTTTGTGACCTGCGATGACGAGTTGTTCTTCCGTATTGTAATTAACGACCTGTACCGACTTGCCGTTTTGGGAGACCGTCTTGCACTCGGTCTCAAGTCGGGACTCGGGACATTTGAGTACCGCCGCCATAGCGCCGACGCCTTGCGGCACGGCTTCCTGCATAGCCTCGCCTCTTTTGCGAACCAAGAAGGCCGCGTTGTAAAGAGAGAGTTTTTCAGCAGCGACGTTCGCCGAATATTCACCTAAGCTGTGCCCTGCGTAGAAAGTAGGAGTTAGCCCAGTCTCTTGCTTGAGGATCTGCCAGGTTGCTACGCTTACAGTGAGGATGCACGGTTGGGTGTTGGCTGTGAGAGTGAGTTGGTCTTCTGGACCGTCGAAACAAAGTTTGCGAATATTGATCTTTGTTGCGTCTTCAGCTTCTTCAAATACGGCCTTGCAAGCCGGAAAGTTTTCGAGCACAACCTTGCCCATGCCAACGTATTGTGAACCTTGGCCCGGGAACATAGCAAGGACGTTGCCCAAGTTATTCACCAGTATCGAATGTTTGTTCTATGTGGCCCTTTGACTTCGGTTCGAAGATTTGGACGCCTTTGTAGTATCCGCAGCTATCGCAAATGCGATGTGGTAATTTAACTTCCTTGCAGTTGGGGCAAACCGACTGAGCGGAAGCTGTTAACGCGTCATGAGCTCGACGCATGTCCCGTTTTGACTTGGACGTCCGGTGCTTAGGAACTGGCATTGCTTGATTTCCTTAAATTTTATTAGGTCTCAGAAAGCCAATTCTTTTACCTTGAAATAGGAAGAGCGTCAAGGCAGCATTCCGGGCGCTAAGGGGTCTCTACGACGTTCTGGAGGAACATGACGTACCCGCTTCCTTCCTTGGAGAGACGCCCTGTTAGGATGACCCTACCCGAAGCCGCCTTTAGTTGGTTATAATAACCTGCCTTGAAGAAGACAGCCTTCACTTGTTCCTTGCTTTCGTTCTGGAACTTCACCTCGCACTTCAACGCGCAGGAATCCAAGACATTTTTGCTAAAGATCGCCGGTCCAAACTGAATCACCTGCCCGACTTGGCTCGCAAGGCTGCGCGCGGATCCCGATGAAGCTGCCCTAGGTGCTGCTTTAGGCGTAGCCGGCGCAGGGGAAGGCTTTCGCGCGGGCTGGGTTCGAGGCGACGGTTTCGGAGGCGTTGCCGCAACCTCTTTTCTCGGTCGCGCTACCGCGGGTTTTGGCCTGGGTTCCTTCTTCTCGGGACTCGGTCTTTGAACCCTTCTTCTCGGCGTCGCTACTTCTGCATCGTCCTCAATTGCTTGCTTAGAGTAACGCAACCTGGGTTTGCTTCGACCGCCAGAGGTAGTCTCCTCTTCCCTGCTGACGTCTCGGGCGTCGTCTCCCGACGGGAGTTTTTTGTGCAGGACAGAATAAAGCAAGAAGCCCAGCAGAATGCCTACAAAGGCTAGTACGCCGACCCTGACATAGCGATTCTGCGTCAGGTCTTTCGTCGACATTCCCTTGTAAAACTCATTCAGTGCCGCCGAACTTAGGTTTTGCAGACCCGGCGTGGATTTCCTTCGCGATCCGTCGCTGTTGGCGATTTCCTGAACTCTTTCGCCCGAATACGAGGCGATAAACGTATTGATGGAGATCGACTTTGATTCTCCGGATTTTTGCACGCGCACATTGTTGGCAAGAATACCGCGATAAAATAGCGACTGAACTTCGTTCGCGCTCAGTGGGCCTAAGACCCGGTTGTGTTTGTCTTTTACGAAAAATTTCTTCGCATTTTTGGTCGAAGCCGAAGCGCGGTGACGGCTATAATCGCGTCGGGACGGTTCGTTAGGGAATGCCGTTTGATCAGCGTAAGGCTGCGCTCTTTCTGCGGGTCTTTCGATCGCGATCGGTGCTTTGGGTTCGCTGAAACTAAGGTCGCTGGATGTTTTTGCTGCTTCTTCGCCGTCTTCGGCGGTGGCAAAGATCTCGTCGACTTCGACTAGGCGGAGTTTAATTTGCGAGTTTTCTTGGCAGACAAGGTCAAAAGGATCAATGGCGCCGCTTCGCAAAGCTTCGCGAATCTGTTTTGCGGAGTACAAACCTAAAAGTCTGTCCTCCTTAAAAACTTTCCATTTTGGCGCGGCCATTGAACTCGTCCACAACCCTCAAAAATTTTTGCCTTTATGCCTATTCGCCGTATCGGCCCTTTGTCGAGAAAGTCAAAAGTTTTTCGCCTGTTAGGTCCATTTTTCTCGCAAGTCGGCAGGCCAAATTTTGGTCTTTTGATAAAATTTAAAAATTTTCGATATTTTATAAAAAGGTTAGTCCCCACGCCGTTTTTTTGGTATACGAGCAAAGGTTTTTGCAAAAAGGTTTAAAAATCAAAATCCTATGAGAATTGACCTAAAAGATCCTGTATTTCCGATAAGATACGACATCAGTATGAGCGACGCGTGGGTCGGACAAATCTGCCGTCGGCTCCAAACCGAGCTCTCCCTCGAGGCCCCGATCGAATTACGGGGCTCGTTAACTATGACGTCGATTGCCGGGCAGGAATATGAAGTCAACGGAAACATAGCGTTTGCGCCGATGCTGGACTGTAGTCGATGCCAAAAGAAGTTGCGATGGGACGCTCAGCGTTTGTTCAAAGCGATCTATCGTCGAGAATCCTACACGGGCGGTTCGCAAAAGAATCTCTCAAAAAAAGAATTGGATTTTTACCCTATTGAGGGCGAAGTTATCGACCTAGGGAATTTGCTTTTGGAGCAAATGCATTTAGCAATACCCGAGCAACCCATTCGAAAAAGTCCGGACGGAAAAAGTTGTTTGGAATGTCACGCCGACATAAGCAGTCCGCTGGTTTTCGAGAGCGGGTCAAAGGCCGCGGGACCCTTCAGTAATCTCAAACAATTAATCAAAGTTAATGATTGAGCTTCTATTTGAATAATAGTACCTTATGGTGCCTCATTGAGGATCAACAATAAACAGCTATCAGCGATGAAGGTGGGCCTTGGTGCCTAAGAGTTTGATAGCAAAGACAAACCTTCGCATGGAGAAAGAAAAATGTCGAATCTAGTTAACATGAAACAACTTCTGGAAGCTGGCGTTCACTACGGACACCAAACGCGTCGATGGAACCCAAAAATGGGTCCTTACATCTACGGTGAGCGAAACGGAATTCACATCATCGACTTGCAAAAGACGGTGAAAAAGTTTCAAGCCGCAACAGCTTTCTTGGAAACCATTACTTCAAAGCGCGGACATGTTTTGTTCGTGGGAACCAAGCGTCTTGCACGCGATCTCGTAAAGGAAGAAGCAAGCCGCTCTGGTATGTACTACATCAACCATCGCTGGTTGGGCGGTACTTTGACCAACTTCCAAACCATCCGTCAAAGCATTCACAGACTCAAAAGAATTGAAAGAATGGAAAAGGACGGAACGTTTCAAAAACTTACAAAGAAAGAGGTTCTTGGACTAACGAGAGAACTCGAAAAGCTCGAGAGAAACCTTGGCGGCATCAAGGATATGCCAGGATTGCCCCGCGCTTTGTTCGTAGTTGACGCACACAAAGAAACCATCGCGATTGCTGAAGCAAAAAAATTAGGTATCCCCGTTGTTGCGATTACAGATACCAACGCTGACCCCAATACAGTTGAATACCCAGTTCCAGGAAACGACGATAGCATCAAGTCTCTGCAACTCTTCATTTCGACTGCCGCCGAAGCTTGCTTGGCCGGCAAACGCAAGTCGAGAGATTTTGAGGGTGAAGATGACGAAGCTTTAGCTGTGAAAGAGGGATCTTTCCGCGATGACAAAGGCAACAAAGTAGCCATCGAGAAAAAAGGCTAACACATCGTTTCTTTAGTTTTTATGAAAATGGAGTAAAAATGGAAATATCAGCATCACAGGTTAAAGAACTTCGGGAAAAAACAGGCGTCGGCATGATGGAGTGCAAGAAAGCTCTCCAAGAAAACAATGGCGACTTGGAAAAGGCGATTGTTTGGCTTCGAGAAAGAGGCATGTCGCGCGCCGCAAAGAAAGCCGACCGCGTTGCTGCGGAAGGCATGGTCGAAGTTTACGTTAACGAAGATAAGAATGCGGGCGTTGTTGTTGAGATCAATTGCGAAACCGACTTCGTAAGCAAGAATAACGACTTCATCAATTTCGCAAAAGATGTTGCTGCTCTGGCGCTCAAGAACAAAGCCAACAGCACAGAAAAATTGCTCGCCCTCCCCTTGAAAAACGGACAAAGCGTCGAGCAGACAATCACGAACCTCATTGCAACAATCGGTGAGAACATCAAGATCCGTCGTGTGTCCGTTTTGACAAGCGACAACGGCACGATTGTCGGCTATTCGCACATGGGCGGAAAAATCGGAACGCTTGTGAAGCTTGAAGGGTCAAAAGCGCCTGCTGTTGTGGACCTTGGCAAAGACCTCGCGATGCACGTAGCGGCTTCTGCTCCAAGATACCTGAAGCCCGAAGAAGTAGATGCTTTGGAGATTGAGCAAGAAAGACAAATCGCCCGCAAGAAGCTTCTCGAAGAAAAGAAACCCGAGAACCTCATCGAAAAAATCACCGAAGGTCAGATCTCTAAATTCTACAAAGAAGTCTGCCTTCTCGAACAACCCTTCGTTAAAGATCCCGCGATTGCAGTGAAGAAACTTGTCGCTGATAGCGGTAAAGGCGCTTCTCTCAATGGTTTCGTTCGTTACCAACTTGGCGAAGGAATCGAAAAGAAAACACTAAGCTTTGCTGACGAAGTCAACGCTGTAGCGAAAGCGTAAGGATGAAGAAAAGCTCGATGGCGGGAGTGAAGTATAAGCGGGTGATGTTGAAACTTTCCGGAGAGATGCTCTCCGGGGGTACCGCGAGCACCTTCGATGGAAAGTCTCTCGCCTTTATTGGTAATGAAATAGCGGAGCTCAGCAAGGCCGGGGTTGAAGTTTGCGTCGTCATAGGCGGCGGCAACATTCTCCGAGGTGCAATGGCGGAATCCTGGGACATCGATCGGGCCAGCGCCGACTACATGGGTATGCTCGCGACTGTGATCAACGGACTGGCTTTGCAAGGCGTCCTGGAGAATAAGTACAATCTATACAGCCGCGTGATGTCTGCGATCAGCATGCGCGAACTTTGCGAACCGTATATCCGCCGCAAGGCCATAAAGCACCTGCAGCGCGGGCGTGTCGTAATTTTTGCTGGTGGCACCGGTAATCCCTACTTTACAACGGATACGGCCGCCAGTTTGAGAGCGCGCGAAGTCGAGGCAGAAATAATCCTGAAAGCAACGAAGGTTGACGGTATTTACGATCGCGACCCTATCTTGCATCGCGATGCTGTGAAGTTCGAGCGACTCACCTACCTTCAGGTGATTTCTCAAAAACTTAGCGTTATGGACGCTACGGCTATTACCATGTGTATGGAAGCCAATATTCCCGTTTATGTATTTAAGCTAGAAGAGCCGGGTTGTGTTGTTAAGGCCTTAAAGGGCCTCGCAAACGGAACAATTGTTGAATAAGGGACGGAGTATCTATGCTTGATAAGTTGATCAACGAGACCAAGAACGCAATGGATCAAAGGATTAAATCTTTTGACGGCGAACTCAAAAAAGTTCGAACCGGTAGAGCGTCCATCAATATGTTGGATGGTGTTAAGGTATCTTATTACGGAAATCTTTCTCCACTGAGTCAGGTGTCTTCTTTGACTACCCCCGATGCTCGAACAATCGTCATCAACCCATTCGAGAAGAGTCTCATTTCTGAAATTGAAAAATCAATATTAAAGGCAGATCTAGGTCTGCAACCCACTAATGACGGCAATATCGTGCGAATTCCTATTCCGCAATTGACGGAAGAACGCCGTAAGGACATCGTCAAAAACCTGAAAAAGATGGCGGAAGATGCCAAAGTCTCTATCCGACACATTCGCCGTGACGCGAACGACGGGATAAAGAAGGTTGAGAAGGACAAGGGAATCACCGAAGACGACAGCAAAAAATTTCAAAACGAAGTTCAGAAGCAAACAGATTTGTTCATTAAGAAAGTGGACGAGAAGGTTGCTGCTAAAGAAAAAGAAGTGATGACTATCTAGACGCTGGCGCGAAAGTGCCAACGCCTCAAAGTTCTTTCGAAGGATTATTAAGGGGCGCAATTTTACGCTTTTTAATTCTTTCCACAAGAGTTGTTCTGTTGAGACCGAGTAGTTGTGCTGCTCGGTTTTTATTATGCCCCGTCAGCTCTAGTGCTTGCATGATATAGCTGTTTTCCAGCTCCTCGATAAATCTCGTCAGGTCTATGCCTTCGTCTGGAAGCTTGAACAGATCAACGTGTTCGACGTTTTTCGCCAGCTTGGGCGGTTCGATCGGCTCGGGTCTCCGAACCTCGGGCGTTCGCGTCTGCAGAGCAACTCCCAAGTATTCCTGGGGCAACGCATCGACCTCGATCACTCCACCGCCCGTCATGACAACCAAACGCTCCACGAGATTTTGCAGTTCTCTCACGTTGCCTGGCCACGCATAGGACATGAGAGTCGTGAGAACATTCTTGCTAAAGTAACACGGCTTCTGCGAGGCGTGTTTGGTATTGGCTATGTCGAGAAAGTGGTGCATGAGGTCCGTAATATCTTCCGGACGATCTTTCAGTGACGGAAGATGAACAGGCAATACGTTGAGTCGGTAGTAGAGATCGAGCCGGAACACGCCGTCTTTCACTGCTTGCTGGAGGTCAACGTTGGTTGCCGCTATGATTCTGACGTCTGTTCGCTTAACTTCCGCCGAACCTATGGGGGAATACTGCTTTTCTTGTAATACACGCAGTATCTTAGCTTGGAGACGAAGAGGCATGTCGCCGATCTCGTCGAGCAAGATCGTTCCGCCTTTTGCCATTTCAAGGTAGCCGGATCGCTTGGTAAGCGCTCCCGTAAAGGCGCCTTTCTCATGACCAAAGAGTTCCGCTTCTAATAAGCTTTCGGGAATGGCGCTACAGTTGATGGGGACGAATTTTCCGGTGGATCTGCCCGACAGGCGATGAATCGCAGAGGCGATCAATTCCTTGCCGGTGCCACTCTCCCCGTGAATGAGAACCGAGCCGTCGGACCTGGCTATCTTGAGCACTTGCTCGAGAGTATGGGTCATTGAGGGGCTTCGCCCGATAATTTCTGGAAAGCTTTCTCGTAGGTTATGGTTGAATTCGGCCGACGAATCATAGAAACTTGTCGGCAATGACTCACCACGGACCGAGGCGCTGTTGTTTTTTGGGAGCTGAGTGCTCATCGAAAAGCTTTCGCCTCCAACTAGTTTTTGATGAATGCCCACGAAAGTTTAGCTGACTTGATACGTCTTAAGAACCAAGCCGAGTAGGACTCTAAGTAGTATTTGAAATGTAATGGGGCTTATACATTCATTCTAACAGAGGCTGCGTCCCAGGTGCAATACTGCCTACTATCTTTTTGCCTGGCTGGACGCGCAGTTGCGGCATAAGCCCACCTGCTGACAGCACATTTAACCGAGTTTTGTGATGAGTTTTTTTTGCAGGGGTTGCATAATAGGCCTCGTTTTACAAACAAGCAGTATCGGACATTATTGTCAAACATGCGGGTAGCTTACGTTCACGATTGGCTGGTTACCTACCGCGGTGGGGAAAAGGTGTTGGAGGCTCTCCTTGGGCTATTTCCGGACGCCCCTGTTTACACTCTTTTCTATCAACCGAAGGAATTTCCACCAACGATCACTAAAAGGCGGATCATTACGTCACGAATCCCCGCTCGTCTCTGGCCTGCGAGGATGGCGTTGCTTCCCCTATTGCCGACGATCATGGAATCCTTTCCGCTGGAGGAGTACGACTTAGTTATCTCGTCGTCGTCTTGCGTTGCAAAAGGGGTTATGACAGCGCCTGACGCTAAACATATTAGCTATGTTCACAGCCCTATGCGCTATGTCTGGGATCAACGGGAAATGTACATGGACGCCCTGCCCAAAATCCCGTTCGCCCGACCTGCAATACAATACTTGAGCGCGAAGCTCCGAGTCTGGGATCATGCGAGCGCCAGTAGGGTCGACAGCTTCGTTGCCAATTCCAATTTCGTGAGGCAACGGATCAAGAAGTTCTACGGAAGGGATGCAAGTGTCATTCATCCCCCGTGCGATGTGCAACGTTTTGCGCCGACCAGTGACCCCGCAGACAAGTCCTACTATCTGGCTTTGGGAGCATTTGTACCGTACAAGAGGTTCGATCTTGCCATCGACGCGTGCGAAAGATTGGGCGAGAAACTCATCGTAGCGGGAGGCGGTCCCGACCAGGAACGATTGCAGAAAAAGGCCGGTAAGAACACGACGTTTGAAATAAAGCCTTCGGGCGAAAGACTATGCGAACTGCTCAGAAACGCCAAAGCCCTTATTTTCCCTGGCGTAGAAGACTTTGGGATGGTAGCCATTGAGTCCATGGCAGCAGGCACTCCAGTGATCGCGCTCAAAAAAGGCGGAGCTCTCGACTTCATTCGACCGGGCGTGACCGGAGAATTTTTCGAGCACCCGACGCCAGAGTCTTTAGGTGCCGCGCTAAAGAATTTTGATCACAGGCGTTATTCATCCGCCGCGTTGATCGCGTTCGCGCAAGGGTTTTCAACGGAGAGTTTTTTGGCAAAGTTCCGCGATGCCATCGAAACGATGACGGGAGCACGGATTGCAAACTAGGTTTCTGAAGAGTCTTTTGGCAATTCGACTTGTCGTCGATCTTTTCCTGATATGCGCAAGTTGGCTGGTCGCCTACTATTTGCGTTTTCATACTGGCCTCGATGCGCCACAAGGTGTGCCCGAGAGCAGTTTATACTTCAAATTGACGCCCTTCATCGCGGTGATTTGGGGATTGGTTTTTTTTGCGGTTGGTTTCTACCGACGAACAGGACATCACCGATCCGCATTCATTGAGGGCTTGGACATCATCCAATGTTCCTTTATTGCGACTCTTGCGTTTATCGCCTTCACTTATTTTTACGAAGAATACCGATATTCGCGGCTTACGCTTGTGATCTTCGGCATGTTACAGCCCTTGTTTTTAATTACGGGCCGAAGCCTGGTACGAAAATTTTTTCGCTATCGGATGGCGAAGATTGATCCAAGAAAGGTCCTTATCATCGGCAGTTCGGAAAACATGTTGAAGGCCGTCGAACTGGTAAGGTCGCTTACATTTCAAAACGTCAGGATCATCGGCGCAATGAGTGGTGCGGCCGACACTTCTCAGGATGAAAAAGCCGCAAAGCAGATGGGTCTTCCGTTTTTCAACGTTCCTAGGAATTGGGGCGAATTCTTTGCGCAGAATGTTGTCGATACTGTTTATTTCGCGTTGTCGTACAAAGATTATACGTTCGTGGAACAGACCCTGTCTGTCGTTGCGGATCAGGTAACGGACATTAAACTCATTCCAGATGTTCTGAGATATACAAAATTTTCCGCCGGCATTGAGATGATCAAAGATACTCCAGTAGTAAGCATTCATGAGAGTCCTCTATTGGGGATAGGTGCGGTCGTAAAACGAGCTATGGATATCGTGGGCTCAATGGCGGCAATCGCTATCTTTTCTCCCATCATGGTGCTCGTCGCCGCTCTCATTCGTCTTACCTCGCCAGGACCAATTTTATACAGGCAAACCCGTATGGGGCTGGACGGCAAAAAATTTGAATGCTTAAAATTCCGATCGATGCCCATTGATTCGGAAGACAAGACCGGTCCCGTCTTTGCGAGAGCCGACGATAATCGCCCGACCTGGATCGGACGAATCATTCGCAAAACAAGTTTGGACGAGTTGCCGCAGTTCTTGAATGTTCTCAAAGGCGAAATGAGCCTTGTGGGACCCCGTCCTGAGCGCCCTGTGTTCGTCAATCAATTCCGGCAAAACATCCCCGGTTATATGCTTCGCCATAAGGTCAAAGCAGGCATTACCGGCTGGGCCCAGGTGAATGGCTGGCGCGGCAACACCAGCATCGAAAAGCGCATCGAATGCGATTTGTTCTATATCCAGAACTGGTCGGTATGGTTGGATCTTAAAATTATCGTACTGACGGTCGAAGAAATGGTGTTTGGGAAGAACGCTTATTAGCTGAGTTTGAAACCGCTGAATCGTCGAGGTCAGAGTGACCATGAAATAAAAATAGGCGGGATGAAGCCCGCCTCGTTTTTTTATTTATTGCCGCAATTTTATTGCTCCTGAAAAAACTTTCTAACTTTCGCGAAGTACGATGTATAGTTGTACTTCACGTTGCCGTCAATGCTTGGATACATGACGTCGGTGAGAACCTGTGAGTGGTTCATCTGCAATCCGTGGCCTACTTCATGGGCAAATAGAGTGAACACTTCTTTCCATTCTAGAGAGTTTGCCGCAGCGCCGGAGCGTTGTTTAATATAATCATAATCGAATTCAAGTTCCATGGAGTAGCTTATGATTCGCTTGGGGCGAGAGCCATCGAGTTGCGCGACGGAGGGCTCTTCGAAGGTTTTGGTCTTCCACTGGCCGAATCCAATTTTCTCTTGGCGCTGCTCTAAGCCTTTGGTTATTGTCGCCAGCGAATTGGCGTCGTCTTGATCGTACACAAGCTCAATAGGACTAAAGCCGAGATCAGCGGCATTATTGTATTGATCAACCAATCTTTCGAAATCATTCATGAGAGCTTGGTCGGATACGGAGAAGAACAATTTGTAGTCTTTGATTTTTTCTTCGCGATACGCCGCGCCGCCGCAGGCGGTCATTGATAAGAGAATGACAAGAATAGAAACTAGACGAGCCTTGAATCCCATAAAACGTCTCCCAGCAACCAGTCCACGAATACATCTACAACAACAACTTCAGAAATGGGAAGCCCTATTCGGGCTAAGACGATCCTATTATAAAGTTATTATAAAGTCAATGGTATTTTAATATAATATTAAAATAGGTTCCTATTATTATTAAAATAGCAAGGAATTACGCTGGTTAGAGTCAAGGGTTTGACGCCTTTGTGGGGCCTGGAGCTCAGCTGGTAAAATGGAGAGGAAAGACCTTCGTCCTTGCGCAAAAGCGCGTGAATCACCTCGTCGGGAGATCCCTGACGCCCTTTCGGGCGTGGGAGTGACGGAAGACAAAGAGACATAATGACTATTAAGAGCCTGATTTTACAAGCATTGCTATTGCTCGGCCTCGTGCCTGCCGTGCGTGCGGATAATTTCGGGGCGGAGGGCGATCTGGCTAAGCAGGTCTGGTTTTGGACTCAGGTGTTTGACCGCTATCCGGCTAATACCTTTATTATTCATGACGCGACTAGACCCTTTATCATCATCGATATTGTCGATTTTGGTGTCTTAGGCAGAAAGATTCGCGGGGCGGCAAAGTTCAATCGCATTCAGAGAGAATCCGTCGCCAACAACTATCTCAAGCGTTACGAGCTTGCCGTCGATCGGGTAAGAACGGAGGGCAAGCGGGCCGCCCGGCACGGCGCGATGGAAAAGCGCATTCTCTATGTGTACCAACGGAACCCTTACGACTTCCAACATCTCATGAAAGAACGCCCAGAGCTTAGGCTGCAAGTAGGCATGGCGACCGAGTTTGATAACGCAGCCGAGCGCTCTGCAAGCATGATTCCTTATATGGAATCTATCTTCAGCAAACAGCAAATGCCGGTTGAATTGACTCGCCTGGCATTTGTCGAATCGATGTTCAACGTCGACGCGGTGTCCAAAGTAGGCGCGTCAGGTCTCTGGCAAATAATGCCTTCTACCGGACGGGAATTTCTCATTATCAATCACTACATTGACGAACGTAATTCGCCTTATAAAGCCACGAGAGCCGCTGCCAGTCTCCTCAAGCAAAATTTCAAGACGCTCAAGACCTGGCCCCTTGCCGTTACGGCATACAACCATGGTGCCGGCGGGATCGCTCGTGCGGTGAAAAGACTAGGCACTCGCGACCTCAATAAGATTATCAAATATTACAGATCAAATAGTTTCGGATTTGCGAGCCGCAATTTTTACTCCGAATTCCTCGCGGCCCGAAACGTCTACAACAAAAAATATCGGATGAAGAACCCGAGCAAGTCTGTGCCTCAGCTTACTGAGATTGCCGTGTCCAAAATTTCCTTGGACCAGGTGATCCGAAATACCCCTCTCAGTGAGCGAATCATCCGCGATTACAATCGGTGTTTGAAGCCAGAAGCGTTCGACAGGTTCCGGCATACTCCTTTGCCAAAGGATTACAAACTAGTCGTCCCGCACTACATGGTTGGTCAGTTGAATTTGAGCTTTAAGGACGACACGAAATCGAGGAGAGCTGCATGGACAAGATAATTTTTTTGTTGCTGTTCGCGGAATTCGGTTATGCTGCCGACAAGGTTGCCCCAAAGACTCGCTACGAATATTCCGAAAAGAGCATTACAGCCAGAATAGTTGACTCCACGCGAAGCAAAGACCTCGAAACCGCCGTCAAAGAACTCATGAACGAACTATCTACTCTAGAAGGGGAGTTTCAAAAGGCCGAACTGTCTTACAAACAGATTTCTCAGGCTGATTCGTACTTCGAGATTACGCTCGACTCCGCACAAAGCCAGGCGGCGCTTCGTGATCTGGTTCTCGTTGTCGATGACGTTGTTCTGTACGAATCGCGTCCCGGTACAACCCTTGCCATGGACAATGCGCCCCTCTTCGCCGGAAGTCTTCCTCCCGGAAAACACGATATTTCGATTGGAGCAAAGGCTATGCCCGCGTCCCACGGTTCTTTGTCCGAAGGGGCGGTATATACGGTGAGTTTCAAAGAGTCGGTCGACGTACCTCCAGGGAAAGTTCGCAAACGTCTCGTTTTGAACGTCGAGGATCCGAAGGCTAACAAAGTGATTATGAGGAGCGAAGCCCTTTGACAAGATTTTGGGCAACTCTAATTTGCTTTTGCCTGAGCAGTCCGCATCTTCTCGCTGCGGGCAACAGCGTAGGCTCCGTCGAGCGGGATCTGCAATCTCTGCTTCAACGGATCACTGCCCTTCACACGAAAACTCGTGCGACGGAAGCGTCGCTTTCTCCTAAGTTCGATTCGAATTCGTCATTTGAACAGCAATATGTTTCGGAAGCTAAGAACGCGTACGAGTCGGGGAAATACGCCTACGTTGTGTATCTTCTTGAAAGAATCCATCTCGTTAATCCAGTGCCGGAATCTGCGGCGTCCAAAGACACGCTTTGGCTTCTAGCTAACGCGAATCATCAGATCGGTCGCAGAGCGAAAGCGGTTTATTATTTCACGAAATACTTCTCAACCTTGCAGCAATTTGGCGGCAAAGCTGATGGGCATGATAAAACCCTCGAAATCCTCTCGTCGTATGTTGATGCGCCGATTGAGATCGATCCCAAGAGCATCGAGGCATTGCTTACCTTACTTGTGGAAAGCTCTGACGTGCCGGCTGTAAAGGGTGCAGCGCTTCACCTTCTTGCCAAACTCTATAGAACTCAGTTTCATGCGCCCGCTAAAAGCGCGAAGATTGCACAGAGCGCGATTGAACTTGGAATTTCCGATGATCTTTTAGCTAAGGTTTATCTAGAACGAGCGTGGACAAACGAAAAACGTGAAAGCGATCTTGAGGCCTGTCTCAAACATGCAAAGCTGCAGGACATCCGTGGGCACTGCCTGATAGAGTCTGCAAGGCTTCAGAAGGGGCGAGGGAAACGGGAAAGAGCGGTCGGTTACTACTCTGACGTGGCTCCGGATTCGATCTGGCACCAACAAGCTCTATTTGAAAAAATATATGTAAACTTCGACCTCGGCCGCACAGATGACACTCTGAAAGATATAGACGCCTACTTAGCAAAATATCCGTCGGACTACCGCGCGGCAGATTTACGGTCAGTCAAAATCTATCTCGCTCTCTCCAAGCGCGATTTGAAAGTTGCACAGGACGAGATTAATCGAAGTAAAAGCGACCTCGACGCCATCCGGAACAACCTGAAATCAATGCGATCGTCGATTGTGCCGGTAGAAAAAAGACTCGACTCTTATCTCAATTTACACGGATATGACCTGTCGCGCTTCGACGAATTCAGAGGCTACCGATCTCTTTTTGACATTTTGATCAAACAGAAACAAAGAGCTCTCGACTTGAAGGCAGCAATATGGACCTCTGTGCTAGCGACGGAAAACGATCTATTGTATACAGGAAACCCCAACCTTGGTCACAAAGAGAAAGCATTGCAAGGAATCATAGACGAGGGAATAAGAGCTGGCCAGGATCTAGTTGAAATGCGAAAAGGTCTCTATTTCGACGAATTCAGCGAAGACGACAAACGGCAATGGGAATACCTGGAAGAGAAGCAGGAAAGGATCAGTACAGCTGCGCACAAGGTTTCAAGTCAGAATAAAAGCGCCTCCTCTCTTACCCAACTTTTCCGGCAAAGAGCGGTTCTTCATGCTGGCTATGAACGTTTAAAGATTCTCCAAGCAAGGGTGTCGGGCGCGATGTTGCAAGCGAAGACAGCCAACAATACTCAACTCGTAAGAGACCTGGCGAAGCTGTCAAAGCGTTCTACCTCGCTGGAATCTTCACTTTCAAAAGGCATCGGGATCGTGCGAGGAAGAAAAATAGAAAGATACGTTGATTTCTCCAAGTCTCAGTATGCCCGTTCGGTGTTGCTGGACAACTCCGAGATTATCAAAGAAAAGATGGAGATATTGGATACCTATTCCAAGAACGTCCAGTCTCCATCAGATCGAGTCTTGGTGGAGGCCATGGACAATGCTTGGACAGCATGGTCAGCAATGGCGACAACGATGGAGAAAGCTGCTATAGCCTACGATGGCGACCTTCGCGATTTTTATCTGACATATTTGGAGCGAATGGACGATTGGCTTAAGGCAACTGAACGCAATCTGGGACGAACAGAGCAATTTATTGGTCAAATAGATCGCGGTTCGATCAATACGCTGAACGTCGGCATTGGCGATGACCTTGAAACACTGGATGATCGCGAGGAACTTCTAAAAAAATGGCAGGTCGATATTCAGCTCCTCAGTACCATGGACAAACAAGCGGCGGAAGAGGCGCAAATTTCTAAATCAGCCATTGAAGCAAAGATAATGAGCCAAGCGTTACGAGATTTAGAGAAAGGGATTTACTAGTATGAAAATCGCGATAATGAAGCGGCTTATTGTGTTTGTCGCAGTGATGTTCACCCTTGTCCCTTCGGCTTTCGCAAAGGAAAGCAAGATTGAGGCGGAAGACAAGTATAGCTTGTTTTGGGACACGCGCAAAACGAGAAACGAAGCGACGAAAGAACAAAAGAAAACTCATCTCGAAAATTCCAAACAGGGTCTAGAAGACCGCTGGACCAAGGAGATTAAAGAAGCCAGTCTCGCGGACGAACAGGAGCTCAATGATCTGGCGTCGAAGTATCGCGAGGAAATTAATTCAGCAAGAAACGAAGACGTTCGGTTTAACCTTCGACTAAATTTGGCAATTGTACTTGCACGGATAGCTATGCTTTTTCCTGGTCAAATGGAGAAAATACATTATTTGGAGGAAGCGCTTAAAATTACAGAAAAGATTAATGCAGAGGACAGAAACAACGAGAACCGGGATAAGTCTCTCTACCTTCAGGCGGCTATCCTTGCCGATCTGGACCGAGAGTCGGACGCTGTCGAGGTATGGGGTAAGTTAGCGCAAGAAGAGTTCGAATCGGTATTTCGATGGAAGGCTCTCGTCGAGGTCGGAGACTACCATTTTAGACGAGACAACTTTTCTTCGGCGTTAAAGTTCTATGAGTCCGCGAAGAAAATCGGGCGAGACTTGTGGGAGGAAACCGATCGGCTGCGAATGGTGGAATATCGAGCCGCTTGGGCGTCCTATTACTCCTCCGATGCGAAAAAAGTCATCGTCAACTGCTTGCCGCTCTTTAGCCAGCAGGATTATATCATCAGCGATTTTAAAGAAAGAAAACTGGTGAAAGAAGACGCGGTCGAACTCATAGCTTGGGCTTTTTTTCATCTGGATGACCTAAACTACACTAAAGCGAGCTTCAATAGACAAGAGATTAAACCATACTCGGTCAAGATTTCGATCGAAGTGATGAAACGCTACACCGATAAACGCGAGTTCGAAAAGGCTGGAGAGATAGGCGAATACGTATATAACAAGAATTCCTTAGATCCCGACAGCCCACAACTTCTGAGCGAACTCCAAGAATTGTATGAAAAAGCCGACGAGCTGGAAAAGCGTAACGTGGTTTGGAAAAGATTGGCGGACATGCTCGTGAAGTCGAGTGTTTGGAGAGTAAAGAACAAGGAAACCATTGAGAAAGTCGTTGCCATGGAAGAACTTTCCGATAAGGCGGCGCACCAGCTTGCTGATTTCTACTTCGAAAGAGGAAACAAGACAGGGTCTCCGGAGGATTACGCGGAAGCCGCGTCAGTTCTCGAATTGGTCACTCAGAATCCTCTACCCGGCAAGAACGAGGACGCAGACCTATTGCGCCTGGGTCATAGTTACTACTATGCCGGCCAATTTGGCAAAGCGTCGGAGGTCTACGCCAACGTTAAGAGTAAATCAGGATCAAACGGATCTTTACCTCAGATCGCCGCATATCAGAGTGTTCTTGCGAGCGAAAAGATTTGGCGCGAAAGCTTTGCCCAAGCGGCGCAAGCAGGCAAAGTTCCGGCAGGAGACAAGGTCATTTTGGAAAAGTTGGCGACCCTGGAGCGGAATGTCGCCGATTATGTTAGCCGGTATGGTTCTACTCTGTCGCAGTCGGTGGATCTTGTCTTAATGGCTGCGGCGGCGAACAGCGACCACGAGCGGCATGATCGCGCCGTGAGCCTATGGAGTGACTCGCTGGCAATGAAGCCAAACGCATTCCAAAGATCCATAGCGATTCGCAGCATCTTGATGGAGACCGTGGAGCGCGGAGACAATGATCTCGTCATCAAACGGGCAATGGCTTTTTTGCGTTCCGAAGAGTGGAACGCCGTTTCCGTTGATTTGCAAAAAGAAGTTTTGGGAATACTGGGTAAAGCGACACTCGACAAAGCAGGGATGCTCGCCGACCTGGGCAAAGCCAAGGAAGCGGGAGACCTGCTGCTTTCCGTTGGTTCTGAGTTTGAAGGCATCTACCAAAGAGAGAAGATCCTTCGCGACGGCGGGTACATGCTCGCCATGGCCGGGGATTGGGATATCGCAAAAGACACCGCGGATATCTACTTAGCAAATAAAGATTATGAAAAATATCGACCTGATATGTTGTATCTGAAGGGAAGAAGCTTCGAGTCGATGATACAGTTTGACTCCGCCGCCAACACCTTCATAAACCTGGCTCAGAAGTATCCCGGATATGATAAGTCGGAATCCGGTCTCATGCGTGCAGAAAAGCTTGCAATTGCCGATGACGATTATCCCACCGCCGCTCGTGCGACGATCATCCTTGCGACCCGGCCTGAGTACAAACAGTGCAAGGAGGATTGTTTCTTGCGGGCCATCGCATACTACCAGAAGGCAAACAATCATGGCGAAGCAATCGCCGCAGCTGGTAAAATGCTCGCTTCGAAGATGAGTATCGCTGCGCGCTTAAAAGGCGAATTCCTTTTAGCAAGGAGTCAAACATACTCCGGCAAAAGAAACCTGGGTCATCAAACCCTGGAGCGCATGGTTAAAAAATTGGAAGCGAATAGGTCAGCACTCGCTTCTGACGAGTACAAAGAAATTGCAGGAGAACTCTATTTTACTTTGGGAGAGGAAGATCGACTCAGGCTCGAAAGTATTGCGCTGAACAAAAAAAGCGGAAACTCAAGAGAGAGAATTCGGCAGAAGATGGATTTGTTCGAAAGAGCGGTTGCATACTACGAAAAGGCAGCGGCGACGAGACATCCGACTTGGTTTAGTAAGAGCAATTTCATTGTCGGTGAAGCCGCTGAAAAATTGGCGAACGAAATTTCCTCAGTTTCTTCGAAGAGCGAGGTTATTCCAAGCCAGGTTGCCATTGAATTGAAAAACACCGTTGTTTCTCTTGCCAATATGTCCCGGCAGTTCTACAGCGCAAACGTTTTAGCTGAGAAGAAGGATCCTGACCAATTTCGTGAGAACCTCTGGGTAAAGAAATCGCAGGTGCGGCTGGCTGAGGCAGGTTCCGATAGGAGAATTAGCACAAGCTCGGCGTTTGAATTGCCCTGGATCATGTCAAATAGCGCAAATAACCTATGGAGTCTTTGATGCGGGTGCACATAATACCATTCGTCTTTATGCTTTCCCTGGCGGTTGCGGGATGTCAGACGAACGACGCTGAAATCAAGGATACCGAGACGATCGACACCGTCACAGTCGGAACGGACGAGGGCACGCTCGAGGTTAAGAAAAGCGAACGCATTAAGCCGGAAAGTTGGCGTACCTTTTTCAAGCCGGAATCCACAGGCGTGGATCAGCAAATGGCGGGAGAGGCCAATGCTGCAAAAGCCTCCGTGGACGAGGCGAGAAAAGCAGTAGGGAATGGAGATTTCGAAAAGGCGGAAGCGATTCTGCTGGAACACATCAGGGAAAATGAAGATGCCTTTGATGTTCGGCTTGAGCTCGTTCAGGTTTACTTAAAGATGAACAAATCCAAAAAGACTTGGCCGTTCCTAGAAGAAACTCGTAAATATCTCGATAAGGCCGAAAAACCAAATCCAGAGCTTAATTTTAAATACCGGTATGTTTTGGCGTTGGCCCATCTAAAAGAAGGCAACAGCGATAAAGCGAAAAAGATTCTTTCGAGCCTTATTGCTGAAGACAAAACCTTCATTCCTGCATATGCGCTCTTGGCGTCGCATTACCTAAGCAAGGGTAAAATAAGTATCGCTGAATTTGTCGCAAAGCAAGGTATCGATCGAGGCGGTGAAGAAGAACGTTTGACCAATCTCATGGGTTCTATAAACAGCAAGCTGGGGAAGCATCAAGACGCCTTATCATGGTTTGACAGATCGCTAAAACACTCACCGGGATATGCGCCTGCGCTGATGAATAGAGCAGGCTTCTATATTACTCGAGGCGAGTTTGATCTGGCGCAAAAGGATTTGGCGCCACTTGAGCAATCTCACGCCAACGACGCTTCCTTCTGTCTGCTTAGAGGAATCTTGTACGGAAAGCAAAACCAAGATCAGCTGGCGCTCGCTTCGCTAGAAAAGGCGCTTCAGCTTGATCCCGAGAATCCTCACATACGCTATCACCTCGCCGTTCTCTTCGAAGAAAAACTCGACGACAATGCTAACGCGTTGCGCCTGTTCCAAGAAGCGATGCAACTATCGGGTGAAAACAGTCCTTTGCAGGAACTTGCCGAGTGGCATGTTCGCAGTTTGGCGACGCGCGAATTTGCTCAGGCCTACTTGCGTTAGCAGGTCAGAGCTTGAAGGGGCGAAGTCGCGGTTGATCGATCTAGCTCATGCGATGTGAGGATTTGATGAGCTAGAGGCGCAACTATCCGTATTTAAAGAGAGTTTTCTACCGCGCTGTCCTGGCGCGTTTGGTACTTCCCGAATTTCAGACCTAACCCATTAAATTGATGAGATATTTCTAAGTCTTTAAATAATCGTTTATTTGGCTGGCCAGTCAGTTATTATTTAGCAACAGGGAAGTAACAATGTTTTCATTAAGGAGGCAGTGATGCAAAGGAAGGCACTCATTAAAACCGCTTTGTTCCTCGGACTGGCGGCGTCATCGGTCGGATACTCAACTATCCTACCACCGAACAACCTACATCTTCAGGATTCGCTTTTTGCGCAAACCGGAATCAGCGAAGAAGAGTTCAACAACGTGTTGACGTATGTTGAATCAGTTTACGCGCCGATCTTCGAGTCGCACAATGCTAAATTCGTCGTTGAAAGAGCTTGGACTGATCCTACTGTAAACGCATACGCTGAAAAACAAGGGACCAACTGGGTTATACACATGTTTGGTGGTCTTGCTCGTCGTCCGGAAGTTACCTCTGACGGATTCGCGCTTGTCGCTTGCCACGAAATAGGTCACCACTTAGGCGGCTTTCCATTCTACTTCTTGTCCGACATGTCGGTTGAGGGTGAAGCCGATTACTTTGCCACACATTCTTGCGCACGACTCCTTTGGAGCGCCCAGCTTGAGGAAAACGCTAAGTCACGAGAAACAGTCCTGCCAGCTGCTAAAGCGGTTTGCGACGCTCAGTTTACTGACGAAGCGGATCAAAACCTCTGCTACAGAACAGCCATGGGCGGCGTCTCCCTTGCGGGCCTTCTCGGTGCATTAGGCGGTACTCCAAATGTTGACATCACAAAGCCATCGAAAGTGGTTGTTTCCAGCACAATGCAAGGTCACCCGCCAGCACAGTGTCGTCTTGACACTTATGTAAACGGCGGACTCTGCGTACGCACTTTCGACGAGCTAAAAATTCCAAAAAACTGGACAGAGCTGAAAGACTCCTCTTGTACGGCACAAGACGGCTCTACGACGGGCATACGTCCACGCTGCTGGTTCAAACCTAACGAACTGTAATGCTCCCGAGGCACTTCGGTGCGGGGATGATTGTGAGACCCCATTGCTTAGGCGATGGGGTTTTTACTTCCCAAAAACATTGATTTTTTTTCTTTTTTTGCTCAAAATCCTCAACCTCTTCCTACCTTTGCCGAAACCTTCCCTGGAATGACTATTGAGGTTGAAATGTCGATCCATAAAAATCCCTACGACCGAACAACGTACATTCTCGTCATCGATGACGACCAAACGCTGCTCAAGTTTTTTAAGATTCATCTCAACAAATTTTTCTCTAAAATTGTTGTCGTGAAAAATGCAAAGGAAGCTATCGAAGCGCTTGGTGAAAAAGAAATCGATCTCGTCATCAGCGACATCAGAATGCCCCGCATGGACGGCATACAGCTGATGAAAAAAGTTAGGCAGCACGATCCTTCGATCCCCGTGTTCTTGGTAAGCGGCGCACTCCTGACACCAGAACAAGTGACGAGCATTGACGAAAAGGCCGACGGCTTTTTGAAAAAGCCTTTTTCTATAGATGATCTTCATGCCTACATTGCGAATGGGCTACGCGTAAGGGATATTTATAAAGAGCTTCTTGATCTGGTGAAAGATGAGAAGAAATTCCAAAACATCGTTCGCGGCAAGGCAAGCCTCAAAGGCATCAAAGACGAGGCCGCTCGCGACCGCGCGACTGCTCTTATGGCAGAGCTTGCAGGCATGACGCACCTCAAACAGGCAGGTTAGTTTAAAGTACTCCGAGCAACAGTTTATTATTCTCATGTAAAAGCAGCTTTCGGATTTCATCCAAAGCTGTTTTTGTTGTTATCCCGTACCATGATGCGAGACGTCCGTCGATCTTCATAATGGGTGGGCTCCCCGGCCAGGCTTTGCGGAAAGCTTCCGCATCTCGTTTGCGAAAAGGGAAAGGTTCGGTGCTAAAAAAAATCACGTCGGGCCGTAGGCGTTGGATTTCTTCCATTGTCATTTCCGGATAGCGAAGTGTCTGACATAGGTTGCGGTAACCGGCAAGGGAAAGGAGCTCGCTAATATACGTATCTGGGCCTACGACCATGTAGGGATTGGTCCAGATGAAATAGAGGTAGGTGCGAGATCCTTCGCTTCGCTCAGGATGACGTGATAGGTCTCCGTCAGACCCAATGCCGAAGGCGCGTTGGGAATCGCGAAGCTCCATCGCCAGCCGCGTATACGGTTCCTCCTGTCCGAGAAATTTCCCCATATCGCGAAGCATTGCCGGTACGTCGCCGGGGGATTTGGGAAACGTGACGAGCGTTGGCGCAATGGTCTTGCAGCTCTCGATGTGTTCTGGTTTGTTCTCTTCCGCATTCGTGATGATGTGGGTCGGCTTCAATAGGGCAATTTTGGCGACGTCGGGATCTTTGGTTCCACCTACGATCATCGCGGTTCTGTGAAGGTTCGGGGGTTCAACACAAAATTTGGTGATTCCGACCAAGGCCTCTCGCGGACCAAGTTCGACTATCGTTTCCGACAAACTTGGTACCAAAGAGACAATTCTAGAGCTCATGCACTGAGCTCGTTCGGAGAAATTTGCGGAGCAAACCATAGGCGTGAGTGATGACGGCGATGCTCCAGAGGGCAAGACAAAATCCCATGACGATACCGTTGGGGTCCGTCGAATGCGTTGGGCCTAGCATGCCCCTTATCATCATCATGGGACCCATTGCGATACTGCCGAAGCATAAACCCGTTGTTTGAAGTTTTTTAAACCGCAACCCAAGCCGGGAATAGACAAGCGTCAGGCCAAAGAGAATATGAACTGTCCCCATGAGGGTGGTATGACCGTGGGCACTATTCAGAAGCGTCATTTCCCAACTTCCGATTTGACTGGGATCTTGAAGAAACGCCTCCGTGAGATTGAAGGCATTGAACACGCCGCCCATTGCAGCGAAAAAAATCAGGCAAAAGCCAATGCACATGTTTAAGACGCCGATCTTTGGCATTTCGCTAGCTCCAAAGTCCAAGGGCAGAAAGCCCTTTTTTGTAGGATTCTCTTTTCCAATCAACGACGGTTTCGAGAATGTGCTCTATCGTGACCCACCTAAGAGCAGAAAATTCATATTCTGATTTTGACAAGTCGTGGGTAGCGCCGTCCTTAAACTGCGTCAAAAACCATGTCTGCACTTGGCCGCAGAACCGAAGTTTGATGGACGAGTTGAGATCGCTGGGGAAAAGATACGGGATTTCCTTGGGCGCCTTTCTCAGGATGACAAGGTCGGATGACCCAATCTCTTCGTAAAGTTCACGAAAAAGAGCTTCTTCTAGGCTCTCTCCGTCCTCAATACCGCCCTGGGGGAACTGCCATGCTTCGGGAGTTTTTGTGCGCTGGCCGACCAGCACCTCTTTTCTCTCATTTTGTATAACAGCAACGATTGATCTTCTATAAGGTAAATTCAAGCACTTGCCTCAAGCTATTACTGACATTTCATTGTGATATAATAATAGTAAACGACCCCTTATTTCTAGCTCGATTTTACCGATACCATTCTTACCAAAGAATTTTCATAGAGGAATGCAGTGATGACAGATCGTTTTTCCTTCAATCTCTCTTATATCCGAGCTCTCGCATGTGCCACTTTTGCGCTGTTTGTTCCGACGCATGCCTTCTCCATAATTACGCTTGGCCTGTCGGGAACTGCGGAAACAACGAATTCCGATTATCTGAGCAAGAGGGACCACGCGGTTAGCTTTAGGACGGGTGTGTCATTAGGTGACCACTTTCAAGTGGGACTAGCACACCGTAGATCGGCCGACGAGGAAGTTAACACGGACAAAGGCTATAGGGTCGAATCGGAATCAATAACGAATTCCGCTGATCTTACGTTTATTCCCTTTACGGGATATGTGTCTCCCTACGTTTTTGGCGGACAATCCTTAAAAACGGTAAAGGGTAAATACTATTCCGTTGAGCAAGGGACGTTCGATATTCCAGAATCGACTACAACACCCGTTATTTATGGATTCGGAATACAAGTTTTTCTCAACGCAAACTTCAGCCTAAGGGTAAGTCAGACCTACTCTCCGTCCGAGAGAAAACTGAAAATCGATGGTGTGGAGGACAAAAAGAAGACTTTGGATAGTTACACCGAAGTTGGCATAAACTACAAACTTCAATAAATAGGTAAGCGCCTTGTGCGCTTGCCCTTAACCCTTTCTCCCTCCTGACTCGTTAAGCAAAATCTCCCCTAAATAATGACCTATAAGCTCCGATGACGTATTGGGAATTACCTCAAAATTGTGTGGTTTGATGCGCCCCTTAATCGTCATGTTAATATTAGCGTTCGCCGGTGCGGCGTTGATATTTCATTTTGTCATGCGATCGCATGGTCGAAGAAAAGGCGACACGGTCAAGTTAAAGGGTTATCGAAAGAAGATTTTTAAGCATGCAGAGAGGCTTCTTAAAGAAGGCAATGCTCTTGCAGGCGCGCAGTTGCTCGAATCCATCGGCATGCATCGCGAAGCCGTCAATGTTCTTGAAGAAGGAAAATTTGTAAGAGAAGCGGCAGGCGTTCTCCTTCGTATTGGCCGCCCTGGCAGAGCTGCTTATATCTTTGCAAGGCACGGTTTATGGAAGAATGCTGCGGACTGCTTCGAACTGGCCAAGATGCCGCTCGAAGTGGCACGCTGCGCAAGAGAAGCGGGCGATATCGAAAAGGCCGCTAAGAACTACCATGACGCCGGCCAGCTTTTGGAAGCTGCCGAGTGTTACGTCGAGATTGGGCAACATCGAGAAGCGGCGCGCATTTATGCCGAGGTGGGAGAAGCCGAAAAAGCTATCGAACTATATCAATCCATTGTCGAGAATTCCAACAACATACAACAACTCGACTTCAACGAAAAAGAAATTCAGATTATCACCAACTACCTCAAGGAGGGCCACTCCAACGTTCGCTTCGCCGACATTCTTGTGAGCAAAAACAAACTGCTCGAAGTATTGTTCGAGCTGGTATCGAGCGGTAAGGTTCAAACGGCTTCGGAAATCTATCTTCGAAGTACGTTTGACATCGGTCCTCAGCTCATCGCGCATGAAGGATTTGCACAGGGCCAACTCGGAAACCTTGCAAAATTATTTCAACTCGTATCAAACTTCGAATACGCGGGAAGAGTGTACGAAACTCTGCAATCCTTTGATCAGGCCGGCGAGTGCTTCGAACGAGCCGAAGACTTCGAGCGTGCGGCGGCAGCTTTTGAGAAGGCAGGATTTAGAGAGCGAGCCCTCGACGCGCGCGTCAAGGTTGCCACCTACGGCAAGCGCATAGATGCGGAAGACGTGGCACCGGCAGCTAAAGAAGCGCCTCCCGATACCGATTTTTTCACCGAAAGTAAAATCATCCATCAAGGGGCGGCACCCTCCTTTAAAGAAGAAGACACGATGCTTATCGGCGGCGAGAAAAACGATGTCGACGGTCCTACGGATTTTGGCGATATTTCCCGATTGCTGCGGGTCGCGGGAGAGTTTTCCAGCAGCCCGTCCGCCGATGAGGAATACGTTGTTGCAGACCACGACCGCAGTCCATTCCACAAGTCAGAATTCTTGTCCGAACTTGATTTCCAGCAGAAGAATCTCATGTGGAGCATTGGTAAAATCGAAGAGTTTGACGCCGGGGACGTAATCCTCCACATAGACGATGACCCCAAAGGCGTCTACTTCCTGCTTTCTGGCGTTGTTTCCTGTCAAAGAGCTACCGGGGAAGAGCTCAGCATGTTCCGAGCCCCAGCTACTTTTGGTGAGTTTTGGCTGCTGGTCGACATGCCGAGCCAAGTGAAGTTCATTTGCCGGGATAAATGCCGAATCCTCGTGGTTGAGCGTAAAGCCTTTGACGAGCTACTGGATAAGAACGGTACAATTGCCAGAAAATTGTACAAACGGTTCACCCGCCGCCTCGTTGAGAAGTTCCTAAGTGAGCAGAATCTCAAGAAATTAAAATCCGTATCTTAAAACCCGCCTGTGGCACAGCCTGTGCAACTACCCTAGCAAGAACTTAAAACGCTAGAGGTACAGGATATGGTAACAACAGCTCGAACATTCAATGTGGTCTGTATGCGGCATCCTAAGTATACCCCTAACCTTGCACCTAATCTTTCTTGCAAGGTCTGCTGCAAGCAATATGTGGACTATGTCGTTGAAAGACAAAACGAAATCAAGAAGTCCAAAGAATTTGACGCAGCCAAGTGGATGGAAAGAAAGACGGCTAAAGTAGTAAACGCTTCTCGTGACGAACTGATCCCTGTAAGTCACCAGAAATATTGATCCCCCTTTTAACTTAGTTAAAAGCCCCTGTATAAGGGGCTTTTTTTTCGTCATTATAAGGAGTTGCTGTCTTGATCCGAAGCTGCCGAAGGCGAAGAATCTCTAGATCCGCTCGACAATCACAGCACTCGCCTCTCCACCTCCAATGCAAAGTGTCGCAAGACCCCGTTTCGCATTGTATTTTTCGAGGATGTGCAAAAGAGTGACAAGAATACGCGCACCGCTGGCGCCAATGGGATGCCCCAGAGAAACGGCGCCGCCATGGACGTTGACGCGATCCGGTCGAAGACCAAGATCCTTGATGGCAGCCATTGTAACTACCGAAAACGCCTCGTTTATTTCAAAATAGTCGATGTCGTTCACGGTAAGACCTGATTTTTTAAGGACTTTTTGAATACAGGCGATCGGTGCGGTTGTGAACATCTTAGGATCGTGCGCATAGGAAGCCTGAGCCGTGATCTTGGCTAGCGGTTTCAGATCGCGCTGTTTTGCTGTCAAAGAATTGGTCAGTACAAGTAGGGCAGCGCCATCGTTGATGCTCGACGCATTGGCCGCCGTCACCGTACCGTCTTGTTTAAAGGCGGGCCTAAGTGTCGGTATGCGGTCGAGATCCACGCTAAACGGTTCCTCGTCAAGCTCCACTAAGGTCGTTTTCTTACCGACGGTAACCTCAACCGGGACCGTTTCCTTGGCAAAAATGCCTGACTCAACCGCTTTTCTGGAGCGGGTGTACGATTCAAGCGCAAATTCGTCCTGCGCTTTACGGGTAAAACCGTATTGTTCAGCGCAAATTTCGCCGCAAGTGCCCATGGATGTATCGTTGTAAGGATCCCACAGACCGTCCCATTGCATGGAGTCCTTCATTTCCACCGAGCCGAACTTAAAGCCGTTTCGAGAATTTTGCAGCAAATGCGGTGCGAGGGACATATTTTCTTGCCCGCCGGCAAAAATGATTTGGCTGTCGCCCAGCCGAATCGCCTGATCCGCGAGCATGACCGCTTTCAGGCCGCTTCCACAAACTCTACCGACGGTTGTGGCGCAAGTATTAAGCGAGAGCCCGCCATATATGCCCGCTTGGCGAGCCGGCGCTTGGCCGATCCCCGCCGTCAGGACGTTGCCCATGATAATCTCATCAACTTCATCTGGCTTTATTGACGTTTTCTTCAAGGCGTCCTTGACCAATGGCGCTGCCAGTTTCGGCGCGGGAACGCTTGCCAATCCGCCGCCTAATTTCCCAATCGGCGTTCGGCCTGCGTAAACTATCACGGTCTCATTGTTCTGGCTCATGGCTGTTCTCCTCAACGGTTAGACTGCCCGACGAAGTCCAAATCTAAGTCAATAATGGATAGCGAAAATCGCTCAGGTAAGCTATGTTGTTGCCCGCTACTGTGTCTACTAAAAAATCGAGAAAAAAATCTATGCGAAACCAGTGTATCCTAGAGCTATCGACTGGCGAGGCCTTTGAGGGTAAACTCATTGGGGCGCCCGTGGATGCGAGCGGCGAACTCGTATTTACCACCGGGATGGTCGGTTACAGCGAAGCTATAACCGATCCCTCATATTACGGTCAGATCCTTTGTTTCACTTACCCACTTATTGGCAATTACGGAATTCCGTCTGCAAGTCCTGGGTTCAATCCGGATTTGCCGCGCGGTTTTGAAAGCGCTCGGCCTCAGGCGGCGGCGATCGTGATATCAGTCGACAGTCACGAAGTCTTCCATTGGAATAGTTTTTCTTCGCTGGATACCTGGCTCAAGCAAAACAACGTTCCAGGCATTGTCGGCATGGACACCCGAGATCTCGTCCACCGGATCCGGTCGACACCCAACCTCATGGCTCGCGTCAACGTCGATCAGCCCGAAGGTGAACGGTATCCGCAAAACCCGGATACCTTTAAGTCCAAGTCAAAATTCTTCGATCCGGGTGCCCATAACATCGTGAAAGAAGTTTCTGTAAAAGAGCCGATCAAACTTGGCAAAGGTAAGACGCGCATCGGCGTTGTGGACTGCGGCGTAAAATGGAACATTATCCGCCAGCTCGTTTCCCTCGGTTGTGAGGTGGAGATTCTACCGTGGAATAGCGATTTGTCGACTAAGGACGTCAGCGGTTGGCTTCTCAGCAACGGTCCTGGTGATCCAACGAAGACTGAAAATCTGACAAAAGGAATTGCTCAGCTGCTCAAAGGCGACAAACCCGTTTTCGGAATTTGCTTAGGGCATCAATTGCTTTCATTGGCGGCAGGCTGTGAAACCCGTCGCATGCCTTACGGTCACCGCTCGCATAACCAACCGGTTTATGTGACGGGAACTCGAAGAGGTTACATAACAACTCAAAACCACGGTTACGTCGTCGTGGACAGCACCCTTCCGCAAGATTGGGACGTCTGGTTTCGAAACGTGAACGACCAAACTGTTGAAGGTGTGAAACACAAGACAAAACCGTTCCAAAGTGTTCAGTTCCATCCAGAAGCTTCCGGCGGTCCGCGCGATACTGGATGGTTGTTGAAAGATTTTGTTGAGAGGGTGATCCGCTAATGCCGTTACTGCAGCAAATTAAGAATACGAAAAATCCTAAGGTCCTTCTTCTTGGCTCGGGTGGTTTGTCCATTGGACAGGCGGGAGAGTTTGATTATTCTGGAACGCAAGCGATTAAAGCGCTGCGCGAAGAAGGCGTCGAAGTCATTGTTGTTAACCCCAACATTGCAACTATTCAAACCAACCCTACTCCGGGTGTTAAGAACTATCTTTATCCGGTCGAACCGCATTGGGTTGAGCGTATTATCGAGAAAGAACGACCCGTCGGCATTATGGCGTCATTCGGCGGACAAACCGCGCTCAACTGCTTCCTCAAACTCGAGGCTGCGGGGGTTCTTCAGAAGTACAACGTTCTCAATCTTGCAACGCCCGGCAATATTCTTGAAGTGACCGAAGATCGGGAACTGTTCGCCGCTCATATGAAAAAGCTTGGGATGCCGATTCCGCCAAGTGCGGCTTGCGCAACTATGGCTGAAGCGAGAACTGCAGCGGCAAACATCGGATTTCCCGTAATCGTACGCGCAGCGTATGCTCTTGGGGGCCTCGGTAGCGGCTTTGCGACGAACGAAGAAGAATTGAGGGCGCTTGTCGGACCTGCTTTGGCAACCTCACCTCAGGTTTTGATCGAAAAATCTCTCAAAGGCTTCAAGGAAGTAGAATACGAAGTCATGCGAGATCGTGAAAACAACACCATCACGATCTGCAACATGGAAAACTTTGATCCGCTCGGCATCCATACGGGCGATTCCATTGTGGTCGCACCGAGCCAAACTCTGTCCGACGACGAGTTTCAAATGCTTCGCAACGCGGCGATCGATATTGTGAGCTCGCTTGGCATCATCGGCGAGTGCAACGTGCAATATGCGCTCGATCCTAACTCGTCGCAGTTTTACGTCATCGAGATGAACGCAAGGCTGTCCCGCTCGAGTGCGCTTGCAAGCAAAGCAACAGGATATCCCATCGCATATATCGCGGCGAAGGTTATGCTCGGATATGATCTTCTAGAACTGGTGAACCCCGTCACAGGCGTGACCTGCGCTTACTTCGAACCCGCGCTTGATTATATTACCGTCAAGATTCCGCGCTGGGACTTGATCAAGTTCCGCGGCGTGAATAAGAAACTCGGTTCCAACATGAAATCTGTCGGCGAAGTCATGTCCATTGGACGAAGCTTCCCCGAAGCCCTTCAAAAGGCCGTCCGAATGGTGACGGAGAATCCCGAAGGATTGAGCATTGAGCCAGGCAACCTTGAAAACGCGTCGCTGAATGCCGAGCTCGAGAGTCCGACGGATCGCCGATTGTTCCACGTTTGCCAATCATTCCGAGAAGGGATGACCGTTGAAGAAGCCTATAACCTCACGAAGATCGACAAATGGTTCCTTTACCATCTGAAGGAAATTCTCGATACCGAGTCGAATATTCGAGGCCTAGGAGCCAAGGAAGCATCGCATCGAGAGCCGCAAGAAGCCGTGAAGCAGGCCTTGAAGTCGCTCGATAAAGACGCCTGGCATCGAATAAAGCATCAAGGCTTCGGTGACGAGCAGATAGCAGCTCTTCTTCTCCGCAGTATGAACAACGGAACGAAAGTCTCCGAAAATCTTATTCGCCAGTCCTCACTCACCGTGAGGAAACTGCGCAAAGAAAAAGGCATTGTGCCAGTTGTAAAGAAAATCGATACGACCGCGGGGGAATATCCGTCGCCGTCTAATTATCTTTATATGTCTTACGGCGGTCTTTATCACGATGTTCTTCCCGAAGATAAAAAAGTATTTTCAGCCATTGTTCTCGGTGGCGGAACCTATCGTATCGGCACCAGCGTTGAATTCGACTGGTGTGCGGTAAGCTGCAGCCTGAAGCTTCAGCGAGAAGGTTGGCGCAGCATTATTATTAACTGCAACCCTGAGACCGTTTCGACCGATTATAACAGCAGCGACCGACTTTATTTTGAGGAACTCACCCTCGAACGCATTCTCGACATTGCGGAGCTGGAAAAGCCATTGGGTCTCATTGCGTCCATGGGCGGTCAGCTGCCCAACAAACTTGCCTTGCCGCTAGCTGATGCTGGTCTAAAACTATTAGGTCACAGTCATGACACGATTGACGGTGCCGAAGACCGTAGTAAATTCTCCGCCTTGTTGGACAAGCTTGGCATCGACCAACCCGCATGGGCAATGGCGACAAGCAAAGCCGATATTGAAAACCTTATTGAGAAAATGAGCTATCCGGTGCTTGTGCGACCCAGCTACGTATTGAGCGGGGCTGCAATGGCCGTTGCTTACGACAAGGTGTCTCTTGACGCTTGTTTGTCGTTAGCTGCTTCCGTATCGCCAAACCATCCGGTCGTCATCAGCCAGTTCATTGAAGGCGCGCGAGAAATCGAACTCGACGGCGTTGCAAAAGACGGTGAGATTCTCACGTCCATTGTCAGCGAACACATCGAAAACGCCGGTGTCCACTCAGGCGACGCTACCATGGTTGTTCCGCCGCAGAGGCTCTATGTGGAAACGGTTCGTCGCGTGCGCCACAGCGCGAAGAAAATCGTGAAAGGCCTTGCCCTTAACGGTCCGTTCAACATGCAGTTCCTCGCGAAGGACAACGACATTAAGGTGATCGAATGCAACGTACGCGCCGCAAGGTCGTTCCCCTTTGTTTCAAAGGTCGTCGGCATCAATCTCGCGGACGTCTCGACAGACGTCATCACTAGCAAGAAGCCGGAGATTCGCCGGCTCAACGAAGATGATATGCCTTATGTTGGTGTGAAAGCCGCCATGTTTAGTTTCCCTCGCCTCGTCGGCGCGGACCCAGTCCTTGGTGTTGAAATGGCGTCAACGGGCGAAGTCGGTTGCATCGGCGAAACGTTCGAAGAGGCACTTTTGCTTGCTCTCGAAGCATCGGGGATTAAGCAGCCTAAAAAAGGTGTTCTCGTCAGCTCCGGAACGGAAAAGGAGAAGTTGAACTTCTTGAAAGCTGCTCAGGTTATTAAAAAGCTTGGACTCAAAATATACGCCACAGACGGCACCGGACGATACCTCGCGCACCACGGTTATGAAGACGTAGAAATCGTCTCCTGGCCAGACGAAGGCGGCGAAGACGCCATCAGCGTCATCAAATCCGGTCTCGTCGATCTCGTTGTGAACATCCCAAAAAGTCACCGGACCATGGAGATCACAAGAGGATCTCAAATCCGCAAGGCCGCGATGCAGTATGGATGCGCGCTTTTGACGAATATGGAGAAAGTCACGTCGTTCTTTGCGGCAATCGACAAGTGCGGGCCCAACTTTGTGAAAGAACACGAGCTCTTAGTGCTTCCGGACTATCGAACGAAGCACTAGTTTGGATTTGACATTCAATGTGAGCCCTTATAGATTGCTGTTTCACGTCAACCGCCTTTGCATCGCAAAGGATCTCTTTTGGCGAGGTAGCTCAGCTGGTTAGAGCGCAGGATTCATAATCCTGAGGTCGCGAGTTCAAGTCTCGCTCTCGCTACTTTTTTTAAAATAAAAATCCTCTCTTATCAATCCGTGGTGGGTATCCACTGAACCCCTAGAGGCTGGACTATATAAATGGAGGGAGGTATCATTATTAGAAATCAATCACATATTTTGAATCTAGGAAGGGAGTGCATGACGTTAAGACATTTGGTTCTTCTATTTGCCTTCACACAACTTGGTTGCACGCACAACGTAATGGATGCTTATCCACAATATCTCCTTAACAATCCAGACGTGTTGATGCTTGACGAAGGTAGAATGACCGACGGATCTTTGATAAATCCTATCGAGCAACCGGCGCTTCCCAAGGGGGCAAAATGTTTTGGGGCGGGACTTTTGGAATGCGTAATTCCATCCATCAGTCTACGAAAAGCGCTATGGACCAGATCTTACAGAAACTGATACACGATTTTGATAGGTATTCCAAAGAATAGTAATTGTCTTACGTTAATTCGGGACCGAGAAGAAGTAATATTACATGTCTAGCAAGAAAAGTTACATTCTGATTTTCCTGATCGCGGGCCTCAGCGTTATTGCGGCAGGAGAGGAGTACGCCAAAGAGGGGTTATCCTCACGCGCGGAATGGACGTTTGGCTTAGCGACTAACCGATTCGGTGAAGGAGCCGTTATCGGGATAGAAAGTGAAGGATTTCAGCAAGAGAAGGACGATGGTGGTTTCGTCCGCCATAAAAACATCGGCTATCTAGATTTGGGTGGATTCTCCTATGATTTTGTCGACTCGAAGAATAATCCGACATCGAGTACCTTTTTGGCAATAGGTCTCGCAACCCATTTTTCCAATGGTTCATCAAATACCTTTATAGGTTTTGGCGGTACTGCAACCCATACAGACAAAGACCTCATCGACAAGCGTCAAATATATGGTATGCAACTTAAAGCTGGCTTTGAGTTCCTTGCAAAGCACGTGCACGACGGACTTATCCTCGAATTAGTTTTTCCGTTTGGCAATGGTCGTCCCAATAGGCTTCGTGATACGCCGGACATTTTCAACGCAACTTGCCTCGTCCTTAGGTTCAAATAGTCCCTCACAATAACTTGGAGTTATGTCGTAATAAAAAACCTGCGCTGGAGCAGGATTGGAAAATTTAATCATGGAAAATCAATCAGTTATGAAGATCTGTCACTTATAGCATAAATATATGTCAGAAGAGTCCGAAGCATGGTACGCTGTTTGTATTACTCACTTTTGCAAACAGCTGCGAACTAACGAAACGTTGGCGCGGTGTTAGAAGGAAGACCAAATGCTCAGCGTTTTTGGCGAACGACAACAAGATTTATTGAGAAAGCTGCACCGCAATAAGGCGGGCATGACCATTGATGAACTTGCGCGCGAGCTTAATGTGACACGGACGGCTGTGAAGCAACATCTGTCCTCTCTCGAGAAGGAAGGCTACGTTGCAAGGGGAGGATTGCGGTTAACGACGGGACGTCCAGGCCGTACGTTCAAGCTTTCGTCTTCGGGCGTGGATCTTTTTCCAAAGCAGTACTCGTGGTTCTCGAGTCTTCTCATGCGAGGCGTGAAAGAGCAACGTGGCAGCGAAGGGCTTGCCTTGCACTTACGGGATCTCGCAACAGCTGTTGCGGCCGCAGTGAAGGACAAAACAAACGCCCCTGACGGAAGTGAACGTATTTCCCGAATTGTTGACGTCATGAATGAACTGTCCTACGAAGCAAGCGTTCTTCCCTCGCAGGACAGTGCCAAGCTTCCAGAAATAAGAGCTATGAACTGTGTGTACCATCATTTGGCGCAAGAGTTTCCGGAAGTGTGCGAATTCGATGTCGAGCTTTTGTCTCGTTTGTCGGGCCTCGGCGTTGATCATCAAGAATGTATCATTCGAGGAGGCAATGCATGTCGCTTTTCCTTCTCAAAACCAATTCATCAGGAGATAAAAACATGAGTGCACGAAAATCTTTTATTGTTTCAGCGGCTGTTGCTCTTTTGGGAGGGTCCGCGGTGTCTTATGGGCAAGGAAAAGGTCCCTCGGACGCACAGATTGCTGGGATTGTCGTCACAGCGAACGCTGTCGACGTCGAAGCCGGCAAAATTGGCGAGAAGTCTAAGAACCCCGAAGTTCAGAAGTTCGCTAAGCAGATGGTGATTGACCACACCGCGGTAAACAAGCAAGCAAGTGAATTGGCTTCTAAACTAAAACTCACACCTGCTGACAGCGACGTTAGCAAGAGCTTGAAAGACGGCGGCAAAAAGAATGCCGACCATCTCAAGTCGCTCAAAGGTACCGAATTTGACAAAGCTTACGTCACCAACGAAGTAGCTTATCACCAAGCTGTTTTGAATGCGATTGATTCGACGTTGATTCCCAACGCTAAGAATACAGAGTTGAAGGCGCTCTTGGAGAAAGTGCGGCCAGCGTTCGTGGCACATCTTGATCACGCGAAAAGAATCGAAAGTTCTTTGGCTAGTTCAAAATGAGGCATGATATGCGCAGTACGGATGTCCTGATGGCTTTTTTCACTTCTTCAGTTCTAGTGGCACCTTTCTGTGCGGCAAAGACGCATCGCTTGTCGATCAGCGGAATGGCCTTTACGACTCCCTCGTTGGTTATCGAAAAGGGCGATACTGTAGAGTGGACCAACCAGGACATCGTTCCGCATACAGTTACGGGTAACAACTTCGATTCTGGCACGCTCGAGTCCGGCGCGACGTGGAAAAGGACTTTTTCGGAAGTTGGAAACGTGGATTACAAGTGTTCTTTTCATCCTTCTATGACGGGAAGAGTGCAAGTTAAATAGTGTCAAGGATTATGGACGCTCTACTTGATCGAATACTGGTCAGTCGAGCGTCCAAATTTTTTTTACTGCTGGGACGAAGGATTCGACGGACGGATTTTTTGCCGTGCATCGAATGAAACGTCCATATCGGTCCAATCAATTTTGGACTCATGCTCTGCCAAAGTCTTACTCAAGGATCGCAGGTCTGATACGGCCCTAGCAATGCTTTGCGCCGTGTCTCGAAAGTTCGACTCTTCGTCGCTGAGCAAGTGTGATGCGATCTCGAGATTTTGTAAGGAAGTGTTCATGAGGTCTCGTACGCCAAGCATCGAGCGCGCGAGTTGTTTGTGAAGTTCCGCCTTTAGCAGCGATTCCTGCATTTTATGGATAAGCTCGACCTGTTTCAGGCGGTAAACAAGAATCACCATTCCACAAGTCCCAAATGCTGCAATGGTCCAGGCCTCGCCCGGCGGCAACTTACTTTGGATATCCAATGGGAATGTCGCGAGTTGTACAAGGGATGACCCGCCCAAAATAACAACGTTGACGAGGCCAACGAGGAAAGTCGGTGCAAGCATGCCGGCCAAAAGGCAGCCGAGTTTGGCGCCTTGAAAAGGAACCCAGTTGTCTAGGTTGGCCGCGTAAAACGGGTTCGTCATAATGAAGGCAGACGCAAGCGATATAATATTGACGAGATAGATTCCGGAAAAAAGTCGAAAGGAAGTGGCTTGTCGAAAGTATACTAAGATAAAGAATGAGAAAGCGCCCAATGCGGCAGATATTATCGGAGGCCACATCGGCATGTTAGCAAGGGTATGCCCGATCTGCAGTTCGAGCAGCATGCCGACAAAATTAAAGAAGGTCGAGAAAGCTGCCGACTGCCACGCATTGTGCAAAGGCAATCGGAGTTTCCAAAACGGAGCTACGTATGTTTCCATACGTTATATGATGGCAGGGATAACTCAAAGAAACAAGTTGCCGCAGACTTTTCGCGGTTTCTTCAAAGCTTCATTAGAAACGTCAATTCTCTCATCTGGAAAGCACCACCAAGGACGTGTTGTCCTTGTGGTGGTAGAAACTGAATAATCAGTCTCTAATGAATATTAAGAGTCATATCTCCTGAAGTGGTCTTAACATCGACGCGATATTTGCCGTCGCCGATTTTACCTGAGAGATTTTTAGATGAAGACATCTTTTGAGGCAGAAAATTTATGTCGCCTGAGACGGTGTTTAAGTCGTAGGCGAAAGAATCCTTCTCCGTCAAATTTAGAGTTACGTCTCCCGAAACGGTTTTCGCCTTGAGAGGCCGGTTTAATTGATTCGTGAAAAATTCAACGTCTCCCGAAGTTGTTTTAAGATCAATACTCCCCATTGTGGCGCCGTTCGTCGTTGCGTTGGCCTGAGCCAATCGGGTCTGTATATTACCTGAAACTGAAGTCGCGTCGAGACTATCGACGTGACCCGCTTCTACCTTGATGTCTCCCGAAACGCTGGTGACTTGCAGGTTTTGCGCATCGGATAAAGTCAACGTCTGGTCCCCCGAGACGGTCTTAAGGTGAATTGACCCGGAAAAAGTTTTGGGGAGCGTGATAGTAAGATAGCAATTGCAACCTTTGTTGAATTTTCCTTTTTCGTCGAGTGACTCGAGCGTTAGGACCGATCCACCATCTTGAATAGCTAGAATGGTTCCTTTGCCGGATTTTGGCAGGCGCCCGGTTATTTCATAAGAAAGCTGAGCACTGTCGCCTAATTGGATCTTGGTGTCCTTTGAGACAACTTGGATTCTAATGTCGCTGATTTTGTCCAGACTCGAAGCTCCGGTTTCCTTTGATATTTCGGTACTCAATTCCTCGTCACCGAAATAGTTCACAACCTCGTCTTTTTTCTTCTCGGCGTTATCGCTGTCGACGGCGATGAGCATGGAGCCTGCGGTTAGACTCGAGACGGCTACGATGAAGAATCCGAAAAAAAGTTTAACGGGAAATTTTCTGAAAATCATTCTCTTACTCCTTGTCCTAAAATTCTAATATTGAAATTAACGTATTTTACGGATGCCATGGCAAACCAGTACGATAGAAAACCAAGAATGAGAAAGGTCATTCCGCCAATGGCAATGACGCCGATAGCGCATAACAGGATCCCAAGTCCAAAAAGGGAAAGAATGATTCCCGCGCCCCAAAGTTTTACTGTGAGGGCCAATCCAACTATTACGAGACCAAAAATCATCAAGGGAACCAACCACAGGCTCAATAATGTAGCCACGGCGGCAAAATATGGTCCCACTACGAAAACAAGGTTGAAAAATCCTAGACCAAGGAAGGCGAACAACAAGTAAATGCTATTCGAGAAAAGAGAGATAGGCGTTTTCGCTTCTTTCATGCGACGAGCATAGACTTCCGTCATATAGGTCGCACCAATGCGCTTGGGATCTCCCAGTGTATGAGCAATTTCGTCTTCCGTTTTTCCCGATTCGAGACCAATGGTAAAATGTTCTTCATAGTCCGAGAGGATGTCGGCTCGCTCCGAAGTCGGCAGCTTCGCCAGTTTGCTTTCTAGGATGATTAAGAAATCCTTCTTCTTCATGTTCGTTCCCTTTAGGTGATAATATTGTCGACGGCCTTTGTGAATTCAGACCAGTCCTTTATCATTTGCTTTACATGCTGACGTCCCGGCGGAGTTATGCGGTAATACTTTCGAGGTGGTCCGCCGCTTGATTCTTGGAGATAACTTTCGCAGTGCCCGTCCAACTGCAATCTCTTAAGTAAGGGATATATTGTCCCTTCCGCCACTTCGAATTCTCGCGATATCACTTCGATGATTTCGTAGCCATAGCGGTCTTTTTTATTCATGAGCGCCAGCACGCAGAGTTCCAGGGCGCCTTTTTTAAATTGGACATTCAACTCGGTATCCTCACTTGGACCGACTATATAGCAATCCGAGGTACCTTGCAATGCCTAATTTCTTAATCCAGTCCCAGAGCGGATTTTAGTGTTTGAAGCCGTTCTCGGCTGACGGGAATTTCGTTCTGAAAGTGGTCGTCGAGAATCGCGAGGTATTTGCGGTCGCCCTCGCGTTTTAGCTCCTTAAGGAAGTTAATATTAATGATGGCATTGCGATGAACGCGATGAAAGAAGGCGGAGTCTAGTTTTTGTTCGAGGGCGTCGAGGGAATCGTCGCAGAGGATTTCGCCTTTGTCGACTATAACCGCCGAATAATGGTCTTTTGAGAGGATGCAAGAAATTTCATCTTTCTTGAATATTTTGAATTTCGCCCCTACTTTGAACGCGACGCGGTTGGACTTAAGGCTTTGAGGGAGGCTACTCAGCTTTTCTTGTGTAAGGCCGGAAGTCCTAGAAGTGATTTGCTGGCGAAGGCGTTCAAGCGCTTTGCTTAACCTTTTGGGATCTACGGGTTTCAGAACGTAATCAAGAGCGTTGGCGTCGAAGGCCTGCAAAGCGTATTCGTCGTATGCTGTCGTGAAAACAACGGTCGGCCCTTGGGCGTCGAGCTGACGAGCGACTTCGATTCCGCCGAGTTCGGGCATCTCAATATCCAGAAAAACTACGTCACATTTAGTTTCCTCAAGAAAATCGAGAGCCATCAGCCCGTCGGAGGCTTCACCGATAATTTGGACGTCCGAATGTTCGGCAAGGAGTCGACGCAGGCGATCTCGAGCGGGCTTTTCGTCATCGACTATCAGTGCTTTCATCTTCGCTTCCAATAGGGAATTGTTATTTTTACGGATGTTCCGTTCTTCGTGCGGTCCATGTGAAAAGCGGCTTCCGCGCCGTATTCCATTTCGATTCTATCTTTGCTGTTACCGACGCTTGTTCCGCTCCCCTTACTGGGAGGAGCCTCATTCCCCAGTCCATTGTCGGTGATAGTTAGGATGAGACTGTCGTTTTGTCGTTCAACGTTGATCACCACCCTGCCGCCCTCTCGTTTAGGAGCAAGCCCATGGATAATGGAATTCTCGACCAGAGGTTGCAGCAGCAATGCGGGGATCTGAATGTCTTGCGCCTCGACTTCGGGAAAGAGAATGATCTCAAAATCGATGCGATCGCCGAAGCGGCACTTCTGAATCTCGAGGAAGGCACTGCAGAGTTCGAGCTCAGTTGCGAGTGAATGGTAAGGTTGCTTTGTCGTCTTTAAGATACCCCTATAGAGATCTGACAATCGAAGCGTCATTTCCTCCGCTTTATCCGGGTGTTCCTGAATCGTCGAAGCGATGGTGTTAAGAGAATTAAACAGGAGATGTGGATTCATTTGCGCGGTCAGAGCGCTAAGTCTTGTTTGCAGGTGTGCTTTTTCCGCACGCGCTAGTTTTGCCTCGGCCCGCCGTTGTCGTCCGCTGTAATGTTTGATGGAATTGTACAGGATGAAGCCAAGAGAAATCATGGTCCCGTATGCGAAGGCCATCTTGTACTCGTCGATGTTGGGTTTAGTCCAATTGTACCCCATTGCATGAGCATAGCGACCCCCAACGTCGAAACCAATAAAGAGACTAGGAACAAGCGTGAGCCAGGTTGCGGTAAGATGCCAAATGGCGCCTCTAACGGGTTCCGTCTGGCCTGATCTTCTGAAAATAAATGACTCGAGTTGCTTGAGCCCCTCTATCCCCGACATCGACAAAGCTGCGATTGTTGCGGCGATGCTATAGCAGAGGCCGTAGGCCCTCTTGAAGTGATCAAAGTTTTCGTAGGGAATTGTAAAAAAAACAGCAAGAAGCGGCGTCCAAAAAAACACCCACCGGATGAAATCGAGCAAAAAGGATTTCGCACCTTTGTCGTTGCTGAGAAAAAATGTTTTCTTAAATAATTTAAACATGGGAACTCTGGTTGCCCTAGACTCACGGTGGAGTCCAGGGCGTTGGCAGATATTACTTGATCAACGTCAGTTCGTCACGGCCAAACCCAAGCGCTTGTCCGGAAGCGTCAAGAACTGTGGTAAGGGTGCGAAAGCCGCTGCCGTCCTTGTCGAAGGCAATAGCGCTGGCGAAGGCCTTGCCATCCTCGGCGACGAGGTAGGATTGGCACATATCCCCTTCCAAGCAGGTGACCCCACCCTCGGAATCATCGCACTTCATGGACGAACTTACTTCGAAGGATTTTTCGCTAACGCAGTTTCTTTGGTGCGTGCTGCCGTCTTCGCGGGTGATTAGGACTTGTTCCTCGATCTTCCCGTTGTCTGCCTCGGTGATTGCTACCGTGATCTGGTAGCTCCCAAGCTTTTTGCCCGCAAGATCGTAGTTTGCGCCGGTGCCTTGGTAGGTCTTTTGTGCTCCCGCTAGAGATGGGGTGGCTGCTAGGAGAGCGATGGTTGTTGCGATAACTTTTTTCATGTCTGACTCCTTGGTCTAAAGTTGTTAATTATCGACAACAGGACGATACGACAGTCTACACCGCCATTTGAGGGCGATGCTCTGAACTGCCGGAAAACCCCCTTGAACGGACGAGGAGCGGACCTGGAGTCCCCTAAAATCGCGCCGGCTTCATCTTTTCCGATATCTGTTTGTTTTGCTCAACAAACCGCTTAAACGCTGGCCGATCAGTACAAATAGTATTGTATTTCTTGAGAAAATCGATTGGTTCGAGCGCGTTGACCGCGATTCCCCACCCTATTTCCGAGGCCAAGAACAGATCCGCGGCGCTAAACCGGCTGCCGAGAATATAAGGTCCAGGCGTCAGGGCTTTCTCCAACGCCCCGAGAGTAACTTCATACGTGCCGTAACCCAAGGCGCCGGGCCGTTCCGGAGCAGGGCGCGAGAACAATTTATCAAGAATCGTAGGTTCGAGGCAAGAAGCGCCAAAAAAGAGCCATCTATAGTATGTTCCGCGTTCAGGAGAGTTGATTGCCGGTGCGAGGCCAGCATGGGGAAATGCGTCGGCAAGGTAGGCGCAAATCGCGGGGGTTTCGGTAATGACTCGACCTTTGTGCACAATGGCCGGAATTTTTCCCATGGGATTCACTGCCAAATACTCTGGGCTTTTATGTTCCCTTTTCTCAAAATCAATGAGTTGTATTTCGTATTCCGCGCCAACCTCCTCCAGCATCCAGTGAACCATACGGGCTCGAGACATGGGATTGTAATAAAACTTTATCTTATCAGTCATTTATTCGCCTCCCTTTGCATCCGATCTTTCATGTGACGCATTTTCTTCCAATTGAGTATGATGACCCTCTTGAAGCGCGGGGGCAAGGGTGAAGTTATATAAGCATTATAAAGGCAAATATTACACATTTAGAGAAATCGTAAAGCATAGCGAGACGCTCGAAGAACTGGTTCTTTACGACACACGTTACGAAAACGCCGAAGGCCGCGCCTGGGTTCGCCCGAAGAAGATGTTTTTTGAGAAAGTGGTGATCGACGGCAAGACTCTGCTTCGCTTCGAGGAAATCCCCCTCGCCGTAAAGACAATCTCTAGCATAACAGCACACGAAATCCAGATCATCGAGAGCATCTCAAAACCGGTATTGGGCAATTGGGATACGCCGAAATTTATGGCTCGCTTGAAAGCGCATGCCAAGTTCCACCTCTTTCTCGGCTGTGTCGAAGACAAGCCGGTCGGGTTTAAACTGGGATACGAGCGCGACGGTTCTACTTTTTACAGTTGGCTCGGCGGTGTTTTGCACGAATACCGCGGTCTCGGGATCGCCTCGGACCTCATGCGTGAGCAACATCGATGGTGCATAGAACAAGGGTATTCGAAAGTTCAAACCAAAACGGAAAATCGTTTCAAAGACATGCTACTTCTCAACATCAAACACGGCTTTGATGTGATGGGCACTGAAGTCTCCGATAGAGGAGTTCTCAAGACACTTCTGGAAAAGCGCTTCTGAATGTAAGGCTACTTTAGGAATATTTAAGTGCCAAGCCTTGGCAAGTCGCATAGATTGTTTTCGTTGAAATATATTATAAGGAGTATGACACATGAAAGCGTTTTTATCGATCTCCCGTTCTCTCGTCATTGCATCAGCGGCACTATTTTCAACTTACACCTCCGCAGCTGAAATCGGCTCGCTAACCGTCTTCGACCAAACCGCTCAAGATTTTATCGCAATTTTTAAAGTGGCACCTGACGCCAACGGAATCCAATCCTTCAAAACCACCGACGGCTCGTTGGAAGTCGTATGCTCTGCCGATGCTCAAAGTTGTTCGTTTTCCGGCGAAGTCAATAATTCCGCCATTGTCCTTTACCATCGACCTGCGGAAGAATTCGCGAACGTTCTCGGGATTACTCCGGACTCTGCCGGCGATCGCAAGTTCCTCACGAGCGACGGACAATTGGAAATTTGGTGCGTTCAGGGCGAGAGCTATAGCTGTTCCGTCAGGATCGACTAGACGTCGAGTCCGCATAAGCAAAGTGGTAGTGAATGGAATCACTCACCGGCCGATATCCGATCTTTTGATAAATACTGTTTGAAGTTGGATTCGAAAGATCGGTGTAAAGGAAACAAAACTTTTTGCCGTCGTCGAGAAGCTTTTGACTGAGAGATGCAACTAGGGCGGACGCGTAACCGCAGCCTCTCAATGCGGGCGGAGTGTAGACCATGTTGACTCGGATGCCGGATGGCGTCGGTCCGGCAGCGCCGGCCATCGATTTTGGTTGTCCGTCTACTTCCCAAATATAACGATTTTTGTTTGCAAGGGCCTTGCTTGCAGTTTTTTGCGGGTCGCCATCCAGCTTGCAATCTGTGATAAATCCTTGATCCCACTTCACCAAGAGGTCCAGATCCTTTTCGGTAGCGAGGCGCATGGTGCCTTTTGAAAGAGATGGAGCTTGGACTTTATCCAGTTGATAAATGCGTTGCTGCTCCGCCAGGCTAAGCGTGCCCGTCGATTTTGTCAGCCATTGTTGAGTAAATTCTTCGCCCGGAGTTTTCGGGCCCACGATTCCGGAAGGTTTCTCGGCAAGCAGTTGAACGTCGTCGATAAGTTGAGCAATGGCTTCGTTCGGCATTTGCGTCAACCCAAGAGGGTAAGGTGGTGTCATCCATGCCGCACCAACGGTATTGCCCGCTTCTTCGGCGACCCAAAAATAAGCTTTCTTGAAGGCTTCTGGATTCCGCTGAATTTGTTCGATGATTCCAACGATCAGGCAGTTTTCCGCTTCATTTACCAAAAGCGTGGACATGGTTTGAGCAGCAAACCTGTTGGCATCCGACATTCTCGTAACGCGCATAGACCCCTCCGTCCGTGATGGTTAAAAACTTGTGCCAAGGTACAGCCGCACGGCATGCATAGAACTTCCTGTGGTCAAATCCTTGAATTCTTCTTCTTCGGCCTTCTTGTCTTCCTGATCCACGAAAGAATTTTCTTCAAAACTTGACGTAGTGACGATGGCGGCGAAAGCGCCCACCCAATCGCAGCCCATGGTGAAGTGCTCCCATTGCCATTGGTTGCCGATGTGAACTTCCGCGCCGAACGTTTGCGTCGTTCCCGAAAGCTCTACAGGTTCCGTGTAATCAGGCGCGGTCACGTCATAGGCTGCGGACCAGTATTCCCAGCCTAGGCCTCCGTCTATATAGAACGAGTTCGCCAAGAAATATTTTCCCTTAATTTCGAAGAGGTTCTTTTTGATATCGGTGGTGCCGCTTCCTGCGTACGCAATCTCGGCGAGAAGATCTGGTGTGATAAAATAAGCGGCTCTGATTCCCATAACGGGAGTAAAGGTGAGTCCTACGGCTTCCCAAGCGATATATGCGGTCTTGTCCTTGCGGATAGTGGCACTGCCTCTATGTTTTGTCGGGACAGATATTACATCCTCTTCCGCTGGTGAAGGCTTCTCGTCTTGCGCATAGGATATGTTTGCTGCAAAGGTGCAGGTGATGAACCAGATGCCGAGAAAAATTTTTCGCATATACCAACTCCGCCGTGATCGAGCCCCTAAGGCACAATATGATTGTGATTCATTCATCGTTCAGCGGCAATAAAAAAAGACAGCCTGTGATGGCTGTCTTTCCTTGGGATCACTGTGACAATAAATTGGCATGATCATAGCCCCATGAGTAACAACGAAATACTTTTGTCTGCGCGAAGAACGTGATCAGAATCTGCCAAAATTCACTGCTAACGTACCCGACAAGCCTTCAATTTGACTTTTTGGCAGGATATTGCGGTCTACTCCTGAAGCAATGCGGTAGCTAGCACCGAGACCTAACCGGCAGTTGTCGAACAGGTTAACCTCCACCAGGGCCTCAGGTTCAATCACAGTCATTTCGTCCTTCAATTTTGTATCATCATTCCTCTCAACGGCAAGATCTCCCCATCCTGCCTGGACTAAGAATACGGGGTGCACCAAGGCCTCGGTGTTGTGGATATAACCAACGAGGAGGCCGCCGTACGAGAAATCCATCGTGCCGGGCCCGCTCTGTACGGGAGAGCTAAGATTCGCGTTCGCGCTATATCCGCCAGCTCCGAACAGGAACTTCCTATTATAGATCCACGCCATTCGACCACCGAGGAAACTAACGCTTTTTCCTCCGAGGCGGCCATAGCTTGCGACAGGTGCCATGAAGCCGCCGCTCTTGCTGTCCTTGTCTAATTGCATCATGTCAGAAAGAGTTTCCGTTTCTTTGGTGTCCGTCGTTTCGTCGCTGAGAGCGGGCGTTGAAAAAGCCAATGTTAAAATAAAGCCGAGAATTCTTTGTTTGTTCATTTGAGATCTCCATTTGTTATCGGTTTGTGAAGCTCAGCATTGCTGAGTATCTCGGTTTTACCAGGTCAATCAGGCGGGGTATTGTAAAAATCCGACATCGGTCGGGCTAACACTCGGGTTAGCGGAATTTCTTGGCTTCCTCGGGGGTTTGGCCCGTGATCCTCTTGAAGTCTTTGATGAAATGGGCCTGGTCGGCATATCCCAGTTCGGACGCGAATTCCGCCCACCGGATGCTTTGACCCTGGCTCATAACTTGAGAAGCCCATTGAAAGCGTTTAGTGACGATCAACGCTTTGGGCGTAATGCCGACATATTCTTTGAACAGGCGCTGTAGTTTTCTTTCTGTGACGTGGAAATGAGTGCAGATTTCTTCTATGGAGGGATTGTATTCAATGGACGAAAGAAAATCAAAGATTCCCTGTACGAGCCTAATGTTGCCGTCAACTTTTGTTGGAAAGATGGAAGAGAAGGTCTCATTAAGAATCCGACATTGCCGATCGAAGTCCTCGGCAGCGAATACATCCTGTTCGACCTGGTTCCCCTTCTCAAGGGAATTTCTGAGTGGAGCTACATCGTTGGTCAAGGAACTCGCATCTCCAGAGATGAGAGGATACGCGCCCGCAGGGGCAAAGTTGACGCCCATCATATATCCAGACCCTTCCAGATTCATGGTATAGGCAACGGTCCGAACTCCCACGATCATTGAGCCGAGTCCTGCATTCTCGTGAGCTTTATCGAAAACAAGACTGATGCAGCCCGTAGGAACGACGAGAAAAGGGAGTCGCGTGCCAGCCGGGACGTTCCATGACATCCACCAATAGAGCGACATGTAAACCTGGAGGGGGTCTGGGGGCTTTTGATCACCGGATTTGATGACGGGCCGCGTGTCTGAAAAATCGATCAAGACATTCTGTGGAGACCACTTGTTTTCGGCCATCGGGACTTACCAACATATCTGGAAAACTCTATTATACCTGACGGCCAAGACCAGGAGAATCAGGTATATTCTTGTTTCATGAAACGGTGTCGTTTTGGGTTTTTTCCCGGTCGGCTTAAACTGGTTCAGGCATAAACTCCTAATATCACGTTATTTAATTTTTTGGCCCCATCCTTGCAAATGCACGCGCGCACATTGAAAAAGGATGGAGAGTCATGAAACTAGTGAATGTATGGACCGTACTGTGCCCCTTGCTATTAGCGGGATGCGGTACGACCAAGAAAACGTACGAGGGTAAACCGGGTACGAACAAAGAGCCGGCTCCGTATGTGGAGCAGCCAACCGATTATCAGGTTCCTGAGGCCCCGCCGGTCCAAGAACCAGCTCAAACGCCGCAACCCGAAGCAAACGTTGAGGAGACGATCGATCCGTCAGTGGATCAAGATGGAGTGCCCTATAATCCTGAAGCGGACATTCCTTACGAGGAAGAATACGCTGACGAGGGATTTCAATACGACGCGGACTCCTTCGAATACTTTGACGAGATGGATAATATTGGCGGAGGATTCGAGTCGCCCTACGAGCATTTTTCGCGCAATGACGGACGACCCTACTTGTCCGACAGATATAGACAGCAACGCAGCTTCTTGAACCAAGAAAATCGTTTTCGCCACGCGAACTTTAACGACGGTCGGATAGACCGAGACGATATCGAGCGAGTCAGTAAGAAATTTCGCCGTTCAAGAAAATGGGTAAACCAAGACATCTTCAACGAGGCGGAGCGCACTTGCGAGAAGCTAGAGCGCAAAGATTTTCGAGGTCGCAAGAACCTCGTCGAAGGCGTTCGAAACGCCATTCGTAAACGCGACCATCGCAAGGTTGCTGAGTTGAACGACGCATTGTTGGATGAAGCCGACCGAGCAGGTAGAGGGCGTAGAGACTAAAAAAAAAGAGGGACGGAGGAGCGTCCGTCCCTCAAATTCTTTTGGCAATAGCTCTATCTCTTGACGAAGCAGGCTTCCATGGATGTTAGGTCCACAACCATGCAGCTTGTCGTTACGAGGAAGTCGCCTTTTCGCGGAGACTTGTATTCTTGGTCGTCCTCGAGGTCCTCAATCGCGTCGCCGAAACGCTCGTTGAAGTCTTCGCGGGTCACGGTGCCGTTCTTCTGGCGTAAGCCTGCCCAGTCTTGATCGAACGGACTCTTCTTGAGGATCTTTTGTAACTTCTCTGGAGTCGTACCGAGTTCCGCGACAGCTTTATCAAACGACACGTCTTCGTAGAAGCGCAAAGTTACACCTTTAACGGGCTCTTCTTCTAAGTTGGGATCGACACCCGCCTCTTTCAGCGCGGCGAGGTAGCGATTAGAGTCGTCTTGGATTTGCTTCGTGAACGTTTCTTTCTGCACGTAAATTTCACGGGCAAGATCAAGATCGTTATTGTTAAAGTCTTTTTCAATCTTCACGAACCCTCTAATTTCGTCGTTTCGATCGAGGAAGCCTTTTCTGTGGCAGTCCATGCAAGAGTTTGCATTGACGATGGCATTGACATAGTTAGCTGGACCGTTTGTGTTTTGAACGATCGTCGTCGGACCTTTGTCGAGGTAGTTGCCAAAAGCGTCGATCAAGAAAAATCCCAAAAAGCCGTTCGGTAATTCCCAGATGATTTCGCCGCCTGCTTCCTCGAACTCTTCTCCGGCGTCAAGCGTGTCTTTGGGACCAAAAGGATTTTCAAAAATATTTTTCTCGTCTTCGGCATCGTCAAAGTCATAACTAATCCAGAAGTAATGGTTGTCGTCTGTTACTTGACGTTCAATGACCCTGTTGAAAGCCGATACGCCAGACTTTTTGAAACCAGATCGAATGATCTCTTTATTCTCAATGTTGTCATCAAGGTCGATGTTGATATCGTCCTCGAGTTCGTCGAGGTCATCAAGATCCATGAGATCTTTGTACAGGTTAGGCTGGATCGCAGTGGAAATAAACCAGTCGGCGCGAAGCAAGAAGTTGTCGTCGCCAATCGCGTCTTTCAAATCGTCAAAGTTGTCGTTGTTTTTGAATTCGACCCAGTAAACATAGGTGTCTTCCATAACATCTTCAAAGTCATTGACGCTCATGTTGATATCGTCAAGGTTGATGCGGTAGATGAGTTTGTCTTTATCAATCGCTTTTGGTCTAGTGACGGCTTTCGCTTGTGACAAGGTATTGTAGACCTTTGACAAAGCTTGACGAGCCATGTCGAGATCGGCGTCCGACCAGCCGGCGGCTTCCATAGTGTGGAAGGTGATGTAGCGAATATTCTTTCTTTGATTGCCGCCAACATTCGCGTCAAAGTCTTTCTTCACGATCTCAAGTACTTGGTCCATGGAAAGGTTGGCGCGCGCATTGGAGACCTTCTTAAAACTCGTGATCCATTGCTTGATTGTGTCGATCTCGCTAGTCGAAAGCGCCGCTGCCGGAGGCATGAAGTTGGGCAACGTAGGATTAAGCCTCGTATAGATCATGGACCCGTCTGGGCTGCCCGGCACAAGGTATTTGTTGCTCGCGATCATGGCGTCGATGTTAGTAACGGAACCAAAGCCACCTTGCGGGTTTGTCGCACTATGACAGCCTTCGCATTTTGCCTTTAGGACAGTTAAAGCCTGCGCTTCTAAGGCAGGATCACGCTCGTAATCCTTGGCGTAGGAATTGTCGGAGGCTCCTCCCTGCGGGCCGCTGACGGTGGTAACGGAACTTTTGTTTCGACCTAGGCGTTTGTCTAGGGCTACACAGGAAAGCATGGAAACAGAAATCAAAACAAGCAACGATCTCATAGAATTACCTCGGTTTGAATCAGTCCGCCAGAAGAAGAAGTTACCGCCAAAAGTGGCCGCCTTATCGGCATTTTTCACAAAAACTTTAGCTTTTTCTTAAAAAAACACACGTCAATGCGTTAAGGAGCATCAATTGGTTTCTGGGTATCTCCTCTCATTATAATGGGTCGGACAGTTTATGCAAACCCGGCAAAGTATGTTATCATATGAATAATCTCTCACATACATGTCTAACCTTGAAAAGGATAAGGAAATGCCGCGGATTATCTCTTTATTCATGGTCTTAGCCCTTGGCGGATCGGTTATCTATTCTTGCCAAAGCGCCAAAAAGGAAAAACAAAGCACCGAGCAGATTAGGACGCTTGATCCCAACACGACGTGGACTCAGGTCGCGGCAACCATCAGCGATTCTTGCGAAGGCGCGGCGTGTCACTCGTCAACTACCGGAGGCAGCAGCCCAGCGTTTACGGCCGCTGGATTCCAAACAGCCTTTGAAAGAGTTCTTTTCCGCGCAAAATCCAAAGAGTCTCCGATGCCGCCCGCAGCAGCAGGTAGAGTTGCCCTTTCGGCGGCGGACCTTGCCCTTCTTGAGGGATGGCGTAACGGCGGTTATAAAACAAGCAACGACACGACCACGACGACCGGCGAGGTGACCTGGGAAGGCAACATCCGCGGCGCGCTCGAAGCTTCTTGCGTCTCAAGCGGCTGCCACAGCACGACGTCGGTGCAGTACACAGTACAGATCTCTTATATAGGGGTTAAAGAAAAATTCGATGCTGTCCTTTCGTCAGTTGAAGCAGGACGCATGCCGAAGGCGGGTTCTGGAAAAACATTTTCCGCGGACCAAATCGCTCAGCTGAAAAAATGGCGTGACGGCGCATACAAGGAGCGCATAGGTGACACTACGACGACCATCGATAAAACGGATTTTCAAGACGATATTCGGCCGCTGCTTGAATCGAATTGCAGTGGCGCTAAATGCCACGGCCAAGGCGGTGATGGCGAAGACAAACTTAGTCTTGATTATGGTGACTCACAGGGACCAAAATCCCGATATCAGGATATCATAACCTCTGTCACAGCGGACAAAGGAAGTATCGGCTTCATGCCTAAAGGCAAAGATCCTTTGAGCCAGAGCGATATCGACAAGCTCCGCAAGTGGCAGTCGGACGGTTACCCTGAAAACGACAGTGGTACTACAGGCGGTACGGACAACACCAACTATTCCTGTAGCAGACCGTATGGAACATCTGGCGTGAGATTTGAAGAATTTAAGCGGGACGTGGACGACATGTGTAGTAAGTGTCATGGTCCAGATCAGGACCAGCTGAAAGGCGGCGGATTTGAAGCGTCTTACGGCGGCATTGCAGCTAACGTCGGCGCCGTGATCCGCGTTCTTTCCAACGGCAAGATGCCTCCCGAAACGGAGAATTTCTCGGAAGGAGATCGTGACAACCTCCTTCAGCGGCTTAGGGAGTGGGCCGGAGATAACTGTCCACGCTGATAATCGAGAATACGACTTATCAAGAGCCAGCGCTCCCGCGCTGGTTTTTTTCATTCGCTACAGCTTGTAGCCATTTCCCTACGTTTGTAGAAAAAAAACCTGTAAAATTCAGCAAAAACTGATGGCCCTGATCTTGCTTTGCAGCAAGATGTGCCGCTGTTAAGCGCGGCGATTCAAATTCGAAAGGAGAAATTTATGAATAAGGACATTTTTGAAGGCAAATGGAATGAACTGGCCGGCAAAGTCAAAGCCAAATGGGGCAAGCTTACCGATGACGATTTAGATGTAGTTGGAGGCAACGTCCAACAATTGGTCGGAAAAATCCAAGAACGCTATGGTTGGGAAAAAGATCGCGCGGAAAAAGAGATTGAAGACTTCAGTAAGGATCTACACTAACTGTTAGCGGAGAGACCAAATGAGAACTTGCTGGAGCACTTTAGCTCTCGGCGCGGCGGTGACTTTTGCTACCTTCTCGGAGGCGCAGACCGGAGGTCCAGGGGGTCGTACTCCTGGAACGACAGGCACCACGGGGACGAGAGAAGAAACTCAAGCGCACGAAGTTAGGGACTCGGACATTTCGACCGTAACTTTTAAACAAGGCAGCTCAGAAGTTCCGCAAAGCGGACAACCCTCCCTGCGGGCCGCGGTCAACGCCATGCGCGCCGATAGTCGAGTCGATAGAATCGTCGTCGCCGTGTGGCCCGACAAAGCGCTACCTGCAACGGAGAAGGACTTTAGCAAGAGAGACCAGAAGCTGATCGACAAACGTGCCGAAAGTCTTAAGCGTGCGCTGGAGAATCTCGGTGCCGAAGACGTCGAAACCTACACAATGGCAGAGCATCCTGAATGGGCTCAAGAAAAAGCCAATACTGGTATCGCTGAATCAATAAAAAGCAAGGGTGGACCGGGTAAGGCCGTCATCATTGTGAAGCGAGAAATGCAAGCGCATTAGTGCGAAGCGTTTGACGTTGTGGCCTGCCCTGTCAAGGGCGGGCCTTTTTTACAAACTCCAATCGAACAAATCAAAACTCATTTGATAAACTTCTTGGTCCTCGGAACTTATGGCGAGGCTTTGGACTTCTTGGAGCCACTTAATGAATTTCTTCTGTATTTCTTCTCGCACGTCCTCCGACGAGGTAAAGACGACGTTAAAATTATAGCTTCTCTTGTTTTCAAGTTTTTGGATGCGATCGAGCGTGCGCACTTTTTGTCCGACGCGGTAGGCTTTGAAGAGTGGAGAGTCGGCGGTAAGATGTGTAACGTCTCCCGAAATCACTTTGTAAGAATCTCCGTCCAAGACAATAAGTCCGTGGCTTTCCAACTTGGCAAGAATTGAGGTCAGGTAGTCGTAGGAAAGGCCAAGACAATCCGCTATGAGATGCACGTTATTTTGGAACCTGCGTACTTTTAGAAACATGTGCACAAGTTTCATGTTTGGGTCGTAGTAGTACTCCGCGATTTCCCGTTCGCTATGCTCGTTGCGAAAGGTCAGACGGGATTCGGATTTTTGTTTTGACTGTTGAAATGTGGTGATCTTGGACCACAGTTCTTCTTGACGTTCTTTGATGTCCGACCGTTGGTAACTATGAAGGAGGAACAAGAATTCGCGATCCCGCTTCGTGAGACCTAAGAACTGCGAGGCGCGATAGAGTTGATCGTCGCTCAAATGGGTTCCCTCGCTATTGAGCACCCTGGACAGATAGGTCTTGTGAATGCGACAGGCTTGAGCGAGTCTCTCAAACGTGAAGCGGGAGGATGCTGCCTTCTTGTGCTCAGAAAGTAGCCACTTAAGCGCAGCTTTGTAATCAATAAAATCTGTTATATCAACTGGTTCCATGTTGTTTACTTTTTGTCTAATAAAAATGTCAAAGAAGTACAACTAATTAATTTACTCCAATTAGCAAATTGTTTACTGTTGCGCAAGGAAATCGGTTGGGAGTTTAGTCATGCGTACATTGGTCAAGATCTTAGCGTTCGCTCTTGGGAGTACGTCAGCATTCGCCGGAGGTTGGGCAAGCGGAGGAGCTAAACATAGCGAGAACTCTCTCAACCCATGGTTCATTCAAAATACAACCGTAGTGCGCTACTGCGTGATCAGCGACTCACAAAATTTTAGTTTGGAGCTGGAAACCGCGCAGCAGCTTATCCGTAAAGCCATCACCCACTGGCAAGAATATTTTAAAAAAGTCCAATCCCTTAGTGTGATGGATGAAGACCTCAAAGTCGGCTCCCAAGACTTCGTCTACGAAGCTTGCAGCAACGACACCGACATCGTTTTTCAGTTGGGCGTGCTTACTTCTAACGCCCAACGCAAGTTTCTAGACGGCTCGCCTGGAGACTACGCTGCCATCAGCGTTCGAACTAATTACGATTCGAAATTGCTTAAAGGAAAAGGATTCGTATACTTTTCTCCGGAATCCGGACCAGACAAGTATATAGGATCGAAAGGATCGCAATCGTTCTGGTCGGACAACGACGGTCTTCGCTTCCTGCTCATTGCCATTCATGAATTAGGACATGTGTTCGGCATTCCTCACGTGGATTTTGCGACCGGCAAAAAAGAACACGTCATGAGCACCTCCATTACCGATGCTGTTATCTCTCCCGAGGCGGGCGAGATTTCCTTGGAGTCATTTACGTATGATATTCATATCTCCCCGAGCAGCATTGACGAAAGAAGTTGCGGGCGACGGAGCTCAGATGTCATTCAGTTCCTAGGTGCAGAAGTCCACGACTGCTTCGAATTCCGTTACGAGAACAAGAAGATCAACATCTATGAGGGAAATCCAGCTTCGTCAAAGGATCTCTTTGGCTCCATCGTCCTCGGCGAGTCCAAGGAAGATTTGCGGCCTTTCAATTGGCTGGTATTGACGCCTGCGCAGACCGTTTTGCAAATGCCGCGGCGAGGATATTCTTCGTATGCAGCCCCAATTCTAATGCAACGAAAGACACAGTACAGCGGCACCTATTACAAAATGGGCTCGTCTGTTGGAAAACCCGTGATTTTGACGATCGACGATGCGTTTCAAACGGTTGAACTTGACGGGATCACCACAGATAAAGGGCTTATTGAATTATTTAGAAATTAAACACGACTTTACCTGGCGCTAGGTCAAAGAAGAGATACAGAAGAGAAACAATTTTTTGGGAGAAGGAATCATGAAAGTTCTATTAGTTTTGATGTCCGTATTGGGGCTTAGCGCGGTAAGCTACGCCAACGAAAGAGAAGATCGTGCGATTGAAGTGGCTACCCAAGCTCTTGTCGACGCTGGAATTGACGCAAGCGCAGCTGTTGACGTGAAGGCATTCTGCCTGCGTACAGACGATCGCTGCATCGCGTCATTCACCTTTAGCTACGAAGACGTATACTGCCGTAATGGAAGCGTTGAGCAAGTCGCTGTTGGCAAAGAAGTGACCCTAACCGATTTCACGAACGCGGAAATCGAAGACTTCAAAGGCATCGCAAGATGCGGCGGTCGAGGTACACGTCCTGCGCCAAACCCAGGCGAACCACGTCCACGTCCGCGCGGTTAATTTGAAAACGACACTGGGGGATTGTAGTTCTTTTCGGAAGAAAACTAGGCTACAATCCCCCTGCTGTAAAGCGCAGCAGGAGGTGTCACAGATGAAACTGTTTTTTCTCCCGGGAGCATGTTCGCTCGCTCCGCATATTGCGATGTTGGAACTCGGAATTAAGCCAGCACTAGAAAAGGTCAACCCGAAGGACAAAAGCAATCTTCTCGAATACAACCCAAAGGGATACGTCCCGACACTCATCACGGACGACGATCAGGTTTTAACAGAAGCATCGGTTATCTTACAGTATCTGGCAGACCAGAAACCCAAGGCAGGTTTGATGCCAAGTGTAGGAACATGGGAGCGTTATCAGTGCATGGAGTGGCTCAATTTCGTGGCCACGGAACTTCACAAAGGCTTTAGTCCGCTGTTTAAAGACTACAGCGACGAAATTAAGACAATTTTTCGCCAGAACCTGGATAAGCGAATAGGGCATCTTGACCAACATCTCGCCACCCATAAATATCTCATGGGTGAGACGGTGACCGTCGCTGATATCTATGCTTATGTCGTGTTGAACTGGACGAAGTTTGTGAAATGGGACATTTCCCATCACAAGAACGTCATGGGGTTTTTGGATGCGATGGGCAACAGGCCCGCCGTTCAGGAGGCGATTCAAACGGAGAAGAGAACCCACTGACCTACTTCGTCTTGGTCACCATCAACCTTAGACTATTGTCCGAAGCCATAATATAGAAGTTTTTGGTCGTGTGTTGGCCGTTTGTTCGCTGGTCTTCACAAACATTGTAAGTGGTTGTGCTGGGTAAAATGGCAGGGATCTGCTTGAACGATTCCACTGTTGATTCGTCGTGTTCGATGTCTAATTCCGCCATAATACGACGAAGGTACGACCGGAAAACCCGCGCTGTTTCCTTGTCGCCAAGTTGTTCGCAGCGACTCATATTACCGAACCAGAATTCTTGGTTGTAGCTCAACAAATACGGAGATCCGCTGTGCTGGGAAGTCGTCTCTAGGGTCGACAGCAGACCATGGAGTTCCGAATATTCTTGGACTTGCCGCGACGAACTTGGGGCCGAGACTCGCGGTATCTTGCCGCGCTGAACGCCGCAGCTTATGGCTTCGATTAAAAGCAGACTGCTCAAGATATACTTAAACATTTGCCCCCCTTTGGGCTCTCTGACGAATGAAAACCCGATGAAAGCAAATTAACACGCCTTGAAAAAAAGTCAATTTAGGCTTGATAACTGGCTAAAAATGTTAGAGCCTGCCACGAAATTGGGAATAATCCCTATTTAGATTTTTTAAAATAGCAATAAAAAGTGTTTACGGATGAATCTAAGTATCTTAACAATGTTCTAATTTTAAGAAATGAGAGAGGCATCTTATGAGGAAGGGTAGCATTATAAGCTTTTTGCTTCTTATGGTTGCCATACTTTCCGGTTGCGGGGGTGCCGCTTCAAAAACGAGCAACGATTTTTCGGACGTAATCATCGAAATAAGAGAAGTACCAGCCGTTGCACATAGGCGCGGATTGGTAAGGTTGGCCTGCAGCAATAAACCCGCAGGTGGTTTTGGTGACGTTGATATCGGGAAGATTGTTAACTATGGCAAAAAAATCTGGCAGATTATTCTCGAAAACCGTCCGGTGACAAATCTTTGTTTCGACTACGCGAATGCCTTCCCCAAAGGCGTCGCCAAGCCGGCGGACCTTAGCGGCTTTTCTCAGCTTCACTATAAAACATATAATTACACGGCAAAGAACGTCTTTGGCGGCGTGTTAGCGGACGTGACTTACTCTGTGGTGCACCAGTTCGGAGGTAGTTACGACGGTAAAGGTAAGTTTCTAGCCACTGTTAGTATCGTTCCCGGCAATGTCAGTGTCGCCATAGGTAATCGGCTCGACTTTGACACCACAAAGATTGTTGTAACAAATGTTGGAACGGACGCTGAACCTGTGGCTTCCATTGTTATGGAAACACAGCTTAGATTATCGAACCCGTTCGACACGGTTCATAAAACACAGATTTTCCAGGTAAGCGGTAACAGCCCCGAAGTTGTTGCTTCGATGCCTTAGAAAATAATAGGCTATGCAAGGTTTCATTGATTAATTCTAGAAGGGAGTGAGTATGAAAATGATCAGGGTATTTACGGTTCTTATGACTGTAGCGGGTCTGCTTAACGCTTGTGGCGACGCGACTTCAGAACTTCAAAGCAATGACAAACAGTCCTCGGAAATTACAACGACAATTACCGAGGTGCCCACGCCAACGCATTTGTTAGGAATAACCCGGTTGGCATGCAATCCGACTGGCGGCGCCTTATTCGCGGGCATTGAAATCGGAGTGATCATCAACATTGCCAAAATGGTTTGGGATATTATCAAAGAAAACAGACCCGTAGCCAACGTATGCATCGACTACGCGAACGCGCTGCCCAAGGGTATCACCGACGTAACGCAGCTCAACGGTTTTTCCCAGCTTCAGTTCAAATCATATAACTATCAGGCAAAAAACGCTCTCGGCGTCCTTGCGGATATTACCTACACAGTCGTGCATCAATTCGGCGGACAGTATCAAGGCAAAGGAAAATTCCTGTCGACTGTGAGCATCATCCCAAGCAATCTTCACGTATCTTGGGGACAGAACGTCGACTTTAGAACAACTAACGTTGCTGCAACGAATGTCGGTACCGAAACGGATCCAATCGGCTCCATTGTAATGGAGACTCAACTCGAGGTTTCTAGCGTGTTTTCGAAGACGCACAAAACACAGATTTTCCAAGTTAACGGCGATAGCCCAGACGTAAAAGTTGTGACCCCTTAAAGAGCTACAGTGGGCCTCTTTTGACTTTTTTCATAAAGAGGCCACACTTCTTTTACTTGAGCCCGGAGATTTGCGGCCCGTCTATCTGAACTAGGATGGGTACTAAGAAACTCGGGCGGACTAGACTTCTGCATTTCGCCCATTCTCACCCATAATTCAGCGGCTTCGTTAGGATCATATCCCGCTTCCGCCATGTACTTCAGACCGATATAGTCGGCTTCCGATTCATGCTTTCGACTGTAGGGCAAAAGAACCCCTAACTGCGCGCCTAATCCGAGAGCGCTGAGAACCATATTCCTATATTCCTTTTTTTGGAGAACCACGTCAGTGGTCACAAGCAAACCCTGAAGGATCATGGCCTGACTAATCCTTTCCGCGCCGTGTCGTGCGATGGCGTGGGCGACTTCGTGTCCTATGACGGCGGCTAGTCCCGCAGTTGTTTTTGCGACCGGCACGATGCCGGTGAAAACGCCAACCTTGCCCCCAGGCAGGCAAAACGCGTTAACGTCCTTCGATTCAAAAACGTTGAACTCCCAGTCGTATTTCTTGCCGCTCACCTGCGCAATTTGCTTGCCGATCTCCGTGACTTCATTCTTAAGTTTTTGATCGGTAGAGAGTTTTTCTTTCGTCATGATCTCGCGATACGATTGTTCGCCCAGTGCGCTCATTTGTTCGTCCGACACAACAATGACCTGTTTCCGGTCGGTTTCTGGAGTTGTGACGCAGGCTGCAATAAAGAGTGCCAATGTGGTGGTGAAGACATAGATTCTTTTAATGACGCACCTCACTTAGTTTTAAGTTCCATTGTCTCGAAATTTCGTAACCGCAAACACCAAGAGCAACGCCGATATTAAGCGAGTTCTTAACTCCGGCAAGTGGAATGCGAACCTTGTGGTCGCACATCTGAATAACATCAGGATTCAAACCGTATTTTTCGTTTCCCAGTAGTAAGGCGCAAGGCATTGGAAAGTTAAATTCGTGAATGCTCGGTTCTGACGCGAAAGTTTCAACAGCCACAACGGGAATGTTTTTTCGCCGCAGAATGTCTATCGCTTCCTTTGCATGAGGCAACCACGTCCAATGCATGTGTTTGTCCGACCCCATAGCCGTCTTCTTTGTTTTTTCATCCTCCGGAGAGCTTGTGTAACCGGTCAGGAAAATCTCCTTAACCCCTATGCAATCACCAGTTCGAAAAAGAGATCCGACATTAAATGACGACCGAATATTGTCCGCGATGACATAAAGCGGAAGGCGATTGACGTCGACTGCAGGCAAGTCTCCTTCCTGTACGAGAATGTCGTGATCAACAATACCTCGCCGATACACTCTTTCCACGGGAACAACCACAGAAAGAAACTGTTTCAAGGTCATGTCGCTAAAAAGTTTTTCCGCCAATATTGCGAGTCCCCGCACCGAGGCGTCCTTATGGTTCTTCGCCGCCAAAAGTGCATCGTTCAGTTCATGAAAGAGGATCAAACGACGACCTGTATCCCACATGCTTTCGATGTTATGCAGGAGATCCATTAAGGCTTTGATGAAAAGAGCCTTGTTAAGGCTCACGTATTGATTTTCTGTTGGATCAGAGGATGCGATCACCTGGTTTTGCCCCCTCGTCTATTGACGCGAGAAAGATTTCGTCGCCGTCCCCGGCCGCGATAACCATTCCTTCGGATAGGCCAAACTTCATTTTGCGTGGCTTCAAGTTGGCGACGACGACCACGTGTCGTCCCACCAATTGCTCTGGCTTGTATGCAGATTTAATGCCGGAGAAAATATTACGCACTTCGCCCCCTATATCCACCCGAAGCTGAAGCAACTTGTCGGCGTTGGGTACCGCTTCCGCCGACACCACTTTGCCGACGCGAAGATCCACCTTGGCAAAATCGGCGTATTCGATTTCCGGCGTCTTCTTTGCTGCTTGTGGCGCGGCGGCTGGCGCTGCCGCAGCATTGGCTTGGGCCGATTCGTCGATGATTTTTGTCATGGCTTCTTTCTCCACTCTCTTTAATAAGTGCTCGTAAGGCTTAAGCGGCTTCTTAGCTAAGATTTCGTCAAGGCTCGCCCAGGTAAACGGCTTTTCGCCAAACAATTTTTCGACGCGTTCAGCATAACTCGGCAGAATCGGCTTTAGGTAAATCGCCATCATTCGGAAAAGATTTAAGACGGTGGTAAGAACGATCTTCGTCTTTGCTTCGTCCGTCTTGATGAGCTTCCAGGGTTCGTACGCGTCAAAGTAGCGGTTGGCTTCATCTGCGATTTCGCGAATGGCTACGACCACCTTCGCGTAGTTGCGACCCTCATATTGTTCTTCGATATATTTCTTGCGTTCCCTTGCGGCGGCGACGAGCTTCTTGCCTTCTTCATCCAAGTCGCCCAATATGCCGTCGAGCTTGCCCAACATGGTGGCGCCGCGAGATGCGACGTTGGTGATCTTGCCAATCAAATCAGAGTTCACCCTACTGACAAAATCGTCTACGGTAAAATCGATGTCGCCAATGTCAGAGTTGAGTTTGCAAGCAAGGTAGTAGCGAAAGTACGTGGGATCGAGGTGTTTCAAATACGTCGCCGCGTTGATAAATGTTCCGCGGGATTTACTGAGTTTTTGTCCGTCAAACGTCAGCATGCCGTGTACCCAAACGCCATTGGGTGTGTTGAAACCCGATACTTTGAGCATCGCGGGCCAGAACAAGGTATGGAAGTACATGATGTCCTTGCCGATGCAGTGAAAGATTTCCGTGGACGGATTCTTCCAATAATCGTTCAACGACTTCCCGTTTTTCTCGCACCATTCCTTTGTCGAGGAAATGTACCCGACGGGAGCGTCGAGCCAAACGTAGAAGTATTTTCCGGGATATCCGGGAATCTCGAACCCAAAGTAAGGGGCGTCTCTCGAAATACACCAATCTTGCAGTTCACCGTCGAGCCACTCGGCAAGCTTGTTGGCCACCTCCTTTTGGGTGTGCGCTTGAACCCAGGACTTCAGGAAATCCCGAAATTGGTTGAGGCCAAAGAACAAGTGCGCAGAGGACTTTTTGACGGGTGTTTTATGACACAGAACGCAATACGGTTGGATCAGTTCCATCGGAGAATACGTCGTACTGCAGTTCTCGCAGGCGTCTCCGTACTGGTCGGGCGTTTTGCATTTTGGACACGTGCCTTTGACAAAGCGATCGGGCAAAAACATTTTGTCATGTTCGCAGTAGAGTTGGTCGATCGTCTTTTCGTGGATGTAGCCCTGTTTTTTCATTTCTCCGAAGATCTGGCTCGCCAATTCCTTGTTCGCAGCTGAGTTCGTCGACGAATAGTGATCATGAGCGATCTCGAATTTTTTAAAGTCCTCAACGTGACGAGAATAGGTCTGGGCAATGAGCGCCTCGGGGGTAATGCCGAGCTTTTTTGCGTAGACCATTATCGGAGTGCCGTGCGTATCGTCGGCGCACACAAAGGCGCAATCGTGCCCGCGCATTTTTTGGAATCTCGTCCAATAGTCCACCAAACAATGCTCCACCATATGACCCAAGTGGATGTCTCCGTTGGCGTAAGGAAGCGCGGCAGTTACAACGATTTTTCTTCGGCTCGTCATCTAGGTACTCGCATCGGTAAAACTCTAGATTTATGCTGATAGAAGTGCTAATTACAAGGGCTTTTTAGAATTTAGGGGTTAAAAGTTTGGATATTAGAAACGCCAAGCCTCTCTTTGCGCTTAAGCGGGGTAACGCCTTTGAAATACTCGCCTATGGCGTGTGCGCCATGGCTCGAGACGGCAAACTTCTGGATCCTCAAATTGGCGATATTAAGGTTATCACGCGTTCCACCCTGAAGCCCTGGCAGTTTTTGGGCGCAGACGTTTTCAAGGACGAGGATATCTGGACGTTGGGTATGGCCTCGTCGGCCGGCCAGGAACTTCATGTTAAAAGACTCCAGGAATTCCAAGCCTTGATTCAGGGCGACGAGTCGAAGCTCATTTTGCCTCAGATTTATCCCGTCGATCCGATTCAGCGAAGTCGATGCTTCGCCGAGGGACGCCAAAGAAGTCGGTATTATCACTTTTGCTGCGGTAAGCACCTCATGATGCAGTACGCGTCAAAGGTATACGGATACTCACCCGAAAACTATTGGGAACCCCATCACCCGCTGCAGCAAAAGATAAAGACTTTTATCCACGCACAGATCGGATGTGAAGTAGAGTGGGTAACGGACGGATGCGGTTTGCCAACCGTTTACACACCGATCAAAAATCTTGTCACGCTGTGGCACAAGATGGGAGCCTCCAACGATCCGCGTTTTCTCATCATGAAAGATCTGTGGGGACGAAACCCGGTTCTTATGGGCGGAGACGACATTCTCGACACGCAGATAATGGTAGCAGCAGAAGGCAGGGTTGTTGCGAAAGAAGGAGCCGACGGTGTATTCGGGATGCAGACCCGGGTAGAAAGGGGCGAGCCATCTTTCAGCCTGATCTTGAAACTTGCGCACGGAACCTCGAAGCAGCATGTTATTTTAGCTCTGTGGTCGCAGCTCGACAGCCAGAAAAAACATTTGCCGCCTTCCATGCTGAAGGTTCTAGACTTCTTGTCGGAGCGACGCAAGAAGCTGATCGACTCTAAGCAAAGTTTTGTCGCAGCCACGGAAATATTTTGAAATGAAAAAAGTATCTTTTAAAGTAAGCCGTCGATCAGCGGGACTAAGGTTGGATTTGGCCATAGCCGCGTCCGACGAAAAACTCTCCCGCCGCAAGGCCAAGCAGATCATCGACATGGGCGGAACGTACGTGAATAAAAAGCGCGTGCGCATCGCATCCCGCGTCGTTGAAGAGGGCGACCTTGTCGAATTTAACTACGACGCGAAAGCATTTTCGCAAGCACATCTCGACGTTCCTCTCACTCAGGACGACATCCTTTACGACGACGAGGACGTCGTCGTTATCAACAAGCCGCCCAACCTGCTGACACAGGCGACGCGTTCTCAGGCTGTCTATCACGTGACGAGCGCTCTTGATAAATTGACTGGCCAAAAGCGAAACTGGCTTCTCGTACATCGACTCGATCAGGAAACATCGGGTGTTCTTCTCGTCGCAAAGAACAAAAAATCTTGTGCATTTTTGACGGAAGAGATCAAAAGCCGCAGCATGGAAAAAGAGTACTTAGCTCTTTGCCACGGCGTTCCGGCATGGAAAGAACACACCGAGGAGTGCAATCTCTCGGCAATCAGTCCCGCAGGGACAGTGCGAGTACTAGCTCGAGGCGGCAAACACTCTTTGACGCATTTCAAAGTCCTCGGCGTTAACAAAAAGCTCGGCGTCAGCCTGATCCTTTGCAAGCCCGTGACGGGAAGAAGCCATCAACTTCGCGTGCATCTTGCCAAGAACAACTTGGGAATATTAGGGGACAAGAAATATGGGGATAAGAAAGCGAATCTGCCAAATGAAGTTACTGAGCTGACAGCGAAGCATCATCTTTTGCATGCCTATAAGGTTGGAATTCGTCTCTCCGAGGACGGCAAAGTCAGCCGATTGAAGGCTGCTCCGCCGCCGAACTTTCAGGCTCTCATGGATATTTGTGGGTTTAGTCTAATATAGCCTAAGTTATCTTTTCGGCGTTTCCTTAGGGCATGTCTCGCCTCGATGAAGCGACGCCAGCTTGGCGGGTTGCTTTTCCAGGCCGCCTTCTGAACATACGAGGTATTCAACGCGCGACGTCTCGCGATCCGCGGGTTTGCCGACGACAACGCCTCCGGTTCTCTGTAGCAGCAGATCCGTGTGCGCGCTTAGGATGAAGAGCGTTGAATTTATCTTTGTGCGGTTAATCTTCAGAATTTTGTCGACGGCTTCAATTTGCCGGGGACGTTTCCAATTGGCCTCGCTGAAGCACCAGTCTCGCGACCTTTTGAGCATGGGGCAAGGGGCGGAATGAGGGCAAGGATATTGAGCTTCGAAGCCCATTTCGGTGAGCTCTTCTCGGAGAGACATAACGTCCCGACAGATCTTTTCGTTTGCGGGTTCGCTTACGATCACAATTGTTTCGTGTCCGTGTTTGTGTCGCTGGAAAAGAAAATTCATCACGTCGTTGCGGAGTTTGGTTTTGCGAAGAATTTCGTTCCAAATATAGCCAAGACCTATGATGAGGACATTGGGATCAGCGGCGATTTTCTCGATGGCGGTTCTATTGCCGAAAAAATCTTCCAACTTGGTCTTTTTGGGATGAATCTTTTTCTCATCAACTTTCGCCCGCATCAGACCAATCTTCGCAGCGTCGATGAAGGCATTGCGACTCTCAATAAGATAAAAAGAAGTTTGTTTCAGAGATTTGGGATGGAGCGCCCCGGCGATCGCTAAGGATATTGAGCCGGTGCCCGCGCCAATATCCATGACCGACATCGGTTTCGTTAGCTCTTCCATAAAGAGTTTGCTGTATTTCAGGCGAGCAAAGCCAATGCCGAGCCGCATGATGTTGGGTAAATGGAAGCCCAAAAGATAAGCGCTTACCGCTCTTTTAGGGTCGTGAAGGTATCGACCGATATTTTCGCGTTCTTGGGTAAAACTCTCCCAAAGGGCAACGACGTCCGAAGATTGAGCGCGGAGGAGGGCGTCGAACCGGCGATGTTCCTTGCCGGGCTCCAGAACAATGCCGCGGGATTTTGGCGGCTTAGAGCACGCATAGAGCGTTTCCAGCCAAACCTGGAGCATATCTTGGGGTGTAACGAGAGTCGTTCCTGAGCTTGTCATGGGAGAAAACTGAATTCCTAAGCTAGCGATAGCATCGCTGGATTTGCCGTTGAAACGGTGGTATGGTTCGGTACCTTAACAAAGACTCAATACCATGGAATCAAAACCAACCGAACCACAAAAACCGCTTCACGTCAAAAAACCTGAATGGCTCAAGACCAAGGTGCCGACAGGCTCGACCTATTTCAAGATTAAGCAGGACTTGCGCCAGCGCAAACTCTACACCGTTTGTGAAGAGGCTAAGTGCCCGAATATTGGAGAATGTTGGTCCTTCAATACCGCGACATTTATGATCTTGGGCGATACCTGTACCCGGGCTTGCCGGTTCTGCCATGTTAAAACGGGCAACCCTGGCGGCTGGTACGACAAAGAAGAACCGGTCAAAGTCGCCGAGAGCGTCCAGCAGATGGGGCTTAAGTACGTCGTTATCACCATGGTGGACCGCGACGATATGGAAGACGGCGGGGCGTTCCATTGCAAGAATGTTTTCAACAAGGTACGCAACCAGAGTCCCTCAACTATCATAGAGTTCCTTGGCGGAGATTTTTCCGGTAAGCCAGAGTCTTTGTCGGCGCTGCTTGAGGGTCAGCCTAAAGTCTATGCCCACAATATCGAAACGGTGCGTCGGCTTACTCCTAGAGTGCGCGACGCTCGCGCAACCTATGATCGGTCGTTAGGAGTGCTTCGAGACGTTAAGAAGCTCGCCCCTTACAACCTTTATACTAAAAGTTCGATCATGCTGGGCCTAGGCGAAACAGAGGACGAAATCGTGGAGTCTATGAAAGACCTGCGAGCTCATAACGTGGATTTTCTTACTCTGGGCCAATATATGCGTCCCACCAAACAGCATCTTTCCATCAAACGGTGGGTTCACCCTGACGAGTTCGCGCATTTGAAGCAAGTCGCTGAGTCGCTCGGCTTCCTGTCCGTGGCGTCCGGACCTTTGGTAAGAAGTTCTTACAGGGCTTGGGAGTTCTTCAATTCCAAGGCTGGCGAATAACGTAGGCATGGAGTCTCTCTCGGCATCGGCACAGGTCTATCCCTCGATCGCAGGGCGGGTTTTTCATTGGATCTTGTCCCTGATGGGCAGGCTACCTCGCATACTTGTGCCTGGGGTCATCGGAATTATCCAAACTCTGGGCGTTGTGTTCTTCAGAAGCGAACGCCGCCGCATTTATAAGAATTTGTTCTTTATCAAGGGTCTTCCGGCGCATAGCTCGTTTGCGAAGCTCTTCGCTGATCAAGTCATCCGTCATCAAACAGCCAGTACTCTAGAGATGCTCGCCTACCAGGCAGGCCGCGACTTCATTACTTTTGAAGGCGAAGACGGGTTCCGGGAAATACTGCATCGGTTTCGCGCCGACGGCAAAGGCGCCATGGTAGTTACGGCGCATTTGGGCAGTTGGGAGCTCCTCGGCGCCATGTGCGCGAAGCACTTTCCGGGCGGGTTTCACGCGTTGGCAAAGCCAAGCCGCAACGAGATCGGGAATTTCTATATTGAGAAAATACGGGCCAACCTGGGAGTCCGGGTCCTCTGGTCCAATAGAAAATCAATCTTAAGAGACATGTTGGGCGTGCTTCGGGGCAATGACTTCCTCGGTTTTGTGATGGACCAAAAACCCGAAGGCCGAAAAGGACCGGTCGTTGATTTCATGGGAAAGCCCACCGAGTTTGTGAGCGGCCCTGCGAGATTGGCGATTCAAACAAACTGCGGCGTCGTTGCGGCTTTTTGTGTACGCATAGCACCTTGGCGTTATAGAATAATAAGCAAGGTACTCTTGGAACCCAATCATAGTTTTGGCGACGAGCAAGAATTGACGCAAGTCATGGCCGATGAAATCGGCGCCCAAGTTGGTACCTATCCGGAACAATGGCTGTGGGGTTATCGCAGGTGGAGAACATAAGATTTTTTGCGAGAACCATCGTTCGCAAACCTCTCTGTCTCTTCGCTCTAGGGCTGACGCCCCTCGTCTTTTATGAGGCCGATCCTACGTCCGATTCTTTTCTTTTGGGCGCTAGCTTAAGCGCCGTAGGAATCTTGCTCCGACTCATCACGGCCGGATTTCAAAAAGACCCCTTTCGATTCGAGATCACAGGACCCTATAGATTTGTCCGGCATCCCTTCCACTTTGCAACGTTTCTCATAATGATGGGAGTGTGTATTGCGGCGCGGGGGCAATGGTCCGCGATTTACGTTCTCGTCGGAGTTCTCACCCTCTATCGGCATTGTTGCAGATCCGAGGACGATTCTCATGAGCGGCTGTGGGGCCCCAGATATCGGGAGTACAAAACTTATATTTCCGCTTTTATTCCTAATATTTTGCCCGTGGCGGGCTCGGCGCCGGAAAAATTCTCGGTGCACCGGTTTCTCACCACAAAATATAGGCCCGAACTTGATATTGCTGCTTTCATTATAGTAGGATATGGAGCTTTGTACCTCATAAAGGACGGGACGCTAGACCGCGGTCTCAACTGGATTTGTTCGGCACTCATGGTGCTCTTGTTGCTGGGTCGCCTTTATGTGATGGTTCTCAATAGAAGGATGATTCTCAAGTAGATTTACGAAGATTCGAGTTTTTAAGGAGTATGTTTTGGTAAAACCACATTGTTCGCCGTATCCTGATTACCTTCACCTGCAAGACCTGCTCAACGAAGAGCAAAAGATGGTGCAGAATTCCGTTCGCGCCTTCGTTCAAAAGGAAATGGAACCGCGGATTGCCGAGTGCTACCTCAAGGAAGAATTTCCTCTTGATCTCATACCAAAGCTTGGCGAACTAGGCGTGCTTGGCGCCAACCTCTCGGGTTACGGCTTGCCGGGCATGGACAACATCGCATACGGCCTGATCATGAAGGAGCTTGAGCGCTGCGACTCGGGTTTCCGAAGTTTTGTTTCGGTTCAGGGCGCGCTCGTTATGTACCCTATCCATGCATTTGGCAGCGAAGCCCAGAAGAGCCATTGGTTGCCCAAACTGGGATCGGGCGAAGCTATCGGTTGTTTCGGCTTAACGGAAGCCGACGGCGGTTCGGATCCCGGCGCGATGAAAACAAAGGCGGAAGATAAGGGCGACCACTGGATCCTTAACGGATCTAAAATGTGGATCACCAACGGCAATCTTGCGAAGGTCGCGGTGGTGTGGGCAAAAACGGCGCAGGGCATTAGAGGCTTCATCGTTCCTTGTGACACTAAAGGATTTACGGTGCGTAAAATGACCGGTAAATTGTCGCTTCGAGCCTCCGTCACGTCCGAACTCTATTTCGACAACGTTAAGTTGCCGAAGGATGCAGTATTACCTAAGTCCGATGGCCTTAAGTCACCTCTTTCTTGTCTCACGCAGGCGCGCTACGGCATATCGTGGGGAGCTCTGGGTGCGGCGGAAGCTTGCTTTGACGAAGCCAAGAAATACGTCGAAGATCGTATACTCTTTAACCGCAAGCTTGCTTCCTTTCAGCTCATACAAAAGAAGCTAGCCGTCATCCTCACCGAGATCACAAAAGCGCAGCTTTTGGCAATGCGTTTAGGGCAACTTAAGAACGAAGGCAAGCTGGATTTCTCTCAGGTCAGTATGGCGAAGCAGAATAACGTTGAAATCGCCCTCAACACCGCGAGGATGTGCCGTGATATTCTCGGCGGCAACGGTATTATGATCGAGTACAAGAGTATGCGGCATATGTGCAACCTGGAAACAGTCTATACGTACGAAGGTACCAACGACATCCACTCCTTGATTGTGGGCAACCAAATTACGGGTATCCCGGCGTTCGGCTAAGAAATTATTCGCCTCTAACCCTCTGAAAATACGTAAATTTTCAGGGGTTCTCAAGGTCGCGGTGTTTTTTCCGCTCAGGTTAATAGATGTAATCAAGGAACTTTACCATGACTGCTTTGTTGCAAGAGCATGACGGGCGGCGTCATCCGCGTATGAATACGAAACGGATGCCTGGCTACCTGATCTTCGAAAAGACTGGGGAAAAAGTCCCTTGTACGTCTGTCGACGTGTCCAAATACGGTATTGGTATATTATCTCCCCATTGGATTATTCCCGATTCGGAGCTGATTCTCGTTGTTCCGGAAGGCGAGATCCGTCTGGAGCTGGTGTGGGGCATGTTGTATCAGTCGCAGTTTTACGACAATGAATCGTCTCCCGAGAATGTCTGCTATAAGGTCTATCGATATGGTCTCCGTTTGATGTCCGAAGACCAAGATTTGGCGGAGATCTTTTCTAAGTTGGATTGTTTAGATAGATGAGATGTCCGACGTCCTTCGCGGCGGGCATGACGAATGGCGGTCCATTTTTGACCTACCCTTGAATTTCTGCTACAAGCTGTATAACTCAACGCTGGAGCACTCGATGGCTAAGCCGTTAGATCTTCCCCTTTTGATTGACGCTGAAGTGAAACAACTTTGGCCGCAGGTGAGCGAAATACGGCGACACCTGCATAAAAATCCGGAATTGACGTGGAACGAAAAGCAAACGGCGCAGTACGTTTTTGACTTCCTTCAAAAGATTCCTGGCATGCAGGTAAGCCGATATGCGGACAATCTGGGCGTTGTGGGGTTGCTCAAGGGCGCCGAAGAGGGTCCCGTGGTGGGCCTGAGGGCGGATATGGACGCTTTGCCGATTGTTGAGAAAACCGGTGCGGCCCATCAATCTGCCAACAAGGGAGTGATGCACGCATGCGGTCACGACGGACACGTTGCCAACTTGTTGGGAACGGCTCTTTTGCTTTCTAATTTCCGGGCGCGCCTCAAGGGTGCGGTGAAGTTCATATTTCAACCCGCCGAAGAGGGCGGCCATGGCGCGAAGAAGATGTGCGAGGAAGGGGTTCTCGAGAACCCGCGCGTCGACGTCATTTTTGGTCTTCACGGCTGGCCTGAAGCTCCGCTTGGCAAAATCGTTGTGAAAAAAGGGCCGCTTCTTGCGGCAAACGTCCAATTTTATATCGATATTGAGGGCAAAGGTGGCCATGCCGCTTTCCCACATCTGAGCTGCGATCCGATTCTTGCCGCAGCAAGGATTGTGGACGGCTTGCAGACGATTGTTTCGCGCAATTTCGCGCCGGTGGAGCCTCTTGCGGTGACCGTGGCGCAGTTTAACGCGGGAACAGCTACGAACGTCATTCCGAAAGACGTTTCCATTGCGGGAACTATTAGATCCGTTGACAAAGCCGTTCTCGAAGAGTGCCAACAGCGTCTCGTCGAGATAGCGACTTATACCGCAAAGGCGCATAGGGTGGAGGCGAAGGTCAGATTCCAGGCCGGGTATCCTGTGACTTACAACGATCCCAAGACCTGTGAAACTGCGACGGACCTACTGACAAAATGTCTCGGTAGTGAAGCTATTGTCCACGGAACATTCCCGTCGATGGGGGCGGAAGACTTTTCTTATTACTTGGAACAACGGCCGGGGGTCTTTTTCTTCCTAGGGCTTGACGATACGCAGAACAAAGATTTTCCTTCGTTGCATAGTCCCTATTTTGACTTTAATGACAATGCTCTAAAAGTGGGGATGCGGCTGTTTAGTCATCTTGCGTTGCAGTGGAGTGAGATGAACTAATATTTTTTTCCGCGTTTCCAAACTTCCGCGCCTCCGCGATTAAAATTTTAACGCTCAAACCAAGAATATACGAAGCGCTGTGGGAATTGATCTACGCCTTTGCGGTGGCCCTACCAGTCGAGAGTTAACCCAGCGCATTCTGAAGTGCTAAAAATGAAAGTCAACGAAAATCATAGAGCCGCATTCGCCGAGACTGGAGTCTTATGCCTCAAACGCGCTATCCCGAAGAACAAGACCGATCCGGCGAAGGAATATATTTACGAAGAACTTAAACGTCTGCACCTCCGAGAAGGCGGCAAATGGCAAACCAAAAAGTTCGCCGGCATTTCGCCGTTTCAAGTTGCAGGAAGTATTGCACAAAGGCTTCAACATCACACTTGTTTCGACGAGGTCATTCCAGAAGAACTCGTTTCCTTTTTGAATTCGCTGGCGGGCTTGAAGTTGCGACCTGCTCAAGCCCGGCCACAAATTCTCGTGACTCCACCGCAAAAGGAAGAATGGGCAGTGCCTGAGATTGGCTGGCACGTCGACTTAGTAGCCCCTTCAGGTAATGCAATTCCCGGTATCCAAATTTTCGTGCTTCTGGACAACGTTGCGCCTCGGGGCGGTGGAACTATGGCGATCATAGGTTCTCACAGGCATCGCTATGTCGCTCCCGAGCCAGAGAGCGTGCTTGAGATGTGCGGCAGCGCCGGTGACGTCTATTTGATGGACATGCGCATCCGACATGCGCCAACGGTCAACGCAACCCGGAACGCCCGAATGATGCTAACGATCCGCTATATGAGCCCTTCCTGAGAAGGTAAATTCTCTGCGAGACCGAGAATGGGTGCCATCAGCGTTGCTGGCGGCAGGTGGGTTTTCCGTCAACGCGCCTTTGCGGTGGCCCTACCAGTCGAGAGCCCATTGAAGCACAGCAAAGTCGCTGCGCATCTCCTTCGTAAGATGATCAAAACTCATATCCTCCATGGAACGCTTGGCGCATGCGGGCAGTTCGGCGTTGAGGGCGCTGGTATTGCGGAGCTTGCCAGCCTTGGTGAGATCCGCGCGCAAGACAAGGCGTCCGCGAGGACCGATTTTTTCGTAAAGGCATTTGAGAAGATCTTTTTGAGCCTGTCTTCGGAACGACAGTTGGAAAGCTTCTTCGTCGATGTTGGGTCGACCAACGCCGGTGATTTTTGGTCTGCCAGACCCAGGAGTCAGCCCGGTTTGTTTTTGCATAGGACCGGAGACGCCGGGATGAGGCATGGGCGGCATCGGTTGTTCGTCGCCTATGACGTCGCTCCAAAGCAGGCCAACGAGAAGGATCGCGCAGTGAAAAGCAAGATTCATTGGATTTGCCATTTTTGCTGTTGGTAGCCGACGGGCATCGCGAGAAGGAGGCGCTTACGCGAGTTTTTCACCTGATCAAATACAAACGGCAACTCAATATTGACGGTGTTCTGTAAGGAAATTTGTCCCATGTGGATTGTCCCTGAACGCACGAGTTCGCTGCCTTTGAGCCAGTCGGTCTTCGGCGTGTCTTGCAGGATGAAAACAAGTTCTTCTATCTGCTTTTGCTGAGGCGTTGGTTTTTTCTGTTCTCGCTCCAAGTAATCGAGAACGGTTTTGCGAAGGCTATCGCGAGGGCCCTGTTTTTGTTTCGATGACAACGCGTTACTAAAAAATTCGGCCAAAAACTTTATTCGGCTTGTCGAGAATTGTCGCTGTTCCTCCCAGTTGCCGACGACTTGTTTGACACCTGACGCAGATCCGGCAGAGTAGGCTTTGACGAAAGACACTTCGTCTTCCTTCAGGCCTAGCTTTGTTTTGGACTTAGTCTGTTCCATCATTTTGAACACGTGTTCTGTTCCTTTGTTATTTCCGGCGTACGCATAATCTAGCAACAAACGACGGTAAACCGCATGCCAGAGATGAGTAGGTAAAGCGCTCTGAATTGCGCCGGCCATTTTATCGTCGAGTTGGTATTCTCTCAGAATCAAATACGAAAGGTCCACGGCGCTTATCTCAAGATCCGTCTGGCCCCCTGACGTTTCTTCGAAAAAAAGCCTTCTCAAGAAAGACAACGACGCTTTGACGTCGCCTTGTTGGTATTTGTGGAGCGCTTGCAGGTAAAGGATATAATCCAGATGGTTCACGCCATTTATGGTGAGAAGGTGTTCGAGTATCGATGCCTTTGTTTTGTCACTTAGGTTGTCGTAGGTCACGAGACCGAGCCATGCTGGGGCTTGCTCCGTTGCATCATTTGTAACGAGGAAAAACCAAAGCCGAAACGCATCGCTTGTTTCCTCCGATTTTCGCGGTGCGAGTTTGGGGAACTGCTTAATCAACAGTCCATAAAGATATCTTCGGTCTATCGGTTCGAACAATTTCCAAGTTTCGAGATCAACATCGCGCAGGCGGGAAAGAATGTGCGATCGGAGTTTTTCGTCTTCAGGCTTTACCGCGAGTTCGAGAATTCTCGGTAATACAAGTTCTCTGCCTTGGATACCTGACTCGGGGACGGTGTCATAAACGTTTTCATACCAAGACTTTAAGACTTCGAATTCAAAACCGTTGACCGTCTTCTTGTCGGCGCTTAAATCGCTTTTGTACCCCCGACAACCGCTCTGCTTTTGCAAACGCGCCTTGGGAATTTCGTCGAGGAAAAAGGCTTGGTTGGATCCGAGACTGCCTACTCTTTGGCTTGAGGCAGCGGCATCATAAGGATCGGTCTTCGACACGTCACCACGAAATCGACTCGAGTTTCTCCAGGTGTAAGCATGAAGGAGTGCTTCGAATGTTTTGTTGGGATGCTCTTTTTTTAGGGGACAAACCCCGCCCAGTGTGGAGCTCAGCAGATCGTAGTAGTACAGATCAGGTACATCTGTGTGGAGTCTCTTCGCGAGTTGCACCAGACGCCACGCCTCCTGATATCGATTGTTGAGAATGTTGAACCGAATGCCGTCTTGGAGCTTGCCGGGCCAATCTTCCGACTTAACCGAGATCTGCCCATATTGTGCCGCGGCTTCCTCCGCGTTGCCCTGGTCCATAAGCAATCTCGCTTGGGGTAGCGCATTTCCAAGTGCGGGAGCGCCGCAGGCGGCCGCGCATAACAGCGCTATCTTTTTTGCTACGGCGCCCAGGTAATTCCCCCAGAGAAGTAAGTCCAATAGGACAGGTCGACACTCGCGAAGGTGCGCCTCACATGAGCTGCGTCAAAGACGATCCCGAATTGTTCCGGAAGGAATATCTGCCATCTAAAACCTAATTCTACGCCAAAGAGACCGTCCACCGCCTTTTGACCCGGAAGCCGGTCGGGAGGGTCTCCTTTTTTGGGGACCCAGCCCTTGTTGGCGTGTCGATAGTGTAGACCCGCGGTGAAAAACATTGCGTGACCCAGATCGCTGATCCACGGACTTAGGCGCGTGAAACTTCTGCCTTCGAGGATGGACATGTCATATCGGGCATAAACTTCGTACCGAGTTCGCCCGGCCGCTTGGGTGAAAGGCGTGCGGCCCAGGAGATTGGACGAGGGTGTTGGATAGACGTTAACGCGCCTCAGACCCATTCGCATATAGGAACCCGAAACACTGGGCATGCCTAAGCCAAGTTGATAAACCTCGTTTTCAAAGTTGTTGCTTTCGTCCATATATCCATACGAGAACTCGTACTCCGTCTCGTAGTTTCGCCAGTCATATAAATGTTTGTCCTCGCTTTGCGCCACCACTTCGTCAACAAGCGTGCCCGAGGAAAACGTATCTTTCTTTGATTCTTCAGCCATGCACAGGCACGGGACAAGGGTAAATAGTGTTAGCGCTAAGGCAAATCTGGAGATCATTCTTCTCTCCATTCCGGGATTTTCGAGTCAGGACAATAGGATTCGTCGAGTCCGAGCCAAGCGGTTGCAATTTGGTAGTTTCCCGCTTCGTCGAAAAACGGGTTGTCGCAATACTGCCGGCAATGTTGGACGAGACTGCCTATATCCCAAGTGGTCTGACGCCATTTCTCATCGCCAAGCGCTTCATAAGCTCTTGAGCTTTTTGTGTAAGGGGCGATGCTAAGGATCTGGCCGTGGACTGTGGATTTATATTGAACGCCTCCGACAAAAGGAAAGTCCCAATACACTCCGATGGAATACTCGCCTTGTGCGGAATCTGACAACCATACCTTATTGATGTTTTGGTAGGTTAGGTTGGGTTCTGAATCAGCGCTTCCAAACTTACGAAAGCGAAGGGAGTCGAAACCGGCGGTGGTTTCGTCGAAGCAAAACTTCGCTCTTTCGTCAGCGCCTATCGCAAAGCGTTCGCCGCTAAAAAACGTCACCGTTCCTTTGGAATCGGTTCGTGTGTTGACATTTTGTGGAACGGAGTAGAATTTTAGCTTCGGGCCGCTGGCAAGGCCTTTATCATCGTATTTCTTAAGATAATCCCGATAACCGGCAAGGGACGGGAATGGACCAAGCGGCGTTACGAAGTTTATGATTTTTAGATCAAGTTTTGCGGAGGGCAAGATCGTGCAGTTTTCTTTTGCGCCTAAGTCCTGCACGTCCTCCGGGTTCAGCTGCTCTTGCGGGCACCAGAGGAGGTATTTCTGTTGAACAGCCGTAGGTTTGAAGAAGATGTCCGATTCGTAAATAAAGGCTCCTACGAGCCGCGGAGAATCCCGGACAACTTCTTGCGAAACGATAGTTGTTAGCTCTCCCGCTAGTGCCGAATGGAAGGTCACAAACTCCTTCGCGAGGCGCTGATGAAATACGACGATGAAAACGAAATCCTTGTTGCCGCTGCTAGCCTGTTTTGCGTCGGAGAGTTTGGAGGCAAGGACGTCTGCCAATTCCGTCTTGAATTCGTTGAGTTTTCCCAAGCGTATACAAACGTCGGTCGGCGCGTCCGACTGGTTGACGATATACTTTTGATATTCGAAAAATTCCTCGTCCCTTAACTCTGCCGAGAACGGCTCGTCCGGACACACATCAACGATGACCGGAATGTTGACGGTCTCCGTAAGTGGGGTTTCGTATGTGAAATCACCGCGGCTGACGACGGGATTTCGGCGAGCGTATCCCAGAAATTCCTCACCCAAAGCGTTTTCGTCTTGATCGAGCGGTGTTCCCGAAAAGCAGACTCCGCGGGCGATCTGGCCGTCGTCAAACGAGTTTTGTAACCAGGTGTCGTTGCCGGAAATTACAGCTTCCTGTGTTTGATCGGCCACGTTGCAAAATGAAGCTGGAAACAACGTTGGCGACTCCACCGCCAGCGCATGTTCTGCGATTTCGTCTAAGGTCGTGTCAAAAACTTCCGTCCCCGTGATAAGAAACTTCCGCTTCATGCCGTAGGCTGGAATTTCGTCGTTCGACGGTAATCCGAAGTTATGGTATGTGCGAACCTGGACTCTGTCGTTTTCTTCGTTGAACACGCCATACATTAGAGCGCTGTATGAATTCGCCCCGTTATCTTTGAGATGATTCTGCACGGACAGCTCATTTTGGAGCGTGATGCTGTCCGATTTGTCATAGGCAAACCTTAGGGTGGCGTCCACAAGGCGGCCAGGCAGGCGAAAGCTGTAACTGCCACAGGTCAGCTTTTTTCCGCAGGCAACGGTTTGATGCTCATGAACACCAGGTTCCGAGTAGATGTCATCTCTCTTTGCGTGTTGAGCTGTGCCTTCCTCGTCGATATAGTCATATTCTATGTCGAAGTTCGGCGCCCAGAATCGGCGCGTGTCTTCATTCACCCTGAAGAAAAGATAGGCGACGCCTTCGTTTTCGAACCAATGGATGGTCGCGAATTCGATGCTGCCGCGATCGTCGCGCAGGGGTTGCTTGCTGCAAGACAAGAGTGCAACGGAGAGCAGAGCAATGGGTCGAAGGATACTCATAAAGTCTTCTACTGTTGCTGTAGCCAGATTGACAATTCGCCTGTATCGTCGGCAATCGTTTGATTGCGCTCGTCAATGCCTTCTTGGGTAGGATTGACCGGCTCTATTTCGGTGCCGGTCTGGCGCAAATCAGATGGAACTTCCGTTTCCCACAACGAAAAGAATCCGTTGTTTCTGTCTGTGATGACGAAGTAATTCAGGCTGAGCGTTTGCCATCCTTGCGCCGTCAAATCCATCCAAGCCGTCCAATGATTGTCAGCGTCGACTATGAAGTCTGGGTTTTGTGCCGGATCGCCTTCCCAGAACGCCGCTTTCAGGTGCAAAAAAGGGCGATCCAACGGGTCTTGGGTGGGCGCGGTTTGGCTGCCCCAAGGCTCAACTTCTAGAGAACGAGATCTTGCTATGGCGACTGTATTGCAATCCGCCGCCGTCACGTTTTGTTGGGACACGACGACGGTCTCGGCAAGTTGCTCAAGCGCGGACGTGATCGAGGAAATACGAAGTTCCCACTCCGTACTGCGAAAGAGAGCGATGGATTGATCGGGAAAACAGCTTGTGTCGGCTATCGCGTCGGAGGCCATCACGAAAGGCTCAAAGAGGATATAAGCGTACTTCTTGTCGACGGGCTCGGGCTCCGGTCCGTCTGGGCCATCGGGGGTTCGGCCGTTCTTGCCCTTGTACTCCCATCCTTCGTAGCAGCCCGATAGCAGGAGCGCTAAAAGAAGGAGGACGGTGCGTCTCATGATTTACCCAAGAGTTTGGAGTTTATGCTGACAAGATCGACTTTTCCGCCGAGATGAAGTTGCTTAATATAGTTCGCCAGTTTTTCTCTCGCGTCGGTTTGGAGTGCGGTATTGCTTAGTACCGCAGTCGTTCTTTGTTTCTCGATGCTTTCTTTCAGACGAGGGTCAAGTTTGGCCAGTGCCTTGTCGCCCCAGAGGTGGGCGCCGAGGAATGCTGCCGCCTCTTTGGGCGAAATAGTGAGAAACGCGTCGTTGAGCACTGCGGTCGACATATAAAGCACAGACTCGTCGAGAAAAACGTTGGCGCCGATGTCTTTCATCAGTTCCGGCTTTTCTCGGGCAATGTTTTCTATGACGTTACGTCGTGCATCTGGAGTTAGTGCATTGAGAGCCTGTTCGAGCAACGGGACGCGGTCGATTTTTGCCGTTCGGATTTCGCCGCCTTTTGTTTCGTGAATCTGGCGTAATTTAATCGCCGTGGCGCGGACGAACTGATCGGGCATTTTCTCGACGCTGGTGAGATAGTCGATAAACTTCGACGTAAATTGCGGATTCGCTTGAGCAAAGAAAGTTTCGCGCAGCTTGTGCGGGGCATGTGATACTGCCGCAATGGCTTCTTTTTCCGATACTTCTCGAAGCATGAGCAGGAACTCCTCAACGTCAAGCGACGCTAAAAATAAGAACTCCTCGACGAGTGGTTTATAATCGATGCGGACTTTCGCCGCAGTAATCGCTTTATCAACTCTATCAAGGAAGCGCCACACTTCGTTTACCGTCTGATCGGAAGCACGGTTACTGTATTCGCGGCTTAACTGCGTCAAAAGATCTTTATATTCTTCAACTTCCTTATAAGGTTGTAGGAGCTCCGGTCCAAAATAGCGTAAGAACAAGCAAAGTTCGCCAATGTTGTCGCTGCCAAAGTCGAACTTCAGCAAATGACCGACGAGAGAAGGGTCGCTGACGAGGTCGTTTTTCAGATTTTTGATGCGTTCGTCGATGTCTTCCGTAGACGGTTCGGCCGGAATGCCGTTTCCGTCCGCAAGCGCGAGCGCTGTGGTCACTTTTGAGCCTTCCTTCTTTTTTTGGCGGCCTAAACGACGGAAAGCCCAAATCCAACCGTAGCCTATAAGAGAGACCACGAAAAGAGTAATAAGCCACGGCGCAAAAGGCAAAAATTCGCGCCAGAAATCATTGGTTGTGACCGTTTTGTCTTTTGGAATTACACCGGGTTCTTCTTCCTCTATTTTTGGCTTAAGAGCTTTTGGACGAATTTGGATTATAACGCCGGGTGACGTGATCTTTTGCTTGAGTCGCGCTGTCAGATTATCAACCTGTTCCTTGGTGAGCGCAGGTTCGTGGGCATACTCACAGACAGCGCTAGCGAGCTTGTAGCTAACTGCCTCTGCGGGTACGTCGTCATTGAAACCAGGAAGCGAGGAGACTTCCTTTTGATCGAGGGTATTAAACTTCGTCACCTCGCAACCAATGGAATAGCAACTTTCGTCGTCGCATTCGTCTTCCAAAAGAAGCGAAAACTTTTGCTCTATTTGGTCGATCGCTTCTTTTATGGCCGGCGGAGTTTGAACTTGCGCCTGAGCGGTCGCGGCCGCCATGCCTGCCATCCATAACATTGCTCGTTTCATGAGATCTCCCAGTTACTTTAAGGTTTGTTCGAGCTTGTTGATCTGTTCTTTAACTCTAGCGTCCGGTTCGATTTCCTGCGCCTTATAGTAAGTTTCAAGCGCGGCCTTTCGTTCTCCTAGCTTCAGCAGAAGGGAGCCCTTGATCTGCAGCGTCTTGACGTGATTAGGATATCGTTTGAGCACAACCTCGGCATACTGAAGCGCCAACCCATAGTTGCCTGATTTGGTGAGTTCTTTGATCTTGTCGTGTGTCGCAATAATGCTGACAGGCGTCGTCGAACGGTTGATCGCATGACCCTCTTTCAGGTAATTCGCCTCCAACTCCGCATCTGCCGGCGTGGGGGCAGGTGGAATGACGGATAGCGCCGCGGGGTTTCTATCATAGTTGTTTTCAAGAACGATCTGCTGTCCGGATGCAAGAATGGGAATTATAACCTCGGTTGTGGTTTGACCGTCGTTGTAGACAACCTTCACATTATGCGGTGACAGAACCTTTTGACTGTCGACCGTTCCGCTTTCGCGATTGGCGGCTGGCTTTTCAACGCCGTCCTCGACAACATAGTTCCAAAATTCTCGCGTCGAATTGCAGCTTAGGCTTAGCAGTGCAAGAATGAGCAACTTTTTCACGTAACCTCTCCCTCTATAACAAAAACGGCATCAGCATAGGATTGTAAAAACTGAAACCCATCGAAAAGGTTCCTTGAGAATTGATCGACGCAAACACCGCATAGCTATTGGCAAAATTGTACTGCGCCATGGCTTGAAATACAAATGAACTCGTGAGATCAGAGTCTTCGCTGCGAGCCAACGCCTCTTGCAGCGGAAAATATGCGGCCCCGCTTATGTGAAAGCGTTTCATGGACGGGAAAATATAGTGGTAGACCAGACCGAGCGCCAGGGTCGGATTGAGAAGCGAAATTCCGACACCCGTAATATGTTGATTCCTAATCCCCCATTGCTCGACAAACTCGGTTTGGATGATGGGTTTGGGATAGATGCCCATGTGAATAAAAACATAGGACAGGCTCTCGCCAGCCATGCGCCGGTCCTTTTCTGCGGTCAAATGATGCCAAGGTTTCGCTTTGTTGAGGGTCTTCGAACTGTCGGCGAGAAACTGGTAAAGAATTTTGCCGTCATCTATCCGTACCGCCTTGAGCTCGACGCCGAACGCGGTTTCTCGAACCATTACCAGCGATTTGGCGCCGCCATAGGAGGGATGTTGGCGGAGTTCGCCAAGTTCCTGCACCGACAGCGGCCCGTTAAAGATTCTGAGCTTCTTGTCCTTGCCGACATAGGTTCGCCAGGTGTCGCATTCTTGGCACGGTATGATGGATCCCTTTTCTTGAAACACGTTGCTTAACATTTGAAAGACGCTCGCGGCAAAATCGCTGCGAGATTCTTTCCAGAGGTGTTCGGGACCTGTGACAAGCATCGGGACCATAGCTTCGCGTAAGGAAGGGTCTTGCTCGATTCGATAGGTTAAGTTTTCCTCCAAGACCGCCAAGTCTTCGGTAGTTTGAGCGAGCAAAGCCCAAGCGTTGCCGGAAGCGAGGATCGCCCACGTTGCCAACAACCAAAAAAGCTTTTGGGCTACCATCGTATCAAAACTCCCCAGCCTATCGCGTGGTACGGTATCCCTAGAAGACTATCCTGTTTTATCAATGCATTCCCTTTCAGCAGGGGAATATTTTCCAAAAAGAAAGTAAAACCGAATCGATATTTCACATGGGTTTCTAAGCCGAGTCTCCAGGTTGTTAGAGAGACCTTTGGTTCCTTGTCCTCGTCGATAATTCTTGCGACATCCAATTGGCCTTGACCAAAAATGGCCGCTTGGGGACCTCGTAGGTGCACATGATGGCCTCCAAAGAAAAAATAAAGATCGGGAACCGCCAAACGAGGCCGTTTGTGGAACATGAGGCGACTGAAGTGCCCGCCGAAGCTGTAACCTGTAAGCGCTTCGCGAATACTCGTGAAGCCGAAAGTGACGGCGGCTCTGGTGTTGCGATCGGGTAGCAAAATACCTTCGAAACTTTGTTCGACGAACATCAGTGGCATGACTTGGTTATTTTTGAACTGTCTCACCGTAATCCGAGTATCTATTTCGAGCGGATCTTTTCCCTCGAGAAGAGCGTTTTGGTCCGCGCGGGCTTGCTCCAGTGAGATAAGGGGTGCTGTTTCTCGTAAGAGGCGCCGCGCGGAACGGCTCGTGGCAAATGATTGCGCCCAGACAAGGCGTTGGGGCGACTTGAGTTCGAAAATGCTTGCTCGCAAGACGAGTTCTCGGCCCTCGGTCTCAAACACCATGGATAACGCCAGCTGATCGGGCGTTTGTTGCACAAGGCTTTCCACGGCTTCAGGTTGGTCTATCCCTCGGCTAAAGATGGTTCCCTTCGGTGTAGATTTGACGATGTAACGCGTGCATAAACTGCAAAAGACGAGGTACATGGGGATATCGGAATTTTGGCGCATCACATCGTAGAGACGATTTTCAACCGTGACGTTGAATCGTTCATCCAGACCTACTGGAGCGGAAATCTCCGCAAGGGCAAGACCTGTCGCCTTGGAGAAGATGGGCGTTTTCTTCCAAGCATAGACCATTTCGTCGACCAGATCGGTAGCCATCCATTCGACGTTCTGAAACAACGCTTCGTCGTCGTCCGCAATGGCGGGTTTTGCAAAGCCGAACATCGACAATATGACAAGGCAGATAACAGCTCGTGTCCTCAGAAGGTCCATATCCTCGGCTTTCCGGGGCCAGGAACTATGGCTGATACCCTCAAGAGGTGTTCGGGGTCTACAGTCTTCTCGACGCTGACAATGACGTTACTCATTCCTTCGCGTACCTTGCCTCGAACCACACGGTTGCTGCCTAAGCTTTTGGTTAGCTCGGTTAAGAATATCTGGCGCACGTAATGCTCTGTCTTCGGGTTGAGAGCCTTAACGGTCACCGCCCATGGTTTATCAGATTTAGTAGTTTCCGATTCCTGCAGTTCCGACAGCGTCTTAGCAACGCGCTTGGCCGTTCGCGGCGCGGTGCGCGCAATGAAATTGTAATAAGAGTTTCGCTCGTCATCGCCAATGATGTCCTTCTCGCACCTTAGCTCAGGCTTCAGCGAAAACGTCGCGGCCTTGCCTCTTTGCGGTTCTCCGCGCTCTCTTAGCTCGCTTTCTGACAATTCGCGACAGTCGGGCGGCGGGGCATCGATCTGGCCTGTTTCAAACGCCGTCCAAGGCTCAACAACGTACGATTGCGACGAAGTTATCGCAAAAAGCATGACAATTCCGAAGTAAAAGAAAATCAAAGCGAGCCCCCTGAATTTTTAGCAAGGTTCGCGCTTGATTCTAGGCGCCGTTTGACGGCCAAATAGCCGGACTGCGTTTCATTGATGACGTGGCGATAAAAATTGCGCTTCGCTTTTTGTGCGATTGAGTCGTTCGTTGGAGAAGACCGAAGGCGCAGCAACATGAAGAGAAGAGACGGCGCGCCATATATTTTCCTGAGCGCTATGTTGTAATCAGATTTATGAAGTATCTCTTGGGCAGGACCGTAAATGCGGACTTCGCCCCTTGTGTGGATGTCCTCCACGCATGGGAAATAGAGTCCAAGACCGATGATAAAGAAAGGTAAGGTCCAGCCGCAGTAGTCTCGGTCGCCGGACCAATCCACATATTCGACAACGAGATTCATTTTGGGCGATGCGGGGGCTGGGGACGGAGTTGCGGCAGACGGCGGATCGGCATCTTCTTCTTTCTCTTCGTCTGCGGGCGTGTCTAACGCTTCGCCCGAAATCGTAGTGTTTGCCCCAAATGCCGTGAAATGGCGTGCAAGACTGCGACAGATTGGAATGTTGGCGGCAGTAATCTCTTTGGTGTCCGAGTCCCCTCGAAAACACCGAAAGTCGATGTTGGCATCCGCAAAATTGTCTTCAGTGAGAGGGAGACTAATCGGGTTTTGAGTGAGCTTTGCCTCTGGCCGGGTGAATGTTACACAACTAACCGACAATAGTGCGCACACAAGAAAGCATGAAGCGTTCAACAAAAAATGTTTCCCCAGGTATATAATCTGGTATATACTTAAACTCGCAAGATTTCTATCCATTTTTAGTTTTTCAGAAGGAACTCATTTCTATGATCACTCCGCTGATTGGCATTTTGATGATAGTGGGTGTATTGGTGGCTGCGCTGTCAGCCAGGTCGGGAGGCCCGATCAGTTTCTTTGACGTCCACGCGGGCATTGTCGTGTTTGGCGGCGTGTTAGGCGCACTTTTGATTGCAATAGACGCTGGTTCGTTGATGCGTATGTTGAAGTCACTCCGTGAGTTACTTCCGAGTGCGAGCCTCTTGTCGCGGGAACTCTTCGAATCGAAGAAGGGACTTGAAGAGATTAAAGCAGCGTGGCTTGCAAAACAACGAGGCGCCGTTTTAGGATTTGCGGATGGAGGCAAAACGGAGGAACTGAGAGCCACCGCCGATATGTTGCTGAGGCGTGTTTCCAAAAGTGAACTACGCGAAGGGTTCACCAATCTTCGCACATCGTATATGCATCGGATTCTACCGGTTATCGAAGGATGGGAGCTCGTTGGAAAACTAGCCCCTTCGTTCGGGATGGTTGGAACGGTGACGGGCATGGTGCAACTTTTCCGAAACATGGGCCATAACACAGATATCGGCGGCGCCATGGCCATGGCTCTTTTGGCAACGCTTTACGGAATTGCGTTGGGCGCGACAGTCGGCGGACCCATGGCGTCTCGCGTGAACAAACAGTTTAACGACCGAATGGCGCTTCTTGATATGATGGAACAAACGACGTTGGCGTTGTTGACTGAAAGCAAGAAGGGCGGGCAATGAGCAGTCCTTATCGAGTTCGATCCTCCAACGAAAGTTGGCTTATCTCATATGCCGATTTGATCACGAACCTTCTTATTTTCTTCGTCCTTATTGTCTCAGCGTCCGCTATTCAAACAGGAAAGATGGAAAAGATAATGCAGGCGATGAACAGCCAAGCGTCCACGACATCGTTGTCCTCGGCGGCAGAAGAAGTGCAAAAGTCTCTGAAGGAGCAAAACCTCGAAAAAGACGTTTCGGTTGACTTGACCGACGAAGGTTTGGAGATAGCCTTTAACTCGGGCGTTACTTTTGCATCAGGAAGTGCCACGATATTGCCGTCAATGGAAGATTCTCTTAACAGGGTTTTCGAAGTAGTAAAGCCTTACACGACCGATTATCACATGGCCATCGAAGGTCACACGGATGAAAGGCCGATGACTTCCACAACCTTCAAATCCAATTGGGAACTCTCCAGCGCTCGGGCGATGTCCATCAGGGAACGTCTCGAGGCTGTTGGCGTCGACGCTCGGAAAATCCGGGTTGAAGCATACGCGAACAACAAACCACTCGAAATCAAAGATAAGGAAAACCTAGATCGTGAGGCCTTCTTGGCGAGGCAGCGTCGTGTGGTTATTCGTTTGTTTTAACCTGCTTAACGCTAGCTGCGCATCTATCATTGCCGGATCAAATAAACGGCGCCTCCTCTTCAGATCAACACCTGAGGGTGCGTCTGTGGTCGTCCCTGGCCAGAACCTTTCCTGCAAGGCTCCCTGTTCTGTATTAATTGATCTCGATCAAGAACGACCGTTTACTGTTGAAGCCTCCTTCAAAGACCAGAAGAAGAAGGAGTTCGTCGATCGCAGCATCAACTTGTTTACGCTACTGAACCTGGGTTTTGGCTGGGGCGCGTTGATCGGACTCGGAGTCGACTTCTATACAGGGGCGTTTTGGAAACCGTCACCTAACCGGTTCCGTTTTGATTTTAAAGAGAAAGTAGAAGTAGAAGAAATCGAAGGCGACGGAACCTCTGGTCTCAATGAAGAAGAGGAAGACTCTGAGACGCCTACCGCTAAACAACCCATTAAAATCCAGGGCGGAGACGGGGCAGTTCAACAGACCAATCCAGTAAACCCTGCACCCCAAGCAGAGGAAGAAATTGACGTCGATTCGCCGGAAAGCATTCATGTTCGGGAACTTTATTCATCGAGCTATCTTGACAGGCAGATCAAATATTATCACGGCGATTTGGGGCTCGATGACTTGGCCGACATGCGGGAGAAAGTCTATTCCATTCTCGTTCGACAGTATCGTGCAGGCGAGCGTATCGATATTGATATTGCCATTCAGCAGGCCGGGCAGCCCTAAAAATTGTAGCTAAAAAATCCGACAGTTTGCGACAGATAATGCGTTTCAAACCGAAAGCCCAAACTGTCTTTAAAAAACCTGACGCAGTCGGTTGATTCCATCGTTGTGGCTTTGCTCGCGGCTACAAAGAAGGAACTAACATTTACAAATTCCATCTTGCTTTCCAGGCTCGATTTTAGGTCGTTCGAAAAAGGTTCTTTCGTGGATACTAAGAAACATCTTCCTTTTTCTATAGCGTTGGACGCGTTCTGCTCAAGATGAAATTTCAAGATTTCCCTGACCATATGTTCTTTAAATTGGTCTGGATTTATAGTTCTTAGGCTACTTAAGAAAACCTGGAACGTTTTCTCCGGATCAACGGTTGGTTTTTCGTCTTTGCCAGTACTGTCTTTTGCTTCGACAGATTTCGCGCTCGATCCCTTGCTTTTGCTCCTTTGATTGGTGGTCTTCTTCACGCATCCGCCTAGAGCTAATGCCAATGTTAACATGATGAGTTTCATCAACGACTACTCCTAGTATTCACACGTGGCTTTTTCGAGATCCGAGAAAGCAACCGGTAACACGGCGTCGCACAGCCTTCTGCAGCTCTGTTTGGACTCGAGGTTCGCGGTAAAAACAACTTCCTTAGCGCCATCGACATCCTTAACTACTTTACATGCCTCGCTGCCATTTTTTAACACTGTCTCAATCAGTGAAAAGTCGAAAGCAAGATCTTCTCGCTGGGCAACTGCAACCTTGATACTAGGCGATTCAGCTTCCTTCTTGGCTTCGTCAGTACTTATAAATGACAGAGTTGAAAACGCCTTTTCCGGAATAATGATCGACAAGGTTTTGAGTTTGATATCTTGTGCGGTTCCCACTCGAGTTGCATCGGTGAGAGCTTCGATAGAAACAGGACTGGTGTCGAGCGGATGCCCCGTTAGATTGAGGGGAAAAGTTGTGAGTCGCCCCGCGACGAGGTCCATTTGCGAGGGGAAGTCTGATGCGTCGACAATAAAGGGTTGTTGGTAAAGATAGTTGACAGTTTGAACGTCTTCTTCCGAAAGAGAAAGCAATCGTTCAAAATATCCGTCCACGCAGTAGTTCATAATGGAATCTGCGTCATAGGGTCCGACAGGAATGCGGTACGGATCATCTAGTACCTGGGAGTCCTCGCATTCGCTGTCATGGCGATCCTGCTCGTGGAAAAGGCCCATGACATGACCGAACTCATGGACAGCAGTGTTGTGCATGCATATCCATGGCGTCTCCACACAACCTTCAAAATTCTCGTTGGTGAAATCATAAGAAAACATCTCAGCTTCGCCTCCGCCATAGTAGCCAACGATCGCATTGGGATGGGATGCGGGATCAATGGTAACCTCTAGCTTGCCATCGTTCGAGTCGCCGCATTCCGTCCATCCGAAAAAAGTAAACGTGGTCCTTGCGTTGATCTCCGCATCAATGGCTTCGCGAATATCTTGTTTCTCCTGCTCGAAACCCGGTGTCAACCAGCATACTTCTGCCTTTCGGTCCGGCCAGAGAGCGCCTTTGTTTACAACGACGCCAGATAGATCTGAGTCATTGGCCTTCTGCTTGCACGACGTCACGCAGATAGCGAAGAGCAAAAAGATTTTGGGGGATAGTCTGGTCACGCGAATGGAAGTCCCGATAAGGTTCGTATAAATAGTTTGTTATTCTTATCGGAACAAATCCAAATTTCTTAATAGAGGCTATTTGGGCGATTTCTTCTCTTCAATTCGATAGATATCGCCGCCACCGAAGTTGGCTACAAGGATGGAACCCTCACTGTCGCGGGCAAAGGTGGGAATTTGTATGGGCCATTTCCCCAAACTTATGAGGTCGGCCCGCGCTTTGGTTGTAGCCTTGTCGGGCAAATCGACAGCCCAGATCCTGCCCATGGCAAAATCGCCGAATATATACTTTCGATAAAGGCTGGATTGCTTGGGATTGAGGTTTTGAAAGCCTCCGGTGATCGAAACGCCGTCCTCACGCCCGTAAGTAGCAAAGGGATCCTTAAGACCCGCCGAAGAACATTGTTTTGCATCGTAGCACGCGTAGGCTTCTTTAATATTCCAACCGAGGTTGTCACCCTTTTCCGCAATTGAAATTTCCTCCCATTTATCCTGACCCACGTCGGCGACGATGAGCCGGGACTTGTCGTCGAAACTAAAACGCCAGGGATTGCGCAGACCAATGGCCCAGACTTCCGACTGCTTGCCTTTGAACGGGGGATTGTCGACGGGAATGCCGTAAGGTTTCTTCCCGGAAGTTTTATTGACGTCTATCCGCAGCATGGCGGCGAGCAACGTTTCAGGATTTTGTCCGTGCTTGTGCGGATCTCCGCGCCAGCCGCCGTCGCCCATCCCAATGTAGAGATAGCCGTCCGGACCAAATCTTAAGCAACCACCGTTGTGGTTGGGATAAGGTTGGTCGATCTCGAGAAGGGTCTTGAGTTCTTTTGCCGCAGCGCCTTGCCACAGCCACTCGCTCACACGCGTTGCCTGTTTGCTTTCGGGGATATAATTCAGGTAGAATTTTTTATTGGTAAGGAAGTCCGGGTGAAAGGCGATACCGAGGAGCCCTTCCTCGGAGTCGGTTTGAACAGGAATCTTCGCAATAAGCTGCTTCTTGGATTTTGCCATATCGTAGGTGAAGAGCTCGCCAGCCTTCTCGAGCACCACCAGAACCCCCGGCTGACCGGGCACAAAGCTTACTTCCGTAATGGGGCCGAATCCGGAAGCAACTCTTGTGAGATCGACGGGGATCTTTTGGCGTCCCTTGTCTTTGCCCACGAACTCAGGGTTAAGGGCTGCCGCAGGCTTGGCATCGACGTAGTCTCCTGACCAGAGGGCGACAATGCCGCTTTTAATGCGGGTGCAATTCCAAAGAACGCCAGCTAAAACAAAGGCGCACAAAACGGTCCTGATCCTATGCCAAGCCGTGAATCTTTCTTTGATAGGTTTCATATCGGGATCCTCCAAACCTCTGTTTTGAGGGAAAAAACCTAATTTAGCAAGAAAAAAATCCAATAATTCCATTGATCTATACAATGTTATAAAATAACATAAAAAGATGTTGTATTTTATTAAAATGTGAGTTATATATTAAAAACTTAATATAGAACACATTTCCGCAAATTATATATTGGAGTCTTTATGATGAGAAAACTAAGTTTTGTGTTTGCCTGCCTCTTTTCTTTTTCCACTCAACTTAAAGCAGCCGCTTGTGAAGGTTCTAACGCGGCCCCCAACGAATGGTTGATCTCGCTCAACGTGGACGACCAAGCAAGCCGTGAAGACGTTCTCAAGTCCCTCGAGTTATTCGGAACGGGTGGTTTTCGCATCATCGGAATGATGGCTTACCCAGGGGTTGCCACTAAGACTTTTCACATAGGCTTCAGCCCAGAATACTACAGAATTGCTGGTCGAGCTGATGAGGTTAAGAACCAGGTCATCTCCGCATTGGAGTCGGTTTCCGGAAACATCGTGGACTGCAATCACGATAACATACCTAAGAACTATCCCATTTGACGGGGAAGTCGGAACTCGATATAAGCGTCACCTAATGTCATTTTGAGAGAACGTCGTGACGATTCCATATGTTGGCGAACTGGCGTCGCTGAGCGCCGCCTTTATTTGGTCATTTACGCTGACAGCCTATAGGGCTTACGGTACCAAAATTTCGGCGATTCATCTCAATCTCTATAAGAATCTCGTCGCCTTTGTTTGCCTTGTGGTGCTCATGGTCGCTACCGCGGCTCAGTGGTCGCTCTCAATGCGATCTTTTGTCTATCTTTGCATTTCAGGTCTGTTCGGTCTGTCTCTTGGAGACAGCTTCTTGATGGCTGCACTTAAGAGAGTCGGCACCCAACTCTCGTCATCCGTTCAATGCCTGGCGCCGCCGCTCTCGGGCTTGTTAGCGATTTTCTGGCTTTCGGAAAATCTCTCCACGATGGAATGGATTGGCCTCGTCCTCACAGTGCTCGCGATATTCCTCCTGATATATTTCAGTCAAAACAAGAAACGCCGGGTTGCGGATATTCCGACGAAGACCCTGTGGTCAGGTATCGCATTTGCGTTGGCGGCTGCATTGTGCCAGGCATTTTCGTGGGTAATTGCTCGCGACGCTTTGCAGAGTGTGGACGTTCTTGCGGGAACTTTGATAAGGATTGGCGCCGGAGGGGTCGTCCTTCTCATTTATAGTGTTTGGCGCAGGGACACGACGTACCGCAACATATTTACGGATTTTTCACTCTTTTGGCGGTTATCTCTAGCCGCATTCTTCGGATCGTTCATCGGGGTGACACTGCTTTCCATCGGCGCAAAGTATACCAAGGCCGGAGTAAGCGCGGCGTTGGCTTCTACTTATCCGATTTGGATCATCCCCGTTGCGTATTTCATGGTAAAGGAGCGGGCGACGGTGTTGTCGGTTTTCTGCACTGTTGTGGCCGTTGTGGGAATCAGCTTGATGTTCTTGGCTTAGCATCCCGAGGGAGCTGAGTGGCCGAAGGTATGTCATCGCAAAGGCGCAAAGAGCGCCAAAGAAAAATAGTACTTAGTTTTGTGGTACGAGAACTAGTGAAAGTTTGTGCGCGGTGCCTGCGTTGTTTTTCTTGGCGGTGGTTACCATCTCTCGAACAATGCCGTTTATCTTAGAGGCCTGTTCCGGTGACAAATAGAGTGTCTCCTGAATAATCACGATGCCCGAATCGTCCTCGATAACTTCGCTGCCGGGTGCAGAGGCAAGCGAGTAGCCGCGCGCAATGTCCTTGCCCTGGAGCGATTGAATGAGCGCTTCGGCTTGTTCCGAAAATGTAGATTTAAACTTGTTCATAATCTTCAACAGAGTGTCGTCGGAAATATCTCGGTTGCCGTTCAAGAATCTCGACAACGTTGCGGGGCTAACTTTGATTTGCTTAGCCAACGCTCGTATTGAATATCTGTGGTTTTTCTTGACCACTTCCTTGAAGTGGGTGCGAAGAAATTGTCGAACTGTTGCTTGTAAATTTTGATCCACAATATCACCGTTTTTTTTCGGAATTATTTCCGCGGGTGCTAAGCTGCAACCCTCATGCCTCGGGAGTAGATACAACATTCCGAGTGAAATCATCAGAATTGACCGGCCGGTTAACGTCCGAAGATTAGACAGCAACAAATTTTGGACATTAACTGGCCAGCTAGCCTATGAATTTGATTGGAGTTATAGGCTCTGGCAGCGCGGTGATTCGAGCGTTGACCGGCAATGATATATAGAGTCATTTTGGCTGGGGGGAGTCTTGTAAGACAGCAGACCATATGGCCATTTTTGGATATCATAGAACCAAATATCCACTTTTTCGGAATCCATTTTCACAGCCGCGAAGCCGTGAGCTTTTTTCGCGAATAGTTGACGATAGTTGTAACTCTTCCCAGGAGTCGAGGCTGTCAGCGACAAGCCATGAACGTTGTGGACGTCCCGAGTTTTGTAGCCTCCTGCTCCTTGGACTATCACGTCGAAGGAATCTGTTTGAATGTGCTCCTGATGATGATCATGACCGCCAAAAACAAAGTGGATGTCACATTGCGCACTCAGATCGGAAACAAAACGTAGCATGGTCGGATCGCCACCGTGATTCCCGTTGGACATAGGCGGATGGTGCGCGAAAATGACGCGCCATCCCTGTTTGGAACACAGAGCCGCCGCGGCTTCGCGCAGTTGTTGGCTGTAAGAGCTAGAAGACTCCTTGATAAGCGTGCTGTCAGCTGCATAAATGGAAAGCCAGTCGGGAAGGTTTTTGATCGCATAGTGGGTGTCCGGCATGGACCACAGGTTGCTGAACAGGCTGTACTCCACTTGAGCTTTGGCATTACCTTTGTAGTCATGGTTTCCGGGAACGACGAAGAAGCGAAAGGGCGTTTTAAATTCCCTATACATGGATTCGAACCTGGTGTTGAAATCTTTCGACCAAACGTCATCGACGCCGTTGGGATATATGAGATCACCTGTTATGAGGGCGAAATCGCATCCCTCCTTATTGTCAGAAAAGCAAACACTTTGCATCGCTTGCGAAACGCGAAGCTGCTGATGCCCATAGCTCGCCTCTTGACCCGAACCGACGTCTCCAAAGACCAAGAAACGTATGGAGTTAGCCTGCGAATAATCTTTCCCCGAAGAGGCGCGACAAAGGTTCATCGTCCTCAGCTGGTCGGGAAAGTGGGCTCGAACAGGTTTGCTGCTATATCTTTGGCACGCTGTGCTTTCAGCGTCGATAAAAAGTTCCAAACGATCGCATGCGAGGTTTTGTTGGGATCCGTTCGCGAATTCAACGACACAAATCCTTGTGGCATACGTTTGAAATACACTCTGATTGGATCCACTCCAAGACGGCCTATTGAGAACTTTATCCACGAATCCGCAGGTCGAAACAGCGAAGGCAACAAGCAGTAATAGGTACCAACGATACATACACTTCCTTGTGTGTGGCTGTGGCAGAAACCGTCATCCCAACGAGCCCCGTCATCCCAACGAGCTCCCGTCATCCTGAGCGAAGCGAAGGATCTCTCTTCACCATTCATTTCACTTCAACAGAATCCTGTTGCTGTCGCTTCAATTCCTGCTCTAAACTGCCGTACCAAAGCTCAATGGTCTGCTTAAGCCTTTCCTTTTCGACGAAAAGACTCGTTTTGTGGTTCAGCATCCTGTCCGCTTCGTAGGCTCGGCGTATCTTTGAGGAATTTTCTTCGATTATAGCGAACATTTTGCTGAGTGGGTAGGATTTGGTGATGATTTGTTCCAAAAGATCCAAATAGGCTCTTTTGTGTTCGAGGTCTGTTAGGATAAACGCGAAGAGTTTATTTTTCCCCCATATTGTGATGTCGGGTTCGAACATGTTGCTGGCTTCGAGCTCCAAAGTGCGGTCAAGATCCCAAGGCACAAAAGCGAATTGCTTCGTCTTGGTATCGCGGTACAAGAAAAAATTATTTTGGTAACCGTCCCAATTGTTGAGAGCCACCGAGGCGGCCAGATAAGCCATGCTATTATCGACATCTACCATGCTCTCTACGTCCTTAAGATCGTTTGTAAGGCGGCTGTTTTCTAGAGTTTCGATCAGCGCGGTGAGTTCGTGGTAGGATTTAGGTTTGAATTCGATATCAAATCCTTGGTCAATCTTCGCAAGCATCTTTTTGTCGAAATCAGCGTTGCCGTACTGTGCTTTGAACAAGGAGCTAAAATCCAGGTTTCGGCGCCTAAAAAAGTCGATATCAACCGGCTCAATAAGTTGAAAGAGACCAATGTATTCACGGTTTAAATAAACTGCTGCAGGTTCGGCATCGGGTGACGGGATGCCGAGAGAGCGGAAAATTTCGAACCCGAGCTGAGCTTTAAGGAGTGTTGGATCGAGGTTCTGTGCGCTTAAGCGGTAAGAGTGATGACCTTTATAAGTTTTGTCGTCGAATTGGATGGTATAGCTTTTCTTGAGATCATCGATCGTTGATTTGCCGGCATAGTTGATCTGACTAGAGTAAGTCTCGCCGTTAACCTTTACCTTGCAAGGCACGGGGGTCTTTTCCCAGACTGTGCTGTTCAAGCGGTTTTGTTGTTCACTGTCCATGATTATTTCAACTAACGGCAGGTCATAAGAATCCAAAGGAGAACTACTTCGCTTGATGCAGCCAACCTGAAGAGCGAAGAGCGCGAGCAGAAGTTTTGCGGAGGATTTATAAATAGTACTCTACCTGAACTTTGATGTTGCTGTCGTCATAGTTGCGCTCAGAAATCACCTGTCTCGAATTCTTTGCAATCAGCTCGATGTCCGCCGCAACGAGAAAATGTTCGTTGATGTGGCGGTTTATTCCCAGCAGCAGTTGCGATGTTGCATATTCAGGCGTTTTCATATCGTGCATGATATGACTCACCTGGGCGACTGCCTGCGTATTTAATGTGTCTCCACCTGTTGCGAACCAGGGTCCATAGCTGATTTTTAAGCCGCTAAATACGACCTTTCTTCCGGAGATGTCACGTTCCACAGCTGTTTCGAAGGGATCAAGTCCAACAATCGACTCCATTTCAAACGACTGCGGTTTTTCATGATTCCATACCGAAAACATGAAGGCGCCGACGAGTTGAGTTGCGTTGTTCAGTCGGTCGCCCTGGAGGAGCGTCCAGGCTGCGTACTGCGTGTCGTTCGTATTGGGGTGCAAGTAAAAGATCGCGTACGGTTCTTGCGACCCTGAGTAGCCGAATGTTGTCGCATAGGATAATTCGCCCGGTTCAGAAGGTAAATGCTCGTATCGAACGGCAGGTTCGAAACCAACGTAGGCGAACGGCTGGAGCTTTTGATAAATGGGGCTTCGTTCAATGGTAAATCTCTTTTTTTCCGACAGCTCGTATTCAAGGCCAAATTGCTTCTTGATCTGGCCGAGTTGAAGTTTCCCAGGGGCGAATCGGTGATCGACGTACGCTTCTTCCAAAAAGAGGTTTGTGCTATCTTTGGAGCGAGCCTTCAGTGTGAGGACACCTTTTGTTCCTTCGCGGCGCTTCGACTCAATGTCGATTTTGCCCTCGTAACGCATGTTGCCCTTTTTCAAAGCGTTGGACTCAACCTGGACTCGAACCCGACCCTCCATGTCGATATCGTCGGCCAATAGCCGAGGCGTACCTCCGACGCAAAGCGCTGCAAGCAAGATAATGCGGAATCTTGGAAAGATGATTTGCATAGTCATTATGATACGTTATGTCCGACCAAGATTCCATCCTAGATATGGGAGCACCGGCTTTGTGGTTCGGCGATAGGTTATCTATAAGAAATATTAATATATTTTGTAATAAAATATTGGTGTTTTCTATTGAAATATTATTGATGGTGAATTTTCTTTAATGTAATTTCCCAGTCGATTACTTAGCCTACCAGGGAAGATATATGGATCGACTTCAAGTCCTAAGAAAAAGTCCGAAATTGGCACCGATGCTGGGCGAATTGATAAATGGAAATGGTGCAAAAGCCCGCAAGATGCTCAAGGCTGCGCAAAGTACAGACTTGTCAGAGGTCGAAAAACAATACTGCCTGGATTTGGCAAAAGTGATCTGCGAGAAGCAGGGCGAGAGCATACAAATTGAAAACGATTTCGTAAAAGAAATTTTGTCCGTATACCAGGCCTATTGGGTGGAAATGTATACTTCAAAAACGAGTCTTGAAGCGGGTGAGGGTCGCCTGCGCCAGGATCTAAATCGGCTTGTTATGAGGTTCAAAATTGCGAAGCGCTCCTTCAGGTCACTGGATAAGCTTGAGCAATGCCTCGCAAAGGCCGTTAAGAAACGTGGATACTATTGTTCATTCTCACTCATTCGACCGTTTAGGGATGTATTGGTTTGGAAGGAGGAGAAGACGAAACCGTTTTCAGTTTTGTTACCCGAGCAAGGAAGGGTAACGACGCAAGTCAAGACCCTTGATAAATTCATCTCTTTGGGTTGGATGCATTTTGTAACTCAAGGTGTTTACTACGTTGGCGGGTGGGCTATGAAGGACCACTTGGTTCGAATAAAGCCTGCGTTTCGTAACGAAAGAAACGAGGATTTTAGATGTTCGTTTTTAACTCATGAAACACAGCATTTTGTGGACTACAAGAGTTTCCCCAAACTCTTGCAAGCAGACCTTGAATATCGAGCAAAGTTAGCGGAGTTGAGCTCGGTTAGGAAGGGCAAAGATGTGTTGATGGCAAGGCTTTTCTCTCAAGGAGTCAGGGGTTCTAAAAATCCGCATCCTCTGTCGAATTATGTGGTGGTAAAGCATGTTGCTGAAGCAGTGAAAGTCAAAAACGTAACGGGCTTCTGGCAAACCGTTACGCCGAAGGAAATCAATATCGTCGCGTCGGAACTCCTCGTGAAGCATTCTGAGGAGTTACGAAAACTCGGAGCGAAGTCGTGCAAAGGTGTCCTAGGATCAGGCGTTTTTAAATAGCGTTGCTGGAAAGTTCCATAATAATGACTGAAGTGAAAAGACCATGGACTCGTGAAACCCTCTGGTATGAGCAAAGCTCGCCGGTGGTTTCCATCGATATAGTTCCTGGCAGCATGAAAGCTCGGGCATACATTGATATATATTGGGAAACCTTGTGGAAGGTGCCTCAAGGAAACAAGGTCGAAAGCTTGGTTGTTCCTAACGGCGCTATGAGCTTGGTCTTCAACGAAGATTGGGCTCCGTGGGATGCTTTTTTGACTGGTACCCGTAAGATTTCCTATAAGGCTGAGTTCGCTGGGTCGGGGGGTATGATGGGGGTCAATTTCAAACCGGGTGGCGCAGCTTCTCTTACCGCGGGCCGAGCCTCCCAGTTTTCTGGGAAGAAAATGACTCTGGCCTCTCTTATTGGTGAAAAAGCCGAGAGCCTGAAAGCAGAAATTTTTTCGCAAGGAACTTTTATCGAGCAGTGTGCGGTGCTTGATCGTTTCTTCGAGGAAGTTCTTCCGACCACGGTCGACCAAAATATGCTTCTTGTTCAAGAGGTCGTCAATTTCATCACAATTTCTCCCGACGTCCCCACGTTAGGGGATCTCTGCGATAGGTTTTCGATAAATCTTCGCAGATTGCAGAGGCTCTTCAGCGAATATGTCGGGGTTTCGCCCAAGACTATCATTCGGGTCAAGAGATTTCACAAAGCGGCCGCGGAAATGGTTTGCGGAACGTTGGTGGAATGGTCTCAACTTGCTTTGGACTTGGGGTATAGCGATCAATCCCACTTTATCAACGATTTTAGAAAAATAACGGGCTTCACGCCTGAATACTACAACGAGAGATTCGTCTAATCGCTCTGTCGCATTTTTACAATATTTGGTGGTCGGGGTGATGTACAAGATAGGCATCACTTATGGAGGAAGTATGAAACCATACATTATGCTTGTCGTTCTCATAATTTCTGGTTGCGTAGGATCAGAAAGAAATCCACACGAAATAAATACCCGCAAACGAGCTTCCGAGGCTGTTGTCTTTCAAAACGGGTTCCTCGTTGACCCAAAGAGTGAGGAAATATTCCTAGGATATTTCATCACAGAAAACGGATTGGTCAAAGAGGTGGGAAAAGGGGTTCCTGCCGGCAACGGGATCCCACAGAATGCTCAAATAGTCGACCTGAACTCAAAATACGTAATTCCGGGCCTGTTCGACCTCCATACCCACGCTTGGGGCAACCCTTCACCTTCCGGCGAACCCATGTACTTGGGCATTGAGGGCGCCGCGAAATTGATGCTGTTCTCCGGCGTGACCGGATTCTTGGACTTGTTTTCTGAGGAACAGAGCATTTTGCAACTCAGAGATAAGCAGAGGGAGCATGGTCTCCTCGCGGCGGACATCTTTGCTGCCGGTCCGTGCTTCACGGCGACAGACGGGCATTGCACTGAGTACGGTGTACCCACAAGAACGATCAATACGCCTGAAGAGGCGGAGCGCGAAGTCAGGTCTCTCGCCAAATCGAAACCTGACGTCATTAAAATTGTTTACGACCATCACGGCCGTCGGCCTACGATAAATTTAGAAACCCTTCAAGCTGCCATTGAGACAGGCACTGAATTAGGAATCAGAGCTGTCGTGCATATCGGCACATGGCAGGATGCGAAAGAAGCGGTTGAAGCTGGTGCAAAGGTGATCACGCACCTTGACAACGAAGAACTTCCCGATGATTTGGTTGCATTGCTGAAGAAAAAAGATGTGGTGGTCATCCCCACGCTTGTGGTCCAAAGAAGCCTGCACGATATTCTATCTGGCGATCTCAGCCTCGAGGATCCACTCTTGGTTTCAGTTACGACTCCAAAGTTTCTATCGACATACGGCAACATCAATACCGACGATCCAGACATTAAATATTTTCTTGAATACAATGAAAAAAATATCACCGCCAATCCAGAGGCATTTGCGAAGCTCCACAAGGCGGATGTTACTCTGTTGCCGGGAACGGACGTCGGCAATATTACAACGTTCTTGGGCTACAGCCTCCATCGAGAAGTTGAACTGTTCGTTCAATACGGTATGACGACCTGGGAAGCTTTGCGATCAGCTACACTTGAACCGGCAAAATTCTTGAAGCTTAAATATGGATTTGAGCCGGGGGCAGTTGCGAATTTTGTGGTTTTGGAATCATCTCCCGTGGAGAATATTTCTGCCACAAGAAAAATTGAAGAAGTCATATACCATGGTGCGAAGGTTGACAGATCGGCTCTTAAGCCTTGAGAACGTAGGTCACGACCAATTTATCGCCTTCGTTATAGACCACAGAGGAGGCGAGAATAACCGTGCCTTCTTTGAGGCTATATTCTTCTACCTTCAGTTTGCGCCCATTGAGGGTGACGCTTTGAATTTCAATTGTTTTGCTTTCCACTTTGAAGGCGGGATCGACGGTCTCCCTGATCCCGTCCTTGAGTTTCTCAAAATGGGCTGTCCAATCCGACGCGCAGATATCAAAAACCTCTCCGCCCGACTTCGCAGCCAGCGATTCGAAATCATGGCCTACACGTGCGATTTGGCAGGGTGACGACGACTTGCCGGCGAAGGCAAACAATCGGTGGTTTCCTGCGCCGAACTGTTTGTCCATGGCGGGCCCAAAGCGAGCGGCTTGAAATGCTATGGGATTGTCGTCAGTCACAAAAACGAAAACCTTCTTGCTGTCATTTCTTAGAAAACCGTCTTGGAAAAACCCGGCCATGCTGATGACCCTAGTCGTGGACACATACAGTATGGGGGTGCCAGGGATACCTGTGTTTATGACCTTCGTATCGTATGGTTCACCGCAAATCTCTCCTTTATATAATTTCGTCATCTTTTTTTGCGAGGTGGACGACACGCTACCGTCAGAATGTTCGTCAACTGGACCGTTGGTCTCAATTTCATCATAGACCTCTAGAGAGGTGCGGCTTTTTTCGCAGACTGCGGAGGCGAAAATGCTCAGTCCGTCCCAGCTTCCAACACCGCTACTCTTTTTCGTTATGAAAGCCTTGTCTTCCTCCGGGAGGTTGATACATGTTTTTGCTGTCGCATTCTCACAGCTAAGCATGCCGACGCGAACGTCAAGTTTGCTACTTCGCAAAGCCCGGATAAATGCGCCGAAGTTTTTGTTCACTTGCGCGACTTCACTCTCCATTGTGTCGGAGTTATCGAGTACCCATATCATATCAACAGATGTTCCTCTGTCATGAAGGACAAATTCTTTGGTTAGAGGACCGTCTTCTCCAACTGATCCTTCCCCGGATTTCCCTTCGGAATCGCTGTCCTCGATCTCTTCTTGAGCCTTGCTCTTGGAATCCCCAGAAAACTCGGATTCCTTTTTGCAACCAAGTTGTTGGAATGAAAGGTAAACGAAAAGAAAGGTTAAGAAAAAGGGACGCATCGGAGGCACCTCTAAACCTATGGTTTTGCTTTCTCATCGGCAAGAATTCAGGGAACTGTAGGAAAAAAGGGGAGATACTAAAGGATTTTGCGCATTGTCCGATAAGTTTGCGTCAACTCGAGGATCTATATGAAGATATTCTTGGTAATCGTCATGGGATGTGTTCTAGGAGCTTGTAAACTAAAGCCACCTAAGAGCGAGTCCGGTGCCAAGGCCGCCGCTGACGTGGAGAAAGATAAATGCCTCGGCGTTGTGGGCGGCACGGAAACGAACGAATACAAGTCAGTAGCCCTCATGTATGGTCGGAACTTTTGTGCGGCGACCTGGGTTGGACCCAACGCGATGCTAACTCTCGCTTCTTGCATCAATGACGTAAATGCGCCCGACAAAGTGTCAGTCATACAGGGAAACTCCTACGATAGAAAAAAGGGGATATCTTCATACTCTCCGCTAAAACCCATCAAGATAGTTTCCAATGGGTTGACCTCTCCAACTGAGAAACCAAAGCAGGCCGTGGGTATCGCAGTCCTTATTTTTGCCGGCGAACCTGCCCCGGCTATTTCGGGCCTTGGTCCAGAATTTCCCGCAGAAGGCGCGGAAGTCTCCATCGTTGGATACGGTGAAACGGCCTATCCAGAAGAGGGCAAGGCGGCCGAGTATTCGTCGCCAGTTTTTAAGAAAAGGGTCGCCACCAATAAACAGGTCTACAGCACGAATGCCATATTTTCCGGCACCGTGATGGTTTTAGGGAATCCCAACCCAGCACCCGGAGAAAAGAGTGACGGTCTGCTCGCCATGGGTGATTGGGGAGCTCCTCTGTTCGTCGGCGACAAACTCGTTGGAATTGGGGGTACATATAATCGAACGGAGTATGCGGATCCGAAGACCGCTGGTCTTTCTCAATTCATAAGTACCAATTCGGAAGCAAGCAAGGCCCTCTTTGAGGAAGCAAAAAAACAAGGAGCTGTATTCGGTCCAAAACCAGGCGACGCCCCATCGGACTCTACGCAAGAAGAAGATAAAAGGGCCAAGAATGATTGCCAGTCCGACTAATGTTGTGCTCTTCGATCCTGCGCCGGCGCAGGATTTTCTAAAAATTGTGATCGGGCATGCGCTGCATGGACAATTGAAACTCTTTGACTGCCACAGGATTTTTTAAGGTTAAAACTTTATGCCGAACATCGTAATCTACGAAAATTTTTTCGAAGAGATGTCGATAGTTTTTGTTGTAGGTCCAGACGTATTTTATGAAGTCCCAGTGGAACCTTTCAGGGCATTCCTTTGGACCGTCGTCGCGAACTTTTCCGTACGAGCGAATGGCTCTCTTAATGACCCTATATAAAGCGATACGCGTTGGAAAATCTAAGTAGATGATAATATCAGCTGCGGTAAACCGTTCCTTAAAAGTAGTGTTCCAATTGCCGTCAATGACCCATTGATCCCCTGCAATAATGTCCCTAATATTGTTATGCCGCTGCTCTATGTCGGCCGGATGAGTCCAGCCTGGTCCCCAATAATGTTGGTCGAGGTGGACAACAGGGAGGTTTAGGCGAGCGCCAAGCGCTTTAGCGAGTGTGGATTTACCGGCTCCGCAGATTCCTATGATTGCAATTCTTTGCACTTGACCGACTCTCACTTTGGGGCAATTAATTGTCGTCGATGTATGGTGAATTCGCAACTTGTTTAAAATTGAGATCCTTCGCTTTGCTCCAACCTGTCGGACAATTCCATCTGCGTTTCCTTAATTCCGCGCTTCCGCGTTCAATTAAGAGATCGCGGAAATGCTGAGCTTTGGGAAACGCTGAAAGGGTCGGGCGCAAGCAACGACGGGGTGTACTCGGATGACGGGCATGCCCTTGGTAGGGACATGCCCCAGTTTGCCCGTGATCTTAGTTCTTAACGTAAGTGCACTTCTCTGTGATTACCTCGGCCCCTGTTTGCAGCTTTTGTTCCACGCTGAGATTTCCGTCTTGGATCGAGGCTTTTAAGGTGCCAACTTCTGCGACATAGGGATGATCGCCGCCTGGATCTTTGTGAACTCCATACGATTGCGTCGTGAAAATCGATCCCGTGTTGTCCCAGGTTCCTTCGAAGCTGACGGTACGCTGTGATCCATTCGTGGGATCCACATTGGAAACCGATTTGATACTGCCGATGGTGTACGACTCGTTATCGACTGCGATTTCGTCGCAGTTTTTCTGCTCGATGGAAAGCCCGTTTTCTCTCGACGTTCCGTCAGCGGCAATGCAGGTGCCCCGCCATTCGCCACTAAAGTTCGTACAGGCGGAGTGTGCCGGGTTGGCGGTCGCCAAAGTGCAGAAAGAAGACAAAGCAAGTACACTGATCTCCATTGATTTCATTAGAAACTCCTTCAAAAATGTTAATCTATTCAAAGCTCTGCACAGGCGCCTTGCGCAGTAATAGCATGGCAACAAAAGACTTTATCGACTAAGAATTGCGGGTCCGACAGAAGCTAAGCGAATCCGCAAAGATATTTTTTTGGTACTCCGGCCCACTTCAGTTTAAGTTGAATGAGTAGGTGTAATAACAAAAGGCAGGCACTCAAGGCGCTCGCCACTATGATGCAAGGAAGCGGTTCATAGAGTCCGTCCCAGAGTTGATCCAAACGGATCTCTCCGTGGGCCCACTTGGTTAGCACAACATAATAATCAAGGCTTGTAGCAAAAACGCCGAGCATAAAAACGATAGCTGATGCAACCGGGGCGCTTCTATCGTTCTTCTCTAATGAACTCTCCGAATGATCCCGTAAAATGAACCAACCAAAGAACCTGTAGATCTGAAGAATCAATGCCACACCGCCGACTCCAAGCACCGGCCACAACGGTCCGCCTCCCGCTTGGAAAAACTCAATGAACGGTGCGGAAGTAAACAAGAATACCGCGAAGCCCAATAGGGGTAGGAGGTGAGCGGCATCGACGAGCGCCGTGCTTAAACCCTTTTGGGCAAGTTGATCCACGAATCTTTGGATCGCGCTGCGATGCACGTTGACCAAATCCGCAGCATCTTCGTTTCTTAGTTGGAATCTCGTAAGCGCTTTTTTGAACGCAAGTTTTCGCGGTATGCCGTTGTCGAGCAATTCTTGGACATAGGCATGTATGTCTTGGGTAAGCTCGAAAGCAAAGAGCGATTTTTCCGGGTACGGCATTTCCAACGGACGAACCATCCTTTGAACTTCTCTTTCGATATTGGCAATCATGTTGCCCCCATGAGTTTACTCAAGGCTTTGGAGAAGGCGCGAAACTCTTCGGTAACCGAAGACACCTCTTTTCGTCCCTTAGCCGTAAGCTCGTAGATCTTTTTTTCCTTATTCTCTCCGGCCGCTTCCCATTCGCCTTTGATCGACTTTTCGTTTTCGAGCGAATGCAACGCGGGATAGAGCGTGCCATAGCCCATCGAGAAGTACTGTGTTTTTTCTTCGATGTACTTGATGATCTGATAGCCGTGTTTAGGTCCGTCCTTCAAAGCCATGAGGACGAGATGTTGGGTTTTTGGTCGCACGGGGATGCTCCTTAGCATTATATCTGCTTCAACTATATCTGGAGCAGATATATATGTCAACAGTGGTCGCCCAATCCAAAAGAAATATTAATTCTATATTTCCGCGCCTCCAAACTTCCGCGCCTCCGCGATAAAAGATTTAACGCGGAAGCGCGGAATAATGGAAACCGCGGCAATATTTAATCCTAAATTTCCGCGCCTCCGCGATAAAAGATTTAACGCGGAAACGCGGAATAATGGAAACCGCTGAAGGGATTGAATTAAGAATATTTTGCGCCGTTGCGCCCTTTAGGAGTGATTATCTGTTCAAATTTTCGCGAATCGCCTGCGCCAACGATTGATCAACTCCCGCCACCTGCATAAGTTCCTCGAGGCTGGCGTTCCGCAACAAATCCATGTTCTCAAAAGCGCTGAAAAGCCGCTTTTTGATCACTGGTCCAATCCCAGGAATTCGATCAAGTTCCGATTCATAAAAATTGTCGCCACGTTTTTTGCGATGAAACTCGATGGCAAAGCGGTGCGCTTCGTCGCGAATGCGGGTTAGAATTCGATGCGCCGGGGTGCCGGGGCGCAGCGGGATCGGATCTTTGCGATGGGGGCGGAAGATCCGTTCCAGAGAATGTTCGACTGTTTTTTCTTCCTCGACCGAGTCGGGTTTTTTCACGCGGCTCTTTGCAAGCGCGATGAGGTTAAATGTCGGCGCAACCTCTGGAAACCCTTCTAATGCCTTAAGCGCGGCGTTGAGTTGTCCTTTGCCGCCGTCAATCACGAGAAGATCGGGGAGATTGGCTTCCTTGATGCCGCGGGTTATGCGTCTTGTGACGATCTCCGAGATCGACGTGTAATCGTCGGGATGGGCGCTGACTGACTTAACGTTATACCTTCTGTAGTTGTTCTTGTTGGGTTTTCCCTCGACGAAGCACACCGACGAAGCAACGATAGATTCTGAATGCAAATTGGAAATGTCGATGCACTCAATGGTGCGCGGCGGCTCAGCCAGTTTCAGCAGCTTTTGTATTGCGAGCATCTCCTCAGTGAAGAGATCTGTTTTGTTTATCGAAGATTGTAATCTAAAAGTCGCGTTCTTGAGGGCGATATCGAGGAGAGCCTTCTTTTCCGGTGTGTTGCCGGTATAGAACTTCGGCTTTTTCTCGCTGCGCAAAGCCGCCACGATCTCCTTAGCCTCGGGTATCCTTACTGGCAGCAAAAGAGCGTCGGGGAGTGGCCGCTCTTCATAGTATTGGAGAAGGAACGCGGTAAACATCTCTTCCGTGCTTTCCACTCCCAGTCGAGCGGTGAAATGGTCTTCGCCGATGACCGCGCCGTTTCTTATGAACAGGACGAGAAACATGACGTTACCGGCTTCATTGACGCTGAACTGAATCACGTCACAGTTTTGAAGGGAAGCCGGCACGACGTTTTGCTTTTGTTTGATCCCTTCGAGCGCCGTAATCTGGTTTCGATACACCGCCGCAAGTTCGAATTGTTCGTTCGCGGAGAGTTCCTTCATTCGTTGTTTTAGATTTTTGACGAGTTCCGACTGTCGTCCTTCTAATAGCTTGATTGCATTGTGAATCATAGCAAGATAAGCTTCGCGAGAGATGCGGTTGTCGCATGGTGCTAGACACATTTTCATATGAAAGTAATTGCAAGGGCGTTTGGCGATTTTCATTTCATGTCGCGAGCAGCGTATGAGGGGAAAAACCCGGCCGACCATATCGAGCAGGGTATTGAGTTGAGTGGCATTCGCGAACGGCCCCAGGTATTTGGCGCCGTCATTCTTCTTGCGTCGAACCTTTTCAATGCGCGGCCATTCGTCGTCAAAGTGAACGCGGACCAACGGGTACTCTTTGTCGTCTCGCAGTAGTATGTTGTACTTTGGTTTATGATGCTTGATAAGATTGCGTTCGAGCAGAAGAGCTTCGACTTCGTTTTGGGTGAGCATTATGTCGAAGTCCGTTAGTTCTTCCACTAACGCGAGAGTCTTTATAGGTTGATTGGATAGGTTGAAGTAAGACCTAACCCGATTTTTGAGGTTCTTAGCCTTGCCAACGTAAATGACGCAACCGTCGGGGTTTTTCATAAGGTAAACCCCTGAATCGTTCGGCAGACTCTTTATCTTTGCTTCAAGATTTGACATAGCACCGTTTAGGATTCTGCTTCCTCAATGGGCGAGCCCAGATCGCCGAAGGACAGCATCAGCTCTTTAAGTGTTGTGATATTATCTCTTAATTCGGCGGCGCGTTCAAAATCAAGGTTTTTAGCGGCGGTCTTCATTTCCTTAGTCTGCTTCTTAATCAGAGAATCAAGTTCCGAGGCGCTTCGAAACTTATTGGTTTTGCGCAGCTCGTCGACTTGAGCTTCTGTAAGGGACGTTTCAGGATCCGTAAAACCGTAGAGCTCCCGCAGGCCAGGTTGCATTTTCTTGATAATCGATTGTGGCTGTATGCCGTGTTCCTCGTTGTAAGCGAGCTGTTTTTTGCGGCGGCGTTCCGTTTCGTTAAGGCAATGCGCCATGTTTTCGGTAATTTCGTCTCCGTAGAAGATTACCCTGCCGTCCTTGTTTCGCGCCGCGCGCCCGACAACCTGAATCAGAGAGCTGGCGGATCGTAGAAAGCCCTGCTTATCCGCGTCCATTACGGAAACCAGCGTCACTTCGGGCAGGTCGAGTCCTTCGCGAAGTAGGTTGATGCCAATAAGCACGTCGCAATTGCCCTTACGCAGGTCGCGCAGCAGTTCGACGCGTTCGATACTGTCTATGCCGGAGTGAAGGTATCGAACCTTGAGTCCAAGTTCTTGGTAATAGTTGGTCAGATCCTCTGACATTTTCTTCGTCAGAGTAGTGACAAGAGCCCGTCCGCCTTGTGAGATGACTTTTCTAAGTTCGCCGAGGAGGTCGTCCACCTGGTTTTTGGCCGGTCGAACCTCGATTTGCGGATCGATAATTCCCGTCGGGCGAATGATCTGCTCAAATATTTTGCCGTCGGTGGATTCCATTTCGTACTTTCCGGGTGTCGCCGAGACATAGATCAGCGGACCGGTCTTGCGCAAAAACTCTTCAAAATTCAACGGGCGGTTGTCTATGGCTGCGGGCAGGCGGAAGCCGAAGTCCACGAGCGTTTGCTTTCTTGAAATATCTCCGCGATACATGCCGCGAACTTGCGGCACGGTGATATGGCTCTCGTCGATAATCGTAATGAATCCGGGGGGGAAATAATCGAGCAGCGTGGGAGGCGGCTCCCCGGGTTTCTTGCCGGTCAGGTACCGAGAATAGTTCTCGATTCCCGGGCAGAAGCCCAGCTGTTCCAAGAGTTCGACGTCATGCATCGTTCGTTGCTCGAGCCTTTGGAATTCGACGAGTTTATCTTGAGCCTTTAGCTCTCGAAGTCGAATACCGAGATCGTGCAAGATGTCCTTAACAATGTTTCGAATATCGTTGCGATCCGTTATGTAGTGGCTGTTGGGATATATGGAGAGGCTGGTCAGACTTTCCTTAGCCTTCCCGGTCAAGCTGTCTATTAACAAGATGTTTTCGATTTCGTCGCCAAAAAACTCGACTCGAATCCCCGTGTCGGTTTGATGAGCCGGCAAGATATCGACAATATCTCCGCGAACCCGAAAGCAACCGCGCTCGAACGAAATATCATTGCGAGTGTACTGGATATCGACCAGTTTGCGAAGAAAAGCATTTCTTTCGATGTAGTCGCCTTTGGCGACGGTGACGACCTGCTTGGCATAGGTTTCAGGAGAACCCAGGCCGTAAATGCAGCTCACGCTGGCAACAATTATCGTGTCCCTGCGTTCAAAGAGAAACCTCGTGGCTTCGTGCCTCATTTTGTCAATGTCTTCGTTGATCGACGAGTCCTTGGCGATATAGGTGTCGGTACCGGGGATATAAGCTTCCGGCTGATAGTAATCATAATAGCTGATGAAAAAACCGACAGCGTTCTCTGGAAACAAGTCCTTCATTTCTGTGAACAGTTGCGCCGCCAAAGTTTTATTGGGGGCGATGATCAATGTCGGATGTTCGGCGGCCGCAATGATGTTGGCCATCGTGAATGTCTTCCCCGAGCCGGTGACTCCCATCAGGATCTGATGTTTGGTGGACTTGGCAATGGAATTCGTCAAAGCCTTGATCGCTTCCGGCTGGTCTCCCGTGGGAGAGTAAGTTGACGCAAGTTTGAACAAACTCATTCCTATTCCCTCTCTTCCCTTGTAAGGCGGTTGGCATTAAAAATCCATAATATGTTCGTTCTCATATTTGCGATCCAATTTTGCCTTGCGAACAAAAATGATTGGAATAATAGACAATATATGTTACCAAACAGTTCTCATTTTATGGCATGTGGGTTCTTCTCGATTTAGTTGGAATCTGAATAAGGAGACTGTGGTTGGCTGTGCGTGCATTCAAAGGAAAATGGCTTAGTTTCCTTTCAATTTTCTTCATATTTTACCTTCAAGGCTGCGATCAAAAGAAAAAACCATGGACCGGCATGTGGACGCCTGGCGATACGGTAGAAAACGTCGGGTACCATCCCGAACAACCGATCAAGAGCTTCAGTCACAAGCTTCACGCAGACCAACGAAAGATACCTTGTCAATACTGCCACTCCAGCGCGCGCCGATCGGCGGTTGCCGGGATTCCTCCGATGAACACTTGTATGGGTTGCCACAAATTTGTGCGAACCGATGCTCCGGATATCAAACTCCTCACCGAAAAATATGAAAAGAACGAACCACTGGAATGGACGAAAGTGCACGACTTGCCTGATTTTGTGCGGTTCACGCATAAACGGCATGTTTTAAACGGAATTGATTGTGCAGAATGCCACGGCGATGTGAAGTCTATGGACACCGTAGAACAGGTAGCTCCTCTACAAATGGGCTGGTGTATAGACTGTCACAAGACGCGGGGCGCTCCTACGGCATGTTTTACCTGTCATTATTAACACCTGAAGCTGGCGAGGAAATGATATGACGACGCGCGATGCGGATCTCGAGAATCTCCATAAGCATAAAGAGGTATTCATTGACGGTTTGTCGCCGTTTGAAGCGCCGCCCAAGAAGATCGAACAAGGTCCTCTCTACGTTAACATCGAAGAAAGAATGCCCGAGTTGGGTGCCAGCGACGGCTCCGAAATGGAGAGTCCAGCCACCGTTGAGCGCCGCGACTTTTTGAAGTTGTTCAGCGCTAGCAGCTTGTTAGCGACAGCCGCATGCGTGCGACGCCCGGTGGAAAAGGCGCTGCCCTATGTCAATCAACCGATTGACCAGTTTCCTGGCAAGGCGGTGCATTATTCTACGACTTGCAATGACTGTGCAGCTGGTTGCGGCTTAATCGTTAAAACGAGAGAAGGCCGTCCCGTTAAAGTCGAAGGCAACACAAGACATCCATTAAGCCAAGGAGCCACGTGCCCGACAGGACAGTCGACGCTCCAGGCTTTATATCACCCGGAAAGACGTAAAAACCCCGTCGTGAAGTTCGGTACCAACCGTACTGACGAAACAAACTGGGACGACGTTTACGGTCGATTGGCTACGAAAATAGGCACCTCTCAAAAGGTTGCGATCCTGACCCGAGGGCAGACAGGACACCAAACTGAGTTTTTCAAGAAATTCCTTCAAACTGTTGGCGCATCGGACCAAAACGTTTTCACATTTGATCCGCAAACCATCAGGCCGGAAATTGATAAGGCCCACAAGTTAGCGTTCGGAATTGGCGGCCTCCCGCGCACAGAATTACGACGCACCCAACTTATTGTTGGTATCGGTGCCGAGTTTCTCGATCAGGGCGTTTCGTTTGTTTATGAAACCAAGAGCTGGTCAGTAGGACACGGTTTCCGACCAGGCAGCTTGGGTCGTCTTGTTCAATTCGAGTCCCGTTTCACGCAGACAGGCGCAAAAGCGGACGAGCGTTATATTATCGAAGTAGGTGACGAACTTGCTGTTACGCTCCTTCTCGTTAAAGCGCTTTTAGGACGAGACAACGTAAAAGGCTCTGCCGCAGAGCAAGCAGAGATTCGTAAGGTTATCGACGCGAACGCTGCGGCTCTCAGCGAGGTACAAGCGCGGCTTAAGCTTGACGATGCCCTCTTTGACAACTTGGCAACAGAGCTGTTGACGACGAATGCTATCGTCATGACGGGACAAAGTGCTTCAAACGGACCTGACGCGACTCTCGTGCAACTCGCCGGCATTTTTGCCAACATCCTCATCGGAGCATACGGCAAGACAATTTTCTTCGACCAAGGTTGGCTCAACACACCAGCGCTTCCTGGCGAAATCACCCGGTTCATGGAAAACAAGGACAAAATCGATGTCCTCTTTATCATAGACAGCAACCCGGTCTTTACGCTGCCAAAAGCCCTCGAGTTCGAGAAGGTTCTGGCCAACATTCCGACTGTGGTCTCCATTCAATCTATGCCCAATGAAACTGACGAGTACGCCGATTTCGTACTCAACGGTCATCATTTCCTCGAAGCATGGGGCGACGAAGAAACCGTATCGGGCTTTTGGTCTATTCGACAACCCGTTGTCAGGCCGATTACCAACAGTATGCAAGCCGAAGACATTCTCCTTTGGACGGCTGCAAAAATGGGCAAGCCGCTAGGCTATAAAGAATATCGCGAGTTTCTCTATGAGCGATGGGACGCCGTATTCAAGCTTGTCGCTGCCAATACCGATTACGAAACGTTCTTCAAAGCTGTTCAGCGCCGAGGATTCGTAGGCAAGCTTGGCAAGCGAACGGTGGGAGTTCTTGGCAACGTTGCCGACTTGGTGAAAGTGCAGCCACAGGGCCAAGGTCTCAAACTTATCGCTCATCTTGACAACAGACTTATGGACGGCAGGGGCGCAGATCGTCCCGTGTTACAAGAGGTTGGTGACAGCATGACGACTGTCGCATGGGACACGTGGGTAGGCTTGCACCCTGAAACTGTTAAAGAACTCGGATTGCGAATGAACGACGTCGTCCTCCTGGAGACCCAGCACGGTAGCGTCGAAGGCTCGGTGTATCCTTATCCTGGTCTCCACAGAAACAGCGTGGTCATTCCTCGTGGTAACGGACACAAAGCAGGCATTAGTAAGGTTACGACAGGTATCGGTTTCGACCCGTTGACCCTCCTCGGCAGCGAAGTGGACGTTCTTACGGGATATCCGGTCACGCGCGGCATACCTGTAAAAATCACTGCAACTGGGAAGAAGTACAGACTTGCGGCACAGCAAAAAGCCAACGACCTAGGCAACAGATCCGATATCGTTAAGGCAATCACTTTCAAAGAAGCCGACGCAAATATAGACAAGCAAAAAAATCTCGACGAAGCGCCCGACCTATTCCCGGCGCTTCCAAAAACGGAATATCGTTGGGGTATGTCCATTGACCTCAACAAGTGTGTGGGCTGCAGCGCATGTATGGTAGCGTGTTCTGCTGAAAACAACGTGGCCCAAGTAGGTCGCGAACAGATACTTCGCGGACGAGAAATGCACTGGATCAGATTAGACCGTTACTTTGCCGGTCCGATCGACAATCCGGAAGTAACGATTCAGCCGATGTTGTGCCAGCATTGCAACCATGCTCCGTGCGAAGCTGTGTGCCCTGTCTATGCCACAACGCACGATCCTGAAGGTATCAACTCTCAAACCTATAACCGTTGTATCGGAACGCGGTATTGCGCCAACGCATGTCCATACAAGGTGCGCCGATTTAACTGGTTCACCCATCGCTGGAACGAAATCGACGACAATCCGATCAATCGCAACCCAAGGGCTCTTAACCCTGACGTCACTGTCCGAACGCGCGGTATTATGGAAAAGTGTACCTTCTGTATTCAAAGGGTACGCGATACCAAACATGCGGTGAAAGAGCGCGGCGGCGAACATGCAATCATGTTTGACGGCGAACTTAAGACCGCCTGTGAGCAGGTATGTCCAGCGGACGCTATCGTCTTCGGCAACCTCAACGACGAACAAGGTCGGGCGGCGAATATGAGAAAAGACAACCGGGCTTATCTCGCTTTAGGCGGAGCGCCCGAGCACGGGCACTACGGACTTAAGACGCTTCCAAACGTCAGCTATCTGGCGAAGGTAACGCACAAGAAATCTGCTTTTGAAGGAATTGGCGGCCACACCGACGAAGGTGCCACGGGAGTTGACGATGCCGGGCACAGCGAATCGCCTGCACATCAGGAGCACGGTGACGGAGCTGGCGAGCACGAGCATCAGCATTGAGGATCTAATTATATCTTTCGTTCATATTGAGTAATTTTTGCGGGGCGATTTTAAATGAGTGACGAAACCAAGTGGACCAAGACCATTTCCGATGTCAATAAGGGCATCTTAGCAAACCTTGCGTCGCCTCAGCCTACGTTTTACGCGGCTTGGGCTATCGCGATCCTGGCGCTTGCGTACGGAATTTTCTGTTGGGTTTACCTGATTTCAAACGGCATGGGCGCAACTGGCCTCTCAAGTCCCGTTTACTGGGGTGTTCTCATCACAGACTTCGTCTTTTGGGTCGGTATTGGTCACGCCGGTACGCTTATTTCGGCGATCTTGTTCCTTTTTCGAGCAAAGTGGCGTAACACCGTCAACCGCAGCGCCGAGGCGATGACTGTCTTCGCCGTTATCACCGCGGGCCTTTTCCCGCTGATCCACGTAGGTCGAGTTTGGTTCGCCGCCTACTGGATGGTTCCTCTGCCTAACACAAACAATCTTTGGATTAACTTCCGTTCCCCTCTCGTTTGGGACGTATTCGCAATATCAACCTACCTAACGATTTCCGTTTTGTTCTGGTACATGGGAATGGTGCCGGACCTTGCGTCTATCCGCGACAGGGTCAGGGGTTTTAGACGATTGGTCTACGGCCTCATGAGCTTTGGATGGCGCGGCACCGCAAGACAGTGGCACAATTATGAAGCGGGTTACGGATTCTTGGCGGCATTGGCAACCCCGCTTGTCCTTTCAGTGCATAGCGTCGTTTCCTGGGACTTCGCGATGTCGCTTCAGCCCGGTTGGCACACGACCATCTTCCCGCCGTACTTCGTTGCCGGCGCTATCTTGTCCGGATGCGCTATGGTTTATAGTCTTCTTATTCCTATACGAAAGATGTTCCGCCTCGAGCAGTTTATCACTCGGGACCATCTCGAAGCATGTATAAAACTCACGTTGCTTACTTCGACGATTGTCTTTTACGCATACGCCACCGAGTTCTTCATTGCCTGGTATAGCGGAAACACATACGAGTGGGCGCTTTTCGCGAAGCGGGCTACAGGGCCGTATTCATTCTATTTTTGGACAATGGTGTCTTGCAACTGTTTCTTCCCGTTGTTATGGTGGTCGAAACGAATTCGCAACAACATTACTGTATCACTTATCATCTCGATTCTTGTTAACGTTGGGATGTGGTTTGAGCGTTACAACATTATCGTATCATCTATTATTGAAGACTTCGTGCCAGGTTCATGGGGACATTATGAGCCAACATGGATGGAGATAGGTCTGACGGTTGGTAGCTTTGGATGGTTCTTTTTCTGGTTTTTGATTTTCTGTAAGTTTTTCCCAATTGTCTCTATGTCGGAATTGAAGCTCATCATGCCGAAGCCACTAAGTAAAAAATCTTCTGGGCATGAATAGGGGAGTTTAGGATGAGTCGACCAGGCGGAATTTTAGCAATATTCAAATACTTGGATGAGGTAACGGACGCAATCCGTAAGATCAAAGATCGAAGCGACTTTGCGAATCACGATGTCTACAGTCCTACATCCTATCACGAAATCGAGGAAGCATGTGATTTCGAATCCAGTAATGTCAAATGGTTCACGCTGACTGGAGCGATGCTTGGAACCTTCTCTGGTTTTGCATTGGCGCTATTCACGGACTGGGATTGGCCCCTGATTGTTGGCGGAAAGACCCCCGGCGTTTATTCGTTGCCCGCATATGTGGTCATCGGGTTTGAGCTAACGATTTTGTTTGGCGGTATCGCCACAATTATAGGAATGCTCGTAACTTGTAAAATTCCGAATCCGAATCAGCGCGTTTTGGATACTCGTCTTACGGACGATCGCTTTGGTATTTTTGTGCCAAATGTTGCGGAATCAAGCGAGCAGGCGCGGTTGTTGCGAGACCTTGGCGCTGAAGAGATCAAGACGATCACGGCGGGATAGTGAAGATTTTGAAGATGGGAAACGTGGGAGTTCATAAGATGAGAGTAGCGACTGTAGTATTTACTTTGCTCGGCTATCTTCTGGTCGCGGGTTGCGATAACGACTCGAGCCAGACGAAGTTGCAATATATGCCTGACATGGCTGACGGCCCGACGGTGAAGGCGCAGGAAAGCTACCTTGAGCCGCCTCCGCACAGCGTTGCCGTTGATGCGATATTGTACCCAAGCGATCCCGTAAAGGCTGAAAACGAAATGGTTAATCCCTTGCCCAGTTCAGACGAAACTTTGGCGCAAGGCGAAAACTTGTTCAAAACATTTTGTGCGGTTTGTCACGGGCCTGGCGGAAAAGGCGACGGCAGTCTTGGCGAAGCCTACCCGGTTCAGGCTCCTGACATCACGAGAGCAGACCTAGCTCAGAAGAAGGACGGATTTTTCTTTACAAAAATTAGTTCGGGCGGCCCACTCATGCCGGCCTATGGTCATGCTATTTCCCCGCAGGAAAGATGGTTGATTATTCACTATTTGAGAAAGTTGCAAGCAGTTAAGTAAAGGTAGGACTATGAACGTAAATCAGCTCTTTGAACAACGCGCGAATTTCTATATTACCCCATCGTCGACGGTGCGTGGCGGCATGGCTTTCTGCCTCTTGCTTGGCATTCTGACCGTCGCATACGCCTTCGGGGTTGGACAAGGGACCCGATTCTGGGGAGCTTATTTGTTCAACTTATTCTTCTTTTTCAGTCTCGCTCTCGGTGGCGTGGCTTTCTCAGCTATGCAAGATGTCATAGGCGCCGTTTGGGGTAGGCCTATCAAGCGTTTGCACGAAGGTTTCGGAGCCTTTATTCCCGTTTGCACGCTCTTGTTTGTCATTCTTCTGGTCGCTATATTAGCAAACCTTGGAGGTGCCCGATCTGTTTACAGATGGATTCAAGATCCTTCGATGGTTCACGGAATATTTGGCAAAGGTTTCTGGCTCAACGAAAAATTCCTCATTGTGCGCACAGTAGCTGCGCTCGTGGCGATTACGCTTCTTACCGTGTGGCAGCTCAAACAAAGTCTCAAAAGAGATCTTGCTTTTGTGCAAGGCAATCGCGATGAAGCGCTTAAGCTCGGACAAGAATCAAAGGGCAAACTGCGTTATTGGAGCGGTGGAGTTCTCGTTGCTTACGGCGTTCTCTTTTCAATGCTCGGTTTTGATCTGATCATGTCGCTTTCGCCGTTGTGGTACTCGACACTCTTTGGCGGCTGGCAATTCTCTGTCATGATGCAAACTCTTATGGCAACTCTGCTTTTGATCATGTTCTCACTGAAGAATTCGCCCATTGGCGCTCTGATTAAAAGACAGCAGTTTCATGACGTCGGCAAGCTCATGCACGGTTTCACCGTCTTTTTTGCTTACCTGACTTACGCTCATATCCTGACGTATTGGTACGGCAACATTCCTGAAGAGACGGAATATTTTATTCATCGTCTGCACGGGCCGTGGCTGTATTTCGTCATCGGAGTGCCTATCTTCGCGTTTCTGATCCCTCTTTACGGGATGATATTTAAAGCGGCTAAGTGGACCGCCGTTGTAACGATCCCAATGTGTCTGATAATTCTCGTTGCACAGTGGGGAACTTATCTACTTTTGGTAATGCCTGAAGTTGTTGAGGGGAACACTTGGAATCTGCCGCTCATCGAAATAGGAACATTCGTCGGGTTCGTAGGATTGTTTCTCGCGACATATTTCTGGTTCGCGAAACGCTTTCCCATGGTGGGACTCGCTGATCCGCTTTTGGCAAAAAGTCTGCAAGAACATCACTAGCCAATTGCGGGCCCGTGAAGCCACAAGAAGCAAATAACCAAGACAATACAATTGATGATCCAGCGCATAAACCCTCCTCACGAGGGTTTTATCGTCTTCAAATAGCAACTCATTTAGTCTTTTTTTGCAAATAGTCCAAATCGACGCTCGGGATTTTGCCGAATCTGGGTAAGTTTCATGCGATAATGTCCCTATATTATTGGATGAGGGATTATATGCGACCAAAAGGCCCCTTCGAAATCGCCACCCGTTCGGCGCTCTTGGAAATCATCGAGAGCCACACAAGCGAATCGAAGTTCGGTTACGTTTTAACTAAGGAAAATCTTGAGAGTCTGGTGAGTTCTTTGTACGAGCTCTTGGCGACAAGTCGGTCTTTAAAGGACGCGGGGGATCGCTTTATTGCAACTAACTTTGCGGATTCTCTGCCGTCATCCCCATCGACAAAGGCGCGTCGGGGATCTCCTTCGTGACATCCTAAGCTTTGAGCTTATGCTGAACCGACATCACGGTTTTGACGTAGTCGTCTAACGATCGCTCGCTTACGTTGAAGTATTTCTTACAATTATCCAAGAGTTGCTCGTCTTGTTCGAACGGGCTCAAATTGACCCAATGCACGAGCTGGTTGGCAAATTTCACGATGTTGATCAGGTTTCGGTGAGATGAAGCCTCGCCGTCCATTTGCATATTATGGTCATGGTGATATCCCGCAGAAAGTATGACGGGTTCGGGCAAACCCCAGAAGATTGCCCCGATTTCTCCTACTGTAGTATGGCTGGGCGCCTGGGCATGGGCTTCCCCCTTTTGCCAGGACTGGGGTTTTTTGGGATCCAATGTGGTCAAGTAAACCTCGTCTGCGAGGCGCGGCTCGCATATTGCCAGGACGAGCTTGCCGATGTTGCAAAGAGCGCCGCAGATATAGGCGAGGTCGCTTGGTACGTCGGTCTTGGTCCATCGGCAGAGCGTGTCGGCGATGTACCCCGTCAATAGGGCGTCCTTCCAAAACCTATCCTGTTTATACTGTTTCGTATTCAACTTTATGGCGGAGAGAGCGGCCGTCACAATCGTGTCTTTGAGCATTTTATAACCAATAAACGAAATAGCGTGCTCCAACGAGTCCAGTTGTCCGCCGCCGGCCACTTTCAGGTTATTTGCGACGGAGAGTATTTTCGAAGCCAACATGGGGTCGCTTCTGACCATTCCCGCGATCTGTTTAGAACTGACTTTTTCGTCTTGAATGACCTGCAAGACTTGCATGACTTGGTAAGGAACATGCGGCAGCTTTTGCTTCTCGGTGATCTTCTTGAAGATACTCCAGTTATGACCCTTCAGGACCGCTTCGAGAGAAAACCACGGGCAATTTTCCCGTGCAATCATCAGAGTGGACCCGCAGGAGCAGTTGAACCAAACATTGTTTTGTGAACATAGGCGCCAGGCTGACGTCTTGGTGAAGAAGTCCGTTTGGGTGCGGTAGATTCTCTTACAAGTATCACAGCCTTTTACAAAGGACATGTTGCTTTCCTAATGGCGTAACTTGGTATATATTCGACCCATTTAGCAGCAGTCCCGCTGTTATGAGCGGCACCCTCGTTTGTCGGAATCAGCCGTGGATTGTTGAGCCGGATTCGATATGGGAAGATTTTAATCAATAAAAACATCTGATTGTGATTCTCGTGTACGAAAAAGTCAGGGCCGATACGTATGGAAACCTTACTTGAAATTTTACCTCTAAAATCGACTTCTTCTGACAAATGGTTGCAAGAAGCCGTCAGAAACTTTGACGAGTTTGTTGTCGATCATGCTGCCTGTGAACGTAAGGCTTCGGCTTTGGCTATGTCCTTTGTCGTTAAGTTTTCTGACAAAACCAAGCTAATCGAACCCATGGTGAGCCTGGCGCGAGAGGAACTTGCGCACTTTCACGAGGTCTATAGGCTTATCATCAAGAGGGGATTGGCATTAGGAATGGACGAGAAGGATCCGTATGTGAAACTGCTTCTCAAACGCGTCCGTCACGGGCGAGACGAATACTTCCTGGACCGGCTGCTTGTGGGTTCGGTCATAGAAGCCCGCGGTTGCGAGCGTTTCCTTATGATGGGACGACATCTGGAAGACCCAGTGCTGGCTCAGTTCTATCATCGGTTGGGCAGAGAAGAAGCGGGGCACTATAAAATATTCTTGAAGATCGCATACCAATACTTCCCTAGAGAGGAAGTCGACTCGCGAATGGATTTTTTTCTTGATGCAGAAGCGGAATCCATTGAGGCCGTTCCTGTTCGAGCTCGAGTTCATTAGAAAGGTTCAGCCATGAGTATCCCTAACACGTATCGAGAACACATTCAGATCCGTCGCGCTAAGATGGACGCTATTTTGAACGAATGTAAGATGGACGGTCTTATTATAGACACGGGAAAAGAGATCCATACGTTCGAAGACGATAGAGAGATTCCATTTGCACCCAACGGACATTTCTTACATTGGTGTCCGCTCATGTCGCCCGGTCACATGCTTCATCTGGTTCAGGGGCAAAAGCCAAAATTGTTCTTTTACCGGCCGGATGACTTCTGGTACGAGCATGCGACGATAGGAAACTCCTTTTGGGAGTCCGAGTTTGATATCACGATTGTGAAAAATCGCGGCGAAATCTGGAAGGCTCTGAGGGGCGCTAAGAACACCCATTATCACGGACCGGAAAAAGATATGGCGCTCGCGAGCGAGCTAAAGATTGCCACCGGCCAAGTAAATCATAGTCTCAAATGGGATCGAACCTATAAGACCGCTTACGAAATCGCGTGCGTTGACGAAGCCACTCGCATTTCCGCTAAGGGCCACTTGGCCGCAAAAGAGGCATTCCTCGAAGGGAAGAGCGAGCTTGATATTTACTATGATTATTTGAGTGCAACGCGCAGTATGGAACACGAGAATCCCTATAAGCCCATTATCGCCCTTAATGAAAAGGGCTCCTTCTTACACTACGCTGCAAAACGAAACGACGTTCGCGATGGGTGGTCTTTGCTTATCGACGCTGGGTATCGATGCAACGGTTACGCGTGCGATATAACTCGAACCTACGTAAAACCAGGAGAGGACAAGGAGTATGAGACTTTCTTGGGGCGTATGGACCGTCTCCAACTGGACCTTTGCAGTAAGGCTCGGCCGGGAGTTACTATGGCCGAGCATCAACAAGCAACTCACGTCGCTGTCGGTAACCTTCTCATTGAAACAGGAATCTTGAAGTCTTGTACCGTCGAAGAAGCTATTGAAGGCGGGTACACGCGAGTTTTCTTTCCGCATGGTGTGGGTCACATGCTCGGGATTTATGTCCACGACGTCGGAGGCGGAATGAAAGACCGCAGTGGAGCAACGTTTGAACCGGATCCCAAGAACCCATATTTGCGATCAAGAAAGGTTCTAGAAGAGCAATTCTTGTTTACGATTGAACCTGGCATATACTTCATCGAACTCTTACTTGATCCTTACCGGTCAAAACCAGAAGGCAAGCATTTCAACTGGGGCCTCATTGACAAGTGGAAACGATTCGGCGGAATCCGCATTGAGGATGATGTGGTTGTTACAAAGAACGGCTGCAATAACATTACTCGCAAATATTTACCGTAGGTAAGTGTTACCCCCGATTTTACGAAAATAAGAAGAATCGCCGCATCGCAATGCGGCGATTTTGTTTCTAAAAAATAATTTTATCGAAAAAAACTAAAAATATTTTCCGCCCGGCCGATGCCCCTGAAGGTTCGCGTTTATTGCTGCGAACGTTTGGAGGAGCACGGTGATTCGATCAGCTTTCATTCTTCTTATTTTGACGGTCTCAGGCCTTCAAGTTTCCTGCGAAAAAGAGGTAGTCCTTATCCGGAGATCTGCGCCTCCCCCTGACTCGGAAGACGCTTCTGCTGAAAAGGACGACAAGGAGACTCCTACAGACGAAGACAAGAAAGAAGAGAATACAACGATGGGGAGCCTCGAAGATGACAAGGTCATGGCGGCATGGGGCGGCGCGAGCTTTCGCGGAAACCAGAAATTTGACGTAATCCCAAAAGAATAATTAGAGGTTGTTGTGAAAAAGTTTGGACTCATTTTAGTTTGTATAACTGCGATCGGTTGCGGTCGGCAGATTAATAACGAGATTAAGAAGTCGAGCGTTGCTGCCAGATTTGAACTGGGCCGCAAGGTTACCTATAACTCTCACGCACAGACGGGCGAATTTGGACTTACCGGCGGGGAGCAAAACCAAGTTTATCAAATCTTCCGTGATTCAAGTGGCGATTACATTTCCAAGATCAGTTTTAACACGGAAAAAATGCCCGATATTGCCGCCAATGCCATAAACGCCGCTTGCGAAACCTTTGTTGCGGCAAATAGCCAGGATCTCGGAATCGACACTGAGGATTTGGCCTTCGACTCATCAAGTTCAAAGCTTTTGAACGACAAGACTCTCTCCGTTTATGTGGTAAGAACCCTGTACGGTACTCCTGTGAGAGACGCCTATGTCAGCTTTGTATTTGCTCAATTCGGTGACAACTATAGATTGCGCGAGGTTTTAAACAGATCTTACGGATCAATCACGCTTGACAACAACTTGTTCGCCTCGGTCACCATGGAAGACGCAAAGGAAATATTTTCAGACCTTTCCGTTCGCTCGCTAACTCCGATGATATTTCCGAAACGCAGCGAATCAGGCAATATCCAATTCTTCGCCGCGACTGAGGTCGAACTGAGCGACGAAGATGACACCTATACGGTAACACTGCGCTCAGATACTCGCGAAGTGCTTGAGGCTTACCAACACAAAATTTCGTTGGGCGAGCCGGAACTCAAAGCGCTGGCTTACCAACGAAACTACCTCGAACCTGATCGAACCGATCTCGCGCTGCCTTTCGCCATGGTGGATAACGGCACAGTTTCAACAACAACCGGTCCCGACGGCGAAATCAATGATCCCAATGCAATCGGCCAGGTTAATGTGACCCTATCGAGTGACAGAGTTTCGATATTTAACGGCAACACGCGTTATCCGGCCATTCCCGCAAATATTGGCGGGAACGTCGGCTACACGGTTGATCCAACAGGCCTGGACCAAAATGCCGTTAACGCTTTCCTCGCCGTCCAACGAATAAACCGGTTTGTAAGACGTCACCTTGATCCTGTGCAAGTTGCTTATTTGGGCCAAGATGTGACGGTGAAGATAAACGTGAACGAAGGTGGATGTAACGCCTATTTCATCCCGCAAGAAAACTCTCTGAACTTGCTGGCCGCCGGAGGCGGTTGTGCGGATATGTCTCTCATCAATGACGTAACCTATCATGAATGGGGACACGGTCTTGATAACGGAACTGGCAATCAACCAGGCATCGGAGACGGCGCATTTTCAGAAGGGATTGGCGATATCCTATCAGGTTACAAGACCAACAGCGCGGATTTGGCGCCTGGATTCGAGACTGGTTCGCCGAACGCGATCCGATCTATCGACAACACAAGTCGATACAACCCTAATCAACAAGCCGAAGTGCACATTCAAGGTCTCATTATAGGCGGATCGTTTTGGGATATGAGAAAGGCGCTTGTATCAAAGTACGGCGATACAAAAGGTGCTTATGTTGCGGAAAACCTGTTTATGAGACATCTCATGAACACCGATACCTATCTCGATTCATACGATAGCGTCGTGTTGCTTGACGATGATGACGGCAACCCGGCCACGCGATCTCCAAACTTCTGTCTCATCAATGCTGCGTTTGCAAAACACAACCTCGCCCCTATGGAACCTAATTGCACCGACGCTCCCGATACAGCGGTGGTCGATAGTGACCTGTTTGTAGGCATCTACGGTGAGACAAGCCAAGACTCCTACGAGCTGATGGCATCTTCAGCCGCCAAGACAAATCTCACTCTATGTGTAGAGAAGAGAGCGGCGTGTCTTGCAGGTCAAGGTCAGATGATAAACTTTAAGAACTTATATAATGAAGAAAGATCGTACTATAAAAGCGTAGAGTCTGTTAAAATTATTAATCAACTCGAAGCAACTGTTATTGTCAAGGATGACGAAGGCAATGTGACGGGAACGCGAGAGATCAAGTTCGTACTTAAGTGATCTTGTGATCTGAACGGAGCGAGGCAATGTTTGATAGCTACGGCGAAACATGGAAGTTGATTCTGTCTGCTATTTTCTTCCCGACAATGTTCCAGGGACGTTTTCTGGAATTTGCCTGGGGAGCTGAAGATGATTTTCTTGTCGCGACGGGTAAGCGCCTCTTTTTGCTATTGCCAACCTTTTGCCTGATTTTCGCCTGCTGGGTCACGATCCTTTGCATTCTTAGTCTCATAATCCGCCATCAGAGACGACAGTACTTTGCGGCGCTACTCGTGAGCTGGTGGGATCTTTTCCGCGCCATATTTAACTTTTGGGGCGGCGTGTTCAAGTTTCTAACGTGCTTGGCAAGTTGGCTGCTCGGATTCTTGAGAATCGTTGTATTGTTTGTAGTGGTCTTTCTCAAAGACTTAGTTATGACGCCGGTTCGACTTATCGGGGATTTCGGGCACGTGTACTTCACGCCCGGCATTCCGTGGGCAGCCGTCGGTATGATGGTTTTTTGGACACTGCTTGAATCCCTTATCTTTACCTACGTCATGACGCCGCTGGTGACGGACGTTATGAGTTCCATCGCAGGTGAACCTCTTTCGGGTCCAACGCTGCAGATTCCGCTTTATTTGTTTTTCTCGATGATCATCATGGGGAGCTATGCCGTGCTTTTAGCTTTCGGTCAGGCTATTAAGGACCGGGACATACCCAAGATCATCAGCTACAGCATTATCGAAGTCGTCGTGGCCATGACGGAAGTAGTCTTCCTCTATCGCGAATTCGTTGACGCCCTGATGCCTTGGTTTGCGCAACATGCGGGCGAGGGTTTCGAAATTGGTATCTTTGGTATGCTCTCTATTGCGACGTTTGCCTGGCTGGGTATTCGTTCGATGACGTGGTTCCTTTTTGGTAAAACCGCAGTGCCGACTTTGATGGCCATTATTGAAAGATCGAATATCGAGGGTAAGAAAGAATTTTTCAGCACGAAAAATAGCGATGCAGAAAAAAGCAAGATGCGCCGCATCTTTGTCTATATAACCGAGTCCATCGACAAGATCAAAGGTGATTGGATTTGGGTTGAGGAGCGAAGTGAGAAGCTGCTATCCGCGTTCATTGTACCTCCTCTGCAGATGGTTGCGGCCATAATTAACTTTTGTACGTTCCTTATCAGTCGCTCACACATTTTCGAACTTCCGTTTACGTCCTATAAGGACATTTTGGACGCACGCGCACTGTTAGCCAACGCCAAAAAGACGTTGACCGATCAGTTTTAGGGAGGATGTCATGGTTGCATTACGCGCTTTATTTCTTGCAGCTGCTTGTGGATTGTTGACGGGTTGTCCCCTTCTCGACTCCATTGGAGGAAGCAAAGCTGAAGCTGGCGACGACGCGAAGTCGGCCCGTCTTGTCATGTTTATCGGTGTCGATATTAGCGGATCCTTCAAGAACACATCGTTCTTCAAAGACTCCATCCGCTTTACGGCGCACTATATTTATATGCACCTCAAAGGATTGGGCGGTCTTGAAGTGCCGCATTCTCTCTTCGTAGGTTCGATCGGAGGCGCTAAGCCCAACGAACCTAAAACTTTTTGGCCGATAGAGACCTTCCAATACAAATCGATTCCTGAAATCGAAAAGAAGTTGTATGAAATCTTCCCCGCAAAAGTGACAAACCAATTCACCGACTATAATGCCTTTTTTCGTCAGATTACGACCTTTGTGCGCGACCGCAAGCTCGTGATGAAGCCGATATCCATCGTACTCTTAAGCGACGGCGTTCCTGACGCGCCCAAGGTGGACGGAAAACTCGACTATCGCAGTTTTCAAGTAGAACCGCTGGAAACTTTGTCGCGAGACGTTACACTGCGTTTGCTGTACACGACCGCTGAAGTGGGCATGAACTGGCAGACCAAGATACCGCGCAAGAAGGTAAAGATTTGGACGCAAGACGCCAACGTTATGAAGACATGGAAAGAGAAAGATATATTTCTTTCAAAAACGCCTATCGAAAAGCAAGAAAGACTTCTGTCGTGGGTAACAAACAACGTGGACTTCGCTGTTCCGGCGAAGCGGGTTGACTAGATACCTATTGAGGCGTCAACGACGCCTCATACACCGGCACCCTGCCGCGATCCGTTGCGCGAACATCCCCTTGCTGTATCGTCCATAGGTCAGCGTATATTCCGCCAGATTTGAGAAGAGCGTCGTGGCTTCCCGCTTCGACGACTTTACCTTTGTCGATCACGAGAATTCGGTCGCAATGACGAATCGTCGATAAGCGGTGCGCGATAATAAGCGATGTTTTGTCTTTTGTGTATTCCCGCAAATTTTCCTGAATCGCCCGTTCCGTCTGCGTATCGACCGACGAGGTAGCTTCGTCCAGGATAAAGATAGGCGCGTTCTTCAGCAACGCTCTGGCGATCGAAAGGCGTTGTCTTTGTCCGCCCGATAACTTGATGCCTTTTTCCCCTACAATGGAATCATAACCGTCCGGTAACGACATGATGAAATCATGAAGCTGTGCTTTCTTGCTTGCTTGCAAGAGTTGCTCGTTACCCGCATGGGGGGTTGAGTAAAGGATGTTGTCCGCAATCGTTCCCTGGAAAATATAGACGTCCTGGGAAACAAGGGACATTTGACGGCGAAGTGATTCGAGCGTGTAAGATGCGATCGGTTTTCCGTCGAGAAGAATTTCGCCGGATTTGGGTTCGTAAAATCGAAGGAGAAGCTTGATGATCGTGCTTTTGCCTGCGCCGGTTATCCCGGCAATGCCTATTGTCTCTCCTGGTTGGATCGTAAAGCTGAGCCGGTCAAAGATCGGCACGCCGTTGTCATAAGTAAAGACAACGTTGCGGAATTCAGCAAGGCCGCGCGCATTCTGGAGCTTGGTCGCGCCTGGTGAGTCCACTATTTCGGGTTTGGAGTCCAGCAATCCGAAAATCCGCGCCGCACACGCTCGGGCGCGTTCAGTCTCATCGAGAAGGTTGCCTAAGCGCGTGAGGGGCCAGAGAATGCGCTGGCACATCATCGTGAAAAGGGTAAAGACGCCCGGAGATATTTTGCCTGAGAATGTCCAAACCGTGCCGGCGCATAGCGTGGCTCCGAATCCGAGCGCCACACCCATTCTTATGAGCGGCGTGAAAATCGCGGATAACTGAATGGCGTACATACTTTTGTCTTTGTAAATTTCGGAAGCCTTGCGCAGCCTATTGAGTTCGTATGTTTCCGCAGTAAACGCTTTAATCACTTGAATACCGCTGAGATTGTTTTCCAGCCGAGTATTCACAAGACCTACGGATTCGCGCAGAGCTTTGTATCGAGGCGCCAGCAGCTTGGAGAAGCCAAGCGCTCCCCACACTACAATCGGAATAGGCAAAATTGCGATGAGTGAAAGCTGCCAAGAGGCCGTGAAGAGAATAAAGCCAGCAATAAAGAAAAGCGCCACGAGCTGGACGATGTCGTTAAATGCGGAGTTGAAGAAACGCTCGAGCTGATGGATATCGTCACTGAGCATGGACATTGTCTCGCCCATGCTGTGATTTTCAAAGAAACGCATCTCCCGCGTTTGCATTTTTTCATAAGCGTCGAGGCGCAGCTTATGTTGCATTTCCTGGGAGAGCTTGGCGAAGCCGATGGTGTAAAGCCACTGAAAAAAACTCTCGACGCCGAAGATCACAAACCCAAGTAGGCCCAGCACAAGTCCTGCGATTACCCAGCTGTCGCCCGCCAGAAATTGCATAAACTTGGGCGGTTGATGAGTAACGGTGTCTATCGCCCATCCCACTAAGACAGGCGGAGCAAGGTCGAGACCCTTGTTAACGAAGCTGTAGAAAATGGAACTGTAAAGAATCTGATTGTAGCTTTTGAGATAATCAAACAAGCGAGTGAGGGGTTTGGGTGCGAGTTGAGGAGTCGGAGGAAAATAATTGTTCACACTAAATCCCAATCATTATGGCAATTTATCTGACCCAGGTAGCATTAGCGCGGGGCTGGCATTTTGGCAAGGTTTTTTGCGGAGGAATCTGGGCGCGGGTAGGTAGGCTTTTCGCAGCTCCGCCGCTTGGCCTCCACATAACTTGTAATGACTTTTTCGTCTAGTTGTTGTAGTCATTTTAAAACCAATCGAGCCGTGATCATAAAGATTACAAGGAGTTAGTTTGATGAGTATGTTAACGATCCGAAGCGCCGTCCTCTCATGTGCGATGTTTGCCCCACTTGCGTTTGGCGCTGACGGAAAAACTCTTGTTTATTGTACGGAAGGCAGCCCGAAGGTTTTCAACCCCCAATTGGCGACTGACGGAACAACCTATAACAACACCCGCCACATTTACAATAAGCTCGTCGAATTCGAAAACGGTAAGACAACAATTATTCCGGGACTTGCAGAATCCTGGGAAGTTTCGAAAGACGGTAAAACCTATACATTTAAGCTTCGCAAGGACGTGAACTTTCATACAACTTCCTACTTCAAGCCTACTCGGAAGTTTAACGCAGACGACGTCCTTTTTTCATTCAACAGACAAAAGGACAAAAGCCACCCCTACTATGCGGTGAACGGCGGTTCATATGAATATTTTAACTCCATGGAGATGCCTGCTCTGATCAAGAGCATCACGAAGGTGGACGACTATACGGTAAAGTTTGAGCTTACAAGACCAGAAGCGCCGTTCCTTGCCGATATGGCGATGGATTATGCCAGCATCCTGTCCGCCGAATACGGAGACTATTTGCTCAAGAAGAAAACCCCCGAAAAGATGGATTGGGAACCGGTCGGAACGGGACCTTTCGTTTTTCAAAAATACGTGAAAGATCAGATGGTTCGATACGAGGCCAACAAAGACTATTTCCGCGGAGCACCTAAACTCGGCAAACTCATCTTCGCGATAACGACGGATCCAAGTGTCAGATTCCAAAAGCTTAAAACAAACGAGTGCCAATTCGCTGCAGAGCCTGCGCCTCAAGATCTTAAGGCGATGAAGCAAAATCCCAATCTTGAAGTTCTTGAACAGGAAGGGCTTAATGTTGGTTATCTTGCGATCAATGTTCGCAAAAAGCCTTTGGACAATCCGCTCGTAAGACAAGCGCTCCAATACGCGCTGAACCGGGCTGCCTACATTGACGCGATCTATCTCGGTAACGCGGCAGTAGCAAAGAATCCCATTCCGCCGACAATGTGGTCGTACAATAAAAAAGTTAAAGACTACGATTACAACCCTGAGAAAGCGAAGGAGCTCCTTAAACAAGCGGGATTTGAAAAAGGCCTTTCGCTCGAACTTTGGACGCTTCCTGTGTCGCGACCCTATAATCCTAACGGCAAAAAGATGGGCGAGTTGATGCAAGCCGATCTCGCGAAGGTTGGAATTCAAGTCAAGCTCGTCACCTACGATTGGCCAACCTACCTTGAGAAGTCAAAGAAGGGTGAGCACGATCTGATCCAATTTGGTTGGACGGGAGACAACGGTGACCCGGACAACTTCTTGGCCGTTCTTCTTGGTTGTGCAGGCGTAGAAGCGGGTTCGAATACTTCGTTCTGGTGCAACAAGGAATTCGAGGCGAAGATCCAGGCCGCAAAAAAGGCGACGCAATTTGCGACGCGCGAGAAGCTCTATATGGAAGCTCAAGAGATTTTCAAGAAACAAGCGCCGTGGGTGCCTCTTGCGCATTCCAAGGTGTACAGGGCCATGTCGAAGAACGTGGAAGGTTACAAAATCGATCCGTTTGGCGGCGATAGTTTTGAGAAAGTGGAGCTTCAATAGCAATCTGCGAAACGCTACGATAGGACGAGATGCTTAAGTTTATTGTTCGAAGAGGAACAGCTCTGATTGTGACGTTCTTTGGCGTGTCGATCTTGGCCTTTGGTCTGATCAGGATGGTGCCGGGCGATCCCATTATGCTGCTCCTCGGAGAACGAGGCGCCTCGCCCGAACTCTATGCTGAAATGAAAGCCTCCCTAGGGCTCGATAAACCGCTTGCGGAACAGTACTTCATCTATATTACGAAGGCGCTTCACGGCGATCTGGGTACTTCGATTCTGTCGAAGGAACCGGTTCTTGCGGAGTTCGCGGCGCGTTTTCCCGCGACACTTGAGCTAAGCATAGTGGCTTTGATATTTGCCGTGTTGCTTGGCATCCCTATCGGGGCGATCGCAGCTATTAAGCGCAATTCATGGATAGACTACAGCGTGATGGGTGCGTCACTCGTCGGCTATTCGATGCCGATCTTTTGGTGGGCGCTAATCCTGATCTTGTTTTTTTCGGTCAACTTGGGATGGACGCCGGTATCGGGCCGAATTGACATCATGTTTGACGTCCCGAGCGTAACAGGTTTCTTGCTTATCGACTCTTGGTTCTCGGAGGAAGGCGTCGAGGCTTTCTTTTCCGCGCTTCGGTACATGATACTGCCGGCAATCGCACTAGGCACGATTCCTCTTGCCGTCATCAGCCGGATGACGAGATCGAGTTTACTCGAGGTCTTGGGCGAAGATTATATTCGAGCGGTGCGCGCCCGCGGCGTGTCGGAATGGGCCGCAATTGCTGTCCATGCGTTGCGCAACGCGCTTATTCCGGTCGTGGTGGTTATTGGACTCATGTTTGGATCTCTCATAACCGGCGCCATTTTGACAGAAACAATTTTTTCTTGGCCCGGTATCGGTAAGTGGCTGTTGCAAAGCGTCACCTCCCGAGATTATCCGGTTATTCAAGGCGGAATATTGCTTATTGCAGCCATGATTATCGTGGTCAACTTCGCCGTGGATCTCATTAATATGTGGATCAATCCTAAAATTCGTAGCCTGATGTAAGACATGACCATATTGGAAGAAAGAGTAGCAAAGATCGAAGCAAAGCCGTTAGGGCCTTGGAGAGAGTTTTGGTATTTCTTCAACCAAAACCTCGGCGCGCTACTCGGTCTCATTGTTATTGTGCTATTTATTCTCGTAGCCGTTTTTGCTCCTATTCTGAGCCCCTACGATCCGACGGAGGTTTTGCCGGGGCAGTTGCTCATGAAACCGATGTGGCTCGATAGTTCCAGCCCATTTGTTCTTGGGACGGATGATTTGGGCAGGGATATACTCAGTCGCCTTTTATTCGGGGCGCGAGTGTCTCTTGGCGTCGGCTTTCTCGTGGTTTCTTTGTCGCTTGTGGTTGGTACGACGCTTGGGCTCATCGCGGGATTCTTCGGCGGATTTTGGGATAGAGCAATTATGCGCTGTGTTGACATTCTGATGGCACTCCCGAGCATACTGCTAGCAATCGTTGTTGTATCCGTACTAGGGCCAAGTCTCGTGAACGCTATTATCGCGGTCAGCATCGTAGCGATTCCCAACTTCGTGCGCGTTGTTCGCGCAACTGTTATGACTGAGAGGGTCAAGCAATATGTGACGGCGTCTCGCTGTTATGGTGCATCGTCGATGCGATTAATATTTCTGAACATTCTTCCCAATTGTATGGCTCCCATTATCATTCAAGCAACTCTCGGATTCAGCGACGGAATATTGAACGCCGCAGCTCTGGGATTTCTAGGGCTCGGCGCCCAACCGCCAACGCCGGAATGGGGTACGATGCTTGCTGATTCTCGAGCGTTTATAGAGAGTGCTAGCTGGCTTGTGACAATGCCAGGCATCTGCATCATTCTTGTTGTTCTTGGATTTAACTTGTTGGGTGACGGGCTGCGGGACGCGTTCGATCCCCGGTTGAGAAAGTAAGAAATGCTCGTTGAGGTTAAAGATCTTTCCATCTCCTTCGATACGCTCCGCGGCGAATTGAAAGCTATTGATAGGATCAGCTTTGATTTGGCCGAAGGCGAAGTTTTGGGAATCGTCGGGGAATCCGGCTGCGGAAAGAGCATTACGTCATTAGCGCTTATGGGTCTTTTGCCGACCAACGCCTCATTGTCCGCGTCAAAGCTGTTGTTGAACGGCCGCGACTTGACCCGTCAATCGCGCAAAGAATGGCAGGCGCTTCGCGGCAAAGAAATGTCGATGATATTTCAAGATCCGATGACAAGCCTGGATCCTAGCTTCACGATCGGCTACCAAATCATGGAAACTCTTAAAATCCACGATCCAGCTCCCAAAAACATGCTTAAGGACAGAGTGATAGAGCTTCTTAATTTAGTAGGGATCCCTGATCCCAGATCTCAGCTGAACGCATACCCGCATCAATTGTCTGGCGGGATGTGCCAGCGGGTGATGATCGCGATAGCCATTGCATGCAAACCTAAACTCTTAATAGCGGACGAACCGACGACTGCGCTCGATGTGACCATCCAGGCCCAGATTCTGACCTTGCTTCGCACTTTGCAAAAGCAAACCAAGATGGCATTAATTCTCATTACGCATGACATTGCCGTTGTCTCGGAAATGGCTGACAAGATCGCTGTCATGTACGCCGGCCAAATTGTCGAGACCGGGAAAGTCGATGACATTATCAACGATCCAAGGCATCCGTACACCAATGCCTTGCTTTCATGTCTTCCGGAGAGTCACGAATCTGACGGCGATCGATCGGCTTTGGCGAGCATTCCCGGATTAGTCCCGGATCTCGTAAATCGCCCTACGGGTTGTCAACTGCATCCGCGTTGCCAATTTGCTGACGACTATTGCAAGGCAAACGCCCCGGCTCTTTCTTACGAAGGCGAGAGATATTACACCTGCTTCAAACCCCTCAAGAAGAGGCGCTGACGATGGCTTTGTTAGAGATAAAAAATCTTGCAAAACACTATACCGTCGGTGGCATGTTTCAGAAAAAGGCTCAGGTGAAAGCCCTCGAGGATGTGTCTTTTTCCCTCGAAAAAGGCGAAATTCTCTCGGTGGTAGGAGAATCAGGATGCGGAAAGACAACACTCGCCAAACTTCTCATGCAAATCGAAGAGCCGAATCAAGGATCGATCTCATTTGAAGGAAAGGCTCTGCGCAGCCAGCCGCAAGCAGAAGTGCGCAAGAAAATGCAGATGATCTTTCAAGATCCGTACAGCTCCATTAATGCCCGCAAAAAGGCATGGAAGATCATCGCGGAGCCGTTATTCATCAACACTTCACACCCTTTGACGAAGTGTCGCGAAATCACGCTTGAGGTGATGGCAAAAGTTGGTTTGCGTCCCGAATATGCGGACAGATATCCGCACATGTTTAGCGGTGGCCAAAGACAGCGAATTGGAATCGCGAGAGCTCTCGTTACCCACCCGGAAATCATCATCTGTGACGAGCCTATTTCGGCCCTGGACGTATCGATTCAAGCGCAAATACTGAATCTCCTTATGGACCTTCAGCGCGATATGGGTCTGAGTTATATCTTTATTTCGCACGATCTATCCGTCGTGCGTTTCATTTCCGACAAGGTGCTGGTGATATACCTCGGAAAGGTTGTCGAAGTCGGTCACAAGAAGAATATCTTCGAAAACCCCGTCCATCCCTACACAAAGGTTTTACTGGCGAGTACGCCGCGCATCCGTCACGGTCAGCGTAAACTATACAGCGGCAAAGGCGAAATTCCTTCCCGGATCAACCCGCCGAAGGGTTGTCCGTTTGAAAGCAGATGCCCCTTCGCGATTGAGGAATGCCGTCAGGCCTCTCCGCCTCTTCAAGAAGTTGAAGGTAGAATGGTCGCATGCTACAGAGCGGGCGAGAGCTTAGAGCTTCCGATGTCGAACTGATACTCACGCTTCCGCGCTTCAATTATTCCGCGTTTCTGCGTTCAATATGTCCGTTTTTACCGTGATAATCGCGGAGGCGCTGAAGTTGGGAAACGCTGAAATATGCTGATGAGCATAGGTACGCAAGATACTTCAGCCATCGCATATCTGAGATAAGGTTTCGTATGTTACTTTGGATTAAAAAGCTTCAAGACATTGCCGTCCAGATCTTCAAAGACGAGCAGATGTCCCCAAGAGACGTCTCTTTCACTTAGTATTTTCCCTCCGCACTTCTCAATGCGCTTGCGATCGTCGGGAACGTTGTCAGAGTGAAGGGTTAGAGTTGCTTGTCCATGTGCGCCGTGAGAGTCACGAGGCACCTGGAACACTTCTTCATCGCCATGGGTTGGATGCAGGCCAACATGTACACCGCCGCAGTTAAGCGCTGTCCAATAGTTGTCCACAGAGCCTAGCTCCATCTGCAATGCCTCTGTGTAAAAGCGAATAGCTTTCTTCATGTCGGCAACTTTGTAATAGATGTAGCGTACGCCTTTTATCATATGATCTCCTATTTAACCGACGTATTCTGTGACCAGAAAAAACCTGAAACATCGTAATTCATGGCGCTTCCGTCATTTCGCGCTCCCGTAATTTCGTGCTTCCGCGTTTCAAATAATAATCGCGGAAATGCGGAAGTAAGGAAACACGGAAAATATTTTGCAGTCCCGAATCAGTGACAAGCATTTGCCCAGATTCGATCCGCGTACTCCGGATGATCGATAAACGGATTGCGGTTGTGCTGAATGCCATAAATCGCATTATTACGTTCGCGCTCGATATCGTCGACAGGATCTTCGGCGTGCCACCTTAGCAATGTGCACAGGTTGCCAAACTTTGGGGCATACTCATCGGACCTTGGCGAACCCGGAGGTCCTTGCGGATGGTCTTCGTATTGCAGTTCGTCCACGACCTGGAGGTCAGGCGTGGGCCGCGACGGATCTACGCCATCGCCGATACCGTCATATCTCACATCCATGTATAGAAGCATACGAGCGACATCACCTTTGTGAAGGTCGCCCGGATAAAAGAGCTGTCCTTTAACGTCGATTCGGCAAGTTTCACACAGGCTAGAGTCGGGATACGTCCTAAGACTTGGGCCGTCGCCGAACTCGTAGTGATGGCGGTCGGCATTGAGTTTTTTATTGGCGACGCGAAGATGGTGCAAATCAGTATAGGCATAGAAACCAGGCTTTGGAAATCCGCGGGATTTTGCCCAGACGTGCTCTCGGTTCCAAACTTTCTTTTCCCATGCGCTTGCGTTCGATTGGGCGCCGGTATGAGATCTGACGAAGCTCGATTCGTCGGTGTCACTGGCGGTAGGTATCCCGCTGTAAAGTTGGATGACTTGGCCGGGGTTGTTCTTATCGGCATCGGTTGTTCTCAGTGCATCCCAAACCTGGTCATAACCGATTCGGTTGTAACATTGAGCGAGTCGTTCCCCTAGAAAGGCTCGAAGATCTGAGGCGTCGTCGGCGCCTTCGTAATAGTTGTTTTCGTCAGGACAATTGTGCTGGTCGTTGGCAACAGCCGAACCCTCTTGTCGCGATTTGCATGCCATACTGAAGAAGAAAATGATCGCAACCATCGATTTTGTTGCATTTCGCATGCCGTGCCTCCGATGAATAAAGTAGTGCCCGAATAGTAGATCTGTTAGAATTTTAGCAGCGAATCGATAAAAGTTGAATAGGTAAGGAATATATGCGCACGCTATTTGTCATGTCATGCATTGCGGCACTTATTGGTTGCCGTTCGACTCACCGCGATGACTCCGCAACGAAAGATGCTGTGAGCAATGTCGGACCAAGCAACGCGGCATTCGAACGATTCGAAAAATGGATAGAGCAGTTGAATCCGATTTTGGGCAAAGAGCTTAGTGCCCAGGAAGCGGCCAATGGTATTCTTGACGCAAGCAAGAAGAACCGGGCAGTTATGTTCTCTATGCAGGCTCTCGGACGCCTTTATGAAAAACAGAATCCGGAATTTGAGATGATTCGGCAAAACTTCAAGTCGTTGGAAGACGGCATTGGAGAGTTTGATAAGTGGTCTGAGTTATATTCCAAAGGGGAAAAAACGGGTGTAGGTCCGGACAACCTAAAGAAGTTTAGCGAAGGTAAAGATTTGGCGAGACAAGCCTTCGCCGACAGTCTTCGAGACCAGAGCTGGGTAGAAACCTCGCAACCAAGGCTGCGGGCTATCCATGATTTTCTGCAAGGATATGATTGGCTGCCTTACAACGAAGAAAGAAATATCCTGATCAAGGCGATGGATAAGCAAATTTCCAAGATCGGCAAGAAGGAGTGGGATTTGTCTTCGCTCGAGGGTAAGGCCGGCTTGCACGAACTGAAGCGGGAGTTGCGCTGGTTCCAGATAGAAGCTCAGGTACTCAATGGACTCGTTGCCTTTCGGGAAGATTCGAATGATTGTCCGGTGGAGGAATTCAAAGCTCTGCTTTCTGAGCCCATCGCACAGAACCCGTTTAGCCAACTGCCGATAGCTCCGGGCGAGGTCAATCCTTGTTTCATATCGCAGTGTCTTTATTTGGCGGGTGCGACCTTTGTTAGCGAGCTTGATGCGATTAAGCAAGAAGCGGAACTTTATGCGTATACGACCGGTGTTGAATTCACGAATGAGGTCCCCGCAAAGTTCCAGGAAAGGGCAGGAAATGTGCTGAAGAGCTTGGTGGGGGCGGGTTATGTCAGCCACATCTCCAGTCAGCTCAATGCCTGTATTCATTAAGGTCTCGGTGGATTTCTTCCGCGGTTTCCTTTATTCCGCGCTTCTGCGTTTTATCGCTGAGGCGCGGAATAAAGGAAACCGCGGAAACAAATCTTGTTTTTATCGTTCAAAAGGGTTTGCGGTGATTTCTTTGAACAACAGTCCACTCATAAACCGCGTTGCATCTGCAAAAACAGCTTGTCCTTGAGCGGAAGCGAAAGCCTTGTCGGCAGTAGCTTTGTCGGGCCATCTTTGATAGGCGATCTCATAGTTTTGAGTGCCAAATATCACGTAGCCTTCCAGTCCAAGATCTCGAAGAGATTCCGCAGTGAGTTGCACGTGAGGAGTCAGATTGTTCCAAAAGTTGCCCGCGTCCGCCGAGGGCACGCCAATCCAGATGGTGCGGTAACCGTTGTCCCAATCATCCGCGTTGAACGATGTTTCAATGACGGAGTGCAGCTGATTTTCAGAGATTTCTTGTCCGTCAAGAAGTGCTGACGGCATCGCGTATTGGAATCTCTTTTGGATAAGAGCTTCTAGTAAATCGCCCGTGAGGGCTTCTTCTGACATAGGGTTCTGACCTGTAATGAGTTCTCGGTCTCTGACAACAGACGATGTCCAAGAATCTTTAACTTCAACGATGCCGCCTTTGCTTCTCAAAGCCTCATCGAGGTAGAAGAACATGTGGCCTTCGAGGTCACCTGACTCCTCTTCATACTGCTCTTCTGCCGTGGAGAACGCCGTCATTTTATATCCTTCATAGATCCATCTGTCGCCGTCTACGGCAGGCAACAGTGCGGCGGGGCCGTGACAAATAAGTGCGGTTGGTTTATTCCATTCATGGAAATGCTTCAGAATTCTTCCGACGGATTTGCTTCGAGCCAGGTCCTCCAAGGGAGCGTGTCCGCCCGGAACGAAGACGCCGATGAATTCGCGAAGGTCTTCCTCCGTCAAAGACTCTAAAGATCTTAAATTCCCTGCGCGCAGCGTGCGACTGACATAATTAAGCGCTTCTTGATGCTTGAGCGGGTCTGGCTCCCCTTCTGGCGTTTTGAACCACTTCACATCGTCGCTGTTAGGATCCATGCTTGGCGTTTTGCCCTCGGGGGTTGCCACCACAATTTCGAAGCCAGCTTTTTCCATGGCTATAGCGGGTCCAGCGAGTTCTGACAGAAAGAATCCCGTTCTGTGGATATTTCCTTCTTTAGTAGTAACGCGGTCTGACCCTGACAAGATCATCAGGACTTTGGGGTTTTGCTGGGCCGACGAAGCTTTGATGGTGGTTTCTTGCTTGTGAACGCAGCTCATAATTAATACGAGGGTTATTAGCTTGAAGAAGATACTTTTCATTTTGTTTACTCCTTGATCCGCCACCTTGGCGGTAGGTGAAAATTACCCGAGGCTGGACATTATGGAAAATTATCGTTTATAATTGAATCGATAATGGAATATGATCGATGATTTTTCAATAAATTCAAGGAAGTGGCGGGCATTATGGTGCGACCTCTTCGCGATTTTGAGCGTTTAGACCCTGGTCTGTTTCGCGCGTTTCTTGCGGCGGCAGAGACCCTTAATTTTACCCGGGCGGCCGAAAAAGCGGGCATGACCCAATCGGGAGTGAGCCAGCACATATCCAAACTCGAATCGTTGCTCGATGCGCCTCTCTTTACGAGAAGCAACAAATCGGTTTTGCTCACCGATGCCGGAAAACAGCTCGTTCTTTATATAGAGAGTTATCTCGACGCAATGGACGAGTTTTGCGAACGTTTGCAAAGCGGAGAAAGAACGCTTCAAGGGAACGTTTCTTATGCGATGCCAAGCAGTTGCCTGCTTTCGCCGCATCTTTCTGAGATGCTCAACAAACGGAAGGAATTTTCCGGGATAGAGTTGCGGATACTTATTCGTTCCAATGACGAAATTGTTCGGGGTTTGCTCGACGGAATCTATGATTTTGGATTCGTAACGCGAACCTACGACCTCCCCGGACTTGACCTCATCCCCTTTTGCGATGAAGAACTTGTTTTCGTCGCTCCGTCCGGCATGGAGATAAAAGGCTTGGAAATCGGTGACATTGTTGCTGCTGAGTTTGTGACGTATCCAGGTATCGACGTCTACTTCGATTTATGGCAGCGACACTACTTTCCAAAAGTGAAAAACAGATGTTTTGAAGCCCTCAACGTTAAAGGCCATATCGAAAGTATTCACGGGGCGATTACTCTGGTTGCGGGAGGCACGGGTTGTTCGGTTATGCCCGTCCATTGCATCGATAAGGAGCTGGCGAAGCAAAGCATTCTTATCCACCGTCCAGATGTCAAGAAGGCCCCACTTCTCAATCGAATCCATATTGCCACTCTTGCAGGTCGAGTCGCGACCAGGAGAGCTCAGCAGGTCATGGACTGGTTTTTCGCGATGCACCCTGAAGTGGAGCGTTAAGTCTTACACGTTGCCTACATCGTTCAGGACCTGGTTGGCATGTCCGACTGGATTTACGTTGGCATAGACTTTTGCAATCTTTCCTTGAGCGTCGATGACAAAGGTCGTGCGCGCGATACCCATATACTTTTTCCCCTGCCATTCTTGCTCGCCCCACACTCCATAAGCGTCTGCTATCTTATGTTCGGTGTCCACGAGCAACGGAAAATTGAGAGCAAACTTGGACTTAAACGCCTTGTGGCTATCGGTGCCGTCAGGGCTGATGCCGAGGACAATCGCGCCTTTCTTGTCAAATTCGCCTGCTAGATCTCTGAATTCGCAGCTCTCTTTGGTGCATCCTGGGGTATCGTCCTTGGGGTAAAAGAACAGAACCACTTTTTTTCCCTTGCATGATTGCAAGCTCAACGTGTCGTTCGTATCGGTCTTCAAAGAAAAGCTTGGTGCTGCGTCCCCTGGTTTTGGCATCATAAATATCCTTTCGTTTTGTTGTATAACAGGGCGTCGATCGTCGACGGTTTGAGCCACCTTAGATCAAAAATCGCTCGAGCAAAACATAAAATTTATGGTGTATTTGCCGGAAGAACTGGGTTAGAATAAATCTCTAGCCCATCCCGCATTGGGTGCGGGTTTAGGTCAACTATGCGAGGTCAGAGACACTGCTAATCTCCGAATTACTCCCATCCCCAAGCGTCAAGAAAGCCGTCATCGTAGGCGTTCTATTACCAGGAAAATCAGAGGAAATTTTGAGGGCGGATCTCGAAGAACTCGAAGCCCTTCTTTGTACTCTGGAGATTCCGGTAAGCCAGAGAATCATTCAGAGAAGAGTGAAGCTCAGCCCGCGTTGCCTCGTAGGCAGTGGTAAAGTAGATGAAATTCGAGCTCTTTGCGAAAATACGCGCAGTGAAGTCGTCGTATTCGATCATCCTTTGACACCACCGCAAATCAGAAATCTGGAAGAGATGACTGGAAAAACAGTGATCGACAGAACGGGCGTGATCTTGGAAATCTTCTCTCGCCACGCACGCACCAATCAGGCAAAAACCCAGGTCGAGATTGCAAAGCTCGAATATATGCTTCCGCGCCTTACTGGCGCATGGACCCACCTTTCGCGTCAAACGGGCGGGGGAGTGAACGCCAGAGGCATGGGTGAGACGCAGATCGAGATCGACCGGCGACGTGCCCGCGAACGCATCGCGCGTTTGCAGAGCAAGCTTAAGCATTTCGAAACAGAGCGCATGACTCAACGAAGAGCCCGGCAAAGTGAACTGAAGGTCGCTCTCGTCGGCTATACGAATAGCGGCAAGACAACCGTGATGAAGGGTTTGACGAGATCTATCGTGAAGCCGGAAGACAAACTGTTCGCAACGCTTGACGCCAACATCAAGAAAATTGACCCAACTTCAAAACCGCGAATTCTTATTTCGGACACAGTTGGGTTCATAAGAAACTTGCCGCACGGACTTATCGAATCATTCAAATCAACGCTGGACGAGGTCAAGGAAGCCGATGTCCTGATACATGTAGTTGACGCCAGCCAGGAAAACTTTGCTGACCAAATGGATATCACAAAACACGTGCTTGAAGATATTGGTGCACAGCATATTCCGGTCATTACAGTTTTCAACAAAGCGGATCTCGTAGAGGACTCAGTGTTTCTGCGCGTACTCAAGAAAACATATCCCGGCTCGCTCGTTGTCGCCGCCGAAAGCAAAGACGGAATTGAGGCGATAAGACAGGCGGTTCAGCGATTCTTCGAAGAGAAATTCGTGACGTTTTTTGTCGCAGTCAAGAACAGCGACAGCACGGTTCTTTCAGACATCTATAATTCATGCAGGATAGTGGAAACCGACTATAGCCAACACGGCAAAGTCATCTTTGAGCTCCAGTCAACGCCTGAGGTAAGAGCGCGATTTATGCCGCTTACCATCGACAAACCGGTCTTTGAAAAATTGGTGATCAATGATTAACGTAGACGATAGGTTTTTTCCGCCCGCTCTTAAAGATAAGGTGTCAGCATACGGTGACCTGGCGCTTGAAAGCCTCAAGCATTTGCAGAGAAGCGCCGGAGTCCATAGTTCCTTCTCTGGTTGGTTCAATTATCCTCAAAACAGTGGCTTTACGCTCGAAGCGGACGTCAAAGGCTTCGTCGATAATATTGACCAGTTTTACGACTGCGTCGTCGTTATCGGGATCGGCGGCTCATCCTTGGGCGCCAAAGCTGTGTTTGAGGCCCTGGCGCATAAATATGTGCTGTCGGTTAAGACCGCGCATAAGCCTCTCTTGTTCCTCGGAGACAATATCTCGGAGCGGACATTTATCGAGACATTGGATCTGCTTGCACATAAGAACCCCTTTGTCGTCGCCATTAGCAAATCCGGCACCACGACCGAACCAGCCGTTGCGTTGCGCGTCATGCGAGAATGGCTCAAGCAAAAATATCCGGGCAGTTCCGTAAGAGAACGACTTGCCGTCGTGACAGATAAAAGCAGCGGAGCTCTCCGAAAGTACGCTGAAGCAAAACAAATTCCAAGTTTCGTCATACCAAACAACATCGGGGGGCGGTTTTCAGTCCTCACCGCCGTTGGTCTTCTGCCTTTGGCTTTGTGCGGAATCGACATTCATAATCTGATGAAGGGAGCGAACGAGTTCTTCACGGATTTGGCCAATCATGCGAACGTGAAAAATCCCGTCGTGAAGTACGCCTGCCTGAGGCATGCGGCGTACGAAGCGGGATATCCTCTTGAGATCCTTGCATTCAACGAACCGCAACTTAAATCCCTAAGCGACTGGTTCAAGCAGCTCTTTGCCGAATCCCAGGGCAAGAACGGTAAGGGAATATTCCCCGTTGAGTTGATGCTGACGACGGATCTTCATTCTCTTGGGCAATTTGTTCAAGAAGGAAAAAGACTGTTTTTCGAGACTTTTTTGAATTTTAAGGATCCGTTTCCACGTCGATCGGGTGTTGAACGCAATCTTCGGATTCCCAAGTCAACCGGCGACTCTGACGATCTCGATTATGTGGAAACTCGCTTAATCCGCGAGGTCAATAACACGGCGCTCGACGGCACCCTCGTCGCGCACGCCGATGGGGGCGTGCCATGCCTAAAGGTAACTATGGACGAGCTCAATGAAAAGAACATCGGCTATCTGATAGCGTTCTTCGAAGTCGCCTGCGCTCTAGGGGCTGACCTGCTCAATGTTAACCCCTATGATCAACCAGGCGTCGAAAGCTACAAGCAGAACTTATACGGATTGCTCGGTAAGCCGGGATTTGAGAGTTACGGCGAGCAAATAAAAAAACGGTTGCATGAGTGACCTTTTTCCAACTTTCTCCGGAGAAAAATCAGCTCCTCTATACGCGGCTGCGAATAGCCACGTTGTCCCCTCGGCGGTCCTAGCCCTGTTCCTGCAGAATTCGATGGACCAAGGTCGCTACGATCTAGTTCTGACGAGGAGATCGCACTCGGTAAAAACCCATAAAGGCCAAATCAGTCTTCCAGGTGGGCGACGGGAAGCAGGAGACGCTTCGCCGGCGGCGACGGCGTTGCGAGAAACGCATGAAGAGCTTGGAATCGAGCCGGCACACATAACCGTGCACGGGCACGCGAGCCCCATTCGCGGGCTCGACGGATCGGAGATCTATCCCGTTGTGGGGAGTTGCGATATCGACGCTCAACTCATCACCCCGTCGGCATCAGAGGTCGCGGAGGTACTTTTCGTTCCCTGGCAAAAACTTACGCGAAACAAGGCCGTTCGCGCCAACTTCGTCATGTTCGGCAAAACGAGGGAGACTTGGGTTTTTGACGGGGGAGTGTGCAAAATATGGGGGCTTACGGCCCAGATTCTTTTTGACCTCAACCTTAGGGGGTAATATACGTATACTTATCAAGTGGTTAAGGCTACCACACTCAGCGCTAAAGATTCCGGCAGATGCATACGATAGAGTTCTATAGGTTGGAGGAGACGACGTGACCGAGTCGAGATCAAAAGCAGACCGTAGTGAAACCAGGGTTCAGGTTGTGCCCACGGAAATCCGAGGCATCATCACCGGAACCGGTGTCCAGCAGCCGTTCTTGGTTTGGGACGTATCCGAACGCGGCATTGGAATCTGGGCTTCTGAAGGGCTTGTCGAAGGTTCAGAAATTGTGCTTACCATTGGTCAGCCTTACCTCCTCGTTATCAACTGCATTGTCAAATGGTGCGAAAGTCAAAGCGACGGTCGAGGATATCGCTGCGGACTCAAGTCTATTGATAAAGAAAAATCTTTTGAAACGCTTCTGGAAGCGTTTTTGAAAACCAAGAAAAAATAGCTCCATTCGCAAGAAACTCTCTTTCAAAAAACACGTGCACTTGCCACTGCCTCTTCCTATTTTTAAAGCCCCAGGACGTGCTGTACATTTCATCCGTTCTTATGTAACCTATGGATATCGCAATCCTCGGAGGGACAAACAGTGAATAGTTACGATTGCAAAAGTGTCATTGACCACAAGGGTAAGAAGCTCACATATTTCAATTTGAAGAAGGCTGAAAAGAACGGCTTAACGGGAACCAAGAAGTTGCCGCGATCGTTGAAGGTTTTGTTGGAGAACTTGCTAAGATGCGAAGACGGCAAAACAGTAACGAAAGATCAGATCGAAGGATTCACGGCTTGGTTGACATCGAGGAATTCAACTAAAGACATCGCGTTTCACCCGGCACGCGTGCTTATGCAAGATTTTACTGGTGTTCCAGCCATGGTCGATCTTGCGGCAATGCGGGAGAAGATCAAGGAACTGGGCGGTAATCCGGAGAATATTAATCCACTATGTCCTGTGGATCTCGTTATCGATCACTCCGTCATGGTGGACTCATACGGCAACGCCAATTCTTTCAAACAAAACGTTGACCTCGAATTCGAGCGTAACCATGAACGTTACGTTTTCTTGAAGTGGTCACAGAAAGCATTTAAAAACTTTAGGGCTGTTCCTCCCGGTACAGGTATTTGCCATCAAGTCAACTTGGAGTACTTGGCGCAAGTAGCTTGGGTAGATAACGAGAAGTCGCAAGTTTATCCGGATACTCTTGTTGGTACGGATAGTCACACGACGATGGTCAACGGACTTGCCGTACTCGGATGGGGCGTCGGCGGTATCGAAGCCGAAGCCGCAATGCTGGGTCAACCGATCACGATGGTTATTCCCGAAGTTGTGGGCGTTAAGCTGACAGGCAAACTGCGCGAAGGCGTTACGGCAACCGACCTTGTTCTCACCGTTACGGAGTTGTTGCGCAAAAAGAAAGTCGTCGGAAAATTTGTGGAGTTCTACGGCTCCGGTTTGGGCGAGTTGACTCTTGCCGACCGTGCGACGATTTCGAACATGGCTCCCGAATACGGCGCCACCTGCGGCTTTTTCCCGATCGATCAAGAGACTTTGAATTACCTGAAATTGTCCGGAAGGGATCCCCAGCAGCTCCCTCTGGTAGAAACCTATGCGAAGGAGCAAGGGCTATGGCACGATGCCAACGAAGAGCTGACGTTTACAGAAGTGTTAGAGCTTGATCTTGCGACGATCGTCCCGTCTATCGCCGGACCGAAACGACCTCAAGATCGTATCGAACTTGGCAATGCCAAGAAGGGTTTTCAGACAGCTTTCTCCGATCTGGCTCGCGGCAGAACTGTCGAACAAATGACTTCGGCCCCAGTCGAACAATCAGACTTCAAGGTAAGCGACGGCGACGTCGTCATTGCGGCGATCACCAGTTGTACGAATACCTCGAATCCGGCCGTCATGTTAGCGGCGGGAATCTTGGCTAAAAAGGCCCGCAAGCTCGGATTGAAATCTAAGCCTTGGGTTAAAACCTCACTGGCACCAGGATCTCAAGTCGTTTCCGAATACCTCATCGCGGGCGACTATATGAAGGCGCTCGACGAGTTGGGATTTAACCTTGTGGGTTACGGTTGTACAACTTGCATTGGCAACTCAGGTCCGCTTAAGGAGGAAATATCGAAGGCCGTTAAAACGAAGGATTTGGTCGTTTGTTCCGTGCTTTCTGGTAATAGGAACTTCGAAGGTCGTATCAACCCGGACGTTCGCGGCAACTATTTGATGTCCCCTCCGCTCGTGGTCGCATACGCGATTGCAGGCACAGTTCTTCTCGACCTCAACAAAGATGCGATTGGAACGGGGTCAAACGGTCAACCGGTTTATCTAAAAGACATCTGGCCCAGCACGGAAGAAGTAAAACATGCGATACACTCCTTGTTGTCGCCCGAACTCTTTAAGAGACGATACAACGACGTTTTCACCGGTCCAAAGCAGTGGCAAACGTTGAAAATACCAACCGATAAGGTGTTCCAGTGGGAACCCGACAGCACATACATCAGAAAACCGACATTCTTTGAAGAGATGAAAAGTGAGCTAAGGCCTTGTACAGACGTCGTGAATGCGCGCATCCTTGCGGTGCTCGGAGACAGCATTACAACAGACCATATTTCGCCAGCAGGTGACATCGCCAAAGACGGTCCCGCTGCGGCTTACCTCAAAGCCAGAAATGTCGAAGCGAAGGATTTCAACTCGTACGGCGCCCGTCGCGGCAACCACGAAGTCATGATGCGAGGAACTTTCGCGAACATCAGGCTTAAGAACGAAATGGTAACGCCAAAAGAAGGCGGTTACACCAAACACATTCCAACTGGCCAGACGATGTCGATCTACGACGCCTCAATGAAATACGCCGAGACCAAGACGCCGCTTGTAGTCATCGCCGGACAGGAATACGGGACGGGTTCGTCACGTGACTGGGCCGCTAAAGGAACTTTCCTTCTCGGAGTAAAGGCTGTCATAGCGGAAAGCTATGAAAGGATCCACCGATCCAACCTTATCGGCATGGGCGTGTTCCCGCTGCAATTCATCGGCGGCGAGAACCGCAAGACACTGACGCTAAGCGGTGACGAAACGATTACCATCAAGGGCCTCAGTCACGGCGTTAAACCGGGCATGGAAGTCCATTGCGATATCACCAATGCGAGCGGCAAGACGCGAAGCATTAAGCTGCTCGCTCGCATCGACACCGTTGATGAAGCGGACTACTTAACAAACGGCGGCATTCTTCAATACGTGTTGAGAAAGCTTAAGTAGGCTCTGGCATTCGCCAGAGTCTATCCAGAGCAAGCGATGAAGCTCGGCAAGCCAAAAACACAGTGCAAGACGCTTGAGGACGAAACTCTTCAGATTGTTTCGGGCGGAGTGTATTGGGCAGAAACTAAAGTAGGAACGCAAACATGAAAAAGGTTTTTTGTCTCGTCATCGTTCTTCTTTCAGGCTGTCAAGCAGCCAAGGACGGCAAGTCGCATTCGTCGATGTTCGACGACCAACACGAACCAAAAGTGGTGGTGGTCGTCAGTGTCGACTGGGAGGGGAGAGATCTTAGCGACGCCAACTTAGCGAAGATGGAGCAGTTCCGCCGAGATTTTCCCGATGTGGGGTTGCTGCACTTTCTCAACGCCGCGTATTATTATAAACCCGGAGCGAATCCGAGTCAGATCAACGCCAAGATCCGGCGTACTCTCACGCCGGACGACGAATTGGGCCTTCATATTCACAGCTGGAAAAGGCTTATTGAAGCCGCGCAAGTTACCCATCGCACAACGCCGACGTGGTGGGAGTCAACCGACGCCCCTCTCAGCAACTGCGCACAGGATTGTGGTCACGAAGTTCCTTTGAGCGCTTACGATGTAAATGAGATTCGTAAGATTGTGCGGTTTAGCAACAAGACCCTAGCTAAGCAAGGGTTCGGCAGGCCAAGAACCTTCCGAACTGGCGGTTGGATGGCCTATCCAAATGTCATCGAGGCACTCGTCCTTGAAGGTTTCACCATAGACAGTTCTGCTGTGCCCGCCCAGTTTCTCAAGCCTAAACTCGGTAGCTATTACCTTTACAAATGGGCAGACGAACTATGGGACGAAACGGCGCCTACTTCCCAACCTTATCGGCTCGGAGAGTCTGGTCGGCAACTCAACGAATTGCCCGATAACGGCTGCTTGGCTGATTATATGACCTCGGACCAAATGCTGGAAGTGTTCAAAAAGAACGCGGATGCTTTCAAGGCTGGTAAGGGCAGGGAAGATGTTTTCGTCACCATTGGATTTCATCAGGAGACAGCCGACAGCTATCTTCAAAACGTCGTTGATGCGATCCATAAGATCGAGGCATATAGCCAACAGAATCACATTCCTCTAGAATTTGCGCGTTTTCCGCTGGGTTTGAACTATAGAGGACTCTAGGAATCTACAATTTTACATATCTTGGTCCGATGGTATGACGCGATTTCGGAATTATGATTATAGAATTTCTCCTTTGAATAAAGCAGCCAAAAAAGGCCCGGTTGGCCATATCTGAATTCCCTCTATTTCCATTCGATCAGACCCTCCATAAATCACGTGGCAGCTCTTAACTTTTTGTTTGCACAAGGTTCTGAAATCTTTCAGACCATGAATCCAGTCTGAGCGGAATTTGCGACCATATTTCACCTCGATACAGACAAGCTCGCCCTTATTGGTCATGACGGGTTTCTTGGTCTGAATCAGAAAATCGATGTCGTAAGACTGGGATACACTATAGTGAAATATGCGGAAATATTTAAAATTTTGGTTGAGATAAGCTTGTATTTGCCCAAGGATAAATGTCTCAAACATGAAACCCAAATATTCTGTTTCCAAGTTCTGGTTCAATAGCCCGGCGCAAGCTCTAACCACTCCCGTATCAAATAAATAAAATTTTGGCCGTGAACTCTCCTTTGATTTCAGCCCTACTTTGAATGCCTCAACATAGTTTCCGATTAATGTGTCTTCCAAAATTTCGAAGTAGTGATCCACGGTCGGCCGTTTTATGCCGCTCTCCCGCGCCACAGCTTCCTTATTGAGCAATTGACCGTTTATCACTCCTACCAAATCGAGAAATCTGCGAAAGGGATCCAGTTTGCGAATGATGGCTTCTTCCAATAATTCTTGTCGGATATAAGTAGAGAGATAACTGGCCAGTTTGGGGATGGCCATTTCGTACTGGGAGGCAATTCCGGGCAAAGTTCCCAACGTTAGGCACTTTTCGAGATCAAAGTGAGCTCCCAACTCGGGATACGTTAGTGGGAAAAAACGGATATCCAACAGTCGACCTGCAAGCAGGTTTGCATGAGAATGTTTCAACTTGCGCGCGCTTGATCCGGTGATGGCGAAATGGAGTTTTTTCTTTTGATAGAGCCAGTGAACTTCATCCAACAAACCGGGAATTTTTTGGACCTCATCAATGACGACCCAGTCCCCTTCCTGTAAGGGTAGACAAAGTTCTCGCAAGCGTCCGGGGTTGACCGAGAGTTCCAAGAAACGCTCGCTTTCCAATAGGTCGATATAGAGCGAGGGGGAGAGGTTCTCTTGTAACCAGGTGGATTTGCCGGTTCCCCGAGGTCCCAGTAAAAAAAACGATGATTTCGGTACGTTAAGATAGCGGTTGAACTTCTTGGACATATTTATATCACTATTATAAATTTAGAAGCCAAATCTATAATAGCATAATAAATTTCGCCCGAAAAGATCTTAGGAAAGGGGTGCAATGGTTAAAATAGTTACGGCTTTATCGAGCCGATTTCATGGACCGCGCCATCATATATATCGTAAACCGTGTTTTCTTTGTATGTGGTCTTTCTAACCTGAAACCAGACGATATCTCGTCGGGCCGTAACCTCTTCCAGATCCTTAGCGGTGCCGGTAAAGGGCGTAAATCCCATGGTTGAGCAAGCCTCAGAAGTAGGAGTAGCCGAATCGCCGTGATCGGAGAAAACATGGTCTCCGCTATTGCCGTCAGCTCCCTTAAACTTGCCGCACGCTAGTTCAAAACTCCCGCATGCGTTCTGTAAATCGCCGTTGGCGGTTGCTTCGAACGTCTTGTGAAAGAAAAACGGGTAAGGCACGCCGCTTACTAAACTGCAGCAGAATCCTAGTCCTTTGACAGAGTTTTTGAACCCTTCCTTTGCTTCGGAGCAATCGGTAAAGATCTTGTTTTCAGGCTGGCTTGTACCCGGTGAGGGATTTTGAACCTGGATGTCCCCTTGTCCTTGGGGCTGGGTTGTTGGTGTACCTGTCGGGCCTTGAGTTTGAGTCTTGGGCGTCGCCGGGGAGTTTTTAGCATTGTTTCCAGAAAAACCTGAGTTGTCCTTGCAGGATGAGAGGGCAAGGACGAGGAAACCTATTGCTTTGAAAGGAACGACCCATCGACGCATATCATATTCCTACGTTGGATATGGAATTTGTTTCTCAAAGCTTATCGGTTAAAGCCATAATACCTTTATATTCTAGGTGAGTTTTTGTGGAGATAGGCAAGTTTTCAGGGGTTTTCCAGCAAAACTATAATGAAGAGCACGAGTTAGATCCGCGGGTGAAGGGACCGGGTTTGAATTACCATTTGACCACGGGGGGTAACGACACAAAGATCGCCTCGGTGTTGCCGCCTGACATCAATCCAAACTTCGTGCCCCGGTCGTAGACCAGATTGAACTCGACGTAACGACCGCGCCAGTAAAGTTGTTCGTCCTTTTCTGCTTCGGTGAACGGAGTGTTCTTGCGCTTGTTGAGAATGGAAAGATACGCGTCGACGTACGCTTCAGCGACGGCTTCCTGAAACTCCAGAGCCTGAGGGAAATCGACCTTGAGATAGTCGAAAAAAATACCGCCTATGCCGCGAATAGATTGACGGTGCGGAATATAGAAATATTCGTCGCACCATTTGGAATATTTCTCGTAGGCGTCGCCGCCCAGAACCGCGCATGCTTTTTTCATCGCGTTGTGAAATTGCGCGGTGTCTTCTTCGAACTTTTTGAAAGGCGTCATATCGGCGCCGCCGCCAACCCAAAACTGGTCGCCGACATCGATAACGCGGATGTTCATGTGCCCGATTGGCGCATACGGGTTGTACATATGTCCGATCGTGGAAACGCCAGCCGCGAAGAATGGCTTGCCTTTGTGCTCGCCTTCGAGCGCCGGATATTTGTCGCCGCTAACCTCGGATACATTAGCGCCAGCTTTCTCTACTACTTTGCCTCGGATAACGCCCGATGTGCCGCCGCCCTTCAGATGTTCGGAGCTTTTCCACGATCTGCGTTCTACCTTAGCCGTACCGTCAACTTGCTCGAAACCTTTTAAGAGCGTCTCCTGGGTCTTTCTGTAGAGGGCTGTCGCCTGGTCTCTCTGCTGTGGCGTCAGCTTCATTACAGCACTCCTCGCTTCTCTTGGTCGCGTTCAATGGCGCGGAAGAGGGCCCCGAAATTGCCTTCGCCAAAACCATAGTGGTTCTTGCGTTGAATGAATTCGAAAAAGATCGGCCCGATCACGTTAGCCGTGAAGATTTGCACGAGGTAACCTTCTTTGTCGCCGTCCACGAGGAGATTGAGTTTGCGTATCTTGTCGTGGTCTTCCGTAACGTTGGGGACGCGATCAAAGACCTCGTCGTAGTATTCGCTGTCGATGTCGAGAGTTTTGAGTCCGGCGGGCTCTAGTTTTTCCATTGAACGGATGAGGTTGCCCGTCAATAGAGCGATATGCTGGATGCCTTGTCCTTGGTACTCACGCAGATATTCGTTTATCTGAGATTTTGACTCCGTTCCTTCGTTGATGGGAATGCAGAAGCTGCCGCAAGGCGACCGAAGAGCGTACGAGAGAAGTCCGGTTTTCTTGCCGCGAATATCGAAGTAGCGGACTTCCTCAAAACCGAAGACGTCTTTATAGAACTTCGAAAGAGGTTCGAGTTCGCCCTGATGGACGTTGTTGGTAAGATGGTCAACAAGGGCGAAGCCCTTGGATTCGACGATGTCGGGTTTTTCCAGATCGACGAAGCCCATTTTCTCATATCTATTGGGATCTTCAGCATTGTCGATGAAATAGATGAGGCTGTCGCCAACGCCTTTGACGGCCGGCATGGGTTCGCCGCCTTGGTTCGTATAGTCGGAGGTATCTGCTTTCGTCGCTCCGCGCTGAACGGCGATCTTTTGTGCTTCCTTCGCGTTCGCAACCCGCCAGCCCGTCGAAGAGGCGCAAGGGCCGTGGTCTTTACAAAAGTTTTGAGCAAAACTTCCTGGCTCTTTATTAATAAAAAAATGGATGTCGTTTTGTTTGTAGTAATCGATCTTCTTCGTCTTGTGACGTTTGAGTCGCGAGAATCCGAGTTTGAGGAAAAGATCGTGAAGAGCTTGAGGCTCCGAAGAGCTGAACTCTATAAACTCGAACCCCTTCAGGCCTACATGATTATTGTTAGTCATAATGTACCTCGCGAAACGGTTGAAGACTCTTTGTCGTTAGAGCGTGGGCGCGCTCAGTAAAATACTCTAGGAACGGCTCGGGCATTTTGACAGGCTTGCCGTTCTTACCTATGAGAACGGCCTTTATGTTTGCTGATACTAAGATCTCGCCGGGTCTTAGATACGCTTTGTGCTCAAATTCCACAACGGGAGACCTCGACACGGTTGTGGTTGTTTCGACCCACATCATATCACCATGTTGGGCCGGTTTCAAAAAGGATATCTCTGCCTTGGAAACAACGAAATGAAGCCCCTCTTTAAAGCTGCTTTTTAGGAAATCGATGCCGATGAGATGTTCGCGCGATCGCTCAAAAAACTTAAGGTAATTCGCGTGATACACATAGCCTGAGAAGTCGGTATCCTCGTAGTAAACGTGATACGGAACCCATTGATCCAACCGAATTAAATGTTGAGCGTCAGTCAAGATACTTTCCAAACAGCACCGATAATTCCTTTTTCCTCTCCGCGGGAATCATCTTTGGATTCGTAATGATCGCGTGTTTTGCCGCAGTTTGACAGAAATGCTCCGGGGGAGGAGTAAGAGTGGCGGCAAGGCTCTGAATCACCTTTTTGCTCAGGGTCGCATTCTCTTTTAGGGTTTTGAGAATCGCGGCAATATCGACGTCCTCGTCTTCTTTCCAACAATCATAGTCTGTTGTGAGACAAAGCATGGCGTAACAGAGTTCCGCTTCCCTTGCTAATTTGGCTTCGGGAATTGCCGTCATCCCGATGACTGACGGCTTCGAACTCCTGTATCTGTGCGACTCCGCTCGAGTCGAAAACTGAGGCCCCTCCATGCAAACGTAGGTGCCTCCCCGATGAAGTTTCTTTGTGTGCTGTAATGCGGCTTCTGCAAGGCTTCCTGAGAAGTGATTGCAAAAAGGGTCGGCAAAGGGTACGTGTCCGACAATTCCGCGTCCAAAAAAGGTCGATTCTCGCACCCCCTTGGTGCGATCAAATATCTGATCGGGAATAACCAAATCACCGCGCGTTATATCTTCTTTCATTATTCCGACGGCGCTAACTGCAAGGACGTGCGTTGCTCCCACCTTTTTGAGAGCGAAAATGTTGGCCCTGTAGTTCACCTCGGACGGAAGCAGCGTATGGCCAATGCCGTGTCGAGGGAGAAAGAAAGCCGCTCGTCCGCCGATCTCAACTTCCGCGACCGGCGCCGAGGGAGCGCCGAAGGGCGTCTCGACGTTATGCTCCTTGACGAGCTTCGCTTCCGCCATTTCGTAGAGACCGCTGCCGCCTATGACGGCAAGTTTCGCGCTGCCCATAGATTCCTATTTTTTGACGTTAAACTTTGCCACCAAGTCATTGACCGTAAATGTCTTTGCCGGACCTTTGGGTTGTTGCTGGCGAGGCGCGTTTCCCTTTTGGTGCCCTCTTGAGCCGGTCTGCGCCCCAGCTCGCTGCTGGTTGTCTTGCCCTTTGCCTTTTTGTTGAGTGGGTGCGGTAAGCTTGAACGACAAATTGATACGGCGTCTCGTCGTGTCGACTTCGAGAACCTTTACCGTGACAACCTGGCCAACGGAGACAACCTTGGAAGGATCTTCGACAAATTGATCGGACAACTCGCTGATATGCGCAAGGCCGTCTTGGTGTACGCCGATATCCACAAACGCGCCGAAATTAGTGACATTTGTAACAGTACCGGGAAGAATCATGCCGGCTTTAAGGTCTTCGAGCTCTGTGACATCGTCGGAGAAGAACATTCTGTTGCCTTCTTGGCGCGGGTCACGCCCTGGCTTCACAAGTTCTGTCGCGATGTCGCGAAGTGTCGGCATTCCGACTTCGTCATTGACGTATTTCTCAAGTTGTATCGCTGAAACAAGATCCTTGTTGCCGAGGAATTCGCTCAGAGGTTTGCCTAGATCAGCGACGATCTTCTCGACAACGGCGTATCGCTCGGGGTGAACTCCGGAGTTGTCCAAGAGGTTCGTTCCTTCAGGGATTCTCAAGAAGCCCGCCGCTTGTTCGAACGCTTTTGGGCCGAATCCTTGTACCTGCATAAGTTCTTCTCGAGAGGAGAACTTGCCGAGAGATTCCCGTTTGCTGACGATGCTACGAGCTAATCCTTTGTTTATCCCTGACACATAGCTCAGGAGACTGTAGCTTGCCGTGTTGAGGTTCACTCCAACATGGTTTACGCAACTCTCCACCACTTCGGTAAGGCTTTCGTTGAGCTTGGTTACGTTGACATCGTGTTGATACTGGCCCACGCCGATGGATCGCGGATCAATTTTTACTAACTCGGCGAGAGGATCTTGGAGTCTTCGTGCGATGCTGACAGCGCTCCTAATTGTCGCGTCCAGACTGGGAAATTCCTCAATGGCGACCGGATCAGTTGAGTAAACGCTGGCGCCAGACTCGTTCACCACGAGTTTGCGAATGCGCCCGTTTTTGTCGATTTCTTTCAGAACTTCGGTGACGAGTTGAGTCGTTTCGCGGCTTCCCGTTCCGTTGCCGATGGCCACATATTCAACGCCGAATTTCTCGAGACGCTCGCGAACGGCCTTTTTCGGATCAGCGTTCTTCTCGGAGTGGACGTTGCGGAAATCGGGATAAATAGTTTCGTAGTCGAGGAGCTTACCTGTTTCGTCTATGACGGCGAGTTTGCAGCCTGTTCTATAACCAGGGTCGATCCCTAACACGCGCTTTTGCGGAATAGGGGGTAGAAGGAGGAGATTCTCAAGGTTCTTGGAAAAGACTTTGATGGCTTCCTCTTCTGCCTTTTTCTTAAGTTCCAAGCGGATTTCCGTCTCGATTGCCGGGGCAATGAGGCGCTTGTAGGAATCAACAATAATAGCTTCGATCCAATTTCGTACGGTGTCGGTTGTTCCCGGATCGTCGAGGATAAGCATTTTGAGGTTCCCGAGAATCGCTTCCGTATCGACTTCCAAAGTGACTTTGAGAACCCCCTCAGCTTCGCCCCGCCTTACCGCCATGATGCGGTGCGACTGCGTTTTGCTGATCGGCTCCTTATAGTCAAAGTAATTTTGGTACTTGAGCGCGGTCTGGGTCTTCTTCTTGTCTCGGCTCTCTTCGGCGTCGTCGCCTTTTATGCGAACAGACGCCAACATGCCGGTCTTCCTGCTAATGTCGCGGACAGTCTGACGGTGCTCCGCGTTCTCGGAAATGACTTCGGCGAAGATATCAGCAGCTCCGCGGAGCGCGTCTTGCACGTCTTTGACGCGAAGCGATGGTTCGATGGCGTCGTCGTTGATATTGACGAACTTGCGGGCCACTTCCGTCAGGTCGTTGATCGTTGTTTTGCCTTCCAAGATCAGGTGTAGAAGCGGCTCAAGACCCTTGTCTTTTGCAACGCCTGCTTTTGTGCGTCTTTTGGGTTTGAACGGCAAATACAGGTCTTCCAGAGCTTGTTTGGTTTCACAAGCTTCGAACTTTGCCTTGAGCGAAGGGAATTCCTTTTGCAATTCAGGAGTCTTATTGCAATGTTCTTCAACAATTCGAAGATACTTTTTCTTAGTGTCTTCAAGGTCTTTTAGGTATTCGTAGCGATCTCTAATCTGCCGCAATACGGTTTCGTCGAGCTCGCCCGTCTTTTCCTTTCGATACCGAGCGACGAAAGGGATCGTACACTCTTCCTCGAAAAGCAATTTTGTAACATTGTGAACCTGGAATTCCTTGAGGGAAAGTTCAACTGCAACCTTCTGAATTAAGTCCGTCATCTCAACAACTCTTTTAGTTTTATCGTAATTCGGATTTGGCGAAAAAGTATGCGATCTCGTTTGTGGCCGTTTCAGGCGCGTCAGAGCCGTGAACGGTGTTTTCGCCGATGGACACTGCGTATTTCTTTCTGATCGTGCCGGGCGCTGCCTTCGAGGGATCAGTCGCTCCCATGATTTCTCTATTTCTCTTGATCACTTCTTCGCCCTCAAGAACCATGAGAACGACGGGACCAGCGATCATCATATCGACGAGTTCGCCGAAGAAAGGGCGCGAACGATGCACGGCGTAAAACCCTTCGGCTTCTTTGCGAGACAAAGTTTTCATTTTCGCAGCAGCAATTGTGATGTTGTTTTCTTCAAATTGCGCAATGATTTTGCCGATGAGGTTTCTCTTAACGCCGTCAGGCTTGATGATAGATAAAGTTTGTTCCACGCTGTTCTCCTGTTGATGGAATTTTAGGCCTGGTGATATTACTGAAATGGCCAAAATTCGCAAGGCTAACGCGGAAATAACTGGAGTTTGTTAGGAAAATAAGAGATGCCCGGCGCGCTTCGCGCGGGGCATGGCGAACAGCCACCGGTTTCAAGCGGGGCATGACGACTCAACTGGGCCGGAAAGGGGTCTGTATTAATAACAGCGAAGAGAGCCTTCGATTTTTACGATGCGTGATCCGCCCGTTTTGTAGCATTTTAGGAGCGCGCTTTGATAGCGATATTTTTCGCTCTCGTTGATCGGCTGCGATCCGGAGTCGTTGCCCGTAACAGTACCGCCAGTCGGAGTTTGGCAGCCGGAAAGAACGCGGCAGAAAACAAGAAGAAGCAGAGAAGCGACGAATTTGCGACTCATGTCTAAACCTCAGAAGATGATGGTGGTTTCTGATCTAAGGTTACCACGGCTCAAGGATTCGAGCATTGGGCGTAATGTAAAATAACCTAAACTTTATCTGTGAAACCAGCTACTTATCTTGCATGCTCCGTCATCCTGAACGCAGTGAAGGATCTCGATTCGCGATGACGGATGCTTCGCCTCAGTACACGCTTTTGATTTTAACGAGCGGAGCCCCGGCGCTGACCCGGTCCCCGACTTTGACAAGAATTTCTTCCACAACGCCTGCAATTTTGGCAAGGACCCGGTTCTCCATTTTCATGGCCTCGATGACAAGTAGGACCTCTCCCTTTTGGACTTTGCCGTTGGCCTTTGCGCTAACTTGGATCACAGTGCCTGTTAACGGCGCTTTGATCGTGACCGCGGATTGCGATTCTCGCGATTTCTTGTTCTCGAGGCCCGGAACAAAAGGTTCCACTGTGGAGCTGCATGAGACGCTGCGGTGGACGGACGTCTGATTTAAATAGACGTACGTATCCGTTGTGGGTTCGTCGGACGATCGGGTCGTGTGAAAGTTCTTGATAGATAACTGGATCGGAACGCCGTTGGCATTTATTTCTAATACATCCAGTCGCGGGTTCCAAACGGCGTTGAGAGTTTCTTCGTTGATCTTGCACGGAAATGCCTGAAAGCTCGGAATTCGGTCGGGTAGTTCTACCGAGAATTCGCCGTCTTGAGTTGTGACTTTCCAATACATAAATGCCCTAAAAGTTTCGGGTTGCTTCGGAGCGGGCTTTTTTCAGCCATTCCGCGCGAGAGTTTGTTTCGATTCCGGTGATAGGCGCCAGTTCTTGTGCACAAAGAGCCGATGCAATGGCGGCATATTTCAAAGCAGATCGGTTTTGCTCTTTCGCATGGAGCAGTATTTTCTCGTAATGTTCTTCCATAAAGCGGGTGCTGTATTGACTCTTTTCAAATTCGGGGTAGTTGAGGAGGCTCTCGTGAAAGCTTGCCGTCGTTTTGATCCCCGTGACCTTGAACTCACGAAGGGCGCGTCGCATTCTCATGGTTGCTTCAGTTCTGGTCGGCGCCCAAACAATGATCTTTGCAATCATCGAATCATAATGGGACGGGATCTCGTAGCCTGTATAAATATGTGTATCGATGCGAACGAAAGGTCCTCCAGGCATGCGGAGAGAAGTGATCTTGCCGGCGCTGGGGATAAAGTCGTTTTCGCCGTCCTCCGCGTTAATCCGCGCTTCGATCGCCCAGCCTTTGACGATGACGTCGCCTTGTTTGAAACTGAGCTTCTTGCCTTGCGCGATTTCAATTTGTTCCCTGATGAGGTCAATCCCCGTTACCATTTCGGTGACGGGGTGCTCGACTTGGATGCGCGTGTTGACTTCCATGAAATAGGCGGATTCAGGAGATTCGCAGATAAATTCCACGGTCGCAGCGCCTTGATAACCGGCGGCGAGAGTTGCTTTAACTGCGAGGGCTCCGATTTCGTCTCTACGCTTTTGCGACAGAAAGCTGCTCGGAGCTTCCTCTATCAACTTTTGATGGCGCCGTTGTATGGTGCAATCTCGTTCGAACAGATGAACGCCGTTACCGTGTTCGTCACAAAGAACTTGTATCTCTATGTGGCGCGGCCGTTCGATATAGCGTTCGGCGAAGATCCTGTCGTCTTTGAAATAGGAAAGCGCCTCCCGCTTGCACGCGTCGTATGCGTCTTTCATCATGGAGTCGTCCTTGATGACCCGCATACCTCGACCGCCGCCGCCCGCTGAAGCTTTAAGAATGAGAGGATACCCGATTTTGGCCACGACCGCTTTGAGGTCCTCCAGCGAACGCAGGTCCCCGTCGCTACCCGGTGTCGTCGGCACGCCGGTTTTTTTCATCAAATCTTTGGCTCTGGTTTTGTTACCCAGCAAACTCATTGCAGAAGATGGGGGTCCAATAAATTTTGTCCCCATCTTTTCCACTTCGTGACAGAACTCGGCGTTCTCTGACAGGAATCCGTAGCCGGGGTGAACCGCGTCCGCTCCCGACTCGCGGATCTTCTCAAGCAGGGTTTGGATGTTGAGATAGGTATCGAGCGAGGTGACTCCGGGCAAATTATACGCGAAGTCTGCCTCGTATCTGTGGAGACTGTCCTTGTCGGCGTCGGAGTATACTGCAACGCTTTCAATCTCCATCTCTCGCAAAGTCCTAATGACTCGGAGGGCGATTTCACCGCGGTTGGCTATGAGTACACGCTTTATTTTGCGAACCATATTCTTCCTTACAGCGGTATATTGCCGTGTTTTCGCGGCGGATGTGTCACTCGCTTGCTGAGGCTCGCAAGCAAACCTTGCTTCAGATGCCATCTCGTTTCGTGGGGGAAGATGACGGCATCGACGAAGCCTCGCGCCGCCGCCTCGTATGGAGTCGCAAATTTCTCCGCATATTTCTGCGTTAGTTGAGATCGGGTTTGATCGGGCGTCGCCGAACTCTTGATTTCATTTCTGAAAATAATGTTGGCGGCGCCCTCGGCTCCCATTACGGCGATTTCCGAGTTTGGCCAAGCTAGGTTGAGATCCGCGCCGATGTGCTTGGAGCTCATAACGTCGTAAGCTCCCCCATAGGCCTTCCGGGTTATCACGGTAAGTTTGGGCACCGTCGCCTCGCAGTATGCATACAGCAATTTTGCCCCGTGACGGATAATTCCGCCTTTTTCCTGATCCGTTCCAGGCAAGAACCCGGGAACGTCGACAAACGAAATGAGCGGAATGTTGAAACAGTCGCAGAACCTTACGAAGCGCGCGCCCTTTGTGGAACTGTCGATGTCCAGAACACCGGCAAGGTGCGCGGGATTGTTTGCGACGACGCCAACCGACATGCCGTCAAGGCGCGCAAATCCGACCACGATATTTTGAGCGAACTCCGGTTTGAATTCCATGAACGAACCGGGATCTATGACGTTCTCAATAACTTCTCTCACGTCGTAGGGAACGTTTGAATTCGACGGCACAATGTGTTCTAACTTCGCCGCCGCCTCCTTTTCCCAAGCTGCTAATTTCTCGGAGTCAACGGTCACCTTCGGAGGAAGGTCAACGTTGTTGGATGGGATATAGCTCAACCACTGTCTCACGGCGTTCAAAACGTGAGACTCCGAGGGGAACCGAAGGTCCGCGACACCGCTCTCGCTGGTATGTGTTTGAGTTCCCCCAAGAGCTTCGAACGTTACTTCTTCGCCCGTTACAGTCTTTATGACGTCAGGTCCGGTAATAAACATGTGGCTTGTGTGGTCCACCATGAAAACGAAGTCGGTTATGGCGGGAGAGTAAACGGCGCCGCCCGCGCACGGTCCCAAAATAACCGAGAGCTGCGGCACGACTCCAGATGCCTGGACGTTTCGGAGAAAAATATCCGCATATCCGCCAAGACTAGCCACGCCCTCTTGTATTCGAGCTCCCCCAGAATCGTTAAGGCCGATAACCGGCGCGCCGTTCTTGAGCGCCAAGTCCATGACTTTGCAAATCTTCTTGGCGTACGAAAGGCTCAAACTACCGCCAAATACGGTGAAATCCTGCGAAAAAACGTAAACCACCCGACCGTCGATCGTGCCGAATCCCGTTACTACGCCGTCACCCAGTACTTTTTTGTCTTCCATGCCGAAATCAGAGCAGTCGTGAACCACAAACGCGTCGAGCTCAACAAACGAGCCTCGGTCGAGTAGGTTGAGAATTCGCTCACGCGCGGACATCTTGCCTTTCTGATGTTGGGCGGCAATTTTATCCGTTCCGCCTCCGTTGGCGGCCTGCTCGCGCATGGTTGCGAGCTTCTTGTACGCGTCTTGTTGTCGTTGATCAGCTTGCATAGTTGACCTTCGTTACTTCAAAAATTGTTTACCTGGAAACTCCCGCCACATTTCATCGGTGAGAAGTCTTGACAGAAGCACATCCAAGGACGGCTCTTCCTTACCCTGAGTTTGATCCGAAACAAGGCGTTTCTTGTCAGCCAAGGCGTCCCGTTGAGATGCCCAGATCAATTCCCCATTCGATGTATTAATGAGCATCAACACGATACCGGCACGAATCTCTGAAACGTCCAGTCCTCGGTCAACGTAGTGGTTGGTTTTCGCGTAGGCGATCATGGGCAATAAAACAGCATCGGCGTGCGCCAAAGTGTCGCTCAGGTCGGAAAGGAGAAGTGTCCAATTCGGACGTTTTAAGATGGATTGCCGATAGTAATCCACTGGAGTCTCGCACTTGTCGCAGGCGTCGCTGCTTCTCGCCCACGCTTTTTCGATCTGAGTCGAAAAGCTGACGCCGCTTTTAGCAGCTAGCAGCTCGTCCACCACTTTTGGGCTAATGCCGTGCATAAACGGTTGGTCTTCGAAGCCCGCGATGACGTAATCGTTCAAGGCTTTGCAGAATTGCTGCATTTGTTCTGCGTTAAGGTTCGATAGAGGCAGGTCCTTAAAAGCGGCGACCGACGGCCATGGCATACAGTCAAAGACGGCAATGCGGGCAGGAACAAATCCGGCGTACCCTTCTTGGATGCCAGAGCGGGCTCGCTCAGGGTTGCTGACGCATCCCCATAGCAATAAGACGAGGAACAACGGAGATAGCGATCTGGCGGCGTTTTTCATGCAATTTCATTCAAAAATTAATCGTTTAGCCGTTGTCTTATGTATCAAGTTTAGGGGAGGGACGCTACAGTCAAGTAAAGGGTGGGGCGAGTACCCGTCGGCTAAGGCCTACGTCCTAGAGGAGTGGCCGGGCTTATGTCCTGTCATGAGGCGAATTTCCGTATCGGGATTCCGCGAGTGATCCCGGGCTATCTTGTCGAACAGACGGAATCGTTCTTCCTTGCTGGCGTAAAACGATTGCGGATCAAGAGCTTGTCGGCTGCGTTCCACGAGAATATTTAGCGAAAGTGCCGCCGCCACGGAAATATTGAGACTTTCTACCATTCCAACAACCGGTATAGTGAAACTGCCGTCGATATAGGTTTTCCAATCGGAATGGGTTCCGCTGTGTTCATTGCCGAGAATAATCGCAGTCTTTTGCTTCACCGGAACATCCCAGATCGAGTCGAGATGCTCACCTGGATCCGCCGTCAGAAGACGATACCCCAAGCCCTTGAGGTTGAGAGCACAGGATTCAATGGAGTCCCAATACGAAATTTCCAACCACTTGACGGTGCCGCGAGCGACGGTTGACGGTTTGAACGTTTTCAAGACGGTTACAATATCGACATGATAAACGCCAAAGGCTTCGGCCGATCGTAAACAGGCCGATATATTATGCGGATCGTGGACATCTTGGATGACGAGCCTTATGTGGTTGGTGCGGTGTTCAACGACCTTCTCAATCCGCGCTCGCCTTTCAGGCGTTAATTTCTGTGACAGGATATCCCAGGCGTTGGGTTCGGGGTCCGTCGGTATCTTAGAGCTCATTGGTCTTTGCTACTTTTTTTGATCGGGCAGCCTTCTTTGGTTTTTTGGCTGTTGGGGTTTCCTCAGCGACCGGCTTTTCTGCTTTGGTCGGGGTGAATTCGTCGATGACCATCGCGGCACCGATTTTTTCGAGGCTATTGGCAACGGCTTCGCCGAGCGAAGCGTAATTATCTACGTTGTCGTTGTACTTCGATAGAACATAACTCGAAAGCGCCCGTAACCCCACTTCCCAATTTTGACTGCGCTCTTCCGCAAGTTCGCGCAAGCCCTTCATGCTCATATAGAGCTGTTCGAGATTGTGGGCGCGCTTTCGCACTTTATTGACCATGTCGATGTTAACTTCTTGCAGAACGCGTTCTTGTCGCTCGATCATTTTTTTGAGCCGCATGTTTTCACGCTGAAACCCGTCGTTTTGTTCTTTGGCGGTCTTGAGTTCGGTTCTGAGCGTCGCCGCCTCTTTGGCGACTTGGTCGTGTTTGCTCCCGAATTCCCGTCCCAAGTTTTCTCTGAGCTTGATCCGCTCGGCTTCGGAGGTCCGAAGTTGCTCCGTTAGACTCTTTACTTGTTCATCGAGATTTGCCGACGTTCTTTCTTTAACGTGTTGCTGACGCTTTTGTTCTTCGGTCGAAGCCTCCAACTCGCGAATTCTCTTTGCATGGCGCGAGCGATTCTCCTCGATCATCGCGTCAAGCTTTTGGGATCGGGACAGCAGAAAGGTGTTTTGATCCACCAGCTCCTTGGCGGTCTTATCCAACTCAAAATAAGCTTTCTTGCCGGCTTCAAACCTTTTAGCGGCGTCCGTTAGAAAGAGTTTCAGCGTTTGGATACGAAAATAAAGAAAAGTTGCAACGAGGCCGAGTACGGCTGAGATGATATATCCAAGGAAAAAGGGAAAGTCAGATACCATAGCTCCTCTCCTTTTGCTGAGTTGAGGATTAGTAATGAAAGTGTTTTATGGGTTCGCCTTTCTTTCCAATCTCTGTCATGGCCCGGATACCGATGTCAATATGTATGTCAACAAAGTCGTGGGTGACCTTCTTGTCGCTTTCCTCGGTTTTGACGCCTTCCGGCGTCATGGGCATATCGGAGACGAGAAGCAAGGCCCCGCGCGATATTTCGTTTGCGATGCCTACGCTGAACAAAGTTGCGGTCTCCATATCAATGGCAATCGCGCGATATTCTAAAAGTTCTTTTTTGAAGTCCTCGTCGTGCTCCCACACCCGGCGGTTGGTCGTATAAATAACGCCGGTTCGGTACTCGAGCTTGGCTTCGACGATTTTCTCTGAAACAAATTTATGTAGCTTAAACGAAGGCAAAGCAGGAACCGCTTTCGGCAGATAGTCGTCGGAAGTTCCTTCGCCTCGGATGGCTGCTATGGGAAGAATGAAGTGGCCGATCTCTGCCGCCTTTTTAATGCCTCCGCACTTGCCAAGGAACAAGACCCCCTTGGGATTTATCGCACTGAGCAAGTCCATGATCGTCGCGGCGTTTGCGGAACCAATTCCAAAGTTTACCATGGTCAGATTGTCTTTGTTGGTACAAGTCTGCATGGGCCGGTCCATCCCCAAAACCGGTGCGTTGAATCTCTTCGAGAAACGTTGCACGTAGCCGCTGAAATTGGTCAGCAAAATATATTCGCCAAACCCGTCGAGGGGAGTTCCCGTGTATCGAGGTAACCAGCTTTTGACGATTTCAATTTTGGTTTTTAACGCCATAAGAACCTCAAGCCCAATTTTCGTGAAGTCTATGGGACTAGAATAACGAACTTTTTTGAACAAATCTATTTTATAGTTGGCAAAAGGGGTTGGCTCTCGCTTTTCCAAGCGTTTATTCCGCCCATGAGACTCTTGAACTGGCTGAGTCCCTGGGCGTTCAAGGTCTCGGCGAGTCTTAGGCTGCGTCGTCCGCTTTGGCAGTACAAAATTATTTGATCTGATTTCTCGGCGAAATCTTCCACATGTTCGACGAATGTTCGCTGGGGACTAAGATACGCTCCGGGCAGCATTTCCGTTTGCTCGTAGGACTCGCGGATGTCGATTATGCTAAGCGCTGGTTCGCGCTCTCGCAAAGCCTGCAGTTCGGAGACGGTAACTTCGAGGAAGTGGCGTTCATGAGGTTTTTCCGCATGATGCGAAAGATCAGACCGAGTCGCCAGCGGACTGCAGATAACACAAGAATCGTCAGAACCCACGCGAAGCGAGCCAAAACGCAATTTCAGGGCGTCATAAGTGATGAGTCTGCCGACGGCAGGTTCACCAATCTTCGCGAGCCACTTAATCGCCTCGGTTGCCTGTAGGGACCCGACCGTTGCCGGTAATACGCCTAATACGCCTGTCTCGGCACAGTTGGGCGCAAGCTCGCGAGGCGGCGGCTCAGGGAAAAGACAGCGATAGCATGGCCTGCCCTCAGTTGGACTAAAGATCGAAACCTGCCCTTCGAACTGAAAAACTGCCCCGTGAACAAAGGTCTTCTTAAGCAAAACGCACGCATCGTTAATAAGGTATCGCGTTGGAAAATTATCAGAACAATCTATGATCAGGTCGTACTCCGAAAATATAGATTCGGCATTGCATGCTTCTAATCTGGCGTCGAGAGCCCGCACCTCGATGAAGGGATTGAGAGCTCTTAGCCTCACCGCGGCAAGATCGGCTTTCCTTTGGCCCACGTCCGCATACTGATAAAGAATCTGCCGATGCAAATTCGAGATATCGACCGTGTCGTGATCGAGAATTCCCAGAGTGCCCACCCCGGCGGCCGCCAGATAAAGGCTACAGGGAGCCCCAAGGCCGCCCGCCCCAACCACAAGTACTCGCGCGGCTTTGAGACGAAGCTGTCCCTCGTCCCCGACTTGGGGCAGTAGCAGATGCTTTTGATAAAATTGCTTTTCTTGCGGGCTCAGGTCCATGCTTTGCCTTCATCGATGGAAAATACCTAGCATTTTTCACAACGTTATAGTAAGAGCTTTTATCTACAAACTGCCCGGCTCGCTGGGTAGACGAATGCCGGCGTGATGAAATGGTAGACATGTCAGACTCAAAATCTGATGGGCCCTGCGCCTGTGCCGGTTCAAGTCCGGCCGCCGGTACCAACTCATCCGCCACTGAAATCAACTTCAACAAGGTGTCCAAGGTCATCCTTATCGCCCCCCGTCATCCTAAGCACCCCTTCATCCTGAGCGAAGCGAAGGATCTCCAAACCATTCTCATTTAATTCTCCTCACATCCTGTTTAAAATATACTCCAGTACGAGGCCCCCATGACGCCTCCTTAGAAAAAAGGCACCACTTATGCTAAAAACTCTAATCAGCGCTTTGCTAGTCCTTCTTCCCCTCGTAGCAACGGCAACCGAAAAAAAAGGATGGGATATGAAAACCTTCTCCAAACCCAGCACAGAAGAGCTTAAAAAAAACCTTAGTGAGGAACAATTCGAAGTAACGCAAGAAGCCGGAACGGAACGCGCTTTTAGCAACGCATACTGGGACAACAAGCGTCCGGGAATATACGTTGACGTTGTTTCCGGAGAACCGTTGTTCAGCTCTCTCGACAAATTTGATTCCGGCACGGGCTGGCCGAGCTTCACTCGACCGCTTGATTCGTCGAACATCGTTGAAAAGACGGATCACAAATTTTTTATGAAACGAACCGAAGTGCGGTCGAAACACGCCGACTCGCATTTGGGCCATGTTTTCGACGACGGGCCAAAACCAACCGGGCTGCGCTATTGTATGAACTCCGCATCCTTGCGTTTCATCCCCGTAGACGACCTGGAAAAAGAAGGATACGGCGAGTACAAAAAGTTGTTTGAGGGAAAACCAAATGAGCAATAAAACCGAAACCGCCACCCTAGCTGGCGGTTGCTTCTGGGGCGTGGAAGAATTAATTCGAGAAAAAGACGGAGTACTTTCGACCAAAGTCGGCTACACCGGCGGCAAAACGACGAACCCAACCTACGAGCAAGTCAAGACAGGCAAAACCGGTCACGCGGAAGCAATCCAGATCACGTTCGACCCTGCAATCCTGTCCTACGACGAACTCCTACAGTTCTTCTTTCGCCTCCATGATCCGACAACCCTAAACCGCCAAGGCAACGACCTCGGCTCCCAATATCGTTCGGAAATATTCTACCACTCCGACACCCAGCGCCTCACCGCCGAACAAGTCAAAAAATCCGTCGACGAATCAGGCAAGTGGAAAAACAAGGTAGTCACAACAATAAGCCCCTATCAACAATTCCACGACGCCGAAGACTACCACCAAAAATACCTAGAGAAAAATCCCGGCGGTTACACCTGCCATTTCCTCAGGGACTAACCCCGTTTTCCTGCTCCAGCGCAGGTTTTTTAGAACAGCAATCGCTGCTCAGCTCATTTTCTCCAGAAAGGGATCAACCGCTTCACCAAAACCTGTTCCGGCGCAGTTTTTTCGAATGGGGAATAATTCAAGAGCTGCCGGCGGTTTACCGCAGAGGGAATACCTTCGAAGCATAGGTGCGCTTGTCCCGTTTGAAAGGAAATATTCTTGCCCTTTTGTTCACGTTGATAGCTCCGACCAGAACCTTGAGCACGCTCGTTTTCATGGCAAAACTTCAGCCATACTCCGACTCCAGATAAAACGAGCTCATACCAGCCCATCACATCGCGGTTCGGGTTCAGTTAAACGGTTGTCCGGAAAAAGGCAACTTAGCCCGATCTCGAAACTTGACCATCATTCAAAGAATCAAGCGAGCACCGTCGGACCGACCTCGGGAAAGAAATAATTTTCTCTCGACTTTGATACACAAGCCCAGGCCCACGAAACAAGCAAACCCAGAATCAAGCCGGAACATACTCAGCGACCTTTTCCTTCCCGTAATGTAAGACAGCACGATAGAGATTATGGGACTTACAAAGTATGGTGACGTTCGATTCGCTATTATCACCGCCCTTGCCGCGCGGCCGAATGTGCTCCAGTTCTAGTCGTCTCCGCTCCCGACATCGTTTGCCTTCAGGACTAACGTATGTGCATTGATGCTCTGCTCGTTCAAGGGCCTGATCTTTGACCTTCGTTGTTATTTTTTTGGGAACCGACTCCTCAGCCTTTATGGGCTTTGACTGAGAATCGCTCTTCTTCCGCGCAACCTTTTCCTGCCTTCTTATTTGCCTCCGTTTCGGATCCTTTTTCTCCAACAAAGCTTCAAGAGCCAGGTCAAGAATCTCTTCTAGACGCTGAGCTCCCAACAGCTGCTTCGCGCGTTCCAACTTCTTCTCGATTTTCGAATCGATAGAGAATCGAAGACAGGTCCTTTCCGCCGACAAAGGTCTCACTTCTTCTTTTGCTCTTTCCGTCGACCTCGTAGCGGGCATATTCGTGAAAAAATCATCGAAGTTACTCAACGATACGCCACAATTTGCACCTGCCACAGACTCACTGTGTTGTTGTTCGGTCCGAGGCGAAGACGCCGGAGCCTTCAAGTGTCTTACCGACTCTTTGACATCAACCTGTGGTTCCCATCCCACGATGATCCGCTTGACCTCTTCTTTGCTCTTGCCTTTGCATTGTTGAATTTGCGCGAGCGAAGTCTCCTCTTTCAATTTTGGCGCAATCATCGCCGCAGTCGTCAAACTCAGTTGCTTATCCCGCAACGCCTCGACGAGAACAGGATATCTCTTTGCGACACGGGCAATCTGCATTCGTCTGTAAGCGGAGAATTCAGTGAGGCAAAAGTGCTCCACACAATATACCATCAGACTGCTGTAACCCATCTGGACATGAAGGCGTCTTGTAGAAATCTCGCTAAGGAGCAAAATAAAATCGGCCTGTAGGTGACGCTCCTTCTGAAACACGCGATCAATAGTCTCAGTAATCTCAAAGTTGGATAGTTTTTCAATAACAGAAATTCGCTTTTGGTTTGCTTCGTTCATGAACATCTCCTTTGAAACGAAAGTTTTGCCGAACTCGTTATAACATGGAGAAAAACGGCGCTTGTTTTGTGGTCTAGAATCGATTTTTCGTGGGTTCAGTCGTCGGCAGTATCGTGGGCAAAAAAAGGAGCGTCAAACACCGTATACGCAAGTTATAGAGCCCACATATGAGACTTAGGAGGAAAAAGTTTTTGATAAGAAAAATTGGTCTCAAGACCTGTCAAGCGACATTTGTTTTGTCGCAAAAAGTTCTTCCGAAAAAATTGTGAGCCGTGTTAAAAAACCTGCGCTGGCGCAGGTTTGGATGTGTCTAACTGATTTAGAATCGTTACTAGTTGGCTTAACGACTGAGGTGCCTTCGCTATCACAGTGTCGATTGCTACGGCGAGCTCGTTCGATTGAAGCAAGCCATCGGTGCTCAAAAAAACAGGAATATCCTCGCGAAGGTTCTTTATATTCTTTGCCACGTCCACTCCATTAAAAGTTGACTTCTCAAAGACTAGGTCAGTAATAACCAGAAAGAGATCGGATAGGAATTTTGGAGACTTCGAGAGAAATATCTCAAATTCTTCGAACCTGCCAAACGTAATGACATTGGCCTCGTTCGACAGGACTTCTTTCCAGCAATAAAGGACGAGCGGGCTGTCATCCAGGATAACAATTTTAGGTTTACTAACTTTCGTGACCCCTGGAGGGACTGGTTGCAGCGCACCGGTAGTCCTAATGTCCGTCGTTACGGCTTCTTGAGAGAGTTCCCCAACGGCAGTTTCGTGGGTCTTTGCGACGAGATCCAAATTGAAACGAGAACTGTGTGTTTCTAATGGAATGTTTTTTTCTTTTTCCATTTTGCTGTCGATGGGCAAAGTAAAGAAAAATTCAACAGAACCTTCCGGAAATTCAACTGTCTTAGACGATCTGCACCATATTGTCCCACCATGCGCAATCACAATTTTCTCCGCGATGGCAAGCCCCAATCCTGTTCCGTTCTTCTTTCCTCTCGTATAAAAAACCTGGAAGAGTTCGGTTAAATATTTGTTTTCGATAAAAGAACCAGAATTCCCGATGCAAATTTCTACTAGAGAACCGTACTCCTGAGTTTTAAACCACATTTCTCCTTTATAGCTCATAGCTTGTACGGCATTTGTAATTATGTTCGAAAAGACCCGGAGTATCTTTTGAACATGAACTGAGATTAGATGGGTATGTTTATAGTTGTAACTCAGCTCTATATCGGACTGAGGATAAATGTGGAACGCTTCTATAAGAGCTGTTTGAATTAGGGTTTGGATGCATACAGGTTCAAGGACTAAGTTTTTGGACGTTGAACCAATCTCCATCACGTCCGTTATAAGGCCGTCCACTCTGCCGGCAGCCCTTTCGACTTCGCTCACCACCTTGTCGAGAAGTCCCTTCTTTGTTTGGGAATCATCTCCCAGTGCCCTAAGAGCGATGCGGAAGATTGAAAAGGGCTTGCGAACATCATGAGCAAACATCTCGGTCATTCGCGCTATAGCTTCTGACCTCTGCGCATTTAACAACTTTTTCTGATCCGCTCTCAGGCGGGCCGCCATGGCGTCGAATGCTTCCGAAAGACGTGCTAACTCATCTTTTGCTGATGGTAGATCAAACGTTAATTCATCTGTTGAAAAAATATGATTTAACTTCTCCGTCATAGCATCGATATTGCTCACGAGCCGTCTAGAGAGGCTAAGAGACAAAAACAAACTTAATATAAGGCTTAAGCAAAGTACAAAAAGGAGCAGATCCTGATTTTCAGATTTATCGCGCACTAAATCTTCTTTTGAAATGCTCGCCACCAATGTGTAGTGATAATCGCCGTCTGCTGACGGATTTTGGACGTTGCTATTGGCATCGACCGTTACTTGGGTTCCTGTTACCATCTCGTTTTCAGATTCGAGAGGGCCGGTGTCGCCTTTCCTGGAAACAGACTTCAATGCAACGCGAGGGTTGAAGTCGGAAACAAGTCCAGCCCCGACGGTACCTAACGCCATTCCGTTCGCATCGTAAAGGGTAAGCATCCTAACTTTGGGATCTCCCTTGAGCGCCTTTTGGAGTGTTTCAGCGATAAAGTCAGCCCGTACTCCTACTTCGATAATACTTTGGCGATCGGCGCTCGGCACTAACAGAAACTTGAAAGGCTGTGGTTCGGGCTTAGGAGGAATGATCGGTGTTTTTTCTAGGTCACTCGCCCCAGTTATGAGTTCTTTGTATTTTGGACTGAAGGTAAACAGATTAGGTATTAAGGAAGGATCTTCGTTAGTGGAACGATAGAAGCGTCCGTTTTTATCAATTAAAAAAATATGAGTGACGCCAATTTCACGAGCGAGGGTTTTCAGTTCCGACACGGTCAAATTTTTATTCTTAGAAAGTCTTTCGCGCACGAGCATGGCAGCATTCTTCATCAGAAGATCAGTGTTTTTCTCCACCTGTACCAAGGTGTACCCTAGCGCATCAGTTAGAGATGTGTATCGCTCCACGAACGCTTTGTGCTGAGCTTGTTCAAAAAAATAGGTTAGGCTTAAAGCAACAGAAATTATTGCGAAGAGGGTAGTCAGATATGCGCAGATAAATATTTTATGGGCAAATTTCACCGAGTCAACCTAATAACTTCATCGGATATTTCCTTAGGCAAATGCGGGAATGCTTTGATTATTTCGCTCCTGTTCCCTAATTCGAAATCAATAAATTCAAATCCGGGAGAGACGGTTGTGCCAAGCAATGACCATCCTATTTGCGGACTTTTTATTCGACAACCTTGCCATACGCCGGCAGGCACTATCATTTGGGGGAACTCGTCGGACAGTATATCGTTCCCGAGCGAGACTTGCTTTGCCTCTCCTGTCTGATCGATCATCAACATCGCTACGGGATCTCCCGCGTAAAAATGAAAGATTTCGTCGTGTTTTACCCTGTGGAGTGCGGAAAAGTCTGTTGGAGATAAGAGGTAGTATATCGCAGTCTTCGAACATCGGTCCCCATTGGCAGTTTTGAAAATCAGCGAGGATCGGTAAGTCTCGTTATAAAATCCTCCCTCTTCTGGCAAGGGAACAAGGTTAAGCTTTTCTATAACATCTTCGATTTTAGGAAATGGTTTCATCTTTAGTCCTGAATAGGTTTTGTTAAATTCTAGTGACAATTATTAACTCATGTCAAGTCGAGAACTAGTACCAATCCATTGATTTTCTGGACGATATTATGTGTTTGGCTCCTTTGTTATGGGAACAAACAAAGAAGCGAGAATGGACTACCTCCTAGCCGGCCATACTGCAAGTTCCGAATTGGAACTACAGATAAAAACCTGCGCTGGCGCAGGTTTTTCTTACGAGCAAAAAAGCTGAAAGGTTTGTCAGACAAGATTCCACAAAAAAAAAGGGAACGGTTGAACGTTCCCCTTTTGCATTGATGTAGTTGTAGATCTACTCTTTGAACTTTTGGAACTCCGGCTGAGGGCCGCTGCCGTAGGGTTTTTCAGGAGCTCCGAAGTCCATCATGCCTTGGGCCATGCCTTGTGCCATGCTTGGCGGAGGCGTTGCTCCGAGTTCGAAGGGTCGGGCTTGTTTGATCAGGATTCGACGTTGGGGGCCTACGAGTTTCCATTCGATGTCGATTGCGAATTTCCAGGGATCTTTGCCAATCATTTCGGCAAAGCTGTCGGAGATGTATTGGCCTAAGAATGCTAGTCTGCGGATTTCCATTTGTTTGGGATTGTTCATGACTTCGGGCTTGTCGTTGAGGACTGGTGCTCCGTTTTTGACTGAGCTGCGGCGTTGGATACCGTAGCTCCATTTTCTCCAGTTCCAAAGATTGTCGTCGGGTGGAAAGTTGATCGTAACGATTTCCTCTGTTGTGTAGTTTTGATTCGGATCTTCTCCAACTTCTTGAAGTTCTTCAGCGGTCGGCGGGTTGGTGATAGCGAGGTCGTAATGCTGACCGTTGATGTAGGCTTTGCGCTCGTCGTTTGGTGCGTAGATGTTTTTAGTCACCATAACGCCGTTTGCGACTTCGCCAGGTACGCCGTTAAAGTCCATCGCTGGATAAGCGGCATGGAAGGCCAAACCTGCTTTGATGGCCAAGTGTTTCTGACCGTTGATGGAGAACCATTCGCGTTCTTCATACGCTCTGTCGTTCCAAACGCTGGAATAGAGGAATGGCACAGTCTTTTTGATGTCTTTCTCGATTGAAGCCCATGGTTTGGGTTGGTTTTTGTCGAAGCTTCTATCAGGAAGTTTCTTGTAGAAAGAAATGCCTTCGGAGTTGTAAAGGCCTGCTCCTGTAAATCCTTCAAGGTCTTCGGAGTTCGTGCTGCTTCGGAGTCGGATACGTGGCGTTTTTGCCATGTTGACTGGAGAGGTTGGGTCGTCGACGATATATTTCTTAAAGAGCGCGAGCATTTTTGGCGGCACTTGCCCGCGTGAAATGATGTCGCGGATGGCTTTAAGGTCGTCTTTAACCTGGCAGATCGAGTGCTCTTGGTTCGGATCAAGGAGCTGAGCACGGTCGAGGATTTCATTGACGAGTTCTTGCGGCGATGCGGATCGAGCAGGTTGGCTTAGATCGAGACCGGTTTGTTTCGTGTTCATGAAGGCTTCGAAGAAGTCGAAGGGGATGCCGAGCGTTTCCGGATAAATTGGATTGAATTGCTGGATACCGTTCCATGATCGGAAAAACGTTTCGATAACGCCGAGGTTTGTTGCTTTCGCGCCGAAGATTTGAATAAGTTTTTTGTGCTCCGCGAGTTTGGGGATGCGGTTTGGAAAGGTTTGACCCGCTCGGGTGCGTTGAAATGTGTTCAAGTATTTGCCGAGGTGGGTAAAGTCGTTTGCAAGCGGCGATCCCAAGATAGCTTGCGGGGTGCCGTTGATATGAGGGCGTCGCTGCGCCCAGAAAGACTTGATGATATTCCCTGCCTGATCGGCGGGAAGCTCCTGGATTTCGTACTTGTTAGAGTAAACCTTGAGGCGAACAGGTTTGCCCATATACTGCTCGAGCACTTGCGAGGCGTTCTTCAAAGACATATTGGCTGTACCGCGGTTCTTACTTTTAACGTTAACGTGGCTGAGCGGCGTCTGGAATGTTGCGGTGACAACGCCTGACACCAAGCCGAGGTCGTTAGGAACCTTTTCAAAAACGACGATGTTGGTCATGTCGGTACATGGTAGTTCAGTTGTGTCCGAAGAATTGTTGACGTAGGTAAGATAACCGACGGCTTCCCCTTGATTGAGCGCGATATATTCTTTGCCTTCGTAAAGTTGGTCAGTTGTGATCATATTTGACTTGAGGATGTTGGAGGCTTGAGCTTGTGCCACCTGGCGATCGCTAATGGGGTGGTAAAGGAACCCTGGGAAATTGCTCAGCGCGATACCTTCCTTGAGCTTCTTGTACAGTTCTTCCATGTAAACTGTTCCCATCTCGTCACCGTCCCAAAGCTCGAACAAAAGCTTCTGAGATGTCGAACCATCGGTTTTGACGTCGGTGTAAAGAACGATCGAACCGAGGTTGAACTTGCGGTTTGCACCTTCGCCAACGTAGTTTTTGTTAAAGGTGGCGTTGGATTCGTTTACTCCTAAGTTCGCGCGAGAAAAGTCGTAATGAAACTCATACTGCGCAGTATTGAAGAAGTAGACCTTCTTTGCGTTCGGATTTCGTCGATCGTAGACGAACTTGATGACTCGTTGCATCGTGCCCGCGACTTCAACCTCTCGCGACAAGCACTCATAGTCGCCTGGTCCGCTCAATTGGTTTAGATACTGGGTGTCACAGGTTGCTTTCGTCGATGAAGTCGAGCGCGGTTTGCAAGAAATCGCCGCCGCGCACGCCGTCAAAATGACCAAGATCTTGCGCAAATGCATTTTGCCTCCGGAACGTAAAGTTAAAAGGGGATATGCTATATTGTATTATAATTTCGGATAGATGGGTATCTTGCTTGAGTTTCTTTATTCTCAATGCGAGAGCATAGGGTCTGAAGCTAATTAGTGATTTTTTGCTTTGTTATTGGTTTTCCAAAAAACAGGTTGATGCCTTTGTGCGAAACAATTGGTCTACATTCTGTACCGGAGATTTTTATCAACCTAGAGTGTCGCATTGTTTTTTCGCCTAGTTACACCGGCTGGCTTTCCTAAAAGGCATGGCACGCTACTTGCTCTTCAGGATCGAAGATAATAGAAGGAGGGTATATGAAACTTTTAAAAATGATTATGTGGTTTGTCCTGTTTGCAATTCCTGCGATCGGCCAAGCTCAAAGCAATGTATCCGTCAATATTGACGGGGCTACGTATCAATGCGCGGGAGGGGATGTTGACCCGGGATACGAAGTCTTGTGCAAATGCGAAGTATATTCAGGTAGTAATTATCTGCTGAAACTATATCGTATTAATGACACAGGGATAAAACTCATTAAAGACGACCTTGTTCTTACATCCAAAGAAGATTGCAACGCTAAACTAAGTCAAGGCGTATGCAGCAAGCCAGTGGCCAAGCGCTTTTGCGGATGCAAAGACTATAGCACTTCCGAAAAACTTCTCACGTTATATAAGATAACCGACGACAGCTTTGAGGAAGTAACGACAATTGGTGCTGAAACGCCTGAAGGTTGTTTGCAAAAAGTTTTTCAAACGACCCAGTGCCGATAGGCTTAATCGGACTCACAACTTGCCAATTGCAATAGCACTGCAGTGAGCCGAATTGCTCTTCGGTGGTCTGGGATCGGACTTCGAATTATTTCATCGCGTCGTTAACGAACTCTTGAAGTTTCGCCAGGCCTTTGAAGCCGATGAAGTTGCCTTTCATTTTTTTGTCGGCAAAAACGAAGAAGACGGGGAGGACTTCCGTTCCGGCTACCTCTAGCATTTCGGGATGGTCGTCCACCAGGATTTGGGCGAATTCGAGGTTATGGGGGTTTTCCTTTTCGAGGCGATCCGTTGCAGGGATGGAGAGTTTGCAGGATCCGCAGCCCTTCTTCCAAAGTTTGAGAAAGACCTTCGCGCCGTTATCGAGTTTCGAATGTAAAATTTCGGGTGTCCACGCTTCCATAATAGCCTCTAATTATCAGTTTGCAATGGTGGTGTAGTTCAAACAGCTTTCAGGCAGTTTGTCTTTCGGAAGCACTTTTTTGAGTGCTTCTCTTTGCTCTGGCGGCAAAGGGCAAAGATATTGGTAGCGGTTACATTCCGTCAAGTATTCAAGCCCGATGGAATAGCCGCTTTCCTTATTGATTCCCAGTTCTCGTACGAGGAAAACTTTTTTGAGTTTGGAGGTAAATTCTGATTTGGCGGATTGCGTTTCAGCCAGATTTTTGGCCGTCTCGCTTTGGAGACGTTTCTTTTCCGCGAGGTCGTTCTCGAACCTTTCCAATTCATGCGTAAAGCCGGTTCGTTTGTCTTCCAGCTCAGGATTGTATTTGTCTATGGTCAGCAGTTCCTTAACCTTTGCAATTTTTTTCTTCTGCAGAGCAACGGCCTTTTCCAGGTCTTCAATATAGCCTTTTGATAACTGCAGTCTGTCCTCTAGTAGAGAAAGGTCGTTCTGCAGCTCCATAAATTGGCCGGATAGCGCCACGCGGCATATCTCGCGATGGTCCTGCTTGATGTCAGTTTTTTCACCTGCGGGAAGCTGCCGTGACTGCCATAATAGAAGGAAGAAAAATAGGGCAAGGTTTAGTGTCATAGCAGGTCCAACTCTAACGATACTGGGCAGTGATCGGATCCTGCTATTTTAGTATGAATATTGGCGTCTTTAAGATGCGGTTTCAGATCGCGCGACGCGCAAACATAGTCGATGCGCCAACCGATGTTTTTTTCGCGTGCGTTGTGCCGATAAGTCCACCAAGAATAGTTGCCGGGGGCTTTGTTGAACTCGCGAAAAGTGTCCAAATAACCGGATTCCAGAATAGTCGAAAAACTTTGGCGTTCTTCGGGGGTGAATCCGGCATTCTTGATGTTAGATTTGGGATTCGCAAGATCTATTTCCGTGTGCGCAACGTTGAGATCGCCACAGAAAACCACGGGTTTTTTCTTTTCAAGATTCTTCAGATGGACATGAAAAGCCTTATCCCATGTGTTGATTCTATAATCCAGTCGCAGAAGGCCGCGTTGCGAATTGGGCGTATAGACATTGACCAGAAAGTAGGATGGAAATTCCAGCGTGATCACCCGGCCTTCTGTATTGAGCGTGGAATCGACCATGCCTAAGATTATATCTTTGGGCTTTTCCTTAGTGAGAACAAGCGTTCCTGAGTAGCCTTTCTTGTGCGCCGGATTCCAGAACGCTTCGTAACCGGAAAGCTCAAGACTTACCTGCTCTGGTTCGGATTTAATTTCCTGAAAACAGAGAATGTCCGCATTAAGCTCCTTCAACGAGCTGTAAAAGCCCTTCTTCAACACGGAGCGGAGTCCATTAACGTTCCAAGAAACCAGTCGCACGGTAATTCTCTTTCTAATGGTTCTGCGCTTGGAGGAACGAAGTTGCTTTGGAAATAGCAGCTTCGAGACCTTCAGGCTTTGATCCGCCGGCCTGCGCAACTTGCGCGTTGCCGCCCCCCTTGCCGTCAATGAGTTCCGCGATCTGTTTGATGAGATCGTTGGCTTTAATGTCGCGGGGAGCTCCGTCGCCGACCGCAGCCAGCAAGAACGATTTCTTCGTTTCGCTTTCGCTTAGACCTAAAATGGTGACGCTGTTGGGCAACTTTTTCGCAATCTGCTCCGATACAAAGCGCAGTTTCTTAACGCCGTCCGGATCGTTGAGATAGACGTTGGTAATGAGCGACGTTGAGTTCAGTTTTTTTGCATTTCCGATCAGGCGATTGATGTCGTCGGCGATGCGGTCTTTCTGTGCATCCTCCAATTGTTTGCGGAGGGCCTTCTCGGTGTCTTTAAGCTTGTTGATCTTGTCGGTGATATCGTTAAGATCTGTAGCCTTAAACAGTTCGCGTACGAGAGAGGATTCCTGATATCTCGCATCGAGAAACTCGAATGCGTTTTTCGAAGTAAGAGCTACAATTCTGCGCACTCCTGAAGCGATGCTGGACTCGCTCGCAATCTTGAAAAGATTGATTTCTGAGATGTTATGGACGTGCGTTCCGCCGCAGAGCTCCACTGAGTAATCGCCGACGGCGACGACCCGAACCAGTTCGGAATACTTTTCGCCAAAGAACGCGATGGCGCCTTTCTTAATAGCCTCTTCCTTCTCCATCTCTTCTTTGTTAACGAGACTATTAAGCCAAATTTTCTCGTTGATCAGCCTTTCGATTTCCTGGACCTGCTCGGGCGACACCTTTTCGAAGTGAGAAAAGTCAAAACGCAGACTCTCTGGTGTGACCAGCGAACCAGCTTGTTTAACGTGCTCGCCGAGAACCTTGCGCAATGCCCAGTGGAGAAGGTGGGTTGCGGTGTGGTTTCTCATCGTGAGTTGTCGGCGCTCGATGTCCACCTGCTGCAGGCATTCCTGTCCGACTTCAATCGAACCACGCACGGGCTTGACCTTGAGGAGGATGAGTTCGGGCAAAGGTTTTTGGCAGTCGACAACCTTGCCTTCAAATGTTCCGCTCTTGAGGAATCCGGTATCAGCGACCTGTCCCCCGCCTTCGGGATAAAAGGGTGTCTTTAGAAACGCTATTTCAAGGTCGTCATCGTCAGAAGACTTTGTGTACGTTGTGGATTTTTGCCCGTTCGCAATGATACCAACGACGGAGCTTTTTTCTGCCATGAGGTCATAGCCGGTAAAAGAAGGAAGCTTCTTTTGCGCTTTCAATTCCGTGACGAGTTGGATGTAGGCTTGCTGCTTTTCGTTGTCCACGGAAGCTACTTTCTGGCTATCCTTGGACTGGGTTTTTTGTTTGCCCATACATTCTTCGAATACTTTTTCGTCGACACTAATGCCTTTTTCCCTGGTGATGACCATCGTCAAGTCCAAGGGGAAACCGAAAGTATCGTAAAGCTTGAACGCGTCTTCGCCAGAGAGGACGCCGCCCTTGGGAACTTTCGCCATTTTTTCGTCAAGTAGGGCGAGGCCGCGTTCTAGGGTCCGGCGGAATTGTCCTTCCTCGTTCATCGCGTACTTCTCGATGACTTCGGAGTTGCGACCCAATTCGGGATAAACATCCTTCATTTGGTCAACGACGAAGCGACATGTTGCGTGCAGGAATAGATCATCGTAGCCGAGCTTCGAACCGTAGCGCGTCGCGCGACGAATAATACGGCGCAGGACATAGCCTCGTCCTTCGTTGGAAGGTAGCGCGCCGTCGGCAATCAGAAACGCAATGGCGCGGCTATGGTCGGCGATAACTCGAAGCGGCACGAGGCTTTCTTGCATTTTTGCTTTCGAGATTTTCATTAGATCGCATGTCTTGCGAATGATGTCCTGAAAACCGTCCGTGTCGTAGTTGGTCGGAACTTTTTGCAAAATGGACGCGATTCGTTCCAAGCCAGCGCCGGTGTCAACAGAGGGCTTCGGAAGTGGTTTCATTTCGCCTTTTTCGTTTCTTTCAAATTGCATGAAGACCAGGTTCCAGAATTCCAAGAACCGATCGCAATCGCAACCCAGAGCGCAGGTTGGTTTTCTGCAGCCGACGTCTTTGCCGCGATCCACGAATATTTCCGAGCAAGGGCCGCAAGGTCCCGTGTCGCCCATTGCCCAGAAGTTGTCCTTTTCACCTAGTCTACCAATGCGCTCAGGCGCAATGCCTATCTTTTTTTCCCAGATCTTAAAAGCTTCGTCGTCGCCCTTATAAACCGTGACGTGAAGGTCCTTCTTGTCGAGTTTCAATCCTTGGGTAACGAATTCCCAGGCAAATTGAATGGCTTCTTCTTTGAAGTAATCGCCGAAAGAAAAATTGCCCAACATTTCGAAAAAAGTGTGATGCCGTGCTGTAAATCCGACGTTTTCCAAGTCATTGTGTTTTCCGCCGGCTCGTAAACACTTTTGTGCCGATGCTGCACGGGTGTACGAGCGCGTTTCCCTTCCCGTAAAAACGTCTTTGAATTGCACCATCCCTGCGGCTGTGAAAAGGAGCGTGGGATCGTTGGGAGGGATTAAGGGCGAACTTGGCACTACGGTGTGCCCGTTCTTCTTAAAATAGGACAGAAATTCAGATCGGATCTCGGATGTCTTCATTTTTCTCTCGATTTTAATTCTTTGCCAGCGTCTTCAAGAAGCCAATCAAACACTGCACGGATTGACCGTTGCCGCCAGGAACGCGTACTGCTCCTTTTGGATCAGACCAGGCCATAATGTCAAGATGGGCCCAAGGCAGCTCGTCCACAAATTTCATGAGGAACAGCGATGCGGTGATGCCGCTCCCGTAACGTGATGCGCTGCTGTGATTCGTTTTAGCGAAGACCGTGTTGAGCTGGTCCTCGTAGCCTTTGTACAGAGGGAGGCGCCAAAGAATATCGCCCCAGCGTTGTCCAGCGGCGAGCAGCTTTTGTGCTAGTTTGTCGTCGGTGGCAAACAAGCCGCCGATGTCTTTTCCGAGCGCAGCTTTTACAATTCCCGTTAGCGTGGCGACATCGATAATCATCTCGGGTTCGGACTCAACGGCGAGGCACATGGCATCGGCTAGAATGAGTCGTCCTTCCGCGTCCGTGTTGTCTATCTCAACAGTCATGCCGTTGCGCGCCGTAAGCACGTCCGAGGGGCGGAACGATTCCGGGCCGACAAAGTTCTCCGCCATCGGGAGATAAAAGTCGCAAGAGCGCGAGAATTTGCTTTTTGCCATCCAGTAGGCCACACCAACCAGGCACGCTGCGCCGCCCATGTCTTTTTTCATGAGACGCATGTTCGCGGCGTCCTTGATGTCGAGACCGCCTGAGTCAAAGGTGACGCCTTTGCCCACAAGCGCGATGGGTTTGCCTTTTGAGCCACTAGCGGAGTAATGAATTTTGACGAAACGAGGTTTGTTAACGGAGGCGTTTCCGACCGCCAAAAGCAGGTTCATATTCTCTTTGGCGATCCGGTTCTCGTCCCAAATCTCAACCTTGGCGTTGGGAAGGTCTTTAAACAGATCCTTAACGGTGTCCGCAAACGATGCGGGATAAAGTTCGTTCGGAGGAATATTGACGAGGTGCCGCGCGATGTTGATGGATTGTCCTATGATGCGCGATTCCTGCACCAAATGAGCGTCGATTCCAACGCAATCGAACTTTGGAGGCAGCGTGGCGTCGGGGTCGTCGGAAGGTTGGAATTTGTAATACGCCATTTCTAAGCCGACGAGGAGGCCCAATTTTTCATCGTCCTTTAGACCCTTTGTCTGAATCTCGACAGATCCAATCCCCAGGTTGTCGAATTGATTACAAATAGGACCGACAAGATCTCTGTAACGCGCGTAGGTGCTTGGAGTCAGCGTGTCGGCGTTGCCGTATTCTTCCCAATCGACTGGTTGCGGTCGAAGCACCCAAACAGGGCCTTTTGGCGTATGAAGCGAAAAGACTTCGGCATTTTCCTGGTTCTTCGTAGCATATTCTTGTTGCCAGCTATGTGCGTCCGGGGCGATGGTTGCAAGTTCTTTTTTCAGGTCGCTGTTGGAACCGAGAACCCAAAGTTTTCCTGTAATAGATGATTTTTTCTTGGTGCTTTCGGGGGTTAGGAGGCGCTCGAAATCAACATAAATATCGGTCTGCTTTTTTCCTGCTCGGGTCATAGTGGTCTCGCTGTGGTTCAGTTAACGGCCAGTTTTATCACGAAAATTTCCCAAAGGCGAAGCTAAACCTTGTCCATAAAGCCTTGTTTTTTATTAATAATTATTGACGAGCAAAATAGAATATAGACTTTTTCCCAGGATTTGGTAAACGCTATAGGGCTTTTATAGCTATAAAATTAAAGGTCTTTATGCCCAAGGTGCACATCACAACGGACAACCTCACCCTCGACGTTGACAACAACTACGCCCTTATCGATATGTGTGAAACCCACGACACGTCGATTTTGTTTGGCTGCAGAGATGGCGCTTGCGGCGCTTGTATGATCAGAGTGCTTGAAGGTGCCGAAAATCTCAGCCCCATGGCGGACGACGAAAAGGATTTTCTTGAGACTATGGCAGCGGAGCCAAACGAACGTCTCGCTTGTCAATGCCGCGTACGAGGCGATGTCAAAATTGAAGTCTCAGAGTAGTCGGATTAAGCCCGCCTCCACACCCATAAAACGCAAAACGATCGCCATTATAGACAGACTGAGCAAGAAGTGGCCCGATCCGCGCTGCGAACTCTATTATCGTACGGAATTCCAGCTTCTTGTGTCCGTAGTTCTTTCAGCGCAAACAACCGACAAGATGGTCAACGAGTGTATGAAACCGATATACGATCAGGGGTTCACCCCGGAGACTGTTATCGGTTGGGGACACGAAGCTTTATTGGAGAAGATCCGTCGCATTGGCCTTGCGCCAACGAAGGCAAAAAACGTCTATCGGCTGTCCGAAATAATTATCGACAAACATCAGGGTCGCGTTCCCAACAACCGCGAGGCGCTTGAAGCGCTTCCCGGCGTCGGCCGTAAGACGGCCAATGTGGTCTTGGGCGAAATCTTTGGCGAACCGACCTTGGCGGTCGATACCCACGTATACCGTGTGACCCAACGGTTGGGATTGCAGAACGAAAGTAATCCGCTGGCGGCCGAGCTTAAGCTTCTTAAAGTCATCGAGCCAAGGTTTTTGCCCCGAGCGCATCACCTGTTCATTATGCTCGGGCGCTACGTGTGTAAGGCGAGGAAACCTGAGTGCGGCAACTGTAACCTTAATGATATCTGTCCTTCATCGCTCATCAAGGCAAATGCATGACGTCGGCCGATTCAACATATCTGGACTTGCCATTTACGAGAGAGTCCGCCTCCCGGTGGGACGTAGATCCCAAGGTTTTCGCCAACTGGCGGTGGCAAATCAAACATCAAATCCGTACGCTCGAGGACGCCGAGAAATTCATAATACTCAGCGAGGATGAACGTATCGGGTTTGAAAAATCCCAGAAGCTCTTTAATAGCGGTGTAACGCCATACTACGCGGCGTTAATGGCTCCAGACCCGACTGTTTCTTGTCCCATACGATTGCAAGCGAACCCGAGGGTTCAAGAACTCGTTGACGAAATCGGTGAAAAGGATCCGCTGCTTGAGAAGCCCCATTCCCCCGTGCCTGAGGTAGTGCAGGTTTACCCGGATCGCGTCGCGTTTTGTGTCGCACAGCTTTGCCCGGTCTACTGCCGATACTGTTTTCGAAAGCGACGCGACGACGAGGACGGTTTGCATTTCAACAGAAAAATCATCGAGGCGGGTGTCGAATACATCCGGTCTCAGCCCGCGATAAAAGACGTGCTCATAACCGGCGGCGATCCCTTCGTCGCATCGGACGGCGCTCTCGAAAATTTGCTGGTGAGCCTCCGCGAGATCAAGCATGTCGAGATGATTCGTTTTGGCACCCGGACGCCGGTCACTTTGCCTTATCGAATTACCGACGATCTCTGCAAAATGTTGTCTAAATTCCACCCCATTTGGGTCAATACTCACTTCAACTGCGTCCAAGAAATAACGGAGGAAGCGGCGGCGGCGGCACATAAACTTACCATGCACGGCATTCCCGTCAGCAATCAGTCGGTGCTCCTTAAGGGGATCAATGACGATCGGGACAGCCAACTTGCGTTGCTCCGGGGTTTGCTCCGCATTCGCGTTCGCCCCTATTACCTGTTTCATCCCCATAAAGTCGAAGGAACCGCCCATTTGCGCGTCCCCCTCCTCGAAGGGCTCAAGCTCATGAGGTCTTTGAGAGGAAATATTACCGGTTTAGCAATTCCTAATTACGTTCTTGATACCCCATCTGGTAAAATTCCATTGGAGCATAATTATAAATTAAGCTTTGACGGTCCAGATTTGGTGATAGAAGACGTTAGAGGCGAAATCTGGAGAGAAAAGGACGTTCTGTGAGGGGGAACCATGAAAAAATTGCTCAAGGAAATAGCGGACAAATCCTCTGGCTTTGTCGAACTGCGATATCACAAACGCACGACCAACTCTTTTGAGGTACAAAAAGGTCGGGTTGACGTTTCCAATCACGCCAAAATTGAGGGTGTCGGCGTCCGAACGCTTGTCGACGGCTCTTGGGGATTCGCGTCGACGTCGAATTTAACCCAGGATGGCATCAAAAACGCCATTGAAGAAGCGCGGCGAAACGCCAAGGTTCTCTCGGGCAACGGTAACGATTTGCGCTTGGCGCGCGGCGATTTATCTCAGGATGATTACGAAGGTCCTGGCGTCGACAAGTTGCGCAAAATGCCTCTCGAGGAAAAGCTTCGTAACGTCATTAACTACGAAAACGAACTCAAGTCTAAGTCATCGAAGATCACGACGGCGGCGTGCCGATACAAAGAATTGATCGAGGAGAAGGCGATCGTAACGAGCGACGGTGCTTGCGCGAGTCTGACTCTTGCGCAACCGGAAGTTCGGGTGTCAGCTATCGCGGAAGATCGGGGCGAGCGCATCGTCTACGGAAAATCAGCCGGGGTGTCGGGTGACTGGAGTTGCCTATACAAGCATCCAGCTCTCAACAACATGATCGACGATACGGCGAAGACCGCCGTCGATCTTCTCAAGGCGAAATACGCCGAAGGCGGCAAAAAGACCGTTATTCTTGCTCCGGCCGTTGTAGGTATGCTCTGCCACGAGGCGATTGGACACACGGTTGAGGCCGACTTCGTCAGAGCGGGTAGTGTGGCGCAAGGCAAGATCGGCACTCGCGTGGGATCGGATCTCGTCAACATGGCGGATTCCGGATGCGAAACCATTGCCGGGTACGCAACTGGCAATATCCCTTTCGACGACGAAGGCGTCAAAACCCAAACCACGACTATTATCGAAAAGGGAATTCTAAAATCGTATTTGCACAACCGCGAGACGGCGCATGAATTTGGCGTGACGCCCACAGGCAACGCAAGAGCATGGCTTTATTACAACGAGCCACTCATACGCATGAGGAACACCTATTTTCTCCCCGGTACAAGTTCTCTGGAGAAGATGATTGCGGAAATTGACGACGGTTATCTCGTCGAAGGAGCGAGCAGCGGACAGGCTGACGCCAACGGTGAATTCATGTTCGGCTGTTCGTACGTTTGGCGAATTCAGAACGGCAAGAAAGTCCAGTTGCTGCGGGAGGCTACCCTTTCCGGCATTGCGTTTGATGTTTTGCAAACGGTCGATGCGGTCAGCAAAGAATTCCTCTGGGATTTAGGATCGGGATATTGCGGCAAGGGCCAACCGGCTAAGGTCGACGCCGGCGGTCCATACGTCAGATGCAAGATACACGTGGGAGGTCGGTGATGTATAATGCGGATACCTTTTCCAAAGCGTCCTCCAATATTGAGGGAGTCGTAAAATCGACCGCCGATCGCGCAAAGAAGAACGGCGCTGACGAATCCCATATCGTTGGCAAGATTACTTTTGACAAGAACCTTACTTGTGAAAACTATAAACTCACCTTAGCGAGTAGCTCTGACGCACAAAGCATTGGCGTCAAGGTTCACAAAGGACAAAAGAAAGGGACTGCTAGTCTCAATAGCCTCCATGATCGGGAGGTGGAAGAAACGGTGAAGAGCGCCTTGGAGTTGTCATCTTTTTCGCTCCCCGACCCATTTCTCAATCTGCCCGAAAAATCTCTAGCAGGCCCAACAAAACCTCTAGGCTTTTTGTTCGACGAAGATCTCTTTGATGTTTCCTCTGATTACCTCAAGTCATTAATGCTCGAAGCTATTGCAAAGGTGAAAGCCAAACCGAAGATAGCCTTGGAGCGTTTGGACGTTTCCGTGGGATTTTCGTTTGACTGCCTCGCTAACTCGCATGAAGTTTTCCGAAGCGAAAAGCAAAGTATGATCAATTGGTCCTATGTCGGAATGGCTAAGGACGGCGACGAAGTAAGCGGTATGGATTATAATAGCGGGTTTGCTTTTAAGAAGGACGGCTTCGAAAAGCACTTCTTTGCCGATCTCGACATTTTTTGCGACAAAGTGCTTAAGAATCTCGATCCGAAGCCTTGTCCTAGTTACAAAGGTCCTGTCGTTTTTTCCGCCCGCGCGTTTGAAGAAATCATCCTTGGCGTCCTGTTGTTCCATGCCTCCGGTCGCAGTGTGATGGACGGTAAGAGCAAATGGACTGAGAAAAAAGGCGCTAAGGTCGCATCCGAAAGCTTAACCATCATCGACAATCCTTTCGATCCGAGGCTGACTGGAGCAACAAGCTACGACGCCGACGGATTGGCGACGAAGAAATTAGACATCATACACGGCGGAGTTCTGAAAACGTTTCTTTTGGATTGTTATAGTTCGAAGAAGCTTGGTACTACATCCAACGCTTGTGCCGGTGCTCCGTTTGGCCTCAACGTCATGGCGGGGCACACCCAGGACAAGGATCTCACCCGCGTTGGACCAAAACAGATTCTTTACGTCGACCGTTTCTCCGGGAACGTCGACAGCCTGACAGGTGATTTTAGCGGAGTCGCGAAGTCATCGCATCTCTACGAGAACGGCCAACATATGCATGCTGTAACGGAAACCATGATTGCAGGTAACGTCTTTGACGTTGTTTGCAATATTTTAGCGTTGGGTACGACGCAGCATGTCATCAGCGGTGATTTTGCTTCCCCAGATCTTGTTGCAGACGGTGTGACGGTAAGCGGCAGTTAGCGTCGAAAGGTTTCGTAGTAGTAATAAGGGTGCTCGTCCTCGACGAGCTTTTTCTCGCCGACAAAGGTAAAGCCCACCTTTTCGAGCACTCTTCGTGAAGCGGTGTTCTCGATTCGGGCAGTTGCCGCGATGCGACTTAATTGAAGGTTCACAAAACCGTATTCAATTGAAAGCTTTGCGGCTTCAGTGGCGAAGCCTTTCCCCCAGGATTTTCGGTTCATCCTAAAACCAAGTTCAACTTCGCCTTCTTCGTTATACCTGTGCAGGCCGCACACTCCGACTATTTCGTTGCTTTGCTTTTCTAAAACCGCCCATGGACTAAAGCCCTTTTCTTGTTGGTGCTGGATAAAGAGGCTAAGCTTTCTCTCGACTTTTGCCATATCCATAAGAGGCTGACCGTCGCCGATGTAACGCGAAACTTCCGGGTCGCTGTAAAATTGATATGCGGCTGGCGCGTCGTCGAGACGCCAGATTCGAAGCAAGATGCGTTTGTTTTCAACTATGATCGAATCGCTCATACTTTAAAGCATATTTTCAAGGCAGGGGCTTTTTCGAAACGAATTCTGTCTCCGAACTTCAACGGGATAATAAGGCGTTGCCCGTCAAGTGCGAGGAGGGCCTTGCTATTGTGGTTTTCGACAACCAGTGACTCTGTTCCGGGATCAAAGAATCCTTTGACGAGCTTAAAGGTATTGGTGTCCATCTTGTAGAGTTCGCGCACGAAGTACTGGCACATCTTGTCCGTGCGATCTTGAACCGTTCCGCCGGCCGCATGAATCGCGGCACTGCTTCCCGTTGCTGTCGCAACCCAAATTCCGCTCGATTTTTGGATTTCTTTTTTGCCGCCCAAGGCGATCTGATAGCGCGTCACAGCCGCAGGGTTGGAATTGGCGAACAGAAAATCATTGAGCGCTGGCAGGGTTGTTTTCGTCAGTCCCGATTCTATAAAATCAATACTGGCGCGGATCCTTGACGTGACGGTGCATTCTAAAGCGCCCGAAAGCATTTTCATTAACACAGCTTCAAAGCGATCGGCATTTTCGCAACAAAGATATCCGACGCTCGACTTCGACGAGCGAATGCCGATAATGGGCGTTTCCGGAGACAAGAGATTATGGCTTGCCGTAAGAAGCGTGCCGTCGCCCCCGACTGTTATGACCGCATCGAATGGAACTCCGATGGGCCAATTGTCGCTTCGGCGTATCAGCGTGAAGGAAACTCTGTGTTTTTTAAGAACGTTTTCGACGAGTTCGAGCGCTTCATAATGCTCGACGTGAGCGCCCTTGAGGACTTCGAAATCTTTCTCGAGGTGGTGGAAGCGGGCAACGTCCTTCTGTCGGGCTGCCGCCTCACCAAATTGCTCCCAGTTCGTTAACTTCGTAACAACGAGAACGTTCATACGATATCAGGTACCTGCGTCAGCCGGTTGTTGCTGCGCCTTTTGGTTGATGTCCCAGTTCTCGTATTCTTCGTTGATCCAAATTTTGTTGTTCTTCTCAAGTTTCTGCTTTGCTTCCGTCACGACAGCGTTGAAGACTCCGTAAGCTTGGTTGAAGCTCTCGGATTTTTTGATGTCGTCCTTCTTCTTGGCATCAAGCTTTGACATGTCCGCCTCTTGAAAGCTTGCTAGGCGCATGATGACGCGGTCAGGGCCGACAGTAACGACTTTCTCGTAAAGTTTGGGACTTTTGCCCATGGACAGTACAGCGCTGCGAACGTCAGCGTCGGAACCAAGCTTAGGAACAGACGAGGCGTTTAACGCGAACGGCCCTGTTTTTTCCCACTTGCTGGCGAACTGATTTACAAGAACGTTGGAATTGTCTGATTTTTGCAAGGCAGCAAGAAGGTTGTTTGTGGTTTCCTCTAAAGCCTTCGGATGTTTTTGTTTCTCCAAAAGTTTTTGAGCGATCTCTTTCTTTGCCGTGTTCAAGTCAATTTTTCGCGCTTCCCGAACATCGAGAACCTTTATGATGTGGAATCCGAAATCCGATTCGACAACTCCGCTCAATTGTCCTTTTTGTAAGGAGAAAGCAGCGTCGCTAAAGGGCTTTACCATGGCGTCGCGGGCAAAGAAACCAAGGTTGCCTTTGTTGGTTTTGGCGGAAGGGTCGTCACTGTATTGGGCGACGAGGGCCGCAAAGTCTTTGTTGGCTTTGAGCTCGCCAAGGATCTTTGTGGCGATTTGTTTAGCGTCTTCTTTCGTGCGCGTTGCGGCGGAAGCCGGCGCGTTTCTAGCGCCCTGAAAAGCCACGAGGATATGCTGCGCGTTAACTTTCTTGTCGGTATCGAATTCAGCCTTGTTTTTTTCGTAATATTCGTCGATCTGTTTGGCTTCGTCCTTCATGAATTTTGCGATCTCGTCGTTAGAAACACTGACGGTAACATCGGCCGGTGTCACTTTAAGGAACTCGACGTCCATTTTCGATTCGTCTAACTTGTAGAGCCACTCGGCTTGCTGGTCGGATATTTGATACGTTTCCGTAACAAACTGTCGGAATTTGTTCTGAGTTAGGTTCCGGCGAACTTCCTCGGTGAACGATTCCTCCGTATAGCGGTTAGACCGCAAGAATTGATCGAATTTCTCCGTCGAAAAGTTGCCTTTTTCGTCGTGAAAAAGTTCTGCTTCGGAGATCGTTTTTTCGACTTCGTCAGTGGAACTAAAGACTCCGCTTTCGACGGCTTCGTTGTAAACAACGAGATCGTTCACAAGCTGGCCAACCACTGACTTCGAAAGTTGAATCATTGCAGGATCAAAGTTGCCGCTAAACTGGCTTCGATAACGTTCGTAAGCGGATTGATACGTGCGTCGAAATTGCAGATTGCTGACCTCGTCGCTGCCGACATAGGCCGCGACGCCCGTGGGTCCGCTCATCATGCGAGAGCCCGGATCACAGACTCCAAAAAAAGTCATCGCTCCGACTGCTATAATGAGGATGGCGTATGTTACCCAGTTGCTGCTTATCTTCTTTGTATCGACCTTATCGAGTTGTTTGCCTTTCCATCTGTACATGAGCTTGGATATCTCCTTATTTCTTTTTTTGACTTTGAATTATCTATTGCTAGCACAATTTTTTCAATCGTGATAATGCAATAAGTAAAGACTAAAAAACATATCCTTTTTTGGCGTGTTTTGACAGACAAAAGGGTGTTCATAGGTTCTAAAATTGCTTTGATGAACCAAGGTAGGGGAGAAGTACATGATCTTTGATTGGCTAGCAGGAATGTTTTCCAACGATTTAGCTATTGACTTGGGTACGGCAAATACCCTTGTGTACGTAAAGGGTAAGGGAATTGTGACCAATGAGCCGTCTGTCGTTGCCGTGCAACGCGACGCGCGAGGTGGTAAGAAAATATTGGCTGTTGGCAAGGAAGCTAAAGACATGCTCGGTCGAACGCCTGGTTCGATTGTCGCTGTCCGACCCATGAAAGACGGGGTTATCGCTGACTTCGAAATCACCGAAGCTATGCTCCGCTACTTCATCGAACGCGCCCACAACAGACGCACCATGGTAAAACCCCGCATCATTATTTGTGTTCCGTATGGAATTACTGAAGTCGAAAAACGTGCCGTTAAAGAATCCGCCGAGTCAGCTGGCGCTAGGGAAGTATATCTGATCGAAGAGCCCATGGCGGCTGCCATCGGGGCGGGCCTGCCTATCACCGAGCCAAGCGGCAACATGATCGTCGACATCGGCGGCGGTACCACGGAAGTGGCGGTTATCTCTCTTGCCGGTATCGTATACTCCACGTCGGTTCGCGTGGGCGGCGACAAGATGGACGAAGCTATTGTTAACTACCTAAAACGCAAATACAATCTCCTTATTGGCGAACGAACCGCGGAACAAATCAAGATTGCTATCGGAACGGCATATCCTGACGATGACATCCAAACCATGCACGTTAAAGGTCGAGATCTGGTTGCAGGTATTCCCAAGACCATCGAAATCGCATCCGAGGAAGTCCGTGAAGCTATCGCGGAACCCGTTAATACAATTGTTGAAACCGTTCGTATTGCCTTGGAAAAAACACCTCCGGAGCTCGCCGCTGACATCGTCGACAAGGGCATTGTTCTCGCAGGCGGGGGCGCTCTCATCAAAAATCTCGACATCTTGCTTCGAGAAGAAACCGGCCTACCTATCATGATCGCCGAAGATCCACTATGCGCGGTTGTATTGGGAAGCGGCAAAGCGCTTGAACAGATTGATATTCTGAGCGACATTACGATAAGATAGAGATTATTGTCCGAGGGAATACGAAGTGCCAGGATTCAAACGTCAAATTCTGGGAAAAGTCCTTTTGGTCTGTTCCCTACTGTCGCCATTTGTCGTGTTCTCGTCGGGACTCAAACCTTGGGTTCTCAATTCTCCCTTGGGGACAATCCTTCAAGAAATCGTGTATCCTTTGGAATACGTTTGGGACGGTTCCGTTACGTTCGTGGCGAACGTGTGGAACCAGTACTTTGATCTTTCAAACGCGGCCAAAGAAAATGCGGAACTCAAAGCCGAAATGAATCGATTGTCGACGAAGCTCCTTCGGTACGACGAACAGGAAAATGAAATTTCACGGTTGCGAAAGCTGTTGGGATTTATGGCGACCGAGGAAACTCGTCACGTGCTCGCCGAGGTCGTTGGTAGCCCTCGATCCGATCCTTTTCACACTATTCGAATCAGCAAAGGGTACAAGGACGGCCTTGAAGTCGGGATGCCTGTTGTCACCGCCGGTGGTGTTGTCGGCAAGATCATAAGAACGGGTGTTCTGTTTTCGGATGTCCAACTCTTGGTGGACAACAACTTTTACCTCGATGTGCTCCTGCAAAGGACAAGGGTTCGAGGGGTTCTTAAGGGACTCTCAGGACAACATTGCGAACTTAAACTGAACCGCCGTTCCGAGATTCGTATTGGCGATACCATTATCACATCGGGAATTGTCGGTGGGTTTCCAAAGGGCGTGCCTGTTGGAAAGGTCGTGAGAATAAGTTACGAAGCTGACAATGTGACGCAGGCGGTTCTCGTGGAACCCTGGGTTGACCACCAACAGGTCGAAGAAGTCGTCGTTTTGATGTCGCCAAACAGGGATGTTTCGAAAATTCTCGAAACAGTAGGCAAAAACTGGTTGGAAGAAGCTGTTAAAAGCAATGAAAAAGGTTAGTGCCGATTTTTATACCCAGCGCGAATTAGGGCTCAAAATAAAAGAGTTTCTCTATGAAGCTCGATTGCGTCCAAATACGGGCAAATTATACCGCGACGTCATCAATCTTCTCGTTGTGTTCGTTATTCAAACCTCGATCTTCCCAACATTCCTTGGAACATCCATCGTTATCGATTTGATTACGCCCTGGTTGGTGATGAGTTTTGTTCGCCAAAAGCTTTTCCCCGCAACTGTGTTGGCGTTAGTCGGCGCGATCTCGCTGGAGATGCATTCGTCTTTTCCCGCGGGGCTCTACGTCTGCATATACTGGATAACTGCAAATATCATTTTTCAAATCAAGCCGGCGCTTTCTTGGCGACTCCTTGTGCCGTGGGTGGTTGTTTTTAGCGTTTCGGCTCTTTGGGTACTGTTTTGGGAATCGTTTATAATGGTTTTTACGAAGGGCACGGACGGTATAAACGAGTTTTTTGTGTTTAAGCAGTTTCTCCGTTTTGCCGTCGCCGTGAGTTTTGGAGTTGTGTTGTGTCGTCCTTGGCTTGAGTTCAAGGAGGAGGAAATTATCAACCTGTGAAAAAGATGTATGTCAAACAGGATCACGTCCTCATTGAGAATCGGTTTCTCTGGGCAAGTATTACTCTTGTCGTGATTCTGTCGACGTTGCTTGTTCGACTCTGGTACGTGCAAATTTTCAAGGGCGAGTACTACCAGGAAATTTCAGAGCGCAATCGGGTTCGGCGCATCGAGATTCCTGTGCCTCGAGGCGTGATCTATGACCGATACGGCGAAGTCATTCTCGGAAATCGCCCCTATTTTGACCTGACGCTGATCCCTCAATACGCCCAAGATCGCCAAGCGACTTTTCAGCTATTGTCTCGGCTCCTCCATGAGCCCATTCGAAAGTTCGAGAAGCGTTACCGCATGGCAAAAGGCGGTCCTAAGTTTTTGCCTATAACGCTCAAAAGAAATCTTTCGCAGCACCAAGTCTCCACCATTGAAAGCAACAAACTTTTCTTGCCTGGCATCGAGGTAAAAGTCGCTCCTCGCAGAGACTATAAAGTAAATATGCCGGTCCACCTTCTCGGCTTCTTAGGTGAGATCGACAAGGACTCTCTGAAGGATCTTAACGAGAAGCACGAAGACAACCCGTATTTGCCGGGTGACTTAATCGGAAAGCAGGGAATTGAGAGGCAATGGGAAGAGCATCTTCGCGGTCAAAGGGGTTACCGCCTTATCCAAGTTGACGCATACGGCCGCCAAACCAGCAGCGTCGACGGGAAGAAGTGGGACTTTCCCGTTGTCCCGGCAGTTCCCGGCTCGGACCTTGAGCTGACGATCGACGCACAATTGCAAAATGCGGCTCAGCAGGCATTCAACGGCAAATTTGGCGCTGTTATCGTTCTGAATCCCCAAACCGGCGAAATTCTCGCAGAAGTCAGCGAACCAAGTTTTGATCCGAGCATGATGGAGGATCTTACATCCGAGGAGTGGGAAGCTCTTATTAATCATCCTTTTAATCCGTTTCTCGACAAGACGACCGGCGGCGAGTTCGCCCCGGGAAGTATTTATAAAGCGGTCATCGCTATGGCTGCGCTGGAAGAAAAGATGGTCTCGCCTGGCAGGACTGTCTATTGTCCCGGACATTATTTTTTGGGAAACAGCAGGGAGCCGATCTACTGCCATGATCGCCAGGGCCATGGTTTCGTTGACCTCAAAAAAGCACTCATGAAATCCTGTGACGTCTTCTTCTACCAGATGGGAATAGATCTGGGGGCAAAAACGATCGCAAAATATGCGTCGGCATTCGGTTTGGGCGAGAAACTTGGGGTAAAACTGAATACGGAGAGACCCGGATTGGTGCCAACGCCAGCATGGAAGCAGCTTGTTAAGAGATTTCCATGGACTGCGGGAGATACCGTCAATATTGCGATCGGCCAGGGCGATAATCTGATGACGCCGATGCAAATGGTAAGCCTCTACGCTGCCATCGCCAACGGCGGCACGCTCTGGCGTCCTTATCTCGTTCGGCGGGTGACAAACCATGTTGGAGAAGTGATTACCAAAGAAGTTCCACAAGAGATCAAGAAGGTTGATATAGTAAGTCAGGGTACCTTCAGACTGCTTCGAAGTATCTTGCAAGAAGTCGTTATGAACGAGGACGGAACAGGTCACAAAGCGAACGTAGAGGGAGTTACCGTCGCTGGCAAAACAGGATCTGTTCAGGTCGTTAGCTTGAAGAAAAACAGAAACAGAGACGACGTCAGCAGCAGATGGAAGGAACACGCGATATTTGCCGCGTTTTCGCCCGTCGAAAACGCCGAGATTGCCGTTGTTGTCGTCAGCGAGAACGACACTGTCGGAGGGGGCGGAAAGTCGGCGGCGCCCGTGGCTCAAAAAATTATAGAATCGTATTGGAAGCTAAAAGAGCAACGAAAAAAAACCATAGCGCTTAGAAAAGAAGATGGCAAGAAAGACACTCAGCAGTAAAGAAAAGATTTTCTTCCACGTAGGCGAAGAAATAAAGAAACCGCAAACGTTTCACATACCTTTATTATGCCTGCTCTATGGAATCCTCCTTGTCGTCGGCTTGACCAATTTGTACAGCGCGACACAGGCTTCCTCCTACTTTTACGCTCAGTTGAGAAACCTCATCATCGTTGTCCCGGCGTTTCTCATCTGTGGGTGGCTTCTTCCAATTAAGAAGGTGAGCGACTATGCCTACGTCGCCTACGGCCTCGTGTGTGCCATGTTGGCTATCGTTTTGGGATTGGGTCGCATCGCGGGCGGCGCTCAGCGGTGGATTCACCTCGGTTTCATCGGCTTTCAGCCGTCGGAATTCGCGAAGCTTGTCCTCGCGATCACCGTCGCTCGTTTTTTTGCCCTGAATCGGGTTTCGGGAGCTTACCGCATAAGGGATCTCATCCCGGTTGCTGCACTCATTGGCCTACCGTTTACCCTTATCTTCACACAGCCGGACTTTGGAACGGCGGGATTATGCCTCATTGTGGCGGTGGCTCAGATCGCCTTTGTTAGAATTGATCTTCGAAGTATCGGCATCGTGTTGTTGTCGTCGCCCTTGGTGGCAATGATTGGTTGGCAATTCTTCCTCATGGATTATCAAAAGTTGCGCGTTCTCAACCTCCTTAACCCGGATCTTGATCCGCTCAATACGGGTTACAACTCCTTGCAGTCTCTCATTGCCATCGGCAGCGGAGGCTTGGTCGGCAAAGGCTTTATGGACGGCACGCAAACCCATCTCAAATTCCTCCCCGAGAGACATACGGACTTTATTTTTTCCGTTTTTGCGGAGGAGAATGGCTTTCTAGGAGCCGGCTTCATCTTTGTCGTATTTGGTCTTTTAACCTATGTTGCGCTGGATATTTCCAAGCATTCCCGAGACACATTCTCGAGCTTGCTCGCCATAGGAATTGCCGCGCTCATCTTTGCTGAATTCGCCATCAACACGGGGATGGTTCTCGGTATTTTCCCTGTTGTGGGTTTGCCTTTGCCCTTCTTTTCCTTTGGAAGTTCGATGCTTTTAACCATATCGGTGGGCATTGGGTTTCTAATTTCGATACATCGTGTTTCGCTTACTCGGTAGACCACGTGACTGTTGAGAAATCTCACCCATTAAGGTATTAGTGGCTATCGTTTTCCTTATTTGTGGTGCCTTATGAGATCCATTCGAAGCTTCCTCCAAGAAATCAAAGAGCGCGGCTATAAGGCCGAGGACCTGGCTCGATATTCGTTCAAAGGTCTTGGGCAAACACAGAAAGCAGAATTGGAAAAGAAGGGAATCGATTGCTATTCCGGTAAGGTTCGAGAGGTTCTGGGAATAACCAAAGACAAGCTTTTCATCGTTCATACAGATCGATTAAGCGCGTTTGACAAACATATTGCGCATATTCCGTTCAAAGGAAGAATCCTTTGCGAGTTTTCAAGGTTCTGGCTAGAGAAATCTCGTGAGGTTTTGCCGACGCATTTGATTCGAGAATACGACGAAAGAACTCTCGAGACGGAAAGGCTTAGGCCGTTTAAAGCGGAAGTGGTCGTTCGCGGCTATATGGCTGGCAGCATGGCGCGAGCTTATGCGGCGGGCAGACGAGAGTTTTGCGGTCAAACGTTGCCCGAAGGGCTGAAACAATACTGCAAACTAAAAGATCCCATCATTACCCCAACCACCAAGGCTGCCGTCTTCGAACACGATGAAGAAGTGGCGCCCAAGGAACTGATCAAACGGGGCGTTTGTACTGAGAAGGAATGGAGCGCGATCGCCGAATATGCGTTGGCTCTGTTTGCCCTGGGCCAGAAGATATACGAAAGCAAGAACTGGTTATTGGTCGATACGAAGTACGAGTTTGGTTTTACCGACAAGGGCGAGATCAAACTCATCGACGAACTTCATACGCCGGATTCAAGCCGCTTCTGGGTGAAGGACTCCTACGCGCGTCGATTGGCGGCAGGCGACGTTCCGGAAATGTTCGACAAGGAAATCGTTCGCCGGTACCTGATCGACAAAGGATTCAGTGGCGAAGGCCCCATTCCGCAAGTTGAGGGCGGGATTCTGATTGATCTCTGCGAAGCTTATCTTGATGTGGCGGAAGACATCGTCGGCAAGGAGATTATGGCTACTGGGGCGTATAATTGTATAATTGGGTCAGTCACTTGAGCTAGTTTAAATAATAATTCTAAAAAGGCCTCGTCCTGAAAGGGATGAGGCCTTTTTTATAAACGTGTACAAATTTTTGAGATTTTTTTGGGAAAATCGTTATAGGCCCTTTTTTTGGACGCACCTATCCCGTGTCGTTTGTTCCACCGTTAAATATTGGTCCTCTAGCCGATCGAGAGCTTCATGATTTGAAGCGCCGCTATGCAGCAAAGACCGAACATGAGGTGAGTCATGACTTTATTCGACCCTCGGACTCTTACATAGCGGCCGCCAAAGCTTTCTTTAAGCTGGCCATTTACTCTCTCAACAGCGTTTCTTTCCCGCAGTCGCAGGGACTGAGCGGGATCAAGTGGATAAGGCTGTGGAATTCGTTTTTGTGGGTTGATGATGGAAACCTTGCCTTTTTGGGAAATGAATGTGCGTATTTCTTTCGCGTCACGGCGATCTTTTCTTTTTTACTTTAAAAAGGCAAGCCCGGTCGAAAACCGGGCTTTTTTAAACTAGCTCAAGTGACTGACCCAATTCAACCAATTCAAATTGTTTCCGCCGCTGCACGCATGATATAATTGCCAAAACTACTCGTTAAAATGTTGGAGGGAGAAATGAAGAAATGCATTTTGGGTTTCTGTTTCATAGGTTTTGCAATATTTTTTGGTTGCAAGGACAGAGGAGGAAGTAAGGCTTTCGCACAAGCCAATGAAGCTTATCACCAGCGGATTGATGGCTGTACTCAGGACCTTTCTTGTATAGCCAAGGTTTTAGTGGATGCGATCCTCAGCGATGGCGGCGGGGGTCACGGTGGTGGGGGCCACGGAGGTGGTGGAGATGGTGGAAGCGTCGTTACTTATTACAGTAACACCGGCAATGGACTTTGTGGTCAGGTTGAATTTTCGACTTCCTTCCCTGGTGGGAACGTCGTTGAATATTGTCGAGTTATTACCGAAGGCAAGACAGCAAGGATCGCCGGTATCAAAGTAGGCAATGGCAGCTGCACGTCGGCCGGAGATCTTTCTCCACTTGCGGCTTGTACGGGAAATGCAGGTCGACAAGAGTAATGCAAATACTCTATGGGTCAGTCACGTGGTAGTTGGGGTAGTTGGGGTCAGTCACTTGACTGTCCCTGCTGAGGGACAGTCAAGTGACTGACCCCAACTACTGAAGATGCTCGTAAGCTTTTGCAATTCCTTCGATGTCGCCTTGATTGAAGTTCAAAGTACCGGTGTTGTAATCAACATTGCGGTAAAAGCAACGGCTCATTACCGAATCAGGATTGTATCCCGTGATAGGTTCGTCATTGCCCAGCGGCTCCTCGAACGTGTTGCAAGTGCGATCGGGATGGGCGTCTTCGTGACGAAGCCCAATAGCGTGACCCATTTCGTGAAGAGCGATGCCCAAGATCATCTTGGACTTACCTGCGGAATTTAAGCCTTCCGCTTGCTCGGACACCGCAGGGTTGACATCTTTAAATTTCGATGTCAAGACGAGGCCAGCTTTTACTCCTCTCAAAGCTTTGCCGACGGCTCGGGCTCGAGGGTGTCCAGCATCTTCCCGTTCCGCTTTGAGTTCGTTTCGGAGTGCCTTTAAAGGCGGTTGTTTAGCGGCCGGACTATCGTAAATGAAAATGCGGATGTCAGGATTGTTGGCGGCGCTGCACGAGTCCCAACCGTTCAATTGAATGACGGTTCTGCTGAAATTGTTTTGAATGTGTTCCTTCACCCGCGTTTTGAAGTCCGGAACATCATCAGGTTCGCTTTCCCAACAAACCACTAAGTTCAAACTATCCCAACGAAGGCTCCGCTCAAACGCGACCGTTTTTGGGGCATTATCTGATGTTCTCGCCCTGCAGCCCGAGAAAATTAACAAGGTGAAGAGCAACCATGTTGTATGTCCGAATGCTAGTGTTAACCTCATCATCGCTCCTGAATTACGTCATAGGGTTGGTCTTTGGAACCAAACGTGTCTCCTGCCAATTGCCTTCCCAGGCAACTCAGCCCTTGAGACTATCGTTCCAATTGAAAAGTTAACTATAATACTAGTCGCCAGTCCACCGAAATAAATCCAGTGAAAGCTGATATACATTCTGTTGTTGCGCCTTTCCAACGATGCCTTCTATATTTTTCAACCATTCAAGAAATCGATTTTGTATGTCGCGTCTTGTTTCTTCATCTCCTGAGAAGACGACAGAAAAGCTGTAGCCTGCTTCATCGGCGGCATTGTCGATTCGATGCGTTGCCATTTGACGGAGCTGATTACGCCAGGATCGATAGAGAGATGAATCCTTTGGTAGGTGTAAATTTTCGACCAGAAGCGTGATGCCCTTTTCATTTCTTTCAATAAGCCGCATTTTTTCAAGCTTGATGATGGCATTCACAATGCGCGGTTTAGCAATTTGCAGCGCTTCACTGATTTTTTCTGGATTCTTTTGGAATTTAGGTATTGCCAAACATATATGTGTCAACTGCACAGCCGGATCCAGATAATAGTCCGCAAGTTCTCCGAGTGATGGCTCAATACTCTTCGCGGTGAGATGTCTTTTTGTATCTAGTTGCTGTGTCTGGATTGTGCGCAGGGATTTTATGAGCTCCGAGCGTCGCGTTTGCAGGGCTGTACGTGAGTATTCCAGTGTTAACATCAAATACTGTTGCTCTTCCTCATTCAGCTCAAAGTATTTAGACGTCATAAAAATCTGGTCAGTACTGAAATCTGCCACACCATGCAAAACCCGCGAAACATAAGATTTGGGGACGCGAATATAATTGGCTAGAGCCTGAAAGCTTATACTTCGATCCAGGCGTTTGCGTTCAATTACGAGGTTTTTTACGATTTTTCTATAGTCAATTTCTTTATAAATATTCATAAGTTAGATCGATAAATTGCCTATTAAATAACTTCTATCTATAAGTTTATTACAATATAATTTACTTTTTTTAGGGATCCCTGACAATAGAGGAAGTAGCGCTACTCGGGTTTTATGATATGAGGGGTCCCGAAATCAAACTCCTAGACGCCTTTAAACACATGAATCGGAGTTTTATATGATGAAACAAAAATTTACTTTTCTTTCTGCATTGCTTTGCGGGATCGGCTTTTCCGCGTCAGCTATGGCTGCTTGGAGCAGTGGCGGCGGTAGTCTCATCAAGGACGCCGACAATCCGTGGTTTGTCAAAAATACCACCGACGTAAACTACTGCGTCGTGTCCGACGCCAAACATTTTCCGCTATCCGAGAGGCGGCTCAACGAAATCGTCCTTGAAGCGCTTGAATACTGGAAACTAGAGTTCTCCAGGTATCCTAGCCCTGATATGAAAGTTGCAACTCAAGCGTTTCATCAAGTTCCTTGCCCAAGCAATTTGGATGCGCCAGCGGGAGTCGACCTCGTCTTTCAATTCGGGTTACTAACGGAATCTCAACGCCTTGAAATAGCCAACCCTGGGGAATATGTGTCCCTTGCGATTCGTACCGATTACGATCGTGTGCGACTAAAAGGTCGCGGCTTCATCTATGTTGCGCCTGAATCAGGCCCTCTTAAGCCCAATAACCAAGATATGATAGAGACGCCGTGGCAGCTTGCAAACGGAGGACTCGTCGCCAAAGTCATTACTCATGAACTTGGTCATGTATTTGGTATTCCTCATATGGCAGAAAAGCAAAGCCTCTCATCGATCATGAATGCCGGGTATCCTGAGCTTATCGTTCACAAGGATCTTGCAAAGCACGTAGCGTCCCAAGGTATTCCTACTTTCTTTGGCTCGTTTGGAGGTGGAAGTGTCCTTCGTCAAATTTGTACCGACGAAGAGTCTGGCGACCAGGTCAGCGAGGTAACGCGCAAATTTTTTGCGCTTCCGCGTCGCTTTGATTGTATCGAAGGAAAACTTGTGGACGAAAAAACCATCCATATTCTAGGACGAACAAACAAATTCTCAGAGGCAGAAGTGATTGGAACTATAGACCTGGGCAAGGTGGCTCGCTTTACGCCAGAGGTGATTGTAACAGCCTATCTATGGAATGAGCAGACGGTTTTCCCTGAGTCGCCTGTCAGCGAACTAAAAAGGTACATGCCAGGACCCCAGCGGTGGCACGTAGAATATCCTGGAGTCTACCGCGATTATGCAGGCTCTACGAGTCGATCAACCTTCGTAGCTGTGTCTCCTGATTTTTGGCGGCAGCGCATTGGTGGGATTATGGAAAATCAGTTAATCATCGATTTAGGGTGGGGAAGATAGAATATTTTGGGCCTACTTTAGCGGTCGTACAGAGGGCCGCTAAAGTGGGTTACGAAAAATTCAGAACGAATCTACAACCACGCCTTCTTCTTCAACCCTACCAAAACCCGAAGTTTCGCAAAAAGCAATGACGTCACTCAAGACCTGATTGATCTGATTCTGAGTTTTCTCCAGTAGCGCAACGGCTATTTCCGGAGATCCGTCCTTGTAGAACGCGTCGCTAGGTCGTATGCAAATGCGAAACCGCGCTTCTATCTTCTTGATGAGCGAGTGAAGCTCGCGGCGATCTTGATCGCTATTGCCGCTGGCCTCGAAAGCGAGTTTGGCTACCGCGTAATACATTGGGCCGTAAACCTTTCTACTGAACGTTCTCTGATATCGATCGGTATTGCACTTTCGGATAGCGCTCTCGAAGATAATTGAGGCGCCACAAATCGTCCAAAAGAATCGTGTGTTGGTCGTGTTGATCAAGACAGACGCTCGAGCCTTGTTCGCGCAAAAAAGTTTCCAAAGCGGGCTTGTCGTCACAGGAGATCCAGCGAGCGCAGGAATAGGGAATCTTTTGAAAGATCGTGTTAACGCCGTACTCGTTTTTGATGCGATAGGAAACAACGTCAAATTGCAATTCCCCCACAACTCCCAGGATCTGGTCGGTCGCGTGCACAGGACGAAATACTTGCACGGCGCCTTCCTCGGAAAGTTGGTTCAGCGCTTTGTGTAATTGTTTGGATTTAAGCGGGTCTTTGAGAACCACGCGAACGAACTTCTCGGGAGCAAATACGGGGATGCCGGTAAATTGCAACTGTTCGCCCTCCGAAATTGAGTCGCCGATTCTGAACACACCCGGATCGTGGATTCCCACAATGTCTCCTGCAAACGCTTCGTCCACGAGACTTCGGTCTTGAGCCATAAACTGTGTAGGACGACCCAACCGCTGTTCTTTGGCGGAACGAACCAAAAATGCTTTCATTCCGCGCTCGAATTTGCCGGCGCAAATCCGGATAAACGCGACGCGATCTCGGTGGTTTGGATCCATGTTCGCTTGGATCTTGAAAATGAATGCTGAAAATTTTTCTTCGTCGGGTTGCACCAGGCGCTGTTTGGTTTCGCGAGGTGTCGGCGGCGGCGCTAGATCGCAGATGGCTTGAAGCAACGGTTCGATGCCGAAGTTGTTGAGCGCGGAGCCGAAGAAAACGGGCGCGAGTTCTCCCGCCAAATATTTTTCCTGGGAAAAAGTTTCACCAGCAACGCTCAAGAGTTCGATGTCCGATCGAGCCTTTTCGGCCAACTCGGGGCCCGCAATATCGTCAAGCTTGCTGTCGTCGACAGAGAGCTCCACGGCTTCCGCTTGCTGTCCTCGATTTTCCGTGCGCGAATAGAGAAGAAGCTTCTGCTCTTGTTGGTTATAGACGCCCTTGAAACTATCGCCCATTCCGATAGGCCAAACGACGGGGCAAGTCTGAATCTTGAGGATATTCTCAATCTCGTGCAGAAGTTCGAACGGATCCCGAGCCTCTTTATCCATCTTGTTAATGAAGGCAATGACCGGAGTCTTTTGCATCTTGCAAACTTCGAAAAGCTTTTTTGTCTGCTCCTCGACGCCTTTGGCGGCATCGATCAGCATGAGGACGCTGTCGACCGCCGTGAGGGTGCGGTACGTGTCTTCAGAAAAGTCCTGGTGACCCGGTGTATCGATGAGATTAATTTTATAACCGTTGTAAGGAAAACTCATAACGGAACTTGTCACCGAGATCCCGCGCTGTTTCTCGAGTTCCATCCAGTCAGAAGTGGCAAATTTCTTTGACCTTTTCGCTTTGACGGTGCCGGCCATGTTAATAGCTCCGCCGTACAAAAGAAGCTTTTCGGTAATCGTCGTTTTACCGGCGTCCGGGTGGGATATGATTGCAAACGTGCGTCTTTTTTGAATCTCTTGTGTTATTGAGGACATAGCGGTTCTCTTTCAGGGAACAAATGCTTTTAAATATATGTATAAGGTGCTAAACTCAGCGCTTTTAAACGGAAGCCAAGAACGATCGCTAGTGGATGTCCTTGAGATGGTAAGCGAGAAGGGTTTTCCAGATAATCATCACAATCGTAACTCTCGAAGCACGAAGGTGTATTATGACACATACCAAAGATAATAATCAATTTAAAACTGGGGAGATCAAACGCGCTCTTTCCTACGACGATGTCCTTTTGCTGCCGCAACATTCGACGGTGCTGCCTGGAGACGCCCAGCTGGATACGCCGTTAACCCGCAATGTTACACTTAAAATTCCTCTTGTTTCAGCTGCAATGGACACGGTCACCGAGGCGCGAACGGCGATTGTCATGGCGCAGTCAGGCGGAATCGGCATCATTCATAAAAACCTTTCCATGGAAGAGCAAGCTGGAGAAGTCGGGAAAGTAAAAAAGAGCGAGTCGGGAATGGTTACGGAACCTGTAACGGTTCAACCCGAAGACACCTTGGCCGCCGTTAATCAAATGATTAAACAGCACGCGTTCTCCGGATTTCCAGTCGTTGACGGCGGGAGATTGGTGGGCATTTTGACGCGGCGAGATTTTCAGTTTGAGAAGGATCTTTCGCGTAAAGTGAAAGAGGTTATGACCAAGGAAGTCGTGTTTGTCGAGAAAGGCTCTTCGGTCGAGCAAGTTGTCGACAAGCTTAAGCAACACCGCATAGAGAAACTTCCTGTCGTTGATTCTCAAAAGCGACTGGTCGGCATGTTCACCCTAAAAGACATCCTTAAGGCGGAAAAATTTCCTAACGCCGCCAAAGACAGCGACAAACGCTTGCTTGTCGGTGCCGCGGTCGGAGTTGGCGCTGACTTTCTTGAAAGAACACACAAGCTTTTAACAGCTCATTGCGACGTTATCATCATCGATACGGCGCACGGGCATAGTCAAAGAGTTCTCGATGCTGCGGTCAAGATAAAGTCGGAATTTAAGAGTTACGATTTCAGCCTGATCGGCGGCAACGTCGCGACAGCGGAAGGCGTTCAGGCATTGGCGGAAGCCGGGTGTGACGGCATAAAAATTGGAATCGGACCGGGGTCGATCTGCACGACGCGAGTTGTCACCGGCATTGGAGTTCCTCAGTTCACTGCGGTATACGAATGTGCACGAGCGGCTGAGAAGCTTGGAATTCCCGTCATTGCTGACGGCGGGGTGAAGTACAGTGGCGACATAGTGAAAGCGTTGGCGGCCGGCGCAAGCACGGTCATGATTGGGTCGCTGTTCGCGGGAACCGAAGAGGCTCCCGGAGAGTTGATCATATATCAAGGCAAGAGCTACAAACATTACAGGGGAATGGGTAGTCTCGGCGCGATGAAGCAGGGCAGTAAGGATCGCTACTTCCAAGCGGACGTGGAATCCACCAAACTCATTCCTGAGGGAATAGAGGGAAGGATTCCGTATCGTGGTCCGATGTTCGATACCATTTTCCAACTTGTGGGCGGAATTAGATCAGCGATGGGATACCTCGGCGCTGCAACAATGAAAGACTTGAAGCAGCGAGCGGAATTTGTGGAGATTAGCTCTTCGGGATTGCGCGAAAGCCATGTGCACGATGTGTACATCACCCGGGAAGCTCCAAATTACAAACTTGATTTATGATAGGTTCGCGAAGTTATGTTTCATAAGTTCTCTCACGGTATTCTTGTTCTTGATTACGGTTCGCAATATACGCTCTTGATCGCGCGAAAGTTTCGCGAATTAGGTGTTTATGCGGAGATCATTGACGGCGCTAAAGGTAAAGTGCCTGACGGGTTTGAATACACCGGAATTGTGCTTTCGGGAGGCCCTGACTCCGTATCGGACGTTGGAGCCCGCAAAATCCCGCAATGGGTTCTTGATTCCGGCAAGCCGATTTTGGGAATCTGCTACGGCATGCAACTTTTGGTCGAACACTTCGGTGGCAAAGTTCGAGCCGGTACGCATAGAGAATACGGCAACTCAAAGGTTAGATTTGACGCGAAGAACTCTCATCTAGAGGGTATGTTCAACGGGTTGTCGCCGTCGGAAGTCGTATGGATGAGTCACGGCGACGATGTTGCGTCACTGCCGGATTGTTTCGATAAAATCGGTCTCACAACTGATAACGTTGTGGCAATGATCGCGCACAAGTCCGAACCGATTCTCGGATTGCAGTTTCACCCGGAGGTCGAGCATACGACAAACGGCAAACAACTGCTGCTCGGATTTGCAAAGCTTTGCAAGCATCCGTTGGATTGGCAGCCTGGTGAAATGGTCGAGTCCTGCATGTCTTACGTCAAGGAGACGGTTGGATCCGGCCATGTTTTGATGGGTGTTTCGGGCGGGGTCGATTCCACTGTTGCCGTCAAATTGATGGTGGAAGCGTTGGGCCACGATCGGGTCACCGCGTGTTTCGTGGATAACGGTTTGCTTCGGAAAAATGAGAAGCAGTGGGTATCCGCGCAGCTTACGGAACTGGGCATCAAGGATCTCGTCGTCTTGGATCGAGAGGAAGCTTTTTTGAACGCCCTTCGCGGCGTCACCGAACCTGAGCAGAAGCGAAAAATAATTGGCAATACCTTCGCGCGCGAATTTGAAGCCTACGCGCGAGCACATAAGAGCGAATTCACACACTTGGGACAGGGAACTCTATATCCGGACGTTATAGAATCGGCAAAACACGGCGCGGGCGCCCAAGTCATTAAGACCCATCACAATGTTGGCGGCCTTCCGGCTGACTTGGGGTTGAAACTCGTTGAGCCGTTTCGGCATTTATTCAAAGACGAAGTCCGTAAGATTGGACTCCAGCTGGGAATTCCCGAAATTCTCGTCGGTCGGCATCCTTTCCCGGGACCGGGATTAGGTGTTCGAGTGCTTGGCGAAGTTACCAAGGAGCGATGCGACATTTTGCGTGAGGCCGACGCGGTTTTTATTGACCGTCTGCGATCGGAAAAGCTTTACGATGACGTTTGGCAAGCATTTGTCGTTCTTCTGCCCGTAAAGACCGTCGGGGTCATGGGTGACAATAGGACTTATCAGTCGGTTTGCGCTTTGCGGGCCGTTTGTTCCAGCGACGGGATGACGGCCGACGTGAGTCGGCTACCGTTTGAATTCCTCACGACAGTGGCATCTGAAATAGTTAGAAAAGTTCACGGTATTAACCGCGTCGTTTATGATATAACCACTAAACCGCCTGGAACTATTGAGTGGGAATAAATAATGACGGAACAAGAGACCTCCCTGGTCCATTTACATTTGCATTCCGAGTATTCTTTGCTCGACGGTGCCATCAGGATCTCGGATCTCGTCAAGAAAGCTAAAATACTCGACCATAAAGCCGTAGCCCTCACCGATCACGGCAATATGTTTGGTGCGCTTGAATTTTATCTCAAGTGCAAGGAAAACGGCATAAAGCCCATCCTGGGTTGCGAGATTTATCACGAAAACGCCCACAATACGGTCAAAGACAAGGAAAAGCCGCAAGCGTTTCACCTAGTCCTCCTGGCGAAGACTCTCAACGGCTACAACAATCTCATAAAAGTCGTAAGTCACGGCTACGATCACTTCGATCAAGTTCCCATTGTGAAGAACTCGACGCTTGATCTGGTTAACGGCGACCTCATTGCGCTTTCGGCATGCGCGCGCGGCGAATTCGGATATTTGGTCGGCAAAATCTTTTCTCTCGGCCTTGACGTGACAGCTGAACTGCAGAATCCCACCACCCCTCAATCCAAAGCGGTTTGCGCGGCGCTCAAGTATCACGTCGAAATGATGGTGGGGCGATATGGCCGCGAGAACTATTTCGTGGAACTCATTGACAATAATTTGGAAGAGCAGAAACGTCTCTTACCTGGTTTGGTCGCTGCGGCAAAGTTCTTTGATTTGAATATTGTCGCCACGGCGGATGCGCATTACGTCAATCAAGAAGACGAAGACGCGCATATGATTCTTACGGCGATAAAAAATGAGCTACGCGTTTCTGACTTTAAACACCGCAGAAGGGGCGCGCAATTTCACCTCTATGATAACGAACGGATGCGGGAACTTTATGGCGCTTGGCCTGATGCCTTGGCGAACACGCAACGCATCGCGGACATGTGCGACGTCAAGTTTGAGTTCGGCAAATACTTTTTGCCCAAATACCCGCTTCCCGGCAACGAAACGGAAGCCGAAGCGCTGACGCGATTATCGCAGGAGGGACTCGAAGAACGGCTTGTACACTTACGAAAAATGTACGGTGCGTCTCTCAACGAAGCGGCTGAGCAAAAATACAAAGAACGCTTGGCCTATGAGACGGACGTTATCATCTCGATGGGTTTTCCCGGATACTTTCTCATTGTTCAGGATTTTATCAATTGGGCAAAGAAAAATGGAATTCCCGTTGGACCTGGAAGGGGCTCTGGTGCGGGCTCGCTCGTGGCCTACGCGCTTAAGATCACCGATCTCGATCCCATTGCACTCAATTTGATCTTCGAACGATTCTTGAATCCTGATCGTATCTCCATGCCTGACTTCGACGTCGACTTTTGTCAAAACCGACGCGACGAAGTTATCGCTTACGTTACGGAGAAATACGGCAAAAACAACGTCGCCCAGATTACGACTTTTGGAAAAATGAAGGCGAAAGCCGCGATAAGAGACGTGGGGCGCGTGCTCGAGATCGGTTACGGTAAAGTCGACCGGATCGCCAAGCTTATTCCCAATGAGATTGACATAAAGTTGAAGGATGCCCTTCAGCAAGAACCTCGAATTCTAGAGGAGGCGAAGAAGGATAGCGCGATCAACGATATGATCGTTCTTGCCGGAAAAATCGAAGGCATTTGCAGGCACACCTCGGTTCACGCCGCGGGCGTCGTGATTTCAGACGGGGGGATGGAGAACTACGTTCCGGTTTATAAAGGGCCTGACGGGAGTTTGATCACTCAATTTGAAATGAAGAACGTCGAGAAGATCGGTCTGGTTAAATTTGACTTCTTGGGTCTTAAGACCCTTACGGTTATCGCCGATGCCGAAAAGCTCATTCGCGAAACCATTGACCCGAACTTCCGAATTGAAGAGATCAACGTCGAAGATCCCAAAGTTTACGATCTGATTTCGACCGGTAATACGGTGGGCATATTCCAGCTAGAAAGTTCGGGTATGCAGTCGCTTGTCACGCGCCTTAAGCCAAGTTGCTTCGAAGACCTAGTGGCGATTGTCGCTCTCTTCCGACCGGGACCGTTGGGTTCGGGAATGGTGGACGATTTTATCGAGTGTAAGCACGGACGCCAGAAGATTCATTATCTTTTGCCCGAATTGCAACCGATTCTAAAAGATACCTACGGGGTCATTCTCTACCAGGAGCAAGTTTTAAAGGTGGCCGCGGACTTAGCGAATTACACTTTGGGCGAAGCGGACCTTCTTCGTCGAGCGATGGGTAAGAAAAAACCGGAGGAGATGGCGCAGCAGAAGTCGCGCTTTGTTGCAGGCTGCGTGTCCAACAATATCAAAGAAGGATTGGCTGTAGAACTTTTCGAACTTATCGAAAAGTTTTCATCTTACGGTTTTAACAAGAGTCACTCCGCCGCCTACGGTCTCGTCAGTTATCAAACGGCTTTTCTAAAGCACCATTTTCCCGAACAGTTCATGGCCGCCATCATGACGAGCGATCTCGACAATACCGAAAAAATCGTTAGGTATGTTGAAGAGTGTCGACGCTTCAAATTTGAAATTATTCCGCCTGATATCAATCGATGTTTCTTTGAATTTACAGTCCCCAGGAAGCAAGCCATAACATTTGGGTTGGGTGCGGTAAAGGGCCTGGGACAGGGATCTCTCAACCTCATTATTGAGGATCGTGAAAATCAAGGTCCTTTTAAGAACATGGAAGATTTTTGCAAGCGAGTGAACCTAGGAGTTTTGGGTAAAAAGACCCTCGAGATTTTGATTAAAGTGGGCTGTTTTGACTGCTTTAAACTATCGCGTAAAGACCTGTTGGAGGCTCTTTCGGACATGTTTGAATTCAGCCGGGATCTGCATGCGGCGAAGACCAATGGGCAGGGATCGCTTTTTGACGAAATGGACGCCGATGTCGAGGAGAGTCCCGAGCTATTGAATTTACATCCCTCGTTGAAAGTGCGCGATATTCAGGACCTCCAGGACGAACGACGCCTTCTCGGGATGTTCCTAAGCGATCATCCGCTCAATTTTTTTGCACTCGACGTAAAGAAATTCGGGAAGATCCGCCTTTCTCAAATTCCCGACCGTGTGGGTGAAAAGCAACTGCCTGTTGTGTGTTATGTCTCGGACATTTCAGAGCGAACCTCAAAGTCGGGCAAGCGCCTCATATATGTGACGCTCGAGGATACGACGGGAAGCCAGGTGGCCATGATGTTCGAAGGGGAGGAGTCCGCCAATATTCAGAAGGACTCCGTCAACGTGGCTCTTATAAATGTTACCAAGAGCTTTGATGGAGCAAGTATTAACGTTCGCTTAGAAAAAGTCATTCCCATAGAGACGGTCCGAAAGAACTATGTGAGAAAGATTCTTGTGACAATGAGCGCGGGGGCAGAAGGCGATCAGTCTTCAAAATTGGAAGCGCTAAGAGAGCTGAAGTCTGTGATCGCGGCACACCCTGGTCCCGCAGAAATCAGGTTGCAGCTCCATATCAACAATATTGTCGTACCGATTTTGGCGGAAAACGCCAAGGTTGACCTATCGGATCAGTTTTGTTTGAAAATGAGCGATTTATCATCCGACCTGCGCCTGTTATATTAAGCGAGATGAAGCTCACAAAGAAGAAAAAAGTAGCGATCGGTGCGGTGTTAGCGTTCGTGCTTTTTTGTGCGTGGTTTGTTCCTCCCGTTTGGCAACTTAGGAACGGATATATTGACGTTGAGCGATGGCCAAAGTCTGGCAGAATCGTCGTTCGCGTCGGACCCGGTAGGCCAGGATGGATCAAACACGGCACTGTTTCTCTTCATGTTCTCCACGCGATTGTTGCGGCTGAAGACTCTAGGTTTTACCAGCATAACGGTCTCGATTTCATAGAGATTGTCAACAGCATAGAGATCAATTGGAAAAAAGGTAAATACGTTCGCGGCGGTTCGACGATCACTCAGCAGGTTGTCAAGATGTCGTTTCTGAGCATGGAAAAGTCCATGATAAGGAAAATACGTGAGGCCGTGGGCGCCCTGCTTCTGGAAACCATACTGCCGAAAGAGAAAATCCTCGAGTGGTACATCAATTTGGCTGAATTCGGGGATGGCGTCTACGGGATTAAGGCTGCTGCTCGCCATTACTTTCAGCTCGAGCCGGAGCTCCTAACAATCCAACACGGAGCTAATCTTGCACTTGTCTTGCCCAGTCCGAGAGGCTGGTCGAAAGGGCTGAGACAACGGAGACTCACCACATTCGGACACAATCGCTACAAAAAAATTATCGATGCGATGCGGCAAAACGGGTTTATCACACAGTCATTGTGGGAACAGGCCCTTGCCACGGGAGACTTTGGAAGACCCATTAATTCGTATTATGCTTCCAAAACGCCCGTGGATCAGGATCCGACCATGTCGGATGAAGAGCTTTCCAAAGAGCTCAGAAGTCAGCGCGAGCTTGGCTTGAATCCAGAAGGTCCCTCTGCCGAATCTTCGGACGTTCCTCAGGAAGAACCCGGATCTGAAGAGGTGGAGGTAGGGACAGTTGAATCAGGATTGAACGCGGAGGAAGGGCCGGCACCGGATGAAGAAGTTGGTGAAAGCGCCGACGAAACTTCTTCGCCCGATCCGGAGTCCGAGATAAGCAACGAGGAAAAGCCCCAAGCAGCGCCCGACCCCGAAGACCAATCCGAACCAAAGATCGATGAAGTTGGCGGTGAGACCGTCCCTGAGGCGACCCCACCTGCGGCTTCGGAACCAATGCCATGATCTCCAGTTATTTTCGGGTCGGCAAATGCTGGCAAACGCAGTTCAACTCCGTGGTATGGAGTCTCGAGCCCACGTCAGCGTTTAACGGATTACCTTCAAAGGTCTTTCTCGAATTGTCGTTTGCGAGATCCCTGCCGGCGCTAAGTGTGGAAAAACCGCGCGATATCAAGGCAGACGGGGCGTTCGTAAACCTTTTTCGTAAGCATGTCAGCCGGTGTCTCTTGCATGCCGTCTTTCGTCATGAGGCATCCGGCGACGTTTGGATCATGTTTAAGAATGCCGACAAGACTATTTGGTACGCCCGCTTGGAACAAGATAAGCCGCCGTCGATTTCCTTGTTGTCTCCTGACGGACTGGTGCTTGTGCGCATGAGTTCCAAAGGAGTCTATACCAAGTCCAAGCCCTACGAGGGCGACGTCGCCTATCAAAACAGGAACTTCAGAGACATTACTTCCCAGTTGGCGGAGAGCCTTCTCGGCGCAGGCGAGGAACCGAAACAACCCGAACGTGACCAAGAATTCGAAAGAAGCCCGAAACAAACCGAAATCTTGCGAAAACTTCGCAGGCGCCTTCGAACCCTTAAAAAATCCCTGGCAAAGAGCGAGGAAACCCTCGAAGAAACCTCCTCGATAGAGCGGCTGGCAAACTGGGCTCAGCTCCTGAAGTCATATTCTTATCTGGTGGATCCCAAGGACTTGAGAGAGGAAGTGACGCTTCGAAAAGACGATACGGGTCTCGAAAATGACGTCGCGATAGCCTTGGACTCCTCGTTGACGGTGGGCGAAAACATAAACGAGATGTTCGACAAAATAAAAAGGATGAAAAAGCAGGCCGTCATGTTCGTTACGCAAGTTGATGAAAGTAAAAGAGAAATTAGTGACTTGCAAACCTTCGTTCGCAAATTGGAAACCGAGGCGGTCGCGGATGTGGAGCTTGATCAAATTGCGGCTAGGAAACTTGGGATTAAGCCTCGGGATCAAAATCGGTCGCATGATCGAATAAAGAGCAAGTTTAGAGTGTTTGTTGCCTTTGACGGTACTCCTCTTTATGTCGGCAAGGACGCGCATAACAACGACGCCCTGACAAAGGGAGCCAAGGCAAACGATTATTGGTTCCACGTTGTCGGCATTCCGGGAAGCCATGTCGTGGCGACCATGAAACGCAAGAGCGGCAAGCCGAGCGAGAAAATGTTGCGGGAAGGCGCTATTTTGGCGCTTCATTATTCCAAGATGCGCGAAGACCGTGCTGGGGAGGTTTACGTCACCCAAAAGGCGCACTTGCGAAAGAAGAAGGGCATGGCCCCTGGAACGTGGGCGGTGGAAAAGGGTGAAACACTTTACGTCAAGTACACCGCAGAGGAGTTAAAAGAGCTTTTGAGCCGTGATAATCAACTTTCATGAAGCCATGAGAGATGGTAAAAAACATAGATTACAAAGCGGCTTAGAGACATGAACCGGCAGCAAGCGAGAATTTAATGGAAGAGCAAGATAACCCTAATTTATATCGAATCCGCCACTCCATGGCCCATGTTTTGGCGCAGGCAGTTCAGCAAAATTTTCCAAGTGTTAAACTTGGCTTCGGTCCCCCGACCGAAAACGGCTTTTATTATGATTTCGACTTTGGCGCTCAAGAGCTGTCCATGGAGCAGCTTAAGGAAGTCGAAAAGAAGATGAAAAAGATTATCTCTCAGAAGCAGGAATTTGCTCGAATCGACGCTGACTATAATAAAGCCGTCGAAATTCTAAAGTCCCATCGCGACGAGCCCTATAAATTAGAAAACCTACAGAATCTCAAGAGTCGCGGCGTAAAAGACTTTTCGTTTTATAAGAACGGAACCTTCCTGGACGTCTGTGAAGGTCCGCACGTCGGGAGTACAAGCGATCTCCCGGTTGACGCATTTAAGCTGGACCGAATCGCGGGCGCATACTGGCTTGGTGACGAAAAGAATAAGATGCTCACCCGAATCTACGCCCTCTGCTATGAGACAAAAAAGGAGCTCGACGATTTCATCGAACGCCGCAAAATCGCGGAGCAGTACGACCATAAGAAACTTGGCAAAGAACTCGATATCTATCACATCGATGACATGATTGGTAAAGGGTTGCCTTTGTGGTTGCCAAACGGAACGGTTATCCGCGACGAGATTGAAAAATTTGCCAAGGAGAAAGAATTTCAATACGGCTATAAACGGGTGGCGACGCCTCATCTTGCCAAGAGCAAACTATACGAAACCTCGGGACACCTGTCGCATTACAAGGAATCAATGTTTCCGGCTATGCGAGTCAATGAAGATGACTCGAGTGAAGAAGAATACTACCTCAAGCCGATGAACTGTCCGCACCACCACCTCATTTTCAATTGTCGTCTCCGTAGCTATCGAGATCTTCCGCTGCGGCTCGCGGAATACGGAACCCAATACCGCTACGAGCAATCGGGCGAGCTATCTGGACTCATACGCGTACGATGTATGACCTTGAACGATGCGCACCTTTATTGCACGCGCGAACAAGTCGGGCAAGAAATCCACAGTATCCTCAAAATGTATAAGGAATTCTATTCAACCTTCAAGTTGAAGGACTTCAAATTCCGCCTGTCGTTGAAAGGAACTGAGAACGCCGAAAAATTTGCTGGCGAGGACTCCGTATGGCAGGAAGCGAGCGAGCTTCTTGCCACTAGCATGGACGACTTAGGTATTCCTTACTATAGAGCCGAAGGCGAAGCCGCTTTCTACGGACCGAAGATTGACGTGCAGTTCCGTAACTTGATGGGGCGCGAAGAAACTGTATCGACAATTCAGGTGGATTTTCTGAGCGGCAGAAAATTTAATCTCACCTACATCGATCGAGACGGAGCGCAAAAGAACCCTGTGATTATCCATCGTGCGCCTCTGTCAACGCACGAGAGGTTCATCAGTTTCTTGATTGAATACTACGGCGGTGCGTTCCCAACCTGGTGCGCTCCTGTGCAAGTTTGTTTCATTCCGGTACGCGACGATTTGATACCCTATTGTCAAGATTTAGCGAGCCAACTCACGGAGCAATTTGTGCGCGTCGAAATCGACGATAGCGACAACAGCTTTAACAAGAAAATTCGAACCAACACGGTGCGCAAGATTCCGATCCTCTTGATCATAGGCAACCAGGAGGCGGATGAAAAGGCTGTGACAATTCGTCGCTACGGCGTCAAGGATCAAACCAAGATGTCGGCAGAAGAGTTTAAGACGATGTTGGCGGAAGAGATTCGACAAAAAACGATGCATACGGAACCTTTGGGAGCCATGTTATGAAAAAGAAGCGCGTAGCCCTGGTTGGCGCGACGGGAGTCGCCGGCCAACAGTTTTTGGAAGCTCTCGAGAACCACCCATGGTTCGAGCTTACCGCCATTGCCGGCAGCCAGCGCTCCGCTGGGAAGCCCTACATTGACGCAATCAAGACGGAGAACGGTCATTGCCAATGGTATGGTGCGAAAGATCTTCCTCCAATATATGCGCGTATGCCTGTTGTTACGGCGGACGAAATTGACGTTAATGGCGTCGACATAGTGTTCACGGCGGTTGATTCCGATACCGCTAAAGAGATTGAGCCAAAATTTGCCAAATACAAACCTACGATCTCTACCGCAAGCGCATTTAGGATGGCCGAAGACGTTCCGTTGCTGATACCTGGCGTCAACAGCAACCATCATGCGCTCATCCGCCATCAGCAAGAAATAAGAAATTGGAAGGGGTTTATTGTTCCTATCCCGAATTGCACGACTTATGGCTTGGCGTGCAGCTTGGCGCCTATCCAACAAAAATTTGGAATCGACCTCGTGGCAATGACCTCGATGCAAGCCGTTTCCGGCGCAGGACGTGGCGGCGGCGTATTGAGCCTCGACATGTTAGACAACATTATTCCTTTCATTTCCGGAGAGGAAGAAAAAGTAGAACAGGAAGTGAAGAAGATTTTCGGAACGCTCCAGGGCACTGGTGTCAAACCCGCCGACGTCAAAATCACTGCAACTTGTACCAGGGTTCCCGTTGTTGACGGGCATACGGAAGCTGTCTTCGTTAAAACCAAATCACCTTGCACCGTCTCCGCAGTGAAAGCCTGCTTTGAAGAGTATGATCCCAAACTGCAAGGTTTGCCGACAGCCGAGAAGAACTTCTTCCGGATTTACGATGATCCGTATCATCCCCAGCCGCGGCTTGATCGCGACAAAGACGGCGGCATGTCCACACATATCGGCCGCCTCCGAGAGGACAAGGCGCTCGGCGGCGTGAAGTACGTCCTTCTTTCGCACAATACGAAGGCAGGCGCCGCTAAAGGCGCGATTCTGATTGCTGAGTATCTTTGTAAAGAAGGGTTTATTCCCTAACGTCTTTTCTGCGTTTCTGTAGCTCAACGTTGCCGCGATCTTTTAATTGAAGAACGCGGAAGCGCGGAATTATGGAAACGCAGAATACTACGTCATCCTGAGCGAAGCGAAGAATCTCTAACCGCAGGTCCACTGACAAGGTGGCGTTTTCGGAATTGCGTTCTATATCAGTTGATTCAATGCCTGCTGTTTCCCAACCATCACGTGCAGCAATTGCACGGCGGCGGGAGTCATTCCGCTAATTCTTGACGCTTGACCGAGGTTCTCGGGCTGGTGCTTCTTCAGCTTTTCGATGACTTCGCGACTGAGGCCGCTTATGGAATCATACGCAAAATAATCGGGAATCTTGACGCGTTCCAATTGGTTTTCAGATTTGATGGCTCTGGAGCTGCGCACAATATAGCCTTCGTATTTCAATTCAATTTCGAGGCGTCGCAGTATATTTTCGGGATAAGCATTGAGGAAGCCGATGTACTTTTTGGCTTCAGAAACGGACACTTTCGGTTTCTTCAGAATGTTTTCAAGCGGCGTGCCTTTGTTATCCTTGGAATCCATAAATTCTTCAGGGATAGGTTCAACGTCCCCGATCCTTTGCGACTTGATGCGATGTTTCAGTTCTGACAACTGTTGGTTCCGAGTTGTGAACTTTCCGTAGTCCTCATCTGAAACGAGGCCGATGCTTCTGCCGGTTTCGGTGAGCCTCAAATCCGCGTTGTCTTCGCGCAGGTAGAGCCGATGTTCCGCGCGGGACGTGAACATACGATACGGTTCCGACGTTCCTTTAGTGACTAGGTCGTCAATCAAGACGCCGATGTAAGCCTCAGACCTTTTCAAAATAAGAGGTTGTTCATCGCGAACTTTGAGAGCCGCGTTGATGCCTGCCATGATGCCTTGGGCCGCAGCTTCTTCGTAGCCGGTGGTGCCGTTGATTTGACCCGCCAAAAAAAGATGATCGACTTTTTTCGTTTCAAGGTTGTAGCGAAGTTCCGTGGGGTCAACATAATCGTATTCAATAGCGTAACCCGGTCGAATAATTTCCGCTCTTTCCAGACCAGGGACCGTACGAATGAATTTCTCTTGAACCGCAAGCGGCAACGATGTGGAAAGTCCGTTAGGATATACCTCGGCCGTGTCATAGCCTTGCGGCTCGAGAAAAATTTGGTGTTGGAGGCGATCCGGAAATTTCACGACCTTGTCCTCGATCGAAGGACAATACCGGGGGCCGATGCCCGTGATTTCTCCGCTGTAAAGGGGAGATTCGCTCATATGATTTCGAATTACGTCGTGGGTTTTCGAGTTCGTGTAGGTGATATGACACGGTATCAGGGGCTGCGTTATTTTCTCCGTGCCGAAACTAAACGGAATAATGTCTTCGTCAGAATGCTGCACTTCGAGACCTTGGTAATCGATGGTTCGGGCGTCCAATCTCGGAACCGTTCCTGTCTTCAACCTTCCGACGCGGAATCCAAGCTTGTGAATGGATTTGGCCAGTCCGATAGAGGGTGCGTCACCAGCGCGGCCCGCTTGAATCTTTTCTTGACCGATGTGGATGAGGCCGTTGAGAAAGGTTCCACTGGTAATAACAACAGTCTTGGCGTCGAAGCTTCCGAAAACGCGAGTCTTTACTCCCGTGACGGCGAACCTTCCGGAACTTGTTTCCGATATGACAAGCTCTTGCACGCTGTCTTGTTTGATAAATAGACCCGGACAGTTCTCGAGCGCGTGCTTCATATACCGGCGGTAAAGGTCCATATCGGCCTGGGCGCGAGAGGACCAAATGGCCGGTCCTTTGGTTCGGTTGAGTATCCGATACTGGATTCCCGTAGCGTCGATCGCTTTGCCCATCTGACCGCCGAGGGCGTCGATTTCCTTAACAAGGTGGCCTTTAGCTGTGCCCCCAACGGCGGGATTGCAACTCATCGCCCCAATCTTTTCGACGGCCTGAGTAATGAGCAATGTTTTTGCACCCATGCGAGCAGCTGCGAGCGAAGCTTCGCATCCGGCGTGGCCGCCGCCGATGACTATAACATCATAGCTCATGAGGACTCCCCGAATTTTGGTGATTTTTTGAGCGTTCAGGCACCGGGATTATAGTTATTTTGCTCAAAATTTGTACAAAATTTCGCAACCTAACCGTTTTTCTTGCTATTTTTTTTTGCATTGGGTATCTGTGAGTGACACTTACAGCTAAAATAGAGCAACTGGGCAAACTACCATTGCGATTAGAACCACCGAAGGGGAAGGTTATGAAAGTTTTTGACTCGTTAAGCACTATGGGACATGAACAAGTAGTTTTCTGTAACGACAAGGCCAGCGGCCTTAAGGCCATCATTGCCATTCATGACACAACCTTAGGTCCAGCGCTCGGTGGCTGCCGAATGTGGGATTACAACTCGGAAGAGGAAGCCTTGCGCGACGTTTTGCGGCTGTCTCGCGGCATGACCTATAAAGCTGCGATTACGGGCCTCAATCTTGGGGGAGGCAAGGCCGTTATTATCGGCGATCCCAAGAAGCTAAAATCTGAAGTCTTGTTCAAAACATTTGGTCGGTTTATCGACAGCTTAGGCGGTCGGTACATCACAGCGGAAGACGTGAATATACGGGTTAGGGACATGGAGATTGTGGCAACCGAGACGCCGTATGTTACCGGCATCAGTTCTCATCAGGGTTCGGGAGATCCTTCCCCGGTAACAGCCATGGGTGTTTATTACGGCATCAAGGCTTCTGTGAAACACAAGCTTGGCAAAGACAACCTGCGCGGGCTGAAAGTAGCCATTCAAGGCTGCGGGGCTGTAGGATCTAACCTGGCGCAGTTGCTGCACAACGACGGCGTCAAACTATATGTCTCGGATTTGGCGGAGGAAAAAGCTAAGCAGGTGGCTGACCGCCTCGGGGCCGAGCTTGTTGACCTTAATAAAATACACGCGCTATCGGTCGATGTATTTGCGCCGTGCGCATTGGGCGGAGTTATCAACGATGAAACCATAGCTGACCTTAAGGCCACCATCATTGCCGGCGCCGCCAATAATCAGCTTTTGGACGAAGAACTGCATGGCAAGAAACTCAAAGAACGCGGAATTCTTTACGCTCCCGACTACGTCATTAACGCCGGCGGGCTCATCAATGTTTACGAAGAGCTAAGGGGCTACGATCCTGCCGCGGCCAAAGAACGTTGTAGCGGTATTTTCGATACACTTCTGCGCATCTATCAGGAAGCTGATAGTCAAAATCTTCCCACAGTCATGGCGTCGAATCGAGTCGCTGAGGAAAGAATCAATAGCGCTAAGAGGATGAACAACCTGCGAAATACGTTCGACAATCAGCTCTGGATTGCCTCGAAGTAACTTGGGGACTTTGCCGCGGCGAACGCTTGCATGACTTTTAAGCGAAGAGCATGCGGCTGAGTACAAGCGCGACAACAAGACCGTACACCACGTGGCCAAGTACATGAACGAGGGCCACGGCAAATCCAACGCGCCGGAATTGCTCGAGCGGATGGTGTTCCGCAACGGCTACAACGAGCGAAAAACTGACGACAAAGCCATGGACGAACCCCGTCATTAACCCTATGAGAGGCATAACGTTCATATCTGTCGTTTCCGCCGCGCCCAAGATTCCCAACCGCTGCCAGGCATAATAATAGATAAACGCGAAGAGAATACCGTTTGTAAAATGGACGGCCAAACCTGGAACGAACGAGTTTTCGTATTTCTTGGTGAAGATACTGCCTATGGCTCGCACCATGTCGCCGTTGGCGAACTTCGACCAGTGGCAGACGTACATAAAGATTGTCATTGCCAATGTTCCCGCAACCCCGGCTAAGAGGACAATTAAGAATGTGTTCATAAGACACTCCGCATTATGCTGAGTGTTGAGAAGCAATAACTGTACCTTATCTCTGGATGAGCGTTAGGCCGGCGCCAATCACGGCAAGAGCACAACCGACAATTCTCCAGCTCGAAATGGTTGTGTTTTCGGCGAACCTGTCCCAGGCAAGGCTTGAGATCAGTTGAGCTGCGATGACGATAATAAAAGCCCGGGTTGCTCCGATGTGCGCCATGGAAACGGGCAAGCCGGCAACTATACCAAAGCCCAGGAGACCGGGAATCACGTACCACCAATGGAAGGGCTCATCTGACGATTTGAAATGAAAGAGGTCAGGAATAATTTTCGGTAGCCAGAAAATCGCAATGCCAAGGACGGTTACGGTGACGAGAAGCACGACGGTGTTGAGAGCGACGGCGCTTGTCAAACCCCAGAGGTTCATCAGACGTTTGTTGATGCCGCTTTGGATAACAGCGGCGACACCGATAGAAAGTGAAAGTAAGAAGTGCCAGACCATTGCGATCTCCGCGGTTGTTTTATCCGAAGTCGCGGACAAAAGTTATTTTGTCTTTTTCTACCTTGTAGGAGCGCACCTGCGACAGCTTCCCATTCGTGTATATTTTTAGACTATGGTTGCCGGGCTTGAGTCTTTCTCTCGTTACGTAAAAGGCCGAGGGCAATAAAGTCCAGCCCCTTGTATCTGCGGTCTCCGTGACGGCGCCGTAAATATTTCCCGCTAACCACCCGAGCACGCCAAAATTCTCGTTTGCCTGGCGGGTGATCTGGCCTTTGAGAAGTAATCTTGCGCCTTGTTTGGCCATCATTCGAAGCCTTTTGTCTTGAAGCGTACCGCTTGCGATTTCATCCATGAACTGAACGAGTTCGCCGGAATGAAATTTCTCCCCGTCAGCGATTCCCGTCCTGCCGTAGTAGCTCTTGCTCTTGCTTCTAATCACGGGGAAAGAGAATCTGACGACCTGATTGCTTATGGGAAGAACGAACTCTTCATTGGTCTTCACGGAAATTGTGTCTACCTCATGAATGACAACGAGCTCACCGAAGTCGGAGGACTGCGTTTTTTTTATACTGTCGTCGAATCGTTCGGCAAGTTTTTTCGCTTCGGCGGTTCGTCCTCTCTTCAACAGAAGGTCGTAAAGCGATTGCACGAGCTGATCCGGGACAGGCGTTGCAAAGTTTCGGGAGTACGAAGTTTCATAAAGAGCCAATGCGGCTTTATAATCAACAATGGCATTGTCGGTTTCGTTTTTTTGCTCGTAAATCATTGCGGCCAGATATCTTGCGAAGGCATCTTCAGCGTAGCGGTTCTTGTTTTCCTCGTAAAAAGAGTTTATTTCGTTGAGGAGTGTGTTAATGCGTCGCGCTTCCACCGTGGCATTGGAAAGCTGATTGTCGTCGAGAAAGGACAAGGCCAGCATAGTGTGGATAGCGACTTTCTCGTAGTCTTCTCCTGCATAGTCCGTCGTGGAGTCATTGTACAAGAAACTCGCGACGTCGCCTGCTAGCGAAGTGCGGTAAAGTTTTTCAGCGGTTTTATCCGCGTTCAAGAGCTCCTTGCGAGAAGCCTCTCTTTTACCCATTCGATCCAGCACCATGGATTTTTCGAGCAGATATAGGAGCCGGTTCCGGTCCTGCTCTTTAATGTCGGATTCCTCGATCTTGCTGAGAGCGGAATCGTAAGATTCTGCCCTATAGGCGTAACGGATTTCTTTTGTCTCGTCTGTGTATGACGCGCAGGTGACTGTGAACATCCCGATCGTCGCAAGGAGGACGATCCTGTCGATCGTCCTAGGTCTTTTGCAGATTTCTGTGTTCACAAAATGTGCCTATTGCCACCTATTATCGTTTAAAGCTTTTCTTAATCTTGTTTTGACCGTTCCACTCTATCTCGGCCGTTTCGATATTGGTGAGCGTCATATCGACTTGGTACGTTACCGTCTTGTAATCTCCCTTGGTGTCAACAATGTTAGATAAACCTCCTCCAAGCAAATAAGCGGCTCCAATCTGAGCACCTTTCTTTTTGGCGGTTTCTTTGGCGACGGCGCCGGAATGCTGATATTTGAGTTCGTCGAGAATCTTCTGGCGTTTTGCCGCGTCCACGAAGCGAACTTTTCGCGAATTTATGAGTTGGCTGCGTATCGCTTCTGTAAGAGCCTTGGTGTCGATGTGTTCGTCGGTCCGATTCTCCACCTCGTCAACAATAACAATTGGCTTTTCGCCTTTGTGGACTTTTACGTATTCGTCGATCCATGCAGCTGTCGTGACAGAGTCGATCATATACTGTGCCGTCTTATTGGCGTCGGAGTTGTTCCATTTGTCCCCAAGAATTTGTTCTTCGGTGGGGTCGCTGTAAACTCCGCCTCCCGTTGCACAAGAACCGAGGTACAAGCCAAAGGCGCCAAGCGCCAATATCCTTTTCACGCGCACCAACTTAATCACAAAATCCTCCCTGTCGAATAAGCATAAGAGAAACCAATAGCTTTTTGCGGATAAATATATCTTAAAAAAGCTAATATGATAAACTAATAATAAGCCCGCTTCGTAGTCTAATGGATGGTATGCTACCATGAGGACTATTGAATGGCGAGAGTTTGGAGACGGATATGAAGATATTTTTCTTTCTCACATTTGCGATTTGTTCTTTTGATGTTGCCTTCGCGCGTTCCGTTTACTTGAACGGACAGGATATTTCGAGCGTGCGTTCCACGACGTTGAAAAATGTGAATATTCTCATAGACGACAAAGGCTCTGTTTATATCGAGGCTCCGCACTATAAGGTGGACGAACAAAATACGTATTTGCCTCTAAGCCGAAGCAATACGCCAGAGGGCAAACCGCAGCATCAATTGCCTTCGCATCCGGATCTGAAGTCGGGCGAATTTGAAAAAGTGCCGCCAGCGGCAGGCGAGAAAGCTGAGGACCCGCCAGCGGCGCCACTTACAAAACAAGAGGATAAAGAACCGCAAAAATAGCATTATGGCACTTACCTCCGACCTGCAACAAAGATGGCAGGACGTTCATTCTAAAATTCAGAAGGCTTGCGACGTCGCGCAGAGAGCAAGAAAGGACATTACCTTGCTCGCTGTGAGCAAAGGTCAGAGCGTGGAGAAGATAAAATCTCTCTACGAATTCGGCCAGAGGGATTTTGGCGAAAATTATTTCAACGAACTTTGTACAAAGATAGAGGCTCTTGCATCATATCCGGATATCCGGTGGCACTACATTGGCAAGATCCAATCGAACAAGATTAAGAAACTGGTTAACCACTGCGCGGTTATCCATACTTTGTGCAGCCTTCGTCACGCCGAGGCTTTGTCTCAAACCGCGCTGTCGCTCAAGAAATCAATTCCGGTGTTTGTCGAGGTGAATACGGTAAACGAGACGAACAAGGGCGGTATTGCATTTGGGGAGGTGGACTCCTTTGTGGCAGAGATTTCCGGTTTGCCGGGATTGCATCTGGAGGGACTGATGGCCATTCCCCCCGCAAGTTATGCTGACGAAGAATACAGGGGCAAGCCTCTGCCCGACCTTTATGTCCGACTTAGGCAAGCCTCACAATCCGTCGGATCTGGGCTGCTTTCCCTTGGAATGTCAGGGGATCTTGAGCTTGCCGTCCGAGCAGGGTCCAACTTTTTGAGAATCGGGCAGGCACTGTTCGGTCCGCGGCAGAAGGGGAATGTTCTTTAATTTACAGACTAAATTTGGTACTTTTTCCAAAGAAATAGACTTGGAGAAAGAAATTGAGCATCGCCAATCCGCTTATAGACAACTACGACATCCCGCGCTTTGAGAGAATCCAACCGCAGCATTTTAAGGACGCTGTTTTACAGGCCATCAAAGAGACCTACGAAACGGTCGAGCAACTCGAAAAAAATGCACAGCCCGTTTGGGACGACATTTATATACCGTTGGAGAATATCGCGCGTAAATTCGACTGCTCGTGGGGAGTAGCCGGGCACTTGTTGGCAGTTCAGAACTCGGAAGACTTGCGCAAGGTTTATGATGAGCTGCAAGGCAAGGTTGTCGAGGTCGGACTTAGGATGGCGCAAAGCGAACCCATTTATCGCAAACTCACACAGATTAAAGAAGCGAAGGAATGGCAAAAACTTTCCTTAGCGCAAAAGCGAATTATTGAGCGTTATATTTTAGACGCGAAACTCTCCGGTATCGAGCTGAAGGGAAAGGAAAAGGAAGAGTTCAACGAAATAAGCAAGAAGAGCGCAAAACTCAGCACAGATTTTGCGAACAACGTGCTCGATGCGACCAAAGAGTTCTCTTTGGATATTACCGATCGGTCCCAAATGGAGGGTATGCCTCCCGACTACTTGGAGATGGCGGCACGCACATACAACCGTTTGACGAAGACGGAGAAGGCAACGCCGGAAAAAGGGCCTTGGCGCATTACGCTCGACATACCCAGTTACATGCCGTTTCAACAGCACAATAAGAATCGCGAACTCAGAAAACAACTGTACCTCGGGTCGATACAAAAGGCTTCCGCGGGCAAGCACAATAACGAAGCTATCATCTACGAACTCTTGAATCTCAGGCGTCGAGAAGCTCAACTCCTTGGTTACAATACTTTTGCCGAGCTGAGTATAGCAGCGAAAATGGCTCCAGGCGTCGAGCAAGTCGAAGATCTGCTGAAGCGCCTGTGTGCCGCCTCCCGGCCTCACGCAATTAAAGAATACGAACATCTCAAGAAGTTCGCGAAAGCGAACGGGGTCGAAGATTTTCAGCATTGGGACGTCGCCTATTTCTCAGAACGTCTTAAGGAACAAAATTTTGGTCTTAAAGATGAAGTGCTTAAACAATATTTTCCCTTGGAAACCGTTCTGAAGGGACTTTTCGATTTGGTGGAAAAGTTGTTTGAAATCCGCGTCGCGCCGGGCAAAGGCGATATTTCGACGTGGCATACCGATGTTCGTTTCTTCAACCTTTTCAATCGAAGTGGCAAACAGGTTGCTTCGTTTTATCTCGACCCGTACAGCAGACCCGAGAACAAAAAGGGCGGGGCCTGGATGAACACATGCGTGAACCGCGGATGGGTGAAGGGCCAATTACTGGACCCCGTCGCCTACATTATTTGCAACGGAACGCCGCCTATTGGGGACAAGCCATCTCTTCTGACCTTCAGGGAAGTAGAGACTCTCTTTCACGAATTCGGTCACGCCTTGCAGCACATGCTCACGCAAGTCGACTTCTATCATGCAGCGGGTATTCACGGCATAGAGTGGGACGCCGTGGAGTTGCCAAGTCAGTTCATGGAAAACTGGGTTTACTATAAGCCAACTCTTCTCCAGATTGCTCGGCATTACAAAACCAACGAACCGTTGCCGGACGATCTGATTGAGAAACTTTTTGCGGCGAAGAATTTTCAGTCCGGCCTACAAATGGTAAGGCAGTTGTATCTGGGCATGACCGATCTCGAGCTGCACCACCGCTATGATCCAAAGACAAAGGACAAGCAATCCGTCTTCGACATCGGTCGCGATATCGCCTCGAAGACGCTTGTGGTCCCCCCGCACGAAAAAGATCGCTTTCTCTGCTCTTTCTCTCATATTTTTTCGGGCGGTTATGCAGCCGGTTATTACAGTTACAAATGGGCAGAAGTTCTCAGTGCCGACGCATTTAGCGCCTTCGAGGAAATCGGCTTAGAGAAGCAAGAGGAAGTGAAAAAAATGGGCACTCGCTTTAGAGACACGATCCTGTCGTTAGGCGGAAGCGTGCATCCGAGCGACGTGTTTCGAGACTTCAGGGGACGGGACCCGGTTATCGAACCGCTCCTGCAGCACAGCGGAATTTCCACTCATGCTTAGCGAATCAACAGCGCAAGGCCTTGCGGCCGTCGTAAGTTTCAACTTTAACATGTTTGAGCTCATTGCGATTATGAAGGTGGCTGCTGTGGTACTCGGCTGGAAGCAAACGGGAACTTTCTACAGGTTTGTTGCCGCGGTTTTGACGCCGTTTTTGAAACCGATTGAAGGGCTTTTGGCACTGGTTGGGAAAAAGTCGGAGACGGATATAGTCGCCGCTGTGATTCTGCTCATGATTTTGATTCCGGTAGAACGCATCATTGTATTCAACCTCACGTCACAGTAGAGACGGATATGCCTTGCATTCAAAACTGGGTTTCTTTAACATGATAGCAAACTTATAGAGGAGCTTGGTCGTGGATGCAGCTTTAGCGAGTTCAATTGCTGGTGTCATTAGCTTTATATTGAGTATCGTTAAACTCCTCGTGATAGCATCCGTTGTTGTGAGTTGGATTGGCGACTCAAATAATCAGATAGTTCAAATGGTGTATCAAGTAACCGAACCCATCTACAGGCCCATCAGGCAATTCACCCGTCGAATACCTGGGCCGTTTGACTGGGCTCCCATCGCCGTCTTCGTCATTATTATTGCAATTGAACGCGGGGTTGTAGGATACCTTAACTCCTATGCCCGTTCCCGCGGCATGTATTGATAATGTGATTGATGCCTTCACTGCTCAAAAATTTGATTTTGTTTATCCTTGCCGCTCTGCTTTGTTTTGGCCTGTACAGTAGTCGCAAGTGGTTGGACCACGAGAATGCGGCTTTTTCAGCGCCTAAGGTCCCCATGATCCTTGCTTTTGAACCGGAGTTTCTGGATGTCGTGGCACTCGGCCATAAGGGTTTGGTTCACGATGTTATGGAAATCTGGCTTCTTGATAAGTTTCAGTCCTCGACCTATCAATTCGATGAGAACGAAACCCTTCAAGTTATACAATACCTCGAGAAGCACAAGCCGAGGATGGAAAGCGTCTATCTTTTCTTGTGCTTCGTGTTTCTTGAAAATGGAAAGGCGGAATATTGCGAACGCGTTATATTGACGGGAATTGATGTCTTTCCGGAGAGCTGGAGATTGCCCATGACCGGGGGATTTATCGAAATGAAGGTTTTCAATAGGCCGTTGCAGGCAGCGAAGTATTATTTTCTGGCGTCGTCGAAGGAGTCGTCTCCAAAGTATGTGGCGAATTTAGCGGAAAAGCTTATCACCGATAAGGCTTTTTCAGAGGGCGACTTTGACCAAAGCTTGAAAATAATTTTTGGCGAAGAAAATGAATCCAGGTTTAGTCAGTTTATGAAACAACATTCCCTACAGATGAGACAGCCTTGAACAACGAAACAAAAACTGAAACTGATCTTTTGGAGGTAAAAAGCCTTTCCAAGTCATACGCGAAGGGCTTCCTGAGGCGACGCACGCCAGTCATTGAAAACGTGACCTTCACTATGCAAAAAAAGAATTGCGTAGCGCTGATGGGACATAATGGAGCCGGAAAAACCTCGACGATCAAGGCGATCCTCGGCCTTATACGCCCCGACAGCGGTGCGCTCTTGTTTAGGGGAAGCCCTATAAAGGCGAAAGATCGCAACTTCATCGGTTATATGCCGGAAACAAGCAAGCTCCCTTTAACTTTAACATGCCGCGAGATTTTGCTGCGACAGCTGAAGTTCACCGACAATGCGATCCCTTCGCGTGACTACAAACGCGTTGTTGATGCCTATCTGGAAAATGTGGGATTACTCCCTTTCAAAAATTACAAGATAAAGGAACTGTCAAAGGGAATGGGCCGCAGACTTGCTTGGGCGCAAGCCACCATTCACGATCCGCAGCTTGTCATTTTGGACGAACCGTTCCAAGGGCTCGACCCAGCTGGTCGTAACGACCTTATCCAATGGATAAAGACTGCTAAGAACGCCGGCAAGGGTTTGCTGATCTCAACCCACGACTTTTCGTCAGTGTTTGAGGTTTGCGACGCCGTCCATATTTTGCGCAACGGCCGCGTGGTGTTTTCGCAGGATAAGAACCTTCCGTCTCTAGCGCAGATGACCTATCGGCTCTCACTGTCGGGATGCGGGCGCAGCGAACTCGAACATATCCGCGCTAAATACAGACTTGAAGATTGGATCGAGGTTGAGGAAGAGGGATACGTTCTCCATATCGTTCTTCCTTCTTACCCGGGGGCCGCCTCTTGGCTCAACCGTTGTGTGGAGCAAGGGTACGTTGTCGTTAATTTCTCCGAGTCAAGATCGTTCGATAAGAAGAAGCTGTTTCCCTATTTTGCAGGAGTATCAAAATGAAAGCATTTGCCGCGGTTGTCGGAGACAGCTTTTTACGCCTTCGAAGGGATAAACTATTTTTTCCGGCTATTATGACCTCGATCATATTATTTTGTTTCGCCTCCCTGGCGAGCGACTGGGTGATTGAGGAAGTTTACAAAGTGTTATTTGATATCGGGTTCTCGGTCTTTCATATTACGGGGGTTCTGGTCGCCGCATTCTTTGGATCCAAGCTATTGGCCGATACCTCCGTTGACGGTTCTATCGAGGTGCAGTTAGCTTCACCCATGAGTCGGGCGACATGGCTTCTCGGAAGTTATGTCGGACTGTCGTGTGCGTTGCTGCTGCTTGGGGCGATCCTCATCGCGAGTTGGCAAGGGATCATGTACGCCTTCGGCTTTGGTCCTTTGAAGCCGGCATTCTTGCATATTTTTCTCATGATGATGGTTATCTGGCTTATTATCGGCGCCGTCAGCATCATGTTTGGCTGCTTTAATTCCTTTGGGGTGAGCCTGTTTAGCAGTCTGGGCCTTTGGGTTATTGGCATGATCACCGCGCCAATCAGCCTATTGAAGGTTCCGGAAGGTGCTGAAACAACAAGTAAAATCACGAAAACCCTGGCGTTTTTATGGGATTTGAGGCAATTTAACCTCGCTGATTACGCATTCCTCCAGAGTTGGCGTCTTCCACCCGAAGTTGTAATTCAGAAGCTTACGTACGCCGGAAGCCTTATAGGCCTTTTCCTTTTGGTCGCTTGTATAATTTTTTCCCGACGGGACATCACTTGACTCAGGCTCTTGAAAAAAGAAAGGCGCAAGAACTGCGCAAGACACGCTGGTGGCACAATCTGTGTCAAACTGCTAAATGTTATTACTGTGCAGTACAGCTCAATCCCGTTATTGCAACGATGGATCATATCATCCCGCTTTCATCGGGAGGAAAATCCACCAAAAGCAACGTTGTCGCCTGTTGCAAAGATTGCAACAACCGCAAGAAAGATAAGAGCGCTGTCGATTTCCTCTTGGAGAATTCAGCTCACTAGACGGGGAGTCTTACGACCTTCCGCATTCCTTCATAAGATAAGCCATCAAGATAAGAAACAAGACAAACTGAAAATACAACTTCCATTTTGAGCTGGCCTTAGGCGGTGTCTTAGCGTCCTTTTCTTTCTTAAAGATCGGACGCCGTTTCCGCTGTTTTGCCTTTTCAAGGTCGATGACGTTGTTTTCGTCCATTTAATGTTCTGATTCATGAGAGTTATGATCGGCTTCCTTTTCATGGGAGCCCTCTTCTCCAGATTCGTGAGACGAACCTTCCTCACCATGGGAGCCTTTTTCTTCTTCGTGTTTTCCTTCTTCGTGATCGTTCTTGGCATGATCGTCTTTGCCGTGGGAGGCTTCGCCATGACCTTCTTCACCGTGAGAGGCTTCGCCGTGAGCATCTTTCTCATCGTGTCCTGCTCCCTCCGCCGGAACGTCATCAAGGCGCAACACCGAGGTGTCTTCGAAATTGAGTTCGCGCGGCGTAAACTTAATCACAGCAAACACAACACCCGCAATGATCCCGCCGCTCAACAAGACAGCAATGATCCAGGCAAGGGTTTGATTTACCCCTCGTTGCATATGACTACCTCCTAACTGATAAGATATTTTAGCGGATTCTAGAGAATTTGCAAATCTATGATCGAGCGACGTCGATGGAGATTCTTCACTGCGTTCAGAATGACGGATCTCACCGACACAGCCACTCAAAAATGTCGTCCAATTCCTTTTTCCCGCGAGGGGATCGTCTCAGCTCTTCCTTCAGAGCGAGCAAGTCCTCATATTCGTCAACGTCGGACAACGACGACAGCATATGCACACGGCCAAATATCTCCTCCAGCAACGCCTTGAAACGCGCACTGGTGTTGTGAGAGCTATACGGAACGTCCAGCCAAAGCTTTTCGGGAATGGGTTTTGTTCCGAGAAACAAGACATAGCCCCCGTCTACTGCGGGACCAATAACATTTTTTGCATTTCCAGCCGCATGAACGGCAGACGCGACATATTCGGCAGATACTAATGGTGCGTCGCCACCTAAGCAAATAACCCAGTCGTGATCTTGAATTAGAGATGCATACACTTTGTTCAGGCGATTGCCCAGGCTACCCGTGCCTTGATTGACTGTGGGGAGGTCCTCCCACATGTGATGCTGGGGTGCAGGAGGTTCGGCGACGGCCCAAAAAATCTCTACGTTGTGCTCAGGAAGTGTAGCTTTGGCAAGGAGGCACGCGCTGCGTACAGCTTTTACCGAAAGAGAGTAGAACTCCTCCGCAGCCTTTGCACTTATCTTGGCAGCTAGCCTTGTCTTCACTGGCGATAAGCCAGGTGTTTTCACAAAGATTGCGATGGCGCCGCGGCTCATCGGCTTGCTCCGTTTTTCCCGCTAAAAATGAAAGGTAATGCTTGGCTCCAAGTCATGCAGAAATGTTTCCACGTTGTCTTAAAGTATCCTTCGCGCTGGTATTTTCGGGCACTGGTCGTGATGATGGCCGGTACTCTTTCGATTCGGAGGCCATGTTTTCGCCACAACCAGACAAAAGCGTGATCTTCGCCATAGGGCAAGTGGCTCGGAAACCTGCCTAATCTTTGCCAGTTCGTCTTCGACATGCAGAATCCTTGATCGCCGAAAGGCATCTTGAACAATCTGCTCCGAAGATTGGCTCCCACGGAATTCATCCACATGCATGACGGACCGTCGGCATCGAACCCCAGATCGAAAAAAAAGAGTTTATCAGGACTGTGCTCGAGACGCTGATTCAGGAGCTCAAAACACTGAGCGGAAAGTCGGCTGTCTGCATGAAGAAACCACAGAACGTTCCCGGTCGCTTGCCCGGCTCCTTCATTGAGTTGATCGGCTCTTAGGCCATTCGACGTTATCCATTTTGTCTTCGCTTCCGGAGGAAGACTGCGTGGACGCTTGTCGGGGCTACAGAAAACGATTTCATTCAACGGGAGTAATCGAAGTTGCTCGTAAAGGAATTGCCAGGACTCTTCGCCCTTTGCTAGCGGAATGATAACGCTGATAGTTATTTGCGGCTGAGATTGTGCTGGCGTCATACTAAAGTAGGATAGGCGAGGGGTATCCAATTGTCTACCGGTTGTAAAATGGGGACTGTGAATACCTAGCGAGCCTGCGCCGGAGCAGGCTGAGAAAAAAGAGGGACTCCCATCGGAGTCCCCCTAAATGAAGAGTCAAAGCCTAGTCCCTAGGGATTACGTAGGTACCTCTCCTACGTTAGCTTCCATGATGCGTTTCATTGCAACGCTTGTGCCATAATGGGACATATTGACCCATTTTGTAATTTTATGATTTAGTTGGGTTTTTTGAGAAAAAACGGACCATGTTCCGTGCCCAAGGAATTATCAGCGTCAACAAAACTGACTAGGTCTTTGTCAAAAAGTACTCAAATGATGGCTTGTCCGGGCAGCGCCCATTCCCCCAAAATGGCTGGTTTCCTGGATTTTCTGGCGAAGATATCGAAGACTACTCGGGTTGTATTCACTTGAATTCATTTTAGGGCGAAAACCGTCGCATACTGGCATCCCTTGCCGCTAGAGTTGCACAAAGGATCGCACGAGTCACGGCGACTCGAATTTAGACAAAATGATGGAGAAAGCGATGAAGAACTATTTGGTCATATTAGCGTTGGTAGCAACGCTCTTGAGCACAGAATCTTTTGGCCAAGATAATCAGACGACGAAAAATGACTCGCCAACGATGCATATCCTTGTTGCGCCTGAATTATATTGGTCTGTAGGCACAACAACGTCACATGCCGGTTTTGGCGGAATTTTGGGCGTTGATTTGGGCAATTCATTGCAATTGGGCGTCGAGATGGCTCAAGGTTCAGCTTTCCTTAACACTGTGGAAAAGGAGAGAGTGGAAGACGAGTTCGACATGTTTTTTGGAAGTCTGAGGGGCGAATTCTCGCAATGGGGAATTTGGGGTAGTTACTTCGTAACCGACACGCTCTTTTTGAAGACTTCGTTGTCGCAGCGCCGGCTTAAACTTCACAATGACTTCACCGTTGCAAAGATAGGAGAAAAGTTCGGCCAAGAAGACGACACTGGTTTCGATGCCCAATATAATGTGCTCGGTCTAAGTCTGGGCAACGAATGGCGCTTGAATAATGGTGTTCTCTTGTCCTGCGAATGGTTTGGCGTGGAATATGCCGCTGGTGGCGGAAAGACTTCCGTCAACAACTTGGATGTCGAAGGGTCGGGTGAATTACAAGCAGACGCCGACAACTTCAATGAAGAGATGAAGGGCCTTTCGCAAAAAGCGACGCGGCAAACATCTGTGAAGATACTCGTCGCTAAAGTGGGATATTCGTTCTAGCAGGCAGTCGAATTACAAACGAACAGTTTTTGATCAGATAACAATTACCTGGATATTGTCGCCGTTCATGGCGACAGCTAACAAACAAAAGGAGCTTCTTATGAAAACGATGGTTCTTGGGATTTTGGTTTCCCTGATGGTGTCTTGCGGCGGCGAGGAATCCATAAGTCAAGGCAACGGAGAATTTTCGATTGAGTCTAATGGCCTTAGCGACCTGGTTGTATCAAATTCGGTCTTGATTGTCGGATGGAACGTGGCAGCCCTATATCCTAGCCAATCTCGCGGCGTACATTACTTCCACAAGGACATTCCTTTGCTTGTCAAAGAAGCGCAGGACATAGGTCTTATGGTTTATGGTCTGCAGGGGCGAGGCCTGTCGGTACCTACCTACCCTGAGGGTATGAGCGAAGGCGTGGATATTTGCACAGCTATGGCGGAAAGTATGCTTTCGCAAGCGATGGTCAATGAGTCAGTATTGCATGTTACTCCGCGAGGCATGGCTCTTTACCCAACAAAATCCGGCGGCGTCAACTACTACTATGCCGACGAAGAATGCCGAAACTATCCGGAAGCGGCCGCGAATTTGGGTATCGGAGTTGTTGATGATCCAGACTTTCCGATTCCAAGTCGGGATCGATAAGCTACGTTATAGGATCTTGGTACAAACTAAAGCTCTTCAGCCTGTCTGAAGAGTTTTTCTCATGGGGCGTACAACCCCTTTTTTATTTATGATGAAATTTGCTAAAATCTACGAAAAGACGAAAGAGGGCGAAATTGTATGCACAAAATAGGCTTTGCTCTTTTGAGCGTTGTGTTTTGTTTTTCCTGCCGAATGCGCGAGGCCGACGACAGTTCTATTAAGGGAGTTGAGGACGGCAACGGTGGGGATGTTTACGTCTGTAAGAAACCAATATCAGAATGGGACGACCGACGGCTTGTTTTCTTAGACCTGTGGTATGCAATGTCCGAGTTAGGAGATTTCAAGAAGCCCGAGTTCGATAAAAACGATAAACAAGCTCATATTCGACTTGCCAAAAATTATCTGAAAAGTATCGAGAAGCTTGATCCCTACCGATACGAAAAGTATAGCCGGCATATCGATTCCTTCGAGCAAGAAATGGATCTCTATGACACAATTCCCAATCTCCCAGATGAGATCACAATCCATCGAAAACCAGGCAAGAAGTGCGAGATCGCCAATATCGTCGCGCAATACTCGCCAGCCGAAGACTTTTCCCTGCCGCCGGCGGGGCAAAACACGGAGATGTCAGCCCTGAGTCCTCGATATCGCGTGCAACGCGAATATTGGAAAGAGATACGCAAAAGCCCGGTTGATCTTGCGGTTTTGCTGTTACATGAAGTTGCTTATAGAGAAACGCGGCAGTTTGGGTTGTCGCGAGGCGAAAATGTAACCAAATTTGTTGCTCACATGATAAACGGCAGATTTAGGGAAGAAAATAGGGAAGGCTATTACAAGTTTTTGCAGAATAAGGGTTTTCCCACATTCTTTAAGACTAAGGGAGGAGTACTTCTAGATTTGACGAGTCTCAAATGGAGTGATGCTGGAGAGCTTGTTTCGGGAGAGCTCTATGAAGAAGGCGAGCTGACGGATTCGGACAAGATTGTCATTCAATCCGTGGGTCCCGAAACAGGAGTAAGGACAGTATCGGTGCCTCAAAATAGGTTTTTCGCCTTCGCAGGAAAACAAAGCCTTTATCAAAGGAATAAGGAGTTGGATCGTCAACCCATAGAAGGTAACGAAGCTGTTTGGGAAACCTTCGAACGCACTAGATCGGTACTATATTTTCAAGGACCGAACGAAGTGCCGACTCGCATAGAAGGAATGATCTCGTGGGGAGATTATCTCAATGTAGGTCCGAGCAGGCGCTGTATTTTGTCATCGGACACCGTGGAGACGTTTCCTCTTGAAAGTGTTGTTCTCGATCGGGAAGGTTATGCCATAGAGGCAGTAATGGCGCCGTACGATATGAGACTCGTTTGCCAGGAGGGCCAAAAGCCGAAATTTGAAGTGCCGGTAGAGGGAAAAGTGAATTTCGAAAACCTTTTCAGTAAGGCAGCGCCACCTTGAGCGCTAAGCTACAAAAGCAATCTGTCTTCGAATTCGACGATTACCGGAAATATTTGGCGGCAATCATCGATCAACTGATAGCAACCGGCCAATCGTACCGAGCCATTGCAAAAAGTTTTCACATTAAGAGTCCTAATTATCTTCAGCAGGTCCTCGCGCATCAACGGAACCTCACCCCAGAGATTGCCGGCCGCATGAGCAAGTGGATCGGTATGACAGCCAAGGAAGAGAAGTTCTTTGTTTGCCTTGTAAAATTGGCTCATCCGCAGGTGAAGAGCAAAGACTCCGTTCTCATTCAAATGCGCGCTCTTGCAACTGAAAACCAAAAGAAAAAGGTAAAAGACGATTCAATCCATAGGTATTGGATAAACGGCCTCATTTTAGAGCTGGCATTGATCAAAGGGTTTGCTTTAACGCCGTCGAGTATTCGGGAAAAAATTGGCCACATAGCTTCGGAAAAGGAAGTCAAGGAATCCCTTGACTATCTTGTGGCCAAAAAATTTCTCTTACCGTCAGAAGAACCTAACGTGTACAAACAAGGCGATTTGGTCTTTGAGAGCCTCGACGACGTGCGTCGCATCGATCTACAGCGCAGCCACTTGCGATATCTCGATATTGCCAAACATAAAATCAACGACGATCTTGACCACCGCGAATACCGGGGTCTAACCATCGCGATTCAAAAATCAGATATGCCGAAGATCAAAGCCAAGTTAAGGGAGTTTTACAAAGAGTTGCGTCTTGAGCTCGAAGGAACGGAGAACCCCGATAAAATCGTACGGCTGCAGACTTGTCTTTTTGAGCTTACCTTGGATTAGTGGTTTTCGGGTCAGTCACTTGACCGTCCCCTAAAGGTTGGGCACGACCTTTTGGTTAATCGAGATCTCAGTATTCGCGTCATGAAAATGATACAAAATAAAATTGGGGTAGCCAGCGCGCGACATTCGGTTGAGGTGCCAGTCAAGGGACTGACCCAGTTGCAAAAATACGGTCCCAAGTGGAATCGAACCACTATTTAAGCTTTAGGAAAGCTCCGTACTATCCGTTATACTATGGGACCCCAATCCGCCGGGAGCTTACCATCTCAGGTAAGCATCATCAACGGTTCTTCGAGGTAGCTGACGAGGGTTTGTAGGAACTTCGCGCCCATGGCGCCATCGATAACTCGGTGATCGCAGGACATCGTCATCTTCATGACTTGTTTGACTTCGACGGTCCCGGCGGCGTTGACTACAGGCGTTGGTTTTGTGGCGCCGACTGCAAGAATGGCGGCCTGCGGCGGATTGATGATCGCGGTAAATTCTTCAATGCCCATCATGCCCAGGTTGGAAATTGTGAAAGTTCCGCCCGCATATTCTTCGGGTTGCAGTTCGCCGTTCTTTGCCTTTGTGATGTACGCCTTGGATTGAGCCGCGATTTCGCGAACGCCTAGTGTGTCGCAGTTTCTGATGACCGGAGTCACGAGTCCTTGCTCTAATGCGACCGCAAGCGACATGTGCACGGAATAGTGGCGCCGAATGACTGTTTCGCCCCAAGAGGAATTAATCTCAGGATGCTTGACGAGTGCCTTTGCCGCTGCCAGCACGATGATATCGTTGACGCTGATCTTGCTGTTTTCCTGGCCGGCGTTCAGTTTTTTGCGCCATTCCAAGCTGTTGTCCATGTTTGTGCTAACAGTAAGGTAAAAGTGCGGAGCTTCGTTTTTGCCCGCCAAAAGTCTCTTAGCAATTGTCTTGCGCATCATGCTGAGCGGAATCTCTTCCACTCTGTCTTCACCAATGCGAGCCGGGGCCGTGGGGGCTTTCGCTGCGGGAGCGGACGGTTTGCCGCCAGGTCCTTTTGCTAAATTCTCAACGTCGCGCAATACAATGCGGCCTTGCGGTCCGGATCCCTGAATTTGGGAGAGTTCCACCCCGCGATCGCTGGCGATTTTTCGAGCGAGCGGAGATGATTTAATGCGGCCGTCGACAACCTTTGGTTCGCTTTTCGTTGGAGCGGGGGCGGGCGTAGCCGCAGCCGTTTTTTCGGGCTTTGCCGCGGGAGCTGGAGTCTCGTGCTTTTTCGGCGCTGGACCCTCGGACTTGGCGACCATCGAAGGATCGAACTTTTCGCCTTTGCCGCCGAGTACGGCAATAGGGGCGTTGAGATCGCATGTCTCGCCGGGCTGCACCAAGATTTTAAGCAAAACGCCCTTATACGGCGAGTTGTACTCCATCGTTGCCTTGTCGGTTTCGATCTCAACAATGGCTTCGCCTTCGTCGACGAATTCGCCTTCCTTTTTGAGCCAGCTCGCTATAGCGCCTTCTTCCATCGTATCGCTGAGCTTAGGCATTTCAATGATTTGTGACACTGCTATGACCCTTTATTATTTCAGATGTATAAGACTTCTTTTATGGCCTGTGTGATACGGTGCGCGTTGGGCAACGTATCTTCCTCTTGGGCTTCGTTGTACGGAATATGAACAAACTCCGCGGTGCATCTTCCAACAGGCGCATCGAGATCATCGAAGCACTCTTTTTGCACTCTGTCAGCAATTTGCGCGCCGACTGATGCGAAGCTCCAGGATTCTTCTACGATGACGCATCGGTGCGTTTTGCGGACCGACTTGAAGATCGTTGTTTCGTCAAGCGGTTGAAGCGTGCGCGGATCAATCACTTCAACACTGATGTTTTCCTTTTCCAGTTGTTCGGCGATCGTCATGACCTTATGGTAAATTTTGTTCCAAGCGATAACGGTGACGTCACTGCCTTCTTTCTTTACGGCGGCCTGGCCCAAAGGAATGATGTGTTCTCCTTCCGGGACTTCGCCTTTCATACCATACATCATCTCGCTTTCGAGAAATACGACGGGGTTGTTGTCGCGAATAGCGGATTTCAAAAGTCCCTTGCCGTCTGCGGGCGTCGAACAGGTGACGACCTTCATTCCTGGGACGTTTGTAAGCATGGCTTCATAGGACTGGCTATGCTGCGCACCCAACATGTGTGCGGCGCCGTTGGGCCCTCGAAACACAATCGGAACATTAAATTGACCGCCCGACATGTAATACATCTTCGCGGCGTGGTTCACGATCTGGTCGAAAGCTTGAATACCAAAGTTCCAAGTCATCATTTCAATGATAGGTCGCAAACCGACCATAGCAGCGCCAACTCCGAGGCCGGCAAAGCCATTCTCCGATATCGGTGCGTCCCAAACCCGTTTGGCTCCGAACTTGTCGAGCAACCCTTTTGAAACTTTATAGGCGCCGTTATACTGACCGACTTCTTCTCCCATTAGGAAAACAGACGGGTCCCGCTCCATCTCTTCTTCCATTGCTTGACCGAGCGCTTCTCTAAATGTCAATACAGCCATGAATCTATTACCCTTTATCTGTAAAATGAATTGCGATTACGGTGCTAGTACGTGATCCCACAGCTCTTCCACAGGAGGTTGCGGGGAATTGTCAGCAAAATTTTCCGCATCATCAATGCTCTGCCTCACTTCGTCGTCCCACTTCTCGAGTTCGTCTTCTGAAGCGAAATTGTTTGAGGTTAAGATGTTTGCGAGATTTTTGATCGGATCATGCTTGTCCTGATATTCTTTGACTTCTTCCTTGGTGCGGTACGTTCCCGGGTCAGATACCGAGTGGCCGCGGTAACGATAGGTCAACGCCTCGAGAAGGTGTGGTTTCTTGGTTGTGCGCACTTCGTTTGCGATACGCTTAACGTGGTTATAAACATCCGTCACGTTCATAGCGTCTACGTCCGAGTAATCCATGTCGAATGCAAGGGCCCGCTTCCAAAGGTGATCAATGCTTGTCGTTCGACGGATGTCGGTTCCCATTCCGTACCGGTTGTTTTCGATAATGTAAATCACGGGTAGGTCCCAAGTAGCCGCCATGTTGAGCGCTTCGAAGAATTGACCTTGGTTGGTCGCGGCATCGCCTAAATAGCAAACGCAGATTTCGTTGGAATTGCGGTAACGGATCGCAAAGCCCACGCCAGTCGCAAGCGGAACTTGGCCGCCGACTATACCGTGACCGCCGAGAAAGCGGTGTTCGTTGCTGAACATGTGCATCGATCCGCCTTTGCCGCGGCAACATCCGTCCACCTTTCCGAATAACTCGGACAGGACATTTTTGCCTTCGATACCCTTGCCAATTGCTTGAGTGTGGGATCGATAGCCGCTGATCATGTAGTCGTCGTCTTTAATCGCATTCTGCACACCTACGGCTAAAGCTTCTTGCCCGATATGCAGATGGCAAAAACCGGAGAATTTTCTTTTCGTATAGGCAAGGCCGACGCGTTCTTCGAATCGTCGAAAATACACCATTTCTTTATACATTTTTATGAGGTGATCCTTGTCGGCAACTTTTTCTTTGTCCGCACCTTTTTTAGGAGCAACTTTCTTTGTCATCATCATGTCCCTACGTAAATTTCTTTACGGCAATCGTTGCGTTTGTTCCGCCGAAGCCGAATGAGTTGGAAAGAGCAATGTTAACTTTTCTCTCGCGAGCCGTGTTGGGCGTATAGTCGAGCCGACAATCCGGATCGGGAGTTTGGTAGTTGATTGTGGGAGGAATCAAGTTGTGCTTGGTCGCAAGCACCGTATAGATTGCCTCAATACCGCCCGCAGCGGCGATACAATGTCCTGTGACCCCTTTGGTTGAAGAGATCGAAATTTTCTTCGCGGCATCGCCAAAAACTGTTTCAATGGCAACACTTTCAAAATGGTCGTTCATCTTGGTCGATGTGCCGTGGGCGTTAATGTAATCAACGTCGGCGGGATTTATCTTGCCGGTATTGAGCGCGATGCGCATACAGCGCTGTCCGCCTTCCGCGTTAGGACTTGGTTGCGTGATGTGATAGGCATCGCCCGACATTCCGTAACCAACGATCTCCGCGTAGATTTTCGCGCCGCGTCTCTTCGCGTGTTCGAGCTCCTCGAGAACAAGAAGACCAGAACCTTCGCCCATGACAAAGCCGTCACGGTCAGTATCGAAAGGCCGCGAAGCTCCCTTGGGATCATCATTGCGACGGCTCAGAGCTTTCAAAGCGGCGAACGAAGTTATTCCCAAAGGGCTAATCGTCGATTCCGCTCCGCCGCATAGCATGACGTCCGCATAATCGTTGAGGATATGAAGATATCCTTCGCCCACGCCGTGCGTACCGCTTGCGCAAGCCGTCGTTGGACATAGATTGGGACCCTTCAGATTGTGCGCCATTGAGACGCAGCCTGCCGCCATGTTGGCAATCGCGTAAGGAATAAAAAATGGAGACACGCGTCGGTGTCCTTTGTCGCGAAGGATGTATGCGTTTTCTTCGATGTCATAGAGAGCGCCTAGGCCAACGCCAATGGAACAACCGTAACGATCCGTGTTGCCTTCTACATTGAGGCCGCTATCGATGATCGCTTCTTTTCCGGCAACTAACGCAAATTGAACAAATCGTGTAGTCTTTCGTGCTTCCTTTTCGTCGAAGTGTTGACTTGGATCGAAGTTTTTTACTTCAGCCGCAATTTGCACCGGCAAATCTTTCGGGTCAAAAACCTGGATCTTGTCAACGCCAGTTCGGCCTTCGATCGCTGCATTCCAAGCTTCTTTTACGTTGGAACCGGTGGGAGCAATCATCCCTACACCCGTAACGACCACTCTTTTCATCAAACAGCCTCTATTACGTAACCATGGTTAAGTCACATCCAATATCAAATAATGCCAACAAAATCTATATATTATCGCAGGGAGTTTAGGTGGCGGCCGAAGATTTTTGGAGTGCTCGTTTTTTGAGCATATTGCCGAAAAAGGGAAAGTTTTTAGGATCTAACGTCAGCTCTGAGGGTGGCAAACGGTTCTTCTGGTAAATGAGGAAGGAGGCAATGACGAGCAAGATGATATGAGGAAGCCACGCTCCGACGGGGCCGGAAACCTTCCCCCTTTCGGCAAGCCACTTGAACCCCATGATAAGGATATAATTCGAGATAATGGTGAGAATGCTGCCGACATACCCCCAGTTCTTGCCCTTGCGGTCGTCGTGGATTCCCAGTACGACGGCAAATAGGCCGAACGCTATTATCGCGAAGGGCATCGCGATCCTTTGATGCAGCAAGAATCGCGCTTTGTAATAGAGAAGGGAGTCCATCGCCTTCTCGTCATCTCGAATCTCGTCTATGTAATGCCACAGTTTCCTGGGTGGATAACTTCGATAGTCGTCTTTGACCTCCGAACCCAGAATCTGTTCCTGAAACATGCGAATCATATCAAGTTCGGCAGACTTGAATTTGACCACGGAAAACTCTTCTTGGCCCTCGCCGGAGTACATGACGCCGTAGTTGAAGAGCATGGTGAGATCGCCGTTCTCGACGCTCCCCATAATCGTTGCCGTGGGCGCAAATAGAGTAAAATTTTGGTCCTTGGTAGTGCCGCCGCCCGGTGCGAGAAGCACGTTCGTCAAATGGGAGCGATCAGAGGAAACGTTTTCAGCGTAGAGAACGTATCCCAGAAAGTCAGTGAGGAAAGTTCCAGATTTAAGTTTGATCCTGACGAGATTGTCGAGCTCGGTCTGCGCCTTGCGATGGAAAAAGTTGATAAGCTCCCTTCGACCCCAAGGCTCGAAATTGAGTGCACAAAGAACCGTAATACCGTAAAAGATTCCGCCGAGTATAAGGACCGGCATGACGGCTTTTCTTACGGAATACCCGTTTGCCAACATGGCGGTGAATTCGCCGTCCGAACTGAGTCTGCTAAAACCGATAAGAGTGGCGAACATAAACGCCATTGGTATGGTGAACGTAAGGAAGGGCGCCATTATAAACAAAAAGGGAAGGAGCACGTTCTCCACGGACAGACCCGACGTCACGATGATTTCGGACAGTCTCAAAAGCTGGGAAATGACAATAACGACGCCGAGAACACAGAAGGAGGTAACAAACTGCGGGATTATCTCCTTAAAAAAATAGAAGAAAAGTGTAATTGGCGGCTCCGGTCGGAAAAAGGTATTTCTAATTTCCGTTCTGGGTTATAATTTCCTTGAATACATTTTAATTTAAACCGCATTTAAAGAAACCTAAATTTAGAGCTTTGGGTGAGATTTACCTTTGGAAAGGTTTGTATTTTTGTCCTCGCGACGCTAGGGCCTTGCGCGGGGTGCGAGCAGTCATCGGCGGTTGACGGTGTTGAAAGCAAGGAAGAAGCTGCGGTCAAGAAGGACCCAGTCCCTAAGAATCTGCAAACTCTACAAGAAGATTGGGTTACTTTTCCAAATTCCAAAAGCATGTACAACCTGGTGCCCCAGGTTCAGAATCAGATCCAAGAATTCATAACCCGGCGATCCAATCCGGTCGCGGCCAGCGTCGTGATCGATGTCGCTACGGGAAAAATCCTTGCAATGACGCAAGGTAAACTTCCCGACGAATGGGGCGGCGCGACTCACACGGCTTTGCACGAGGGTTTTCCAACGGCGTCATTGTTCAAAACCGTCGTTGCTGCTGCGGCTTTTGAAGTTGCCGGCGTTAGTCCGCATGAACCGATCGGGTTATATGGCGGCTGTGCGAACGTTCATCCGAAAGGCTATTGGATGAGCTCGACAAGGGGCGGCCGAGCTAACAACATGGATTTGCAAAGAGCCTACGGAATGTCTTGTAACGGATTTTTCGCAAAACTAGCGGTCAACAGAATTGGCCTTGGCGTTATTCAAGATATGGCGGCACGATTTGGTTGGAACGGGTATCCCGTGAAAACCGACTTCCAAATGCCGCCCAGTCCGATCAAAATTCCCAACCCGCGCACTTCGAGCGTTCATACGATTGGTCGTTTTGCCGCAGGGTTCGGCTCCGTTGGAACTTCTCCGGCTCACATGGCGTGGCAAATGCTTGCTATCGCGAGAGACGGAGAGGCGATTCCGTTGCGAATGTTTTCCGACGACCGTTTGACAGATCACGACCCTATTCGGATCATCCAGCCGCGCACGGCCAAGACAATACGAGAGATCATGTTCGCCACGACCCACGGCGGTACCGCGTCATCTACGTTCCGCCACCGACGCTATAGGAAACTGCGCGAAATTGTTGGCGGCAAGACGGGGACCCTCAACGGACATTCGCCTACCGGCGTTGTGACCTGGTTTGCAGGCATGATGCCCTTGGACAACCCAAGGGTTGTCGTCGCAAGCGTCGTTGTTCTCGAAGATCTTTGGCATTTCAAAGCGTCCGACTTGGCCGCTGAGTCCTTTCTCGCCTACTATGATTACATGCAGCGATCGAACAACGTAAGTCAGCTCAAAAAGGGAGAATCCGAACGAGTGCCTCTTTCCCTTCGCTAAGGCCGGGGACTGGCTTTTCAACCGCATTTTTGCTAAAAGATGCGGGGCGCAATCATCGGGGGATCTATGCATAACACTATACCCATCGTGGACCTAAACGATTATCGAAAGGGAAGCTCGGCTCAGAAAAGCCAGTTTGTAAAAGACGTCGGCACCTCATTGGCTGAGATTGGCTTCTTTGCTGTCATTAATCACGGAATCGACAAACCGGTTATCGACAAAGCTTATTCCATTTGCGCAGACTTTTTTCGCCTCAATGAAAGCACCAAACGAAAGTACTGGAATGCGGAGATCAAAGGCCAGCGCGGATATACGGGATTCGGTACCGAGCATGCAAAAGACCATGCAGCGCCGGATTTGAAAGAGTTTTGGCACGTGGGCAGAGAGTTGTCGGCTGATCATCGTCTCAACAAGGTTTACCCGAAAAACGTTTGGCCTACCGAGAAACCCGAGTTTCGCACCTTTATGTTGGATCTCTATAAGCGTCTCGAGGTATGCGCGCTAGACTTACTTGAAGCCTGCACCGAATACGCTGGCGTCAAAGATCATCTTTTTCGAGATATCGCCGTTGACGGTAATACCATTCTACGCCTGATACATTACCCTCCCATTCCGGAAACCGCGCATCCCGAAAGTGTAAGAGCGGCGCCACATGAAGACATCAACCTGATCACCTTGCTGATCGAAGGAACAACTTCCGGTCTTGAACTCAAACTTCGCGACGGCACCTGGATGCCCGTCGTGACTCCGCCTAACTCAATTATCGTTGATTCAGGCGATATGCTGCAAAATATCTCCAACGGGTTCTTCAAATCGACAACTCACAGAGTGGTCAATCCAGAGAAGAAATCGCAGGAGCGTTATTCGATGCCGTTCTTTGTGCACGCACGCGGAGAGGTTCGCCTGGATCCCCTCACGGAACTCGTTGCAAAAACCGGCGGGAAGCAAGTCTTTCCTAATATCACCGCGGACGAATACTTGCATAAAAGGCTCAAGGAAATCGGATTAGCTTAGATTTTTTTGGTCTCAGAACAGAAATAACTTCAGTGTACGGAAAGAGGAGGTACCTCATGCCCAACTTCGCATTCCATGTGCCTATTTTCTTGTTTTTCTTGGTAAGCTGCGTCAACGCGCATCCTGCCGGTCACGTTAAAGATGATACTTCAAACGCAGGTTTTACAGTCAATGCTATGGCCCCCCTCTTTATAGCTACAGAAGCCGGTTGGCAGGCTTTTGAAACTGATTTGGTTTGGGCACACGATCATGGGGTGACGGCTATCTCCACAGATGTGTGGTGGGGTTTTATTGAGGACGATCCCGACAAGGGCTGGGCATACTATGACAGGGTCTTGGGGTTAGTGACGGAAGCAGGTCTGAAGTGGATGCCGATTCTCTCTTTTCATAGTTGTGGCGGAAACGTCGGTGACGGCGGCGACAATCGCTGTGGTGAAGGACCGGCGATTCCACTTCCCCACAATATTTGGACCGACCTCAGTGCCGCTCATCCGCAATGGTCGCCAGAAGACTTCAAATACAAGGACGAACTGGGCCGTGTCGATGACGAAGTGATTTCTGTTTGGGCGACTCCGCACGCTCTCGACAAATACAAGGCTTTTATGAAAAAGTTCCGCGACCATTTCCGCAACAAAGCTGGAGACATTGCGGAAGTCAATATCAGCCTGGGTCCGTCGGGTGAACTTCGATATCCTGCTTACCGGTTAAATAGCCCATGGTATGACATCGGAATGTTTCAGGCGAAATCCAAGCTGGCCGAAGACTCTTTCCAAAAAGCCATGCTAAAGAACCCGGAACAAAACATTGCGACGCCGACGAGCACACGCGATTTTTTTACGACCGGCGATACCGCTTACGCGCGAGCCTTCCTCGATTGGTATAATTCCTCTCTTGTTGCCCACGGCGATCTGCTGATGGGAGCCGCTCGTGAGGTTTTTACTAACGATCCTTGGTTTGCTGGTGTTCCGTTGGGAGCAAAAATCCCGGGAGTCCACTGGAGAATTGGTCCGTACGGAGTAGGCTTGCGAGAGGCCGAGATAACCGCCGGCCTAATTACAACGCACAAAGTGTCTGACGCCAACGGTTATGCGAAAGTCATCGCCTTGTGGAAGCAAAATAATTTTGTGTTGCATTTCACTTGCTTGGAAATGCCTAATTTCGACGAAATGAACTCCGAAGACGCCAAATCAAATTCGATGGCAAAGGGTTTGGTTTTTTGGATAGCTAAGGAAGCAAAGAGACAGGGTGTTGCGATCAAAGGAGAGAACGCTTTGGAGATTGGTTCGAACGATATGGTTAGTTGGCAAAACTTAGACAACGCTGTTAAGAACAGCAGCTATGAAGGTATAACGTTTCTGCGTCTTTCGAATTTGCCGAATAGTCAACATGCAGCACAATATATTAGCTCTTGGGTCCACTGATTCACGCGCTTTGGCATCGGCGTCTAACCACAATCTCCTGACCACTCAGTCGCATAAACCGGAAAGACCCGGTCAATAACATCGCATTGCTCTGCTGTAAGTTTTGTTTGGCGTGCAACTTTTATGGCGCTGTTGATGCGATCTTTCAAGAGTCCCTCTGCGTTGGAAAGCTTAGCCGTAGCATTGAATGTCCTGAGCCATTCCAACAGCATTTCTCCTTTTTTCTTGGTCGCTGAAGCAGCATTGGTGGCAACAGGGCTAGCCGAGAAAAGTTCGTTGATGCCGTGAGCTATAATTGCGCCAATGGCATGGACGTCTTGATAGTCTGGGACGTCGCACGCCAGTTGGGTCGTGGAAATCTTCGGATGGATGTATTCGGTTGCGAGAAAGACGTCCAGAACCTTTTGTGAAAGAGCCTTTTCCTCGTTGGTTTCAAAGACCTGGGATTTGAGATTTCTTCCTTTCGAAAAACAAGGAAAGTTTACGAATGCGGCTTCATCCTCATCGATAGAATAAAAAGCCATGAGGTCAGCAAACCCTTCGTTAATACTGTCGTCGACGTCCTTCAGACTAGGCGTTCGGCTTGTCAGGCTTGTCGGCGGCTGCTGGGCGGAAGGGCCCCATTTGAGGATGGGAAGGAAAACGTCTTCGTCCGTAAGCGTCAATGTCGCTCTCACTTCCTTTCGGTAAATGTGATGCGCTCCCTCGTGCGCTAACATCCATGAAGACTCCCAGAGATTCGCCGTTGGCCAGATTCTTCTTCCGCTGTCAGTTTTGGGGAAAACGAAGACGGCAGGCTCAGATCCGCTGCGAACAACGTAAGCGAGATTGTCGGCATCGACCGCCTTTCCGCTGGGATATAGGCGTTGAATTTCGGGTAGAACAATCAGTGAAATGGGCGCAAGCGGTTTAGCGCTCGAAAGCGAATTGTAGAAATTGAAAACGAGATTGACGTTATTGATGCTCGTAAGAGCAATTGATTCCACCGATTCGCGAGAATATTCTGCATTTTGCTTGCAGATGTGGAGCGGAACCGCCTGCTTAACGAATACTCCAACTTTACAGCTCTGAAGGACAAAATCCTCAGTGCACTTGTAGGCAAGCTGAGGATGAAAGTCTGTCTTAGCGATCAGAACACCCGCCAAGGGGTTGCCCTTGTAGCCCGAGAAGTCGGTATCTTGCATCGAAAAACTTCCGTTTTCGAAAATAGGAATCGCCGCCCTTTCGAGAGCGGTGGCTCCCGCGCCTTGTTGGCACGCAGGATCGTCGAACTTATAGTTTAGGAGGGAACCAACCTGTGGGTTGTTTGGCAGGATTTTCTTGTCGTCCTTCTTCTTCGTTGTCGTTGAACAGTTTGACACGGCCACGAGAAGAAGAACCATTGGCAGATTGCGTGAGAAAAAAAATACCTTCATGTATTACCTCTTAAGATCCCAAGCCAGCATCAAGTTGCCCTCAATCTTGGCTCGGAATCGAAGCGTTTCGCCAACTGTAAGATTTTCAATTTGGCTTTTGTGAACATCGTAAGGGAAGAACATGATATTCCCCTTCTCAAACCTTGGGTCGTCAACTTTAAGAAACCCGACTCGATCGGCGTCATAAAGCGTAATCTGGCCGCAGAACTCTGAATCCAGGTTCATACCTTCGAGAACCATGCTGCCGGTCTGCTGAATGTTTTTGAGAGTGCTTTCGAGAATAGCCCTCTTCTCGTCGTCGGCTTTCACCATAAGCCACAGCATGTGTTTCGCGCGAGTGAACGCGACATAGGCGAGGCTCGACATAATGGCGTTTTTAAAAGGTAGATTGTACTCCGATAGGTTCAAGACGACGCCAATCGGTGTTTCGAGTCCCTTGAAGCTTGCAATAGTGGAGATGCGAATCTTGTCTTTTGCTTGAATGTTATAAGGGGTTTCAGACTTCTTAAGTTCGCTCAACTCAATGAACTCGTAGCCGCCAACCTTTTTTTGAGCCTTTATAATCGACCCTTCCGCAAAAGGCTTCCTTGCGCTTAGGAATGTGACGTCGTTGAAATTCAGTTTTTCAACCTCAAACAACTTGAGGCAAAGGTCTTCGAGTTTTAGTTTGAAGTCAGCTTCGTCCGTGTAGGTGATAAGTTCGGGTACATAACCTAAACGGCTGCTGTAACTTTGCAGAACAGCTTTGCCCGTTCGAAAAGGTCGGGCGAATTCTGCGATCTCCCGCGTGGTCCTGTAGTTATAAACCAAAGGAAAGTAGGGGGGCTTAATCGGCAGTACGTCCTCGGGTACAAAGGTTTCGTCCTTGCCGAGGGAGCCGAACACGCCTTGGCTTCGGTCAAAGAAGATATAGAAGTGGCTTGTCTCTGACGCCAGAATAAACTCGAGAGCTTCCCACCAGAACGGTTGCACATCTTGAGCTTCGTCGCAAATCACGATGTCATAGCGAACCGTGGAATTCTTTATGGCGTCCTTTAGTTTCTCCGGCCCTTCCAGTTGGGTCCAGTCATCTTTGGTTCCCTGGTAATTTGAGGGTCGACGCATAAGTTCGATTCCAAAAGACGACGCCAGTTCTGTGTAGGTCATTACGTCGACTTTGTCTCCCGCTTCTATCTTAAGAAAGGCGTTGAGAAGCGGGTTGCTGGCGATAAGAAGAACCTTTCTGCCGCTGTCTCGGAAGTGTTTGGCGAGCATCAAGGCGAGCATCGTCTTGCCCGTGCCCGCTTCGCCCTCAATTGCCATTCGCTGTGTGTTTGCGATGGGAGTAATGAGCGACTCATGGACGGCTTCTACATCCTTCAAACGGAGCTCGTGGCTTTCGAGGTAGTCCGCGACGTAAAGGCGTGTGGAGAAACTTGCTCCCCGAAGGATTTTGTCGATTTGAGAACCAACGTCCTGAAAGTTCAAGAATTTCTCAGGCTGGGAATTCTTCACGAGGTGGATGAGGTAGTTCTTGAGATCGAGGATTCTTGTTCGACCAATGAGGAGTACGGGTTCGACTTCAGCGGTCGCTGGAAACTCTGACTCAGAGACGGTAGGAAAACATACAGCGTGCGTGACGGGAACTTTGATGCCCTGATCTTTCAGATAGCGCAGGAACCGCGACTTCCAATTTAGTACTTGCTGAAAGGGATTCCTGATCGTGTATTTTCGTCCTTGGCGATTTAACGTGGAAAATTCTCCGGTTTCGGCGTCAAATTCAATGCGCCCGCCCTTCACCTCGACAACAATAAGGCCGTAACTGGGGTGATAGAGCACAAAGTCGATTTCATTGTCTTTGAGCCCTTCGCCGGGCTCAATTCGCGAAAGGGTACAGGAATAGTAGACCTGCCACGGATCCGGGAGGGTTTCCTTGCAGGTATTATAAAATTGTTGTTCGGCCTGACTTACAAATACGACGCGAGTCTTTTCAACGTCCGGAAAGATCTTTGCCACGGGTCCCTCGCTTGCGAATATTTTTATATAATATATTGAAATTTTAGCGTTTTTGGGCTGGGTTTGTAAAGGAATTAGGTATAAAAAACAAACGAGAATAATGTGGGTGGCTTACCGGCGGTTACTTAAGGTAAAAAGGGCCTTCGAGAGGTAAAAAAGTGAAAAATCCGGAACTCACCGAGTTGCGAAAGAAACTAGAAGCGATAGACAGTGAAATAGCGGCACTGTTGGCGCAACGTTTTGATCTTTGCAAGGATGTGGCAAAAGTAAAAAAGCGAATTGGTATCGACGTGGAAGACCCGAATTGGGAGCAAGAGATATTCAATCGCATTTCACAGTGGGAAGGTCGATATTCTCTCAACGATCAAGAACTCACCGGTATTTTTAGAATAATATTAGAATTTTCCCGCAAGACTCAGCACCGACTCATTGACCGGAATGAAGTTTAAGCTACGCCGATTTATTTTCCGGGCTTTTGCTGTCTTCGAGTGCTTTAAGGATAGTTTGCCAAATGCGTTCCTTGCTCGTCTTGACGTCTTGCGCGAGGCGAAATCGAAGCTGCCATACGTTTGGTTCTGACGGAGAAGGTGCGCTAGAGTCAACCTCGATAAGAGTTTGGTTCTGCCAAACTCCCTTAAGGAAATCATGGTCGAGATACATTTGACTGCCCTTCATGACAGGGAACCGCGCCATCAAAATGCCGCCCGATTCGTCGATGCCAATTACTTTCCCCTTTGCATGAAATGCAACTTCCTCGTTACTGTAATTTTCTCTTGGAGGAGCTGAAGGCCCTTTTGTTTTAGCGGCGATTCCAATTTTCTCAACAAATGTTCCTAGGCCAAACGGCTTTTTGATGTAGAAAATGGATGTCGTTGATCGCATCATGGACGATGATGTTCCGACGATAAGAGGTGGACGCCGTTCAATAGGAATTTTACTCCAAGCTTCTTTTAGCAATATGCTGCTTGTTCCGGAGGTAAGTTCGTAGAGGTATATAACGTCGATACCTTCCGAATTCCGTTCGAGAAGGTTGACTGCTCCCTGTATCGAACTCACCGAAAGGGTATTAATATTGTAACCCTGAAGTATTCGACCGAACTGTTCTCCTCTAGCGACATCCGGATCACAGAACACCACATCGATGTTTTTGCTTACTTTGGAGTCAGTTGTCCTGAATAGATCAAATTGCGGCAGATTCATTATCCAGGATTTTCCCTTTCCTTGAATATGAGGTAGAGGGAACAGGTTATAGATCTTATCGGCCATCGTATGATTAGTACCGCTCTTCAATATTGCCGGAGCCTTCGAAGGCGACTTCGGCAAACAGACAATTGCGGCGCCCGAGCTGATCTCGCTTTTCGATTCAAAGACAGCGTGATTTTCAAAAATCCCTGTAGGAGATGCCTTAATAGACAAGACCGCATCTTGGCCGATGTTATAGTCCGATAAATGTTGGAAGAAGGGAGAAACGTTGCCGCGGGCTGCTAGAATGTCCGAAACCTTATTCAAAAATGTCTCGGCATTGAACGCTCCCAAAATAAAACCTGCGAAACTGCGTCCGGTCAAAGGAGTAATGTGAGACTTGACCTTACGAGTGATAAGCACCATTATGGGGCAGTTTTTCAAGAATGCATGTTGCTGCAATCTGTCATAGAGACTGGCTACAGTTCCGTCAATAAGAATGGAATCGGTGATAATGAGATGCGGCATTTCTTGTGCCACGACACGCAGAGCTTCATACAAGCCAAATACAGAAACAACATTGTAACCCTGCTTCCTCAGCACTGTTTCAAGTACAATCGCTCGTTCGCGTTTGTCAACGCAAAGAACAATTGTGTGTTGTGTTAATCCCTTGATTATCTGCATCTGAAACTTCTATCCTGCTTGTTTGTTTGCATTTAAATTAGCTTTGCACGCGGCGCGAATTTTAGTCGCCTTCTCAAGTGTGCCCCCGTATTCCAGTTCGCATCGATCAATATAGGCTAGCGCTTGCGTGAAGTCGGCCATTCGATAGCAAGCTAACGCCGCGTTCAGGCTTACTTTATATCTCAATTCTCTTTTCACAATTTTGTGCGCTTTTTGATACAGGGCAAGAGCGCTCTTTCCTTTGTTCGCTTGCGAAAGCTTTATGCCCATTTCATTCAATTTGGTAGCAAAGAAGGGTCCCACTTCGCTAAGTTTGCTCAAAAGTTTGAAAGCATCGTTCGCTTTGCCTTGAGCTAAAAGAAGATGAGCTTCTGCTTCGTACACTTTTGGATTCTCCGCTCCCAAACTTCGGGCTTCGCCCAGCAGTTTTTCTGCAGTTGTATAATCACCCTTTTCCGAGTATGCCGCGGCCAGGATTGCCTTGCGTTCGACATCCTTCGGATTCGACTTTTCGAGATTCTCAAGGACGTCGATGGCTTCCTGGATCTTGCCAATGACAAGAAACGTTTCGCCAAGCTTCGAAGCGGCTGGACGAAAGAGACCATTGAGGCTTGATGACTTTTGGTATGATTCGATGGCTTGGCCAAAGTTGCCGATCGATTGCATTGCGTCGCCGATTGCATAGGCCGCAAGGTGATTGAGTTGACGATAGTCTTCTATGTTTTTCGCCGCTTGGTTGATCGCTGCTTGGTCGCCTCTTTCGAGGTTTTGATAGAGTGTGACTACCTTGGACTCCAAAGATTCGTTGTCACTTAGGACCGTGGCAACATCGTCGACCATTCGACATGCTTCCGTTGCCCAATCCTCCATCGCGACAAGATTCTCAATGCCGAATTCAAATAAAGCAGCAAGAAAATCCGGCTGCGGGTTGGAGCAAACGACGGCCATGAAGCTGCTCAAGTTTCCTATTTTTTTGCGGAACGCTTCAATGATGGGTGCAATCGTGGGGGCTTGTGTTGCTTGATTCATAAAGAAAATGAGCGACGCAACGTTGCCGGCCTCGATAAGTAATTCAGCCTCTGACGGCGACGCATATTGCACCGTGAGTCCAAACTTTAGACCTGCGATTTGATCCTTCCAGGTTTGCACGAGTCCGCTTTGGTCGACGTCGACGAGCAGACATACCCACTTCATTTCTTACCCCAAAACCATTTAACAGAGGAAAACCGTTTGTCATTAATCGGACATGAAAGCCGGACTGTTTAGTAATTTTTTAGTAAATGTAGGAATTACCGTACGTTAGAGGTTGAGATTGGCAGATAAATTAGGAGTTTCAGTGTTTTACGACTTTCCTGACATAGAGCTGAGCGCCTGTTTGATCGTGAAAACTAAAGGCCATCTCTAATTTTGAAACCTCTAAGATGAGAAAGCCGTGTTGGGACGAGTTATACAAAGTGGAGGGCGAAGATTTGCTGGCGTAGATGTTGGCGCCCCCGCCTCCCGAGACGAATTGTTCGCTTCTGCAATTTGCCAGAGTATAGTGTTCGAGGTGGTGGGCGTGGCCGGCGAGATAAGCATCAGTGTTTTTGCAAAGGAACGGTTTTAGAAACGTGTCTGAGAGATAGTCTCGCGGCGTTAGGTTCTCCGTGTACTTTTCACTTGCGGTAGGTCCGAGGGGATGGTGGCCTATCGCGATGACCCAGTCGAATGCTTTGTTGTCCTTAACTGTTTCATACAAGAAATCCAGTAAACACAGTCGATCTGAGAAGCAGAAGTCGATGACGTTCGTATCCGTCGCGATAACCTTTAGGAGCGATGCAAACTCTGCCTCATAGAAGCGATTGGGCATGATCCAGCGCTTTTTCTCCTTAGACATTTGTATTTGGGCTTCAACGTTGCCCTTATAATCATGATTGCCGAGGACCGCAATGATGGGCACGCCTTTTAAACACTCCGTGCCATATGGAGTCCAGACAGCCTTTTGCCAGAGGGGGTCTTTAGTGGATTGAACGCCAGCTTGGTAAAAGTTATCGCCAAGCATAAGGATTGCGGTGAGGGGATTTTGCTGACAATATTTCTCCGCAGCTTCTGCGACGGTGTATTGGCTCGTTCCTCCTGTTCCGGTGTCGCCAAGAACGAGAAAATGAAGCGTCGCTGCTTGAGGAGAAAACTTTACTTGCGTGGTGGCATCCCAATTGCGAGGAGCGGCAAAGAACCAGGATACAATTGCCGTAACTATCAAAAAAGAGATCGTAGCGAGGATCTTTATTTTTTTTGTCAGCATAGTGAGAGAAACGCCGCCGAGCGGCGGCGCTGTTCCTATTATACGTAGATCTTGGCCATTTCTTGCAGGCTAACTTGGCGAATCTTTGAAGCCCAGCCAGCCTGACCAAACTGAATCATCCGCTCTTTAACAACGTTCTTCATCGCTTCGCGAGCAGGCTTGAGGTAGGAACGGGGATCGAATTCCTCAGGTTTCTCCGAAAAAACCTTTCGAATCGCTGCGGTGATAGCGAGGCGGTTGTCCGTATCGACATTTATTTTTCGGACGCCGTACTTAATGCCTTCTTGTATTTCAGAAACAGGAACGCCCCATGTTTGTTTTAATTTGCCGCCGTATTTGTTGACGAGATCTTGAAGATCTTGCGGAACAGATGAAGAACCGTGCATAACCAAGTGCGTGTTTGGCAATTTGGCGTGGATTTCTTTGACACGATCCATCGCTAAAATTTTGCCGTCCGGCTTACGGCTGAATTTGTAAGCGCCGTGGCTGGTGCCGATCGCTATGGCCAAAGCGTCGACTTTCGTGAGTTCGACGAACCTTACGGCTTCTTCTGCCGACGTCAACAATTCGTCATGACTCAGCGTTCCTTCAAAACCGTGGCCGTCCTCTTTGTCACCCTTGCCTGTCTCCAGGCTGCCAAGGCAACCTAGTTCTCCTTCAACGGAGACGCCGAAAGCATGAGCCACATCGACAACTCGTCGAGTGACGGCGACGTTATATTCAAAATCAGCAGGTGTCTTTGCATCTTCTTTGAGAGAGCCGTCCATCATGACGGAGGTAAATCCGTTCTTGATGGCTGAGAAGCAAGTCTCTGGGCCGTTGCCATGGTCTTGGTGCATCACGACAGGAATTTGCGGGTAGAGTTCCACGGCGGCTTCCATAAGACCGACAAGATAGCGGTCTTGAGAGTAAGAGCGAGCTCCACGAGAAGCTTGAATGATAACTGGACTGTCCGTCTCTTTGGCGGCTTCCATAATAGATTGAATTTGTTCCATGTTGTTGACGTTAAATGCACCAACGCCGTAGTTGTTTTCCGCTGCGTGGTCGAGGAGCGCCCTTAAGGGGATAAGTGCCATGTCGCCTGCCTTTCACAAAGTTAACAATAAAAACAAGCTCCTTATACCCTTAGCTCGGTTGAATGACAAGGTTGCGATGGGGAGAAATGAAAAAAGGCGGCCCTTTGGGTCGCCTTGGTAGTTCTTCTCAACTCGAATAATAATCGGCTTAGCAACTTGCTTTGGTGGAGGTCGTTCCCACTTTGACCGGACCGTCGGATTTCCGGCTTTCGTCCATCCAAAATTCGTGCGCTTCTTTGCCTGGACAAACCAAGTTTGCCGCTGCGGCGCCGGTTCGGCCGAACGCTGTAAATAAATCTGTCGGAGAAGTGGAAGTCGCTGAATAACCGTAGCGTGGAACAACGTTATTGCAAGGGGAGATTTCGAATCCAATAGTACCCGCATTGGCAGGTGGGGTGCATTGAGCCGTTCCGTCCGAATTGCGGCCGTATATCGAAAACGGCATATATTGGTTGGTGTCGAGGTGATACGACTCTTGTAAAGTATAGATATGGTTAAGCATGTTTTTAGCTTCCGCCATTCTTGCCTTGGCTTGGAATTGTTGAAAGCGAGGTACTGCAAGCGTGGCGAGGAGACCTATAATCCCTACGACGATCATTAGCTCGACTAAGCTAAAGCCGTCCTGTTTGTTGAAGATTTTCCCCATTTGATGACCCCCAAAGAAACGAGTAGTTGAACTTTAAATTCGATCGGCTTTTCTAGGCCCGACCTTGAGATAAAGTATTACTCGTTATTAAAGTAGCAGTATTTTCAATGTGTTACGCTGAGATTCGCAGTCACCAGTTTTGATCGAGATTTTTTGTTAGGGTAGGAAACCGGAACCACGACCTGGGGTCCAGGTTGAATTCGTCGACGTGAAAACCCATCGCAAATTTCTCTCTCTTCCATTGATTGGCGGCGAACAATTTGAAAAATTTGGCGACGTAGTTTCTCAATGTCGGTTCGGGAATGTTTGGGTATTCTTTACTCAGGAGGTTAACAATGTCTTCTCGACCCTGTTTTTCGAAAACAAACAGGCGTTCGATCGTCGATAATACTTTATAGGGCATTAGATCGGCTTCGTCTGTTTGCTGCGCATCTAGCGGCTTCAATTCCGCGCTAGGAGACAGTTGGTTGACGTTCGCTAGGGTTTTCAAAGCACCCAATCCCCATTTTGTTTGTTTTTCCGCCCAGGCCAGCCATTTTTGAAGAAACGCTTTGTCTATTCCAGCAAGCGGCGCAATACCTCCAGCGGTGTCGCCGTCCATCGTTGCATACCCTACAGCGATCTCACTCCGGTTACTCGTGGTAATAAGAATATGTCTTCTCAAGTTGGCCAGCATCCAGGCCATGGGTGCTCTCGCGCGAGCCTGAATATTTTGCAAAACGAGATCATCCTTTGCCCACGTGAAGGGTCTTTTTTCCATATCTTCGGCGAGAGCTCTATATTGATCCACTATTCCTTGAATGGACACCAAATGAAAATCAGCGTTTAACTCCAAGGCGAGGGACTGTGCCGCGTCCAGGGTCTGTTCGCTGTTTTGCTCGGTATCCAAATAGATGACGCTGAGCAAACTCCTGATGTGTTCCCTTACCTCTTTGGATTTGGTTTGCGGGACACTAGGCAATTTTTTTGCGTACTCTGCAACACCCAACTCTTGGATCGTTATGGCCACCATCTGAGCCACGAGGACGGCACAGCAGCTTGAATCAACCCCGCCACTTAATGCAACCGAGTAGCCAAGACTTCCCGTCTTTCGCAAATAGTCGAAGAGGGCCAACGTTTGCGCCAGCAAAAATTCCTCGTTGTAAGAGAGGTCTTGATAGTTTGAGTCGGATTTTAGAGGTTTTTTCGTTGCGCCCGATCCGCGCGGAGGAGTTGACTCGGTAGCGAGCGAGTTAGCGATGCTGTCGTAGTTCTTGCTCTTATCGATGAAATCGGGATTGTTGCGTATTTTCTTATGACGGGTATCTTTAAGGTCCCAGTCATATGTTGTGAGCAACCAGTCCTTAAAGCTAAACCTCTGACCCAAGGCAACGACGGTACCATTGTGGCCAATGATAGTTCCACCGTCGTAAATAGTTCTGCCATTTTCGGTTCCAAGCAGATTGGTGTGTACGTAGCAGGCTTGATACGTCCGACTATGATCCTTCACAATGGTGCGCCGGGTATCAAATTTTCCTCTGCCGAAGTGGCTGGCGCTCGGATTGAGAACGATATCGGCGTCCAGCGTGTTCCACAGCGATTGGCTTGGCATCCGTTGCCAAGCTTCTTCACAGGTTTCCACGGCAATCTTCAATGAACCGATTTGATAACATATGTCGCCGAATTTAGTAGGCGACCCAAGAAAGGTTATTGTTGCTACCTGATCAAAGGGCCACGGCCGAAACCACCGAGACTCGTAATGCACGCCTTCATTGGGCAGAACTTTTTTGGGACTAATGCCGACTACAGAGCCATTGTGAACAATGACGGTCGAGTTATACATTTTGTTTTCAAACAGCACAGGGCAACCGACGGAGATTGTAATGCCCGCCGTAAGAGGAAGAATTTGACCGACGACAAATTGAGCCTTTTCGGCGACGCGGATACTATGGAACATATCTTCGCAATTATAGCCGGTGATGCAGAGCTCCGGTAAGCATAATAGATCGACGTCTTGTTCCTTGGCGGCGGCTATACACCCTGCGATCCGAGAAAAGTTTCCCGACCAATCGAGCGGAGTTTGATTTACCGTTGCACCGGCAATCCTGACAATGGTCATAGCAGCCTACATCCTTTTCGGCGGTTCAAAACCTAACAACGATATGCCTTGGAACAAGAGAGAACCAAAAGCCTGAATAAGGGCCAGCCGTGCCGACCGAAGGTCATCCGTTTCTGCTTTGAGAATAGGAACGTTCTTGTGAAGCCTATTAAAGCTCTTGCACAGGTCAAACAAGTAGTGTGCGAGCACGCTTGGTTTGTTGTTCTGACACGCTTGCCATACAACGTCGTTGAACGTGTACATTTGCTTCAGCAAATCCGCCTCTTCTTGTTCCTTAAGTGCTTCCAGATTTTTTAGTGCTGGCGTCCAATCGTTTTCCTTTCCTTTGGACAAAATCGATTGGGAGCGCGCATAGCTATACATGAGATAAGGACCAGTGCATCCGTCGAAACTCAGCCAATCTTGAATCTTGAAAATAATTTCCTTGTTGGGATCAGAGAAGATCATTCCAAATTTAATAGCGCCAACACAAAGCTTCCTCCTCACGTCGGCGATTTCTTCGGCGGACCAACTGTCCTTATATTTCTCAAGCTGCTTCTGAAGCTCATCCTCCAGGCTTTGCTTCAATTTATAAAAGGTGACAACGTTACCTTTACGAGAAGACATTTTGCCTTCTTCTAACATGACGAGCGCGTAACTTAGATGGTAACAGTTAGTCGCCTGCGGAAAGCCCATGAGCTCGAGAGCCTTGAACACCTGTTTGAAATGAAGGTTTTGTTCTGAAGCCACGACATAGATAGACTTGTCGATCTTGAAGTCGCGAAATTTCCGCCGAGCGAGGGCAAGATCTTTGGTGGCATAAAGCGTGTTGCCGTCTCGTTTGCGAAAGATGGCAAAACCCGCTTTGTACGCTTTCAAGTCCATGCCTATAGCGCCATCGGACTCGATAAAGACGCCCTTGGAAAGATATTCGTCGACGATCTCTTGGCTCTCCTCCGAGACTTCTGACTCGAAGAAATAATGGTCGAATTTTGAACCAAGCCAATCATATATTTCATAGAAAATATCCATCGACCAGGACTTCGTCTCGAGCCAGAGGTCGTAAAATCTTCCCGATTTTTTTTCGATCTCTTTGAGAACTCCCGCGATTTCTTCCTGGTAGGACGGCAGGTCGGAAGGGCTGGCGTCCTCGAGAAGATTGGAGGACTCCATATACATGTCGCCCAGCCAAGATCCTCTGCCTTGGGCAGGAGCCTTCTTGTTGAACTTTGTCAGATACCAAAGACATTTCGCGACGTGGGCGCCTTCGTCTCCGATGTAGTTCGCCGCCGTCACGTCATATCCGCAATAACGGTAAAGTCGCACGAGGCTGTCTCCCAGGGCAACGTTGCGCATATGACCCACGTGAAAGTCTTTGTGGGTGTTGGGTTGGGAGTACTCGATCATCACGCGCTTTTCGCGTTTTGGTATTTGGACGAGCGACCCAAAGAGCTTCTTTTCCAAAATCTGGGGAATAAGATATTGCGCTAATGCCTCAGGCTTGAGCGCGAAGTTAAGAAAAGGTCCGGTAGCCGTGCTTTGCTTCACCCAATGAAGCTGGCCAGAATTGCATTTTGCGGAAAGGAGGGCTGAAAGGTCCATGGGAGATTTTTTCGCTAACTTTGCGATGATAAAACAAGGCAGCGCGATATCGCCGTGCGAAGTGTCTTTAGGTTGCTCGAGCAGGGCGACGATGTTGGTCGCTTCTAATTGTTCCGTGATCCCCATCTCTTGGAGAGAGCCGAGGATAAAGCCGGCAATCTCTTCTTTGATTGGATCTGAGGGGGCGGCTTTGTCCAGTTTCATAATAATGGGTCCCGTAAATGCCTTTTCTTACGAAAAGATCGATGTCGTTGGAGTTTTGTCCGCGGGTCAACTAAGTTCCTTCCCAGTAACGTATTATTATAAGAAACTCAATGAATACTAAAGTTAAATCCGCAATTTGTGACGCTTTGAGGGTCAAAATCGTTGAGGTGGAAGCCGCGATGACGCGCGGTTTCGCCGGGATGCAATTGATCGGGAACGCTTCGCCAGTCTGCAATGACGGCCGAGAACGCGTGAAGTCCGCGTTAGAAACGGCGGGAGTCAGGCTTCCCAACCAGAAATTGGTTGTCAGCTTGGCGCCCGGAGATGAAAAAAAAGAGGGCAGTCACTGGGACCTTGCCATCGCCGTATCCGTTGCTCTCGCCTGCGTCCAGGATAAGGCGCCCGTTGTTGCTTGGGACCAATGGTTGTTCGCAGCCGAGCTCGGCCTTCACGGGGATCTAAAAGCGGTGAGGAATGTCGTGCCGCTAGCCATAAGCGTCCTTGGGCATCGACTCAGAGGTATTGTTATTGCGGAGAAAAATCTAGCAGAGATAAATGCTCTCTTGGCGTGCGAGTACGACTCGTTACGAGGATTAAAGGTCATTGCCTTCGAGACCTTGAGGCAGGTACTCGACTGGATATACCACGATAGGTGGCCTCCTCGTCCTCATTTGCGGGGAGCGACATTTGGGGAACCCGCGGCCAACGTCAAGCAATTCGACGATATGATATTGACGCCACACCAAGAATTAGCTGCATTGTGCTGTGCGGCGGGAGGTCACAACGTTCTCACCGTCGGACCTCCCGGGACCGGCAAGTCAATGTTCGCGGAACGGCTGGTGAGCATAATTCCGCGGATGGAAAAGGACCTCCACTTGGAAGCCCTCCAGATTCATAGCGCATTCACGCATAATGTCTCGAAGCTGCTGCTAGCAGGCGTGCCTCCGTTCCGTTCGCCCCATCACAGTTCGAGTTCGGTGGCGCTCATCGGCGGAGGACAGGAGCCGGGCGAGGTTTCTTTGGCACACGGCGGAGTTCTGTTTCTTGATGAATTCACAGAATTTCGGCGAGATTTCCTCGAGTCGCTGAGGGTCCCGCTGGAGACGGGCGAAGTTGCCGTTAGCAGGCTCAAGAACAAGGCCAAATGGCGGTGCAAAGTCATTCTCATTGCCGCATGCAACCCTTGTCCGTGCGGTTGGTCAGGAAGTTCGCGCAGAATGTGCAACTGTCCGACGCAACGAGTTTTAGCTTATCAAAGTAAGATTTCAGGTCCCGTCATGGATCGCATCGACATCAAACTCGCTTTTAACGAAGTCACCGAACTCGTCAGCAACTTTTTCGAAACGCTCAAAACCTCCAAGGGCAACAAGACAGCCACCATGTTGCAAAAGGTCATGGCGGCGCGGGACCTCGCGCAAAAGCGCAACGCAAAGTTCTCCGTCAACTTCAACCGCGACATCCCTGTCGCCCACCTGCAAGAATCCTCAGGGTTATCCGAAGCGGCATTTTCGGATCTCATCAAACAGTTCGACAAAGAATCAATCTCCCAACGCGCCATGGTAAGATCTCTGCGCGTTGCTCGCACCCTTGCCGATCTCGAAAACCGAACCGCCGTCTCCGACGAAGACCTCTCCACCGCTATCGGATGGCAACGGCGAGTGTTCGGGAGTGAACTATGGCCCGGAAAGTGACCGGTAGAGTTGGTTTGTCGGGCGGCTGGTGAGCAACTAAAAGTTTCTTTGACGAAACGAAGGGAAGAGGCTTGAAAACCTGCTCCGGGGCAGGTTTTCGAGGTTCGATCGATTAAAAAGTAAGGTGTTAAGACTCTAGGCACCGTCCAAAAAGACCACATGGGAACTGCGGTCCGCCTCGTCCTATCTCGCTGAAACGTAAGCATTATTCCAAGAGCACTCCGGGGCGCAATCCTTGCAAAACAAGGGTCCGAGGTGCTTCATGTTTCGAACCTTTGAAAAGTTGGTGTTTTTGGTCGGCGTTTTTGTCGCGATGCCAGGAATTGCTGGGTCGATGCGGTTTGTAAATGAAAACTCTCCCGTCGCTGTGGCTGCCGATGTCGCCGACGATGTTTCGAATGCTTATCAAGAAATAATTTGCAGCAGTATTGTGCGTCTGTTTAGCCAAGAAGGTTCCTTTTACGGGACCGAAGGCGAGATCGATAAGAAAGCACGCTATGCCGCTTACGAATTTATTGACCTCTTGATGAAGAAACCGCAACCTTACTATGACGTGCGACAACTCGGAATACGCGCCACCAGAGCCAAGGCGCTTAGCACTTCGTATGTTCTTAATCGAATATTTGGCCTTAATGGTCGCTCCGTGGTTTTAACAACTCCCGGCGAACTCAAATATATCACGCATAGTATCGATGGCATGGACGTATTTGTTATTGCACGCGAGATTGGTGATCTGACTTCGGATCGTTCCGAGCTTGTAGCCCATTTGGCGCAATTCAAGAATATGCGCATCCATATTCTTTGGACCGGCGAGCTTACGGCCGAAGCACATAACCTCACCGAGCTTATTTCGCGAAGTACGGGCGGCCACTATCTCGACTTGAAAAGTTTTCGAAGACAGTGCTTCCCCGAGGGACAAATTTAGTCGTCGTCGAGACTCTTCTCGATTTTCCAAAAACCTTCCCCAACCAGTTTTACAATAGCAACAATGGAAGAAAGGTCTTCTTGGATCGCATGAACGATGTCGTCTAAGTAGTGCGATGCTTTGTTCTCCTGTTGACGTTTGGTTTCAATCAAGCGTTCAAGGTCCGTACGATAGTTTCCCTCAATTGTTACGCCATTCAAGTGCGATGCAAACAATGCCGCGCAGGCGCTATCTTCCATAGTTGGTTGTTGTGCGGACATGCGACCCGCCGGTAGAATTTCGACCCGTTCGAAATCGTGCTGTCGAATGTATTTCACTGTAGCGGCGAGATTGACGAATCCGGCAACAAGCAGGGTACCGTCGAAGGAATTAGACGCGATTGCGGCAGTGAGATTGGTCGTTTTGAGGATGACCTTGCTCGACGCTGAGCAGGTTTTTTTTACGAGGGTGGGGGAATTGTCGATGCCCAGGTCAAAGACTTCGGAAACAACAAGATACCCCAAAGCAGAATATCTTTTCAAAATATCTAATTCGTTAGCCACGAGCAGCTCTTCGACCGACGCGTCGAGGAGCGCAATCGCAGTTGTCGATGCTCTAAAGACGTCGATAACTATTCGAACGTCGGGCATCGATTTGGAGGCGCTCTCATAGGCATTTCGAATGCTAACTTTCAAGGATCTACCTATCGAGTCCTCGTCGCGGGACTTTCGGATGTCGTCGCAACGGGGCCTATCGACCATTCGTTGGCAAAGAGGCTGGTTTCGTAATGGCCTTTGGCGAGCGAGTATCCGTTTATGCCGGGAGATAACAGAGCGAAGTTGGGTTCGAAAACGAGCGGGATAATCGGTCGTTCCTTGGTCACGATATCGACAAGCGTGATTTGGTGTTTTTTGCGGATCATTGGGTCCCACTCGTGCGCGAGGTCTTCCAGATTTCCGTCAGCGTCTTTCGATTGCCAATGCATGATGTTGTTGGTGTCGTTGTCGGTGCTATGCCCCGGCGCTTGTGAGGAATGAAAGGTGGACCAAAGACTGTCGAAGGGGATAGTGTGCCAAGTTACGAGGGCCATTTCCTTGAATCGGCTCTCGTGAATTACTTCGTTCTTGAATGCGCTCTTCGACGCAGGTTTTAAAGTTACGGCCATGCCCAACTTTTCAAGCTGATCGCCGACGAGTTTTGCAATATCAGCGGAGGTGGATTCTCTGAAGGCAAGTTCGGCCTCCAGCGTTTTGTCCTGCTTCTGTCTCTTGCCTTCGATCAGTTTCCACCCGGCTTCGTCGAGTATAGCTGCAGCTTTCGCGAGATCGGCTTTCGCGCGCGAAGGAACAAGAACAGTGCCATCGTCATATTGTCTTAGGAACGTGTCGCTAGGTTCTCCGAGACCGGCAAAGATCTTGTCATTGACCGCTTGTCTGTCGACAGCCAGGGCGATGGCGTCGCGGATCGAATGATCCATGAGTTGCGGATTGCGAAGGTTAAACGCAAGGGTTAGCAATCTATTGCTGGGCGCAGAAGAAAGTACAAATTCTCTTTTTCCCTGATGAGTTGGCCAACTGTCTGTGGATCGAACGTCGCTCACATGAAGAACGTTTTCTTTGACAATGTCGATTTGTTTTCTCTCGAGTGCCTCAACGAGCTCTCGCGACGACTCCATCGCAATGAGTTCCAATTCGTCAATTTTTGCTGGGGTGTCTTTGTTGAAGGTATTTCTTTCGAGGAAAAGTCGATGCCCTTCGAGAGATTTAACCTTGTAACGTCCATATGCCCAGTAGTTTGCGTCGGGTCTTTCTGAAACCGCTTCGTCGGGTTTATGGCGCATCAACGAAATAGCGAGCACCTTGAAAAAGTCGGGCCTGGTTGTCTTAAAAGTAACGCTAAATTTTCTCGGGTTCCTTGGATCGACTTTTATTCTCTCGATAATATTGAGCGGCAAACTACTTTCTTTGAGGGTCTCAATAGTGGCGGCAACTTCCTTATTTGATACGGGCTTGCCGTCTTCCCAAAAAAATCCGGATTTTATCTCCCAGTCCGTTTGTAGAAAACTTGTCTTCTTTTCTGTGGTTATTACAGCTCGGCCGTTCGCGAGCGACGGAATTTCTGTGCAAACTATACAAACCCATTTGCCTTCTTTAGAAACGGCAAGGAAAGGCGGAGCAATCAAATTTCGGACATAATTGTTTTGGCCCGAGGTTTGGCCTTCCAAATCAGAAGCAATGGAGTCAACGCCGATTCGAAGCGTTGTTTTAGCATGCGCCGATAGGGGGGCGCATAGGATCATGACATAAAACAGTTTTAAGACAGTTTTCAAAATCGCACCAAGGTTATGGACGGGCCATCGTAACATAAAACTACAGAAAAGCTTACAACAGCCGAAAAACCACCGGATAAATGATACCTTAGAGAGGTGTCGGTTGAAAAACCGAAAAAACTGGCTGCAAAAACCAAACATCGGACCGACTTGGGCTATATGCTCATGTGTGTTCTGGTGCACGCTCATTCTCTTTGTGAGTAGAAGCCAGATCGGTTCCGACGTTCAGACGAAAATAACCTGGCAAATCAACTTTCAGGTTCGCGAGTTCTTCGGGAAGTCTCCTAAAATTGACAACAAAATCAAAACATTCGGCTTTGACGACAGCACATTTTCTTGGCTCAACAGGGCAGCCCTGGATTCGTGGGAATGGTCTGAACTATTTCGTGCAATTAACGAGAGAAAGCCAAAGGCCATCATTGTTGATTCGGTATTCTCGCTCACCACGATGCCTAACGACAAGCTAGCGGAGTTTAACGACAACATGTCTGTGCTTGAGAAAGGCAACGCCCCCATTTATGTGGGTTCATTTATTTCAAATCAGGAAATAAAGTATCGAGAGCAATTGCCCGAGGCTACGGGATACCTCCCCATTCGTAAGCTTATGACAGCGAAGGGTTCGGGTGATTTCAACCCGTCAAGACCACCGCCGATACCGGCTGGTCCCGGAGATTATGTCTATGGCCCAGAAAGGAGCTGGTGGAACGTCTTCTCCGGCATAGGACACATCCATTACTTCGGAGACGGACGTATTGCACCCTTCATGAAAATCCAGGACGAGTTTTACGTCCCTTACTTCATGACTCTTCTCATTCCTAATCTGTACTATTCGAATCACAAATTGATGGCTGGTACGGAGCAGATCCCTACCATGACGGACGGCATGATACCGCTCAATTTCTCATCTTACAAAACTTACCTTGGAAGTACGAAGTCCTTGCGGCCACTTCTACAAAAAACGTTAAAGGGAGAAACGCTGACCGATATCGCGCCGGGAGATTATGTTTACATTTTGCCATTTTTCTACACGGGCAACGTAGATTTTAAGCTGACCCCATTCGGGCATATGCCTGCCGGATACGCTCATTTGGCCTTTCTCAACGGCTATCTGTCCAAGGAATGGATAAGACCATTCTTGTTTAACGAGCTTCTCGTAATCCTCGCGTGTATCGTGGCAACGTTTATTGCCTATAAGCTAGATCCCCTTTCCATGCTGATGTTTTCGCTTGTAGGAGCATCTTTGTGGCTAAGCGGTACAATGATCATGTTTACACAGAACGGCATTTTGATTGATTGGTTTTCGCCTGCGGTCGGCTATGTAGCGGCCTTATTGACGGTCTTTACAGAAAAGAGTCGCGTCGCGCACAAAAAATCCTCTTTTGTGAAAAATGCGTTTGACGGTATGTTGGCGCCCGATCAATTGAAATTTATTGTTAAACATCCAGAGAATATTGATCTTGAGGCAAGGGAGAGAGTCGTCACGATCGTTTTCATCGATATAGTTGGGTTCTCGCTGATAGCAGAAAACCTCCTGCCTCGTACCGCGTTCGAACAGTTGAAATCGACGCTCGGCGGGATCGTCAAACTCGTTCACGACCACGGCGGCATCGTGAACAAGAATCTTGGCGACGGTCTGTTATGCTTCTTTGGTTATTCTATCGAAACGGGCGAGTCATCCTTCGACCACGCCGACAAAGCGGTACAGTGTGCGGTCGAGATCCAAAAGCACAATTTACAGAAAACATTGGATGCTTTCAAGAACGGCGAACCGGTTTATCCATTGCGGATTGGTGTAAACACGTCCTCGGTATTCTTAGGCAACCTCGGTTCGGAAGAGAAGCTCGACCTAACGATCATAGGCAATGGCGTTAACTTTGCAAAACGCCTCGAAGGCGCTTGCGAACCGCATTCCATTCTCATGAGCCCGACCACTAAGGAACTTATTGACCCCATGGGAGCGTACAAGACAGGCATTAGCACCAAGGAAATTTATATTAAGCATCGACAAGAAAAAGTAACTGCATTCGAATACGACCCATTCTTCTTGAGTCCGGAACTGCGCCAGGAGGCGATGCAGGTTTACCTCAGCTCTACGGATTCTGTTCGAGAGGAAAAAGTTTGGTCTGTCGGAAATCGATCTTCCGAATTGAAATTCTATATCCATACGAACGTGGGTCCCGCACGCTTGATGAAGTTCTCCCGTAAGGGGGTCCTTTTGAGTTTCGGCGCGCAAGTGCCCGACGGCGATGCGCTTAAAATGATCTTCGACTTAGGGGATAGTAAGATATCCGGCGGAAGCGTGTTTGAAATTGAAGGCAAAGTACACTACAGCTATAAAGAAGGCGCTCAATATTATCACGAAATCCGCTATGTGAATATCGATGACGCTATTGTCAACCAATTCGTTCAGGATCTTAAGGATCTGGTTAACCAAACAACAGTTCCTAAGGTTTCTTGATTCCTGAAACCACCGACCTTGCCCATGCAAAAAGCCTTTGATAGAATTCCTCGAATTGGTAATCCAGCGAGAGATGATCTTTTTGAAACTAGTGGTCGCATTTGCACTGATGATGTTGTGGCAATCACCGAGCGTCGCAAGCGTGTGCCCATCGTTCATTTGGGGATTTGACCTGCCGGGCGGTTTTGAGGGCAGAATCAAAGATCTCAAGCTATTTGCAAAGGAAGGCCGGTATTGGAGCGAGCGCAGCGTTCAGGTTGATTCAATTGACGAATCGGGGCATACCCAGTTCTTCGAGGATGATTCCTGGCAGAGTACTGCTCTATCCAGACTCGACCGGATATCTATCGCAGAAGAAGATTTTGGAAGGAGATTGTCTCTCAACGAAAAGCGGCCTTGTTCGTCGTTGGTGGAAGTTGAGCGCGAGAAAAGATACGCGTACCTTGGCTTTTGCAAATCGGATCTCCCAAAACATGTTTCCCCAAAAGTACGGCCAAACCTAGCGGAACTAGAGGTCGCCACCGACCGTTTTCGCTACCGGTTCAGCAAAGAAAATCACCTTCTTTTTCGCGAGTTTTTCGTGTCGTCTGGACAACACGAACTTCTTGTTGCACACGACGCGTTCTTGAAAATCAAGGCCGACGTGAAAAACTTTTTCACGCTAAAGTTTGATAAGACCGACGTGGAGGCAAATCTCGAAAAATATCGTGCTTCGCCCATAGCCTTGGTCGGACAACTTAATTTCTTTCTGAAGATTCTATTTTTCCGTATCCAAGTCGAACTCAAACCCGAGGTCATGTTCTTCAACAGGTCTGCTTTCGTCCCCATGGTCATGACGATGCCTGTTGAAGGCACCGCCTATCTCAATCACGGCAGCGGGCTGCAATATGCGTGGACTTTCGCTCCCGAAACGATCCTCGATCGCGACCTCTCCAAGATGCCTCTCTGGGCGAGATATGTCGAGTATCGGGATTGGAGGAGTTTAGCCAAGCTTGGCGAACAATATTGTATAGGAGATGATTGCTTCTATAGGCTTGTTGCAAAACGCGGAGACCGATGGGCGACGTTCGATTTCAAAATACCGAGAACGGTGGTCGCTCGCGGTTTCTTCCCTGTTCTCGTGGCGCCTACGGATCCGAATTCCTCTCTCGAAAAAGGAGAAGTGGGGATCTTCTTCGAATCATCAGGATTGGCAAAGGGAAGCTACCAGTGGGAGTTTTGGTTGCAGGTGGACGCTGCTCCTCCTCGCGATTACTGTCCAACGGCGGCTCGCGTTCGATCGTTCCTTCAAGGCGGGAGGTAGGAAGCGATGGGGTTTCGGGTCTTTTTTAGGCGGGATATTTGGCGGGGTTTGTGTTTCACGCCATCGCTTCAGAATTCCCTAAAGCAACCCGCGTGCCACAAGACACTTTTTCTTCCTCAAAATCTGCAAATTCTATAAGTACGCATAGCGCGTCCGTCTTTTTACTCTTTGCGGCAAAGAGGGGGATGATGTTACTGTAATAATCGGTATATTTTTGTTATCGTTTTAATAAGACACCCTGAGGAGAGCATGGTGGCAGGAAAGATTCTAAAAATTCTTTTTCACGCGCTACCCTTGGTTCCCTTGGCTCTCCATAAACCGAACCTCACGATTGCCGCAATCTTGGGCGTCGGCATCCCTTACATAAAGGTCTTCAAATTTAAGCAGCTGCTCCTTGGCGCTGGAGACAATGCGTCGACCGACCTAAACGCAAGACTCGAATTTTGGAAACGATGGACGTTTCTGCGTTGATAGGAGATTAAGTTGGGCAAGTCGCCTCAGAAGATCATAAATGTAGGAAAATTGTGGCAGGGAGACGGGGCGAAAGTTCGCGTCAACGCCGCCATTGGGTTGGCGGACGACGAAATTGTTTACATCGGTGATCAGGCGGGAGCAAAGAAGGCCTTCGCAAATGCCGAGATTGTGGATCTTGGCAATGTATTGGCAATTCCCGGCTTCGTCGATTCGCATTGTCACACGCCTATGGCCCTTTTCCGTGGGATAGTTCATACGCTTGCCGTAGCGGCAACGTCTAAGGAATCGTCCATCATCGAGGACATTTTCTTTCCGGTAGAATCGCACCTCAAACCTCAGGATGTCGAAATGTTCGCCTATTCGAGCATTATCGACGGGATCAAATCTGGCGTGACGACATTTTTTGACAGTTACTTTTTCATGCCTGAGTTCGCGAAAGCGTTTGAAAGGATTGGTGCGCGGGCATTTGTCGGAGAGCACATTGCGGACCGAGGCGGCCCCATCCCTAGCGGGCGGGATAAGTGGCTTGCCACCAAGAAGTGTATTGAGAATTGGCCCTTTTCAACTCGCATTAGACCCATGGTATACGCCCATGCCGCCGATACGGTTTCGCCGTCCTTGCTGAAAGAGCTGAGCGATTATAGTATTATCGGCAATTTGCCCTTCCATATGCATCTTTCGCAAACTTATGGTGAAAGAGCCAGGGTTCTTAAGACAGAGGGTATGAGCCCTGTTTCATATGCCGAGTCGTTGGGAGTGCTGCGACAGGGTGCCATTGTAACGCATCTCGTGAGTGCTGACGAAACAGACTTGAAACGGATTGGTGATTCGGGGGCGACTGTCGCCTATTGTCCAACTTCCGAAATTTTCTATGAGGCGCTGCCGCCCATCGACTTGTTTGATCGACACAACATACCTGTCGCGATCGGGACTGACTGTTCGGCTTCAAACGATTCCAACGATATCATGCAGGAGATGAAGGTCGCCGCAATTTTGCATAAAAAGGTCAAAGGGACGCAGGAGATTGATCCAGGCCGCATCCTTGCCTCGGTTACGACTATCCCTGCCCGGGCATGCGGCGCCAAAATCGGATACTTGGGAGAAGGATACAAGGCCGATATATGTTTTTTGCAGCCTGACATTGGGGTCATGCCCGAACACAATCTACCCGCCAACCTGGTGTACTCATACCGCAGCCGGCACGTGAAGCATGTGCTCATTGACGGAAAATGGGTATTGCAAGACGGAATAATTCAAACCGTAAACGAGGGCGATTTGGCCGAAAAATTTGCTTCAGCCTTCTCCTCCTTTGTCAAAAGGACGTCCGCCTTTAGATCTGTAGAAAAATATCTGAAATAGCTTTGGATGAAATATCTCGAGCGAATCCCTGGATTTCCGAGTTCAAGGACTCTTCGTAGAAGAGGTAATTAGAGTCTGGCGGCGTGAGCGATGGAATGCGAGAGATTTGGTCGATCTTTCCAGTGCTCGCGTAAGTCTTCTTGAAAATCACTTTGCGGGCTCTAAGATCCCATACCTCGACCTCGACCGTAAGTCCTAAAAGTTCGCCTCCGTCGGTGCTTCCCTGTTCAGCTCGAGTCATGGGCGCCCAATTTTTATACTCCCCGGTGATTTGGGGACCCTTGCCCGTGGGGAGCGCGTCATCGTTGGGAACCAAAGAAAACGATTTTACATGGGTTCTTAGCAGCGCGTCTGCCTCTGCACGGGACGTCAAATCGAGCCGACCATTTTCAATTATGGCTTTTTGCATCTCTGACCAAAGAATCTCATGGGGGAGGACTTCCCGGGTCGTGTCGTAAATCGCTTCGACGGCAATGGTTCTAATGCCGGAGGGAGCGGTCGTGGCAAGGTTCGTAAATCTATAAGCGCACGAATTTACGAACAAAAAAAGCACAATGGCAAGGGCAGTCCTAAGACGTGCAAAAAGTCTGGTAAAATGAAAAGAGGTCACCCAACCTTCCTATAACGCGGAGGCTCTATGTATAGCATAGAAGACGAGTTGATAAAAAGCCCTGTTATTTCAAGTATGCTGAGGGCAGAAAATGAGTTTCGGGGCTGGTTAACGGCAAACGACTACGGATCCATAAAAGACGCCTCGGGGCTTCCATGGACTCTGACCATCGATTGCGTTCAAATACCGGATGAAACGGGGCCTACGCGCTCGAAGTGGCAAATAAAGCTGCAATTAACGACGAGCTTGGATGCCAAGGCTCTACAGGACACCAGGGTACTGGACCGTGATAAGGATGAGCGCCTTCTAACCCTGTTTGGAGATGAGAAAATAGACATAAACATTCAACCGCTCTACTTTCTTGCTAAGAATCTCGAGGATAGCCGGAGGCTTGTCGCCCAAAAAGTCCAGTCGCTCCGAGTTCATTTTGAGTCCCAAGACTTTTACGCTATTAAGAAATCCCTGGTTGAGCGCCGCGTTGACGATGGCAACCTTTTTTGCCAAAGAGCATAATCCTGGTTGAAAATTTCCTGGCACTATTATAACTAAGACACTTTTGTAATCGACCCAGAATATCCCTTTATGGAGCTAGGAAATATGGATTTTATCCCTACGTTAGTGGACGGCGGAGTGGTTCTTAACCCAGTTGAGGTGTGTAATTTTTTTGGTCAAGACTGTAAGAACTGTCCGGACGTTTCGGTAGGTATTCACAATTGGCTCGTATCCACAGACCTCAATTATCTTATCATTGATTTTCAAGACGAGAAGGATGTTTGTTCAACTGTGTTGGCAGAACTTCTTCAGTTGCGCAAACGTTTAGGTTTTCCATTCTTGTTCGTTGGACTTATGGAGCGCCCGTCTGCTTTCTTGTCATCATATAACTACAAAGAATTCCCAACATTCAACTTGCCGGAAGACGCTATTCAGTACTTGAAAGAAAAATTTCCAAAAGCGTATAGCGGCGCTACGAATAGCGTCCGGTTTGGGGAGATCATACCGACGATTCGTTCACGTCAATCCCGATTGGATTTTGAAGGGTCACCCGACGCTGAAAACGAAACCGATTCCGAATCGGATGATCTCGTATAGAAACTACTGCACCTGCACTTGCTGCTGCAGACGCTCGATGTCATGCGATATGACGGCAAGATTCTCTTTCACCGTGGAGATATGGTCTGCTTGAGGATAGTCTTGAATGGCTTCCTCCAGATATTTCTTTGCCTCTTCTAAGTATGCGGTTTTGGATTTTGCGTCCGTCACGGGCAAGGCATTTTCGAAAGCTTGCGCTGCCTTTTGTCGAAGGTTCTGAACGGCCTTGTTGCTAAAGTCGCGAATCTTTTCTTTGGCAGTGGGGTAAAACGGGTCTGATTCTCCGATCGTCGTGACCTTAGTAATTGCCTGTTTGTACAAGCCTTGTTGTGCGAGGAGTTCGGACTCCCACAGGAGATTGTCGCGCTTCTTGAATTCAGCAGTGCTGTATGTTGGCGTTGCAGGGACGTCTTCGGTGACGACGGGCGGATTTTCTACCGTGGAATTTGCTGGCTGATCGCCAAGGATATTGGACCACTTGTCGGCCTCGCCCTTGATGACAGCGACGACCTCGTCTCGATAATTTTGCGAATTACTGGTTTGAGCCAGGGCAAGAACGACCATATGATAGACTTTGGGGTTCTTTATGGCCAAGTTTTTCTTGAGTGCTTCGGCGAGCGAAACTCCGCGCTTGCTGAACTGTGTTTCCAAAGACATTTCCGGGCTTGGAAGTTGCTTGTTCAGTGTTTGTTTGAGAACGCCCACGACGATCGCGGCTTCCGCGAAGGAGCCTGGTGTCGGCGAAGCCGGTATCTGGTCGAGAACGGCTTTGTCTTCCGGTGTAAATGGCGCGCTCTCTTCGCTCAATCGTACGATGTATCGAATGAGTTCCTTTTTCTTCGGGTCTGAAACCGATCCTTCCAAATTGTTGTAAGCGTCTTGTTCTTTTGGCTCGAGAACAGTGGGATTTTCTGGCGCGGTTGGTGCTGTAGTGGTGCAGGACGCCAGCAAAATTGCAAAGGACATGATTAAGGTTTTCACAAATGGGCTCCCAAAAAGTGTACTCCCTTGTGATTAAAACAGAAATTGGCGATCAAAACAAGTAATCTGCGTTTAGAAGATAGCGGAAATACCGCCGAGAAGGCGCCGATCTTCTTCGGGGGAGTCTGTGTTGGACACGTCCTTGCCGAACGATGCGAAGTCTAGGGAGAAGTAAGGCAGTCTTAAACTGGCCCCCATCGTGTAAAAACCCTGATTTGCGCCCATCGATATGGAGAAGGGGCTTGGTAAGATGGGATTGCCAAAGACTAGCTCAACGCCTACATGGGTTCTCTTAAGCATCGGGATATCGGAATAGCCATAGTTCGCGTCGCCGGACGCAAAGTGAAAATGATGCATGTCTAAGCCGATTCTAATCGCCAGTTTGCGATGAATCCTCGGGGTGATGGAAACACCGAACCTGATATCAGTCGGGTCGACGGTTGATAGCGCGTCCTCATTGCCAAAACTGCCAGTAAAGACGGTCCCGCAGATTGTTTCTCGAAGTTTTGAGTATGGGTTAAGATAGTTGTCTCGACATCCTTGAGGAAGGTTGAGGACGGCCACGCCAATAGTGGGAAACCAGAAGTCGGCCAAGGTCCACATCAAACCAAAATCGGCAGCCAATGCGGCTGACCGGTTGGCATTTTCTTTAAACTCGGCCTGCAGCGCTTGACGGTCGGAGAGGGTCGCTAAAGGCACGGTGTCTTCATAAGCGTATCTACCGACGTAACGAAGCTGGAGGCCGACGTTAAATCGATTTGTTTTATTGGTAAACGCTAGCGTCGCCACGCCACCCGTATCCGATATGATCTGAGTATCCGCCTGATCGGAAGATTCCTTATCGACCACGGCTTTAATGGTCGTGTGCGTGAAGGCTCCGGTAGCGGCCGGCATACTACCAAGCTCCAACATCATCATGGGAAACGCTGAGGTCACCGCCCACAGGGGGTTCTCACTTAGTTTGTCAGAGTTTTCCGAAAGCGTGTCAGCTGACTCGTCCCCATTTTCCTGGAGTGCTTTGTAGAATGTTTGACCGGACGTATTTGCTCCCACAATAAGGTTGGGAAATCGAACGCTATGAACGGCGCTGCGCGATCTCGCCTTGCGGATCCTGGCGATTCCCGCTGGGTTGGTCCATATGGCGTTTTCGTCGTTCGCAATAGCAGTAAATGCCCCTCCCATCGCATTGGGGCGAACAGTTACAAACCCTTCCGGAATTTCTTGCGCCGCCGCTTCAAAACCTGTGAAGCAGACCAGAAGATAAAGCGTAAGTTTGTAGATAAACCGCATGCTAGACCCATTTAGTCTTCTAGCTGCGTTTCGGCGGTCTGGGTGGGGAGTTTAATAGGGAAGTGGCTAAGGTTTGCCTAGCTTCCGTTTGAGATCCACAATACCTTCAGCGTTTCCCAACTTCCGCGTTTCCGCGTTTAATACGGGATCGCGGAAACGCGGAAGTTGGGAAACGCTGAAAAGGGCATTTGTCCTTCGTTGGGAAGAGGGAAAAAAACCTTTCATTCTCCGACAGTTTGGCTCAGGTTGACGGGTTAAAGCAGGTTGCTCGAGCTCAAGGTCTTGTTGAGCATCTTCAAGTCTTCGATTTCTTGTCGAAGTTGAATGATAATTTTCTCCCGGCGCCTAACCTTTTCTTGAAGAATCGCAATTTGGTTGCTTTTAGTTTTTATCATCTCGTCTTTAGACGTGAGCAGGCTTTGGGACAAGTCGGTGATCTGCTGGATTGAGGCTTGAGTTAGCTTCAGAATTTCTTTGTTCTCTTCCTTAGCAAGGCTGAGATGGTCAAGGAATAAAGTGAGTTCCGCGGGGTCTTTGTCGGCAAATGCTCCGACGAAACTAGGGGTTTCCTTGTGTTCGGGGAGAGGAGACTTTTTGCGGAGTTCGTCTTTTTCATAAATATAAAGTTTGCCGTTTTGAGAGCGAGCCACGATTTCCCCAGATTTGACCCTTTCCCAAATTTCGCGTTCTTTTAGTTGGTGTTTAGCAGCGTAGGCCTTTATATCGGTGCCCAAAATTTCGTCTCGAGACGTCGAAGAATCAAACATGGGAATGTCATTCCGGGTGATGTCTTTTGACTGGTCCATTCTGGTCATTGGGCTCTCCGAATCATGGTTTTTAACTTTTATCTCATGGGAAGTAAAAGGGCAACCGATGAACAGAAAGTAACACTAAGCCTCTAATTTATTGGGTGAAGTCACAGTATGAGCAAAGCAGCGTCTAGCAAGAAAAGCGGTGGGTTTGTCGGGTTTTTGAGCAAGTACCGGCTAAAGCTGGTTGTCGTGACAATGTCCGCAGCTATCGCGGGTTTGGCGTATTTCGCATTGTTTTATCATTACCGGCACTTCAACTTTGGGGACAATGATTTGCCCTATACCGTTGAAAGTAAGCTCCTTGATATGAGGATTCGGGGGAGAGGCGCTCTAAAACCGAAAGCCAAGATCGGAATTTTGGCGATCGACGAAAAAGCCATACGGTCCTTTGGTCGATGGCCATTCTCGAGGCGATACTACCAAAAGGCTTTTGAGAACCTTAAGGCTTTGGGCGTTAAGTGGATCGGGTTCGACTCTATCTACTCCGAACCAGAAAAAGCGCTTCTCGAAGACGCAAAGTCTGTTTTTCAAACGGACAATGGCGGTGGACGGTGGCAGACAAATAAGACCTCACAGCTTGATTACATTAAAAAAATGATGGAAACCAGTCCTGGCGACGCCATGTTTAAGGAGGGAATAGAAAGTTTTCAAAACATCGTTTTGGGCTTTTTTTATTTTCAAACAGCTCTAGAAGCGAAACAAAACTTGGGGGATCAAGACCCCTTTGTCGGTCTTGAAGAAATCTTGAACTCTGAGATCTCCTACGACATGCCTGAGGGACGAAAACTAGACGACTACCCGCTTTTGACCAAACCCTCCGGGCTTGTCGCAAACATACCGAGCTTGGCCAAAGCGTCTCCCTACTTCGGGTTCTTCAGCAATGACGCGGACAATGACGCTATCAACCGCTGGGTCGTGTTGGTGGCAAACATCAATGGAAAGCTCGTCCCTTCGCTTTCGCTCAAAACTGCGGCTGAATATCTCAATAGCGATATTTTTGTTTTCTTTGACGATGCCGGGATCGAGAGCATCGAACTCATTAATAGAGACGATGACACAAAGATCATTAAGGTTCCCGTGGATCCGATGGGCGCTGGTAGAATATTGGTGAACCATATCGGTCCATCGCGCGGCTTCCAGCACTTTAGTTTGGCGGACGCCTACCACAACCGGTATACGGGAGACGAAAAGAAGCAACTTAAAGATTCCTTGCTCCTCATGGGCGCAACTGCAACCGGCATAAACGATATGCGTCCTAATCCTTTCGATCCGGCTTTGGACGGTGTTGAGAACCACGCCGCCGTGGTCGAAAACATCATTGGCGGCAGATTCCTCAAAAGACCGCTCCAGATATTCGAAATCGAACTCTTGATCGTGCTCGGGATCGGCGTTTTGTTTACTCCTATACTTATTTGGAGCAACGCATTGTTCTCCGGGATCGCGTTATTGGGTTTCTTGTCAGGTTATTACTACGTCAACGAGTACGTTTGGTTTCGAGAGGGAATTTGGGCGTATATGGCTATACCGTCTGGACAAATCATTTTGATGTTTTTCACGACAACGCTTTACAAATACATGGCAGAGGAATCGGAGAAGCGCAAAGTGAAAGGCGCGTTCCAATATTATCTCAGCCCTGACGTTATCGATCAAGTTCTCGAGGATCCGGACTCGTTGGCTTTGGGCGGCGAGAAGAAGGAACTTACGGTTTTCTTTTCTGACGTGCGCGGATTCACTACGATCTCCGAAAGCCTAACGCCGGAAAAGCTTTGCGAACTGATGAACGAGTACTTCACTCCCATGACGGGCATTATCCTGAGGAGCCGGGGCGTGCTGGACAAATACATCGGGGATGCGATCATGGCCTTCTGGGGAGCTCCAATTTCATTACCGAACGCTCCTGATGTGGCATGCGGTTCTGCTATAGAAATGCTATACGCTCTCGAGAGATTGAAGCAAGATTTCGCGGCTAAAGGATTTCCTCCCATAGACATGGGTATTGGCCTCAATACGGGACCAATGTCGGTGGGGAACATGGGATCGAAGGAAAGATTCACTTATACTGTCATGGGCGACTCGGTGAACCTCGGGTCGCGACTCGAGAGTTTGACGAAGGAATATGGCATTCGGATTATGCTCAGCGAGTTTACCCATCGCAAATTGACGCCAGGCAAGTTTGTAACCAGGAACCTTGACGACATTCGCGTTAAAGGCAAAAACGAACCTGTGCGGGTATTCGACCTTGTGCGACCGGATTATATTCAAAGTCCACAAGACCTCGGTGAGTTCATTCAAACCTTCAACGCCGGTAGGGAGTTCTATAGAAGCAGGAACTGGGTCAAGGCCAATGAATGCTTCTTGACGTGTCTTCGTCTAAAGTCCGACGATAAGGCCAGTAATCTCTACGTGAAGCGAATTGAAACGTTCAAAGAGGAACCGCCGGTAGAAAATTGGGATGGCGTTTACACGTTTACTCATAAATAGTTTTTGGCTTCGCGATGAGATTTAGAAAGCGTACCCAAAACGAAAGACGAGCAGATAGTATTTGAAGTTGTCTTTGACACGCGATGCGATCTGCTCCTCAGGCGTATTGTCCGCTAGAAATGCCGTCGCATCCTTGAGCGCGGTATCTTCAGATTTCGCTTTGGCCTTCTGGCTGAGAATAAATCCCGTCCCAAACCAATCAAGTCCCAATGTAACCCCGTTGTCAAATTGCACATGATTGCCTAACGCGGCCGATGACAAGAGGAGACGGCTTTCGTAAGAAGTGAGAAGGTTCTTTGTCGGATCGTCCGCGTTTTTGTATCCCCAAACTCCCTTGATGTTAGCGGTTCCGAGCGTTGCGCTGACTCCAAAGCTCCCCCAAAAGAGATACCGGAAATAGCCCTGGATGACCTGGGCTCGTGCTTCGAGGCTTTCGTAGGTGTTAGAACCGTTAATGTTGCGCGAGACGAGTTCGCTGCTGGTGCTTAGCCATTGAAGTCCGATGTGAGTATCCTTTGAAACCTGATACCAGCCTTCCGTTCCGAATCCTGTCCCGAGATAGATAAGGCCCGAATTGGCTGCGATGCCCCATCGATCAGATTCGGGAGTCCTGAGAGGTCGGACGGTTCTTGGAGAGGGTCTTGAGTCGCGCCTTTTGTACGTATGTCTGGATTGTGCAAGGCTTTCGAAGCTTAAGACCGCAAGGAGTAGGGTAAGGGCTATTTTCATCCGAACCTCGAGACAAATCGGGCCGCCGCAGCCCGAAGCATTTCCTTCATAATAGCGTGCGGCTCTGTTTTATGTCAATATTTTCGAGTGGTTATTAGAAATATATGAGATATTAATGAATTTTAAATATTTTAATAAAATACTTGATATTTATGTTAAAATTGTTAAAATATATATGCCTACGGGCGACTATATGTTGGAGTGGTTTATGCGCAGAGCGGTAGTTATAGTTTTTTTAGGCATGGTTTCCTTCCTCCTTTTTAACAATCGCGAAACAGTGAGCCGCATCTCCGAACCCTGGGTGAAAGCCTACCTGAAGCAATACTATACGGCATCTCTGTCGGTGTCCGAGAACGCACTTGTCATCTATCGAGATCCGGGCAGCGTGGAACCCATCGAAAACCCTTTTCGCCAATCTTCAGCCGATTCTTCGGCGCCAGAGCGCAAAGAGAGTCGTCACCTAGACACGCCGCGAACAACATCGATGAAAACTAAGACCCATAAATCAAGTCAAACGCTGAGCGAAGAAGTTCCGACAAAGACTGTTAAAGTCCCGCAGACAGATTCTAAAAAGTGGCTTCCTTCGTTGCCGCTGGTTGTGCGGTATCAACAAGCAGTTCAAAAGCCTGTTGACGAGTGTGCAAACTGCGGATCAGAGGTCCGTGATATTTTCGCCGTTACGGGCGTTGTTTTTCGATCGGGTCAAAATTTCGGCGGTCGGTTGAAACAAGGCGATTTTCGCCGAGGCACCCCGGCACTCTATATTGAATAACAACGTGCCTAGCCGTAAAACGTAAAACGGCGAATGCCCCTATCTACGCCCCTGCCCGAAATCGTTTTTCTTGAACAATCGTTAATATCTTTTCTTTTTATTTAAACTAAAATATAGTTCCACTTACGAAAATCATTTTCATTGGCTTCTAATAATTAATGGCTCATCTTTGTAATGAGAGAAAAGATATGCCGACGGAGTTGGAATGATTAAGGTGGAAGGCTTAAGCAAGTATTACGGCGATTCTCGCGCCATCGAGAACATTAGCTTCGACATCAAGCATGGCGAGATTGTCGGCCTACTCGGGCTGAACGGCGCCGGCAAGAGCACGATACTCAAGATCCTAGGATGTTATTTAGCGCCATCGCGCGGTTCGGCGTCGATTGGCGGATTCTCCGTCAGTACTGAAGCGCAAAACGTACGGGAACTTATTGGTTTTCTTCCAGACACGTCCCCTCTTTATGACGAAATGACAGCGAGGGCCTATCTAAATTTTGTCGCTCGCCTGAAAGGTGTTGAAAGCCGACACGTCAAGGACGCTGTTGACGAGGCGTTAGAGAAGACGAATCTCACGAACGTGCAGGATGCACATCTAGGAACTCTTTCGCATGGATTTAGACAGCGTGTCGGCATTGCGCAAGCGCTCGTACACAAGCCGAAGGTGCTCATTCTCGACGAACCCATTAACGGGTTGGATCCCATCCAGATTGTTGAAATGCGTGACCTTATTAAGTCTCTAAAGGGGGATCATACTGTCATCCTTTCGAGCCATATCCTTTCTGAAATCACTAAAACCTGCGATCGTATCCTGATCATCGACTCTGGAGAATTGAAAGCTCAAGGCACCGAACTGTCTATTGAAGGCAAAATAAAACACAACGTTCGGGTCGAGCTACAAGTCAAGGGTTCCAGTGAATCGATTGTATCGAAGCTTCGGGCTATTCCGGGAGTTGTCGCGTGCGAGCAAAAGGAAAGTGTCGAGGATGCAATGCGGTTTGTTTGCGAAGCAGAGGATGACTTACGAGGTGCGATGGCCAAGGCCGTCGTAAACTCAGGAGCTGATTTAGTGGGGCTTTCAAAACTTGACGATGGTCTTGAGTCGCTGTTTATGAAACTTGTAAAAAATTCCAAAAACTAGTTGAGGGTGTGGAATGGGAAAAGTCTGGCTAGTGACGAAGCGGGAATTGAACGGATATTTTCGGACTTGGACGGGATACATTATTGCCTTCTTCGCCCTTATTATTAATGGTCTTCTGTTTAACAGTTTTGCGATTGGCGATCAGGCGAAATACTCTGCCGAAGTGCTTGAGGACTTCTTCTACTTTAGTAGCGGGATTGCCATGGTGGCTTGCGTTTTCCTCGCCATGCGCCTCTTAGCGGAAGAGCGGCAATCCAAAACCATAGTGTTGTTCTTCACGTCACCCATAACCGAGCGTCAAATCATTTACGGGAAATTTTTGTCGGCATTCGTCGTCTTTTTTCTTCTGCAGATCTTTTCGCTTTATTTGCCGAGCTTGATATTTGTCGAAGGTAAGGTGTCTCTGGGGCATCTAGCGGCCGGGTACTTTGGAGTGATACTCTTGGGGACCGCCGTCATTGCAATCTCTCTATTTTCCTCGGTGGTTGCGCCAAATCAAATGGTTGCCGGAATTCTTGGCGCTTCTTTTACCGTCGTCCTACTTATCTTTTGGATCCTTTCCAATGTGACGGACGAACCATTTAAGGAAGTCTTTAGCTACATCGCCATCCACAACATGCATTTTATACCTTTCTCGCGCGGTATAGTTCATCTGCGAGACGTTGTTTATTACTTGAGCGTCATAGTATTTTTCTTAGAGTGCTCAGTGCGGGTATTGGAAACAAGGAGGCTCGAAGGATGAGTTCTTTATTCAAGATAATTAGACTTCCCGCCATTGTTCTTGGACTGATCGTTTTCTTTGTTGCCGAGCGTTATCTGAATGCGGAAGCATACGCTCTTTACATGAAGGCGGGTGCGATTGGTCTCATGGTGCTTGGCATTTTAGCGACGGTCGGTTTGTTTGCGGATTGCCGTCGCAAAGGATTTGTGACCGAATCCAAATATTACCTCTACATGCTGCTTTGGATGATACCGGTCGCACTGTCGCCGCTCATCTACCTTGCTTACCTAAAGGTAATGGGAACCAAGGCTGTCCCCGATCTTTTCATCGAGAAAGCTCTCTTAGGCGCTTGGCTCTTGTTCCTTGTTATCGGCATATTTGTCGGAATCGGCTTCGAACTTGGGTATAGGCAGTGCGGAAGGGGGGATCTTGCGGAGCCTCGACCGATGCAGCGGTCGGGACTAAATTGGATGCTGGTCGGCATGGTTTTCTCGAGCTTGGTAGCCTTGAACTACGGATTTGCAAAACGGGATAAAGTGTACGATTGGAGTTACTTCAAGGCGACGGCGCCGGGAGAGGCGTCAATCAACATGGTGAAGAATCTCGATAAGCCCGTTGAGATTGGCGTGTTCTACCCGCAAACGAACGAAGTGAGACCCCTTGTCGCCGAGTACATTGATGCCTTGGCGAAGAACTCAAGCAAGATTACCGTGCAGTATTTCGACACAGACTTGCATCCAGCCCAAGCAGAGGCATTCAAGGTCTCGAGGAACGGACAGGTCGTTTTGAAATCCGGGGACCAGCGAGAGTTAGTCGACGTCGGACTGGAGATCAAGGATGCGCGCAGCAAACTGAGGAAGTTTGACAGTTTATTCCAAAAATCGTTCTTGGAGCTGACTACGGAAAAGAAAAACGCTTACTTCATGCAAGGGCACGGCGAGATGGCGACATCCGGCGGTGAGAACCCGCTGCGCAGCGTGAGCGGTTTGGAAATGGTTCTTCGTTCGCAGAACTATGCCGTCAAAAAGCTTGACGTCGGAGCAGGGTTTGCGGAGATTCCTCACGATGCGGGAGTGGTCATTATCGCAGGGCCGACAAAATATCTTCTTGCTGAAGAAGTGCAGGTACTCAAAGACTACGTCAATCGCGGCGGTAGTCTTGTCTTGTTTTTAGATGATGACGTTTTCGACTCAAACTCCGTTCCTGCTCTCCAACAAACTGATCCGCTTAAAGAATTCCTGGAAAAAGAGGTTGGTGTAAACGTGATCTGGGAGAGGATGGCAAACGACAAGCAATACGTTGCGGCTAGTCGATCCTCTGTCGACAAATGGTTTATCTATACAAACGTATTTAGTTCGCACGAGTCGGTGCAAAACCTTTCCAAAAACGACGACAAGCTTCAGTTGTTGTTCTTCCGAGCTGGTCACCTTCAATCTAAACCGTCCAATAACGGATGGAAAAATGTTGATACCGTTAAGACGATTGCATCGTCCTTTGCGGACAAAAACAGAGACTACACCTTTAATGAAGGTGCGGAGGTCCGAAAACCGTATGTTCTCGGCGTAGCTTCTGAACTTGATATCAAGGGCGGTGAAACACCCTCAAAGGCAAGAATCGTAACCTTTGCCGACTCAACTATGGCTTCGGATTTTCTTTTGCGAAATCCCGGCAATCAACTTGCTGTACTTGATACCATCAAATGGATAATGGGCGACGCCAAGATCAGCGGCGAAATAGCTTCCGAGGAAGACGTAAAGATTCGACATTCGAGAGCGCGAGACCTCTTTGTGTTTCACGGTTCTATCTTCTTTGTTCCAGTGCTGTTCTTGATCGCAGGTTACTTTGCAACTCGAAAACGAAAACCCAGGAGGGTTGGCGATGAATAGAAGTCTTTCGTTCTACACTTTGGGGTTAGCAGGCTCCCTTATATTTGCTTATTACTCCTCAATGCCAAAATCGGATTCAGGCGATGATTCCGTCGATTGGGTAAATTTTCCGAGTGACTCTGTAGAGAGCGTTACTCTTGAATCAGCAAAGGTTAACCTTTCGGCCAATGCGCGCAGCACTGGCGGTTTCTGGATAAAAATGGAGCAGACGGTCGCTGATGCAAAGACAGATTCTGAGCATGGCGGAGACGAGAAGGCGGATCTTCCATCGGAGAACCCTGTCGACGCGGCAAAACCCGAAGGGCCGGAGCCTGCCGGAAAGCAAGTCAAGATAAAGGAGTTTAAGGCTGGAGAGGGATTCAACGATCTTGTTAGCTCTTTTGCCCCTTTGAAAGCGAAGCGCGTGATCGGCGACGCAAAATCGTTGGACACCAAAGAATTCGGATTTGACTCCGAAGATGTCATGAACCTAAAGGTTAAGACGAAAGACGGCAAGGAGCTTAAGCTCAAGATCGGCAAGAAGGCTTACGGGAGCAGCAATTTGTTTGCGCTCGACGAGGAGAAAGGTAAAGTCATTCTCGTGCGCGGCAATAGAATCGAGGATCTCGCTAAGGCTGATCAGCGCATGTACGAGCGAAATATTTTTAAGGCGCAACAAGAAGACGTGAAGAAGGCGCGCGTTACCGCGGGAGAAAAAAATCTCAATCTGGACCACAGCGTCAGAGACGAGCATGGAAACTTTTCTTGGAAGCAAGATAAGGAAGGTGCGGCCGCTGAGAAGATTTACACCAACTGGATGGATAAAATATGGCGTCTCAAACTTATCGAGTTCGCCGATGTGGCAACGAACGAACAGCTGAATGCGGCCGCGACAATTTTTGAACTAAGTTTCTTCGACGAACACAAAGAAATCGAGAAGATCGTTCTTAAGAAGATTGTTGTCCCCGGAGAAGCCGGTCAGCCAAATAAGATCAATTACTGGATAAAAACAGACTTTTTAGGGTCTTTTGCAAAGATTGACCTTAATAAAGCAGAGGCAATTGAGAAGGATCTTCCATCCCTTTTGGCGGCGGTTACTGAGTAATTTTTGCTTAGTAACGGCGCCCCTTTTTGGCTTGCGTTGTTTGTGTTTCGCAAACGCTCCATGTTATACTCAAAATATCAAGACAGCCGCACAATGATGCCAAGCTTGGCGTAAATATAGACTCAATAATCGCTGGAGAGTACAACAATGGGCTTGAGAATTGCGACCAACGTTTCGTCGTTGACGGCTCAAAGACACTTGCGTAACACGAGATCGTTACTTGACAGGTCGCTGGAGCGACTCTCAAGCGGATATCGCATCAACAGAGCGGGCGACGACGCCGCAGGTCTTGCGATCTCTGAAAAACTTCGAGCAAAAACGCGCGGTTTGATACAAGCGCAACGAAATGCCTCCGATGGTATCTCCCTCATACAAGTTGCTGAAGGCGGTCTCAACGAAATCCAAAACATCCTTGTTCGATTGAGAGAACTCGGCGTCCAGGCGGCCAGTGACACCATCGGCAAGAAAGAAAGAGTATATCTCGACGAAGAGTTTCAACTGCTCAAAGAAGAGATCGACCGTATTGCAAACGTAACGGAATTTAACGGAACTGTTCTTTTGGACGGTACAGGTGGCTCTTTGGACTTCCAAGTAAATACCGGCGGCCTGAACCTTCTGGGCGTGGATAGGATTACCTTCAACGCTTTCAAGTCCGACGTCAATGCGGACAAATTAGGACTCGAATCTTTGGGCGTACCGGACAAACCGGAGGCGCAAAGAAGTCTTAGTTTGCTCGACTCTGCCATTGAACGCGTGTCGTCGATAAGAGGTGAGCTTGGCGCTATTGAGAACCGATTGTCGTCAACCATTCAAAACCTTTCGGTATCGGTCGAAAATCTCTCCGCTGCTAACTCTCGAATCAAAGACGTCGATATCGCAAGCGAGACATCGGAGCTCACCAAGAACTCAATTATGACGCAAGCAGGCGTATCCGTTCTTGCGCAGGCGAACTCCGTACCACAGATGGCGTTGCAGCTGCTACAAGGTCAAAGCTAGATTGAATCTGGGCCCCAAATAAAGCACTGCGAAAGCTTCTCTCGAAACGAATCAGTATCATTTAAGTATTTTATCATTGCCATGGAGCAAGTCTCCTCCGTGGCGCTTAAGCATTTGAGCGTTTGAATCCAGGATGGTTCTATCGTCGGCGGACAAAGAAGCGTAACACTAGGAAAATCAAGTTCGTGCCCTATGTCTACAACGTCGTTGTAAAGATCAACAGGGTTGTTGCATCCCCATTCGTGAATAACGTTCACCATGTCGTAGCCCTTACCAATAAGGTAGTATCTCTCGATCTCCTCGCGCCCTAGCCTAATAAAAAGATAAGTGGCTGGGATGGTTAAGAGTTGCAGGAATTCTTCGGGAGATCTTTCCAGTGTAAACGGGACCTTATAGCGTATATCCAATAGCTTGCGCGCATCCCCGATAGTTACGCTTTTGGTATCGATCATAAATAAGTCGGTTTTTCCCGGAGCGCTGGATTTCCTCTCAATGTGAAACCGGAATTCCCTGCTCAGTGACGAAAATCCGAGGTTTTGGTAAAATTGAACTAGGTCGCTCCAGAGGATAAGTGCGTCTAAATTCTGTTTGCGTGCAATGCTTTCCAAATATCCGAAGAGTTTGCGCATGAGACCTTTATTTTGCCATCGTTTATCTGTCGCCACATTGCCAACGAGACCGACGTTATAGGATTGGTTTGAAGATTCTCCGGTAATGAAGCGCCGAGGCCAAAGATTGGCGTGAGCGACAACCTCGTTGTTGTCGTTCATCATGCAGTAGCTAAGCATCGCCATCTTTTGGTCAAGAACAATCGGGTATTCATGCTCTACCGGAAACAGAGGATTTTTGGCTCGGAGTTGTTCCTGCACGAGATGGTTGCGAGAGAGGATGAGACTCTCGTCATTGGGTTGAATAATCTTGAAGTCTGCTTGCATGTTTTCATAATAGCGGCACAAAAGGACGCTTGTCGAGCATAGATCGTAAAGGAGTCTAGCAATGGGAATCAGAGGTCCGGGATCAACGACCGGCTTATTCGATCCAAAGGTGGTCGAAAAGCTGATCGATCTGGAAAAGATCCCCGTCGAAAACGCAAAAATGCGTAAAGAGCAGTACGTCGAAGAGCAGGACGAGTTCAGTAAAATTAACGAAATGGTGAACGGCCTTGATTCTGCTGTGAACAGCCTCAAGTCGAAGGCAGATTTTTACAGAATGAAAGTGGAATCCTCGCATCCCGATATTCTTGATGGTACGGTGCAGGGAATAGCTCTAACCGGGAGTTACGAATTTGAAGTGCGAGGGCTCGCAAAGAACGAAAAAGAGCTGGCCTACGGATTCCCCGACAAGGATCAGACTGCCGTGGGATTTGGTTATATGCTTGTCGAACGAGACGACAAGGAAGCATTCGAACTCACAGTAGAACCAGGCTCCACACTTCAAGACGTTGCCAACCAAATCAATGACGCAGATCTTGGCGTCAAAGCCATGATCATTAACACCAAATACAAACCTGACGCTTATAGGCTTCTTGTGGTAAGCGAGACTTCCGGCAACGAAGCGAAAATCACCATCGACGAAGATACAACATTTTTGGAATTCAAAGAGCAAGTCACAGGAAGGAATCTCGATATTCTTTTCGAGGACGTTCCCGTCACTGACGAAGACAATAATTTGGAAGAACTTGTCGACGGGGTTGTGTTCAATGCAAAGCGCTCGGAGCCTGGGACAAGGGTTCAAGTGAACGTAGTTCATGACGTTGACGCGACGCTTGAAGGTATTAAGACCTTCGTCGACAAGTACAACGAGCTTTCTAAATTCATCAACGACCAGTTTAAGGTAGACGAAAAGACCAAGAAGGCCGGGGTTCTGGCATCCGATGGAAGTATCAAGTCAATTCAGCGGCAATTGCAAGGTGTCATAGGGACTTCCACAAATTCAGGTGGAAAATTCAATACTCTTGCGGAGGTTGGTATTACCACCGATCCCAAAACCGGAATGCTTAATTATGACGAGGCTAAAGTACGCGGCGCATTAGCCGAAGATTACGATAGCGTTGCTGCGTTGTTTATTCGTGGAAAAGACGTTGAAGGCATTGCCTCGAAGCTGGGTGAAAAGATCAAGCAGATCAAGGATCCCCAAGGTGGTGTTCTGAAGAGTCGGATGCGAAGTCTGGATCGAATTATTAAGAACCAAGACAAGGTCATCGAACAGAGAGAAATGAGAGCGCAACAACGTGAAGAGGCCATCAAGAGAAGGTTTTCGGCTCTTGAAAGCCAACTGTCGGGTCTGAAATCTCAAGGCGACTTTCTCAGCCAACGCTTTGGTAGTCAAGGTGGAGGGAAAGGAGCCGGTTAAAAGCCGAAGGGTAGGTTATGAATAACCCGTATTCCAAGTACCAGAAAACCCAAGTTACCACAGCAAGCAAGGGTAAAATTCTGTTGATGCTCTACGAAGGAGCGATTAGGTTCATAAAAAAAGCCAAAGTCGCTATGGGCGAGAAACAGATTGCTGAAAAAGGTAAATTCATAAGCAAGACTACTGCAATTCTCTCCGAACTCATGGCCACCTTGGATTTTAAAGCCGGGGGTCAACTAGCCGCAGATCTAGAAAACCTTTACGTATTCATGATAGACAAACTAATCGAAGCCAACATCAACAACGACTCAAAATGTCTCGATGTCGTGGAAAATCTTCTAATGACTCTTTATACCGCCTGGAAAGACGTTGTTGAGAATCCCAGACCAGACGGCGTTCCGTCCGAAAGGCTCCAGCCCGAGGAATACAAAGCCTGGATGGAAAAGTCGCAGGGGAAAGAAGCCTCAAAGGCTGACGCAGGCAAAGAAGCTGAGGACGCTAAATCGAAATTAAAATTAATGGCTTAGCCTTATAGGAAAAATATCTCTAGTCACGACATGCAGTCCTTACCTATTCAATTGATGAATTTTCGCAACAATTGCTACGCAAGGCTCTTGGCACTCTAAAGTAGGAATAAAGCTTAATATCAGTTTTCCTGCTTTGGAGGTATTTATGTCAATTACACAGGCCTTGTACACGGGCGTAACCGGATTGAACGTAATGTCCGATAGTATGTCGGTCGTTGCCAACAACATCGCGAACGCCAATTCCAAGGGATTCAAGTACGATCGCGCGGAATTCAACGACTTGTTGTCACAGGACGCAGGTGGTGCGGGACAGATCGGCCGGGGTGCTCGACTCAGCCAAGTTCGAACAATTCACACGCAGGGCGGCCTCGCCGTTACGGACCGACTCACAGACTTGGCAATTCAGGGAAAGGGCATGTTCGTCGTTAAGAACCCCTTGAGCGAGACTCAAGAGGCCGGTGGTATTTTCTTTACACGCTTTGGTTCGTTTAACTTCGACAAGGACGGCTATCTTTCCGACGCGGTAGGTGGTCACGTTCAAGGCTACGAAGCGGACCAAGACGGCAACCTCCTCAGTAAGTTGTCGGACATCCGCCTCATTACGGCCAACCTCCCGCCAATCTCAACTTCGAAGGTAACATTCAACGTAAACCTAGATTCGCGAGCTGAAATCGCACCCCAAGAATTCGATATCAAAAATCCGGAAAAAACTTCCTCGTTCAACAATACAGTGAACATCTTCGACAGCCACGGTAACAGCCATGCCATGACCACCTACTTTCGGCGTATCGAAAACAGTGAAGGCGGTATGTCCTACGAGTGGTTTGCAACAGTGGACGGCTCAGAGGTTACGGACGCTGACGGGGCCGAACTTAAGCAAATCGGGCATGGTGTTACGAAATTTGATTACAATGGTGCGCTACTTGCTGAAGAGACGATGGAATCGAACGCGAATTTTGCCAAGGGTGCAAACCCCAACCAAGTCATCGAGTTTGACTTCGGCAAAAACCTTTCGACCGAGGCCGGCAACGGCGTTGGAGCGTCCACCGCAACCGCTGCGAAGTCTCAGACAGTGTTTCATAGCCAAAACGGATATCAAGCGGGTAACCTCAAGTCGTTGAAAATCGACTTGGACGGCAAAATTAAGGGCCACTACACAAACGGTATTCAAAAAGTTCTCGGTGCCGTTGCATTGGCATCCTTCGAGAACGAGGACGGGCTGCAAAAAGCGGGTCGTAACCAGTTCTTCTCCACGCGAGAGTCTGGCGAGCCGCGATTGGGAACGGCACAGTCTGGCGTTAGAGGTTCGATCTATGCGTCGTCCCTTGAGGAATCAAACGTCGACTTGGCGGGTCAATTTGTGAACATGATCGTAACGCAGAGGGGCTTCCAGGCTAACTCACGCTCGATCACGACCACCGACACGATGATTGAAGAAGTCGTTAACATGAAGAGATAATAAATACTGACTAAAAAGCAGAACCCTTACTTAATCCCTTGCCTTTAGGCAGGGGGTTTTTCTTTTTTAGAGTAACGTTAAGTAAACTTCTTGCCACTTAGAAGTGGCTTGGGACCACACATTTACCGCCACGAGATTGTGATCGGTGGAGTTATGGATAAAAGCGAATGCTTTCTTTCCACCGTCAGAGAAAACTACCGCGCTAACATATCTTCCCTTGGAGAGGTTGAGTTCCGCCACTTTCTTGCCGGTCTGTATGTCGCTGATAAACATCTTTTCCCAGAGCTTTGATCTCTTCGGTTCGCGGCCAAATATGGCAAGTAAGTTATTGCCCGAATATGCGAATGCGGCTTTCCTTAGAGGAAACTGGGTTTCAATGCCGATCTTCTTTTCCTCGCCCTTCTTCCATTGCGCCCTATCTTCTTGAAGAAAATTAAGCGTCAGCACATTTTCCTTGTCCTCGATGCTACCTACGGCAACGTTGGTGCCGGCAATAAGCAACGATTCCGATGGATCGACTTGCAAAGTGCGGACGGTCTCATACGCGGGGCTGGTGGTGGCCTGTTTCAAAATCCTGTTCTTTCCATCCCACGAAAGAAATTGCTTGGATCGATCGAAATACAAAGGTGTTTCTTCCCTTGGGAATGCAAAAAGAGATCGTGTTTGGAGTGTCGCGGGGTCGACTTCCAACGAAGCGCCCGGACGCGCTAGCATGCTTCCTTTCCTCGATGCAAAGAAATGAAAGAACTCGTTCTTGCCTTGGGCGATGATTTTAGCCTGAGGCAATAGTGATATTCCCGTCGATCGTGCTTCACCGCTTGGGCATGGTGGAAGTGACTCTTTAAAGCTCACCAATAGCATTGTTGTAATGGGATAGTCAGGGATCATGAAGTAAGGGGTCTTTTCAAACGTCATACTGGAAAGGAGTTTTGATTTAAGCGTCTTGGTATTGATTTCAAGCAGATTGTAGTGAAAGTGTAGAGCATGGTCGCCCGTTGTCGTGTCTTTAACCTTCTTGAATACTATTAGCTTTTGCTTGTCTTCGAGATATATAACATCGCCCACGAGCGGATTAAGCAAAGGGGCGCAGAAATCAAGCGCTGGCGTGGTTGCTGGAGGAGCGGCCTTTTCCACCGTTTCCATTTTCGATTCCGGCTGGTTCGCGGCTTTCGATTCCGGAGACTTCTCCGTCTCCGCATAGGCAAATGGCAGGAATGAGGCGGTCGTCAAAATCGCGGGTACGATTTTTAATAGCTTAATCATGGTTTGCCTATAGCATCGAAAGGTATTCTCTTCAGAATGCGACAAATCTCTATCTGTGCTGGTTCGGTTTCACTGCGTTTGTATTTCGGAAAGAGAATTTTGCCGGACGACGGTGCGGGAATTTTCTTTTTGTCTAAAACGCCCAGCTCGTCGCCCTTGTTGACGTCGGCAAAATTTATATAGCCTGGCGTCATTATTGCTTCTCTCGGATACTCTAGAACATCTGCCCAAGTGTAAATCTGAGCGGTTGAAAGCGTTTCGTCCGCTGGGAATCCCTCTTGCGCAATGTACGTCTTGGCCGCCATTAGCGATCGAACCGCGATTTTGAACCCAGCCGCGACGTGGTAAGGATGGAACCCGTTTTGACCAAGCTCTATGGTGATTCCCGTGCCGCCTTCGCTATTAACGAATTCATCTGTACATCGACCTTCCTTGGAAAAATCGTCTCCCCAATGGGTCACTATGGGAATGTTCGTTTCTATTGTCCTCGCGAATTGGAAGCCCCCTTCAGAATACGGAAAGATGAAGAACGGAGTAGAGGACGGCTCGCTTGTCTGGTGGAAGTCCAAGAAGAGCAGCGTCTTTCGTAGAATCTTTTCGAGTTCCCGCGCTCTCTTTTCTTCGGCTTTTTGGGTATCGCTGTTCATAAAGCTACGATTAAGGTCGCGCTCTACAAACCTTGTGTTCTTAAGCGCAGCGTTTGGATTGCCAAGCAAAAGAGCTATTGGGAAGTCGAGGGTGATGACGCCTTGTAGGATTGCCGCGAATAGTTCGTTGAGGACAGCAAGCCCGGCAACCTCGTTGCCGTGGGTGATGCCCATAAGGGTCAGGCCGATTTCCTTGTTGTTGCGCAACGACAAGGAGCTTTGGGTAGGTGATAAAATACACCCAAATTCGCAGATCTTCTTAATTGTTATGTTGGGCGCGCGGCCCCAACTCATGAAGCGTTCAAATCTGTTGAGTTCGCTTTTGACGGTTTCGTACATTGATTTAACCAATTGAAACTTTGACTATTAACACACAACTCTGGATAATAATTTTAGTAGTGCGATTTGAAAATAACAACTAGATTAGCAAGACTTATGCGGTATTTATTAATTTTTGCCATTTTGTGGGCTGGGTGCGACAAAGAACACCGCAAAAAGTGCGAGTGGTATCTCGTTCCCGACGTGGACCGGGCAAATTACACGGAAGAAGACCAAAGAAAGCAAAATATTGGCAAAATCGACGAGGGTTTCATTCCCGTCTGCGCTCGGAACTATGTCGTGAACAAGCAGGACTGTCGACTCCAAGCCCCGCTGGACTTCGCCAAGTCAGCCTATAATCGCAAATTCAAACTCGTGGACCTGCAAGTAAAGACCTACGGCATACCTCGTACCATTTCTGAGATCAAGTTCTGCGAATAATGTCGTGAAAATCAGCCGGCTTTGTTGCCTTTGCCAAGGATACCCAGAATTGTTTCCCTGGTTTTGACCGCTTTGTCAAAACCAGGCTTCATCTGGAGGCATTTTTCGATCTCGGCGAGCGCTGCCTCTAAGGAACCCCGGGTTTTAAGCGTGGCGTGAGCCAATGCGATATTGTAGTAGATTCTATAGTTTTCTTTGAAAGTCGGATAATAGCGGAGCGATCTTTCGTATTCGAGAATGGCTTCCCTGACCTTACCGCCTCGAGCAAGTGCTACGCCCTTATTGTTGAAGTGACGGATAACTTCGAGAGGAGCTGTTGTTTCGCGACAAAAGTTCTCGGCGTGTTTATCGAAACCGAACTCATGCAATTTGGCGAACATGTCAAATTTAACCTCAGGGTCTTCGGGAGAGAATTTGATAAGCTCTTTCATTTTTGCGATGGACTTGTCCGGCTCGTTCATATGGAGGTAGCCCATGATCATATTGTTGATACGCTCGATGTTTCCTGCGGCGGACTTGTCGGCTTGTTCCATTATCTTCAAAGCTTCTTCGGCCTTTCCAAGTTTGAGAAGAATCTTTCCTTTCATGTTTAAAAAGGTGATATTCTCTTTGTCGGTGGCAACAAGCTTGTCGACGACTTCAAGAGCTTGATCGTACTTTTTTTGATCTTCGTACATTTCTGCCATCATTTCCAAACCGCGTGATCCAAGTTCGGGCAACTGCTTCTTGATCGACTCCATTGCTTTGTCGAGCTTGTTGTGTCGCGTCAATGCTAAGGCGTTCTCTCGAAGTTCGTTATATTTCATATTTCGGAGTTTATTTGCCTTGGCGCGTGCGAGGACCGGCAGAAGTTGGATAATAGTGAAGGGTTTCATGATCACTTCGATGTCGCGAAGCTCTTTCTGAAGCTTTTCTTGATTACTGGACCATTTTTGGTCAACCATCAGGATAAAGCCTGTTTGCCTTTTCTCCTCGACCTCGTGTTTGCGCCACTTTTGGATAATGACGAGTCCGGGGTTGGGCTCAAAATTCGCCTCAACAAGAACGACGTCGAATCGGTTCTGGTTGAACATGTACATCCCGGTTTCGAGTTCGTTCGCGGCGAGCACTTTTATCTCATGCTGCTTCTCAAGCGGCTCTTTAATGGCGCCCGCGACGGTAACGTCGTCGTCGATGATCAGAATTTTGTTTGGCAAATTGCTCATGTGGCTCTCTTTTACTCCTCCTACTATCGGCATAAAACCTCAACAGTTAAGTATTGAGTTGCACTTCGAAGTTCATCGCCTTGACTTCCTCATAATATTCGCAAACAATAGGTTAAGAGTTCCTGGGTTATGACCGGAGGTTGTTTTTATGAAAATCGGTATTTGCACAGGTGGCGGTGATTGCCCTGGATTGAATGCGATTATCCGCGCAGCGGTAAAGCATGCTGTGGGCACTTATGGTTGGGAGATGTGGGGCATTAAGGATAGTTTTAATGGTCTCATGAATCGTCCTTACGAAATACGAAGGCTAGAAATATCGAACGTGACTGATATCCTTAGCAAAGGCGGGACAATTTTAGGGACGACCAATTCTGGCAACCCGTTTAGTTTGAAAAAAGGCAGCACAGGACCCAGCGACAAAAGCATGATGGTGGTCGAAGCTTATAAAGACTTGGGCTTGGATTGCGTCATTGTCATTGGCGGCGACGGCACGCAGGGAATCGGGTACCAACTTTCGACATTAGGAATTAACGTCGTCGGAATTCCCAAGACCATCGACAACGATCTTGCGGCGACGGACATAACAGTTGGTTTTAAGACAGCTGTAGAAATAGCGACAGAGGCCGTCGACCGGCTTCAATCAACCGCTGAATCCCACGAGCGTGCGATGATCTTAGAGGTTATGGGCCGTCACGCAGGCCACATCGCTTTGCATGCAGGGATTGCCGGTGGCGCTCATGTGATTCTTCTGCCCGAAGTACCCTTTGAGTTCAAAGCTGTGTTCAATAAATTGAAGCAAAGACGGGATCTCGAAAGAAAGTACAGTGTTGTCGTTGTCGCAGAAGGCGCATATGAAAAAGGCGGCGAACCATTCTTCACCAAGAGCTCGGCCGGCAGCCAGGTGCTTGGCGGCGTCGGCGAGTATGTTGCCAAAACCATCAGCAGCAAAGTTGGGATTGAAACCCGATTCACCGTTCTAGGCCACACTCAACGCGGCGGCATGCCGTGCGCTGATGATCGTATCTTAGGCTCCGCATATGGAGTCAAGGCAATCGAAATGATCAAGAGAAAGGCTTACGGCAAGATTGTTTCTTTTCGCAATGGCGCTTTTGACGAAATCACTTATAACGACGTTGCAGGCAAGTTCCGACCGATTGACGCTACAGATCCGTTCTTGCAAACGGCGGAGGCGATCGGTGTTTGTTTGGGGCGCACGACGCGCTGGCTTGAATCGAAGTAGGTGCGTGTCGCGAGATCCTTCGCTTCGCTCAGGATGACGGGGGCTTTCTGGGTGACGGGCTCTCGGGCTCTCAGGATGACGAGCCCTCAAGGTGGCGGCCTCGTCTAGACGATTTTTCGTCCGTGAGGAGATTTGTTCTTTTTGCGCTTAACGCGAGCTTTTGCTTTTGCTTTTTTACGTGCTGTTTTGCCGCGTTTTTTTGGTGGTCGAATCTTCTTTGCCATACAGTTGTCCTAATTAAAAGATCATTCCAAGACCGAGCGCAATGTCGTTTATTGAGCCGGTTGTGTCAGCGAACAACTGTACCTCAGTCGTCTCTGTATTGGCAATAGTTTCACCATCTTTGCTGTAAAGAGTTTCCTTCGAGGTCGAAAAGAGGGAGCTTTGAAAAATATGCGATGTAATATCAAGGAAATAGGTCTTGCCAAAGACTGTTCTCAAGCCTGCTTCGAGACCATAAAAAAGCCCTGCGACCTGGGTTTTGCGAAATCCTCCGCTCATGAAATCGCCTTCCGTGCCGCTTTTTGCCGATAACGAGACTCCAAGAAACGGCCAAAGCGACTCCGAACTGCTGGCAAACATTCGTCGCAAACCATAGGATGCTTCGAAGCTTGTGGCATTGGCGGGATCGAGTTTTTCGTCGGAGCTGTCAAAGGTGGTCACGCTGATATTTACTCCGACGAAGTGAATTAAATCGTCTCTTGGAATTCCGTACCTTCCGCCAAGACTTACCTTGTTCGAAGTGCCGACGTGCTCCTCCGTGACTTCGTTTTTCTCTTTGTGCGATTGAAATAATCCCGACACCAAACTCAGCTCATCTGCCGAAGCAGATGTTGTCGCAAATCCTGTTGCGAGGCAAAACGCGAGTTGTAAAATTTTCTTGTTCATGAAGAGTACCGTCTCATTTAGCAGCGATTTTTCGCCAAGTTTTTAATTTTTCTTTTAAATTAAGGAGTGCTATAGTCTTCATAGTAAGGCTAATTACAGATCGTTGCAAACCTTCTTTGTCACTAGGATGCTTCGCAAATGGAAGATACGACTAAGCGCCACGTTGTCGAAAAAGAAGCAAAGGCGCTCAATATTGTGACGGATATTTCTGTTTCGACATTAACAAAAGAGAATGTTTCAGAAGTCATTGAACTCATTCGTCGCAACTTCTTGACCTTTGAAGAAGCCGGAACAGTTTTAAGATCGACCTTCTTGCGTCTTGAGAACCTACACGAGATTTACTTCGAAGAAGGTGCAAGAATGCAGATTGTGAAGCTGACCAGCACCGACGAGTTGATTGCTTGTATTGGACTTGGACCGTTAGCGGGCCTGCCCCCTAGCGAGCGGATCGGAGAGATCCGCGAGTTCGTGGTCGATAAATCATACCAAAACATGGGCCTCGGAGCGTATTTGCTGGAGCTTTGTTTGGTCCAAGCTCGTGACTTAGGCTACCGCCGCTTATATCTCGCCACCACGCCGCAGATGAAGCATGCGCAAAAACTATTTATGCGTTTCGGATTTCGACCCGTTATAGACAAGTCGATTAAGGTTCAAAACAAACAGCAACTGCCGTGTTATTATATGCTCGAGGATTTATAGCGGCTTAATTTTCCGCTTTTCACTGCTTATGTATGAAATAAAATTTCCTTCCGCGTTTCCGCGATCAGTTCTTTGACGCGGAAACGCGGAAGTTAGGAAACGCAGAAAAAAGTCCTAGAACAAGATACGCCCACCCACGGACAGCGCCGGCATATTCAGTTGGAAGGCATCCACGTCGCTACCGCTAAATGACATGTAGTTAAGCTGCAGCGCGCCAAATACATCAAACCCGTCAGCAACCGGTGCCAAGACTTGGAAGCCCAGGCGCCCGATAAAGCCGGAAAGCGTCGAAGCGTCAACTTCGCTATCCTTCTCAGGCGTATATTTGGCAAAGGCAGTACCTGCTCCCAATTGAACAATCCCAAATACGTCTTCTCCAATCGCGTAGCCGTAACCCGCCTTGGCCAATAGGTAGAGATGAATGGGAAGGTTAATGTCGACATTGTTTCTCTCGAATTGCGCATGCCCCGTGCCGAGCTCCACCGAAGCGTCGATCAGATCCCAGGCAGTACGCGGAACCTTATAACCGGGCTCCACGCCGATAAGCCAGCCCAACCCGGCTTTAGAGTCGCCCGCTGTTCGCGCCTCCCCGAAGTTAACGTGAAATCCCAAATAGGGACGAGACGGCTTCCGTCCCATCGGGCCGGTATAGGTTTGACCCGTGGTCTGACCCGCAGGTTGGTCCGCAGTTTGGCCCGTGGCCAAATTCGTAGCTAAAAGCATGGCCGAAGCAAAGAAAACATAAATCGTTTTGCCCATATACCCTCCTCAGGCGAATCTCAACCGAATAGCACATTTTTGCCAATTGATCCATATTTGAAAACCATTTGCTATTGGTCATGATATGGCATACTATCAGCCGGCAATTTTTTTGACTTCATGAGAAAGAGAAATCTATGGCATCAGCGACCAAAGTTGTCGAAACTCGAAGAAAAATCCGAAAAGCGGCTGCTGGCAAGCGTAGAAAAAATTTCGAGCGTCTGCACGGTGCCACGAAACCTGCGTTGCCCCTCAATATGCCTAACGCAAACGAGAAAGCGCAACTTAAAGCGAAAACAGCGAGATAGTCTGAGATCCTTCGCTGCGCTCAGGATGACGTCCGCGATGGAGCACCCCTTTGAACTCTGATTTATCCGTTACAGCGTCTTCTGACGCATTGTCCAAATCGCACATCGACGTAGTGATTTGCGGATCTATTGGGGCCATCGAAGCGCCACGATTGATTCGCGGCTTGCGCCGCCTTGGTGCGACCGTTACCGCATTTATGACGCAAAGCTCACAGTCGTTCATTACGGCTCAAAGCGTTGCATGGGCTTGCGGCGGCAAAGAAGTCGTTAGCGGGTTTAGCTCCGGGTCCGACCATATCGCCCATCACGACGCTCTTGTCATTGCGCCAGCGTCGGCTAACTTCATCAGCAAAATTGCGCACGGCGTAGCGGATGACGTAGCCTCAAGTCTTGCTATGTCTTATCTCGGATCGCGCAAACCCGTGTTGCTTCTCCCGAACATGCACGAGTCGATGTACGAGTCTCCTGCGACGCAAGCGAATTTAAGGAAGATAAGCGAATGGGGTGTGGGGATTCTATCGCCTCGAGCGGAAGAGCACAAATTCAAATTCCCCGATCCCGAGATTCTAGCTGACGAAATTTCGCACGCGATCAATTATCGCCCCGAGCTCGATTACGTTTTTCTTTCGATGGGCGCGATGCGAGGTTATATCGATGACGTGCGTTACATTTCTAATTACTCTACAGGAAAACTCGGCAGTCTGGTAGCAACCGAACTTTACCGACAGGGGTTTGCCACGACGGTGGCGTGCGGTCCTTCGGAACATAAGCCTCGAGTGTTTTCTGCTTTCGTCGCAACCGATACGTACGAAGACATGGCTGAAGCCTGCATGACTTACGCGCACCAAAAGTGCAAAGCAGGCATCTTCATGGCGTCGGTTCTTGATTTTGTTCCTAAAGAACGTAAGCGGGGAAAAGTTTCTTCATCCGAAGAGCTTGGAGTTGAGTTCCGAAAAACTGACAAAATCTTGCGGAATATTTCTTGTCAGAACCGCATTAAGGTCGGATTTAAGCTTGAAGCTTCTCTGAGCGAAGACAGGGCGACCGCCATAGCTCAGCAATATTGCTCCGAGTCTGATCTTAGCATGATCGTGGTAAACGCTCTCGACGACATAAAAAGGTCTCACCATCGTTCGCTTGTTTTCGAACGTGCAGACGACGATACGATTACTCTTACCCATAAGGGAGAGTCAAAAAGCGATATCGTGATGTGCATACTGCGTCATTTAAAATCTGGATTGAGGGTTTAAGATTGCCGGCGTTTCTTCGAGCAACCTATTTCTGGGTTATATTTGTCGTCGTGACAGTCGTTCTGTTTACGTGTCTCGCCTTGATGTGTGCGCTTGGATTAGTATTTAGAGCTGAGCTGTCCAATATAGTGCATAGCGTCGCCCACATCTGGGGCAAGACCATTCTATTTCTTATTCCGGGATGGTCGTATGAACTTAGCGGAACAGAAAACGTTCCCCGCACAGGTCAACCTGTTGTCGTGGCGGCAAATCACCAAAGCGCCGTCGATATCTTGGCGGCACTGACGCTCAATTTTCAATTTCGCTGGCTGTCTAAGGCCTCGGTGTTTAAACTTCCATTGATTGGAATTGCCATGCGCATCGCCGGTTACGTGCCGGTCGATCGTGGCAACCCCAGGAGTCACAGGGAAGCCCTCAATCTGAGCGCAGAATGGATCAAAAACGGCGTTTCGATGTTCTTCTTTCCGGAAGGGACGAGAAGCCGAGACGGCAGCGTGCGCCCCTTTAAGGTCGGTGCGTTCAAACTTTCAGAAGAGACAGGGGCGCCAGTGTTGCCTCTGGTGCTTTGCGGAACGCGCAACATGATGGAGAAGGGTTCCGGGATTCCTCAGCAAGCGCATGTCTACATTAGGGTATTGCCGCCCGAGCACAAAAAAGAAACGGAAACGGTAGAAGAATTCGCAGAAAGGGTGAGGCAGAATATCATAGCCGCTATGGGCTCTCTGGAGTCCCCGGCGCAGCCTACTTGACGCGCATAGACCTCGACATTTCTCTTTTGGCGTCTTTTGACTTTTCAGACTCGCGCTTGTCGTGAAGCTTCTTGCCTTTACAAATGGCAATCTCAAGCTTGGCGAGACTTTCTTTAAAATAAAGAGAAATAGGAATGACCGCTAGGCCCCTCTCGGCTAGCGCCTCTTCTATTTTTATGAGCTCCTTTTGCTTGAGAAGGAGCTTCCGGACGCGTTTTTGTTCGTGGTTGAGGAGATTGCCGTGGCTGTAAGGGCTGATTTGGATGTCGCGGACGAAGGCTTCGCCGTTGACGATCTCCACCCAGCCGTCCGTGAGATTGGCTTTGCCGTCACGAAGCGATTTCACCTCCGTGCCTTTAAGAACCATGCCTGCCTCGAACTTTTCCCCGACGTGGTACTCATGGAAGGCTTTACGATTATTGCTAATTATTTTAATGCTCATGGGCCTACAATATTCTATATAATCCCCGTTGGCCAATACTAAAAACTGGGCGTTTGATCAAGCGCAGGAATTATGTCCGTCTCACGAGAATCTCAAAACGAGTTACTTTTACGGCGACTTACGATCGTGTCCCACGACGAAGACGTGGGCGCGCGGGTGGACGATTTTTTGGCCAAGAACTTTCCCTTTTTGACTCGGTCCAAATGGCAAAAGAGGATCGACGAGGGAGAGTTGATGGTGGGAGGCCGCAAGGTCAAATCGTCATATCGCCTGAGGCACTTGGACCCATTGGATTTTCTTCATAAGGTAAGCAAAGAGCCTGTTGTCAACAGCGACGTTGCGCCTTTCTGGAAACAGGGCAAGCTTATGGCATTCTATAAACCGCCCAACTTGCCCATGCACGAGAACGGTCCATACAAGCGAAATACTTTTAATCACATCGTGAAATCGACGTTTGGAGAAAAGTGGTCGTTTGTTCACAGACTCGATAAAGAGACGAGTGGCATTGTGATTTGCGGAAGCGAATCTGGCGTTCGCCGCACTTTATCAAAAGCCTGGCAGCGAGGCGAAGTTCAGAAGGAGTATTTGGCCATTTGCCGCGGCGTTGCCGAAGAGGATTTTTGGATTGAGCAAGGCGCCATCGGATCGCTGGTCGGGAGTCCGATCCGAATTAAAAAATGGGTGGTGGAGGGCGGACTACCATCCGAAACTCATTTCCATGTTATCGAGCGCACGGAGAACCACACCCTCATTAAGGCGGAGCCAAAGACCGGCCGAACAAACCAGATTCGCATCCACCTTGCCTTCAAAGGTTTGCCCATAGTCGGCGACAAACTTTATCACGACGACGAAAACGTCTTCCTCGAATACTGGGATAAGGGTTCAACGGAGAACGTGATTCGGCAAGCGGGACATTTCCGCCTTGCGCTGCACGCAAGTCGTTTGACGTTTTCACACCCCGAGACGCGCGAGAGCTGTTATCTGGGATATGATTTGCCGGAAGATCTGGTGGACCTTTGGGAGAGCCTTAGTAGATAAGGATTCGGAGTGTCTTTGAGCCCAATATTATTAAAGGAGCCGGATTCGGCTCCATTTTTTTGTCTAATAGAACAAGTTAATAAGCCAGGCTAAACATCAGGCAATCAGCACTGCTCTTCTTGTCCGCTCCTGCAAAATACTTCTCCAAGCTTTCGTAGGTTCCCGGCTCGTTTCGAGTCGGTGGAACGCCGGAGGAGGGTCTGTCGAAAACATGCAGCGCCTTCTTATCGTTTGATAGTGCTACGAGAATGGTATTGCCGACCAATTTCTGAGTCGGATCACCGAAGCAGGTCGGCATTATCCAGCTAGCTTCTTTGATGTTAGGGACTTCAAAGATTTTTGCGCCGGAGCGTCCCCAACCGATAATGCTATTGTTGCCGGTCCAGGCGACTTTGTTCACGTTCTTGTATTTCTCTGAGGCCGCGAAGAGCTCCACTTTTTCCGCAAGCTTGTAAACTTGGGGAACGACGCAGCCGTCTTCCTTTTCTTCGCCTTCTGGCGAGTTGCGCACTGCCCATAGGTCTTTGTTGCCCAATTGGAAAAACAAGGCTGCATCATCGATTTTACCAGCCGTCCAAATTCTCACTATTTTATGATCCTGGTCTTGATTCGAACCATAAATATAGCAGCCTTTGCCGGATTTTTTGTGGACGTAGGAGAGCACGCCGTCTTGAACTTTATACTCTTTCGCCAATTGATCTGAAGGGCCGGCTTGAGCCGCTTGTCTTCTGCTGATATCTGCTAGTTTGCGAGCTTGTTCATAAGAAACGCGGCCCCGTTTGTTTATGGAGTCTGGCGCCCTATCAACCTTCCACATAAAGTCGGGTGCTGCCTTACTGATCCACTCGCCGCCAATAATGACGCCATTGCCGTCCAATTCCAAACTATATTCGTACTTGGCAGTCCTCACGTAACCTTTGTAAAGGTGGGAGCTAGGCGTTTTGCGGGGCATAACCTCACCCACGTACAACACGTCCGCCTTTATGTAGGCAACACTCTTGGTTCCAGGTGCTCGATACTGTGCCATTGGGTCTGTCGCGGGATCAAAGGGTTTAACTTCTTTCTTGGTAACTTTGAATCCGGTGATGGGTTGGTTCCATATTTCTTGACTTCGAGTAACGTCCATCACGAATGCTCGTCTTTTGGTCGCATCGGTAGCACCCAGATATTTCGCCAGAACAAGATGCATCGCCGCAGGGTTAGTATCTCGACATGCGGGAAACACGACCCTACCGTTGGCGTCCACTTGAAGGTTGCGTTCCTTCTCGTCGCACTTTTGACCAATGAACCCATCACTATCAGCCCTGTACGCATACGCTTTCGAGAGCAATGCCTTCATGTCAGAGTTGTAAAAAGTAACGGGGATTCCGTCCGGGTTGGTGACGACGGCGATCTGCGCGGGTTCTGGTTCTCGCGCCGAAGCAGGCGCCCAACCGTTGCAAATGCCCCACCACGTTGGAACTTCACCAGTCGCCGGATCAATAGCAGCCTTTGAGTTGCGCCACTCCGATTTAGCAAGTGGAAAATCATAATTACCTAACCAAAGATCATATTTTTCCGCAGGCGACAGCTTGTTGATGTCTACCTTGCCGGCGAGAATGTCTTCTTTTGTAACGAATTCGTACTCATAGTCGCGATATACTCTGCTGGTCTTGCCGTATTGCCAGCGGTTGGCTATACCGCCTGCATAGTGTCCCCAGTAATCGTCGGTCCAAGGATAGTTCGCGGTAGGCATCGAACCTTCCGTCGGCAACGCCTCCAATTTGGCCGTAGTGACGTTGAACAACGCAGGGTTATTTTGGGAGTTCCAAGCCTCCTTGATTTCTGCCTTATCGGGCCCCATTTTACACTGAAACAAAAAGACACTGCTAGCCGCGGCTATTACATGAGTAATCTTCAAAGCTTGAACCTCGCATTTTGTTTTAACTTATTGTAGCCGACAGGGACTTGCGGTGCGACAAAATTATTTGATGTCGCATCGATAGGTGTTTCTTCTTCCTCCTCTTTACATCTTCCGCGATGTATAGTATTATACACCTTAGAAGATGTAGGATAGTTGTCCATGAAGATAGAACAAATTCGAAAAGCTCAGTCGTTAACCCAAACCGAACTCGCTGAAAAATGCGAGACGACACAACAACAGATTGCAAAATTGGAGCGGGGATTAAGTGATCCGAAATTGTCGACGCTGGGAAGAGTAGCCGCCGCCCTCAATTGCACCATACAAGATCTTCTCTTTTCCCCTAGCGAGTTTGAGTCTCTAGTAAATGACATTATCAGGAAGAAGAACATCAAGGTAGGCGATCGAACTACAGCGGAATTAAGCCTGATTTGCGCAAGAGAGGGGGCTGTTTCTTGTTTCGATCCATTGTGGGAAAGAGCTGAAATTTCTCAGAACCGTGTTAAAATTAGGAGGAAGTCATGACTTCGTTTTCTGTTCCTTTCATGAATCTGCGCGGAAGCGTCCTTTTCCCCGGAATGGTGTTGACCATAACCGTGGGACGGCAAGAAACAATCCGAGCTGTCAAGCATGCCGTAGACCAAGGTGAGGGCAACCTTGCCGTTTTCACTCAAAGGCATGTTGAAGACAATGGACCCATCGTCGCCCATGAAATGTTTGAATACGGAGTTCTTTGCAACGCGACAAATAGCGTCTTCATGCCGGACGGCAGTGCTCTCGTGCATCTTGAAGCGTTGCATGTGATCAGAAGAGAAGAGGTGCAAGAGAAGGGGGCGGTTCAAATGGCTTTGGTTAAGGATATTTCTACGAGCGGCGCTGACGATGTCTGGCAAAGCGCTTCCGAAATTGCGGCGCCGAGCCTCAACTTTGACCTTACTCGTTTTCTAGGATCACTCTTCCGAAACGAAGAGACGGGAATCGATGCCTTAAAGCTAAAGCTTCTCAACGACGCCGTATCAAAGCGCCAGGCCATTTTGGAGGCTAGCGGTTCCAAAGAGAGACGCCTTGCACTTGAAACTGTTCTGGAAGCGGCTAAGTTACCAATATGAACGACCTGCAGAACGCGTCATCTAGAAACTTGATCCGGGCCCCTTGAGAAATTCGATTTCTTCCTCCGAACTAATCCGTCCCAATATGGCGTTTCGATGAGGATAGCGGCCAAATCGATCCACGATGGCCTTATGCATTTGTTCGTATTTCAGATTGAATTCAAGTCCCGGTTGAGAATAGAGTCGGATTGCCACTTCATGAACCGCCCGGGATTCGCTGTGCATGTAAGGCATGTAAAGAAAAGATTTTTGCGAGGGGGTGAGTTTTTCGTCGGCTCGCGCTCGAACCCCTTCCTGCGCCAGAACAAGAGCGAGTGGGTCGGATTCAAAGGCTTTTGGTTTGTCTCGAAAGATGTTTCGAGAAAACTGATCGAGCACGATTATCTCAGCAAGCCGACCAACAGCGCTACCTCTCCATTCCCATAGCTCACATTTGATGGCGCTCGCATGCAACGTGCCGAATTTTGATTCTATCAATTTGTCGAAGCCTGGATCCTTCGTCCACCATTGCTCGGGAGAAATGTCTTCAAACCAAAACGAAAGGACGGTCTTTGGGTCCTGGGTCATTGCCCCTCCTCGAAGATTTTTTATCGAAAGCCGCGAAGTATGCGCGTATTGGCTCTCTCGTGCAGTTTCGCGAAGTTAATGCCTGCGGGGTGCAGAAGGTGATCCGAAGTAACGTCGGACTGTGAGTTAAGGCTTTGGACGATGAGATTAATAGGCGGCAGCGACTGCGTGTTGTACTCGAGGTAAATGGTCTGAACGAGGAACAAGCTTTGCGCATAGGCGAGTTTGGCTTGCGAGAATCCAAGGCTGGTAAAAGGAGCGTCAAACGCCGCGTTTGGAAGCATTTTCGTGCCAAGCTGTGACTTTCGCCGCATGCATCCCTGGGCGCATTCGAGGAATTGGGCGAGGCCCTCGTTAAACCAAGTCGGCACCGATTTCCCACCCGTCTTGTCGGCGAGCAACGCGTGCACAAGTTCGTGGCGCAGAATTTTTTTGAGATAATCCGCATTCATGTTGGTGCTAATCGGCACGCGAATTCGACCGTCAAACAAACCTTGTGCCCAGGCAGGGCCGTAGCTCACGACGTTTTGGAAGTTGTTGTCGGAATAGAGGACTACTTCAACAGCGCGAGACGGGTTAGAAAAATTCCAGTCCGCGATATATTCCGATATAGCCTCTTCCAGTATTTGAAGCGTGGTGTTGACGTATGGCTCATGTTCTTCCGCCCTGTAAGTAAGAGTTACGTGCTCAGATGTCGCCGTTACCTGAAGGCCGCTTTCTTGTATTTTCGCACGCATGGATGCAAGCCGTTTCTTAATCGATTCGGCATCAATTTCGGGAGGAGCGGGGTTAAGCGAAGCTAAAGATCCGAGCGTCTTTGCCGCTTGTTCGAACATGCCCAGCGATTCCAAAATCTCGCTTAAATACAAGTGAGCCGACCAATCCTTCGTGTCCGTTTCCAGATACTTTTCGAGCGCTTGTTTGGCGAGCGGAAGCTTTTCAGTTTTGTAATAACAAATCGAAAGCCCTTTCCAGGCCTGGTTAATCTCTGACAATTTGAGGGAGGCATCAAACATTTCTATCGCCTTTTGGCAATTGTCTTCCTTTAGGTATTGCCAGCCTGACGCGAGGTTAAGCGTTGGCATTTGTTTGACAAGCCACTCTCGAAAGAACATGCTTAGTTTTGTTTCGCCCAAAGTTTTTTCGGCCAATGCCAATGCGTCGTGGTATTTTTCCTTGTTGAAGAAATCCGTTATTTTGAGGCGAAGCGCTTCTTCTTCGTCAGTCAATCCGTTGGTTGCGGGTGCGACGAGCGACGGTAAAGGAAGGGATGTTCCGACGTGCGTTTTAGACGGGGGTAGAACAGATTCTATAGGAGCCCCGGGTCTGCGGATCGCCTTATAAAGCGCCAAGCAAACTAGGAAGGCAGTAATGCCGTATAAAACTGAGGATAACCGCAAGCGATTCTCTTTAGTTCGGTTTTTTTAGCTGATTATTTCTGTGCAAGGCGGCAAGCTCCGTGTATCCGCCAATGAATTTGTCGTCGATGAATATCATGGGAACCGTGCGGTACCCGTTGTTTTCGCGAGAAAGGCGTTCGCGTGTTTCCGGGTCATTATCAAGCCTTACCTCTTGAAAAGGGATGCTGAGTTGGTCGAGGAGCCTTTTCGCCGCGACGCAGTAACTACAGTAATCGGTTGTGTAAAGCTTCACTTCCATAGGGGTATTCTATGTGCCAGGCAAGGAATGTTCAAGCAATGAACAGTGTGTATTTGATGGTCATATTCAAATTGCCTAAGTTGTTGATATTTCATGCAATGGCGGATGTGGTTGAATCTTGAATTTCCAGAAAATCACAGGGTTAGGTCTTTGGCATGACCCATGCACAATGGGCGTTGTCGACTAAAATCGACATTGGTTTGCTGGCTAAGATCGTCACCTTAGTTTGAAACGAGAAAAAATCAAACTGTCTTAGATGCTTCTGTGTGACTTTCCTGTTGTTGTCCCTCTTTTAACTTTTCAATACGATCTTAGCTAGCTAACCTCTAACTTCTCGAGGACAGCACGAAGAAACGCAGACGAAGTCTCAAAGAAATTCGAATTGGCAAAAAGATCTGGGTCTCCCTGCAACAGTGCAAACAGACCTTTCTCTCCTGCAAAAACATGGTTTCCAGACACAACCATTTTATCTTTAGTATCGAAGAACGACGGCTCGGGATTGATACGCAGCCATTTGGTGCCTTCTTGCTGAGCCATAGTGAAATCAAACGAGTTGCCTGGGAATTTCTCGAGTTCCTTTTCGGTAAAATTATTGATCTTGCCTTCTTCCGTAGTCCAACCAACAATTGGCTTTTGACCGCCGCCGCCAGCTGCAAACAAAACCCCCTGCGGGAATGTCTTGGAGAAGGAGTTGGCTGCGGCTTTGAGACGTGATGCTTGGGATGTCGAAAGCGTGAGCTTCACTAAGCCTTCGTTGAGGTTAGCCACGGCGCGCGCGAACGCTGGGGTGCTTGCGCTTTGAGAAACGGCCCGCGTCGGCGCTTTGGCTGTTGGCGCTTGAGGAGGTGGTTCTTCTGGCGCTGGCTCAATCGCAGCTAAATCTCCCGCGTCCGCGAAGGCGTCGTCTTCGGTGAAGGAGTCGAGATCATCAACAACATCGATAGAATCTGCGGCAGGAATATCGCTGGTCTTTGGCGGCACAACCGGCGCCTCGAGGATGTCATCGTCGTCGACCAAGCCCAGCGTTGTAAGATCGGAGTCGGCGTCGAGACTTTGTGAGGCTGGTTCTTCCTCGATGGTGGAAAGCTTGTCAGATCCTAACTCGAGATCATCAGGGATTTCCCCCGAAGCTAGGTTGAGGTCCTTGTCGATCTCTTCCGAAGCCAGATCGAAATCATCGCCGAGCTCCCCAACATTGTCCGATTTATCACCTTGCGCGAGATCATCGCTTTGAGCGAGGCTACTTGTTTTTTCCTTTGGCGCTGCCTCTGTCTCGGCTAGTCCCATGTCGTCCGCTGAAAACTCTTCGAGGCCCAGTTCATCATCCATAGGTTTGGCAGGAAGACTATCCAGCGTGTCCATATCGTCTACCACGTCGTCAATACCGGCATCGGGACTTTCAGGTGGGGCGGAAACAGCGTCAACTTTTACCGAGGTAGCGGCTAATTCTTCTAGCCCGATATCCGATTCGGGAACGCTCTCTATTTCTTCAAGAGGGGTATCTTCTTCGGAGACGCTCGGCGCTTCCTCAAGGCCGAGATCAGCGTCCGCCGAACCAGTGGCCGTATCTTCGAGGCTCAAATCTGGGTCTGATGCAGTTAATTCTAAAGAGTCGATGCCGGGTTCAGAACCTGCCATTTCTTCCAAGCCGCTCTCGGTGCTCGCCAAATCTTCAAATCCGTCCCCTTGGGGCGCGCTTGCCAGATCTTCAAAACCATCTGATTTAGGCGCATTTGTCAGCTCTTCGAAACTTCCGTCCGACTCGAGGCTCGTCATCTCTTCAAAACCTGACTCCGAATCTGATGGTCTTGCTAACTCGTCCGAATCTGAAGGTTGGCTTTGAATAGGAATATTCCCTCCGCCCGCGGAAATTTCTTCGGACACGGCAATCTCAATAGAGTCCTGCGAATCATCCCCTGCGATCGGCGGCAGGTTTTGCAGAGCCAATCCGGGACTTTCGTCGCCGTCGTCGCTCGATTCAATGACGGGGAAGGAGGGTTTGCTGATTTTGGACGCTTGAGCTAAAGATTTGTCGGCGTTGGGTTTCTGCGGAGCCAGATCGTGACTTTGCTGAGCCTGGTAGGCCATGGCCACGTGGTTGGAGAGAAACGACTCCAGCTGAGTATGCCTCGGTTTGAATCCGGGGACCACCTTTTCAATGGCGCTATGGATCTGCTTGAGCGGCGCAATGACCGGTCGGATTCTGAGATTGGTAAAGAACGATAAGTGGCTCAACGTCTCCTGGTCCAGCGGATCCACCATCGCGACGGTAAGGCTGTCTCCCGATTTTTGCAGTGGAAACACCTCCAGCCTAGCGAGAAGCTGAGTGTCCAGGGAGGTAATCGCGTCAGGGTCAGCCGTCTCCGCAAAGTTCTTGGGAGTGATGGAAAAGTTGGTTCGTTCCGCAAGGTAGGAGGCCAGTTCCTCATCGCTTAATAGGCCGGTCGCCAAGATGCCTTTGGCAAAGGACGCGGCACCCCTGCTCCCCAATCTAAGAATTGTTTGCCGATCCTCGTCCGAAAGAAGGCCTTCCTTTACAAGGAGGGAACCTAACGTGGATCTGCCCATAGAGACTCCGAAAAACCTGTATTTTTGTCAATCGTTGGAATATAGTGGCGCTTTTGAACCTTTGTTTATAATATCACAACTAAACTTTCATGTTGACGGCGAAAAGGTAATAAAGCGATGAGCGACAAACTTGATCGAAAAAAGCTAAAGGCACCGGATGTCTTCCAAATTAAGGTGATGAAAGCCCTTTCATACCTGATGCAGAGAAAGAACATTGTGCTTGGAACGCTGGGTGTTCTTGTTCTTGTCGTGGTTGCAATTGCCGGCGCGAAGCTATTCTTCGTCAGCCAATCCAACGATCGTCGACTTGCTCTCACCAAGATAGATGAAGTCTACACCGAAGAGGTCAAAAAGGCCTCTGAACAAAAAGAGGGCTTTGATAAGAAACTTGGCGAAATCCAAACTAATCTTGCAAAAACCGATATCAAACCGGAGGAAAAGCAAAAACTCGAAGGTGAGAAAACCAAACTCGAAGCCGAGATCGAAGCGATCCAACCGAAGCACGACGAATCGGCTAAGCGCTACCTCGATTTCTACAAAAAGTACCCCAAAGCACCTGAAGGTTGGGCTGCGGGTCTTCGCTATGTCGGCAGCAACTTAAAGGCTGGCGACAAGAGCAAGGGTGAAGAGAACCTTAAGATCGTCAAAGAAATTGTCGACAACTCTAAAGAATCGACGCTTTACCAAACCCAAGGCAGGCTCATGATCGTCAATTCGCTTGAAGACCTCGGCAAATACGATGAAGCCCTTCAAGAGACAGAGACTTTCCTTAAGAATGCGCCCGATGCGATAAAGCCAAGGCTGCTTCTTACAAAAGGACGCATCCAAGCTGAGAAAAAAATGAAAGACGAAGCCAATAAGACCTTCGACGTTGTGATCAAAGATCACGCAAATACCCCCGAAGCACAGAAGGCAAAAGCCTATAAGACGCTCATAAACTAGCCAAAACGTCTCGCGGACCTGAAAAATGAAAAACGTCAGCTGCTTCTCTATTCTCTTGTCGCTCTCCTTGCCCGGCTTGTTCTCGCCTGAGGCAAGGGCGGAGATTCGAGGCGAACGCCCGTTTCGCACCGGTGTTCTGAAGCTGAATGAAGGTGTTGACGAGACTAAGCCGGTTGCCGCCATGGACTTGTCTGGCTGGGTAGTGAAGGACGATCTCCTGGTCGGACCTTTCGATAAAAATTGGCTGATAGGGTATTCTTTGAAAACGCGAAAGCCGGTTTGGTGGTTGAACCTAGAGGCTGCCGCGGTGACTCCGTTCCTCGCTTACGAAAACTACATTTACGCGGGGTTGCAAAACGGCGCCGTCGTCAAGATTTCCGCGCAAGACGGTAAGGCCGTTTGGCAAACCAAACTTGACGCGTATGTCGGACAGAAATTTCTTGTAGCTGGCGATGTCCTCTACGCATTCACGGTGACCCAACAGCTTTTCGCCATCGACAGCACGACCGGAAAGACCAAATGGATTTATGACGCAGGCGAACCGGAAAGCCTCCTTATCGGCAACGCAAGCGGACCCGTACTGGCTGGCGGAACCGTTCTTGTCGGAACTTCTTCCGGGGAAATTCATCAGGTGGATAGCGCTTCGGGCAAACTTAACTGGTCGGTAAAACCGGATTTCAACGAAGGACGATTCCACGACATCGTCGGAAATATTGTCGTGAACGAACAGCGTATCGTTTTCACGAGATACGATGGTTTCGTGGGTAGCTTTTTGACGAGCGATCCCGAACACCAGATGATATGGGAACAGAAATTGCCGACCATCACCACCAACACGGAGAAAAACGGCGCCCTTTACATTGGTCATCTCAATGGCGACGTTACCGCGTACGATGCTGGCAACGGCAACAAGTCATGGACCGTATCGACGGGTCAGGCCGTCCTCAGCATTGTTGCCCACGAGAACAAACTCTTCGTCATCGGCACGAACGGCCGCGTGACAAAAGTGGATGCGGAAAAAGGCGTTATCGGTTGGAACGACGACCTCGAAGCAACTGTGAACAAGCCACCTTTGCTGCACGACGGGCGTCTTTACGTTTCTACCGGGCAAAAAGTCTTTTACGGATACAAGGCGCGCTAGGTTTCTGTCTCTGTTCTGGACGCCCTAAACCAGGTCGGTTCGTCCCGCAGCCTTAAGGTGCTCCACAATATCCTTCACGTCTTGCGCACGCTTTTGATCACAAACCAGAACCGCGTCTTTCGTGGTAACAACAATGATGTTTTCCAGGCCGATGCATGCGACAAACTGGCCCGAGGAATCCACCGTGGTGCTCCTGCAATCTTCGCTGTAGATGTCGCCCCAAAGAATATTGTTCTGTGCGTCTGTTTTGAAACATTGGCTGAGTGCGTTCCAACTTCCGACGTCTTGCCAACCGATATCGGCTTCGACAAGGCCCACATTGTTGCTGGTTTCAAGCACCGCATTGTCGATGGAAATCTTGGGAAGTTTTTTGTAGGCGTCGTTCCAGTCTTCTTTGGAATGACTCCTTTCCTTGATGAGCGGTTCGAGCGTATGCGCGATGATGGGAAGTCGTTGTTCGAGCTCTCCTAAAAGAGAAGGTACTTGCCAAACAAAAATCCCGGCGTTCCAAAAGAAAGTTTTGCGACTGATATAAGATTTGGCGGTTTCAAGATCAGGCTTTTCAAGAAAGCTTTCGACTTGAAAGCCGCCTGCCTTGGACAATGGCTGGCCTTTTTGGATATAGCCGTATCCAGTTTCAGGATAAGTCGGCACGATTCCCAATAAAGCGAGCAAGCCTGTTTCCGCGACGGCAACGGCCTTGTGCAAACATTCCACAAATTTGTCGTGCTTCTGAATAACATGATCGGCATGGAGCGAGATCATGACCGGTTTGGTTGACCCCTTATGGAGATGTTTGATGTAAAGGGCTGCGTAGGCTAGCGCAGGTGCGGTGTTTTTTGCGGACGGCTCGCCAAGAATATGAGCGCAGTGGTTTGCTGCCACTGCTTTGGTGCTTTGGAGTTGGTCATTGTGGGTAACGATGATGCGCCGCTCTTTGGGGATAAGTCCGTCTAGGCGTCGCAAGGTAGTTTCGAGCATGGTTTGAGGCTCGGGCCCGATTGCGCAAAGTTGTTTGGGGCGCAGGTGCCGTGATTTTGGCCAGAATCTCGTGCCGCTGCCGCCAGCGAGAATGACGGCGTAGGTATTGTCGGAAAAGGACTGCAAGCTAGGTCTCCCAAAAAAGGGATATTAGCAACAGAGGCAAGCGGTTGGCAATCTCAATCAAGGCAGGTTCAGTCGCGAAACCTGATAGCCTAGCAGCTCGTCGTTGCTGAGGCGCTCGAATATCCCGTAGCCTATTGCTCGGAGATAGGAAGGGGCAAGTTCGTTGCTCGCTAATGCCTTGGCAAGTTCGGCTCCGAAAGCTCCCAGAGATTTCGCTTCGGCGGTGTTTCTTTGCATGAGGAGTTTGCTGGCGTCGCCGTATATAGAGCTTAACCAAAACAAGCTATATGGCAGGATGGCCGAATCGGCGTTTTGCTCGGAAAACTCCTGCCACTTCGCGATCACGTACTCGAGATTTCCTGATGTGGGCAGCAGAGCCCATTTATGTTGGGCTTCATATCCTTGGTACGGAATCTTGACTAGGTCGCTCAAGCTGATGTTCTGTTCGAAGACATAATTTTGATACTTCTTGTATTCAAATGCCTGAACAGGAGTATCTTCGGTTGGAAACGAGAGAAAGTAGAGATTCTGGCTCGAAAAAAACGTTTCGGGATCGAGTCCCTTCTGTTCGCGATTGAGAATAAAGGTGTAAACTCCCTTCCCATTTTCATCAAGGTTGGACAGAGCAAGGAAGTACCTTTTGTTGCGTCCGCCGCCGGAGTCCGTTACCCCGATTTTCTCGTCCAGGTCGTCGAGCAAATTGTGGTGTTCGTTACGGATTAGGTCCCACAAATAAATTCCGTCGGGGTATCGATCATGATCGGTTGCCGTGTAGACGATTGCGTTTTGAGACGGAAGCCAGAAGAACTCTTCGACTTTGGGATGAGGCGCCACCATGATGAACTGATCGCGCTTCACGCTTTGAACTACGAGATGTCGTTCATTGTAATCCTTGTCGACGATCAATCGGGCAATGAGCTGGTTGTTTCCCGCCTTTTGCGCCAGCAAAAGAATGGGCGGATAGAGATTTAAAAGATTTTGGGACGGTTCGAACTGCGGCGCGGAATCGGGCAATGGCTTGGCGGAAATGTGCGTCGGATCAACTTCGCTGACCGTTGAATTCTCGGTTCGGTCGCGTCCGAAGGATTTCACGACGTAGTCCGTGCTGCTAAGGCGTAAATACTGAAGGCGTGAACCATAACCGTCGTAAGGGATGTAAAAATCCCAAGCCGGCCTCGCGAGGAATCGAATCTGCCCAAGATCCGTAGGAAGCTTGCCGTATTTCTTTTGATAGGTATCGATTGCTTTTTGGGTCTTTAGAACGCGTATCTTTGTCATGTTGCCGGCTTTATAGTTGTTTTCATTCTGCGGAATCGCGCCAATCCACAGCAACGGAAAACCAAAAGCAAAAACATATGCGAGGAAGTCTTTCATATCTCAGGTCGATTTCAAAAAAATTGTTGAATTGTTAATTCTTTCCATCCTTTGAAACAATGCTGCATAAAAGAAAGAGGTTGTTGTATACTTGAAAGCAAGATCATCTATCATCGTAACTTTTTTGACCATAAATGAGAACAGCGTATGCTTCGATTTCATTTCTTAAGAGCGTTTGTCGTCCTCCTCGCCTTTGTCACATCGGAAATCACACTCGGTGTAACCACTGAGCCGTCTGCGGTCGCCGAGAAAGTCGCGCGCGTGAAGATTCCACTCAAATTAGTCTCATATGAGAAAGCTCTGGTTAAAGATAAGAACGGTAAAGACATTCTAAAGGCAAAACCCGTTCATACAGCAAAGATTGCTCTTCGTTCCACTGTCGATAGGGTGAACCACTTCTACGCGGGAAGCTGGCACATAGAAGTCATTCCCGTCAATTGGTCCGCGCCGTCAAAGTCGTACAAAGCAAGACTAAAGTTTTATCGCCGTTACGGAGACTCAAAGGAAGTGGAAGAGTATGTTGGTTACTCCGATTTCCAAAGCAAGCTGGAAGGATCCGATTTTGTATACTTGGCCAACGGCTTCAAACAAAGTTCCTTCAAAGACAAGTCCCATCACAATATTTTGGATGTCGCCATCGGCTTCCAGAATCCCAACGAAAAGGTGAAGTACCTTTCGAAGAAGTAACTTTCGTTTTGTGTTTTCTCTGTCGGCTAGATCCGCGGCACGGATTTGGATGCTACAACTTTTTTTAATTTGAGGAAAACATGAAAATTGTGTTGGTATTTTATTTCTTGCTCTTTGCCATCGAATCGAATGCTCAAGATGGGTTTGAAGTTCGTTGCAGGGAAACTCGCGGCGGCTCTCGATGCTAATATAGAGCCAAAGTCAGTTTCGTGTCCGACCGCGGACGGCAAGTTGGGTAATGACTTTCTCGGGACCTTTGCTCTCTATATTCCTGCGAATCGAAAGTATGTCGAATTTTATCAGTGAGAGAAAATATAACCTTTAATATCAATTGGATATAGTAAAAACCTGCGCCGGCGCAGGTTTTTTCTGTTTGAAGAGGTCTCCGAAGCGGGAGGACGGCCCCCCGGTGCATCCAGCGTTTTCCCTACTTCCGCGTTTCCGCGACCGTCCCCTTCGGAGCTGGGAAGGGCAGCCGGAGCCCCTTGGCACACGGAAAATGCCGGAATTTTAACCATGGCTGACTAACTTTTGGTCGCTTTTCCAGGGTAAAATTCAGAGCTATTTTTTTGCTATAAAATATCCTTCAAAGGATATGGGTACTTAGCGCGCGCTGGCGTCTCCTTGGGCGTTTGGCACTGGGCTTGCTTGAATAGAAGGAAAGTCATTATGTGTTTTGAGGAGAGGGAGTATGAAAACCTTAACGTATGCGTTAATAGCACTGATAGTCGGAGCGGTATCCTCCAGCGCTTACGCGAAAAAGTCTAAAAGAGAAGGCTTCAACTTTGGCGTTAACTTGAGATTGGTTGATAGTGATCGTCCAACTCTTGCTAAAGACGATGACGGTACCGCCCGTCGATCAACTTCGGAAGTCCGTTCGGTAAAACCATATTTTGGATATGCGTTTGACGGTGTTTTTCATCTAGGTCTTAAAATGATCTTTGAAGATGAAAAGAGCCAAGAGAACCTCGTTCTTGTTCCAAACGTATCCAGAGTTGAGACCCAGAAAACAAGCTCGCTTAACGGCGGCGGTGCAGTGGCTCGACTCCTGTTCGGTAACGTAATGTTCTTCGAGGTCGGCGCGGGATATTATGAGAGACTAACGAAGCTCGACGTTGAAGTTACGACAGACAGCGACAACGGAAACTTCTCGGGTAGCCGCGAAGCGCACAAGACAAGAGCGGCAGGATTAGGTTATCATGCCGGAGCGGGCCTAGAGATACCCATTACCGCTGGATTCTTCTTTAGCTCTGACTACACCGCTTACTTCTATAAGCTGAAGGCTTATAAGAACAACACGGATATTAACCGCGGTGACGAACCTGAAGCCGCACAAGAACTGAGCTTCGGTCTTAGCTACTACTTTTGATAGAACGGTATGACTGAAAATTTATACGACCAGATTGGACCTGATTTTATCGTAAAAGCTATCACTAGCTTTTACGATAAAGCATTTGAGGATCCCATTATCGGTCACTTCTTCATGGGCAAGGACAAAGCCGCTCTGGTGCAAAAACAAATCGATTTTGCATCGAGCATGTTAGGCGGCCCCAAAAATTATCGTGGCCGACCTCTTGCCGCTGTTCACGCAGAACTGCCGATTCGACCGCCGCACTTTGGGCGTAGGCAAGTATTGATGCGCGAAGTTTTGGAGGATCTTGGTCTCGATAAGGACCTGATGGAATCCTGGTTGTTGTTGGAGCAAAAATTAAAACCGCTGATCTTAAGTCAGAATCAAACCTGCAGAGAATGATCTTCCTGCTGTGCCGAAGCAGCTCCGCTTTTCTTTGGCGCCTCTTTTCCTCGAAATAAAAGCCGGATCGGAACCGTATTGAATCCCAAAGCCTCACGAATCCTATGGGTAAGATATCTCTTGTAGGAAACCTGAATGTCATCGGCCATGTTGCACTTGATGACAAACGTTGGCGGATTCGTGCTCACTTGTGTCGAGTAGAAGAGTTTGAGACGTTTGTTAAATTTCTTGTTAAACGCCGGTGTATGTTCTTGAATGGCCCTGTGAACGATGTCATTGACTTGAGATGTGGAGGCGCGCTTATTGGATTCTTCGATAAGGCTCTCAACGTGCGTCAAGATCTTCTGAACTCGTTTGTTGTGCAAACACGATATGAACAGAATTGGGATAAACTGCGAGTCCTTTAGTTTGTCTCGAATATCGGCTTCGAGCTCCTTCATCGTATGGGTCTCTTTGCCCTCAACGAGATCCCACTTGTTCACCACAAGCAAAACAGGTTTGAACCGCTCTGTTGCGAGGTTAATTAATTTCGCGTCTTGGTCCGTCACCATTTCTTCGGCGGAAACAACGTTGATGATCACGTCCGCTCGATTGATGGCGTCCAGGCTTTTTTGAACGCTCATCGATTCTATGGTGTCCTTGATCTTTGTCTTGCGCCGGATCCCGGCCGTGTCGATGATGACATAAGGTTTTTTATTGTAGCTAATGAGCGTATCGAGACTGTCGCGGGTTGTACCAGCAACGTCGCTGACGAGAGCTCGCTCTTCGTTTGTGAGTCGATTGAGAATAGAGGATTTGCCGGTGTTGGGTTTGCCTATGATCGCTATTTTCAAGGCGTCGACAGGAAAGTCGGCCGTCGACTTCTGGCCCGCTTCCTTCAAGATGGATTCGGCTCGCTCACACAAATCGACAAGGCCCTGGTTGTGTGAAGCGCTAATGAATAGAGGTTCGCCTATGCCCAAAGCATAGAAATCGAATTTATTGTCCTTTGATTTGGGATGCTCAGCTTTGTTGACGCAATAGATTACCGGTTTGTCGGTTTTCTTTACAAGCTTGATGATCTTATGATCGTCGGGATGCACACCAAAACACCCGTCGAACAACATGACGATAACATCGGACCCGAGAAGGGCGGCTTCCGTCTGTTTCCAAACGACGTTGTCGGAACTCTTGATAATGTCAGCGTGGAACGCGGCTTCGTATCCGCCCGTGTCAATGACCGTCGCGCAGACGGATTCGTTGAAATGCACTTCGCCGTAAACTCTATCCCGAGTCACGCCTGGTGTATCGTACACAAGTGATTTGTTCGAACGAGTGAGACGATTGAAGAGTGTGGATTTGCCTACATTCGCGCGACCTACAAGTGCTATTTTTCCAATATTCATGACTCTGTCAGTTCCCCTAAATTTTTGTTGTTCGCAAGAAATTCCATGGCAAACTTTGCCGCAATTTGTGAGGCGCTTTTCTTGCTATCGCCAATCCCTGTGCCGAGTACCTTTTTGCGGAAGGTTACTTCTACCTCAAAGCGCTTCTTATGATCCGGTCCAACTTGGGAAACGACGTGGTACTTGGGCAAGTCCTTGTAGAGGCTTTGAATCTTTTCCTGAAGCCGGCTTTTGTAGTCTTCTTGTGTAAGCTTTTTCAAGGAGCCTTGGAAGTAGGACTCAAACATGCTTAGCACAACTTCTTTGCATACTTCATATCCCAAGTCTAGAAAAATTGCGCCAAATAAGGCTTCGATGGCGTCAGCAAGGACAGATGATTTTTCGAATCCTCGTATCGAGGGGTCGCCCTCGCTCACGATGAGGCAGGCATCAAGCCCGACCTTTCGGCTGACGGCCGCCAGGATCTTTTCGTTGACGAGTGCGGCGCGAATCTTCGACAGCTCGCCTTCGTTAAACTCCTGCGGATGATTTAGAAGCGACGCGCTTATCGACAGACCCAGCACCGCGTCCCCCAAGAACTCAAGGCGCTCGTTCCACGGAATCTTAAATTCCTTCGGCTGATTTCGAGCGGCGACTTTCGCGGCGGAGCTGTGGGTTATTGCTTCAACATAAAGCGAAAAATTGTTCGGCTTTATCCCAAACTTCGTAAGGATCAAACCGAGCTTTTCAAGCTTTTCGGGATAAATGTTTTGCCAATGGCCTACGTGATTCATAAATCTTTTAGAATTATTAAAAATAAGCTCGACAATTATACTAAAAATGTTAAAAAAAGTCAAATTTATTAACAAGTTGCTCTTATTAACGTTTTTCATGGTTAAAATGCTGTGATATCCTACTATTGGAGGCAAAAAATGTCGGATCAGTCGTCGAGAGGTATTCTCTACATACTCGGATTTGTGCTCGCTGTCCTGGCGTTCGCAGCGTATAGGTTTAACACTTGGTCGGTCTCGCCCGTCCAACTGTCCGAAGAAGCCATCGTGGAATTCCCCCCTGGGACCAAGCTCGTGGATCTTTCGGGCGTGCTGGAATCCAAGGGCGTCGTCAAGCAGGCCCTGAGCTTTCATCTGTGGGTTAAAGCCAAAGGGGTCTATCCCAAATTCCAGGCCGGTACCTATTTATTTAAGGACAAGGTCAGTCCCAACGACGTTATCGAAGCCATGATGAAGGGAGAAGTTTATCGTCCCGTGGTGTTGCAGTTTACGATTCCCGAGGGCTATAACCTCTCGCTCATAGCGCAAAGACTTGCTGAACGCGGGTTAGGGGAAGCGCCTGAGATCCTGGCTATTATGAAAAATCCCGCGACTGCCTCGTCCCTAGGGGTGCCGGGCCCGACGCTGGAGGGCTACCTTTATCCGGCGACCTATTCCTACAACCACGAGATGACGTTGCGAGAGGTTCTTAAAGACATGGTGGGCACTTTTTTCAAAAATCTCCCGGCTGAATACGAAAGCAGGGCCCGAAAGCTTGGGCTTGCTCTAGGGGAAGCCGTGACTTTTGCTTCGCTCATCGAACTTGAGACGATTCATGACGAAGAGCGCGGCATGATCTCAGAAGTCATATGGAAGAGGCTCAAAAACAGGAGTCCCCTTGGCATTGACGCGGCGCTTATATACGGAATAAAAAACTATAAAGGCGACATTACCTGGAACCATCTCAAAGATTCTAAGAATCCATACAACACGCGACTCCGCAAAGGACTGCCGCCGACGCCCATCGGATCTCCTTCCGCAGCTTCTTTGGAGGCCGTTCTTAATCCGACAGAAAAAGGCTATTATTATTACGTCCTTAACGGTGACGGGCAAAAAAAACATCATTTTTCGCAGACTTTAGCCGAACATAATCAACACGTGAAAGTTTTGTTGAAAGAGACTAAGAATAAACAGTAGCTCTTTGGTGGGAGATCGTATGAGCACAAAGTCGGGAACCAAGAAACCTAAGGCTCAGGGCGCGAAAAAGAAGGTTGATCGCAAAGAAGGCGACGATCGCCCGATCGAGCGAGACAACGGTCGCATCAACCAGAGAATCCCGATTCAACTTCTCGTGGATTACCGGTGCGACGGCAACTACCTTTTTGACTTTTGCCGGGATCTCGGTACCGGCGGCGTTTTTATAGAGACCAAAAGTCCGCTCGAACACGGATCTACCGTGGATCTCGTATTCACCCTTCCTGACAGCAAGGAAACCCTCGAAGCCAAGGGCAAAGTAATTTGGGTTCAATCTGAAATCCCAGGCAAGGGTTTAACGCCGGGAATGGGCGTGCAATTTGACAGCTTTGACGCTCGTCAGCGAAAGGTTCTTGAAGACTTCGTCAGCCGATATCGTTCGGGTAAGCCTAGTCCCAAGGACGGCCAGCGGACTGCTTAAGATCCCCTTTAGCTTTTGAAGAGTGCTATGGTATATTCTCCGCATAAAGAAGGAGGTACCATGCACGTTATTTGGAAAAGACCAGATGGGTTCCATGAAGCGTCCCCGTCGGACTATTCTGTTTTCGAACTCAACGGACATGCTAAGCTTTGGCTGCATAAGAAAGATAAAGACCAGTACCCGTTTCGCATCTCCGGCGGATGGGAAGAAGGCGATAGCACCGTAAAACTCAATAACTTCGTGAATCTCCTGCCCCAGCCAGACAAAGACTGGGTGAGTTACCTCGTAAACATCTACAACAATTCTATGAAGTCGGACGCGGAAACCTTCTTTAATGAGAAGGTTGCTTGGCTCAACGGCCTCAAATCACATCTTAAAGGCGATACCTGGGAAGTCGATATTCTGGAACAGGCAATCGAGCTGACCAAGAAAAAGCTTGAGTCGGTGAAACTGAAGTTTTTGGAACAAGTGAGCGCTTAAGGCGCCATTATATTAGGGTTTGCGATGTAGTCGATTTTAGCTTCGAGCGCAAACTCGTCATGATAACAGTTCAGACCTCTCTCGTCGTCACTGGCTACAATCAAGGAGAATTTGATCGCCGGTGCTTGGCTACCTATAAGGCCCGCCATGATTGGGGCGATTTCCGAGCTTTTTAGAGTCGATTGAAACGCGCTGCCTGCCGAATTCTCCTGCGCAACGCAGTTCTGGTCGCCGCCCAAGCAGTACTTAACCTTGTTTGCGGTTGCGACGCTTGGGGCGTTGAGGATCTTCGTAAAGTCCCACGCATACATGCCGTTTACTTGGCCCAGCAACATGACATTTTGCCCGATATCGGACGCGACGACATATTGATCCATCAGGAAGTAAAGATCGTCGTCATGAACGAGCGTGTTGACTTTAGACGCGATGGAAATGTCACAAATGATATTTTCTGAGGACAAAGCAAGGCTCGCCTCGTCGATCTCTCTCGCATTCGTGCTCCCTCCGGCGGAGGATTCATTGGGGTCCATGCCGAAAGAGCATCCTGCGTCTCTCAGCGGAAATACAAGTGGTTGGACTACCGACATTTTCGTGTTTTCGGCACAAAGCTTTTTGATGTTCTCGGCATTCAATTCGATAGGAACAATGGCTTGATCTTGCGGTTCTTCTGAAACTTCCTCTGCTTCGCTGATCTCCTCGGAAGCGACGGGTTGCGGGGTCTCCTGTGAGTCTCCAGAGAAGTCGGCCCCATTTCCCGTTACGGCGGGGACTGTGGGAGCCCGGTAACATCCGGCCGCTAGTGCTACAAAGAGACTTAGAAGTTTTATACGCATGTGAAACCCGTTTGTGTAATACCCGTTTGCCCTAGTGATAGGTCTTTATCGGACAGGATCTCTAAGAATGTTAATACCTGGTAATTCTTTATTGACGTTAGTGGGTTAGCTCGGGGTTTTTAGGGGACTGCCCTTTAGCCCGCAACGTAAATGTCGTTTATTTCGCCAATGTCTAACTGTTGTACACTCCCAGGCCCATGGTAAGTGCTTGAAAACTCATGATTTATGCAATGCCAATGGGTGGCACAACCATTGCTTTAGATACCCCAGATAACGATTGCTACTTGAATGGAGAGCTATATGGATACGGCTAAGCTGCAATGGTTAAGGGTATGGGGAACAATTTTACTTCTTACAGGGTCATTGGATGCCCTTGCGACGCCACATGCGCTTATTAACGCAACGCGCGGAGCTGACACCAATGTGTTCGTTTCACAAGGTATTGAAGGTGAGTACGGCACCTTTAATAGAATTGGCGCAGGCGAAGACATCGGGAGCGGCAACGAGCAAATTTGGCGCGGATATTCGTTTCGCAACTCGCTCGGTCTCGAACTTATGAAGTTCGTGCAATTCAGTGTGTCACACGCTTTCGTCAACATGCGAAGCAAAGCGAATTCGTTGGAAAACATCCGCGGATCTCGAATCATGGGTGAAACCCGTCTTGTTTTCAGTTCGCCGATCGGCAACGTGGAAGCAGGCGGCGGAGTACTCGGCTCAAAGATGGAGTATCAGATGAAACTTCTGAACTCGGACTTTTTGGGCAGCGGTTACTTCTATAGCCTAGGCTTGAATTACTTCTTTTCACAACGCGTGTCATTGTACGGACAAGGCAGAGTGTTCAACGAGAACCTCGTTCGTAACGGCGGCTCCAGTGAAATTGAAAACATCAAGTCGAAGACGAGCAATATCGGACTAGGATTTAGCATCTGGCTATAATCCTTCTTTTTCATGATTTCCCTCTTTATGCAGGCCTTCCTCGGAAGGCCTGTTTTTTATTACTCGAGCGCACATACCGGTGCCCGACCCGTCCCCCCTCCGCGAAAACGACGTACCCAGGCACATCTCTGTTGACCCCGGGATGATCTAGGTTTAGTCTCGTACAATAAATACGACAAATCATCAGGGGGATTTATGTTACGAAGCATCGTACTTGTTTTGGGTCTGTTTCAAATCTCTTGCGGTAACAGTAGTTTTCAGGTTCCTTCCGACCGAGAATTGACGGTCAAAAAAAATAGCCTTAAAGGCGATATATCGGCCGTAAAACTTTATCTCGACGACGAATACTATTTCGATGCGGCGACTTTAGGGCGCCAAATTGCAAACCATGTTGAACTCCAAGATGACCAAGGCATTTCTTTATCCCAGGAAGATTACAAAATCACCGTTTCTCCAGAAATTTCGAACGAAAACTTCCAGAGAGATTTTCAGGTTTTTGCCGTGGGCGAAGAGGGCGGTTATTATCAAACCAAGACCCAAGAAAAGGGCAAATTCAAAGTTAAAGACATGTACAACGGGTCGTATGATATTCGCGCGCAAAAAAACTATGACCTTATTGTAGAATCCAAGCAGCCCGAGCCACAACCGGGCGAACAACCGGTGCCGGCAAAGAAGATGACATTCTGCTTTACTCTTTACAGCGACTACTCTGGTGTAGAGATGGAGCAGGGTCAAGAGCAAAAGATCGTCTTCAGCTCGTTCAATCTGATGCTTCTAGATCAGAACTGCGAAAAATCGACCAACAGCAAGAAGATCACTTTGAAGTAGGGGTGTTCTGAGAGAAGCGAAGAATACCTCCTCTGAGGTAACCTTCAGTCAAACCTATATTTCCAACTGACAAAATTGGGTCCCACCGAAACGGTGTGACCCGATTCTTCTTCAAGCGACGCATCAACGGCGATCGCCGATCCCGCTCCGATCAGGCCGCCGGCAACAACATCCGTGAAGTAGTGCTTGTCACCGGCCATGCGCGCCCAGGCCGTCATTGTTGCGAGCCCGTAACCGCCGGCCTTTAGCCACAAGGGAGATGTCGGGAACAGTTGGGAAAAGAGCGTTGCCCCTGCAAAGGCCGCCGCCGAATGCCCGGAGGGGAAGGACAGCGCGTTATCGTCGGGTTCTTTATCAGGTGGTAAGAGGGACGCCTCCGGACGCGGGCGACGAACAGCATACTTTAAGCCGGTGACCAAAAAATTGCTGAGCAGGACCGTGTGTACGGTTGTTAGTATGGTGCCCGCTCTCTTTTGGCCGTCGTCAAAGAAGGAAGCTGCGGCGGGCAACGCCGTGGCAAGAATCACGGATACGTTGGAAAAATCGCGATATTGCGTCTCCTTCGCCGATGCAACCTCGTTTGGTTCGCCGTGGACGGTTCGCATGACGTTGTTATCTAATTTTTGCGTTGGAAATTCGTCTTTGTCATATCGAGCATCGGTGGGGCTGGTCGCCTCAACTGCGATTGAGCCTACGGTCATCGCGACGTCGAAAGCGATTTCGGTTTTCCAATCGACTTCTCGGGCTTGGGCATAGGAGCAGAGAAACACGAAGGAAAAAATGAGGAATGTACGGGATGATTTCACGCCAGTCCTTCTAAAGACAGCAGTGCGCTGCTGCCAATTCTAAATTTCATGGGATCGATGGCATGAGTGGTTGCGTCCCATGGAGATCCCGCGGCCTTCCAATAGCGAAGGGCTGCCTCCGCCGTACTGACGCCGCCAGATACTTTAATCCCGATTTCGTCGCCGCAAACTTTCTTCATTCGTGCAACAGAGTCTTCGTCGGCTCCGTGCGGTGTGAAACCTGTGGAGGTTTTGTAAAAACGGGGGACTCTTAATCCCGATGGAGTCGAAACCAAAGCGTTTTTGGCTCGCGCATAGGCGTGCTCCTGTTCGGCAGCGGAGAGTTCTCCTGATTCGAAGATCAACTTTAGGACCGCGGATCCCGTTTTGGTCGCGACAGCGTGGATATCGTGTTCGAAAGCGTCCCAACGTTTCTGGCGAATGTCGTTGACGCGCACCACCATGTCGATTTCGTCGGCACCCAAAGCGAGTGCTTCTTCTAGTTCCTCCAATTTCTGATTGGTTGGAACCGCGTCACCATCGGGAAATCCGATGACAGTGGCTATTTTTACGTTTGTATTGTTTCTCTCTCTCAGCATTTCTTTGGCAAACGTAATCCAGTCGGGGCGCACGCAGACAGCGTAGGCGGACCACTTTGACGCTTCGTCGACGAGCTGCCGGACCTTTGATTCCTGTTCCGATCTGCTAACGCCCTCTTTGCTTGTTTTGAGAAAGGTATGATCGATGACGCTATGGAACTTTGGCTGGCGCATAGACTGCATCCTTTTCGAAGAGCTGAAGATAGTTGTTCCAGACGTGGTTCTTGGCTTCGTTCTTGTCGATTTTTCGAAGTTCGGCGAGATAAGCTACTGTGTCGATAACGTTCGACGGAACATTCCGGCCGCCAGGCTGTGGCGGCAGGAAAGGGGCATCCGTTTCCGTCAGGATGGAGGCCATCGGTAAGTTTTTCAGCATCTTGGTAAACGCCTCATTGCGTCTGGCGTTTGCAGGGATTGAAAAATGCCAACCGTGTTTCTCGGCCGCCTGCAGTGCCAAGTTTACTTTTCCTCCGAAGCAATGGAAGTCAACCTTCTTCACTTGCGCATGTTCGAGAAGTTCGATGGCGCGTTTCTCGAGTTTGCGAGTGTGAATGATCAACGGTAGGTTGTTCGTCTTTGCGATTTCGATGAGTTGTTCGAAGACCTTTTCTTGCGTCGCGAAAGTTTCGCTTTGCACCCAGTAACCGTCCAAACCGCATTCGCCCACCGCGATGATGGAACGATCCTCCGCGCATTTCTTTATGAACGCGATTTCATCGGCGACCTTGAAGTTCTCAATCGGAAATGGAAGCTGTGGATTAAGCTCATTTATTGCATCAATAGGGTAGATCCCCAAAGCGGGCTTTACGACGGGGTACTTCTGAGCCATTGCAAGGACTTGCCGGTTGGATGTTGGGTTGAGTCCGTTAACGACTAGGGCTCCGAAGCCCGCAGCGACACATTCAGAGATGATTTCCGGCAGGTCGCTCGAAAATTTTTCGTGTGTAAGATGAACGTGGACGTCGGCGTACATGGCTCCAAACAACGCAGTGGTCGAGGCATTATAGGTGCGAAACGAGGTCCTGACTACGGAAAATTGCGGGATCTAAGGGGACGAGCTCAACGGAGGCCTGGGCGCTTTTCACGTAGATGCTCTCAATCATTTTTTCGAGAAGATAGCTATACTGCTGCGCGGATTCCTGATGGATCCCAATGTGAAAGATGAGGGGCTTCTTGAGCGCGTTTGCAGATCTTTGGGCTATGAAGTCGTCGAAAAGGCGATCGGTGTCCTCTATGGTCTGGTAGTCTACGACCCCGGCAGAGTTGCCGATGCCAAGAACGTTGCCGCTTGCCGTCGGGATGCTGTGGGGTAGCGAAAGCGGCGATACCTGAGACGAGTCGCGCACGAGCCAGCCATAGAGGGGGAATGGGCTGAGCCTCTTATAGACCACCGAAGGTGGTACCTGTGAATAGTCGTCCAAACCGTGTTTTGCCAGAACGTTATAGATCTCAGGCGTCGTCATCCAGCCGGCCGCGAAAAAGCCGTCGGTTTTAGGGAAGCCTTGTTTCTTGAAGACATCGAGACTATAGGTGACGAGTTTCTCAATATCGCTTTCGGAATAAGTATTGAGAGGCATATCGCCGCCGCAGTCTCTTGCGCACATTGTGGGGTTGGCACTTTCCCCCCAAAACGTGAGGTGGGGTTTGAATTCAACCCCTGCCTTTGCCGTGAGGGATTTCCAAGGCTGAAGATAGAGACCCACGCTATCGTTCTCTGCAATTGCCGATTTTATGAGATTGGTGATTTCCAGTTCGTCGGCTCCCTCGCGCGTAAAATACGCGGGGCTTATGAAGTGTTTGAATGAAAGCTGAGGGAATTTGTTCTTGAGATTTCGAATGGCTTCGATGTTGAAGTCCTTGATCGCTATGCCTTCCCACAGAACACTGACTTGGATGAATATGGTCTTTGACATATCGTACGGTGCGGGTGCCGACGGAGGCGCATCGCTTAATGAGGTTTCCCGTCTACCGTTCATGCAGGTGGTGAGAACGAACGAGATAATGAACAAGATGACCGGATGAAATCCCTTCATCGTTTTCTTGTTCGTTTCGCTCTCGCGGGGACGAGGGCTGGGCGTTTCGCTCTAAAGGCTACAAACATCGGCGGAACAAGCATGAAGAGGAAAATGGCGAACGAACCCAGTGGCGTCGGAACGCTGTCTTGGACGGCGCAGAATTTCTTTTTACTTGAAGCTGATTTCGCAGCGGTCGTCGTCGTCGTAGTTGCCGCAGTCGTGGAATCAATAATAGGTAGTTCGTCTCCGCAAGAAACGTCGCTAAGATAAGAAGTCAGACCGCGCAGTTTCGCCCGTGCCAATATCTTGTCGCAGTTTGCGCTGTCGTACTTGTCTTCGTCGACAGTAAGCAATGCAAGAACGAGGTGCCGATATCCACTGTCTGTTACGAGTAGGTCGATGGCTTTCAGAACATATTTTGCCATTTCGTTGCCAATTTCGTCTTCGTTTTTCATATCCCAAAGCATTGCGGAGATGAACTGGCTGCGCAAATGCGCGTCGACAGGAAGGTCGTCGTCGCCGTATCGGTAGGAGTTGTCGCCTGTTCTCAAGCACTGAGCCGGCATCGAACAAATATGACTGCTCTCGGGACAGATGCTCTCTCCCAAACAAGCGTTGCCGGTTCGAGCGAAGGTGAAGAAGTCTGCCAAGCCTTCATGCAAAACGAGCGCTTCGCTGTCCTTTTCGACGGTACGAACGGTTTGGTATACAATGTGGTGTCCAAATTCGTGACCAACAACGTCGGCATCGGTCGCGAGGTTTTGAAGGATGATGCCGTCCCAGTCCCCGATAGAGATAGTCGGAGCTTTTGAGGTCTTTGGCGTGTAGAACGCATTATTTACCTGATCGGCGTGTACAAGTATCTGGATCGCATCGGATCCGAAATTGATGTATCCGATCGATTCGAACCATTCCACAGTCCTCGTTGCATTCGTAAATGCCGAGGTTTGCTCGAACTCTGAAGTGTCTACGTCAAAATCGAAAACGTTATTCGTGCCTACAGCGTCGGCGTGAGGCGAAGATACGACAACTTCAAAATGGCTGCTCGCAAGTTTGTTAGCCGTCGTAAGATCGGTCAATGGGAAGGATTTTTTGCCGTTGTCGTAGATGTTGTTTGGAAAAATTTTAGCTGTTCCGTTGATGTCGAAGGATTGGTCAATTGTGCTGTAGATGCGTTCGTTGTCCGCAAGAGATACGGACAATCGTCCCAGGCCGGTCCAAGACACTCTAAGAACGTTTCGTACTTTCATGTCGTCGGTAAGGATGAGGCACTCTTCTGAACTTTCGATTTGGACGTTCTTCTCGTTATTTTGGTTCTGGATGAGATCGGAAATTTGATCATTGCTGAGATATGCAATCTCAACTTCGTGACCGCCGATGTCGGGAATTTTGCCGACGAGGTAAATTTTCTTACTCGAAGTTTGATAGCCCTTCAAAGCGAAGTCGCAGAATGGAATAGAATCCAGTTCGATGTCGTAAGTTTTAATCTCTGACCCGGTTAATCCCAGGCCATTGCCATGTTCGGAAAACGTGAGTCGAGAATCAGCGTGGAGGCTCTCTGCCGTTTTGTAAATTGCCTCATCAACGGAAATTCCGGCGAGCGGTCGGGACATGAGGGGATGGCTTATGACTTCGCTCGGGATTCGAACGATCTTTGTAGCAGAGTCGTCAGAACAATGGGTTATCGCCACACACGATGCTACAAACAAGACAAGTCGTTCGAGGTTTTTGGCAAAAATTTTCACCGGATGCTCCCACAGCTAAATAGCCCATATAGAACTCATCGGTAAAGTGGTTGACATCTTTAGAATATTGGGCAAATGTTGCAAAATATTGGGTAGTTAGCCCATAAATCCGGCAAGAATTGCCGACCGCCCCTAATGGGCCCGAATTGGGTTCGCAAGCGACCTCGGTAAAAGAGGAGGAAATTATGACCAAAGTATTGGTTTCGTCATTGCTAGGAAACCACCAGCGTCTTGACGGGGGCGCCATGTTCGGCAATGCCCCAAAGCCGGTTTGGGAGAAGTGGTGTGAACCGGACGAACTCAATCGAATAGAGCTTGCATGCAGATGTCTGCTCATTGAATGGGGCAAAGAAAAAATACTTTGTGAAACGGGAATCGGTTCCTTTTTTGAGCCAAAACTCGCTGATCGCTACGGCGTCGTGGAGAAACATCACCGCCTCATAGACAGTCTAGGCAGTCTTGGCCTTAAACATACGGACATCACGGCCGTCATATTGTCCCATCTGCACTTTGATCATGCCGGGGGGCTACTGACTCCCTATGATCAGCGGAGCAACGGGAAACATGATCTTCTGTTTACGAATGCAAAGTATGTTGTAGGGGCTGAGGCTTGGGAACGGGCAAAGCATCCACACCCGCGCGACAAGGCATCGTTTATTCCGGAGCTTGCTGACCTCCTCGAGAAGTCAGGGCGTCTTGTCGTCGTGGGCGACAAAGTTCCAGAATTTTTGGCACCCATCATTCAGTTTCACTATACCCACGGGCATACACCCGGCCACATGCATACGATTGTTAAGGGAGCGCAAGATAGAATTGTTTTTGCAGGAGACCTAGTCCCTGGGACAGCATGGATTCATTTACCGATAACAATGGGCTACGATCGTTATCCCGAGAAAATTATCGACGAGAAAAAGTATTTCTACGAAAAAATTATCGATCCTCGCACGTTTTTGTTCTTCACGCATGATTCTAAGATCGCAATGTCGAGGGTGGGGCAGGACGACAAAGGACGGTTTATGCCTCGAGAAGAGAAAAAGGAATTTCAGCGGCTGGAAATATGAAAGCTTATGAAATTGCGACACTATATCGGCAAACTTTGAAATTACTTATGTGGGCTGTTTCTCTTATAAGCACGTGCTGGGCGCTGGAGTTTTGAGACTTTTTTTGGAATAATAATATGAGTCGTGGCAGGGAGGCGTTATGGAAATAGGTAACTTCGTACGTGGCCAAAGAAAGAGGCTCGGGCTTACCCAGAAACAGTTGGCGGATCTCGCCGGTGTTGGTTTGAACTTTGTCTATCAACTCGAAAATAACAAACAAACGGTTCAGCTTGATACAACGAATCTTGTGCTCAAGGCCCTTGGTTACAAGGTCGGCGTCATGCGGCATTTCGACCCTTGGAGTGACGACAAAGCTACCGTTTCACAGTAGTGCGCTCATTTAGGTCGTAGGATGCGAGATAGTTCTGACAATTTGCGTCAGATTCTCCTGAATTCGAGAATTTCAAGTCGGTGTTTTTCGCAATTTCATAGTCTTCAATTGTAATTTCATTGCGTGCCAGAGCTCTGTCCATAATTCCCAACATCAAATTACGATAATTCGCGGAAACAAATTTTCTGCAATAGTTCCGATATCTCCCGATAGGATTCGGAAGTATAGAAGCAAGATACGTCGATTCGATGAGGCTAAGATCGCTAGGCTCTTTTCCAAAGAAGTGGTTTGAGGCCTGTTTGATGCCGATAATTCCGGGGCCGAATTCAATAATGTTGAGGTAGAGCTCCATGATCTTTGATTTCGGTAATACTTGCTCCAAATGCCACGCAAGGAAAACCTCTTGGACCTTTCGCGCAAGATTGCGCTCATGATTAAGAAATAGATTCTTTGCTGTTTGCATCGTAATCGTTGAGCCTCCGATCAGAACTTCGCTCTCTTGAAGGTTTCTCTTAAGGGCTTGTTCTATAGCGGAGAAGTCAATTCCATTGTGAGACCAAAAACTACCGTCTTCCGCGGCTGTGAACGCAATCGGCACATAGCGGGAGACGTTTTCCAGGTGGGTATAGGTGCTAACGTTGACAGTAAGCGGATCCTGGCTCAGAGTGCCGTCCGAGTTGTACGTAACCGGGTAGTTCGACAGGAGCCTGCCTCTAGAGAATTCAAAATCCGAACTCTTTACCTTGCAGTTGATCGTCGGCTTCAAGAACTCCATTGAAAATTGATTCCAAAACGCAGGAGAGAAGTCTGTTTTCATCTCAAAGGACATATTACCTTCAAGACGGAACGAGCTAAGTCTTTCTGAGAAAGCGGGTGGAAGTGCGTCAATGACATCCTGACAAGGGGTGCTGGGCATGTTGACGTACAGAACCTGTTGGGATGGATCGCCTGTCTGACCGCTGCTTGCTGTGAGACTAAAGTCGACTTCAACGTCTTTTCCGCCTCGTCGTTTTAGGGCTACTTTGCCGCTGTCAATCTGAGTGACCCGGGTTTTGGAGTTCCAAGTTCCGTTGACTCTAGCCAAGAACGGTATCGGCCTGACGGGCTTCTTGCTGAGCAAAGGATGAGCAATCGAAAGATTGGAAGATCCAGCGTGGAATTGGAAAGAAACCTCAGGTTTGGTGGGTTCTCTTCTCAATGTGAGGGCTGCCGCAAAATTTAGGTCTTGGGCATTGTCAATATACTGTTGCGGAATAGGCAGACCGCTTTCTCCGCCCGCGCTTTTGAAGAAGATATTGGCGAATGTGAGGTCTTTTTTGAGTCGAATTTTGAGTTGTTGTGCTTTCGAAGAGTCTCCGTCGATGGCTACGAATTTCCCGGAGTTTACGATCTGCATCTTCTGGCTAAAGGACCGCAAAATATTGGTGGTTCCCATATCGAGAGAATGTATCTTGAATTCAAGAGTGTGACTTGCAATATCGAGCGAGAGCGATCCGTCGGCTTTAATGGCGTTTGATTTGTATTCCCCAGTGACGTCGAAGTTTTCGATGTTGACCCTTGCCGGGATGTATTTGAGCAGCGCATGATCTCGCGCCCCAGATCCAGAGGATTTTTGTTTGATGAGCGATTCCAACATCTCGAATCCGTCTTGTCCCAAGCGCGTCTTCAACTGTCGAACGGAAATCTCTGCAATAGGCTGCTTGTGAAGAATAAACCAGGGGTCCAACGTTATGGTTGCACGATCGGCAAAAAAGAGGTCGCCCACCTTGACGCCGTCCGCATGGACGGCCAAAAGGCCGGGTGTGATGGACTCAATAGAAACCGTTAAACCATATTTCTTTTGGAGCATCGCATTAGCGGAAGCTAATTTGTTTGTTATAGCGCGATAGGCAAAGAAATAAGAACACAGCAACGCGATGAGGAGTACCTGGAGTACCCCTAGAGCAATGCAAAGCGTTTTCTTGCGGGATAATGCGAGTGTCGGATATTGCATGTAGCCTCTAATATATTAATAATTTTATCAGCTAAGAACGGGCGCATCATCAGGCGGGGAGAATCAGCATGGGAAAAATTTACTTAGCACTTAACTTAGACCCTGGCGTTTTGGCGCCAAGGTCTACTTCACTACGAAACTAATGGTTTTGCCAGGGACAAAGATTTCTTTCACAATTTCCTTGCCCGCTAATTGCTTCGCGACGGATTCAACGCCTTTAGCGATCTGTAATGCCGTCTCTTTTGGGCAACTTTTATCGATCGTTATAGTGCCTCTGAGTTTGCCGTTGATTTGAACAGACATGGTCACGTCGTCTTCTCGCACAAACTCCGGGTTGTAGGTTGGCCAGGTTTCCCAGGCCAAGGATTTGTTATGCCCGAATCTTGACCAAAGCTCCTCCGCCATATGAGGCGCGAAAGGAGCCAGAAGTAAAATCAAGGATTCGCAACTCTTCCGCGAGAAAGTATTATCTTTGTAACAGTGGTTCACAAGTTCCATCATGGCGGAGATCGCAGTGTTGAAGCGCATGTTTTCGATGTCTTCCGTAACCTTTTTCACAGTCTTGTGAAGAATCTTTAGCGTTGCTTCGGTTTCAGGTTTTGCAAACAAAGTATCATTGATTTCGCCGTTGTCCGAGATTAACAACCGCCAAGCTCGCTTGAGGAACCTATTGACGCCGCTAATACCCGTAGTTTGCCACGGCTTTGTTGCCTCAAGAGGTCCCATGAACATCTCGTAAAGGCGAAGCGAATCTGCGCCCCACTCGGAAATGACTTCGTCGGGGTTTACGACGTTGCCGCGGCTCTTCGACATTCGTTCGTTGTTTTCGCCCAAGATCATGCCTTGGTTGACGAGTTTTTTGAAAGGCTCTTTTGTGGACACGTAACCTAGATCAAAAAGCACCTTATGCCAGAATCGTGCGTAAAGAAGATGCATCACCGCATGCTCAACACCGCCGACGTAGAGGTCCACCGGCATCCAATACTTTTCTTTGTCCTTGGCCCAAGCTTCATGATCGTTTCTGGGATCGATGTAACGCAAGTAGTACCAGCACGAGCCGGCCCACTGAGGCATGGTGTTTGTTTCTCGGTCGAAACTCTGTCCGTCTTTCTTGTATTCGCACCATTCTCTTGCCTTCACCAGAGGCGATTCCGCATTGCCGGTAGGCTTGAAATCCGAAAGGCTAGGCAGTGTGAGGGGAAGTTCACTTTCCGGAATAGCGACAAGATCGCCATTCTTGTTCTTAACCAAAGGTATGGGTTCGCCCCAGTATCTTTGTCGAGAAAACAACCAGTCACGAAGCTTGTAGGTGGTGGTTTTTCGGCCCAGACCATTTTTTTCGAGCCATGTGCACATTTTCTCGATGGCTGCATTTTTTGTTAAGCCGTCTAAGAAATCGGAGTTGCATATGATACCGTCGGCCTCGAAGGCCCCGGTTTCAATTTCCGCGGGCGTACCGTTGGCTTGCTGCAGGACGGGCTTGATCGCGATACCGAAGAGTTTTGCAAAGTCATAGTCCCGCTGATCGTGAGCAGGTACGGCCATGATTGCACCGTGGCCATAAGACATGAGTACATAGTCTGATATGTAGACTGGTATCTTTTGCCTATTTGCCGGATTGATAACGTAGCTACCAAGGAAGACACCGGTTTTCTCTGTGTTGGCGATGCGGTCTCGATCTGACCTCGACGCTGAAGCGCTTACATACTTGTCGATAGCTACCTTTTGCTGAGCCGTCGCAAGGGTGGCGACGAGCGGATGCTCAGGAGCTAGAACAAAAAATGTTGCGCCAAAGATTGTGTCCGGGCGTGTTGTAAAAATACGGATCTTATTCTTGCCGTCTTCTGTAACGAAGTCGATCTCGGCGCCAACGCTTTTGCCGATCCAGTTGCGCTGCTGCTCTTTAACCGGTTCGGGCCAATCGAGTCCTTCTAAATCGGCAATGAGTCGCTCCGCATATTCTGTGATCTTAAGAACCCATTGCCGGATCGGTTTCTTCTCGACGGGGAACCCGCCCACTTCCGATTTTCCGTCGATGACTTCTTCGTTGGCAAGCACGGTCCCCAACGCCGGGCACCAATTCACGGGCTCGTAGGATTCGTAGGCCAAACCCTTCTCAAAGAGCTTAAGGAAAATCCATTGCGTCCATTTGAAGTAGGTCGGGTCAGAAGTATTTATTTCGCGGTCCCAGTCGTAGGAAAGGCCAATCGACTGTATTTGTCGTTTGAAGTTCGCGATATTCTTTTCTGTCGTATCTTTGGGATGCTTGCCGGTCTTGATCGCATGTTGTTCTGCAGGTAGACCAAACGCATCCCACCCCATGGGATGGAGAACGTTAAACCCGTTCATTCTCTTGAAGCGAGAAACGATATCCGTGGCGGTATAGCCTTCGGGATGGCCGACGTGTAGCCCTTCGCCGGACGGATAGGGAAACATATCAAGTACGTAGTATTTTGGTTTGTTGGGATCAACTTCAGATTTAAAGGTCTTGTTTTTATCCCAAAAGTCCTGCCATTTTTTCTCGATGGCAGACGGATCATAATCATGAAACGACATTCTTCTCCTCCAAGTCGAGGTAGATTAACAAAAGTAACTCTTACGCACACCTTGAAAGTAATGATGGGTAAGCGACTACTGGCAGATCCGGTTTTCGAACATGACAGATAGCCGTTTTACGGTTCCGGCATTGCCAAATCCCAGATCTTTGACCTGAAACGACCAAAGACCCGGCTTGTTGACTTGCGAAAAGTGAGCGATGCTTTCGTACGGCTCGTTGTCCGAACCATAGTTTCCGTTAAGCGGCTGCGGAGAAATGGAGTGTTCTCCCACGATCATCTGCTGACTTCTGCCTTGAAGATACAGTATGGAAGAGTATTCGATTTCCGGACTCCGTACAGACAGGATCATCTCCTCAGGGCGGACGTGCTCTATTTCCACTCCGAAACTTACTTTACGCCGATTGGCGCCCTCAGGGACTTGGATGAACAACTCTTGCCCGGACGGCAAGTATGGTTCCAGGACCAGGTTCGGGGTGATTTCGTGCTTAACAAAATCGGGAATACCTAACTGGACGTCGCCCTTATGCGCAAAAATTTCGTCTCCGCTCGATGCAATCAACTCAAACAAAATATCTTTGTTGCAGTTCGCGTTCGGTTTGATTTGCAATGTTTGGGCGTTGAATTCCACGGATTGGTTAGGTCGGATTATAGGAACAACAACTTCTTCGTCGCTAAACTGTGCGCTATCGGTAAGGCTTCGCAGCGTCGTTTTAACGTCGGATGCTGGCGCTAGTCCCCTGTTTTCGATCGTCAATTTGACTATGCCTTGTTCCCCGGGTTCCAGCACTCCGTTGCCGTTCCCTTGAGTCTCTTCGACTTTGGTGTCTTTAAGAATGAGCTTAGGACCCGTACGCGGGAGATAATGAATAAAGGTCTCCGTCTTAACGACGTCTTCGCCGCGACAGGAGTAATTCTCGCAAAAGATCGGTTTTGAGCAACCTCGAACGTCCTTGGCATACGCCTTTTCGCCTCGGACCAATATTCCTTCCACTTGCTTGTCGGGGCCTAAGACGACTGAACCGGAGTTGCCAGGGAATCCGTCTATGTTCGTTACAAAATAGGGTTGCTCGATCGCGTTGTCGCGGATACTCGCACCCGAGGTAACCTTGAGCAAACTGCCGTTGGGAAAACCAAACGAAGTGACGGGCAAGCCAAGAGGCGCTTGGCCAGATTTGCGCAGCCTCAGCGGGCGTCGATTTGTTTTGCGATCCAAACGGATGACGGCAAAGTCTTTGCCGCGGCCGCTGTCACCTGCTCGAGAAATGATGTCCTGGCAATAGTAAATATTATCGCTATTTACCGATATTGAGTCAGGTGTTAATGGGACGCTGTTCGCGTCAAAGTCAAAAATAAAAGCTGTTTGTCGGCATGCGTTGGCGTTGGGTATGCAATGACCCGCCGTGACCAACGTATCCTCTGTCGCTAGGAACGCTGAGCAAAAACCGATGGAGGGCTGATCGCTAAATGGATCGCTCGAGCACAAATTGTAACGGTTTTTGACATTAGCTGCGAGAACGGAGGCTCGACCAAACGCGTTGTCCGTAATCTGCGATTGCGGGACGAGTATCGCCACCGACGATGCGATTTGCTTAATCTCTTCGGATTCAGCGCCGGAGAGATCAGCACGGTCGTCGTTGCCGTAAATTGCGGCGGTAGCGCCACCGCAATAAAGTATGGCGCTCAAAGCTAGGAAACTGCTTGTCGAACAGGCAACCATCGAGGTCCCAATTATTATAAGAGACTTTAAATATATGTCCCGGCCCGGATGGTCAACATGTTAATGGAGGGAACCTAGGTAAATTGAAGGTAGCTAATGAGATAATCCGCAACGAGAATGCATACATAGGAGATTACGACCGCCTTGGTGGTGGCCTTGCCGACGCCCTTAGCCCCGCCGGTTGCAAAATACCCCTGAAAACAGCCTATGGATGAGAACAGCAGCCCGAAAACAGCGGACTTTTGCATCCCCTTCACAATATCGCTTGTCGCAACGATCCACTGGATCTTGGCGAGAAAGTCGGCGACGTCGATATGGTAAAAGACCACCCCGATAAAAAATGCCGAAAGGACCCCGGCGACGATGAAGAAAACGTCGAGGACCGGCATGAAAACGATGGATGCGAGGATCCGCGGGGCTATGAGGTACTCGTAAGGATTGACGGACATCACCCGCATGGCATCGATCTGCTCATTCACGCGCATGGTTGCGATTTCGGCCGCCATGGCCGACCCTGCACGGCCGGTAACGAGAAATGCACCCACCATCGGCGCGAGTTCGCGGGACAATGCAAACCCTGCGGCGGCACCAATCATGGATTCCGCACCGAAAATTTTAAATATTTCCCCAAGCTGAAAGCCGAAAATTCCCCCGACCATCACACCTGCCAGAATAATTATGGAAAAACTCTTGTTGCCGACGAATTCGAGTTGTTGGAACACGAGGCGTAAATCGACCATAGGAACAACAATAGACTTTAGCCCCTGGCCCACAAAGATGCTGTAGCTCCCGATCGTTGTGATGGGACCCAGCATGAGCCGTCCGATTTGCGATATGAAGCCGGCTTGCATCAATTCTCCTATAACGTCATATTATCATGATTGATTTTCTTGCTTCCGTCCATTGGTATAACGGCTCTAAGGGTTTATAATAGGAATACAACCATCCATAGGGGTAGCCGGTGAAATCGCTTAAGTCATTTATATTGTTAAATTTAATAGCGATTGCCCCAACGGCGTGGGGCGAGTGCGTGGCCTTGGTAAAGGGGGCGGTTGCGGTCGACGTGGCGACCTGCGGCGTTTTGAACCCTGAAGCTACTTTTGACCTGAAGAAAGACGACTATCGATTTATTGCGGATCTTCCCGCGGCGGAGCGCAAGAAATTTTACGATAGTTATCGTGGGCTCATCTTGAAAGGCAAGGTTGTTAAGTCCATGGCAAAGAAAAGCGGTCTAAGCCCGGAAAAGGGTGTTCTCGCGGGGGAAGAGGTGCAGCTGTTCGTTCCGCCGGGGGTTTCCTGCGCCGGCCTCCCGGGTGGGAGAGTCGCAGGCAATATAGAAGAAGTTTGCTGTGAAGGCGGGGGCGACGTTCCCTGTCTTCTCAATTCTCCTTACGTCATCAGAGAACTTAAGAAGATCGGAGAAGCGGGATCTCGTGCTGGCGACAAGGAGCGAAAGACGGCGATACGCAGCGCGGACTACAAGGCGGGACTTCTGGCCTATACAAAAAAAGATCTGGTAAACACCGTCAAAAATCTGGAAAAGGCGCGCGCCGCGAACAGTCTTGACGTCAAAGGCAATTACATTCTGGCCGAGACCTACCGGCGACAAGATGACTGCCGAAAGGCGGTCCCGATTCTCGAAGGACTCAACAAGAAATATCAGGCGCAAGACTTTTGGGACGACGAGCGGAGTACGATGGAAGAAGCAAACTTCTTGTTAGCGCGTTGCTACGCCAAACTCAACAAGCCCGGAGATACCATTAGCATCCTAATGACGTTCCTCCTAGATCCCAAAAAAGACCGGAAATGGATCGAAAGCTCGCTCAAACACAAGGATTTCGGCTGGATCCACACCTCAAAGGAATACCGAACCTACAAAGACGAAGCCACCCGAGCTTTACACGGCAAATAATTATTGGGCGTTCGACTGTCCCCACAATTGTTGGGCGTTCGACTGTCCCCCTAATTCCATAATTGTTGGGCGTTCGACTGTCCCCCTAATTCCATCGACTGTCCCCCATTATTCATTCAGTTCCAATTCGTTGAACGAGCTCGTTGACCGCCGTCGCTCGATGACTCAGACGATCTTTCTCATCATTGCCGAGCTCAGCCATTGTCCTGTTCATTCCGGAGACTTCAAAAATGGGATCGTAACCGAAGCCGTTGCTCCCCCGCCGTAGGGTAGTGATCACGCCTTCGCATTTTCCGGAGGCCGTATAACAAATGCCTTTCGAATCGACGAAGACAAGCGTGCAAACGAACCGCGCTGTGCGCTTCGTTGAAGGAACCCCTTTGAGTAACTCGAGAAGTTTATCGTTGTTTTGCTCGTCCGTGCTGTGGTCCCCGGCAAACCTGGCGGAGTGTACGCCTGGCTTTCCGTCCAAAAAATCCACTTCGAGGCCGGAATCGTCCGCGATGACGCCAAACTCCGTTTTCTCTTTCACTGCTTTTGCCTTGATCATCGCATTTTCGGCGTAGGAACTCCCATTCTCATCCCACGTAATCTTGCCAAGTTCGGAGCAAAGATGAAGGTCCCATCCTAACGAGTGAGGTAGCAACGCTCCAAATTCCCGTTTCTTCCCATCATTAGACGTTGCCAAAAAAACCTTTTGTCTTTGCATCCGATGTTCCCAAGTAGTGAACAAATATGTTAAACCGGATCCCTCATTATCATATGTGCGTTTTAATGTCTTGGCGAGGTGCAGTATGACGTCAGATCAAATCATTGGCCGGTTAAAGGAACATTTTGCCGACGCAAAAGTTAGAGCTTCAGACCTGACAGGCGGCGGCGATCATTGGGCTGTTCGAATCGAAAGCCGCGAGTTTGCGGGAAAGAGTCTTGTGGAGCAGCATCAAATGGTTTACCGGGCCTTAGGCGACTGGATGAGGCAAGAAATTCACGCGTTAAAGCTCGATACAATCTGCCCCGAATAATTAGGGGTTTTGATGGCGTGTTTGGCGTCTCTTCTCTTCTTCTATTTCCGCTTTTCTCACGGCTGCTTTAATTTCTGGCGACCACTGTAGAACAAACTTGATCGTGTCTTTGGCGAAATCTTCGAGGTCAGGTCTTATGTGGAAAATGCCTAACTCCTTGAAGTGAGTGATTACAATCTTTTGCAGAAAAGTCACTTCGACGTTCCAGTTTTCAAAAATCTGGATGATGGTCTTGTCTTCAAAGCGGGTCGTAACGAAGACGTCAAGCGGCAATGGTTCCGTAAGCATAACAAACCCTCCTCAACCGTTATCGGCAGTTTTGGCCGTATGTTGAAATTTTTGACGTATTGACGGGCTTTAGTGTTCAATATTTACAGTTGGTTACGTAGATTTTAGTTTTCTATAAAAGATCCGAAAAGACATTAAATCCCTGTTTTGGATCGAGGATGTTATGAGAAAGATTTTGTTTGGATTTCTATTCATGGTGAGCGTAGTCGCCTGCAAGAATCAGAAGGGATCTGGCAAACTGACGGAAGCAGAAGTCAAGAAAAAGAAAGAAGAAGCAAAGACACGAGAAAAAGAAACGGGTTGGTCCGAAGAGCAACAGGACAAGCTCATGAATTTGTGTCTGTCAGGCGGTACGAAGGTCGAACCAAATGACGACCTGTTGAATGCTTGTGAATGTTACATGGACAAACTGACTTTACACATGAAGCCGAAGGATTTCGACCTCAAGAAAAATGATTTCAAGAAAAAAGAAGACGAAGAGAAACTGTGGAAACAGGGTACTTTCAAGTCTTGTATAAAGAAAGAGGCTTCACATTCATAAGTGTTAACCGCCGCTATTACCCGGCCAAATTTCCATTTTTTCTGGCTTTCTAAAAGGCAGCCCTTCTAAAAAAATGCGAACCCCTAGAATTTGCTAGATTTATTTTACCTCGTCAAGTTGTGTGGTGCGCTTCCGATCGTGAGAGAATATTCACAACGACCTTTGGGGAATCGCATGTTAGCCAAAGAATTGAGACATATACGGCTCCAGTCGTTCCGCAATGCCCAATGGGACAAAAGCGATTATAAGTATCTCTATTCATATTTGATCCGCTTGTTCGAGGATCAGCTGCATTTCGCGCAAGCAAACAACCCGCTTTGGTGCGCTAGGCTTGCCACTCTCGGTACGTTAAATTTTGAATCGGGTTCGCTCGCAAAAATTCCCTTGTTGACTAAGGATGAGCTTCGCTTAAGAGATCCTCTCGACTTTGCCGCCAAAAAGAACTTTCCTTTCTACATGGTCCGGCAGTCGGGCGGAACCACGGGCAATCCTGTTCCTCTATACTGGACGCGCGCCGACTGGAACGCCGCCGTTCGAGCGGTTTGTCGATTTCTTGAACCACTTGCAGATATAAAGCCGCTCGTCGCTTGGAACGGTTACAACCAATCTCATGCGGGCGGTCCTTCGTTCGACGACGCCATCCGTGAATTAGGCGGTATGGTTGTGCCAAGACATTTCAAATCCGACGATCAAGCTGCGATCGAAGAAATCGAACGTTTCAAGGCGCAGGTGCTCATTCTTCCCGCGAAAAGCGGTACAGAAAAGGGTGGAAGCTTAGAGGATCTGCTTATTTGTGACGCAGGGTTTTTATCTCGATTGAACATTAAGGCTCTCATGGTATCGAGCACAGGACTTGATCCCGACCTGCTCGAAGAAGCGCGAGCGCAAGGTGTTCAACATATAATCAATCTCTACGGAAGCACGGAGGCGTTTCCTTCCGCAATTTCGTGTGAAGCTAATCCGCTCATGTTTCATCTTTGCCAGGGACCGAACCTGACGGAAGTCGTGGGGACGGACGGCGACAGCGTAAAAAACGGCGAACGCGGTCTTGTTGTAATTAGTCGCGTTGGCAGTGAAAGCGAGGCCGGCATCTTTCCCGCTGGAGGCACTCAGCTTATACGTTTTATCGTTGGCGACGAAGCAACCTACATTACTGATCCGTGCTCTTGCGGCCGAAGTTCGCCAAGGATAGGTGACGTTCGGCGCATAATAAATATTCAGGACAAAATCACCGGAGGATGTCAGAAATGGGAATAGAGCTTCTTCCTTCCTATGTTGGCGGCAAGATCATTACCGATCAAGACAATCCGGATCGAACAGCGGAGATAAAATCGCTGGACGGGTCCTTTACATCGACAGTCGTCGCGACAAGCACAAGTCAGATAAGAAATGCCATTCGTGCTGCCGATGATTATCAAAAGAAGCTCAATTCCACCCCGATGGAAGAGCGTATTGCCGTTGCCGAGATGCTCGTAAAGGAATACGCGAAACACAAATGGACAGTTGCTCGCGGCCTTGGTTTGTTCCGGGGACAAGTTGCAAAAGACAGTTTCTGGATGTGTGATCTTATAAGCCAGTGGGGCAGCGAATTGGATACCTTCCTGAGCACAATCTTTGGAAACGTCAGTGACCTGTCTGTACCAGTCACGAGTTCCATAGCCTCCTATGGTCAGGTCGTGTGGCAATCGCGAGGCACCGCTGCGATGTATTGCGCTGCGTCGATGGATGGCCCCCCTAATATCACAGCGCTTTGCCATGGTATCATCTCTGGGACGCATATGATTATTCGCCCAAGCTGGCGAGATACCGTTACACATTTGGCATTCGATATTTTGTATAAGCACGGCTTGCATGAATACGCTCAACTCGTTCGATGGCCTTCTTCTGCTGAAGAAGGCAACCAAAACAACAAGCAGCTTCTCAATAACGTGAGTCAGGGCCTCATATTTTCGTCTGACGAGACATATGCGCATTTGATCAATTCGGCTGCACCGGAGGGGTCCGAAGCCTGGCGAGGACTTACGCGTAAATGCAGACGCTACGGAACCGGTCTTCCTATCAATATCGTTACGGAAGCAAGCGATCTGGAAGCGACTGCAGGAGATTTGGTTGCAGGAGCACGTCTCGGCTGCGGAAGATTCTGTTTGTCAACGACGCCAGTGTTGGTGCAACAAAATATCTACAAGGATTTGGTGGAGGCCGTCGTGTCAGTCGCCAAGAGTTTGCGACCAGGAAGCATTCTTGATCCGAAAACGGACCTTTGCGGTTATGACCCAAGCGAATTGCAGTCTGTAACAAACGCTCTAAAACTGTTTGGAGGCGATCTCAAGCACGGAGAAGTTCGCGGCGAGAACACGGACGTGTTCGTTCTCGAAAACGTCTCGGCTCAGTCTCCATGTCTGTATGCAGAAATAGGGGCGCCCGTTCTAGGTTTCATACCATATAGAGATTTGACCGAGGCCATCCGAATCGCCAACGTTGCCCTCACCCGAAATCAACGTGACGCTTGGACGGCGATGAGCGTCCACGGAAATTACGACAACTTTACGACACTGCGTTCCGCCATCCCTAATTTTCGCGCACTACTGGGCGGAGTTGTTGCCGAAGGTAAACTTCTGTTGCCCCACCAAGGAACCTACTTTGTGCTCGACTTGATGCGACGGACGACCATCGAAGACGTTGTTGCCACGCACTCTACCCGGCCTCTCAAGAAGACTTCTTGACATTGACTAGGTTTTGGACAAAAACGCCCTACACAACCTACTGAAATGGTAGGTTTTTTTATTTAACCTCCCTGGCACGTTTTCTGCTTCTCCTATCGTATAACCTTCGATAGAGGAAGCACCGGTATGAAGCTACTTAGCCTATTTTTCATTTCAACTTTGGTTTTGTCTTCTTGTTCAAACAAAGACAATAACAGTAAGGTCGCTGGCGTAAGTGATTCGACAATTAATCGGCTGGTCGAAGATCAATTTAACAAAGTCCACTACGATGAACCTATCGATACCGACGGATTTACCGCTGCGGAAATAGAAGAACTTTATGCGACGACTTTGAATCATCCTGTCGCAAAACCTTCGAGAGTGCCTGACTACGACCCTGCAGGGCAGATTGGTTTCTGTTTTGGTCGTTCGACAACGGCCCTACTTGTAGCCCGAAAAATGGCATTGAACCCAGAGAGTATTAAAAAATTATTTATTGTAGGCGATTTGCATGCGCCGGGAAGACCTACCGAATGGCGCTTCCACACAACGACGATCGTAAAAAGAGACGATGGCCAATGGATCGCGATTGATCCCATTATGAACCAGTCTCTCACCGCTATTCAGTGGATTAAGAAAGTCCGCTATTATTGGGATCGCTGGTATTTGGACGATGCAAACTTCGATAAACCACAAGCGAAAATTTATTTGACGCCCTTTGACGCCGTCCTGCCAGACATCCGTACATTCACGGCTAACGGAACCGGCGAAAACTTAATCGATCTCAACTTTGACCCCGAAGGTCGAGAAGGATTTACTCGCAGACCAGATTTACAACGATCTGGCGTCGACGAACTGGCTTATGAACTCAATAAGAAAGCTTCCGACAAATACTTCCTCTCGCACAACGAGAATCCGGAAAGCGACAGTTTCAATTATATTGGTTTGGAAGTCGTCAACACAGCTTATTTAGCCTACAAGGGTTATTTCGTTGACCTACTGCAAACCTTTGAAGAAGGTACTTGGAAGTCAGACGGAGAAACAGGGCCAACGGCTCTAACGGGTGGCACCTCAATCGTTGATCCGGAAGAAGGTCCCAGCTCAGTGTTTAGCTTTAGATTAGACAAACTCCTAGCAGAGTGACTCTGTGAAAGGATAATCGGTGCTGAAGAGGTCCCGTGTAGGGGCCTCTTTTTTTGTTTTTAGAGCCTGGAGTACAACTTATGCGTAGACTTCGAACATATGCAATATACTTAGTCGTGAACCTGAACCTCTTCCTCGGCTTGTTCACACCTAGTCCTTGGAATCAAACCTAACGGCGTAACGAACCAATTGGGCACGCCCTGAAATCTGAAGCTTGTCCAAGATTCGGCGCTTATAAGTACTCACTGTTTTTGGATTGACCGCAAGCGTTTCGGAAATCTCCTTCGTGGACAACCCGCGTCCCACGAGCACGAATACTTCGTATTCCCGAGCTGAGAGCAACGCTTGAACATCTACAATCTCGCTCCCCGTTAAACCCGTTTCAGCTTGAGCCCTAATAAGATCTGAGAAGAACGGCTGGCTGGAGTACACGCAGCGGATTGCATTGGCCAATCCCTCGCCGGCGACGTCTTTAGAAAGATAGCCGGCGGCGCCCGCTTGCATTGCACGTACGACATACTGGTCGTCCCTAAAAATGCTTAGGACCAAAATCTTGAGGTTTGGAAATTTGGCGCGCAAGCCTCGAATTTCGTGTAGCGAATTTTTTGAGTGTAGGGACAAGTCGAGAAGCAAAACATCCGTCTCGGAAAAGTCAAAATCCAGCAGAGCCTCAATAGTGTCAATTTCCCCTGTGACGATAATATCGTCACAGTTTGTCATTATTGATTTGAGTCCGAGGCGAACAATGGGATGATCGTCAACTAGAACTACATTAATGGGTCGCATATTGTTCTCCTTTCAGCGATGAAAACGGAATGGATACCTCGACAGCCGTGCCGGGGTTTCGAGCAGTCTTTACTTCAAATGTGGCTCCTATCGTTGACGCCCGCTCTCGCATGCTGACAAGTCCAAGGCCGTCGCCTTTATTGTCATTGGAGGTGCCCGAACCATAGTCTCGGACGGTTAACGAAAAAAGCCGCTTCTTGTTGTTTCTCGTGAGAGAAACGTCGATGGCACTCGTGCCGGAATGTCGGATAGCGTTCGATAAGGCTTCTTGAACGATCCGGTAGATGGCAATTGCGGTTTGACCCCCGATGTCCAAAACCGTATCGAGAGAAAGGTTGATCTTTATCCCCGAGGCTTTCTCGACGTCTGACACAAGATAACGAAGTGCCGTCGCCGTGCCCACTTGGTCCATTAACGACGGTTGTAATGTCTGTGAAATTGCCCTCAGGCTTTCAAGTGTCTTGTCGAGGATTTGTAGAGACGAATTGGCAAGCTGGCGCTGATGCTCGTGGCCCTTGACGTCGCGGAGCGTCGTAATTTGCATTTTAAGAGCAGCTAAGAGTTGCCCAACATTATCGTGTATGTCGTAAGCAATGTTTTTGCGTTCCTGCTCCAGAGCCGAAGTCATTTTCGCCGACAAACGTTTGAGACTCAATGCGACAATGGAGCGCTGTTGAAACAAATTCGCAATACCGAAGGACATCAGAAGAAGGCTCGCCAGGTATAGATGCAGCGAAATTAGGCCTACACCAACATTGTCATGATATCTGAAAAGCGCCGAAGGAAAGTAGAAGGTAGCCCATATCCCCAAAACCGTTACTAAAGCAAGCGCTAGTGCCGCGCCCTTTAGACCGTTGCGCATGGCAATCCATCCCATGATCGGAAAGAGAAGGTAAGGGAACTCAAACGGTGACGGTTCGAGTTTTGTGTTAAAAAACACAAACGAAGCGAAGATCCCAAGAATCATAAAATTACCCAGCCATTCCATAGTCCCGCGTTCGGGTAATGCGATCTTTGAGGATGCGTCTGGTCCCTTATTCCACACTATAAATATAGGAACTAAAGCAAGCATCGGCATCGCGTCGGCCGCGTAAAGAGAGGCAAAGCGTTCCCAAGTGACAGGAGACAGGGCCCATGCGGAAAGACCGCCGCTCAATGCGGGAATCAATAGGACGCAGATCGACATGAAAGTGAATAACGGAAAAGGAGAATCGGGCGATGACTTGCGTATCTGCGGTAGTGCTCGCAGAAGATATGCCGCAAGCGCAGACGTGGAAACGCTGATGAAAGCAAACAATAAGGTCGGAACCACCTCGGCGTTATGCAGTACCAGGTTCGAAAAAACGGCGATGGCGAAACCTATCAGGCCAATGAGCCACCATCGAGCGAACGCTTCTATAAAGAAAAAACCCGTGTAGATTCCTTTAGCTGGTCGGACAATAGCGAAGTAGTGATCCTGATAAGGAAGACTCCGGCCGACCTCTACCGCGATAAAGAGCACCATTGCAAAACAAACTAGGCGATGCCGACTCAACTGCTTTGCAAACTTCTTTAAATATGAACGGATGAGGAAGGTTTTGTTCCTCGTCGGCGGGGAATTTCGGATGCTGCAATCTTGTGACATTCGACGCTTTGTAAATGATAATTGCGATTTTCCAATTTTAACGGATACCCTGCAAGATTGCATATGCAATTCTCTGATTTTGTTAAATTAATAATGGGGCATAGTTGTGCTTTGCCGGAATATTTCGTAAGATATATCTTACATGACAGATAAATCTTACGAGGAGTTGTAAGGCATGGGTCTTCCAAATATTCTTTTCTTCAATAACTCGAAAGAAGGTTATGACGCCCTTACAAGCCAGCTTCTGGGCCACGCCAAAGTTCATTGTGCCTCGTCCCTTGTGGAAGGTTTGAACGCATGCAGCGCCGACAAATTCGACGTGGTGCTTGTGGGGAAGTCTGTGAAATCCACCGAAGTTATGGACCTATGCGAAAATTTGAAGGAACGAGCTGAATACACCAGGACCCCGATTGTCATTTTGCCCGAAGGCGGTCTTGGAGGTGATTCACATTTGCGGCTAGTAACTCCAGATCAGGCTTGTACCTCAGCAAAACCGCAGTCTTTCGATTTTGATGTTTTCCGCCAAGAGGTGTTTCTAACCGACGACAAATCCAAGAGGCGGCTTCAACTGACGTCCACCGAGTTCCGCATACTTTTGCATTTGAGTAAGAACTCGGGCGCCGTGATAAGCAGGACAGAACTTATTGCCAATATCTGGCGGGGCGATTCGAAAATCTCGGATCGAACTGTCGACAAGCATATATCGAGTTTGCGCAAAAAGCTCGGTACTCACGGTAAGCGTTTAAAGACTCTTCCCAACAGAGGATACGTCTTAGCGTTAGACGGTTAGGGTCGAACGAAAAAACTCTTTACCTCATCAATCAGGCGCTTGGCATCCTCTCGGTTGATATCGAGATGCGTCACACATCGAACCCATCCGTCATAGTTCGGTGACGACAAGATGATTCCTTTGTCTTGGAGCGCCTTCTGAAGGCCCGGATAATCCGTTCGCGTTCGAATATTGAAGATGTTTGTCTGAATTTGTTCAAGATCGACCTCGATTTCGTCGATTCGCGCGAGTTCATGGGCGAGGAAATGGGCATTGTCGTGGTCGTCGCGCAGCCTTTCGATATTTCGTTCGAGAGCAAAAATGCCGGCGGCTGCAAGAATACCAGCTTGCCGCATCCCGCCTCCTAGGATCTTGCGCCATCGGTGCGCTTTCACAATTAGCTCCTTGGTGCCGCACAATACGGATCCGACGGGGGCGCCAAGTCCCTTCGACAGGCAAATAGACACAGTATCAAAACAGTCCGTTATGCTTCGTACGTCAACATTAAGCTTTACGGAAGCGTTAAAAATTCGGGCGCCGTCGAGGTGTGTACCGAGTTTCTTTTCCTCACAAATTCTTTTTGCCTCCTGCAGGTACGCGATGGGCAGGACCTTTCCGGCTACCGTATTTTCCAGGCACAAGAGTTTCGTGCGCGCAAAGTGGTCGTCGCCTGGTTTGATGTTAGCTGCGATTTTCTCAATAGAGAGCGTTCCATCTACTTCGAAATCGATAGGTTGTGGTTGCACGCTTCCTAATACCGCCGCTCCGCCTCCCTCGAATCTAAAGGTATGCGCAGTTTGCCCGACTAAATATTCATCGCCGCGTTCGCAATGCGCCATAATTCCCATAAGGTTGGTCTGGGTCCCCGAAGGAGCGAAAATAGCGGCTTCCTTCCCGGTCATACTCGCCATAAGGGCTTCGAGCTGATTGATAGTCGGATCTTCGCCGTACACGTCGTCGCCAACCGGCGCCCGCATCATGGCTTCAAGCATTTCTTTGCTGGGTTTCGTGACCGTGTCGGAGCGTAGGTCGATCATTCGCGTCACATCCGTCTCCTATGATTTTTCAACATTCCGGGGCCACATTAGCTTAAATTGGCGGTCGTAAGCCACTATATTTTCATGAACAAATTGAAAGTTTTGTAGTTTTGAAGACCTCGGGCCGATAAGCTTAAAACGGGCGCAGAAAAATCGTAACTTAGCGAAAATGGAGAGTGAAAAGACCTCATTTTAGGATTCATTTATATTGACGATACCAACTGGAGGCCAGATCTTGCGGCCAGGGTTGATACGAAATTTGCCATGAAACCATAAGCCATTTTGGAGGAATCTATGCTTAGGAAGTGGTTAGTAGGATCAGTGTATCTTGTCTCTTTTTTGGCTCTGTCAAACTGTTCTGTAGAGGAAACCCGAGAAGAAAAGGAAGAAGCGGATGCATTGGAAGCCGATATTGAGGCTCAAAATGCCGACGAAGATGGGACTGACGATGCGTTTTATGGCTCGCAAAAGAAAGCGGCTGCTAAACCTAAACCACCCAAAACTCCAGAATCTGGCGAGAGCGCTGCCTGCACAACCCAAAAGCAAAATATCGCTAACCAAGGAATCTTTATCCATAGCTCAGGTTTAAGAGTGCGTTATATCAATACCCGCTTGTCGTATGCTAACGCAAAACAGGCCTGCGCAAGTTCAAGTGGAGTGTTAACCCTGCAACTTGCAACGAAAGCACAACTTTCCTTGGTGAAAGATCTGTTCAAACTTTCAACCGGCGCAAAATGTAATACGGATGTTTGGATTGCAAAAACGACCAAGACCGGAACACGGATTCAAATGCCGGACGTATCGTCGCTTGCTGATGGCAAAGACGCGAAAGCTGTCTGCGTTGTAAAAGAATAAGAAAAGAAATTAGAGGAGAAACCCCCTTAGTCGAGAGTGGCGAAGCATCATTGCTTCGCCGCTTTTTTTATTCTCCGAAAATTAAGGCTCGCTTTAGGCACCAATAGGTCGCGCGGCATCGCGTGCCGGTCTTCCGCCTTCCAAGTAACTTTTCACCCTATTCATGTCTTCATCTATCTCCCTTTTCGGATTACCTCCAAAAATTTTGGTGACGATGTTTCCAAGGACCCCGGCGGGCAGATTGTAGGTTAACGTGATTTGCACTCTTGTTAGCTCTATATCGAGCTCTTCAAACTTAATGATCCCGGCATGAGCTACCTGGGAATTGTTCTCGCTCCTCCACGCAATAGCCTGGTTGGGATCGATCTTAGTGGTTATAGCATTCCAAGTAACGGGAATACCAGCTGGCCCGCCTACCACCCAATGTGAACGGCCGTCGCCCAAGTCGCGTACTTCCCGGATGTGCCGCATGAATTTTGGAAAGCTTGTGGGGTCCACAAAGAAATCGAAAACGTCGGTTATCGGCGCCCTTACGTTGAGCGTTTTCTGAACCGAAATACCTCTTCTGCCACTGGCTAGGCCAAACGTTCTGCTGAGTTCTTGATTGAGATATGCCCTAGTCAAAAGTCCCCCTCCGAAGAGCAACATGCCATAGTCGCGAATCCTCTTACGACGCAGTCCGGGCGCAACAAGTCCCAGCCCCAACAGTGAGACGAACAGCCTTAAAGACGGTGTCCAGTTGCTTTGTCGGTATTCGGGAACATGCCCAAGACGGGGTGAACCGCCTTGAACCTCGGAATCATATTCAGCATCATGATGCACGACGAGTTCGCTTGACACGTTCGATACTCCAGGTATCGTTCTAATGGCTTGTACGACGCGATCGACCTCGTTTTTAAGAACTGAGCCCATGAGGTGTACATCGCCCTTATCAACAAGTACCTGGACGGAGCTGGGATGCGACACATAGTGTCCAAGCTTTGATTGAATCCGCCCCTGAATCTTTTCTTCACCGCTTTCCTTTCCCCTAACCTTATATCGCGTTTCGGCCATGATACCGTAGGCACGATGTGTGAGGTCTCTGAAAGCCTTATCCAAAAAGCACGACAAACTTGAAGCCTTGCTGCACGCTTTGTCGCGCAGAACAATGCGGCGTCGACGTCCAGCAGTAGGATCGGTGAAGTAGGTAATACCTGCGCCGATAAGGGCGCCTTGGAAAAAACTTGCTACTTTGTTCGTTACGTTTTTTTGCATGTGGTCCCCCATCCTGACGCGTTTCCGAACGAAATTTTTGCAACATTTGTTCCAGGGCCGACACAGTGTCGGCTTTACGCTTCATATTCCGGTATTGCTTTCCCTACAAAGCACAGGAAGCTGCGCAAGTTCCGCTGCACATTGTTCACTTCCCTAATAATCGTTTTGCCGAGAAGAACAGCCTTAAACCGGGAAAACTTTCGCGTTTTATGCAACATGACGAGATCATATGCTTTAGGCGTGATGAGTGGATTGCCGAGGGCGGCAACATCGTTGAAAAATTTATCTAAATGGTCGGTCAATGGTTGTTTGAACGAGCACAGGGCCTTCGCGCGAATTTTAAGCTCTTCGAGGTAGTTGAAACGAGCTCTCACAATGGCCTGAAAACTATCACGAGACTCCTTATGGGGGCGGCTCTCAACTGTGCTTGTAATCTTAAGAACTGTCATAGCTTCCTCCTTCTTGTTATCCGTTGTGCTTTTGCAAGAAGCAGGCCACTCAACTTTTTAGGGGAATGCTACAAAATGGAGGATCGCTGCAAGAACGCATACCGATATTGCAATAAATAATATTGCCGAAGTTATTGGATGTTTTTTTTCGTGAGGCCGCTGTTCGGAAGGGGCTAGGTAGCTGAGCTCAGTGTCGGTAAATTGCTCGCCGTCGATGATTTGCGTTACGGGATGATCTTCCATGGGTTTCTCATCAGTTGCAGCCGTCGTTGAAAAAGATGCAAGGAAGGTGCCCAGGCACGTCAATCGTGCCCGTGGTCGTTATCGTGATCGTGGTGTTTATGCACGCCGCGCTGTAGAGCCTTAATAGCCGTTTCAAGTCTTTGGCAAATGAAGAGCGTCGTGACGCCGAAACCCGTTGTGATGAGAGCTGTCCCAAATCTTTGTAGGCCCACGGCGGCTCCAACGCCAGCGAGTATCCAAACGACCGCCGACGAAGTAATACCTTTAACGTAGCCGTCGCGAGCCAAGATAACACCGGCACCGATAAAACCTATGCCAGTGATGACCTGTCCTAGCACGCGCGTGGGATCAGTTCCTGCCCCGGCTAACTGTTGTCCGAGTGTTACAAAGAGCATCGTTCCCGCGCAGATTAGGATGCACGTTCGAACTCCGAACGGTTTTCCTCGCAATTGACGCTCCAATCCAAATGCGAATCCGCAAATGGCAGCAATGCATAATTGAATGAGAAAGAGATCAGTAACATCAGAAAAATAGCTCTGCATAATTTAACCTCAAATATGCAAACGGTTATGGCACCTCGCTAGAGACGCCTTCCTTTTCTATGTCGATATGAAAGATTTCTTTGAGTTTGGCTAATTTCTGCTGACCCGTGTAGCAGACATGGTGATTGTCGATAAGAGTTTTTGCGTTTTCCCACATGGTCGCCTCGCGTTGGTTTTCAGTAACGCAAGATTGTTTAAGGCGCGAACAAAGTAGATCTTTGGGATTGCTGCATTTATTGATGACGAGTTCGCAATTGTCCGCGGCCTTTTTCCAACGGATATTGTCGGGCGCGCATGAGCAAAGGTTTTTGTTACTATCCTTGCAGTAGAAAGTTTTGAGGTTGCTGCACTGTGCCATGATCGTCGTCGTCAGTTTCTTTGCGAGGTCGTCGATGTAGGAAACGCCTTCTTGGCAAATGTTTGCCACGTCCTTTGCCAATAATTTGGCATCTTCTCCCATCACGGGCGTGAGCGATTCCTCGGTGATCTCGGAGTCGAATTTTTTGTCTTTTTTAAGATAGTCTCTTATCTCGGAGATTCGGATCATAGAGTTTGCTTTGGAGTAGGGCATGTTCCGAAAGATATCGTCCTCTTCAACCTCGCGATTCGGATCTTGTGCGGACTTGCCGTCTGTATATTGACCGTTGTCCTTGGTCTCTCCGTCCTTGTCAAAGAATTGGCCTTTGGAAACTTGCCATCCGTTCCAATGCAATCCCACGACTTCCAAGTCATGTTTGCCGTCCAAACATTTTTGCGACCGGCGAAACACCGGCGAACCCGAGCTGCCGTACATCGTATCGCAATTGTGAAGAAGGGTATGGGGATATCGCATTCGCAGAGCCGGGTCTTCTCCAACCTCGATGAGCCGCTGGAGAATCGGGTTGTCAGGATATTTGGCGGGCTTCACGTGACAGGCGTACGACATGTCGAAAAACTGTTCGACAAGGTTGAAACCGGCGTCATTGGCTTTGTGATTGGTAAGCGCCATTCTCTTTGTGAGTCCCTCAGGGTGCCCAACAAGAAAAACGTCTTCATCTTCTTTTGGTGTGTCAATATCTAGCTCCAGAGGTTGGTAGGTCGTCATCTGAGTATTGGCGGGAGCCTTTTCAAGCTGGAGAACGGCGAAGTCATGTTCTTGGTTTGCAATGAGTACCTTCGCACATTTGATGCGCTCATGCTGCGCAAGGCCCGCTGGCCGATTGTCGCCGCTGCTTTCGTAGTATCCGAAGTTCAGATATATAGGATAAGTACTGGTGCACGCGCCTTTTTGAAAGGCGATGTCGCCTTCGTAAAACATTTTCTTCCGCGTTCGCACTCTGATGGCCGCTCCGGTCGTATCGGCGTCCTCTTGAGTGACGAGGATAGTTTGTTTTTGCGTGGTGCCTGCAGCGCCTTCGACGTCTATGACTTTTGTTCGAAGGCGGAGGTCATTGACCTCAGTCCTGGGTGAACCCATCGTGCACTTCGTTTTGGCATTTTGGTAGATCCAATCCGGTTCGGGGCCGTCGCTTAGTTTCTGACCCGCCAGCATGCAATATTCATTTGTAATCGGAGCGAGCACATGTTGATTGGTGATGACGTACAGCGCTCTTGTTGATGGATCGTCATCCGTGGCGCTCGGAGCTACAAGGAAGCCTGTGGCGGAACTATTATCGAGTTTCTCCACCTTTACGACAGCATTCATAGAGCTGATGACTTTATCGCGTATTCGCTTCTGCTCGTCACTTGTCGTAGGACAGTTCGTGTCATATCCATTGAGAAACTGCTCAACGAGAATGGAATCAGGTGCGTCAATAATGCCCTTCGTCGCAGATCCCCTTTGCTTGCACGCATTGCTGACGAGGATTAGAAAAAGCAAACCCCAGGTTTTTTTTCGCATATGGAAACCGTCGTAAAACATTTGCTTCTTTATCGGACGGTAAGAGGAAACATTAAATCGCAATAAAAACAGCATGTAATCATGGTTCCGACGCGAAGGCGCCTGAAACGGTTTCTGAGGAATATAACTGCGGGGGTATTTTGTTGTAACTATTCGATATTATCTATTTATTTAGTGTTTATTGGGGAGCGTCGCTGACGCTAGACGAGTTTCGCGCCAGCACCTATTTACATTCTTTGTGTCAGTCGCTATGTTGCTGACCGGCAATTCTAAGAAAGGCACAATATGCGGTTTTTGAGCGTTTGGTCGGTTATTCTCAGCGTGTTTCTCGTTTCGTGCGGGAACAATACTTCTTCTCGACTCCTCGACGAGCGTCATCGTTGTTCGGAAGCGGTGGATATCTTGGACCGGATCCGCTGTACCCCAGGAGTAGAAGGAGTCGTTGAATCTGCGACTGCACCGACGGGTTATCGGGAATTCACCATTCAATTTCTTCAACCCATGGACCATTTTAATCCTCAGAGCGCTACTTTCAAACAAAGACTCATACTCACGCACCGCGACGAGAGCCTTCCGATGGTATTGTTTGCCACCGGATACGGACTTCCCAATAGCATGCCGCTGTCCGAAATTGCGAAGACCTTTGGCTTGAATCAGCTTTCGGTTGAACACCGATACTTCAAAGGCTCGATTCCCGCCAATGCAGATTGGACGAAACTAAACATTGAGCAATCGGCAAACGATTTTCATCGCGTAACCGAGGCGTTCAAAAGCATATACAGCGATCACTGGGTCAATACGGGACATAGTAAGGGTGGCATGACCTCTGTTTTCCATCGTCGTTTCTTTCCTGACGATCTGGACGGAACGCTAGCCTATGTTGCTCCAATCTCATTTGACCTGTTTGACACGAGATATCCTGCGTTCATTGGCCAGGTCGGCGGCGTGCCTTATGCTGCGTGCCGAGCGGAAATAAAGGAATTTCAGAAAACGATGCTTGAGCGTCGTCGGACTCTCTCAACAAAGATCCACGGCGCGTTCACAAAAGTGGGGGGGAGTGACCAGGCTCTTGAAGGTATCGTTCTCGATCTTCCATTTCTTTTCTGGCAGTATAATCGGCCCCAGCTATGCGCCTCAATTCCAGCAAAGGCTGCTTCCGATGAGGCAATACTAGCGTTCTTGAATGTAGTGGCGCCGCCATTGTCATACGAAGACCGCGTACTTGCTAATTACGGGCCCTACTTTTATCAGGTTGCGAATCAACTGGGGGCGCCTGGATACGAAACGGCTCATTTGGCCGGATTGCTGAAGTATCCCGAGCTGCAAGATATCCACACTTATTTGCCTGAGGGATCTGACGAAGCTATATATGATCCGTCCGCTATGCCTGACGTGGACGGATGGGTGAAGAACGACGCTCGTTCCATTATGTTCGTCTATGGCGAGTTTGATCCGTGGACCGCCGGTAAATTCACCGTCGTGGCGGATTCTCCGAACGCGATTTTCATTGCTCCGCAGGATAACCACTTGGCAACGCTTGCCAGTCTCAGCTCGCAGGATAAGACTGCCGCTTTAACTTCTCTACGGTTGTGGTTTGGATTGCCTTTCAGACCAGATTTTGCCGATCAGATCAAGGAAGTTGAGATTCCTCGGGAGTGGGGACTTAGACCTTGAGGACATGGACAATCTCTCGCCAGGGAGAGAAGCGCTTGAGCAGCGGTCATCCCTGGGTTTTTTCTAATGAACTAACGCACAGTCCGAAGCAAACAGAGCTGGGCGAACTCATTGCCCTGCAAAACCAGGGTGGAGCAACGCTCGCCTTTGGTTATGGCAATCCTAGATCTCTTATTGCTTTTCGGGTACTCGGTCGCGATGTTCCGCCTAATGTTAACGAATTCGTCAAACAAAGACTGCTCAATGCCGTAGAGCGCCGTAAGAATCTCGGCGTTGCTCGGTTTAGCTACCGGCTTTGCTTTTCCGAGGCAGACGCATTACCGGGATTGGTTATCGATCGCTTTGTTTCCGCAGATGGCAGTGGGCAAATACTTGCTGTTCAAATTCTTACTGCCGGAATGGAGAGCATTGTCCGAGGCTATGAGAATATTTGGAGAGATTTTGTCGATCAGGCTTTTAAGGACGGTTTGTTCGAGTTCGACTGGAGCAAAACCGCGATCGTCCTACACCGAAATTCTAAATCGCGGCTTCTCGAAGGTCTCGAACAAATTTCTTCTGAAGCGCAGAATTGGAACATGAGTTGCGATCCAGGTTCGATCGACATTGCGATCGAAAGCGCTCAAAATTACGAAGCATCTATGAAGATGAGAACCAATCTAATCGGCGGCCAGAAAACCGGATACTTCCTCGATCAGGCCGCGAATATACGAACTCTTATCCAACAACTAAGGCGGATGGAGTTTTCGCAAGTGCGGGTTCTCGACATGTTTTGTTATGTGGGTCAATGGGGTTCGCAAATAGCTCATTACTTCCAGGGTCGTGGTATCCAATCGACGGTAACCGCAGTCGATGCGTCGCAAGACGCATTGGATTTCGCTCGCCATAACATTACTGCCAACGGCGGCCTCGCTGATATCCGAAGACAGGACATTCTTAAAGATGGCGACAGCATTGACTTGAATTCCTATGACATCGTTATTTGTGATCCGCCTGCGCTTATCAAAGCCAAAAAGGATCACCAACAAGGTATTAAGGCTTATACGAAAGTAAACGCGAAGGCGTTAGCCTTTCTCAAGGAAGGCGGAATCTTCATTTCCACGTCGTGTTCGCAGCATCTGTCCGATGAGGACCTCTTGGGCGTACTCGCACACGCAGCGAATCGGGCGGCGAAACCGATGATATGGTTTGCCAAAGGTTTGCAGTCACCCGATCATCCGGTTTTGCACAGCTTCCCTCAAGGCACCTACCTTAAGGGTTGGTTGGGGGTACAGAGCGGCCTTTCAGGTATGAGTTGACTATAGTCTAAGTTGTGTTGAAGCCGTGGAACTGGGATGCTACTATCTCCTAAACCTCGGAGGCAATATGTCCAAAAAGCCCGTCATGGCAGCGTTTTTGTTGTTAACCACGCCCCTCGTCGCTCAAAAGAAGAGTTCCGCGATACCGGATAGACGTGAATTTCCCGTTAATCCTGCGATTAGCCCCTGCGACAACTTCTACGAGTACGCCTGTTCAAAAGTAAACGACTCGTTCGAACTACCTGCCGATCGGAGTCGACATAATTTCGCGTTTGGCGATTCTTTCGAAAGGATCCTGGAATACAAAAAGAAGTACTTTGCGAGTCTCGCGGAAGCAAAGACGCAAAACGACGTAGAAAAGGAACTTAAGGATGTTTACGTAGCATGTATGGACAAGGGCTCTCGAACTTTGGAGGAACGGGATCTCGTGAGCGCCGCAATCCGAGAGGTGGCACAGATTAAGGACCTTCAGGGTTTCAAAGATTTGCTTTCTTCTAAAATGATGGTGGGGGAACCTAGCTTTTTAGGATTTGGCAGATTGGCAAATCAGGACAAACCTGAAATGAACGATCTTTATATCGATACGGATCTCATGAGCCTGCCCGAAAAATCGTATTACGATAACACAGCAATACTTACAGATCTTGAGAATTTGTATGCTGAATTCTTCCAGAGCCTTGGATTGTTGAATCCGGGAGAGCGGGCACGAAAGGTTCTCGTATTTGAGAAGGCCTTGGCGGAAATATATCCGACCCCGCTCGAGTTCAGGCAACTCATGGCAACGCGAACAGGCATTACCAAAGAAGATTTGCTGACCAAATTTCCAGAACTCAATCTCGGCTCTTTGCTGGTGCAGGTGCCGCCTCATACCCACATCAGAGACTTCATTCCAAAAACTATGGAATACCTCAATGAACGTATGAAACGGGAGCCTCTCGATACGCTGAAGGATATTTATCTGCTTACCGCCCTTTCTCCATACATGGATGACGCTTATCAGAGTTTTTGGCAAAAAAGGTTTGACCTGCAGCATAAGTACCTAGGAGGGCCGGAGAAGAGACCACCTAGGCAAGAAGAATGCACCCGTATGATCATGAGCGATTTTACAATGGAACTTGATTCGCTCCTCCTTCCCAAAATGTTCCCTAACTTTCCTGCGGAAAAGTTTGTGGCGATGGCGGAAAAAGTCAGGGGCTCAATATTGGCTTCTCTACAGGAAAACGAATGGCTGACGCCAGACGCAAAAGCCGAGGCCATCCGAAAAACTAAGTCGGCGAAACTTCAATTGGTCAAGCCACTGACGGATGAGGAATGGAATTTCAATCCCAAGGCTGACTATTCGCCTAAGGCGGCAATTGCGAACGCCAAGCTCCTCTCCAAAGTCCAGATAGAAAAAGTTTTGAACGAGTTTAAAGGTCCCGTTAGTAAGGACCGCTGGGGCATGGGGCCACTGACTATCAACGCTTATTACCATCCGTCGTACAATAAATTCGTGTTACCGGTGGGAATTTTGCAATATCCTTTCTACGATCCTAATTTGCCCGAGGAAATCAATCTAGCGGCAATCGGATCGGTCATCGGCCATGAATTGGGCCACGGAATCGACGACAAAGGATCTAAATTCGATGCGTCCGGGCAGCTCAAGACATGGATGAGTGACAAAGATCTCGAAGCATTTAAAACGCGGTCTTCCTCTCTTGTGCAGCAATTTAACAAGATTGGGCACAACGGCGAGCTTACGTTGGGAGAGAATATCGGAGACCTTGTGGGACTTACCGCATCGTATCGCGCTGCCTTCAAAGGCAAAAAATACGACAAAGAGATGACGAAAAAGTTCTTCCTGCAATACGCTCGTTCGTGGTGCGAAGTGCAGCGGCCAACGGCGGCTGAAAGAAGGCTCAAAACCGATCCGCACTCTCTTGGCTACGCGCGGGTCAATGAGCAGGTGAAGCATCAGCCTGATTTCGCCAAAGCCTATAGTTGCAAGGAAGGCGACAAGCTTGTTCTTCCAGCTAAAGAAGTTGTTAAGATCTGGTAGGTTTCAGGAGAGACCTGCCATCAGCTCTATCGTTTTTACATCTTCGTCGGGGAGCGCAAACTCAAGAGCTACGAGATCCTCCCTCATATGTTGCGCGTTGGTAGTACCCGTGAGCGGTAGCATGCCTACCTGAATGGCGAACCGAAAGATGATTTGCGCGGGTGTGCGTTCCGTTCGGCGGACGATTTCCGCGAATTCAGGGGTCTTGAGGACCTGAAGGTTATGAGACGATAAGAGCGAAAAACCTTGATAAACAATATTGTGTTCTTTGCAAAGTTTCCTTATTTCGAAATCCCAGCCAATCCGTGCGAAACATCGATTCTGCACAAACGCAGGTTTCACTCGGGCGGAATGCAATAAATCCTGCAAATGAGAAAGCTGCACATTGCTTATTCCAATGAGTTTGGTTTTGCCCGAGTCCGCAAGCGATTCCATGGCTCGCCAAACCTCCCAGTCGTGATCGCTCAGCTTAGTGGGAGCACTCGGGCCGTGCAAAACGTAGGAATCCAGATAATCCGTTCCCAAATGCTCAAGAGAGCTGGAAAAAGATTGTTGTACCTGGGTTGTCGCATTGGCTTCAGGATCAAAGGGCAACCTGTTGTCCTGGCCACCCAGTGACGTAAATTTCGTTTGAAGGAAAAGATCCTTTCGCGTGATCGGCGTCGACGCGTAAATTTGTTGAAGCGCCCTGCCCACGCCTGCTTCAAAGTAGTGTTTGCGTTGATTGGCGGTGTCGATACCTCGAAACCCGGCTCGGATTGCGTCTTCGACGCAGCGAGTGGTGTCATCTTCCTTCCACGCGGTGCCATAGAGAAAATGAGGGACGTCGTTTTTTCCAATTTTAAAGTGGCGTTGCAATTGCGTCATACTGAGTCCTCCTGAAGGACTCGAGACTATAGCTATAGTTTCTTTGACTGGCAACCCCTAAGCCTTCGGGCTGGGAGAAGAGCCGAGTTTGTGATAATATTTGCGGTTGTACTTTGAGTTTTGAGAGTATTCATGTCCAATCTGTTCCAGCTTTTATCGGCCACAAAATCATATGGTTCCAAACGGTTATTTGCCGATGCCGGATTTGCCGTCAACGAAGGGGAGCATGTTGGCGTGATCGGCCCCAACGGAGCCGGCAAGACAACTTTGTTCCGGGTTGTTTCAGGGCAAGAAGGCCTTGATACGGGGCAAGTCATAAAAGCGAGAAATCTTCAAGTTGGCTATCTCGAACAGCATGACAACTGGTTGGCGACGGATACGGTCGAAGATTTCGTTTCGCGAGACAGCAAGATCCCCGTATGGGAACTCAAATCGATCGGTAAGAGAGAATTAATGCTGCCTGACGCATACTTTAGCAAGCCTATTGCGTCTCTCAGCGGCGGCTATCGCATGCGTTGCAAGCTATTGTGGTTGCTTGGACAACAACCGACGATACTTCTGCTGGACGAACCAACGAACTATCTAGACCTTGAAACAACCTTGGTGTTGGAAAGGTTTTTACAAGAATATAGGGGGGCATTTCTCCTCATATCTCACGACAGGGAGTTCTTGAGGCGCACAACCGATCATATTGTGGAAGTGGAGTCTGGAGAAATTACCAAGTACAACGGGAACATCGACGACTATTTCGAGCAAAAAGACCTACTGCGGACGCAGCTTCAGGCCAGAGCTTTATCGGCGCAGCAAAAGCGACAAGAGGTTTTAGACTTTGTGGCCCGATTTGGCGCCAAAGCTACCAAGGCGCGTCAAGCACAGTCGCGACTCAAGGCTCTAGCGAAAATGGAAACCATCGAGGTGAAGCCATTGCCAGTGTCCGCAGTTATCAAGATCCCAACGCCGCCGAAGACGGGGAAGCTTATAGCTGATTTTTCTGATGTTACCCTTGGTTATGGCGAACGTGTGATCTTGAGTGACGTCAATTTCCGTTTGGAATCGGGAAATCACATTGCTGTCGTGGGGTTGAACGGCGCGGGTAAGTCAACCTTTCTGAAGGCGTTGGCCCAAAGGTTGGAGCCAATGCAGGGCAAGGTGGATTACGGTCCCTCCGTGACTGTAGGTTACTTCGCCCAGCACGTTTCCGAAAGCTTGGACCCCGCTGACACCGTCATTGATCAAATCAAGAAAAATGCTCATCCGGACGTCACCAGGCAGGAGGCGCTGAATTTGGCGGGTGCCCTTCTTTTTAGCGGCGACGATATGACTAAGAAAGTATCGATGTTGTCGGGCGGAGAGCGATCGCGCGTCGCCCTTGGAAAGATCCTGCTGCAGAAGAACCCTCTTCTAGTTCTGGACGAGCCGACAAACCACCTCGATTTTCAAACTGTGGAGTCACTCACTCAGGCGTTGGTTGGCTACCCGGGAACTATCGTTGTTGTCAGTCACGATCGAGGGTTCATTCGTCGAGTAGGCAAGAATATTCTCGAAGTCAACAGCGGAAAGGTCCGCCGATACCTAGGAACCTACGACGAATACGTTTGGAGTCTCCAAAAGGGAGACTTCGCCGATCAAACCCCTGAGCCGCAGTCCATAGTCTCTACAAAGGCTGACGCCGCCGCGCCGCAGTCAGCCAGGCATCTCGATAGGGAACAAACGAAAGCGTTGCAACGAGATTTGCGGAAATGTACAAAAACTCTGGAGGATCTGGACAAAGAACTTCAGAACCTTCAGACGAAGCTATCCGTCTTAAACGACGAAATCACTCAGCAGGCCTCGTCGCGGGAAGGAATCTTTGACGAACTTGCGGACGTTCAACGCCGCATCGAAACGGCAGAAGCTCAATGGCTTGAGACGAGTGAACTTAAAGAGAGCCTCGAAAAGCAATTAACCTAGGAATTTCTATTCCTTCGCACGTCGCTTGTTGGGATCCAGGTCTCGGCAACGAAGCCGAATATTTTGAGGTGTCACTTCGATCAGTTCTTCGTCACTAATCCACTCGAGCGCTACTTCAAGGTTCATTGGCTTAATGGGCGTTAGCCTGATCGCCTCGTCTTTGCCCGAGGCGCGAATGTTCGTAAGCTTTTTCTCTTTAGTAACATTCACCCACAGGTCTGAACCTTTGCTAGCTTCGCCGATGATCATACCGGGGTAAACCTTAACTTGCGGGATAACGAATAGTCTTCCGCGCTCCTCGAGTTGCCACAAAGCATAAGCGGTCGCAACGCCTGTTCGGTCCGCGATGAGTGCTGCACTCGTTCTTTCGCCAAGAGGACCCTTGAACTCTTCGTAGCCGCCGAAATAAGCGTTGAGCAAGCCCGTACCCCTCGTATCCGTTAGAAACTCGGAGCGATAACCGATAAGGCCGCGGGAAGGAATTCGAAATTCCGCTCGCGTTCTTCCGGATCCTTTGCTTTGTAAATCCTGGAGCACGCCTTTGCGTTCGCCCAGTTTTTGCGCGACCGTTCCGAAGTAGCCTTCTTCCACGTCGATGACGACGTTTTCCATCGGTTCCATCTTCTGGTCGCCTTCCATTTTAAAGAGAACCTTGGGCTGGCTGACTAGGAATTCGAAACCTTCACGTCGCATTTGTTCGAAGAGAATAGCAAGTTGGAGTTCGCCGCGGCCCAGAATTTTCCATGCATCTGTCCGCTCGGTATTCTCGACGCGAATTGAAACGTTGTGCAAGAGCTCTTTGTCGAGGCGTTCTTTAATCTTCCGGCTTGTTACCTGCTTGCCTTCCATACCCGCAAAAGGACTATCGTTGACGAGTAGAATTACGGCAAGCGTGGGTTCTTCAACCTTCAAGCGCGGTAGTGGACGCGGCTCTTGAATCGATGTCAGGGTGTCGCCAATGGAAATGGATTCAAAACCAGCGACTATTGCGATGTCCCCCGCTTCAAGAGTCTGGGTTTGGACTTTTTCTGCAAGTTGATATCCAAAAAGAGCTGTTACTTTAACTTCTTCATTCTTGTTCTCACGGCAAACGAGGATTCTGTCTCCTATTTTAATGCTGCCAGAGCGTATACGACCGATCGCAAGTCTTCCAACGTATGGATCGTAATCGATGTTTGACACGAGAATTTGAAGTGGTCCGTTCGACTCCACTTTAGGTGCGGGGAAGTTTTGCACGATCCAATCGAGGAGAACTTCGAAATTGCCTTCGGGCTTTTGAGGGTCTCTAACCGCGATGCCGTCCTTCGCTATTGTGTAGATAACTTCGAAATGGGCCTGTTCATCGGTAGCGTCTAGGTCGATAAACAAGTCAAAGATTTCGTTAAGTACCGCGTCGATTCTGGAGTCAGGTCGGTCGATCTTGTTAATGCAAACAAGTATCTTTATGTCTTTTTCCAGGGCTTTCTGAAGAACGAACCGCGTTTGAGGCAGGGGGCCTTCGCTTGCGTCAACGAGGAGAATTGCCCCGTCAACCATGTCGATGATACGTTCCACTTCTCCGCCGAAGTCGCTGTGGCCCGGAGTGTCGACGATGTTGACCTTTACCCCTTTAAAAATGAAAGACGCATTCTTAGCCGCGATGGTGATCCCGCGTTCTTTTTCCAGATCCATCGAGTCCATGACGCGTTCTTCGATTTCTTGATTGGCGCGAAGACTACCGCTCTGCTTTAGGAGGTGGTCTACCAGTGTCGTTTTACCGTGGTCGACGTGTGCAATGATGGCAATATTGCGTATCGGCATGCTCATAATGTTGAGTACTTCCGTGAAATTATAGTCGTGTTTAAGGGACGGATTATACCAGGATGGCTAAAAATTGCTATTTGTTATTTGTGAGGATTTTTCCCAGTAGACCACCTCGTCGTTCTCGGGCTGGCTCGCAACCGAAACGAGTTCGCAAGGAGCATCGGAGGAATTAACAATCATATGATGGGCTTTCGTGCCGGCTTGAAACCCAACGACGTCTCCGGGGCGGAGGTCCTTCGTCTTCCCGTCCAGCCAGAGAGTCGGCGTGCCGGAGATTACATACACGAGTTCCTCACGATGCGTATGATAATGTGGGCCCGAAGCTCTTCTTCCCGGCAGAAGGGTTTCCCTGAGGAAAGACAAGGTTTGGAGCCCAAATTGCCCCGCCAGGTCCCTATAGGAACTCAATGGTTCTCCCGTTGTGCTAGAGTGCATTTGAAAGGATTCGATAGCTCTTTCGTTTATGGGGTCCATGTGCTATCCCAACAGCGGTTTGGTTATTCTCATAGTAATAGACAACACTTAGGGCGAGATCAACTTGAATATTGTGTGGATTGACAATGACGCCTGCCCGAAGCGGATTCGCGAAATAATTCTTAAGGCAGCCGGAAATCGAGGCATCCTTGTGAAGTTGGTGGCAAACTCATTCATGCGGGTCAAAGCTCGCCTTGTGGAAACTATTTGCGTGAGCGGCGATTTCAACGCCGCTGACACCTTTATCGCTGATAACGTCTCCCCCGACGACCTTGTGATTACCGCGGACGTTCCTCTGGCCGATCTTGTCGTAAAGAAAGACGCCGTAGCGATTAATCCCCGGGGCTATCTTTACACTAAGGAAAACATTGGCGATCGAATTGCTGTCAGGAACGTGGCGCACGAGATGCGATCTATAACGGATGTTTCCTCTGGGCCCTCTTCTTTGACGGATCAAGATATTCAAAAGTTCGCCAATCTCCTCGATAGAGAATTAACGAAGCTCATCAAGAAAAAGTGAAACTGGCACAATTCATGCGTACAATCCAATGCGACACAAGCAGGGGATGTACTATGGCGATCAAATTTAAGGACTTCTTAGCTTACACTGTGCATGCAACCGACGGCGACATAGGCAAGATTAGCGACGTACTTTTCGACGATCGATCTTGGAGCGTCCGCTACATTGTTCTCGACACATCGAAATGGCTGCCGGGAAAAAAGGTTCTGTTGGCTCCGGAATCTTTTTTGAAAACAAATTCTATCGTGGACGGCGCATTACGCGTAAATCTTACTAAAGCTCAGGTGAAAGACTCCCCGCCTTTGGAATCGGATTTGCCGGTTTCCAGACAGTACGAAGTTAGCTTGCACAGTTACTTTGGATGGGATCCATATTGGACGGGACCTACTGGTAATCTGGGGTTCCCGTATCCCGACGCTACATTGGCGCGGTCAGATTCCTACACCATGTTGCATGCAGACTGGGAAAAGTTCGCGGAAACGCGACAGAAAAAATTCAATGCACACCTTCGCAGTCTCCACGACATTATGGGATACAAAATAAGTACGAAGGATTATGACTTGTTTGGTGAAGTGTCGGATGCCGTAGTTGACACTAAAGATTGGCTCGTGATCGACTTGGTCCTGTCAAGCCATCGCTGGTTGCCGGGCGGTAAACATTTTGTTTGTTCGCCGATGTTTGTCGACGATATCGACGAAACAGAAAAGGTTCTTGGCGTAGTCCAGTTAAAAGAAATACTGCTCGAGAGTCCTGAGTTCAATTTTGCAACTTATGGCGAAAGTTATAGGAAAAGTCTTGTGAAACACTACTTGAATTTCGACGCGGGCATAAATTCCAAGTCGTCAGATCTAGGCGATAGCGAATTTGCCAAAAGTAGTTAGACCCTAAGTTCGTCAGGATCTATCCTGAACGAAGTGAAGGATCTCGCTAAACTAATGCCGATGTTGGCACGGTTTGTGCTGAAGCACGAAGGCGATTGCTGGGGGTAACGAGTTGATTCGATTGATGACAATGCTTTTGGTAACAGGGTGCACGACGCTCGAGGGCAACAGGCCTTCTTCGTTCGATGACGCTGAGTATTCATTGCAGAGGTTAAAGGATCGAGACGTCGAAGAGGTCTTGCCAACCACAGTGAAGAGGGCAGAAGCAAAGTACGACGAGGCGGTCTCGCTGTTAAAAAAATCGCGTCGGGAGGATTCTCAGACCATCGAAGTCGAAGCCATATCTAAGGCGATTGAATCTCAACAAATTGCAAACAACGCCGACAGGCTTTTCACTCAGATTCAGGCTTGGGATAGCGACGAAATGGAACTGCAAACCGGATTGGCAATCGTCGACGATTACAATTACGGTGGAGTTGGGGTGACGTTTATTGAGCCAAACGAAAGCCCTTTTGCCAAACTCCAGGGCACCGAAATTCTGTCGACCCTGGCTTTTTTCGAACCCGGATCAGCTGAGGTTGCCGACAAGAACGGCAGAGAGGTTGAATCGATTTCTGAGATCCTCACAAAGGATCCCAATTTTAAGGTGACCCTCGTGGGATACGCAGATTTTCGCGGCGATGAAGAGGCTAACAACAAGCTTGGGCTTGAACGAGCCGAGAATGTTGCAAAAATACTAAGGGAATACGGTGTCCAGGATAGTCAAATTGAACTGAGAAGTGCTGGTGAATCCGAAGCCATGGCAGAAGAGTCGCATCCCAACAGGACGCAACTCGACCGAAGGGTTCAGGCAGAGCTCGCGATACAATGACTGGAGCCGCCCTTTTGCGATATTGCCGGGGGCATGCGCGTAATCGTGTGACCCCCGGCCCTTTTTTGCCTATTGCGTCAAGAGGTCCTTAAAATATTGAGTAAGACCGGCGTGCCCTCTCCGGGGCGCTAACGACATTTGTTCTAGAATGTAGCGAGAAAAGTTTTCAGCAAACCACTCATGAATGTTCGTAAACGCGTATGAAGTCGGAAATACTGTCGCGTTATAACTACGACTCGGATAAGGCCGTTCAAGGAAAAACGGGTGGTGGAAATTTGTCTGCGCCTCTGTGGGCGGAGGCCAACCTCCGAACTTCGCTGCGACCCGAGCCAATTCGTGCGCCGTCAAAACGGAAAATATAACGGCATGGCCGATTTCATGGGCAAGCGTTCCGTAGAGCGTTCGTGTAGCCAGCTTGCCGCTGCTTCCCCAAAAATGGCTTGCGCCCGGTACAACTATGGCTTCGCGTTTCTCGTCATAATAAGCCAGGCGTTTGCCTGCAGCTTTGGGTTGAAAGGCATACAGTGCCTTGAGGCGGGTTAGTTTCTTATGAAAGTCTTTCGGCAAACCGAACTCAAAAATGCCGATCACGGCTGCCAAAACCTGCGGATCAAGTGTGTCGTTGCCGTCTGATGCCCGGATCTTTGTGGAATTGAAGAGCGAATGCTTAAGCGTATTTACAACGCTCGCATTTTCCGCCGATTCAGCATAGGAAGATGGCGTGAAATAAAGAAAAAATGGTAAAGCCAAGCTGAGCAATAGTTTCATTGCGGAATTTCAATCTCTTGAGGATGCTCGATTATAACCGATGACTTCAGATCCACAAAGTAAAAAGGTGGCGAGGCGTTTTCTTTGGTGTAATATCGAGCACGTTAGCGAAAGGAAGCTGCGATGAGAGACGAGTCTTACCTTCCTCTTCCCGGTCTCCCTGCAGTGGAGCCGTTCTTAGTGCAACAATTCCAGGAGATCCGACAGCGTCGTCGGACCGGCTATCGACCGCGGACGCGTCACGTTCATTCTGACGGAGAGGCAAGATACACAAATCGCCTTTTCTTGGAGTCAAGTCCGTATCTTTTGCAACACGCCCACAATCCAGTCAACTGGTATCCATGGGGAGAAGAAGCATTTGGGACAGCCCGTGACCGATCCTTACCAATTTTTTTGAGTATCGGCTATTCTACCTGTCATTGGTGCCACGTCATGGAGGAGGAGTCCTTTGAAGACGAGGAGATCGCCAAGTTCCTTAATGAAAATTACATCGCTATAAAGGTGGATCGAGAAGAACGACCTGATGTTGACGCCACCTACATGGCCAGTGTGCAGGCGTTGACGGGCCGGGGCGGTTGGCCTATGAGTGTTTGGCTTATGCCGGACAAGAAGCCTTTTTATGGCGGCACTTACTTCCCGCCGCAAGATGGCTTTCGCGGGGCCAACATTGGTTTCCTCACGATTTTGCAACGTATTAGTCATATATACAAAAGTGATCGCGAAAATATTTTGCAGCAGGGGTTAAATCTAACCTCTGCGGTAAAAGAGTATTTGCAACCCAAACATCAAAAAACACGCCTCCCCTCCGTCGATGTTTTGGGTAAGGCGTTTGCGTACTATCACGCGAATTTCGACCCCGTTCACGGGGGCATAAGAAGAGCGCCAAAGTTTCCAAGTAGTCTTCCCATCCGATTTCTTCTCAGGCATCACTTGCGCGGTCCTGACAACGATGCCCTTGCAATGGCAACGCAGACCCTTCGCAAAATGGCGAGAGGAGGGATCTACGATCAGATCTGCGGCGGGTTTCATCGCTATAGTACAGACGAGGAGTGGCTTGTGCCACATTTCGAAAAGATGCTTTACGACAACGCGCTTCTTGTCACCGCTTTCTCAGAAGCATACCAACTTACGAAGGACGAGGAATTTCGTTCGATTGTTACGGAAACATTGGAGTATCTTGATCGGGATATGACGTCTTCGGAAGGAGTGTTTTACTCCGCTACAGACGCGGATAGCCTTACCGAGAGTGGGCATAAAGAAGAAGGTTATTTCTTCACATGGACGGAGGAAGAACTCCGCAATGCGCTGGTCTCGGCAAGCCTGACCAACCTTGTCCAAGAATTTTACCGAACAACAGCCTCGGGCAATTTCGAAGGACGTAACATCCTCCATGTTCACGAGTCTATCGAGGAATTCTCGGCAAGACGTGACCAAAGTCCCCAAGAAACAGCCCAGAAATTGAAAGAGGCAAAGGCGCTATTGCTTCGGAAACGAGATCTCAGACCCAAGCCTTTGCGCGACGAGAAAATTCTAGTTGCCTGGAATGCGTTGATGATCTCAGCGCTTGTAAAGGCGGGTTTGGCGATGGGTAATACCCATTACATCGAGCGCGCCGAAAGGGCCGCGAATTTCATTAGAGACAAGATGTTTGAGAATGGCTTGCTTTACCGAATCTATATGGACGGTGAGAGAAAAATTCCGGGATTTTTAGAGGACTACTCTTTCTTGACGGCGGCGTCCTTAGATTTATTTGAAGCGACCGGAAGGACGCAGTGGTTTGATTTTGCCTTTGAACTTGATCGTATTCTGAATAAGGGCTTCGAAGATACAGTTGACGGTGGTTTTTTCATGACAAGCTCGGGACATGAAGAATTGATCGTGAGGGAGAAGCCCGCCTATGATGGTGCGGAACCGTCGGGAAATTCGATTGCCATCCTCAATCTTCTGAGGATGTATAGCCTTACTCACGACCATTCCTGCTTGGAGCGAGCGGAAGAAGCACTTCGTTACTTCGGAAAAATCCTGGATCAGGCACCCGCAGCCCTCTCGGAAATGCTTCTTGCCGTGGATAATTATTTATCAAAGTCTCAAGAGATTGTGTTTTTAACGGAAGACAGCGAAGAGGCGTATAGGATCCATAGCGAGTTCTTGCAAACTCTCTATTCTCAGTTTTTACCCAATAAGGTTGTGGTCTCCTGTTCAAGAAAATATTTCGAAGAAATGGCGAAAAGAATATCGTTTCTGAGAGATAAGGAATGGAAAGGAGATGCGGTGACCGCTTATGTATGCGAACGCGGGGAATGCCGCTTGCCAACAAACGACGTAGCAAAATTTGCAGAGATTCTTCGAAGTTCCTACTGATTCCCTTGAAGAAAGTCGATCGCTTCTAAAAGGACCGCGTCAATCTGAGGGTCTTGCGGAATAAGACACTCACCTGTTTGCGTAACCACTGATTCCCACTTCCAATAGCCTTGAGAGTAGTCGTGATCGCCGCTGTTCCAATGCCACATGGAATTTTTTCGGCGCGCGCGATTAGGCGAAGCCTTTGTGTAATCATCGGTCCACAAATAAAAGTGCGAGGTGGCTCCTAATTGTACAACCTTTTTCATTTTCTCGGGGTTAGAGCCGAGAAACTCGCGCAAGCGGTCATAAGCCTTCTTTGCACAGGCGACTGCTTGTTCCGTCGCTTGGTCAGGGTAAAACCCCCAAAGAACATCGTCGGGATAATGAAAAGGCGTGTCGGCCACGTGCGGCCAGTATTCGGCCCCCGACAGTTGGAAGCCATTGGTTGAAAATGCCTTCATTTTCCCTTCTTGGCTCGGCTGGGGATCATTCATCGTTTTCGAACCCGATTCGCTGCGACAGGAGCTCAAAAACATACCTACGCATAGCGAAATAATTAGAAGGTTATTCATTGGATTCCCCCAACTCGTTCAAAAGAAATTCTACATTGATCTATCGGATTACTCGCCACAATTATTAAGGAAAGCGGACGATGAAAAAATTAGTAAAGTTTTTTCCCGATTCTCCCGATAATTATTCTCGGTGAAATCCGCCTTGAATGAGGCGTTTTGCAAGGACGGAAGGAAGTTTTCATGAACCGAACAATAAGGCCCGCAGCCCTCTTATTTGGCCTTGCCCTGATCTTATTTGGATCAAGCCGCTGCAAGCGAGAAGAGTTTGACGGCGATAGCCGGCATTCCCAAAGAAATCCAGCATCTAGCCAAAATACTCCTTTGCCGCCACCCACTCAGGCGGACCAGACGAAAACCGACGCCGGTGGTGGGGTTATTTGGAGTTCGGACGCCATGCTTTCGAAAGACGGCCCTCTAGAAACAGAGAAGGGTAACGGTTCCGACAAAGTTCTCTATCCGTCGCATGCCGGGGAGGGGGCCAAAAAGTTTGCTGTTGAGAACGGTTTTCTGACATGGGACGGCAACAGAACTCGTGTGTATTTCGACTTCTATCAAATCAAACCATTGGTTAATTCGGAGCTCGAGTTTTATGCGGAAAAGACGGAAGCCGTTGATAACGTTTCCACGAAGGTAGGCAACCATTCAATGGACGGACAATATACCTTTGGCGGCTACGGATGTTCCTTTCATGCAGAAGAAGTCGAATCAAAGGTGGAGTATTTCCATAACGACCAAGGGGACGGCGAGTCTGTCAAGGGTGAAGCAATGCCCGCAGGCAAGCTCATCGGTTATAAAGTTCAGAAACAGAACGTTGCGGGTAGCGACGAAGTCGTTATGAATTGCTACGTCGACTATAATGGAGACGGTAACTGGAAGCTCGCCATGAAAGATAGACGATGGACAAAGAAGGATTGGAAGCCAGGCGGGAAAGTCCCCGACGCCAAGGACGCATCTGAAATTGAGAATGGACCATACAGAGGCAATGTTCACCGCTGGTGGATCCGGATAAACGGCGAAGCGAGCGGCAAGGTCAAGGTAAAGAATATCAAGATACGCGAGATTGGCGAGGCGCAGAACTAAGGATTAAACATTTGATCCTTAATCAGACAATTGCCGAGATCGCTATAGCAGTCGATAATAACTTCGCGTGTAACCTTTGTTCCGGTTGCGCGAAGAATTCGCTCCGAGAGACAGCCTTTTTCAAGAATCATTTCAAAATTCTTCTTGTAAGCATGCAGGGGATAACTTGTGCTTTCTAATTTCATGCCGACCTTCGTCCAAAGATCTTTAACGGACAAGCTTTCGCTCAATCCTAAAGTGGCGAGATAACCTTTATCTTCTATTATGAAAGAGGATCCTTGTTCCAGAACCCCGTCCAAGATACCGCGCAGGCTGGTTTCCGCGATTTGAGATTGCTGAGCGAAGGTGGAACATGTCTCTTCGACAAGACTTTGAATGAGAGAAACGACGGCTGAGATAATAGTAAAATCGGCTTTGGGGCATTCTTGAATATCGAGAAGCCGGATTTCGATGGCGTTTCGCATGAAGCGGGCAATTGCCGCTCGTGAATTAAGCCATTCGTGCTGAAGTATCCCCTCCGGGTCCTGGGGAGATATTTCGCGCCACATTGGCTTCAAAATTTTCTCTTCATAATCTGCTTTGGTGAATACTCTCTCCGGAATGCCGAGCCCAAGTATCGAGGGAATGCGCCTCTGGTTTTGAAGGTAGAAATGGAGTCGCGAATCGAGGTACGGCCCACGTTTTCCTCCAACGAAAGGAGACGAGGCGGCAAGGGTGGGAAGAATCGGTAGAACCAAACGAATCGCGGCATGGAGTTTGCCAAATTCCTTGTCGTCGTAAAATGGCAAATTTATGTGAATGCTTTGGAGATTTGACCAGCCGTGCCCTTGACAGTTGAATATCTTGTCATAGGCGTTGTAAACAACGGCATTGTCGTGAACCCATAGCTTTGTTTCTGTTTCGGGATCAAAAAGGGGATGCATCGCCGTTGGCAGGAGCCTGCAGTTCCACTCAGCGGCGGCCTTGTTCATGTTGACAATGGCTTTGGACATTTCTTGGTGGAGTCGAACGAGGTCTTTGGCAGGACCGTTCGATTTTGCTTCGATGACGTGCATCACAAGTTCGTTTGACCAGGCGACTTCGCCGAGTTCAATGTCGCTCGTTGGCTCGCCCGCAACATCCTCGAGAATCTTGTCGCAGATAGGACGAACTTTCAATGTCGCTCGATCGACGATCATGTACTCAAGTTCTATTCCGTATCCCTCGAAGAGGTGCAGTCTAAAACCGTCACTCACAGGTTATTCCTTTTGTTCTCATTTCCATTTTTTTGAGGAAGTATTCCATGATCAGTTTATATAAGCCGTCTTTGAGGATAAGGTCTTCACAACCAGAATCGATATTCGGATTGTCGTTTATCTCTATAATAAAATATTTGCCGTCTTTTTCTTTTATGTCAATGCCGTATAAGCCTTTGCCGATGAACGAGGCGGCTTTGACAGCGACCGCAATCAGATCCTTGGGAACCCGATCTAGCGAAAATGTATCGGCTTCACCGTCGATAACCTGGCCATTGTTGCTTTGTTTGTAAATTTGCCAATGGTTTCTGGCCATATGGTACTTACATGCATAGATGGCCTTGCCGTTCAGAATTCCAATTCTCCAGTCGAAACTGGTTTCGATATATTCTTGACCAATGACCAGATCCGAATCTTCAAGCATTTCGAAAAGTACTTTTTGAAGATCCTTTTGCTGCGTCACCTTGATAACACCTTGAGAAAAAGAGCTGTCGGGTCTTTTTAGAACAACGGGAAGGTGAATCTTCGAAGCAATCGATTCCAAGTTGTTTTTATGAATATAGATGGTTTTTGGCGCGGGTATGTCATGCCGAGTGAAAAGCTCCGCAAGGTAAACCTTATTGGTACACTTCAGGATCGATGACGGGTCGTCTATGACGAAAAGACCCAAGGCTTCCGCCTTTTGCGCAAATCGATACGTATAGTGGTTCACAGCAGTTGTCGTTCGGATAAAGAGGGCATCGAACTCCGCGAGGCGCGTCATATCGTCTTTAGTGATGAGCTCTGTTTCTATTTCAAGTTCGTCAGCTGCCTTGATAAATTTCTTGATTGCTTTCTCGTTGGAGGGAGGCAATTTTTCAGTGGGATCTACGAGAATTGCCAAGCTGAAGCGGGCGTTTGTGAGTTTTCGCGTGCTCAGACGCTTAACAAAGTATTCGGACGCAGAATCCTCTAAGTCGTCTCGATGGCTCTTGGGTACGTCTTTTAAAGCGATAGGGGCGATTTGTGTGATGCGCCATTTGTCCTTCTTTGCGAATTTTGTACGAATCAATGGAGCGTGAAATATCTTATGAAGTTCGTTCGTAAGACGATCATATTTTTTCGCCAGGCTTCTGCCGAAGTAGATACTCAGTTCAAATTCTTTGCCGCGGATGTCAGCCAAACTACTCTGGATTAAGTCGTCAAGCTCCTGCGATCTGATGCGGAGGAGGCTTTGTGACCTCATTTCCAAGACCGTTTCAACTGAAGGGATCGCTTTGTGCGACCTGGCTTGACCGAGCAAGGAGACGTAGTAGCCGGATTCCTGATAGTTGTAGGATCGGCATAGGTTAAATACTCTCGCACCTTTTTTGTCTTGATATTTTGGGTTAGTCAGATAGTCGAAACTTGTTACAACGTCCACGCCGTTAACATTAAGTTTCCAATCTTCTAAATCATCAACTACCAAATAAATCTTCATGACTACCGCTTTGGAGAAATGATGAGCAAGTTTGCGTCATAGGTCACCACCCCAAGCAGAATGGCGCATACGAGGTGATTGATATCGATTCTGTACGGATCTTCTTTGTATGGATCTGTGATGTAAACCAAATTTTGTTTCTCATCAATCCCGTTGAGCACGACAAAATGCCCCGTCGGTTCCCCATGGATATCATCGTACTCTTGGGTATCGGGTCTTTCTCTCTTACATTTATAAAGATAAGTAGCGCTTAAGCCCGTGATGATGGGTTTGGATTGGAGCAGATAACGCCTGATGAGGTCGACGGTGAGATCCTCGAAAAAGAGATTTCCGCCTAGAGTCAAAAAGTCGGAATAGGCATTGATAGCATAGCTCAGTTTTTGGTTGGATTGTCGTACTTGCTGACGCGCTTTAAGCTTTTGCTTGAACTGGTTGCGGTCGAGCTCAAACCATGTGGGATCGAATACCTTCAGATTGAAGGTGTAAATATCGGCGTCGTAGCCGTTTTTTAAGGCATGTACGCCGAGGTTGGCGGCGAGGGTGCCTCCCTCTTCGAGCATAGAAACGCCGGCAATAACACTGTCGAGCCCCACCGTGTCTTTGTAGAACTGATAAATTGCGTACAAACAAGTTGGGCCGCAGGTCAAATTGTCGGGTTGTCTAACGTTCGGTAATGGAATCTTCTTCATGGTTCTTCATGGCTTTTCGCAGTTCAAATTCGACCGGCCTTAAGGCCAGGTTCTGCTTAACGTTTTTGCGCAGAAACTACTATCAGCTTATATCAATTCCAGCCCCGATACTACGGTGTAGGAGAAAGGGGGGTGTAAGAAATTTGCCGAGAAATTTTTGCCGAGGGCTAATGGCAGAGGTCGTCAACGTCATTTACGGTAAAACGCGTGATGACTGTTTTTAGGGTAAAGGCGGAACGAACCAAGAATGATTTCTATTCCGCGTTTCCAAAGTTCCGCGCCTCCGCATTAAATGGGTAAAAACCTGGCATATGGGTAACACTTTTTACCGGGCACATAGGTAACACTTTATCACGGCATATCTATGTCCGGGCTCTTCAATCTTTATCGCGGAGGCGCGGAACTTTGGAAACATGGAAGGACTTGATTTGAATTTTCTTTCTGTTCTTAGTGATTCGAATCCTTTGTTCCTTTTCAATTAAAAATTCCACCGTTTATATGTTCTATTCTGTAAAGATACGCTAAGATATCAATACAGTTAGGAGGAGTTTCACAATGAAGCGAATGAGCATTTGGCTGATGCTGTTGTTTTGGCTACAACTTGGTTGCCGAACAATGAACCAGAGCGGTGTCAAGGAAATAGGTGATGACGAGGCCACGTTGGTTAGTAAGATCAAGACAATTCTTGAAACAAACGGTTGTCCGACTTGCCACAACAACTACGGCAATCCCAATACTTTGAAAGATTGGGCGACTAAAACAAAAGTGACGGACGCCTTCGTTTCGCAAATGTCCTGGAACCCACCGGCTCCAGATCCCGTCAATATTAAAGGTATATATAGAGCCTATCCGAACTTTTTCGCGTCCTTTTTCCAGCGAGCCGACTTTACGACCGATGAAACGGCTTTGGGACAGTACGCTGCGAGGATACAACCTGCACCTCAAATGAAAATTGCCGACGATTCTTTCTACGAATTGAAAGATTTACTGACGCAGCTATCGGAGTTTATTGACCCGGTGATTCGAGCCTGTACGACAAAAACATCGGAGGCCTACCTCGCGCACGTCCGCAAGATGAAAACCGAAGGCTGGAGCGCCAAGATTGGCCCTATGCTCAAAAGTTTTGGCTGCTCAAGCGGCAATTCCGATCCAAGTCAGTGTTTTGCCGATGCAACGAAGTTCCCGATTCATTCGGATCTGGTAAATCCGTCCTTGGACGTGGCTGGAACACGCGTACTCGAGGTCAGCGAGATCGGCTCGACGAGTTTCTGGACAAGATCGTCGCCTAGCGGTCGGTATATTGCAAACGGCGGACCTGCTCGCGTTGACGACGTAGAAAAGAAGATTCGATACCTAATCAAGGGAGCGAGTTACGATCCCGGATTTTTCCCAGATAACTCTGGTTTTAGTTTTCACGGATCGGGCGCTGTTTTCTGTTCGATGCAATCCTTGCGCGCAACAGGGGAGCCCACAGAATTTACCATGGGCGGAGCAACTTGGAAGGCATACCAGATAGATCCAAAAAACAATAACATGTGCCTCACCCCGCGAGAAGGGTCGCCAACTGGGGATATATCAACATATCAGAGCCAAGGAATGGGGCCGAACAACCGGGCTTATGTCGTGACAGGTTCACACCAGACTGACAGCGGAACGGGTGGCGGCGGAATGGACATGGATTTTGGTACTGGCAACTTGCAAGTGTACGAGCTCAAAAAGACGACTAACGGCTACGAGCCGGGGGAAGGGCCGGAGGTGAATTTCACTCTTCCCGGCGAGGGCGATTTCAGCGTTTCACCCTCAACGGAGTTTTTAGTGGGGCGGATCGCAGCAAAATCAGGGCCAAACCAACCTTCCAGCCAAATCGGATATATGACCCGATCTCTTTCCAACATGATGCAGCAGGGACCCAACTATAATTCTGCCAACGATCCTACCGTTAGTGAATATTGCGTGAAGGGAATGGGGTCGAAACCTCAACTCTCGCTCGATGAAAGGTTCATTGCTTTCCATCAATACCAACAGGTCGGGGATGCGTTGGTCTCCGACATTTTCGTCATCGACGTCTTGCAGCCGGAGAAGGTTTTCAAAGTCACGAATTTTTCGGGCGGCGCTCAATTCGCAGGTCGGACCAAGGCGCTCTTTCCACATTTTAGAGCGGACGGCTGGCTATATTTCTTGCTTGAACCAACTGACGGTACAGGCGGCGGCGGCGGAAGCTGTGACGACAGCGAATCTTGCGGTCCTGACGGCCAAACCGGCGAAGAAGGTCCACCGACAGCGTATATGATGGCGAGCGATATAGCGCTCAAGATCGCAAAAGCTCATCCTCTTCCATAGTTGAGCGCTAGATGAATTTTCGTCGCTTGCGTGACGGTTCTATAATGATCTGCGGCCTTGCATTGGCTGGCTGCAGGTCGTTAGAGATTGCCGAATCGAGGCCTTTGGGGGCCGAAACCACTCCTACTTTGTTTAATGTACACTACCCGCTCGCACTTAAGCTTTCGGGACCTTTCGACGAAGCGTTCAAGAAAGCGCGAGCCGGCGAAGAGATACAGCCGGGGGATGCTCGCGACGAAGGACCTTTTTCCGCGACTCTTAGCTTTAATATGCCTTCCGGCGAAAGCGTTAGTGTGGCAGCGCAGGCAAAGGTCCGGGGGCAATCCAGTCTGAAGGAATGTTCGTTTTCCAAAATGCGCTTCACAATTGCTGAAGACGCGGCGCCACAGTTTTTCTATCTTCCGCAGTTCAAACTTGGAACTCATTGCGTTACAAACCCAATCGTTACCTATACCCCAATTGGAAGGTTGCTCCAGGACATAGCAGCACATCGGGAGGCATTTGTTTATGCGCTACTCGAACGCTTGGGATTTGCCGTTCCAAAGAGCCGTTCGCTCGAGGTGGCTTATGAGGATACATCTGAGTCTTCGCGTTGGAGCGACAGGGTGATAAAACGAAAAGCGTTTCTATTTGAGTTGATAAAGCCTGTCGTTGCGCGTTACGGATTTGCCGATTCTCGAGACGACGATGTTCCTTGGACTACGGAGGATCCTTCGAAGGTCGCTAAGCTTGAAACGAGCAAGATGATGTTCGCTCAAGCTTTAACGGGGAACTGGGATTGGCGGCTGACGTTAGATAAAGCTGAAATTGCCACCCGCAACGCGGAAGCGGCAGCTCAGGGGAAAACATTTTTGCACCAAAGAAACGTTGTTGTGTTTGTGAACGCCGACGGCACGCTCGTTCCTGTTCCTTCGGATTTTGATCTTGCGGTAATGGTTACCGGGAAGGTCAGAGATAGCGTGCTTGGCGATAGTGTTTTTCCGACTGAAAAGAAAGAGGTGAGGCTTGCCGCACAAAATATTCTTAAGGCAAAAGAGTCTTTCGACTCATCCGTATTCGAAGAAACGAAGGCATTTTTTGTATCGAAGAAGAGCTTGATTGACTCTCTTGTCGCCAGTTATCCCCTCGATCCTGCCAGCCGCCAAATGATTCGGTCCCAAGTCCAGGCTTTTTACAAGGCGATGGACAAGGTATTAGCATCAGGGACGCCGTAGAAAATTCTTGCATTTGACAATGGAATCCCACAACATCGATCCAGTCTAGATCGGGGTTAGCTATGCGCTTGTTTTTTGTCTTTCTTGTTTGTCTCTTTTCGTTGGAAGCCCTCGCTGACGTTGACGGATCTTTGAGAAAGATTGATGAGGGTCTGGAGCAATTGGACTCTGACGTTGGCGAGCAGAGTTTCACCCGAGCGCAAGCCGAGACCTATCTGAAGAGGCTCGAACAATCGAGCAGTTCGCTGACTTCATCAATGAACGCAATTGCAAAGAAGACTGGAGTTCCTCTCCGTTCGGTGACGGCCCATTTTTGGGAAGCTCCTTGGCAAGACGAACCTAAGTCTTGGCAAGAGGTTCAAGAGGATAATTGGTTCTTCCTTGGTCCGACGTATTGGGGCTATCTTTCCCACAATGCAGGCTTTAAGCAAAAGTTTGGCATGGAAGCAGGGCTGAGTTTTCCGTGGTTGCGCGGCATAGACTTGAGCGTGAACTGGGGGTCGCTGTTCGACGACGACCGCGACTATGCGATGGGATATAGCTTGATGTTATATCTGACCCGGTATAAAGCCGGTTGGTATATAGGGGGAACGAACGTGAAGGATCATCCTTCTGACGGATTCGGCTTCTTCGGTTATCAGTTTGATCAGTTCTACGTCAAAGTTGACATGATCCGGGGCCAACGTCCGGCTTTCAGCCCAATTCTAGCATATGGGTATAAGCTAAGGTTTTAGGAGAAAGATTCCAGATGAAGATTTGGCAACATGAGATAAAGGTTCGTCCAAGGCGTCGCGGGCTCAATTCCATTACTGAGCAGGTTGCCGAGGCCTTTAAGCAAGTTACGTCGGTGAAGGAAGGTTTGCTCCACCTCTTCCTTAAGCACACCTCCGCTTCGCTCCTGATAAACGAAAATGCCGATCCTTCCGTGCAGACTGATCTCGAACGTTTTCTGTCGCACATGGTTCCCGAAACCTATCCTTATACGCATCGAGACGAAGGGCCTGACGATATGCCTGCCCACGTTAAGAACGCGTTTATTTCCTGCTCGCTTTCGATCCCCGTTCAAGACGGAAAGCTTGCCTTGGGGACTTGGCAAGGTATTTTCCTTTGGGAGCATCGCGATCAGCTTCCAGAAAGACGCATAGTTTTGACGTTGATGTACTCTTAAATCACTGCAAGAGCTTCTTTGCTTTATCGATTGATTCCTGCGTGCCAGCGAGCACTAGAACATCATCCCTTTGAATAATTTCCCGTCCAGTTGGAAGAATGACGTTGTCGGCCTCCCTCGTGATGGAGATGACGGTGGCACCTGTGAGAGCGCGAAGATTAAGGGCCGCCAGAGATTGACCAATGATGGGCCTGCCTTTTTCAACGCGCAGATTGACGATGTTATGAATGGGGATGCTCTTTGCCGCAGCGCTTGGCGGGACTTTGATGCCTTTCGTGACGGTTTCAACAAGGAGACGAGTCCCTGTGCGAACCTCCTTTTCCCATGAGATGGCGTCTTTCCAAAACATGACGGCCACCGTGAGCGCAATGAACACAAAGCCTACCAAGAACCAAAACTCCTCGTAAAGGACGCTGAAGAATAGGAAAAATGGTAATCCCACTAAGACACAAAAATTTATAAGAATGATTTTTTTGAACAAGAGGCTGAAGAAAGGCTTGTTGGCATTGACTGACGAATCCGGATCATGGTTACCGTCAAACATGATCGCGGACAGCTTTTGAGTGAGCTCGAATATGTTGCGCACAAACCCGAAGATGATCGGAACAAGGATAAGAAAGAGGAGCCCGTCCAAGGCGACTTTTTGATATTCCGTTGGAACGTTGAGCTTGGTAAAGAGATTAAAGATATTGTGCCGGAATACCCTCATGGCAATCATGACCAAGAAACATATAACGAAGTCTGTCGCCAACGCCTTCACTATCCTACGCATGCGCGCTTTCTCGTCAAGGTCGGCCGGATCGGACATTTTACTCTTAAAGTTCTCGAGCCAAGTTTCGTAAAGTGTGATTGTAAGGCGCAGTGCGCGCGGAAGGTTCCTATCAATAAAGCCAATGATCGCATTTGATCTACGATACAGCAGTGGCGTCGAAAAGATCGTAAGAATAGCTACCGAAACGACCGTCGTTTGCAAAGGGGCCTTTATGATGCCTGAATACACTCCGATGGAAGCGATGATAAAAGCGAACTCGCCGACCTGCCCTAGAGCTAGTCCGGACTTGAACGACTTATAAACGCCCAAGCCACTGAGTACTCCTGCAATGCCCACGCTCATGAATTGAATGAAAATGATTAGAAGCGCGAATATCAAGGAGGTTGGCAAATACTTTATCGCTAACAGCGGATCGACGGACATTCCAATCGAGACGAAAAACACGGCGGCAAAGATATCGCGAACGCCTTCCAGTAGGTGCTTAATCTCGTGCCCATAGCCCGACTCTGCAACCACCACGCCCGCGACGAAAGATCCTAACGCCACCGAATAGCCGAAATAGTCGGCCGTCACGGCCATCATGAAGCAAACGCCGCATGCGCTGATAATCATGGTTTCCGGCGTTCCAAACCGTTTGATGAATCGGATAAATCTTGGCACCAGAATAAAGCCGACTCCGATCATAATAACGAGAACAAGAAATAGTTCGGTGAGAGTGCCAACGAGGTCTTTTGTTGATACGGAAACACCCGCCGACACCGCAGTAAGCGCAGCGATCAATGCGATCGCCGCTATATCCTGCACAATGAGGATCCCAAAAACGTGATCGCTAACGGCGGAGTCTCCTCCGTATCTGTCGATAACTTTGCTCACCACCATGGTACTCGAGATAGAAAGGCTTGCTCCTAGAAATAAAGAATCAACGGGCGACCAATTGAGAAATCTCGCAACTTGATACCCTAACACCAGAGTAAACAAGATTTGGAAAACGGCGGACAAACCGGATTTAGGCAGGATTTGCATGAGCTTTGCGAGATTGAATTCGAGCCCAATGGTGAACATAACCAAGACCACGCCGAATTCCGACAAGGTTGAGATACGGGAGCTGTCCGCGATAAGCGGTATGGGGATGTAGGGACCGATAACAAAACCAGCGAGCAGATAAGCTAAAATGAGCGGTACTCGAAATCGTTGTGCGACGGCACACGTCACCATCGCGACGCCCAATACCATCCCCAAGTCATGTAGAAAACCGCCTTGCATGAAAAACCTAGCTCGCACTGACATTATTGTTATTGAATGATAGCAATCGCGAACACATAAATCATTACCATATTGTTGATTTTTTTGAGGAATTAGAAGGAAGAAGGGACGGGGCAGGCCTTGCCGGGTTTCAGTAAATCTGAGTTGGGCTATAATTTAGACAAGATATTGAGTTCAGATATGAAGTTTTCCAGATTACCAAAATTCAGATTTCTGGTCATCTTGTGGCTTTGCTCTCCGCCGGCAAACGCCCAAAACTCGTTTGACCTTTTTGCCGGCTATGCGTTTACAAGCAAACTCGAAAGCGACGTCAGCTTAGATATTGCTCTCACCCCTGCCGGGTTCCAGTATCAGCGCTTCCTAAAGAGCTGGAATACGTCTTTAGGTTTGACGTCCGTGTTCTCATCAGCGAGCTATCAAACTGCCGACACACAAAAATCTGGCGTCTTTTACTCCGTGGGCTTAACGGTCAGCAACAATTTCTTCGAGGGCAAACATCTTAAGGCGGGCTGGTCGCTTGCATATTATCCCTACACGGTTCTGGCCGTCGCATCGCAGACTAAAGTTAGTGTGAACGATCAAACTATCGTGCATTCTTCCGTAACGAGTTTTAGCGGGAATCAAGGGTTTGGGGCTAAGATAGGGGCTTTCTATCCTGGAAAGAAGAGTGCGAAATACCGCATCGGAAGCGAACTCGAGTACACGCAGCACAAATTCAATCGCAGGAGCATTAAAGTCGTCAGTTCCAACCCTGACCTTTCTCCTGGCAGGGATACCGTCGAAGAGGCAAATGAAACCTTGGGCATTGGAAGTATTTTATTCCTGGTCGGACTCACGATTTAATCAAGGTACGACCGATTTTACGACGTTTGTCCCGTCAGTGAGGTAATAGGTAACCTGAATGGGGCCGCCAACCGGTGTGCATGGCAGTTTTCCTTCATAGGCGACGTTGTTGTAGGTTTGGGTGCAGCCCGTAATCTTCAGAGACGTTAGCGATTGGATATTTGAAAGAAGAACGTAATCTGTTCCTCCGATATTTTGAAATCGAATAAACGGTTTTAGGAAGATCCCGACGTATTGTTCGAGTGTTTCAACCTCTTCTGCATCCCGAAATTTTGCGCGTACGAAACGGTGTCCCTCTGTTGCAGAAAGCATGATCTGCGTCGTCGAGGATAACGGAACCCATTGGCGAACATCCCCAAAGTTCTCAACCGAGCCATAAATATACATCTCGGTGGCTTCGCCTTCAAAGTGATCGTAGTTGAGTTCTAAAGTGACGAGTTGATCGTCTGTCCATAACAAATCGTCTTCGATGGCAATAGATTCGGGATCATGTGCTTTATCGTACTCAACAGTTATTGGAAACGAATCACAGTAGTTTTCTGCAACGTCCTTGATCTTGGCAATGATAAATTTCTCCCCTTCTCCTGCTGAAAGGGCGATATCTGCTTTGGTTGAGTCCTCGAACTTTGTGAAGTCGCCTACTTCCCCTACATCCCCAAATACATTGTAATAAAGGCTGCCGCTGTTTGTGGCCTCGAACTTCATCCGGATTTTTGCGGACGGAGTTTTTTCGGCAACAACTGCGGCGTTGCAATCTGACGGGCCAACGCTTTTCTTTAGAATTTTCAGAGTATGCGTTTGCTCGCTTTCGATACCGTAGATATTACGATGTTTGACTCGAATTGTTTTTATGCCGTCTTCTTCGGTCAAGTGAAGAGGTAGGAGATCGGTCTCAGGAATTTCGAACCAATTGCCGTCGGGATAGTCTCGCAGATCTCCTTCTATCCAGAGCTCCTTGGTCCGTGGGCCTCGGCTCCCCGAAACAAGAAGCACAACTTCGCTGTCGTTTGTTGCAATTTCAGAGAAATCTGCAATAGGATCTGGCGCTCCTTCGGTATTGTACTCCCAGCCGAGAGACTCCTTAACAAGCATCGTGCCGTCAGCTTGATAAATGGTTACGTCGACGTTATATCCTCCCAAATCTTCGTAGGAGAGTTCGGTCCGGTCTCTGACGCTGTATTTTTTATCTAACTCAACGTCCGAGCTGAATCCGTCGCCGTGAATGGAAAACAGATAGTCCTCGCTGCCTGCGGTTTCAAATATGATAGCGTTTTTGTTGAGGTGTGTATATTCGCGCTCGAGGCCGTAGTTTACTGGAGACGCAGATTCCTTCTCGGATTGCGGCTTTGCGCATCCGATCAAAATGAATATAAAAGTCAGGGACAGCACAAAATTCATACGCTAACCCTAGAGATAAAATCTTTCATTTCCCGAAGATCGCCAAGTCTCCTTACGGTTCTTGAGTTATTCTCTGCTTCGATCAATCCAATATCCTCTAAAAAGAAAAAGCCCCCTTGCCTGCGGCAAGGGGGATGCATATGTTAAAGCTGAGTTAAAGTCGTAACGTCGACGTTAAAGTACAGATACGAGGTATCGTCCGCTTGGAAGATCAAGATCATGTGGGGGAAAAGGTGCATTTGTTCAGGACCCTCGATCGATGAAGTAAGGAAACCACCGTTTGTGGTGCCGCCTGCTCCTGTGTCAAGATGGTCGCCTGGGTTGGCGATTGAATACTCTCCAGCGGGGAACAACGCTTCAGCATCAGAGATATCGAGTGTGCTGCTGTAGGTGTCTTCGACGAGTCGATATTTGATTTTGTCAAGGAGAAGACCCTCGCAAGCTCGTGTCGCGCCTGTACCTGTTACCGCGGAGTCGCATTCCATCGTAAACGTAAACAAGCCTTCGCCGTCTGATGTCATGCCGTCATAAGTCACGGACGAAATCGTAAGCGCGGGTGGTAGTAATCCGTCAACCTGCATTGCGTGCGCTGCACCTACAACGGTGTCAGCAATGTTTTCGTTCGAGCCTTGCTCGATGACTGAGAACAAGTATTCAACGGGTTCTGTGCCGGAAATAGGGCTGTCTAGTTGGGACACAACGCGCACTCGCATTATGTTCGTATTGTCGAGCACGTCTTCGAAAATCGCAGCGTCACCAGCTAACCACGTTGTAAATGGGTCGCCTGCCGATGGTTCGAAGTCCGATCCGTTATACGAGAACGCCGTGAGTTTCGCTAAACACTCTTGATCATATTTATATACTTGAAGGTTGGGACTACCTTCGTCCGCCGTCGATGTGTAACCGCTGACGCAATCTTCCAAAGACATGGTAAACGCTGTCGCGGATGCCAATCGGAATGCCGCTTGAGAGTTTTCGGAAACGGAGACGCCAACGTCGACAACTTCGGGATTGTTGGGATCGAATGCACCTTCTTCTGCTTTCTGATCTTCATCAACATTTTTCAAATTTGGACTACAACCTACGCCAACCACCGAAACCGCGATCAAAGCCATTTTCTTAGCGCTTAACATACTGTTCTCCTTCCGTTACGTACTTCCAGGTTCTGTTTCTCTAGGGGGTTGAAGTGTCAAAGAAAGTTCAGAGGTGGTTTCGGCCAGTTTTGAAAAAAAATTAAATGAATCTAAAATAGCTGTAATATTATCTGTTTGTGCGGACAATTCTCCCGTTGTCCTACAAGCGCTTCCGATATTCCTACATTTTAGGGTTGTTTGTAACATCTTGTTTTCCAATACCAAATTAGCTGTTGAAGGCCCAAAGCGTAGAGCTATGGGCCTTTCATAATCTACGGGATAATCTGTAGGTCGATATTGAAGTATAAGTAAGATGTGTTCTTTCCTTCAAAAATCAGAAGCATGTTCGGATGGGTATGCATCTCCGCTGGACCTGCCGCAGTGATCTTGAATCCGCCTTTGAATCCCGTTGTCCCATTTGCGTCTAAGTAATCGACGCTATTAATGGTGAGTTCGTCGGTTTGGAAAATCGTTACGGCGTCGTCTAAAGTAAGAACACTAGAGTATGTGTCTTCGATCAGCTTAAATGTCGTGTCGCTAAGGGAAAGACCTTGGCAAGCTATGTTAGCTCCGGCAACTGTTCCTGTTACGACACTTTGGCACTCCATCGTGAATTCGAATATGCCGGCGCCATTAATATCGATGTCTTTTTGAACCCCTTGCGAAATGTTGAGTGCGGGAGCCGGCTGGCCGTTGACGGCAAGAGCGTGTCCGTCCTTTTCGCTCGGAACGGGTTTCAAGGCGCCTTCGTCGATTTCAGAAAAGGTGTATGTAACCTCGTCTTCTGGAACCACAGGATTTGACAATTGCGCTTCTACGACGACTTTGAGGGTTCCCGAAGCCGACTCAAATACTGCTTCGTCTCCCACCATCCATGTATCGAATTCATTACCGACGCTTGGCGTGTAAACGTCGCCCTCATATGTAAATGAAGTAAGCTTGGTCACACAGTTCTTGTCGTATCGATACACCAGTAAGTTAGGTGTCATTTCGTTTGCTGTGGCAGTATGTTTACTGGCGCAGCCTTCAAGAGACATAGAAAACGCGTCGGCGCTGGCGAGTGCGAGTTGTTGCGAGTGTTCTTGAACAGAGACGGGAATTTTTACTATCGATAGATTTTCCGTACCCGGTTTGGTTCCCTCTTTGTCTTCGTTGACGTCCTTTAACTCCGGTCCACAACCGTAGATGCTAAGCCCTAATGCGAGAAATATTGCTGATCGAATGTGTGTAATGCACATAAATTTGCTCCTCTAGGAAAACAGGTTTCTCCGGCACCAACTTCTGCTCAAAAGAGCAGTAACCACGGCTCGGCATCAGCTTGAGAGCGCTTTAGAAAAATTAAACTTACGGAAATATGTTACTAAATTTTCAAACGGTTAGAGGCTTAGGGGAGTTCTGTTGAACGAAGCTTGTTGTCGGCATTGCGTGCGACGAATTCGAATTTGCCGTCTTTATCCACGTCCATGGAAAAGTAATCATCGTAGGTCCATCCGTCGCCGCCGATTGTCGAAGTGCTCCACACGATGTTGGAACCCTCGATTCCTGTTTTGAGGAGAACTAATTCGCCCTTGCTTGTTCGCGCTATAAGGCTTTGTTTCTTTTCTCCTGTGAAATCCGCTGCAATCAAATTGGTGACTCCGGTGAAATTAAAAGAAAGTGGAGTCGGCACGTCAAATTTAGGTGAATAGGTGTTCGTCGGGGTAATATTGCGATGGTATTTGCCGGTTCCATCGCTAGCGACCGTCACGAGGTCGGTGAGACCGTCGCCGTCGCAGTCGCAAGCCACGATTAAATCGGAGTTCCAGGTCCCGTCGATCTTTTGACCAGGAGAACCAATGAAGTAATGCGAAAGAGTGTTGTTAACACTCCGGGTAATGATGCTTTCGTTGTTGCCCGTAAATGCTCCCACAACAGAAGCCGTGAAGTCTGTCATTTGATCAGGCATGGGGCCAGGGTCAAACCATGGCCCGCGATTTGGCTTGTTGCCTGTTGGCTTGTATTCCATGTAGTTAAACGTTCCGGCAAAGTTTCGAGCAACGATCATATTCCTTGTCCCTGCCACACGAAAGTTTCCTACGAAATAGTTGGAGAAATGCCAGGCGAGTTCGGTTTGTTTTTCTTCGCGAAACGGGAACTCCGGTTTTTGACTCGCGTCAAAAAAGTATAGCGAAACTGAGCCGTCGGTGTGTCGATCGATGAGGTCTACAAATCCGTCACCGTCGATGTCTCCGTGTAGAAAATTCGTTGTACGAATCGAAGCAAGCGGTGCTCCGAGCACAACATTTTCGTTCTTGGTCAATGATGTATATGTAATCTCAATATAAGTCTCGCGCATCGCCCGTAAAGATTCTTCAGGCGTTTTGCCTTTGAACGTGTATTCGACATGACCCTTGGGGTCTTTTTGCAATTCTCTGAAGCTAATAATGTCTGCGCTTTCGGCGGCGGCGGAGGTAGTCCATTGGGCCTTGGTAGCCAGTTTAGACATATTGATCTTCTTGCCGTTCTGTCCATTTGCAAGCATGCACTTTGTTACAGCGGCCGGAGCTTCCGGGGTAGGTTCCGACGTGGCGGAACAAACAAGGTAGGTGCCCGCAATATTTTCAGGCGGTGAAACCCCTTCTCCCTCCGCATCGCTCTCCTCGGAGCTGGAATCGCTCTTTTGGCCGTCTTTGCAGCCAGAGAAAGCAAATGCCGTTATGACGATGGGCCAGAGAAGTCGCATAGTTGCCTTTTTTGAATATTACTCATGGTCGCTATCGGCTCGAAAGCCGGGATCCTTGAGCCCCTCATCGTGGTATCGTATGTATCCCGTTCATCGCAAAAATACACCAAAAACGCGGTATGCACGTCAATCTTTATAGATGGTTAGGCGCCAAATTGCCGTGGTCTAGGGTTTGCAAAAGGCCTATTCGTGCGGACAAAAAACAACTTAATTATGAGGTAATACCATGCTTAGACATCAATATTTCGCGGGCCTTTTGCTCCTCGCGTTCTCCGTTCGTGCTGCGGCGCAAGATGGACCAAGCGGGGTAACCATTGATAGTTTGGAATACCAGGGTAGCGGCTGTGTAGACGGTACAGTTGGCCAAGACATCGCCCCTGACTTGGGTGCGTTTACGCTAATCTTTGACAATTTTTTGGTTGATCGGATGGGGGCTGATAGCCGTTGTCGGATCGATTTAAGGATTAATGTGCCCGTGGGCTGGCAATTTAAAATCTTCTCAGTTCAAGTTCGCGGCTATGTGAATCTTGACGCTGGGGCTAAGGGAAGACAGGAACTTCGTATCCACGCAACCGGAACGCCGGTAGACGTTAAGAAAGAGCTCCAAGGCCCGCGTGACGAAGATTACATTCTTTCGGAATCTTTGAGCAATGCAAAATGGTCGCAGTGCCAAAATCGTTCGCACAAAATCAGGGTTGAGGCTCGAGCGTCATTGAATGGTCCTGCCAGTGCTAGCGGACTCCTCACGGTGGACTCAATTGACGGCGTTGTGACGCAAAAGTACGGTATGGCATGGCAACGCTGCACCGGAAACGGCAATGGCGGCGGTGGCGGTCATGGCAACGGCGGCGGAAACGGGCATGGTAACGGCGGCGGAAACGGCCACGGTGACGGACGCGGCCAAAATCGCGGGTAGACGACAAGCTTAACGCCGGGCGTTCGTGCGCGGCATATTAAAAGAGCGCTTTTGCGCTCTTTTGTGTTTTGAGGTCTTACCCTAACTCTGGCACAATCCCTGAAGTAAAATGTTCCTCGGTTGACAACAAATTTTTCAGGCGAATTATGACGACGACGACGTTCTTCCTTGTTCTCTTTTCTGCGGTTGTGCACGCGACTTGGAACTTTATGCTCAAAGGTTCCAGAAGCCATAAAGTCTCTGTGATCTGGCTTATGCAGCTGTTGTCGGGATTTTTCATGCTTCCCATCTGCTTTCTCGGATTCGGACCGCCGGATATAGCGCCCGAAGGTTGGGGGTGGGTTGGGGTGACAAGCTGCATCCATGCCGGCTATGTCGTGTTGTTGGGCTATGCTTATGAGCGGGGAAATATGTCGGTTGTTTATCCTGTGGCCCGCGGCGTGGGCGTCGTGGGCACGGCGTTGTTTGCGGCGGTTTTGGCGCTCGAAACAATTGCCGCGGGGGGAGTCGTTGGCGTAACGTTGGTTGCGCTAGGCATCCTGCTTTTGGGCCTTCGCACCATAACTGCATCCGATATCAAGACCCTCGTAATCGCAATCGGCGTAGGGCTAACCATCGTCTGCTTCTCGCTCGTCGATAAGATCGGCGTAACCTTTGTTAAGCCGATATACTACGTAAGCTTCATGAACGTTTTCTCGTCCATACTGCTCATTCCGTACATGTACGCGCATCTGAAGGAACCTACGAAATTCGTCTGGATAAACGAACGGCGTAAGTGTTTTATTATCGGAATGACGGCGCTGATGACCTATTTAATTATTGTGTATGCGTATAAGCAGGCGCCGGCCTCATACGTAGTGGCGCTTCGCGAAACTTCGATTGTCTCGGGGGTGTTTCTCGGTGTCGTGGTGCTTAAGGAAAAAATAACTCCAAAGCAAATCGTTGGCGTCGTTATGATTTGTCTTGGAGCTATCGTGATTCGACTTAGCTAAAAACTTTGCGCCCTTCGAGTGCTTAAACCGCAAAGGGCGCAAGGAAAGCCAAAATTATTAGAAAGCGTTTGCGCGGTCATAAACCTGGTTGGAAAGATCTGGGGCGAATCTTTCAACCATAAGCTTTTCGCTCATGGAGCTGGCTGGGCCGCAAAGCCCGCGCGGTACGCCAGACGATTGGCACGCTGCTCGCGCCGCCCAGTACGCAAAAGTACCTGCGACGGGTACAAAGTGAAGAGCATACTCTTGTTTCGGAGTTGGGCTATTCCATGTTCCGTTTGACATTGTTGGATCAAAAACAACGGGAATGCCGAAATTGATGACCTTGATGTCGTAAAGTCTTGTCTGTGAAATAACTTCGGGGCCCAAGACGTCTTCAAGTTGCTGGTACAGTTGTGCGAGATAATCATTGAGCGGGGTATGGTCACCCAGGTCGAACGACGCCATCATTTGACCTTTTACGCTGTTCCATCGGCCCATCATCTCATCTGCTACTTGGTTCTCGTTGCGAGCTCTGAGTTCGAAGTTTGCTTCCTTGGTTATAAAGTCAACAGTTGCAACAGTAAGTTCGGACATATGTCCGTTGTTGATTTCGTTGTAGACATACCGGGAAGGGGTTTCGAACTTGAATTCGCTACTGTATGCAGAGCTTGTACCTGCAAAAGCTAAGCAAATTGCCAACATTCTTTTTCTCATAAATCCTCCTGTAAAATTCGTAAAACAGGTGATAGTTTCGAAGGTTTTGACCCGGATGTCTGTTTAGTATTTTTTAATTGACCGAGTTTTGCTATGCATAGCTTGATCCAGGCTTCAAAGGTGAGTTCCTTGAGTATAGAAAATAACTGCGTCATAAAGGCGCAAGATAAAATTCGCAGAAAAATGGTCCAAGCGATGAGCTCGTATACCATGATCGAGGACGGCGACCGTATCTTAGTGGCTGTGTCGGGCGGCAAAGATAGCAGCATTATGGCGATACTTTTCGAGGAAATTCGTCGTCGAGCAAAGGTTAGTTTTGAATTGGCCTATGTTTTGGTGGACCAGAAGCAACCTGGATTCAATATGACTGCTTATTCTCGCTGGATGCTTGACCAAGGTATCAAGGTTGACGTTATCGAAGAAGATACCTATTCCGTTGTCAAAGCAAAGACCAAGGTCGGTAAAACTTATTGCGGACTGTGCTCAAGGCTGAGACGAGGCATCCTTTACACATATGCAAAGAAACATGGTTTTACAAAGATCGCATTAGGACATCATCTCGATGACCTTAATGAGACAGTGCTAATGAATCTGTTTTATTCGGGCACAATGGCGGGCATGCCTCCAAAACTTAAAGCGGACGACGGATATAACGTCGTCATCCGGCCTCTCTGTTTGGTTCCCGAAAGGGACCTGACGTCTTTGGCATCACTGCTCAAGATCCCTCTTATCCCGTGCAATCTTTGCGGTTCTCAAACGAATATGAAACGCAAAATGGTAAAGAAATTGCTCGCGCAACTCAGCACGACAAATGAGCGTTTGCCCTTTTCCCTCCTGGCCGCGCAGAAAAACGTTCAACCAAGCCAACTGATGGATAAAAAACTATTTAACTTCGAGCAGTTTTGAACATAGAAATCTTAAGTTTTTTCTAACTCTTCCGATAGATCCCAGGAGTTCTTTTCGAACAATTCATAAGAGGTCACTATGTTCTGGAGAATATTCGGAATTGCCTTGCTTGCTTTAGCTTTAACGCAAAGTTGCAAAAAACGCGGGAGCGAGCGGCAAGCTTCGCCCAAGATTGCTGTAGGGGCATCGCCGTCTCCGACGGGTTCTGAAGGTTCGGACGATACGACCAGCAAGGAAGGCAGTGGTTCCGATTGTATCGCGGATCTTGAAGCAGCATCTGCCAAAATTAGCAAAAAAGATGACGAAGATAAAGACGATGATGACGACAAAGATGATGATGACGACAAAGATGATGATGATGATAAAGACGACGATGACGACAAAGACGATGATGACGACAAAGATGATGATGATGATAAAGACGACGATGACGATAAAGACGACGATGACAAAGATGACGACGACAAAGATGACGACGACAAAGTTGGCGGAGACAAGGGCACCGAAGGGGAATCGGGAGAAACAGGCACCGTCGAGAAAAAAGAGAATAAGAACTGTGAAGAGGGTGACGTCTGCTATAACTTTCACGTGAAGAAGATCTTTGAAAAGTCATGCATCGCGGCAGGCTGCCATGATACCGCAAGCGCGGTGAACAAGCCGGCGCTGGATTTCCCCACTTCAAAAACGGAGATTGCAAAAATCATAAAGGCGATCGAGGGAGGAACAATGCCCAAAGGCGACACCAAGCCTAAAGTGTGCGGTAGCGATCTTGACCTTCTGAAGAAATGGGAAAAGGATCCAGTTGAGAAATAAACTGGATTTTTCTCACAAAATATCCAACACTGCCTCTAAACCGAAAGAAACGGTGTAGAGGCTTTTTCTTTGAGAATTTTGTTTAGCGCTATCCTTGCAACCGTAGCAGCAATGTCTGTTTCCAGAAGTCTGGCGGCTGACGGCGAACGGCCACTTGCTGAACCATCGAGTTGGTTTGCCGATTTTAACACCTGTTGCGCGCGCATGTCGGTGGAAGCATACTCGATCAAGATTTGGTCAAGTAAGTCTGAAATTTTGAACCTTCGACAGCAGTCGAAAAGCTCGGTACAAAATTCTCTTCGATCCCTTAACCTTTGGCAGGGCGGTAAAATCGAGGCTATGTTTGTAGCTTATGGTCCTGGCAGGGAAGGAAGGTTAAGCTACCTTACCCAGGCTTATTACGCCGGCTATCCGCCCAATGTTCGGTAATCAGTCGAAATCGCTATTGTTTTTATATTTAGAAAAAAGAAATTTTTTTTAAATAAATAATCTTTCGTTCGTTCCGAATAAAAAGTCGTCAAGTTTGGCTGTTATTTCACCAGGGAGGGCGACAGCATGCGGACGACATTTTTAAGAGCTCTATTTACTCTGTTTATTGGTGGTGATCTTCTCGCGGCGGAACAACAATTTCTTCCTGAAAACACTCTTTTCTTGGAAGACAATAAAGACAAGGTCGGCCTCGAAATCGAAGAAGCGACTTTTAACAAAATAATAGACACCGTAACGGCACCGTTCGAAGGTCTCGCTTCAAGTCATGGCGCACAGTTGGTGGTGGAAAAACTTTGGGATGATCCGACGGTCAACGCTCAAGCGACCCAAGACGAGTCCATCTGGACGGTTCGATTTTTTGGAGGATTAGCGAGACGTCCGGAGATTACAAAGGACGGTTTTGCACTCATAGTATGTCATGAATTAGGGCACCACTTTGGAGGATACCCTTTCATTTTCGAGTGGGGACCTTGGCCCCTGAGCGTAGAAGGGAATGCCGATTACTATGCGACCCATTACTGTTTGCGCAGTCTTTGGGAGGGACAAGACAATTCCGAGTATGGCAATACCGTTCCCAAACCCCTTAAAACCAAGTGCGACCAGACATGGAATGACAAAGCCACTCGCGATCTATGTTATCGAATATCGCTTGCCGGATTCTCCGCAGCGGACCTGTCGAGCAAGCTCAACGATGAGCCGCTTAGTATCGATGCCACGGACCCAGAGGAAGCATCTGGCACTCTCAACTGGCATCCCGTAGCCCAATGCCGCTTCGACACCTATGTTGCAGGGGCTCTTTGCAAGGTTCCGTTCAACCCGCAAATCATCCCAGGGAAAGACCACCCGAGCGGTCAGCGCAGCGCGGATGCCATGAACGAAGCAATGCGCGTAAGCTGTCCAGATTCAACCGTCGGATCCCGACCAAAATGCTGGTTCGACCCCAACGACGTCTGGTAATAGCCACCCACCTGTCCCCTCAAACAATTATTGGGCGTTCGACTGTCCCCATAATTGCTATGGGGACACCTACCTGTCCCCGTAACTAATTATTGGGCGTTCGACTGTCCCTGTAATGCCCTCTAGGGACATTTGATTTGATAGGCATGGATTCTTGATGAAGTCACCCCAAGTCGTTCGCCATTTCTGCTATTAAATTGACATGCCCAGATCTCCTAGAATAGTTATCCCTCATATGCCGCACCACGTGACCCATCGTGGAACGAGAAGGCAGTCAACATTTTTTTCCGATAAAGACTATCAAGCGTACATCGATACGCTGAGTCAGTGTTGCCGATATTTCGGTGTCAAAATAATTGCCTATTGCTTAATGCCCAATCACGTACATCTCGTTTGTGAACCGGAACGAGAGGACTCCCTTCGCTTCGCAATTGGAACGGCCCATGAAACGTACTCAAAGCAAATCAATTATGAAAAGGGGTGGAGTGGACATTTGTGGCAAGGCCGTTTTTTTTCAGCTCCCATGGACGAAGAATACCTCGCCGCTTGCGTTCGTTATGTTGAGATGAATCCGGTTCGCGCGGGGATTTGCGAAAGCCCTCTTTCCTATCGCTGGAGCAGCGCTCAGGCCCATGTTAATGGCGCAGATGACAAACTTGTAAAGGTTGCGCCTATGCTTGACCGATTTCCAGATTGGGAAGATTTCCTAGGTTTAGAAGTTAATGCAAACGATCTTGACTGTATCCGCATGAGATCCAGGACAGGTCGGCCCATAGGCTCCGATTCGTTTCTTAAAGATCTGGAAAATATAACGGGCCGCGCATTTCTGAAGCAAAAGCCCGGGCGTAAGTTGTAATTCCGTGCACAATTGATTCATTTTATTAGCTCGTCTCGAACCGAATTAGAGGGACAGTCGAACGCCCAATAATTGTTTAAGGGGACAGGCGGGTGGCCCTGAAGCTGGTTGTAGCGAATTAAGGGGACAGTCGAACGCCCAATAATTGTTTAAGGGGACAGGCGGGTGGCCCTGAACGCTGGTTGTAGCGAATTAAGGGGACAGTCGAACGCCCAATAATTGTTTAAGGGGACAGGTGGGTGGGGTGGGATTTTTTGTGGCGGGAGCGAAGGCTGGGGACCATGAGCATCGCTTCTAGGACGATTCGAAACGACATTTTGGAGTGGCCGACACGTCGGTCGACGAAGATGATGGGGATTTCGGTTGTGCGCAGGTTGGCTAGGTGCGCGGAGTATTTGAGCTCTATTTGAAAGGCGTAGCCTTCGCTGCGAATGGCCTTGAGATCGATTTTGGTAAGGGCTTTTTTGGTCCAGCCGTTGAAACCGCCGGTAAGATCTTTTGTCTGGACGCCTAAGATGAGACGTCCGTAGAACGAACCAAACCTGCTGATCCAGCGTCGCATAACATGCCAGTTTTTTGTGCCGCCGCCTGCGATGTAGCGGCTGCCGATTACGACGTCGGACGTTTGCAATGCGTTCAGCATGGAGGGGAGGTAGGCCGGATTATGCGACAGGTCGGCGTCCATCTCGATAACGTTGTCGTAGCCACGCGCTAGCGCCCATGCAAACCCCGTAAGATAGGCTGTTCCAAGGCCCAACTTGGATGGACGGGCTAGCATGAACACCTGCTCTGGTTTGAGGCTTTTGCGCGCATTGATCTTCTGTTGTGTTCCGTCGAGACTGTTGTCGTCTACGAACAGAACGTGGACGTGAGGTACATTGCTAAATATCCCGTCAAGAAGAAGATCGATGTTTTCTTCTTCTTCATACGTGGGAACAATAATGAGCGTTTTAGGCGCGACCTTAGCGGCATCTATCATATGCATTTGACTTTATTATTAAAATATTGGAAAAACAAATGGTTTTGATGTGTCCGGAACTGAAAAGAGGTCAATATGATGAGGTTAAAACATCTCCGCAAGAAATTCCAAAGCTCCGCAGTTGTTTCCACGCTCATGGGGCTAGGGTTATTTGGTCAGAGCGCGAACGCCCAGTTGATAACCGCGCCTGTTGCTCCCGAAAATTCTCGGTTTTGGGGTGCGTACCTTTCGCTCAACGAAGTTGATTACGAATTGGAGAACAATACAAGTGCTGAAATTGATCGAAAAATATTGGGCGTTGACTTCAATAATCCCATAAATGAAAAGATTTCTGTGTTTGGACACGGCGGCCTTATATTCGATTCTGAATTGGATCCCGGCACGGCCGATGACGGCAAAGGATTGATCTTCGGCGGCGGTTTGCGCGCCTCGGTGTTCAGAACACAAGGGATCGAGTTCTTCGGCTACGGGTTACTTGACTATTCCTATGAAAAGCTCGAAGTCGGCGACGACAACGAAACCATAAAATTAATGGAGCTTATCGCCGGCGGCAGCGCAACATTCCGAGGCCTGGACAATTTAGTTCCTTATGCTGCCGTTGAATTGGTTCCCTTTAGCGACGGTGAGGGAGAGCTTGATGCGGGAAATAAGATCGAGTTTGACATAGAACGAGACGATTTCTTGGGATTGAAGCTTGGGACGTTTATTAACCTAAAAGGCATGTTCATCCGACCGGAGATCGCTCTTCTGCATGAACAAACCTTTTCGATCGCATTCTTAAGCGCGTTCTAAGATTCTTACCTGACTATTACCTTATTACTTTGCTACCCCTTTCCGATATCGAAAGGGGTTTGTTTTTTGGAAGTTCGAGCCAGGGGCCTATGCAAAGCTTAAAGCGAAATCTTTATATAGATTTGTTCGGACTTGGACTCCTCGCGTGGATGTTTGTTGATCTTCCCTTCCGCATGGCTTTTCACCAGCGGATGGGCCTTGAAGAGAAGTGCGCTATAGCCCTATTGTCAGTGTTTAGTCTTCTCGACCTCATGATCCATCGAAAAAAAGAAAACGGGTTATCGCTCATTTCTTTGGTCTCAGCGCTTCCTTTTGACCTGATTGGCATTTCCCTGACGTCGAGAGCTGCAGCGCTTAGCGTGCTCATTCTTCCTAAAGCTTTTCGTATTCCGGCGCTTTGTCGCCGCATAAAGGAAAAAGCGGAGCTGGTATGGCTGTCGAAGCGTTCAAAGATTGGCGCAATCGTGATCATAAGCTTGCTTGCGATCCACTTTATTGCCTGCGGCTGGATACTTATTAACGGCGTGAAATCGAAAGAGGTTCTAACGGAATACAACAAGGCCGTCTATTGGGCAATCACGACCCTCACGACTATAGGATATGGCGACATCACGCCCTCCACAAACTGGGGCCGGGTTTACACCATGGTGATCATGATTTTAGGCGTTGGCGTGTATGGTCTGGTCATCAGCCAAATGTCTCTCCTCGTTCTTTCGTCCGACAAGCGAGAAGAGACCAATAAGCGAAAACTTGAACACCTCGCCGATCTCCTGCGCCATTATGATATTCCTCGCGATCTGCAAAAGAGGGTATTCGCGTTCTATCGCCATATGATCAGTCACAATGTTCACGAAGAAGAAGAAAAAATTCTTGCGGAACTGCCCAATGCCCTCAAGCAACAAATTGAAGTTTTTATGAATCTCAAGCCCCTGAGCAAGATCGCCTTTTTCGCCAACTGTTCGAAGCAGTGCCTTCATGACGTCGCTCAAAGGCTGACCAAAGTATTTTTCGCGCCGGGAGAGAAAATCCTTACCAAGGGGGACATTGGTCGCGAGATGTACATCATTGGCCATGGTCGCGTGGAGATTCATGACGGAAATACCAGTATTGCAGCGCTTGGCGAAGGACAATGCTTTGGCGAAATGGCTCTCTTGGGCGAGGAATTACGTCGAGCCGACGTTACCGCGAAAAGTTATTGCGATGTGGGAGTATTGACGAAAGAGCAGTTAGAAGAGTTGATGCAAAAACATCCGGATCTCAAAAACAATGTCGAGCGCATACATAGAGAACGCATGCGCTCAACAGCCGCATAAGCTTAGTTGCCGTGCTGCGCAACGTAGTCTCTTACTTTTTGACGAATCGCGTCATTAGTAATTCCGACCTGATTGCCGATAGCTAGAGCGTCTTCCAAGCTATACCCTTGCTTGATGACCAAGTACGTTGCAAACCAACCCGCTGCTCGGTTTCCGGACGCGCAGTTGATCCAAATTTTGCCTTCGGCAGCCGCATCGTTGATCGCCTCAAACGCTTCAGGTTGGAAAGCGCCTTGGCGGCTGACGGGAATGTGGTAATAAGTGAAACCCGCTCCTTCGACGATCGCTCGTTCATCGACGGTTATTTCCTGAGGTTCGCGAATATTGATGACGGTCTGAACACCAGCGGCTTTCGCTCCCTCCAATGATTCGGCCGAAAAAGGTCCCGAGATATAGAACCGGTCGTATTGCATGATCCTCACACCGCTCCAATCGTACGGCCCTTGAACCTCCGCGGCCAGCGCAGCGCAGCTAAGCCCAAGAAACAATGAAACAAATGCCAGCTTCTTCATAACGTCTCCTCAAAGAAAAAATGATATGCGTTTCGCATAAGGAAAAAACGCCGCGATAGTATAACGAGACTTCCGCTAATCCTAGCTAAATTCAGAAAAATTCCATCATTTCAGAGGGTTGGTTTTTGGGTTGGGGGAGGCGAAAATAATCCGACTTTCTCTAAAGAATCCGCATAAATGAGCCGATAAGGATAGATCGGCTGCCACAAGGGGAGGTTACGTTGGTAGGAAGTCGGAAATCATACATTATCCTAGCTTGCGTCGTGGCCGGAGTGCTGAGCGCCTCGTGCGCCGCCAAGAAAACAGTCCGCTATGCCAAGCGCGCGGGCACTGACAGCATCGCAAGTAGTCTCAGTGCGGTTAGCGTGCGGCTTACTTTCGACGAAAACTTCTTTAAAACTCAATCCATCGATCCCAGCACGCTGACAAGTTACAAGTTAACGATCGGCGCGCAAGTAAAGGAAGGAACGTTTGATGGAACCGAGGTTTTCAACGGAGACCTAAGTCCGGAAAGCGGCGTTGATTTGCAAGTCGAACTCTCGGACGCCGATGGGATTGCCGTCGTTGGGAAAAAGACTGGCGTTAGCCTAGAAAGGGGCGAAAACGCCTTCCGAATTGATGAACTCGAAAACGTTAAAGGCATAAACTCTGATTGGGACGGCAAAGATTTCAAAGGAGACGGCACTTGGCGAGTTTCAGAATCCGAAAAATAGCGATTGCGTCATTAGTGACCTCACTCAGCTCGCTGCTGGTAAGCTGCGGGCCAAATGACTTTTCGCCCGAATTCAAAACTTCGCTCAAGAAGGGGCGGAAACCGGCATACGCAACACATAGCAAGTCCGAAAGCGATCTTGCGTTGAATCAACAAAGCGAGATTTATGATACCCGAACAGACGCCGTTTCCGGCGACGTGAGCTGGATTCTTTTCAATCTTTCGGTGATGCCGTCTGTTGATAAAAAGGAGATCCAATCGTTCGCCACTCAAAAGCTGGTGCAATACGAAGGCGTTCTAGGCACGAAAATTGATCAGCTCGAAGGCGAAGTGAAGGAAATATCGAACTCTAGCTATACGATGCAAGTCGTCACCTTCAAGCGAATCTACGAGGGTCTAGTGGTGCGAGACGCATACGTTCAGGCCTACTTTATCCGTGCTCAAGACGGCTCATACCGCCTTCGAGAAATCGTTAACCGCAGTTTCGGCGAGATTTCCGCGGTAGCAGGCGAGTTGCCGTCACTCAACGTTTCGGCGATCGCAAGTGAGACGGGACTTCAGAGTTTGGAGCTCAAGCTCGAAACTCCGTATATCGTTGTGAGCGTCGCTGACGACAAATATGTTTTCTCGTACGCGAAGACGTACAAGGTCAAAGACGCCTCACGCGACGAAGAATTCGCGCTGACGTACTCCGGAAACGAGCTCGTAGAAGCGTTTAGCTTCAACCAGTCCATCGATCACAGGTTTTCTGTGATCGTTCCCGAACGAAGTTATGTTTTTCAAAATTCCGTATCTAAACCATTGCCACTTGTCGACGTTGCAACCGCCGATGGCGCTACAACAACGACCATCGACGGCGTGGCAACGTTTCCAACTTTTACTGATGGAACGACAGTGCAAATGCAACTGGCAAGTAACACGGCCTTGGCTTTTGTCGGTGATCTCGCCGTGACCCCGCAGCCAAACGTTAGTGCCGCCCTGTACCAGTTTCAAGCCAAGGGCGCCGCCACCGACATGAATCCAACTGCTGCCCAGCTGCCTGCGATAATGGCATATTTGTCCGCCCACGAGACCATGACCTTTGTCCGAAAATATCTTACGGCGCAGCAAGTGCCGCAGCTCGACCAACCCATACAGTCGGTCGTCAATGAAAATGCCGCTTGCAATGCATTCTGGAACGGAAGCTTCGTCACTCTCTTCGCGCAAGGTGCTCAAGGAAACGTAACCTGTGCGAACACAGCCCTTGTTGCCGACATCATTTACCACGAAATTGGCCACGGCATTGATCAATTCACAGGACCACAAGATCCCAACGTTGCAGGCATAACCGACGGCGCTTTCTCAGAGGGGATTGGTGACATTATTTCTTCGTATATGACGGGAAGCCCGAATTTAGCTCCTGGTTTTTATCTCAACGATTCCACTCCGCTGAGAACAACGCTGGGGAATAAAGTTTATCCGACGGACCTTGTCAATGAGGTCCACGACGACGGGGAAATCATCTCCGCGGCGTTCTGGAAGTTTCGGGAAACCTACGTCAAGCGCTATGGCGCAAAGGCCGGCGCTCGTATGGCGGCCCAGGCGTTTTTCGACCATCTTTTGACCACGGGCGCTTATGTTGACTCGTACGCCGCAATAAGCCGTTTGGACGACGTTGTATTTGACGACGGCAACCCCGCAACTCCATCAAAGAACTTCTGCGCAGTGAACGAGAGCTTTGCGGTCCACGGATTGGCGACGGCGGCAAATTGCCAAGACGCCAACGTGCTCTACTACGATCCAAACCTGAAGCTTGCGGTCCGTTCTAATGACGGACAAGGAAACATCGGTTTTTGGGCGTCCGCGAAGGGTGCGGCAAAGGTTGTGCTTTGCCGTGGCGGACGTGACGCTTGTCGAGCTTCGCAGGCCGAGGACGTTGCTTTTAAGAAAGTTCGAGTCGCAGCCGACGACATCGATATCTTCAAATCTGAATCAGCTTTAAGCGTCCAGAAGGACGAAGAATTTACGCTTCTTTCCTTTAACGACGCCGGGACTCTCATCGGCACCAGCACCGCGATCTTTGAGGGTGGTCAACTTAACTGATCATTTAGCCGCAAGTACCTGTCTTTCCTAACAAGTTTTATTAGGATTTCTTAAGAATTGGGTTGTCAAACAGACGATTTCCCATTATATTGGCCGCGTGGTCAAAGGATAGAATTAAGGGGGAACGTATGTTTAGCCTGTCTCGGAGTCTTCTGATTGGACTCACCGTCACCTCGGTGTCTTGCGGTGTTTCTCGACAAAGCGCGGATGTTTCGCATTTAACCGACGATAACGACATTGGTCATAATTTCGTGGGAGGTTTCGATTCCTCTTTCGACGATTATATCGGATCAACGATGTACGATTATCGTATTCCAGGCGTTGCGCTGGCTGTTATCAAAGGCAATCAAGTTATTTACTCGGCAGCTTATGGGTACAGTGATTACTACCAGGCAAAAAGCGCCAAATTGCGCAATGTGTTTGGTGTAGGATCCGTCACAAAGGGATTCCTTGCGGCAACCATTCTCAAGCTTGCAGACCAAGGCATTCTCGACCTCGATAAACCAATCAAAGAATACCTTCCTGAAATTGATCTCATGGATCAAGAAGTTGAAGAGACAGCGACGTTGAAAGACTTGCTCCTTCATCGAACCGGATTGCCGACTCACGATTTTGCGTTTTACGGATCAGAAATTGATCGCGATCAACTGTTTGAGCGCATGAAGAATCTCCAATTTAACGCGCACCTCGGCGAAAAGTGGCAATACAGCAATATAATGTACATGGTAGCAGGCACCGTTGTCGAAAGAGTCACGGGAAGGCCCTGGTACGAAGTCGTGCAAGAAAACGTTGCCGGCCCATTGGGAATGGACCATACCTCGTTTACGTTTTCAGGTTTGCTCAATAATCCTAACAAAGCATCGGGTTATTTTGGTAAGAAGAATAATGGCCTACCGCTTAAGCTGGACTACCGAAGCTTCGACATCGTCGGACCTGCCGGTGGCATGAATTCCACGGTTGGCGATCTTTCCAACTGGGTTAAATTGCTTCTCCACAAAGGCGAGCTTAATGGTACGCAGGTTCTACCTGAGCAGGTCATTGCTGACCTCATTGAACCTCGTCAGGTCATGGGCGTTGAGAGATTACATCCGCTCTTTAGTGAATCCGTCTACGCTTACGGTTGGACTTCACAGGAATATAGGGATCGTCGCATATCTTGGCATACAGGTGATGTGGACGGATTCAAGTCGCTTGTGGGATTTATGCCGGACGATGACGTTGGATTCGTGATTTTGACCAATTGCAACTCTGATCTCAATTTGAAAGCATTTGGCGCCTACATCCTCGACAGAGCTCTTGGATTTCCGGAAACGGATTGGGTAAGGGAGCTTACAGCGGAAGACAGCAACGACAACAATGAGCCTGATTCAAGGGCGATGCCGAGCGGCTATAGTTTTAGTGGCGTCTACACCAACCCAGGCTATGGAAAAGTAAGCGTTGGTTCAACCTGGGGCGGCATTGATGTTAGGATTAATTCTTTCATCGAAAACGAAGCCTACTTCACCGGATCTGCTGGTGGCAAGTTGGGCTTTTATCAACCTAACTTTTTCTCGGCGGCGCGCCGTAAGATTAGCTTTGAGGCCGACAATTCGGGACGCGCGCAAAAGTTGTTTTGGCAGCTTGAGCCCAACGTCGAGCCGATTGTTTTTGTTCGACAATAAGTTGATATTTACTACTGTCCGGCGAGGCCGGACAGTTACCTAAATTCCAGTACAATCCGTGTCATGATCTAGCCAGAAGGTGATGTCCTTTGCGAGAGGGTCATTTGGCTCGAGTTTGCATTGTTTGCAGAAAGCGTTGCCATGAATGGCTTCGCGAACGATCTGTGTGTCTGTCGATGTGGTCATAGTGGTGAACGACAGCGTAAAATTAGCAGCTGCAGCAAATGGTGTCACGCCGTATGTGTTGTTCTCGTAATGACAGGCCCCGCATTCTTTCACGAAGTAAGCATCGAAGAGATATTTGTACCCCTCTTGATCGCACATCTTAGCTGGTTTTGGGATAGATACCTTGTAGAAGGTTGAGCTAGCCGTTTGATCTTGTGTGGGGGTTTCGGTGCCCATGTTTTGGGTTGGTTTTGTTGTTGGCGCTTTTTGCGTTGTTGGCGCGGATCGCGTGCCCGAGTTGGGCTCTTCGTCGCTGGAATTGCAGCTTGATCCAAGAGCTGCAACAAGAACAAATGCAGTGATTCTAAATGTCATGACTCCCTCCGAACTCCAAAATCCTTATCGGAAGATCTCGGCAAGTCTTTGACTTAATATGGTAATTGCCTAGAATAAAAGGCTCTATGGTTTGCGAATTAGCCCTCGCTAATCGGGATTTGAAGGAATCTTCTACCTGTCTTGTTCTTCGGCGGCAAAGTACCCCCGTTGAGATTCACGAATAGGCTTTGGTAAAGAAGCTGAGGTGGGGATAAGGTTCGGTCCCTTTGTGTGCGGAATTGAACGTACTCGTCTTCCGTTGTTGTTTCTTTGATATGAATGTTGGAAGCCTTCTGTTCTGCGATGCTCGACTGCCACTTGAGTGAGCGTCCGGCCGGCTGGTAGTCGTGGCCGGTGTAAGCGAGGACGTCATCCGGCAGCTTATAAAGCTTTCGAGCAACAGAATTGTAAAGCTCCGACGCGCTGCCACCGGGGAAATCGCAGCGTCCCGTACCCGAATCGGGCATGAACAGACAATCGCCCGTGAAGATATGATTGCCAAATCGATAACAGGAACAAGCAGGCGTGTGCCCTGGCGTTGCGATAACTTCGAAAGTCAGGGATCCCGCTGAAAATTTTTGACCGTCCCTGAGCAAATGATCGAACTGCTTTCCATCCGTTGTGAAGTCGCCGCCAAATCCGAGCGGGTCCTTAAAAGTAGTTTGAACTTCGGTAATTCTTTCTCCGATCGCGATTGGGATACCGTACATTTTCTTAAACCATTGCGCGCTTGAGATATGGTCCGCATGTGCATGCGTTTCTAAAACAAGCACCGGTCGCAGTTGTCTCGACTCTATCATGTCGACGACGCGTTTAGCTGAAGTGCACGAGAGAAGGGATCTTCCCTGATCATAATCCCAAACCGGATCAATGACGACAGTGTCGCGCGTATCCGGGTCAATCACAAGATAAGTCAGAGTATGGGTCTTTTCGTCGTAGAAAGTTTCGATTTGCACGGCAACCCCATTGCGTGGTGTATTTCAAGTTATACTCTGATATAAGCTTTCCTGAAAACAAATTTTCGAAGGCTCGTGGGGCAGAAATTTCTTGAACAGAGATCAACGTTACGGATTCATCTGCCTCGTCATAGGTGCTGTTTGCATTTCTTTTGCACCCATTTTTGCCAAACTCGCCGTTGAATTAGACAAGAACTTTTCCGCCAGCCCTCTTAGCCCAACAGGATCCGCATTCTGGCGGATGTGTTTTTCTATTCCCGTGTACATTGTTATGCTTCGCGTCCGAAAAACAAGGCTCAGCGTTCCCTTGCTGGACCTTCGTCAAACATGGGGTCTCTGGCTTGCAGGCTTTTTTTTCGCCCTCGACATAGCGGTGTGGCATAGTTCGTTTGAACTGACGACAGTCGGTAATGCGACTCTCCTTGCAAATCTTTCGGCGGTAGTCGCGAGTATTTTGGGTTTTTTCTTGTTTCGAGAAAAATTTACAAAGCTTTTCTTGTTGGGCGGGCTGGTTGCGCTTATTGGCATAAGCGGTCTTGTGGGATTCAGCTTTTCGATGGGAGGAAAGACCTGGGTCGGAGATCTTCTGGCGATCGTTTCGGCGCTTCTCTACGGCGCCTACTTGGTCTCCGTGAAGTCTTTGATCCGCCGAGTCGGTTCGATAGAATTGCTGCTATGGGTAAGCGCCACCTCGTCGCTGTTCTTGCTCGCGACCGGAAAGCTACTGTCTGCTGAAATGATGGCCCATAGTTGGGAATCTTGGGCTTCTCTTCTAGGTCTTGCGTTGAGCTCGCAAATTATAGGTCAGCTGCTCATCGCGATTGCACTCGGCTATTTGCCCGTAGGACTTACATCGGTCGTCTTACTGATTCAGCCGATTTTAGTGGTTTGTTTGGGCTGGGTAATTCTTGGCGAGACGATGACGCCCGTGCAAATCCTTTGGGCTTTGATCGTATTGGCCGGGATTTACTTGGCAAAAAAGTCCGTTTCGCCTACGGAGTCTGCCTGAAAAAATCTTCTGTTTGAGTCAACGATCCCATGGAACTGCTGTCAAAGTCTTCCAGCGTTGGATTGTAGGCTTCGTTATTGTCTCGCATTTGAATGAAGAGTGCTCCTACTGCCAGGAGGGTGGCCACGAGGAGCGTTTGGATGTAAAGATTTCTCATGAAACACCTCTAAATCGTTCCAATAGGGTCTTCGGAATATGCCTTACCCAGCCTAAAGGGTGCGAAAAAACCCAGAGATCACGGTATTTAAGGGCCTTAATTTAAACCCTAGGCTCTTGGCTTGGCTTTTTGGCATGGCATTGTTATCATGCCCCATTATCAATCAGAAAGAGTCTGCTGGAGGGAGTTCTAAGGATGTTGCGTATAGGAATGGGTTTAGTTTCGCTTGCTTTGGTTCTTAATGGTTGCGGAGACGACAAGAAGAGAAAATCCCAGGTGATTGACGAACCGTTTCTCTTAGCCGGCGACCTGAATCCAACCAACATCAACCCCACCATCGGCTCAAGCGTCAACGCCAAGCTGCTTTACCAGACAGCAGAATTTCAAGTCCCAAAAGGTATATTTCTGAAAAACGGCGACGTTGAAATACCAATATCATATAGCACAGATTTCGATTATTGCCTCGACACGGTGATGCGCAAGAGCATCACGACCGAGATTGAAGGAGAGATTCTCAAAATCTACGGCACCGTCGACATGTCGAGCTGCCTTCAGCAGCCCGACAAAATAGCGAATGAAAATATCCACGGATGGAATGGCAAAGCTGATATCTATAAAGAGTATCGTTGTGAAAAGCTCGATTGGACGGACGTTGACCAAGAAAAACTTTACAAGCTTCAACCTTCGGAGCTGGGAAACTACTGCGCTGTGAGTTCGGAGATAGATGTTCTTGTGAACATTCGAGAGCACGTTTACAAGAAATACAGCAGTCCGATGGCCACAAACGCAACGGAAACCGTTGAAGATGAATACACGGCTAATTTCTCGATAGCGGATTCGGATGGGGAGCCTTGCACGTTTATTCGAACTGGAGCGGTGATATCGGTAGGAGATTGTGTGGAAACGGCGAAGAATCGCAAGCTCGCAAGCAACTATTGGCTTAACGATCGTGCAACATATAGCAAGTCGGATCTCCTCGCGGGCTACGAAGATTACGTCCGCATAGAAATGGAAGACTTGCAGGGACGTACAGACGAATTGTGGTTTGAGCAAGGAACATTTGACGTTCAAGTCAATGATTGGAGTGGCACAGTTCAAACGCTTCCAGAAGCAAGTGCACCCGAATTCGAATTAACTCGCGAAAAGGAAACCATTAAAGGGGTTCTCCCTCCGAAAGCGCCTGCCGTTCGGAAAGAGGCGCCGAAATTCTTTGTTAGGTTGTTGGACTAATAGAACATCTTAACTTCAGGAAAAGTTTGCTTCAGTTTGTCGGGACACTGATGTCCGCTCTGTAGCAAGACAACGTCTATGCCCAAAGCTTCAGCAACTTCGACGTCGTGATCGGTGTCGCCGATCAAAATCGTGTCTTCTTTACGGCAGTTGGTATGACCCATGAGGTCCAATCCACGCTCAATTTTGCTCGACGCGTGGTGGTTGTTAAGCCCGAACACATGGTCAAACCAATGATGAATATCATAGGATTTAACCATCGAAGCCAGATAACTTTCGTTCGATGCCGAGAGAATCGACTGGGTTATTTTCAGATTGCGAATCGCTTGAAAGATCGATTTGACGCCAGAACGCAAGCCTAGCTTGTCCGCTCCGGACAAATAGCGCGCGATGAATTTTTCGCTCAGCGCGTCAAAGCAGTGAACTTCAAAGTTGAATCCGAGCTTTTCGTAAAAGTTTCGTACCGGGAAGCAGAAATGCTGCTGATAGAAACGGGGCGTAATGGTGTTAAGGCCTTCTTCGTCAAGGATTCCGTTGATAACCGTATGGCACCATTCCATGTCGTCGACAATAGTACCGTTCCAGTCCCAGATCACGTGTTTCTTATGTCGAACCGAATCGAGAAGCGCTTCCATTCTTTCACCAATGCCAAATATGGTCGTACTGATCGACGAATCGAGCAAGTTGCGCCCGCGATATCCCCTCGATCTCTTTAATCAGTTCTGTTGCTTTAATTCCACGCTCTTCCAAGTCGTCTTTCAGGAAAAAAACATTCGCTCCAGTTTTCTTGAAGTTCTTTAAATCTTCTTGAAAATGATTGGGGTGCGGTATTTCTCCTGTCCCAAAATGAAGCGCCTGTGGATTTTGCGATTTAACGGCGTAGTTGACAGCATTGCCGGTTAGCAAGATGTCGATCGGTGCGCCGGCATTTTTACATGCGTGGTTGAACCAAAGCGACGTGTCGTCCTGCTCCTCGAGCGTTGCTCTGTAGGCGGTATCTACAATACTCAGTATTTTTTTGCTCATGATAGCCTCTATCGTGTCGTGGCGATGACGACCGTTTTGTCGCATCGATTGACTTCTTCGACAAATTGCGCCGGTCCGCCGCGAACCGGGCCAGGTACCCAATTCGAAACCCCTCGTTCATCAACGCACATGCCGCAATTGATCCATTTGAACTCCGAGCCTTTTTCCTTGGCAAGATTGAACAAACCCGTCACGAAATGTTTGGTGAGCGGGTGTTTTTCTTCTTGTTCATTGGTGCCCTTTACAGGATTGGGATGCGGTTTTTGTTCTGCGAACGAGAGTGACGTTGCTCCCTCATACGCGAAAACGGTGACATTATGTCCCTTTTGTAGGGCCGCTTCCATGACGCGAAACGCCGAAGCGGTGTTGGACGACTCATAGGGCGGATCCATAATTAACAGCTGTAGAGTTTTCTTCATTTCTTCCCCTTAGTGCCAAATAGGCTTGCGTTGGTCTTCCATGATAAGATCGACGAGTTCGTCGGCGTTGGAGACTTTAGCGCTTCCTGGCACCTGGTCTTTTAGTATGCCGCGCTCCGAGAGCGAGTAGTCGTCAACAAGCACGCGCGCTTTCTTGTCGGAAAGAATTTCAGGCAGAAGCGTTACTTTCGCATCTTTCCTTACGGCCAGGACGCCGTTCTGGATAAGATACAACGCAACGTCGTGACCTTGGTTGCAAAGTTCTTTGACGAGTCCGTAGGTCTGCAACACGTCCTTAGAGTCAAAAGGATCGCGACTTTCGATAAAAAGATACTTCGACATAGGTTCTCCTCAGTTAGCGTCCAAACCGGCTGCCGTCAATGAAATGCTCGATAAACGAATAAGTCATTTCTTTGGATTGTGTTGTAACTTCCGGAATCTTTGCCGAGTGCGGAGCCTTGTTCGTTGCTATTTCGATAGCAATCGAAAAGGTATTGTTTTTCCATAGGTAATAGTCCGAGCTCGATCCCTTGGCAATGTACATCACCTTCGAGATTTGTCCCGTTCTGTAATGATTTGCCGCAGCCATCTTCTGACTGAGTTGCTCGTATTCTGTCTTGAGAGTTTGTTCGCCGATCACATCCTGCGAAAATCCCCATGGGTACATGATAAGTTCGCCGTAAGCATGGAACGTCAAGCTGCCGTCAAAATGATGTTGGTTGGTAAACTCAATGAGATCCGAAATAATACCGATCGGCCTGCGTTCGGTTTGTTCGGGCCACGGATACTCTCTATTAGGATCCACGCCGTCCGCATACCTTTGTCGCGCCGAAAAGCCGTCTGGGTTCACAACAGGAATGAAATAGAGCTCGGTGTTGTTGACAAAGTTGGTAAGCCGTTGGTTGGTGCCGTAGCCTTTGACAATCTCGTCCACGATGCCGAGAAGAACTTCGACGGTGATGATTTCGTCTCCATGCGTCGCGGCGTCGAGCATGATCTTTGGCTCCGCTTCGTCCGTGGCTACATCATCGGATATTTTTAGCACATACAACGGACGTCCGTCGGTTGATTGACCATATTCGCTCAGCTGAACGATATTAGGGTAGTCTTGCGCCAAGGTCTTAATGTACGCGGTGACCTGGTCAAAATTCCGATAAGCGTCGAAATATCCAAAGGACCGCAGGAGAGGATTATGAAACATAGCGGAGGTGTCCGCTTCTAACAATTCAAGTCCGGTATTTTGCAAGCTCGACAGCTGAGTCGCCTGGTTTGCGGGAATAATGACCTCAAAAACGTTGCCCTCGCGCCCTACGATCTCCCACTTGTCGGAAATCACGCGCAGAGTCTCTGGCGACGGATTTATGACCTTGTACTTTGATAAAACGGGATTGCTGCTGCCAAAGGCTGTTACCCCCAACAACGATATCAACAAACCCAAGAAAATATGCTGCATACTCAAAAACCCCCATAGGTGAACTTGCGCGCAGCTTACCATCTTTGGGGTCCCAAGCCCAGCTCGGTATTCGGTTTTTTTGAATTGCACCCCCTAGCCCCATAGGATACCATTTTAGGAGCAATTCTGAATGCCTAGCAATAACCGGAGGACTTGTCATGTTCGCAAGAGTGGCTTTGTGCTGTTCTATCGCATTGGCGTTGGCCAACTGCAAACCCAGAAGCAAATCGGCGACGTTTTCGGAAGGCGGGGAGGCGTTTTTGCCGACGCTCAGCCATCCTGTGGATTATGAAAAAATGCGCGGTTCTCCCGACGCCGATGACTCCTACGTCAAATACCTCTGGGACTTTGGCGACGGGCGTGACCAGTTTTACTTCATGAATACAGCGAAATATCCGTTTCACGCCCAGTTCGTGGGAGCTCACTTGCCCCATTACTCCGCAGGCGACTACAACAACCTGGGGTCGTTTCCCGAACCCAAGAAAATATCGTCGGGCGGAGTTTACTACTTGCCTGAGTTCTCTGTCGTCAACCCGCCGTCGGGAACGAACGAAATATACTCGAAGCCGGGTGTTTTGGCCTTTAGTCTTTACCGCGATCTCGAAGCTCCCAAACCATGCGAATCTCGCGCCTATACGCCGGAAGAAATGGACGAAGTCGTTAAGGTCTTCAACCGGTTGAAAACAGCTGCTTCGTTTGTTGAGTCGAGGATTGTCTACATCGCTTGTCCGCAAGAAGCTCTGAAAAACACCCTGGCGGTAAAAGGGAAAGGCATTCCCATTTTCAGTTTTGCTATCACCGCCACCAACCCGACCTACAACGTTGCCAAAGCCTACGGTTATCTCAAAAACATTTCACCAGCCGATCTGGAAGGCGGCGAGTACACGCACAAGGATATCCTCGTTCTTTCTGAACTTCCTTTGGACATCGGACCGATCTCCGGTTTGATCTCCACCAAAATCCAAGTGCCGGGATCTCACGTCCGATTGAGAGCGAAAAACCTCAATATACCCAACGTCTTTTTCGAAAAAGCGCTCACGGATTCCAAAATCCAAAGCAACGTCGGCAAACTCATCGAGTTTGAAACAAAACCCAACGGTATATACACTATCAAGGGAGCGGAGCAGTTCCCGGGCGGCGAAAGCGCACTCAAAGAAGCGGCCGAGACGTACTGGAAATCCCGCGTACCCAAACTTCCCGAACCGGTAGCAGATCTTAAGAATACAAACCTGCGCCACTGGCGCGAAGAAGGTGCAACGCACGAAGAGGTAAGATCATATGGAGCGAAAGCCACCAACTTCGCCATGCTTGACAACGAACTTACCGAAAGAGGCTACAACCGCCAAGAATTCCGCGGATCGTTCATGATCCCATTCTCCTATTACAATCAACACGTCAGCCAGAACATCAAAGCCGGATTGTGCGCGAAAGTACAAACAGAATGCAAAGAGAAATACGGTGATGCGTGCTCGACTCCCAACACATTGTGCGCTGCCCACGAAGGCAAACCACTTAAAGTGTTCCTTAAGGCGATGACCACTCAATACGGCGCTGAGATGATCGCGAAGGGTTCCGTACGCAAAGCGTTTATCAAGACAGCGCAAGAGTTGATCAAAGAAACCAAAACCGATCAAGCACTCGTCGACGCGCTGGTCGAACACATCCGTCGTACCTATCCAGACACACGCCGAATCCGGTTCCGCTCCAGCACCAACGCGGAAGATCTTCCCGGCCTCAGCGGCGCCGGTCTTTACCAATCTTTCTCAGGCTGCGTTGAGGACACGGTCAACGACCAGGGTGAAGGCGGAGCATGCGTCACTCCTCTCGAAAAAGAACGCATGAACGCCAAGATCAAACATTACCAGGAACTTGATCCGGAAAAATACAAAGAAGCTATCGAAGAGTTGCAAGACGACCTAACCAAAAAACGAAAAATCGGCAAAACCATCGGTAAAGTCTACGCGAGTCTATGGAACGAGAAGGCCTTCCTCAGCCGCGACTACTTCCACATCGACCATCACAAGATCTACATGGGCGTTCTCGTTCATCCGTCTTTCATCGAAGAGTCAGCCAACGGCGTCGCGATCCTCGAACGAAAAGACGGAGGCAAATTCGAACTCGAACTCGTGACTCAAAAAGACGATATCAGCGTCACCAACCCCGAACTTGAAGGCGCCATCCCCGAGAACGTCATCGTGTACATGGGCGGCGGCAACGACAGCGTAACCTACCGCTCCTTCAGCAATCAAGTTCCGGCGGGTCAACTTCTTCTGAAAGAGAACGAGCTCAAGGACGTCCGCAACCAAATCATGGCGACCTACGAGAAGCTCACGAAGGAATACGGGCAAGATTATTCTGTAAGGTTGGATTTTGAGTACATCTTGAATCGTGACAGGCTTGTTTATATGAAGCAGGCGCGACCGCTCTAACGCATTATCTTGCATCCCGAATTTTCACCATTCGTGGAATGGTGAAATTCGGTGCATGGAAGAAAGACTGTCTTATTACCCCAATTTTATTGTGGTCTTGTGCAGATAACTCGATACGAGACCTGATCTTTGTCGAAGTTGCTACCGGATCCCGTGTTAAGTTTCAACTGATGGCCGCCATCAGTGTTGGTTGAAAGGGTTGTAGATGACCAATAAGACGCGGTTGCCAAGGAAAGTCCTGTTGCTGCCTTCCTAGACCAAATGCCGTCTACATAAGCCTGCATCAACTCTTTTTGCGTTGGCAATCGCCAATCTCCGTACCCTCCGTATGTGAGGCCCTCGCACAGGGTAATTGCGCCTTCGAAATTATAGGCAGTCCCGTTGTCTTTAGCCCACATCATTCCCGAAATTCTATCAACGAATACGCAATGTTCAGCGCCGCTGCATGCATCGTCTGAATCAGTTCCTCCTCCGCCACCAACATCGTTCGTGCTATCCATAATCCAGTTCGCGCCGGAAGCTTGTTGCCAGCCAGACGGATATTGCGTTGGGAATGCGCCGGCGAAGTTATCGTCGTCGATTGTGTCGTACATATCATTGCCAGCTAACGTACCTATGGTGCGTTGAAATTGGGAATTGTTCACCATGTTTCTAGGGAAAATAAGATCGCCGACTTTTCCGCCAACAGTCTTACCTTTGCGAATGTCCCAAGTCGAGTATGCGCCTGTGTCGGCTGATTTGTAAGTGGCCGTTGTAGTACAACCCGTTTGGCCGTCTGCGGTACAGTTGGAGCCAAATGTACCCGTAGTACCGAAGATGTCCACGCTTCCTTTAATATTTCCCATAACGATATCGGCGTCACCGCCGTGATTGTGCCGTAGACCATTTGAATCCCAATATTCAAAGGCGGTAGTAGATTTCACTTGGTTGTTAAATGTGGCAGCTGTGAGGTCTGCGGTTCCGGTTGCGCCCGTAATGACGATAGCCGAACCCGCAGTGCCCGCGATTGTAACGCCTAATTTTATGTTTCCTGCGACCGCAGCTGACATATCAGCAGATTTGTATGCGGCAACCGTAATGCATCCCGTAGCCCCGTCTGAAGAACAGTTGCTATGTGATTCCTCCGTAACGGATCCTGCGACACCAGCAATGGTAACGCCTGATTTTATATTTGTAGCGATGGCATCTGCCATTTTTGCAGATTTGAATGCAGCGACGGTTACGCAACCAACCGCTCCGTCTGAAGAACAGCTGCTATGTGATTCCTCCGTAACGGATCCTGCGACACCAGCAATGGTAACGCCTGACTTTATATTTGTGGCGATAGCATCTGCCATTTTAGCGGATTTGAACGCAGCGACGGTGACACAACCAACAGCTCCATCCGAAGAACAACTGCTATGTGATTCCTCCGTAACGGATCCCGCGACACCAGCAATGGTAACGCCTGACTTTATATTTGTGGCGATGGCGTCCGCCATTTTTGCAGACTTGAATGCAGCGACGGTAACGCAACCAACCGCTCCGTCTGAAGAACAGCTGCTATGTGATTCCTCCGTAACGGATCCCGCGACACCAGCAATGGTAACGCCTGACTTTATGTTTGTAGCGATGGCATCAGCCATTTTTGCAGATTTGAATGCAGCGACGGTGACACAACCAACAGCTCCATCCGAAGAACAGCTGCTATGTGATTCCTCCGTAACGGATCCTGCGACACCAGCAATGGTAACGCCTGACTTTATATTTGTGGCGATAGCATCTGCCATTTTAGCGGATTTGAACGCAGCGACGGTGACACAACCAACAG